>NZ_JBCNLU010000010.1:0-171259 GCF_039595295.1 Roseateles sp.
GTCGAGGCCGAGGCGGGATGCGCGCGGGGCGCTTCGGCGGGGGCGTCGACACGATGGGCGACGGTCCCCGCCGGCGCGGCATACCAGCCCGGATCGCGGTAGTCGCCGGGCTTCTGGTCCTTGCGGACCTTGACGACGCTGAACATCCCGCCCATCTCCAGCGAGCCATGCGGCCCCTGGCCCGCCATCATGGGCGCGGTGTTCTCGGGGATGGGCATCTCCATCTCCGCCATGTCGGCCATGCCGCGCTCGCCCATGGCCATGTAGTCGGGGATCACCTTGTTGATGCGCGCTGCCAGCCCGCGGTGGTCCACCCCGATCAGCGTGTCGACCTGATGCCCCATCGCGTTCATCGTGTGATGGCTCTTGTGGCAGTGGAAGGCCCAGTCGCCGGGCTCGTCGGCGATGAACTCCACCTGCCGCATCTGGCCCACCGCGATGTCGGTGGTGACCTCGGGCCAGCGCGCGGACTTGGGCACCGGGCCGCCGTCGGTGCCGGTGACCTCGAACTCGTGTCCGTGGATGTGGATCGGGTGGTTGGTCATCGTCAGATTGCCGACGCGGATCCGCACTCGGTCGCCCTGACGCACGTTCAGCGTGTCGATGCCCGGGAAGATGCGGCTGTTCCAGGTCCACAGGTTGAAGTCGGTCATCGTCATCGTGCGCGGCGTGTAGCTGCCGGGATCGATGTCGTAGCTCGACAGCAGGAAGCAGAAGTCGCGCTGGACCTCGGCGATCTGCGGATGACGTGCCCTCGGATGCGTGACCCAGAAGCCCATCATCCCCATGGCCATCTGCGTCATCTCGTCCGCATGCGGGTGGTACATGAAGGTGCCGGGCCGGCGCGCGACGAACTCGTAGACGAAGGTCTCGCCCGGCTTGATGGCGGGCTGCGTCAGGCCGGACACGCCGTCCATGCCGTTGGGCAGGCGCTGGCCGTGCCAGTGCACGCTGGTGTGCTCGGGCAGCTTGTTGGTGACGTAGATGCGGACGCGGTCGCCCTCGACCACCTCGAGGGTCGGACCCGGCGACTGGCCGTTGTAGCCCCACAGGTGGGCGGTGCAGCCGGGCGCGAGTTCGCGCAGCACCGGCTCGGCGACCAGGTGGAATTCCTTGACGCCCTCGCGCATGCGCCAGGGCAGGGTCCAGCCGTTGAGCGTGACCACCGGGTTGTAGGGCCGGCCGTCGGGCGGTGTCAGCGGCGGCGCGGTGTCGGGGCTGTCGCGCAGGGCGGGCTCGGGCAGCGCCGCCATCGCGACGCGCGAGACGCTCGCCGCGTTGACCGCGCCGGCCGCGCCCAGGGCCGCACCGGCGGCCGCGCGGGCGAAGAGATTGCGTCGGGAAATCATGCGGATTCCTTTCGATGCCGCGCTCAATGCGCGGCGCCGCCGGCGGCCTCGGGGGCGGCGGCGGTCGATGAAGACGGAGACGGGGAAGCGGCGCCCACGGGGCCGAGCAGGCTCTGCGACAGCTCGGACTCGGCGAGCCAGTAATCGCGCTGCGCGTCGAGCGCCGCGGCCACGGCGCGGGCCTGGGCGCGCGCGTCGGCCAGCAGGTCCATGACGCCGACCAGCATGCCGTTGTAGCGCAGCAGGGTCTCGTCGGAGACCTGCCTGGCCAGCGGCAGCACCTCGTCGTGATGGCGGCGGGCGATGCGCCAGGCGGTCTCGGCCCGCAGGCGCGCGACACGGACCTCGGAGCGTGCGTCGATGGCGATCTGCGCGGTGCGTTCCAGCGACTGCTGGTACGCCTCGCGCGCGCCGGCCACACGCGCCTGACCCCAGTCGAACAACGGCAGATCGACGGTCAGATCGACGCCGCGCTGCGTGGGCTCGAGGTTGCTGCTGTTGCGCTGGACGCCGAGTTGCAGCACGTTGACGCGACCGGTCGTGCGCGTGAGACCGAGCTGCGCGGCAAGTTGCTCCGACTCGCGCTTGGCGGACTGGATGTCGACGCGCTGCGCGACGGCTTGGCGCTCAAGATCGTCGGCGGCGCGGAACGTGGTCGGCACCTCGGGCAGCCGATCCGGCAGCTTCAGCGCGGCGACGTCCTCGCCCCACAGGCCGATCGCGCGGATCAGTGCCTCGCGCTCGCGTGCGGCTTGCAGCTGGGCCTGCTCCAGAGCGAGCTGCGCTTCGGCGAGCACCGTGCGCTCGCGCGCCAAGCGCAGCGCGCTGACGTTGCCGGCCTGACGCATGCGCAGCGCGAGCTCCGCGCCGGCCGCGGCGGAATCCAGCACCGTCCGCGCCTGCTGGAGCTGCTCCTGCGCGGCGACCGCCTGAACCCAGCTCCGGCGCGCTTGGCCGGCGACATCGAGCAGCTGTTGCGCGACGCGGGCCTGCTCGCGCTCCAGCGCGCGAGCGCCGGCATCCTGGCGGGCGCCTCGGCCGAGCAGGCTCAGCAGGTTGAACTCGAGGCCGCGTTCGATCTCGCGCTCATCGCCGCGGATCATGCGGCCGATGTTCAGCACCGGGTTGGGCCAGAGCAGCGTCTGCACGCGTTGCGCCTCGGCCATGCCCAGGCCGTGCAGGCTCGCGCGCAGGCCGCGATGGTTCAGCAGCGCGAGCTGCACCGCGGCCTGGGCGTCGAGCGGCTGGGCGAGCAGGGCCTCGCTGCGGGCGCGGGCGGCGGCACGCTGGTCGTCGTCGCGCTGCAGCGGCAGCTCGGCGGACAGCCAGTCGCGGCTCTTCTGCTGCACGGGCGCGGCGGCTTGCTCGGGAGAGAAGCTCGCGCAGCCGGTGAGGAGGGCGACGACAGCGAGCGCCAGCGACGTGGCGCCGCGCGCGATGTGGCCCGTCATGGGGCGCGTCACCTGGCGTGTCGTCGGCCGTGTCGTGGGGCGTTTCATGTGGAAGGACATGGCGCGCTCCTCAATGGTGGTGATGACCGGACGGCGCGGAGGCCGTCGAGGCCGCGGGCATTGCGGCCATGGGCCTGTCGCGCATCAGCTGGCGCCAGCCGCCGGCCTCGTGGACGGCGCGGTTGGCCGCGCGCCAGTTGCCGACGCCGGGGTCGGCGACGGCCGCGCTGGAAGCGGCGGCGGGCGGCGTCGGACGCGGCGCCTTGGTACTCAGACGCGCATCGGTGGGTTCAGGCGGCGGCGCGGTCGCTGCCACGGCGACGCCGGTCGCGATGGCCGTGCCCAGGCAGGACGCCAGCGCGATTGCCGGAAGGATTCGAGAAGACATGGCTTCCTCGCGGAATGAACGGAGACGGAGCCGTCCGCATGTCGTGCGGCCGCGCGCGACGCGCGACGAGCACAGGCCAGGGCGTGACGGATCGAACGGCGCGCAGTCGCGCCGGCGTTCAGGCGTGGAAGGGTTTCGGCGGCCGGTCGAGCGACTGCGGCAGCTGCTCCGGCGCGCCGATGACGCCGAGCGTGGGCGCGGCGTCGCGCAGGTGCTGCGAGGCCACGAACAGCGGCGCCACGGGGATCGCGGCACCGATGCAGCACTGCAGGCAGATGCCGCAGTGATGGTCGGAAGAAGCGGTGCCGTCGTCGGCATGGTCGCCGCCGCGGTCCATGCCATGGGCCATCGCGTGGTCCATGCCGTGATCCGTCGCGCTCATGCCCGCCATGTCGGCGATGCCTATGTCCTCGCAATGCGTGGGCATGGTCATGACGGCGCCGTGCGAGCTTATGGGCGCCATCAGCGTCATCCCGATCGCCATCGTCGCGGCTAGCGCGCCCTGCAGCGGCAAGGTCAGGCTGAGCAGCGCGAGCACCAGCCAGCGGCTCCAGAGGAGCCGGCGCGGGGTGGACGCGGTCGGGCGGGACATGGGCCGTGAGTGTAGGGGATGGTCGGCCGCTTGGCTCGCTCGAGGGGTCAAACGACACGGATCGCGACAGGCACTGCCGGTCCGAGTCATATCCAGGAACCCGCACATGCCCCTTTTCCCGAAGCAACTTCAGACGATGCGCTCTGACGAAGCCGCTGGTCAAGCCCGCGAGGCGGAAGCATCCGACACCTCGCCGGCACACGACCAGGCGGCCGACCTGCCAGCGTTGTCTGCGGCGTCGACGCCAGCGGCCCCGGGCCGGCCGTTGACCGCCGAGGAGGTGTTCGCGCGCTGGGCCGTCACCGGCCACGGCCCTGCCGCCCACCTGTGCTATCGGCTCGGACGGCATCTGAGGGACGCGCCTGCCGATCTCTCCCTGTCCGCCGCGGCCCCCTGCGCAGAGCACTCGCCCATCGTGCACCTTCTCTGGAATCGCTTGCGGAGTTCGGGGGCGTCGGCGTTGATCGACGACTGGCGCTTGGCCGCCGAGCGGGCGCCGACTCTGAACAACGCGAAGTGGGCCACCCGTGTCTGCAGGTTGATCGAGCAGGTCGTGAGGGACGACCCGACCGCGGCGCTGGCCGCCATTCATGGCGCCAGCCCGTCCGCCATGCCGCTGGATCAGCGCTTCGAGGCACTCGAAGCGGTGCTCGCGTTCGCGCGCGCCGTTCCCGAGCCGCAGCCGTCGGACAGAAGCCGAAGCGCGGCGACGGCGACATCCCGCGGAGTCGGCCATCGGCGCGGGCACCTCTCGGGCGGGTCGGACGCCGGCGAGGGGCTCGCCACGGCGGCGCTCTTGGCTGGCACGGGACTTTTGTCGGACGCCCTGGGACCTCGCGCGCTGCGCCCTCAGGTCTCGATGCTGTCGCAATCGAGTGGAGACTCGTCCCCGCTCACCTCGCTGGACCTGCAGACGTTCGCACTCGCCCTGTCGCTCCCGCTCTCCGATGGGGCGCCCGAGGCGATCGATGCGCCGGCCTATCAGAACGTGCTGTTCGACGAACTCGCCGCGTCGCCCGTCACGACCGAGGATTTGTCCCCCGCGCCCAGCGAGGCGTCGCAGGCGTGGAGCTGGTCCAGCTGGGGGGGCTCGGTGGCCGGCGATTCCCAAGCCTCGACGGCGTCGATGCCCTCCTGGGGCTCCCTGGCCTGGCTGCCTTCGATGCGAACGACGACGGACGCTTCTCAGTCGCCCGTGTCGGGCGACTTCAGTGCGGGACTGCCCAGCACGGAGGATCTGGTGGCCGGTCGGCAGGTGCTGAGCTGTCGATCGTGCCCCGGCCTCAGCAAGGCGGATGCGTTGCAGCGGGACTGGGCGCTGGGCTTGGTCTCTTCCTACCTCGATGGGTCCCGGCAACTGCCCTTCATGTCTCGTGAAGAGACAAGAGCGCTCGCCTGGATCACCGCCACGATGGTTCGCCGGACGATGGCCTTCGGTCCGGCGGGCGGGGATGAGGGCGACCCCACCCGCCCCCCGGCGGCCGCCATGGCGTTGAACCGAATCGCCGCCTGGGTCGGTGAGGCTTCGGGCGTGGAGGGCGTGAGACGCGAACGATGGCTGCAGTACCTGACGGACCGGAGCTTCGATCCGGAGGCCCGGCTCCAGTTGGCGGCTCCGCTGCTCGTGCAGGGTGTGGAGCTGCCGCCTGGGGATGCGCTGGACGTGCTGCTGCCGCGGGACAGCCTCTGCGATCGCGGCACCTTGTTGTGGCGGGGGCAGGCGCTTCCGGGAGGGCCGTCCTTGGCGAATCTGCTCGACCGGTTGGGCATTCGCCACCTCGACATCGCGGAGCCGCTCCGGTTGTCGTCCCCGGCCCTGCGGCCGCTCCAGGACACCGACGTACTGGTCGCGACCTTGCATGGCACCCGCGCCATGAGCTCGACCATGCTCAAGGAGCGCATCGCGGCACTCGAGAAGGCCTTGCCCGCGTTGTACGAGTTGCGCTTGAACGACCAGCGCGACGGCGTCGATCGCGCGGCCATGCCGCCGGGATGGATTCCGGATCCTCATGTCGTCGGCCAGTTGAGGCAGGCGCGCCGCGACGCGAATCGCAAACGCATGGGACCTGTGCGTGATCTCTGGCCGCAGGGACGCATGCCGCCGGCGCTGAGGGCCCATGCGGTGAACGCGCTCCCAGGCGCGGAGCCGGTGCTGGACTTCATCGGCCGATTGCGTCGCCAGCGCGCGGCGACCGGCCAGTTCGAGACCGCGGACATCGAGTTGTGCGCCCATCTGATCGGCATCCTGGACGGCCTGTCGAAGGACGCCGAGTTCGTCGAGCGCTGCCGGAGGATGGCCGCGGCGCCGGCGGGGCCATGCGTGGACGGCGGCACCTTGACGCTCTCCGCCATGTCGGCGCTGCGGGACGCCCTGGAGGCGACTTCCCTCGATGAGGTGGCGGAAAACGCCTTCCTCCAAGCCTGTCTGGCGCGTGCCAGCGCCGTTCGCGCCGAGCGACGCCCCGGTTTCGACGAGACGCTCGAGGAGGCGATGGTGCTGCGTTGGCACGTGTCGGCCGCGCTGGCCGAGATGCTGGACAGCCGGCGCATCCGCGTGACCGACAAGCCGGTGTTCGGTGCCTATGTGGAGGGGGAGGATTGGGACTCTCCCGCCCGGCGCGGCGCCTTCCGCGAGGAGGCGCTGTCGCTGGTGCTCGCCGAGGTCGAGCACGACTTTCCCGGGGTGGTCATGCTGTTGTCCGCGCAAGACGACCCGCTGGCCGCGACCTTCCAAGCTCGCGTCGATCAGGAGCCTGGGTTCTCCGCGTTCGATCAGAGACGGGCGGCGGCCCACGCCGCGTTCGACGACGCGGATTCGTCGGACGAAGAGGCGCTGGGCCGAACGGGCGACGCGCTTCAGCGCATCGACCAGGCCCAGCATCAAGCCCGTTTCCACGCGTTGGAGGCGCCCTTGGCGGCCATCCGCGCCAAGGTGCGCGCGGCGGCCGGCAGCCAGGACGCGCCCGCCGAGCGGGCCGGGCACGTCGAGGCCTGAAAGCGCGAAGGGCCGCTTGCGCGGCCCTTCATCAGGAGCGGGGCGGCGGCGCACGGGCCGCCGACCGCGAGGATCGAGATCAGTCCTCGTTCTTGAACACCAGCTTCACTTCGTGGGTCTCTTTCTGACCGCTGGGCTCGAACTTCCAGTCCATCAGCGCGCGGGTCACGGCCTTGTCGAAGACCTTGCGCGGTTCCGCTTCCAGGATTTCCACGCCGGAGACCTTGCCGTCCGGGTCGATGTTCATCTTGGCGCGCACCGAGCCTTGCGAGATCGACTGGCGGGCGGCCTCGGCCGGGAACTCCGGCGGCACCTTCTTGACGATCTTGGGGGTGGCATGGGCGCCCATGCTCAGGGCCAGCGCGGCGGCCAGGCCCAGCAGGCCACGGGAAACAGTCTTGGTCAGGTTCTTGCTCATCTTGGGACCTCGTACGTCTTGGGTGAGGAAATGGTTGTCCGGTAGGAACGCTTGAATTCGGAAGGGCGCCGCTCAGGTCGCCGAGCGCGCGGTGCTGAAGAAGCCCACCGCCTGCACCAGGCGCGAGCTGCTGTCGCGCAGCGAGTCGGTCGAACGGGTCAGCTCGTCCACCAGCGTGGTGTTCTGCTGCGTGGCGCGGTCCAGCTCGTTCATCGCGTTGTTCACGACGCCGACGCCGGCGGCCTGCTCCTGGGCCGAGTGCGAGATCTCCTCGATCAGCTGGCCCATGTTGTTGACCTCGTCGACCACCGAGCGGATCGTCGCGCCGGCGTTGTTGACCAAGGCGGTGCCGTTCTCGACCTTGACGGACGATTCCTGGATCAGCACCTTGATCTCCTTGGCGGCCTGCGCCGAGCGCGAGGCCAGCGCCCGCACTTCCGACGCCACCACCGCGAAGCCCTTGCCGTGCTCGCCGGCACGGGCCGCTTCCACGGCGGCGTTCAGCGCCAGGATGTTGGTCTGGAAGGCGATGCCGTCGATCACGCCGATGATGTCGCCGATCTTGCGCGAGCTGGCGCTGATCTCTTCCATCGTCGAGACGACCTGGCTCACCACCGTGCCGCCGGCCGAGGCCGACTGGCGCGCCTTGGTGGCGATGCTGGCGGCCTTGCGGGTCAGCTCGCTGGCGCCGTTCAGGTTGGAGGCGATCTGCTCCACCGACGCGGCGGTGTTCTGCAGGCTTTCGGCGGAACGCGCGGTGCGGTCCGACAGATCGACGTTGCTGCCGGCGATCTCGTTGGAGTTCTGCGCCACTTCGCCGGCCGCCGCGCTCACGCTGGCGACCACGCCCGACAGGGCGGTCTGCATGTCGCGCATCGCGTGCAGCATCTGGGCCAGCTCGTCGGAGCCCTGCACCTCGATGTGCTGCGACAGGTCGCCCGAGCTGATCGCCTGGGCGGCGTCCTTGGCCTTGCGGGCCGGCACGATGATGGAGCGGGCGATCGTCAGGCCGCCGACACCGCCGATGACGACGGCGATCAGCACCAGCGCGCCGGTGATGAAGATGGACTGGTTGGCCAGCTTGGCGCCGTTCTCGGCCAGCTCGCGGCCGTTGGCGAACTGCAGGTCCACGAGGCCCTTGAGCGCGTCCTGGTAGTCCTTCTGCACCGGACGGACTTCCTTGATCAGCGCTTCACGCGCCTCGTCGGGGCTGCCGTCCTGCTGCACCTTCAGGAACTTGGAGACCGAGTCCACGAACTTGGCCTGCTGCTCGCGCACCTTGGCGACCTGGTCCTTGTCCTTGGCGTCGGAAACCTTGCCCTCCAGGTCCGCCAGCTGCTTGGAGCCGTCGTCCAGGGCCTTGGCGATGTCCTCCTTCTGGCGCTTGATCGCGTTGGCGGTGTCCAGCAGCAGCAGGTCGCGCGAGGCGCGGGCGATGATGTTGACGTCGCTCTCCAGCGCGTTGGCCAGGGAGATCTTGACCAGGCTGGAGTTGGCCGTGGTGGTCAGGTCGTTGGAAAGACGGCTGGCGTTGTGGGCGCCGAAAGCGCCGATCACGATCAGCAGCAGGATCAGCAGCGCGTAGCTCAGCGTCAGACGCTGGCCGATACGCAGGCGGGACAGAAACGACATCGATTCCCTCGCAACGAGATGAGTTGTTGAATGGCGGACCCGCGGGCAAACAGCGGCGCTCGTGGCGCTCGGCGCGGACCGTCCATCGGCTTCGGCGCGATCATCGGTGCACTTGATTCGGGTTCACCATGCCGTCGCGGAGGTGACGTGAATTCTGACGCGGCACTTGCAACTGAATGAAAACAGCGCTCGCGAGGGTCGTCCCACCTCTCAGGGAAAGCCCTGACAGGGTTCTCAACCGGGTTTCATCGGATCGCAACTTTCGGCACTTCCAAGCGTCCGCGAGGGTCACTTGTTGCCAGAGCCACCAAGCGCGCGATGCCCGTCGTCATCGCTGTCACGGCGATGTACCCGCGCCGTAACCGCGTTCATGCGACGGCAGCGGGCGCGCCGTGGGGTCAGGTCTTGCCTGGCGTACGAGGTACGGCGGCGTCGTGCGCCGGCGCGTCGATCTCGACCCGGTCACGGCCCCCTTGCTTGGCGCGATACATGGCGGCGTCGGCGCGGCGCAGCGAGTCCTCGATGCCCGCGTCGTCCTCGCGCATCACCGACACGCCGATGCTGACGGTGTACGACACCGAGGCGCCGCCCGGAATGCTCACGGGGGCGGCGGCGATGCGCTCGCGCAGTCGCTCGGCGAATCGGCGCGCGCCGTCGAGCTCGGTGTGGGCCAGTCCGACGACGAACTCCTCGCCGCCAAAGCGCCCGGGCAGGTCCACGTCGCGCGACGAGGCTTTCAGCGCATCGGCCAGCGCGCGGATCACCGCGTCGCCGGCGGCATGACCATGGCGGTCGTTGACCTGCTTGAAGTGGTCGATGTCCAGCATCAGCAGCGCGGCCGGCGTGCGGTAGCGGCGCACCGTGCGCAGCATCGCGCGCAGCCCCTCTTCCGTGGCCATGCGGTTGGCCAGGCCAGTCAGGCTGTCGGTGCGGGAGCGTTGCTCGAGCTCGGCGTTCACCCGCGCGAGCTGGTTCACCAGCGCCTCGGTCGAGCGCAGCCAGCGCGACAGCGCCTGGTAACCGAACTGCGCGACGAAGAGCACGATCAGCGCGAAGACCCAGAAGAACACCCAGGCGGTGCTGACCATCACCCGGGCGGCCTCTTCCAGTCGCGACCACTGACCGCTGTGCAGCGCCTCGCGCAGTTGCAGGGAGCCCAGTCCCAGGCTCACCAGCCCGTAGCCCTGCACCGCCAGCACGATGACGAAGAGCAGCCCCAGCCCCATCGCGCGGCGGCCGCTGGGCGGCGGCGAGAACAGCGCGGGCCGGGCGGCGATCCAGCGCGAGAGCTTCGGCCAGGTCAGCGTCATGAGCAGGCCGCCGAAGACCACGCTCTGCAGGAAGGCACCCAGCCACCAGCCCTGCCAGATGGGGAGCTGGCGGTGGGCGGGGAGCTCACGGGCGAAGGTCCAGAGCAGCGCGCCGGCGGAGCTGAACACCGCCGCCACGAAGCACAGCGGCACGAAGAACAGCCAGGCCCGCAGGCTGCGCAGGCCGCGGGCGGCGCCCACGGCGCGGTAGCCCAGCGCCAGCACCGCCAGTCCCAGCGGGTTGGCGCAGGCGAACACCGAGGCCCAGGCCGGCGCCATGCCGGCGTCCAGCGCCAGCACGAAGGTCGCCAGCCAGGCGGGCAGGGCGCCCCAGCGCCAGCCCAGGCTCAGCGTCCACCACAGGCACAACGGGATGGGCGGGTAGAACGTGAGGAAGGCGGTCGCGCCGCCCAGGTCCAGCGCGATGCCGGACCAGCCGCGCCGCACGGTCGCCAAGCCGAGCAGGATGCAGGCCAGCACCGTCAGCGCCCAGCCGCCCAGGACGAGCGTGCGCTCGGCGGGCGTCCCGTCATGCCACAACGCCCGGAAGGACAAGCTGCCCGGGGTCTCCGGGACCAGCTCGTCGGGGCGCTGCAGCGGGTTCATGTCAGCCGCCGGGTCGTGGGCGGGAACCGAAGATGGCCGAGCCGACGCGCACCATCGTGGCGCCCTCCAGGATGGCCGCCTCCATGTCGGCGCTCATGCCCATGCTCAGGGTGTCCAGGGTCAGGCTGTACTCGCGGGCGATCGCGTCGCGCAGCGCGGCCAGCGCGCGGTGCGGGACGCGCTGCTCGTCCAGCGTGGCGGCGGGCTCGGGGATGGCCATCAGGCCGCGCAGGCGGAGCCGGGGGAGCGCGGCCACCTGACGCGCGACCTCGGGCAGCTCCTCGGCGCTGAGGCCGCTTTTCGTGTCCTCGCCGCTGATGTTGACCTGCAGGCACACGTTCAGCGGCGGGAGCGAGGCGGGGCGCTGGTCCGAAAGCCGCTGCGCGATCTTGAGCCGGTCCACGCTGTGCACCCAGTCGAAGCGCTCGGCCACGACGCGGGTCTTGTTGCTCTGCAGCGGGCCGATCATGTGCCACTCGAGGCGGTCGCGCAGGTCGGCCAGCGCGTCGATCTTGTCGACGGCTTCCTGCACGTAGTTCTCGCCGAAGCGGTGCTCGCCGGCCTCGAAGGCTTGTCGCACATCCAGGGGGCCGAAAGTCTTTGTTACCGCCAGCAGCGTGACGCTGTGCACGGGCCGCGACGCCTGGAGGCAAGCCCTCTCAATGCGCTCGTGCAGCTGTTGTATGTTCTCGGAGATCGTCGCCATAATCGCCCACGCTATTTCTCATCCCATGGACATCACCCAACTGCTGGCATTCTCGGTCAAGAACAAGGCATCCGACCTTCACTTGTCCGCGGGGCTGCCGCCCATGATCCGCGTCCATGGCGACGTGCGCCGCATCAATGTCGAGCCGCTCGAGCACCGCCAGGTGCACGACATGGTCTACGACATCATGAGCGACGCCCAGCGCAAGATGTACGAGGAGACGCTGGAGTGCGACTTCTCGTTCGAGATCCAGGGCCTGGCGCGCTTCCGGGTGAACGCCTTCAACCAGAACCGCGGCGCGGGCGCGGTGTTCCGGACGATTCCGAGCAAGATCCTGACGCTGGAGCAGCTCAACTGCCCCAAGGTCTTCGGCGACCTGGCGATGAAGCCGCGCGGCATGGTGCTGGTCACGGGCCCGACCGGCTCGGGCAAGAGCACGACGCTGGCCGCGATGATCAACCACCTCAACGAGAACGAGTACGGCCACATCCTCACCGTCGAGGACCCGATCGAGTTCGTGCACGAGTCCAAGAAGTGCCTGGTCAACCAGCGCGAGGTGGGACCGCAGACGATGAGCTTCTCGAACGCGTTGCGCTCGGCGCTGCGCGAGGACCCGGACTGCATCCTGGTCGGCGAAATGCGGGACCTGGAGACCATTCGCCTGGCGCTGACCGCGGCGGAGACGGGCCACCTGGTCTTCGGCACGCTGCATACGTCCTCCGCCGCCAAGACGGTGGACCGGATCGTCGACGTGTTCCCGGCGGCGGAGAAGGAGATGGTCCGCGCGATGCTGTCGGAGTCGCTGCAGGCGGTGATCTCGCAGACGCTGTGCAAGACCAAGGACGGCAACGGCCGGCTGGCGGCGCACGAGATCATGCTGGGCACCTCCGCGATCCGGAACCTGATCCGCGAGAACAAGATCGCGCAGATGTACTCGTCGATCCAGACCGGCCAGAACCTGGGCATGCAGACGCTGGACCAGAACCTGACCGACCTGGTCCGCCGCAACATGATCACGCCGGCCGAGGCCCGTCAGAAGGCCAAGTTCCCCGAGAACTTCCCGGGCTGAGCGGGAAGCGCGCGGGCGCGACGGGCGATCCGTCGTCGTCGGCGCCGATCGTCCGAGGCTGCGCCCAGGACGGTCTGCCAGAGATTCCAGAAGAAGAACCCGACCGGCGTCCCCGAGGTGCGCTGGCACACAGGACAGGACCCCGCCATGGAACGCGATCAGGCCACCAAGTTCATCAACGATCTGCTGCGCCTGATGGTGTCGCGCAAGGGGTCGGACCTCTTCCTGACGGCGGAGTTTCCGCCCGCGGTGAAGGTCGACGGCAAGGTGACCAAGGTGTCGCCGCAGCCGCTGACCGGGCAGCACACACTGCAGCTGGCGCGGGCCATCATGAACGACAAGCAGGCGGCGGATTTCGAGCGCACGAAGGAATGCAACTTCGCGATCTCGCCGCAGGGCATCGGCCGCTTCCGCGTCAACGCCTACATCCAGCAGGGTCACGTGGCGCTGGTGCTGCGGACGATTCCGCAGACGCTGCCGACCATCGAGTCGCTGGACCTGCCGCCCATCCTCAAGGACGTGGTGCAGACCAAGCGCGGTCTGGTGATCCTGGTGGGGGCGACGGGCTCGGGCAAGAGCACGACGCTGGCGGCCATGGTCGACCACCGCAACGAGACCACCTTCGGCCACATCATCACGATTGAGGATCCGGTGGAGTTCGTGCACCCGCACAAGAACTGCATCGTCAGCCAGCGCGAGGTGGGCCTGGACACGGAAGGCTGGGAGCAGGCGCTGAAGAACACGCTGCGCCAGGCGCCGGACGTGATCCTGATGGGCGAGATCCGCGATCGCGAAACCATGGAGCACGCGGTGGCCTTCGCCGAGACGGGTCACCTGTGCATGGCCACGCTGCACGCCAACAGCGCCAACCAGGCGCTGGACCGGATCATCAACTTCTTCCCCGAAGAGCGGCGCGCGCAGCTGCTGATGGACTTGTCGCTCAACCTGAAGGCGCTGGTGTCGCAGCGGCTGCTCCCTCGGCAAGAGGGCAAGGGCCGGGTCGCGGCGGTGGAGATCATGCTCAACACCCCGTTGATCAGCGATCTGATCTTCAAGGGCGAGGTGGGCGAGATCAAGGAAATCATGAAGCGCTCGCGCGAGCTGGGCATGCAGACCTTCGATCAGGCGCTTTTCGACCTGTACGAGTTCGGTCGCGTGACCTACGAGGATGCGCTGCGCAATGCGGACTCGGTCAACGACCTGCGGCTGCAGATCAAGCTCAACAGCGAGCGGGCGCGCAGCGGCGATCTGTCGTCCGGCACCGAGCACCTGACCATCGTGTAAGGCCGCATCGGGGCCACAATCGGCGGGTTCATCCATCCTCGACAGGTCTCTCTCATGAGCAGCATCGGCCAGCGTTCGTACGAATCGACTCCCTCCCTCCGCGTGTCCTTCCTGGGACTGGGCGTGATGGGTTATCCGATGGCCGGGCATCTCGCGAAGGCGGGGCTGACGGTCACCGTCTACAACCGCACGGCGGCCAAGGCGCAGGCCTGGGCGGCGGAGTTCGGCGGACAGTCCGCCGGGACGCCGCGGGAAGCGGCGAAGGACGCGGACATCGTCTTCTGCTGCGTCGGCAATGACGCGGACCTGCGCTCGGTGGTGCTGGGCGAGCAGGGCGCCTTCGCGGGCATGAAGCCGGGCGCGGTCTTCGTCGACCACACGACGGCTTCGGCCGAAGTGGCGCGGGAGCTCCACGAGATCGCCAAGCAGCAGGGCCTGCAGTTCGTCGACGCGCCGGTGTCCGGCGGTCAGGCGGGCGCGGTGAACGGCGCGCTGACGGTGATGTGCGGCGGCGACCAGGCGGCCTTCGATGCGATCCGTCCGAGCGCGTTGCACTTCGCGAAGGCGGTGACGCGTGTCGGTGAGGCGGGCGCGGGCCAGCTGGCGAAGATGGTCAATCAGATCTGCATCGCGGGTCTGGTGCAGGGGCTGTCGGAGGCGATCGCCTTCGGTCAGAAGAGCGGGCTGCCGATGCCGCTGGTGCTGGACGTCATCGGCAAGGGCGCGGCGCAGAGCTGGCAGCTGGACAACCGCGGCAAGACCATGGTCGAGGACAAGTTCGACTTCGGCTTCGCGGTGGATTGGATGCGCAAGGATCTGGGCCTGGTGCTGGACGAGGCGCGCCGCAACGGCGCGCGCGTGCCTGTGACCGCGCTGGTCGATCAGTTCTATGCGGACGTGCAGGCCGAAGGCGGTGGGCGCCTCGATACGTCGAGCTTGATCAAGCGACTGCGTTGATCCATCGGCCGCCCGGTGTGACTCCAAATGCAAAGGGACCGCCTCGGCGGTCCCATTCTCTTGGCGGACACGAGCCCGCGCGGCTTACTGGCTGGATGGCGTCGACCGCTTCGACTGCGACTGCCCCATCGCCGCCAGTTCCTGCTCGCTGATGATCTCCATCGCACGGACGACCTTCTGCACGCCGCGCACGCCGCGTGCGATCTCGGTGGCGCGGTTGGCTTCGCGCTCGGTGACGCGGCCCATGATGTACACGTTGCCGCGCTCCACCACCACGTAGAACGCGTTCGAGATCAAGTCCTTCGCGTCCACCAGGCTGGCCTTGACCTTGGCCGAGATGGTCACGTCGTTCGCCCGGCTCGACAGCGAGCTCAGCATCCCCACGCCCACTTCGTTGAGCACACTGCTGACGTTCTCCACACCCTGCGCGATGCGCTCGACCGCCGCGCGGTCCTCGTCGTTGCGGGTCTCGCCCGTCAGCAGCACCATCCGGTTGTAGCTGTTGACGTTGATGTGCACCCGATCGCCGAGCTGCTCGCGGATGCGGTTCGACGTCTTGAGCTCGATGCCCTGATCCTCCAGCTGCGTGCCGGAGGTGCGGCGATCGGTCGCCACCAGTGCGCCGCCCACCGCCGCGCCGCCAACGATCAGCGGCACGCAGGCCGTCTGGAGAAGAGCGCCGCCGAGCGCGGCAGCCAGGATCAGGCAACGGGTCTTGGTCATCATCGTGAGGTCCTTGGAGACTTCATTGGAAAGCAGGGTCCGGCGCCGCCGCCCAAGACCCGTCGAAACACTCGCAACAGGCCGCGTCAGTGCGCGGCCCTCACTCGCTGGCGCCCAGCAATTGCAGGTCGATCGCGTCGCTCAGGCAGTGCGTCAGCAAACGGTGCGCCTCCGCCACCCGCGCGAAGCGGCTGTGCGGGACGCGCAGCTGCACGTCGGTGTCCAGCAGCGTGCCGCGCCAGTCCTCGTCCTGAGCGCCGCTCAGCACGATGACGCTCATCTCCTGCGCGTGCGCGACCTGCAGCAGCGCGCCAGCGGCCTCGCTGGCCTGGGACTCGAACAGCAGCAGCAGATCGCCCGGATGGCCGAAAGTCTGGATCTGGCGCATCAGCGCCGAGGCCGGATCGGCATAGCCCTGCGCTTGCGCGTCCAGCGCGATCGCGGCCAGGCCGGGGCGCTCCTGCTCGAAGCGGCCCGACAGCAGAGAGGCCATGTAGGTCGCATCCGCGGCCGAGATGCCGAGCCCGGCGCACAGCACCCGGCCGCCACCCGTCAGGGCGTCCACCATCATCTGCGCCGCCACCGCGAGCGGGCGCGACAGGTTCTCCGCGACCTGATAGAGCAGGTCGGCGCTTTCGAAGAACTGTTGTTGTATGCGTTGTTCCAACATGAGCGCGCAATGATAAAGGCTGGGAAGACCCTCTCCCCCGCCCTCTCCCGCAAGCGGGCGAGGGGGTCATGCAGGCTCTCGCGCAAGCGGGCGAGGGGGCATGCGGGTGGCTCCCTTGCTCAGGCCTCAGCGTTCCTGCGGCACGTCGAAGGCGCCGCGCAGCCACTCGATGCGGTCGCCGTCGATAGCCACCACATCGAATCGGCACGGCGGCGTCACCGGCTGCGTGCGCAGGAAACAGGTCGCCGCGAAGATCACCCGCGCCTGCTTGGCCCGCGTCACGCTGGCCGCCGCGCCGCCATGCGCGGCATCGCCTCGGGCCCGCACCTCGATGAAGAGCAGCGTCCCGTCCGGCGCCCGCATGATCAGGTCGACCTCGCCGCCGCGCGCCCGCGGTCCGCGCGCCACTCGATAATTGCGCGCCACCAGCCGCAGCCCTTGCCGTCGCAAGTGGTCCAGCGCGCGGCGCTCGGCGTCGTCGCCCAGGCCTTTGGTCGTTTCCGTGGAGAGCTTCTTGAACATGTCCTCGTCCCCGTCCGCATCGATGTCCGCCGCCGCCGCGGCCGCCGCCGGCCATCAGCAGTACCCGGGCGGCACGCTCTACATGGTGGCCACGCCGATCGGCAACCTCGCCGACATCAGCCTGCGCGCGATCCACGTGCTAGGCCTGGTCGACGCCGTCGCCTGCGAGGACACCCGGGTCAGCGCTCAGTTGCTGCGATGGCTGGGCTTGCACAAGCCGCTGTTGGCGCTGCATCAGCACAACGAGCAGCAGGCCGCCGAGGGCCTGGTCGCGCGGCTGCTGCAGGGCGAGCGCATCGCCTACGTCAGCGACGCCGGCACGCCGGCGATCTCCGACCCCGGCGCGGTGCTGGTCGCCGCGGCGGCGAAGGCGGGCGTGCGCGTCGTGCCGCTGCCGGGCGCGAGCAGCGCGGCCGCGGCGCTCAGCGTCGCGGGCGACGCGCGGTCGCAGGGGTTCCGATTCGTGGGCTTTCTGCCGACCAAGACGGCGGAGCGCCGCAGCACCCTGCAGGCGCTGACGGGCGCGCCCTACAGCCAGGTGCTGTTCGAGGCGCCCCATCGCATCCAGGAATTGATCGCGCTGCTGGCCGAACTGGCGCCGACGCAGACGCTGACCGTCTGCCGCGAGGTCACGAAGCAGTTCGAGACCATCCATACCGCGCCATGCGCGTCGCTGCCCGCCTGGATGGCCGAGGACAAGCAGCGCGAGCGCGGCGAATTCGTGCTGGTGCTGCACGCGGCGCCGGCGCAGTCCGACGCGGACGGCTTGCCCGAGGAGGCGCTGCGCACGCTGCGGGTGCTCGTGCGGGACCTGCCGCTGAAGCAGGCGGCGGCGCTGGCGGCCGAGTTGACCGGCGTGTCGCGCAAGGCGCTGTATCAGCAGGCCCTGGACTGGAAGCAGGATGCCGACGGCGACGACAGCGATGCAGCCGCCGAAGAAGACGAAGGTCGCTGACCATCTCGGCTCCCGATCGGGACCCCGGTTGCTTTCCTCCGCGCGATCTCGCGCGGGACCACGCCGGATGAGATCCGATCGCTGAAACGACGAACGCCCCGCAGGGCGCTCGTCTCGTCATTCATCTCGTCATCCGAGCGCTCAGCTGCTCTTGGCGACGCGCTTGTTGTGCTTGGCGCGGCGAATGTCGGCGCCGGCCACGTCCTGCTCCTTCTGCAGGTGGCGGCGCTCCTTGGCGGTGACCACGCCGTCGGACTTCGCCCTGGCCTCGGTCTTGTCGATGTGGGCCTGCTCCTTCTCCAGACGCTGCGTTTCCTTGGCCGTCAGCTGGCCGGAGGCGGCGCCGTTGGCGATGCGCTGCTGCTGGTTGGCCTCGCGCTGATCGACCCGCGGCGTCGCGGTCGGGCTGGCCGGGGCGGCGCTCTGGGCGAAGGCGCTGGCGGTCGTCAGGGCCATCAGGCCGGACACGAGGGCGAGGGTCAGGAAATGGCTTTTCATCGAGGTCTCCTGGGGAAGTGGGACGCGGCAACCGCGCCGCTGAGGGTGACAACGAGCCCCGTTTCCAGCCGGCGGACAAGGTTCCGGTAAAGAACCGTATAGCGATTGCATCGAGCCGTTCTCCGGTCCGGGATGCCGGCGGAATGTCGTCGGGACACCGTCGGCGGCCCGCGGGACCCTGTCATCGGCGCGGCCATGGGGTGCTGCCTACAATCGCCCGATGATTTCGCGCGAACCCACCCTTGCCCGCCTGGTCACCGCCCGTGCCCAGCTGCTGGAACCCTTCGGCCTGACCGACGCGACGCTCTCGAAGGCGCTGCGCCTGATCACGGAACATCGCGTCGACGACGCCGACCTCTACTTCCAGACCACCCGCGCGGAGGGCTGGAGCCTGGAGGAGGGCATCGTCAAGAGCGGCAGCTTCTCCATCGACCAGGGCGTCGGCGTGCGCGCCGTCGCGGGCGAGAAGACGGCGTTCGCCTACTCGGACGACATCTCCGAGGCCGCGCTGCTGGACGCCGCGCGCACCGTGCGCGCCATCGCGACGGCCGGCCAGAGTCGGCGGGTGAAGGTCCCGAGCGAACCCATCGTGTCCGCGAGCCGCGCCCTCTACGGCGACGCCGACCCCATCGCGAGCCTGGACAGCACGCAGAAGGTCGCGCTGCTGGAGCGCACCGAGCGCCTGGCCCGCGCCAAGGATCCGCGCATCGTGCAGGTCATGGCCGGTCTGGCCGCCGAGCATGAAGTCGTGCTGATCGCGCGCGCCGACGGCACGCTGGCCGCCGACGTGCGGCCGCTGGTGCGCCTGTCCGTGACCGTGATCGCCGAGAGCAACGGCCGGCGCGAGGTCGGCTCGGGCGGCGGCGGCGGCCGTTTCGGTCTGGCCTATTTCACCGACGAGATGATCGCCAGCTACGTCGAGCAGGCGGTGAGCGCGGCCCTGACCAATCTGGAATCGCGCCCGGCCCCGGCCGGCGAGATGACCGTGGTCCTCGGACCGGGCTGGCCCGGCGTGCTGCTGCACGAGGCCGTCGGCCACGGGCTGGAGGGCGACTTCAACCGCAAGGGCTCGTCGACCTTCTCGGGCCGCATCGGCGAGCGCGTCGCCGCCAAGGGCGTGACGGTGCTGGACGACGGCACCATTCCAGACCGCCGCGGTTCGCTCAACGTCGACGACGAGGGCTGCGCCTCCCAGCGCAACGTGCTGATCGAGGACGGCATCCTCAAGGGCTACATCCAGGATGCGATGAACGCGCGCCTGATGAAGGTCGCTCCGACCGGCAACGGCCGCCGCGAGAGCTACGCCCACATCCCCATGCCGCGCATGACCAACACCTACATGCTGGGCGGCGACAAGGACCCGCAGGAAATCATCGCCAGCATCGACAAGGGCCTGTATGCGACCAACTTCGCGGGCGGGCAGGTCGACATCACCTCCGGCAAGTTCGTGTTCTCCGCGAGCGAGGCCTTCTGGGTCGAGAACGGCAAGATCCAGTACCCGGTCAAGGGCGCGACCATCATCGGCTCCGGACCGGAAGCGATGGCCCGCGTCAGCATGATCGGCAACGACCTGCAGCTGGACACCGGCGTCGGCGTTTGCGGCAAGGAAGGTCAGAGCGTCCCGGTGGGCGTCGGTCAGCCGACGCTGCGCATCGAAGGCATGACCGTCGGCGGCACGGCCTGACGCAGCCCACCGCCTGTGCACGGGGAAACCCGGCTCGGCCGGGTTTCGCTTTTTCGCGAAGGCTTGGTTGCCTGATGTCGTCGCGCGCGGCTTGCGGCAGTCACCCCTTCGCGCTTGACGCAGTGCAGCAGGCGCAGGCACTATTGGCCCTTATGCGTTTCGTCCCGAAGTTTTACTTTGCATATTTTTGGTTCTCGCACCGCCCCGGCGGAGGAGAGGCGAACGCATAAGCAAAGCGCCAAGAATCCTCAGGAAACCGCCGGGCCCAAAGCCCGGCGGTTTTTTTTCGGCCGGGCACCCAGCCCCTCGATGCAGCAGCTTGCAAGCGGATCCTGAGCGGCGCACCCGCACACCATCAGAAAGCGTGACTCCCATGAATGCCAAGTCGACCAGTTATCCCAGCGCTCAACAGGCGGAGCGCTGGTATTCGCCGCAGGACAAAACCTCCCAGACCGACGACGAACGCATCCTGGACATCACGCCCTTGCCGCCTCCTGAACACCTCATCCGCTTCTTCCCCATCCGTGGCACGGCCATGGAGCAGCTCGTCGTCGGCACGCGTCAGCGCATCCGCGACATCATGCAGCGCAAGGACGACCGCCTGCTCGTGATCATCGGGCCCTGCTCGATCCACGACCCCGCCGCCGCGCTCGAGTACGCCAAGCGTCTGACCGCGCTGCGCGAGCAGCACGCCGACACGCTGGAAATCGTGATGCGCGTGTACTTCGAGAAGCCGCGCACGACCGTGGGCTGGAAGGGCCTGATCAACGACCCCTACCTGGACGAGAGCTACCGCATCGACGAGGGCCTGCGCATCGCGCGCCAGCTGCTGCTGGAGATCAACCGGCTGGGCATGCCGGCGGGCTCGGAGTTCCTGGACGTGATCTCGCCGCAGTACATCGGCGACCTGATCAGCTGGGGCGCCATCGGCGCGCGCACCACCGAGAGCCAGGTCCACCGTGAGCTGGCCTCGGGCCTGTCCGCCCCCATCGGCTTCAAGAACGGCACCGACGGCAACATCAAGATCGCCACCGACGCCATCCAGGCCGCGGCGCGTCCGCACCACTTCCTGTCGGTGCACAAGAACGGCCAGGTCGCGATCGTCGAGACCAAGGGCAACCAGGACTGCCACGTCATCCTGCGCGGCGGCAAGGCGCCCAACTACGACGCCGAGAGCGTCGCCGCCGCCTGCGCCGACCTGGTCACCTCCAAGCTGCCCGAGCGGCTGATGGTGGACTGCTCGCATGCCAACAGCAGCAAGAAGCATGAACGTCAGCTGGACGTCGCGCGCGACATCGCCGCGCAGATCCGCGCCGGCAGCACGCGCATCTTCGGCGTGATGGTGGAGAGCCACCTCAAGGGCGGCGCGCAGAAGTTCAGCCCGGGCAAGGACGACCCCTCCAAGCTCGAGTACGGCAAGAGCATCACCGACGCCTGCCTGGCCTGGGACGATTCCATCGAGGTGCTGGACGTGCTGAGCGAGGCCGTCCGCGCCGCGCGCGTCGAGGCCGCCGTCAGCTGATTCCCTGCCCGGCGGACCGGGCATGGCGGCCTATGATCTCCGCCATGCCCGCAACGCTAGACGGCCGCCTGGTGGTGGCCCTTTCCTCCCGCGCGCTGTTCGACTTCGAGGAAGAGAACCAGCTCTTCGAGAACAGCGATGACCGCGCCTACATGCGCCTGCAGCAGGAGCGCCTGGACGAGCCGGCCAAGCCCGGCACCGCGTTCTCGCTCGTGCGCAAGCTGCTTGCGTTCAACGTGCCGGGGCAGACGCCGCGGGTCGAGGTGGTCGTGCTCTCCCGCAACGACCCGATCTCGGGCATGCGGGTGTTCCGTTCGGCCCAGCATTTCGGCCTGTCCATCGAGCGCGGCGTGTTCACCCGCGGCCACAGTCCCTGGCGCTATCTGAAGCCGCTCAAGGCCCAGCTCTTCCTGTCGGCCAACGAGGACGACGTGCGCTCCGCGCTGGCCGCCGGCGTGGCCGCGGCGCGGGTCTTCCCGCAGTCGGCGCGCGCCTCGGCCGCCTATCCCGATGAACTGCGCATCGCCTTTGACGGCGACGCGGTGCTGTTCTCCGACGAGGCCGAGCAGATCTACCAGCGCGACGGCCTGGACGCGTTCCAGGCCCATGAGCGCGAACGCAAGCTCACCCCGCTCCCCGCCGGCCCGTTCAAGCAGGTGCTGCATGAGCTGCAGCGGCTGCAAGCGGTCGCGCCGGTGCCGATGCGTCTGCGTACCGCCCTGGTGACCGCGCGCAGCGCGCCCGCCCATGAGCGCGCCATCCGCACGCTGATGGACTGGGACGTGGAGGTCGACGAGGCGATGTTCCTCGGCGGCCTGCCCAAGGGCGAGTTCCTGCGGGAGTTCGAGCCCGATTTCTTCTTCGACGATCAGCAGGGCCACATCCAGAACGCGGTGCCGCACGTGCCGTCGGGCCATGTGGCCATGGGTGTGACGAACCGCTGACGTCCCGCGCGGCGCCAGAATGCGCGCCGCATGACTTCCGGCAGCGGTCGGGCCGGACCTCCCTTCCAACCAGGATTTCCAACCAGGACTCCCCAGAGGACTCCCACAAGGACTCTCCACGATGCGCATCACGTTCCGCCGCCTGGCCATTGCCTCGGCCTGCACCCTGGCCACGATGGCCTATGCCGCCGATTCGGCGACGTCGCCCTCGACGCCCGCCGCGACCTCGGCGCTGACCGCCTCCGCCGTCGCCGCGACCGCGTCGGCCCGTCCCGCGCCGACCGATCCCTCGCTGGGCTATTACCGTCTGCCCGCGCTGCGCGGCGACCAGCTGGTGTTCGTCGCCGAGGGCGACCTGTGGCGGGCGAACGTGGCCGGCGGCGTGGCGCAGCGTCTGACCACGCATGCGGGCAGCGAAACCTTCCCGGCCATCTCTCCCGATGGCCGCTGGGTCGCCTTCGTCGGCCAGTACGAAGGCGCGGGCGACGTCTACGTGATGCCCGCCGGCGGCGGCTTGCCCAAGCGTCTGACCTGGGACACGGGCGCGGTGCGCGTCTGGGGCATCACCGCCCAGAACGAAGTGCTCTACACCGGCGCCACCGAGCGCGGCGAGCCCGGCACCCAGCTGCATCTGGTCGACCTGAACACCGGCAAGCATCGCGCGCTGCCGGTCGGTCAGGCCAGCGACGGCGCGCTGAGCGCCGACGGCAAGACGCTGTACTTCACCCGCAACGGCCTGCGCGGCGACAACGCGCGCCAGTACCGCGGCGGCGCGCTTGCCCGCCTGTGGGTGATGGACCTGAGCGCCAAGACCGAGGCCCGTCCGCTGGTCGCCGAAGGCGCCAATGACCGTCGCCCCATGCCTTACGTCGACGCCGCCGGCAACGCCCGCGTGGCCTTCCTGTCGGACCGCGACGGCACCTACAACCTGTGGTCGGTCAAGGCCGACGGCAGCGACCCGCGCGAGCACACCCACCACAAGGGCTGGGATGTCCGCCATGCCAGCATCAGCGGCAGCCAGGTCGCCTACGCGCTGGGCGCCGATCTGTACCGCGTCGACCTGAACGCCACGGCGGCGGAGCAGAAGATCGCCGTCTCCCTGGGCGGTGACTTCGATCAGCAGCGCAAGCGCTGGGTCGCCAAGCCGCAGGACTTCCTGACCAACGTCTCGCTGTCGCCCGACGGCGAGCGCGTGGTGTTGACCTCGCGCGGCCGTCTGGCCACGCAGGGCGTCGGCCCGCTGCGCCGCGCCGAGCTGCAGATCCCCGCCGGCCTGGGCGACGCCGGCCGCTGCCGCGAAGCCGTCTTCAGCGCCGACAGCCGCGACGTCTACGCGCTGTGCGACTACAGCGGCGAGCTGGAGATCTGGCGCTTCGCCGCCAACGGCACCGGCCAGCCCAAGCAGATCACCGAAGGCGCGACTGCGATGCGCCAGCACCTGTCGGTGTCGCCCGATGGCCGCTGGATCGCGCACACGGACAAGGAAGCCCGGCTCTTCCTGACCGACCTGAAGAATCCCAATCGCGCCGCCGCGACCCGCGAGGTCGACCGCGACGCCCTGGGCGGCGGTCCGGACGCGCTGACCTGGTCGCCGGACGGCAAGGCCCTGGCCTACGTCCGCAATACCAGCAGCGGCTACCGCGAGCAGCTGATGCTGCTGACGCTGGCCGACGGCAAGGTCCATCAGCTGGGCAGCGACCGCTACGCCGCCAACACCCCCGCGTTCAGCCCGGACGGCCAGTGGCTGTACTTCCTGTCGCGCCGCACCTTCAGCGTGACCGGCAACCCCGGTCCCTGGGGTGATCGCAACATGGGGCCCTTCTTCGACAAGGGCTGGAAGGTCTATGCGCTGGCGCTGCAGCCGGGTCTGCGCTTCCCGTTCGCCGCGCCGGACGAGCTCCAGTCGCTGAAGGCGCGCGAGGAGGCCGAGGTCCGCGAGCAGGAGAAGGACAAGCCCGACAACAAGGAGTCCAAGCAGAAGGTCGAGGAGGCCAAGGCCGCCACCGCCGGCAAGGACGCGCCGCCCGCCGGCGCCAAGCCCGCCGCCAAGGGCAAGCCCGAGATCCAGATCCCGGGTCTGGCGCTGCGCCTGTTCGAGCTGCCCGTCGCGGCGGGCAACTACAACGGCCTGGCGGTCGATTCCAAGCGGCTCTACATCCAGGAAGGGATGACGCTGCGCCAGCTGCCGATCGGGCCGCAGGAAAGCAAGCTCGAAACCTACGCCGAGGGCGTGGCCGGTTGGGACCTGAGCGCCGATGGGAAGAAGCTCATGATCCGCCGTCCGGCCGCGCCGGGCGCGGCGCCGGAGATCCTGATCGTCGACGCCGGCCCCAAGCTGCCGGGCGATGTGGACAAGGCCCGCGTGCGCTGGAACGACTGGCAGATCCAGGTCGATCCCAAGTCGGAATGGCGTCAGATGTTCGCCGACGCCTGGCGCATGCAGCGCGACTACTTTTACGACAAGGACATGCACGGCGTGGACTGGGTCGCGATGCGCGCCAAGTACGCGCCGCTGGTCGAGCGCGTCACCGACCGCTACGAGCTGGCTGATCTGATGGGCCAGATGGTGGGCGAGCTCAGCCTGCTGCACAGCCAGGTCGCTCCGGGCGATGTGCGCAAGGGCGCGGACGAGCCGGGCTTTGCCGGCCTGGGCGCGCTGCTCGAGCGTGACGCCAAGGGCTGGAAGGTCGCCCGCATCTATGCCGGCGATCCGGAGCTGCCGTCCGAGGGTGGCCCGCTGGCGCAGCCGGGCGTGAACGTGCCGGTGGGCTCGGTGATCACCACGATCAACGGCCGCGACGCGACGCAAGTGCCGGATCCCAGTGAGCTGATGCGCGGTCAGGCCGGCAAGCAGGTGCTGCTGCAGGTGCGCGACGCGTCGGGCAAGGAGCGGCCGGTGGTGGTGACGCCGGTCGATCTGCGCCGCGAGGGTCAGCTGCGCGTCAACGACTGGCGCTACGGCCGCGCCAAGGCGGTGGAGACCGCCGGCGGCGGCAAGATCGGCTACCTGCATCTGCGCGCGATGACCCGCGACGACATCAACGATTTCGTCCGCGAGTTCTACTCGCAGAGCGAGCGAGACGGCCTGATCATCGACGTCCGTCACAACAACGGCGGCAACATCGACAGCTGGATCCTGCAGACGCTGCTGCGTCGCGCCTGGGCCTTCTGGCAACCGCGCTCGCCCTCGGGCAGCAAGCCCTATCCCAACATGCAGCAGGTGTTCCGCGGCCATGTGGTGGTGCTGGCCAACGAGGAGACTTACTCGGACGGCGAGACCTTCTCCGAAGGCTTCAAGCGCCTGGGCCTGGGCCCGGTGATCGGGCAGACGACCTCGGGCGCCGGTGTATGGCTGTCGGACCAGAACCGCCTGATGGATAACGGCCTGATGCGCGCCGCCGAGAACGGTCAGATGACCATCGACGGTCAGTTCCTGGTCGAGGGCAAGGGCGTGACGCCGGACATCCCGGTCGACAACCTGCCGCGCGCGACGGCCGACGGCCAGGATGCGCAGCTGGATGCCGCCGTCGCCTGGCTGAAGAACGCGATCGCCAAGGAGCCGATCAAGACGCCGAAGCCGGGTCCGTATCTGCGCCCGATCAAGCAGTAAGGCAAAAGAGAACGGGAGGCGAGAGCCTCCCGTTTTCATTGGCGGACGCTGAAGTTCAGTTCAGCGTGACCCGCGCGAACTTGCGCTTGCCGACCTGCAGCACGATGGTGCCGGCCTCGACCTTCAGGCCCTTGTCGCTGATGGTCGTGCCGTCGATCTTGACGCCGGCCTGGTCGATCATCCGGTTGCCTTCGCCGTTGGACGCGACCAGGTTCGCTGCCTTCAGCAGCGCGGCGATGCCCATGGGGGCGCCGCTCAGCGTCAGCTCGGGAATCTCGTCCGGGATGCCGCCCTTGGCGCGGTTGTTGAAGTCGGCTTCGGCCTCGTCTGCCGCCTGCGCGCTGTGGAAGCGGGTGGTGATCTCCTTGGCGAGCATCACCTTGGCTTCCTTGGGATTGCGGCCGCCCTCGATCTCACGCTTGAGCGCCGCGATCTCCTCGATGGACTTGAAGCTCAGCAGGTCGAACCACTTCCACATCTGCACGTCGCTGATCGACAGGATCTTGGCGAACATGCTGTTGGCCGGCTCGGTGATGCCCACGTAGTTGTTCTTGGACTTGGACATCTTCTCGACGCCGTCCAGTCCTTCCAGCAGCGGCATCGTCAGGATGCACTGCGGCTCCTGACCGTACTCGGACTGCAGATGGCGACCCATCAGCAGGTTGAACTTCTGGTCCGTGCCGCCGAGTTCCAGGTCGGACTTCAGCGCCACCGAGTCATAGCCCTGCATCAGCGGATAGAGGAACTCGTGCACCGAGATCGGCGTCCCGGCGGCGTAGCGCTTGGTGAAGTCGTCGCGCTCCATCATGCGGGCGACGGTGTACTTGGCCGCCAGCTGGATCAGGCCACGCGCGCCCAGCGGGTCGGACCACTCGCTGTTGTAGCGGATCTCGGTCCGGGCCGGATCCAGCACCAGGCTGGCCTGCTTGTAATAGGTCTCGGCGTTGTGCTTGATCTGCTCGGGCGTCAGCGGCGGGCGGGTCGCGTTGCGGCCGGACGGGTCGCCGATCATGGAGGTGAAGTCGCCGATCAGGAAGATCACCTGGTGGCCCAGGTCCTGCAGCTGGCGCATCTTGTTGAGCACCACCGTGTGGCCGACGTGGATGTCGGGCGCGGTCGGGTCCAGACCCAGCTTGATCCGCAGCGGCTGGCCCGTGGCCTCGGAGCGGGCCAGCTTCTTCAGCCACTCGTCTTGCGGCAGCAACTCTTCGCAGCCGCGCAGCGATTGCGCCATGGCGTGCCGGACCCGATCCGTGATCGGAAAATCGGGGGGCGTCGGGGACTGGGTTCGGATATCAGACATGGCACTTCGGAGCCCGCACGGGCTTACGTAAAGTCTTGATTTGTCGGGTTTTCTAGCGATTGATAGCCCGGACGCGCCGGTATACTGCCGGCTGTTTTGCGGGGCGCGCAGGAGGGCAAAAAGCGTTCCTGGCGCATGTCGTTCCGCAAAGCGACCGATTCTAGTGGACGCCCTGCTGACCCCGGCGGGCGTCCTTCGCTTGACAGGGCGGTGAATCACCAGCACGGGCCGTACGGGCCGCGTCGACCGGACGCGGCGGCGTACGGCAGTTCTCAGGTTTCCGAAGGAAGGTCCCCGGCGCGTGATGAATTGGAAAGACGAATGGCAGCGCGTGCAGCGCTCGCTCGCTCGCGCTGAAGGCTTCGCGGCCCGGCATCCTCGCGCCCTGACCGGCACTGTCGTCGGCGCGCTCAGCTGTTTCGCCGTCACCGCCTTCGGCATCGCCCCGATGGCCCCGGACGCGGAGGACCTGCCGCAACGCGTCATCAGCGAATCCATCCCGCTTCAATCCCTGGACGAGCAACTCGCTCAGCTGGCCTCGTTCGACCCCGGCCTGTCGCGCAGCGACCTGACCCGCTCCGGCGACACGGCAGATTCGCTGCTCAGGCGCATGGGCGCCTTCGACAGCGGCTTCGCGGCCTTCCTGCGGAGCGACGACACCGCCAAGAAGCTGCTGGTCGGCCGTGTTGGCAAGCGGGTGCAGGTTGTTGCCACCGCCAGCGGCGAAGTGCAATCGCTGGTCGCTCGTTACGCTGCGGAGTCCGCGGACCAGCAGGACACGCAGTTCACCCGGCTGAGCATCACCCGCGAGGGCGAGCGCTTCGTCTCCAAGCTCGAGACCGTTCCGCTGCAGAGCCAGACCCGTCTGGGCAGCGGCACCATCCAGTCCTCGCTGTTCGCCGCGACCGACGAGGCCAACGTGCCCGACGCGATCGCGACCCAGCTGGCGGACATGTTCTCGGGCGACATCGACTTCCATCGCGAGCTGCGCAAGGGCGACCGCTTCTCGGTGGTCTACGAAACCATGACCGCCGATGGCGAACCAGTGAACTGGGGCAACCGCTCCGGCCGCCTGCTGGCCGCGGAGTTCATCAACAACGGCAAGAGCTACCAGTCCGTCTGGTTCCGCGACGCGGCCAGCGGCAAGGGCAACTACTACGGCTTCGACGGCGAATCCAAGCGCCGCTCGTTCCTGGCCAGCCCGCTGGAGTTCTCGCGCGTGACCTCCGGTTTCGCGATGCGCTTCCACCCGATCCTGCAGACCTGGCGTCAGCACCAGGGCGTGGACCTGGGCGCGCCCAGCGGCACGCCGGTGCGCAGCGTCGGTGACGGCAACGTGGAATTCGCCGGCTGGCAGAACGGCTTCGGCAACGTGATCCAGCTCAAGCACAGCGGCAACCGCATGACGGTCTACGCTCACCTGAGCCGCATCGACGTCAAGAAGGGCCAGAAGATCGAGCAGGGCCAGAAGATCGGCGCCGTCGGTGCCACCGGCTGGGCGACCGGCCCGCACCTGCACTTCGAGTTCCGCGTGAACGGCAAGCAGCAGGATCCTCGCGTCATCGCGAAGGCTTCCGAAGCCCTGACTTTGCCCCCGACCGCGAAGGCCGCGTTCCAGGCGCAGGTCGCCAGCGCCAAGGTGCAGCTGGAAGCCGCTTCGACGATCAACGAGGGCGTCGTCGGCGAGTGAGCCGGCCCGCTCCGATCGCCGCGCGCATGTCAGCGGAGCTCTACATCGGTCTGATGTCGGGCACGTCGATGGACGGCGTGGATGCCGTGCTCTTGCGCGCCGAGCCCGATGGCCGCGTCCATGCGCTGGCCCATGAGCATGAGCCGTTCGGCGCCGAGTTGCGCGCCGAGCTGATGGCCCTGAACGCACCCACCGAAAACGAACTGCAGCGCTCAGCGCTGGCCGCGAATGCGGTCTCGCGCGTCTACGCGCAGGCCTGCCGCGCGCTGCTGCTGGCGCAAGGTCTGGCACCGACGGAGATTCGCGCTTTGGGCGCCCACGGGCAGACCGTCCGGCATCGCCCTGGCGAGATCGACGGGACCGGCTTCTCGATTCAGCTGCTCAATGCCCCGCTGCTGGCGGAGCTGAGCGGCATCGCCGTCGTGCATGACCTGCGGGGTCGTGATGTCGCCGCGGGCGGCCAGGGCGCGCCGCTGGTGCCGGCCTTCCATCGCGCGGTGCTGGCGCAGACGGGTGTCGACGTCATCGTGCTCAACGTGGGTGGCATCAGCAACGTCAGCCTGCTGCGCGCCGATGGGCGGGGGGGCGGCTTCGACTGCGGTCCGGGCAATTGCCTGATGGACGGCTGGATTCATCGCCATCAGGGCTTGGACTATGACGCCGGCGGCCAGTGGGCTGCGCAGGGCAGGGTGCATGAAGCGCTGCTGGAGGCCTTGCTCGCCGAGCCCTATTTCCGGCAGCCGCCGCCGCGCAGCACGGGGCGAGATCTGTTCCATCTGGGGTGGCTGGACGCGAAGATCGTCGCGCATGCGCCGGAGGTCTCGCCGGTCGATGTGCAGGCCACCTTGCTGGAGCTCACCGCGCGTTGCGTCGTCGACAGCCTGGCGGCCTTTGCGCCCGGTGAATGGCGTGAACTGCTGGTCTGCGGTGGTGGCGCCTTCAATGAGGCGCTGGTGCGTCGCCTGGCCGGGCTGATGCCCTCGGTGTCCGTCGACACGACGGATGCGAAGGGGCTGCCGCCGATGCTGGTCGAGGGCGCGGCTTTCGCTTGGCTGGCGATGCGCCATGTGCGCGGGCTTCCGGGCAATCTCCCCGAGGCGACCGGCGCGACCGGTCAGCGCATCCTCGGCAGCTATACGCCCGCCTGATCCCGACGGGCGAGGTGCTCGCAGCGGCCTCGAGCGCTGAAACGACAAGACCGCCCGAGGGCGGTCTTTGCCATTGGGACCAGGTCTTTCGCCGGCCGGCGGCTCGATCATGTCGAGCCGCGATATGAACATCAGACCGAGAAGCTGGAGCCGCAGCCGCAGGTGGTCGACGCGTTCGGATTCTTGATCACGAACTGTGCGCCTTGCAGGTCTTCCTTGTAGTCGATCTCGGCGCCCATCAGATATTGCAGGCTCATCGAGTCGATCAGCAGGGTGACGCCGTTCTTGTGCATCTGCGTGTCGTCGTCGTTGACGGCTTCATCGAACGTGAAGCCGTACTGGAAGCCGGAGCAGCCGCCGCCCTGCACGAACACGCGCAGCTTGAGCTCAGGGTTCCCCTCTTCCAGCACCAGTTCGCGGACCTTCTCGGCCGCACTGTCGGTGAAGACCAGCGGAGCCGGCATGTCGCTCATGCTCGTGGCGGGCGCTTCGAGAACTTCGCTCATCGTGATTCCTGTTCGTTCGGAAGAATGTTGGGATTATCTCAAAGGCCGGATTCCGGCGTCGGGGCGCGTCGATATATCCCCAATGGCAATGCGCATGCTAGCCACGCGTCACGCCTTGCGCCCAAAAAGAACAAGGCCGCTGAGGAGCGGCCTTGTTTTGAATCTCGCGTCGCCGAGGATCCGCCAAAAGCGAATCCTGCGGCGATCGGAAGTCGATCAGCGCTTGCTGAACTGCTTCCGGCGACGTGCGCCGTGCAGACCGACCTTCTTACGCTCGACTTCACGCGCATCACGCGTGACGAAGCCGGCGCGGCTCAGTTCGGGCTTCAGGGCTGCGTCGTAGTCGATCAGCGCGCGGGTGATACCCAGACGCACCGCGCCGGCTTGGCCGGACTCGCCGCCCCCGTGCACGTTGATCTTGATGTCGAACGCTTCGCCATTGTTCGTCAGCAGCAGGGGCTGACGAGAAATCATGATCGACGTCTGACGGCCGAAGTACTGCTCGATCGAGCGGCCGTTGACGGTGATCAGGCCAGTGCCCTTCTTGATGAAGACACGGGCCACGGACGACTTGCGACGGCCGGTACCGTAATTCCAGTTTCCGATCATCTCCGCTCCTTAGATTGCCAGAGCCTGGGGCTGCTGGGCGGTGTGCGGATGCGTGTCGCCCGCATACACCTTCAGCTTCTTGATCATCGCGTAGCCAAGCGGGCCCTTGGGCAGCATGCCCTTGACGGCCTTTTCCAGGGCGCGGCCCGGATGCTTGGCTTGCATGTCCTTGAACTTGGTGGCGTAGATGCCGCCCGGGAAGCCCGAGTGGCGGTAGTACACCTTGTCCGTTGCCTTGTTGCCGGTCACGCGCAGCTTGTCGGCGTTGATGATGACGATGAAATCACCGGTGTCGACGTGAGGCGTGTAGATGGCCTTGTGCTTGCCGCGCAAACGGCGTGCCACTTCGCTGGCAACACGTCCGAGCACCAGATCGGTGGCGTCAATCACAAACCACTCGCGCTTCACTTCGGCCGGCTTGGCGCTGAAGGTCTTCATGAGGTTCTTTCAAAAGGCTTGATTCCGGGCAATTGCCCCTCGTACGCTCGGTGCACGCTTGTGGATGCGGCCTCTCACGGACGTTCTCTCCGCTGCCTTGGGAACGGGGAAACACGAGAGTCTACTTGAAATCGTCGCGAACCGCTAGCATCGGCACGCTCACGCCCTTTGCCATGACCGCTCCGCAGGACTCCCGCCCCAAGAAAACCGACCCCGCCGCGGGGGCGGACGGCCCGCGTTCGCGCTGGCATCCGGCCGCCGTGATGGCGCGCTGGACGGCGTGGGTGCCGATCCGCTCGCTGGGGCGGCGCCATCGCAAGCGCATCCTTCAACACTTGATGACGCTGGGCGAGCGCGACCGCTACCTGCGTTTCGGCTACGCCGCGCGGGACGAGCAGATCGAGAAGTACGTTGCCGGCCTCGATTTCACCCGCGACGAGGTGCTGGGCATCTTCAACCGGCGGCTGCAGCTGATCGCGGTGGCACATCTGGCTTACGCGCCGGCTCCGCAGATCAAGGGCCGGCCCGCGATGGCGGAGTTCGGCGTCTCCGTCGCCCAGTCGGCGCGCGGAAGGGGCTTCGGCGGCCGGCTGTTCGAGCGCTCCGCGCTGCACGCGCGCAACCGCGGCATCGACACGCTTTTCATTCACGCGCTGAGCGAAAACGCCCCCATGCTGTCCATCGCCCGCAAGGCCGGGGCCAAGGTCGAGCGCGACGGCAGCGAGTCCGAAGCCTGGCTGCGGCTGCCGCCGGACTCGGTGTCCTCGCATGTGGACGAGGCGCTGGAGCGCCACATGGCCGAATGGGACTTCCAGTTCAAGCGCCACATGCGCACCGTCGGCGACATCCTGGACGGGGTGGCCGAGGTCAAGGCCAAGCTCTCCGGCAAGGGCCGGGAGAAGTAGGCCGCGGCGAATCGCGCGCGGTCCTCGCCCAAACACCAGACGTTGCCGAGTATTCCCGGGCGGCCACCCTATTCCAGGGGGAACCCTTGATGCAATTTGTAACGACTTTCGGCTACATTCGCGCGGATCGTCGAGAGGGCGCCTGTCGGGCGCCCCTCTTGCTTCTTCAGGGTCGTTCAGGCCGATAGGGTCGGCAAGGCTGCCAGGCTCGTCTGGGTTTTTGGGTCGTTGGGATATGCAAAGCACGCTTCCGTGGATCATCGCGGGACTGTCGGCGTTGGCAGTCCTGGGCCTGCTCGTCGCCATGGCGCTGAAGCGGCCGCGCCGCTCGCGCAAACCGCTGCCGGGCGAGTGGTCGCTGACGCCTCGCCCCGTGTTCAGCGCCGACGAGCGCCGCGTCTTCCGCCTGCTGCGCGAGGCGCTCCCCCATCACGTCGTCATGTGCAAGCTGCCCCTGGTGCGCTTCTGCCAGCCCACCGAGGCCAAGGAAGTGCGCTACTGGTATGAGTTGCTGGGCGGCATCAGCGTCAACTTCGCGATCTGCAGCCCAAACGGCCGCGTGCTGGCCGCGATCGACCTGGAAATGGAGCGTCCCGGCTCCGCCCGCAGTCTGCAGATCAAGCAGGCGGTGCTGGCGGCCTGTCGCATCCGCTACCTGCGCTCCACCGTCGACGAGCTGCCCAGCGCCAGTGAATTGCAACTGCTCGTGCCCTACAGCAACCACAGCAGCCGCTCCAGCATGCCCACCGCCTCGCGGTCCGCGCCGCGCCTGGCGCCGGCTCCGGTGGCCGCGCCGGCCCCGCGTCGCGCGCCTCAGCCCGCGGCAAGCGCGCGCAACACGCTGTGGAACGACTCGCCGGTGTTCAGCGATTCCTTCTTCGCGCCGGACAGCCGCTTCGACGCCTTCCCCGGCCTGGAGCCCAGCGCGCCGGCGCCGCTGCCGGAGCCTCGCCACGAGGTCCGTCACGACCCGCGTCCGGAGCCGCGTCCCGAGCCGCGCGTGCGCGGCTACCGGCCCCGCGCCGGCACGGCGGGCGAGGGCGGCGACTCGCAGTTCGGCCACGACTTCCCCGCGTTTCCCGACGAGCCCGCGACGCCCGACATCGGCGGCGTGGTCGTCGACTCGCCGCGCTACGGACGGCGCTAAGCTACGCGCTTGCCCGCTCTTCCCGGATGGACCTGACGGCGCTTCGGCGCCGTTGTCGTTTCCGTCTCGCATTCGATGACTGACGCCCCGGCCGGATTCGGCGACCTGACTCCCGAGCTGATGCTCGACGCGCTCGAGCACGCCGGCCTGCGGCCCGATGGCCGCCTGCTGCAGCTCAACTCCTACGAGAACCGCGTGCTGATGGCGCATCTGGAGGAGGGGCCCGCTGTCGTCGCGAAGTTTTACCGGCCCGGTCGCTGGAGCGACGCGCAGATCCTGGAGGAACACGCCTTCGCCCGCGACCTCGCCCAGGCCGAGGTGCCGGTGGTCGCGCCGCTGCCGCTTGATGGCGCCGGCGGCACGCTGGGGCATTTCGCGGGTCATCGTTTCGCGGTGACGCCGCGGCAGGGCGGCCGTGCGCCGGAGCTCGAGGATCCCGAGGTGCTCGCCTGGATCGGCCGCTTCCTCGCGCGACTGCACGATGTCGGTCAGAGCGAGCCCTTCCGCGCGCGCCTGGCCTGGAACAGCGCCTCTCCGGCGCGCGAGGCGCGCGACTGGCTGCGCGCGCACGACACGCTGCCGCCGGAGCTCTCCACCAACTGGCATGACGCCGCGGCGCGCTGCATCGACGCGATCGACGCCGCTTTCGACAGACTGCCCGATCGCCGCGCGCTGCGCCTGCATGGCGACTGCCATCCCGGCAACATCCTGTGGACGCCCGACCGCGGCCCGCACTTCGTCGACCTGGACGACGCGGTGCAGGGACCGGCGGTGCAGGACCTGTGGATGCTGCTGTCGGGCGAGCCCGATGCCGCGCGACGCCAGTTGCATGCGCTGCTCGACGGCTACGAGAGCGTGCGCGAATTCGATTGGCGCGAGCTGCGCCTCATCGAGGCGCTGCGCACGCAACGGATGATTCACCACAGCGCCTGGCTGGCGCGGCGCTGGGATGACCCCGCTTTTCCGGCGGCGTTCCCGTGGTTCGGCACGCCCAACTACTGGAGCGATCAGGTCGTGAAGCTGCGCGACCAGCTCGACGCGATGCAGATGCGGGAAGACTGACGCGGCTCCATTTTTTTTGGAGCCTCCGCCTTGCAGCCCGCACCCGTTCCCGCATCGCGACCCCAACCCGCATCGCAACCCAATCTCGCGCCGCAGGCCGTCGTGCCGCCAGCGGCCACGCAGCCGCCCGCACGGCAGCCATCCGCGCCATCGGGCGCGCTGCGCATTCCCTTGCCGCAACTCGCGCTGCTCACGCCACCTGTGACGGCGAACGCGACGACGGCCGCGCCGACCCCGTCCACGACGGGCGTCATGTCCACTCGGGGTGACATCGACTCATTCCTGAATCCGCGGCTCGTCGAGGCCCACGAATTCACCCCGACGGACGAGGGCAGGATGTTCACCATCCTCCATGCGGTCGACGGCGCGATGCGGCCCTTGGGCGGCGGCGCATCGGCGGTGAGCGCCGATCAGTTGCGACGGTTGCGCGCCTCGGTGCGCGACCATCTCGCCGGTGAGCTGGACGACGTCTCGCTCACGATGGCGAATCGCATGGCGCTGGGGCGCTTGGCGCGACGCCTGGTGGACGCCGTCCTGGAGGGCAACTATGCCGGCGTGCTGGGCGGCGACAGCACCGACGCCTTGCGTGAGCTGCTCGCCAAACAGCGCAAGCCCGACTCTGTGGCGTTACGGGATTGGGGCATCGGCGACCTGACGGATGACGGCGCCGAGGCGGTGCCCCCCTCATTGCGCCACCAGAAGACCATGGTGGACCGGGTCAGCGCCCTGGTGCCGGAAGGACTGCTGGCCGCGGCCCACTTCGTCGAACGCCTCTCTCTCCGGCAGGGGCAGTCGATCACGCTGGCGCAAGCGCGCCGCATCGCGGGCGCGCGCATCGGCGCCCAAGCCCTGCAGGCCGGTCTGGCGGGGAAGCCGTTGCTCTTCGACCTGGATCGCTACGCGCGCCTGAAGGAGCGGCAGGACGCGCTGGCCCAGGGGCATCTGGACGCGGTGCGCGCGCTGCAGCCGGCGCTGAGCAAGTTGGCCTCCGAGGGCATCGTGGGCCCGCTGACCTACCTGTCGAGCGCGCCGCGCGGCATGGCGGCCTGGGAGCCCATCATGCGCGGCCTGTCCGCCACGCGCGATGTCCAGGCGCTGACCGCGCTGATCGGCGCGACGACGCCCGTCGCGACGTCCCCGGTCGCGGCTGACCGCCCGCTCCCACTGGTGGCCGCCCTGCAGCCCGCGTTCCAGCAGACGCTGGATCGGCGCACCGGCCGGGTGGTGCTGTTCAAGGCGAAGGGCGCGCCGGTGCTGGAGCTCAGCATCCCCCCGCTTCCGGACGGCGCCGACGCGCAGCGAGCCTTGCGACAGGACGAGGACCTCGCGCGGCTGGACGCGTTCATCGCGGTGGTCTTCGCCGATCTCGTGCCGCCGCGGACCGACTTTCTGCCGGCCAAGGCCGCGCTCGAAGAGCGGCGATTCCGGGTCGGGGACATCCTCGTGGCGAGCTCGGACGACGACGGCCAATGGCGCATCGATCCCGACGGTCTGGCACTGGTCCGCCAGATCTTCGGCCCGATCGGTTTCGCCAAGCCCACGACGGTCGCGTTGAAGGACTGGGCGATCACCTACGAGGGCGAGCTCGCCCAATGGGCCAAGGACACCGAGGCGGACGCCAGCGCCGGCCGGCTGCGGATCTTTCTGCAGATGGAGGACGACGAGGTCATGCACAAGGTCGGCGCGACGCTGAGCCGCCAGCATCCCGACGAGCTCGTCTGGGTGCAGGTGGCGCCGGGCGGCGCCCACCGGGTGCTGCGAGGCCAGTCCTTGCTGGACAACGCCACGGCTGAATCCAGCGTGAGGCTGGTGGTGTCCGGTCATGGCCGAACGTCGGCGCGAACGCGGGAGCGCGTGCTCAGCGGTCGGGACCCCGAGGCCCTCGCCGCCGAGATCAAAAAGGTTCTCAACGACCTGACCCCGCCTGATCGCCGCCTGCCGCCGCTGGATCGCATCGACCTGCTGAGCTGTGCGCTGGAGACGCCGGCGGTTCAGCACAGCTTTGGCCGGGCCTTCTCCCGCGCGGTCCGGAGCGTCGGTCGACCCGGCATGGAGACCACGGTGTTCGGTCAGACGGTGATCGTCGATCTGTATCCGCGGCGTCTCGTCCTGAACACGCAGGAGCACCTCAATGCGTCCGTGCGCGCCGGGGCCGCGCGTACCACCTGGGCCTTTCGCAGCGATCCCGTCACCGGCATCACCTCCGTGCGGGACAAGTTTCCGCGCGGCAACGAGGGCCGGGACGTGGGCAGCCACCGCTGCTTGATTCTGGGCGATGGCCCCCCGCGGCGATCGTCCCGACGATCGCTGATGCTGGGACGATCCCAGTTGATGGACCGCGCCACCCTGCTCGATCGTTTTCGAGAGGTGGTGACGCGGCATCGACCGCCTGGCGGACAGCTGCTCCCGCGCATTGACGACACGCCGAGCGGGCGTGTCGCGCTGTCCTTCGTGAACCTGGACGGCGGCGCGCTCCACAGCCGGGAGATCGAGCCCGGTGCCGATGCGCAAGTGGCACGCGAGGGAATCGCTGCCATTCGCGCGGGGCTCGCGGAGGTCGACGACTTGCTGGACCGCTGGGACCAGTCGGCCGGCGAGGTGGACCTGCTCAACATCGGCCTGCTGGCGCTGATGGTCGCCAGCCTCTCCGACGGGACGGCGCAAGGCGACCGGTATCAGGGGGAGCTGTGGCGGCTGACGCTGGGCGCGGGCCAAGGTCTGTTCCAGGCAGCCTCGGATGCTGCCTCCCTGGCGTCGCTGGTGATGAAATCGCTCGCGAGCGCGGACGACCAAGCCTTCGCCACCATCGCGGCCCGTACCGCCTTCCTGTCGCGCACGCTGGCCGCGGCCAGCCGGCTGGCGCAGGCGGGCACCTTCGCGCTGGATCTGAAGGAGCTGATCGACGTGGTGCGGCAGGGCGGCAGCCGGCGCGCGGTGAAGCAGGCCGCTGTGAATGTCGCGCTGGACGTGAGCAGCCTGTGCCTGATCGCGATCGCCAAGGCGGCGGAGATAGCCGGCAAGGTCGATCTGGCCCTGGTGGCCGAGGGCCTCTCGGTCCCGTTGGCGGGCCTGTCCATTGGCGCCGCCGCGCTGCAGCGCGCGGTGCAGACGGAGGAGGGGCGGCTCAATCGCAACCTCGACTTCCTGCGCCGGATCAACAGCAGCTACGACGATCCGCTCAAGAGCGTGGCGCTGGATACCATGCATCCCGGGAAGCAGGTGCTGCTGCCCAACGGTTGGGGACCGATCAGGCGCATCAACTTTGTGACCGGCGAGGTGAGCTTCGCCGACGCCACGGTCGGTGCGACGGTGCTCCATCGGTATCAGCTCTACCGGCAGTTCGGCAGCGCGCGGGTGCACAGCTCGTGGATCACCAATGACGGGTCCGATCAGGGGCGCTACTCGACGCACGGGCTGGATCTGGATCTGTGGACGCTGCTGCACCGCAGCGGTCGGGAGACGACGCCGCGGGTCCGGCTGCCCGCGCCGCTGCTCGACCCCAGCGTGCCGCTGGGACTGATGACCGCGCCGAATGTGAAGATCCGCTTCGACCGCTACTCGGCGTCGCGAGCCGGCGGCGACTTCTCGCTGCTCGGCGATCCGTTGCTGGCGCGCATGCAGAACAACAGCGACCTGTTCTTCGTCGGCGACTTCGTGAGCTCGACCAGCTTCGCCAAGTCGGCGGACCGATGGCGCATCGCCGCCAAGCCCTCGCCGCTGGAGATCGTCCTGGATGACAAGAGCCGCGTCCTGGCCCTGCCTTCGGCGTCCGATGCCGACACGCGCACCTTCACCTTCGAGGACGATCGCGGGCTGGCCAAGCGTCAATGGCGGCCGATGAGCCAGGACAAGGTGCATGTGCGTCTGGTCGGCGGCGGTGGGCGCTACACCCTGGCGATCCCGCCCGACGGCACGGTGCGCAACCCGGTCCGGATCCTGCCGTCGGACAAGGCGCGCGAGATCTGGACCGTGATGCTCAAGGGCGGTCTGCTCCACGGGGGGCGGTCGCTGGAGTTCACCGACGGCGGCGTGGACGGCTTCCGATTCGCCGGCCAGGAGTTTCAGTTCGAGGCGCTGAACGGCGCGATCATCCAGCTCGCCGATCCGCTGGTGCCGGGCGTGCGCGTGGTACTGGACCTGGAGCGCCGGCAGGGCGTGTTGGTCCTGACCTTGCCGACCTGGTCCGCGGATCTGCGCCCGCACGAGGAACTGCGCCGCACCTTGCTTCTGCTCGCCACGCCCGAGCAGGCGCGGGAGGCCGAGCTGTTCCAGACCCTGGCGTCGAGCCCAGACGCCGAGCCCGACGCAAGCGCGGAGCCCGCCGACCTCGCGCGACTGGTGCAGTTGGCCTGCGTGACGGAGGAGGGCGAGGCGATGGCGGGCCTGCTGGACCCGGTCACCGGCGCGACGATGCTGCTCGGCCAGCGCCATCTGATGCTGCTGGAGTACGACGGCGCCAAGCAGGCCCTGCCCTGGGCGCGCTACGAGCTCAAGGGAGGGGAAGTGGCCTTGAATACGGCGCAACGTCCGGTCGTGCGCTACGACGGCGGGCATTTTTTCGAGCCCATCACCTTCGTGTACCTGATGGAGGAGCGACGTTTCGGGCGCGAGCGCCCCGTGCTGACGCGTGCCGGCGAGCGGATGCTGCTGAACTGGATGGCTGGTCATCCCGGGTGGTCACGCGAGGATCTGCAGCGTTTCCTGACCAAGGAGTTGGCGGCGGGCCTGGAGCTGGCCGGGCCCGAAGGCGGCGAGCGCCTCGAGATCCTGGAGGTGGACTTCCAGGCGGATGCCGCCCGGCCGCGACGGCCGAAATCCGGGACGACGCAACTCGCGCTCTGGGAGCGCCTGGACCGGCTGGAGCGTCACGCGCCGGCCAACCAGCTCATCTCCACGAAGGAAGACCCGGATCTGGCCCATGCGCTGGTGCTGGAGGGGCTGGCAGGGTTCCGCGTCCATGACCATCCCGCCCTGGGCGAGGCGCGCATCCCCGCCGGCGATGTGGCCTTGGCCAAGGACGTGCTGATGCTGCGTCGTGCCCAGGAAACGGGCGGCTTCGGCGAAGGGACGGACGAGGCGTTGCAGACGGCTCCGCTCTCGCTGGCTCGGCGGACGCGGCTGACCCTGCTGGCCCATGAGCTGCAAGACTTGCTGGATCAGCATCAGGCCGCCGGTGGCCGTTCGGACTGGGTCCGGCTGGGCGCGACGCCGGACGAGTCGGAGAAGCTGGTGCATCAGCTCAGGGACGAGGGCCTGGACATACGGATCGACGCGTTGTCCGACGATGCCGGCGAGCGCGCAACGGATCGTGCAGGCCCCGGCGACTTCTACGACGTCCGCAGCGCCACGATGCAGCTGTTCCTGCACGACCTGCGCGCCACGTTGGATCTGGACGCCGCGGCGGAGCGCCGCCGCCGCGGCCTGTCGCCGGTGGATCCGTCCGGCACCGTGCTGCAGCGAGACCTGGCGCGCCTGGCGCGGCGGCATGCCTTGCAAGCACAAGCCGATGCCGTGGTCACGGACATCGACCCGGCACTGCTGGAGCGGGTGCAGCGCGCCCGTCTGAGCTTCTGGGTCGATGCCCGGAACGGCGCGCCGACTCCCGCCCCCCGCCTCGGACCTGCCGAACCGGCCGCCCAGCCCGCTGAATCCGCTGAATCCGCTGCCGACGAGTCAGCCCGCAACAACTCATCGGCTGCGGATCCGAGCCCACGGGAAGGGCTGGGGCGCGTGTGGACGAATCCTCAAGGCGTCTGGGAGACGGAAGCGGCCACGCTGCGCCTGTGGCAGGACGAGGCCGACACGCAAAGCCTTCTCATGGACGAGTGGTATGCCCTTCACGCGACCGCCGGCAGCGCGATCGAGGCCCAGCTGCGCGCCCCCGCGATCGAGGCGCTGCGGGATCGCTTGCTCGACACGATCGAGGAGGCCCGCGGCACCGGCCGGTCGGTGGCTGTCCTGCATGCCGATCCGGCGCTGAACCGCGCCCTGTTGCAGGCGCTGCTGCGCGTGCTGCCCAAGGCGGTCGGCATCAGGCAAGCGGACGCGACGGCCGGGGTGCCGGGGGATGTTTTCCTCTTCCACGACCGCAAGGGCGCCGGCCATTACGCGAGGATGCGCAGGCCGGATCCGGGGTTGACGCACCTCACGCCCGACCTCGACCACGGGGGCGAGGATCCCTACTGGGATTACCTGGGCCGTGCGGAAGACCTCGGCCCGGACCTGAGACCGCCCCTCCTGGCCGACCCGGCGCCGCCCATCGCGCGGGCCGCCGACTTCCTGGCATGGCGCCGGGCCGACCCGGCACCCCAGGTGGGCGGCGTCTATGCCTACGACAACCCGGTCTCCGAGCAACTGGAGCTGTTCCGGCTCCTGCGCTTGTCGCCGACCCAGACGCGCAGCGGCGCGCCCTACGGTTACTTCCCGATCGACGGCGGCAGCAATGCCGACTGGCGCTACCTGGGCAACACGGAGTCGCTGAGCGCGGACGAGTTGGGCGAGCTGGCCGTCACCGCCTCGCCGCTCAGGCCTCTGGCCTTCACGTTGGGCCTGCTCTCGTGGTGGGCGGATCAGCTGGCGCCGGAAAGTCGCGGGGAAGGTTATCGCAGACTGCGTATCGAGGACGATCTCATCAGCGTGGAGGCGACCAGCCGCTCCCGGTTCCAGATCGTCGACCAGGACACCTTGCGCATCGAACTCGACGACGGCGAGACACGGCCGTTCCGGCCGGCCGACGACGCGGAGTTGACGCTGTTCCGTCAGCGCTTCGTGCTGGGACAGCAGCGGGCGCCGCGCTGGATGCTGATCCAGACGAACGGGCGGCCGGTGGATCTGGACGGCGTGGCGGCGCTGGGCATGCCGGAAGTGGTGATCCTGGACGAGTTTGACAACACCGTGCCGCGCCCCTTGCGCATCGATCTGGACGATGTCGACAGCGACAAGGACGAGCTGTTCTACGAAGGGGCGGACCTGTTGATCCATCGCCCGGACAACGGCCCATTGATCCGGATCCGCAACGCGCTCCGTCCCGCCAGCACGTTGCTGCTTGACGATGAATGGGTACCGGCGGTGCAGGTCACGAGCAAGGCCGGGACGCGGGAGCTGGTCTGGCCGGAGAGAGACCGCTCGCTGCGGCTGCCGATGCTGACCTTGTACGGTTCGCAATTGGAGGCTTGGCGCGAAGGCGCGGATCTGGGCCTCGGCGACGGGCCGGGGTGGTCTCGCATACAGGTGCTCGACGTCTTCTCGACGGCCGAGAGCGACGCCAAGGCAACGGGCGTCAGCGAGGCCCTGCTGCGCCGGCGGAGCGCGGGGGGCGAGTGGCAGGTGATGCGCATGAGCGCGCCGCTGATCAACGCGATCGGGTCCACCTTGCATCGCGTGCGCGAGGACGGCGGCGAGCCGCCGCAGGGCCGCAGTGCCGCAACAGTCTCGCGATGGAACTTGAAGGACGATGACACGATGACGCCGACCGACGGCGATGCGCCGCTGGTGCCGTGGCGGCTCGAGCGGGCCAAGCTCGTCGAGCTGATGGCAGGGATGCCGCCGGACGGGCAAGGCCTGGCGCCGGGCTGGACCTCGTCGGCCAGTCGTCCGGCCGGGCCCGGTGCGACGCTGACCCTGCCGCAGCAGGCGGCGACTCAGGCCGCCGGCGCGGCGGCCTGAGCCCGGGGCCGAGGATCAGCCCAGCAGCAGCGCGTTGACGCGGCGAACGTAAGAGGCCGGATCTTCCAGCACGCCGCCTTCGGCCAGCAGCGCCTGGTCGAAGAGCACCTGCGCCAGATCGCCGAAGCGGGCGTCCTCGGTCTCCAGCGCGCCCAGCTTCTTCACCAGCGCGTGATCGGGGTTGATCTCCAGCGTCGGTTGAGCGGCGGGGGCGGCCTGGCCGGCCTGCTTCAGCATGCGGGCCAGGTGGCCGCTGATGTCGCCTTCCTCGACCACCACGCAGGCGGGCGAGTCCACCAGGCGCGTGGTCAGGCGCACGTCCTTGGCGCGGCCTTCCAGCGCGGTCTTCAGCCGCTCCAGCATTGGCTTGAACTGCTCCGCGGCTTCCTCGGCCTTCTTCTTCTCTTCCTCGTCCTGCAGGTCGCCCAGGTCCACCGCGCCCTTGGCGACGGACTGCAGCGGCTTGCCTTCGAACTCGAAGACATGCGAGAGCAGCCATTCGTCGACGCGGTCGACCAGCAGCAGCACCTCGATGCCCTTCTTGCGGAAGATCTCCAGCTGCGGGCTGTTCTTGGCGGCGTTCAGGCTGTCGGCGGTGATGTAGTAGACGGCGTCCTGGCCGTCCTTCATGCGCGCGACGTAATCGGCCAGCGAGACGTTCTCGTCCGCATGGGTGGACGCGAAGCGCAGCAGCTTGACCAGGCGTTCCTGGTTCGCGTGGTCCTCGCCGACGCCTTCCTTCAGCACCTGGCCGAAGTCGGTCCAGAAGCGCGCGTACTTGTCGCGCTCGGTCGCGTCTTCGCTGTTGGCGAGGGATTCCAGCATCGACAGCACGCGCTTGGTCGAGCCCTCGCGGATCGCCTTCACGTCGCGGCTTTCCTGCAGCAGCTCGCGGCTGACGTTCAGCGGCAGGTCGGCCGAGTCGATCACGCCCTTGACGAAGCGTAAATAGACCGGCATCAGCGCCTCGGCGTCGTCCATGATGAAGACGCGCTTGACGTAGAGCTTCACGCCGCCGCGCTTGTCTCGGTTCCACAGATCGAAGGGCGCTTTCGCGGGGATGTAGAGCAGCTGCGTGTATTCGCTACGGCCCTCGACGCGGTTGTGGGTGAAGGCCAGCGGGGCTTCGGTGTCGTAGCTGATCTGCTGGTAGAAGGCGTCGTACTCGGCCTGCGTGATCTCGCTCTTCGAGCGGGTCCACAGCGCGGAGGCCTTGTTGACTGGCTCCCAGTCGTCCTTGAGGACTTGCTTGGCGTTGTCGGCGTCCCACTCCTCGGCGCGCATCAGGATGGGCAGCGAGATGTGGTCGGAGTACTTGCTGATGACCGACTTCAGGCGCCAGGTCTTGAGGAACTCGTCCTCGCCCTCGCGCAGATGCAGCACGACGTCGGTGCCGCGGCCCGGTTTGACGATGGTCTCGACCTCGAAGTCGCCGGTGCCCTCGGAGCTCCAGCGCACGCCCTGGTCCGCGGGCAGGCCGGCGCGGCGCGATTCGACGGTGATGCGGTCCGCGACGATGAAGCCCGAGTAGAAGCCCACGCCGAACTGGCCGATCAGGTTCGCGTCCTTCTTCTGCTCGCCTTCGAGCTTGGCCATGAACTCGCGGGTGCCGCTCTTGGCGATGGTGCCCAGGTGCGCGATCGCCTCTTCAGCGGACAGGCCGATGCCGTTGTCGCTGATGGTGACGGTGCGGGCGGCCTCGTCGAAGCTGACGCGGATCTCGAGATCCGGCTGGTCCTCGAAGAGCTGCGGATGGTCGAGCGCCTCGAAGCGCAGCTTGTCGCAGGCGTCCGAGGCGTTGCTGACCAGCTCGCGCAGGAAGATTTCCTTGTTCGAGTACAGCGAGTGCGTCACCAGATGCAGGATCTGCTTGACCTCGGCCTGGAAGGAATGGGTTTGCTTGTCCATCTTGCTTGAGTCTGGGTGTGCGGGGAGAGCCCCGGTCGGGGCGAGGATTATCGCGGCGGCAGATGGGCACGGGCGGGCCGGATTTCAAGGGGGGCGAGGGAAGGGGAGCCCGGGTCGGCCAGGACCGCGCCTACACTGCGCGCCCTATGCCGATGATCTACTGGTTCGACTTGTTGGGCGTGGCGGTGTTCGCCATCAGCGGAGCGCTGGCCGCGATGCAGGCGGGCCTGGACCTGTTCGGGCTGCTGGTGCTGGCGGCGATGACCGCCGTGGGCGGCGGGACGCTGCGGGATGTGCTGCTGAATCGGCATCCGGTGTTCTGGATGAAGGATCCGCGCTATCTGCTGGTGATCATCGGGAGCGCGCTGGCGGCGCTGGTCGTGGGGCCGTTTCCGGAGCACGCGATCATGACGCTCAAGATCGCGGACGCGCTGGGGTTGGCGCTGTTCGCGCTGTGCGGGACGGAGATCGCGGAAGAGCAGGGGGTGAAGCCGCTGCCGGCGTTGTTGATGGGGACGCTGACGGCCTGCGGCGGGGGCGTGCTGCGGGATGTGCTCAGCGGGCAGGCGCCCTTGCTGTTGCGCAAGGATATTTATGCGACGGCGGCGATCGGAGGGATTGCGCTGTACTTCGTGCTCAAGCAGGCGGGGGCGCCGCTGCGGTGGGCGTTCGTGCTCGGGATGGTCGGGGTGGCGGGGCTGCGGTTGGCGGCGCTGTACTTCGGCTGGCAGCTGCCGGCGCTGCAGATGCTGCGGGTGCATTGAGCGCGGCGAGGCGAGGGGCCGTCGCACACAGCGAGCCACCCCCTCGCCCGCTTGCGGGAGAGGGCGGGGGAGAGGGTCTTACTGCGTCGCCAGCTTGTTCATGTCGATGATCGGCAGCAGCACCGACAGCACGATCAGCATCACCACGCCGCCCATGGCGACGATGAGCAGCGGTTCCAACAGCGTGGCCAGCGTCATCGCGCGGCGCTTGACCTCATTGCCCAGTTGCTTGGCCGCGCGCTGCAGCATGTCCGGCAACTGCCCCGTCTGCTCGCCCAACCGCGCGAACATCGACAGCAGCCCCGGAAAGCGCTTCTTCCCCGCGAGCGCCGCCCCCAGCGGCGCACCTTCACGCACCATCGCCAGCGCGTCCATCGCATCGGCGCGCATCGCATGGTTGGACAGCGTCTCCGCCGCCGCCTGCAAGGCCTTCAGGATCGGCACGCCCGCGCCCGCCAGCATCGCCAACGTGCCCGAGAACCTTGCCGCGTTGTAGCCCCGCGAAAGCCGCCCCAGCAGCGGCAAATTCAGGAAAGCCGCATCGAAGCGCTGCCTTGGCCCCTCGCGCTTGAGCACCTGACGGATCCCGAAGCCCGCGCCCGCGACCACGACCAGGATGGCCAGGCCCCAGTTCCGTAGCACGTCGGACATGCCCATCATCACCCGCGTGAGCAGCGGCAGCGTCTGCCGCGTCTGCGTGAACACGGCCGCGACCTGCGGCACCACGTAGGTCAGCAGGAAGCTCACCGCCAGGATCGAGATGATGCAGACGATCACCGGATACGCCAGCGCCCCGAACAATTCCGAGCGCAGCCGCTGCTGCTCCTCGAGGTCGTCGGCCAGGCTCTCCAGCACGGGTCCCAGCGCGCCGCTCTGCTCGCCGGCGGCGACCACGGCGCGATAGACCTCGTCGAACTCCCGCGGCGCGATCGCCAGCGCCCGCGCGAAGGACGAGCCCGCGTTGACCTCGGACTTCAGCTGCGACATCAGCTCGCGCTGGCGCGGGTCCTCGGCTTCGTCGGCCAAGGCGGCGATCGAGCGCTCCAGCGGCAGCCCGGCCGACACCAGCCCGGCCAGTTGCCGCGTCCACACCGTCAGCGTGGCGGCCTTGAACGCGCGGCGCGACCAGCGCGAGCGCGTCTGCTGCGCGGCCACCGGTTGCACCTCCATCGGCACCAGACCTTGCAGTCGCAGCTGGGCGCGCGCGGCCTTGACCGTGTCGGCCTCCAGCAGGCCCTGATGGGCTTTGCCGGCGGCGTCGAGGGCGTCGTACTTGAAGGCGGGCATCGCTCGGAACCTCGTCGTTTACTGCGTGTGCGCTGGCGTCGAGCTCGCGCTCATTCGCGCGTCACGCGCAGCACTTCCTCTTCGGACGTGACGCCCGCGGCCACCAGCCGATCGCCGTCCTCGCGCATCGAGCGCAGACCGTTGGCGCGCGCCGCGGCCAGCAGTTCGGACTCGGCCGCCTGGTTGTGGATCAGGCCGCGGATGGCGTCGTCGCAGACCATCAGCTCGTACACGCCCGTGCGGCCCTTGTAGCCGCTGGACGAGCAGGCCGGGCAGCCTACCGGGTGGTAGCGCGTGCCGCCGCCGGCGATCGGCTCGGCCGACTTGCACACCGGGCAGAGCTTGCGCACCAGCCGCTGCGCCAGCACGCCCAGCAGCGAGGAGCTCAGCAGGAAGGGCTCCACGCCCATGTCGGTCAGCCGGGTGACCGCGCTGACCGCGTCGTTGGTGTGCAGCGTGGCCAGCACCAGGTGACCCGTCAGCGAGGCCTGGATCGCGATCTGCGCCGTCTCGTAATCGCGGATCTCGCCGATCATGATCACGTCCGGGTCCTGGCGCAGGATCGCACGCAGGGCCTTGGCGAAGCTCAGGTCAATGCGCGAATTCACCTGCGTCTGGCCGATGCCGGGCAGCTCGTACTCGATCGGGTCCTCGACGGTCAGCACGTTCGTCGTGGCGGTGTCCACCGTCTGCAGCGCGGCGTACAGCGTGGTCGTCTTGCCCGAGCCGGTCGGGCCCGTGACCAGCACGATGCCGTGAGGCTGCTGCACCAGGCGCTGGAAGCGCTCCAGGCGCTCGCCGTCCATGCCCAGCGCGGACAGGGTGAAGCGCGATTCGGACTTGTCCAGCAGACGCAGCACCGCGCGCTCGCCGTGGGCGGAAGGGAGCGTGGAGACGCGCACGTCGATCGCGCGGCCGCCGATGCGCAGCGAGATGCGGCCGTCCTGCGGCAGCCGCTTCTCGGCGATGTCCAGCTCGGCCATGATCTTGAGCCGCGAGATCAGCGCCGCGTGAAGCGCGCGATTGGGGCGCACCACTTCGCGCAGCGTGCCGTCGACCCGGAAGCGCACGCTGCTCTCGCGCTCATAGGGCTCGATGTGGATGTCGCTGGCGCCGTTGTTGGCGGCCTGCGTCAGCAGCGCATTGAGCATGCGGATGATGGGCGCGTCGTCGGCGGCCTCCAGCAGGTCGGCCACGGCGGGCAGGTCCTGCATCAGGCGCGACAGGTCGACGGCGCTCTCGACCTCGCCGACCACCAGGGCCGCGCTGTCGTCGCCGCCGGCATAGGCGGTCTGGATGCGTTGCGACAGCTCGGAGGGGCTCAGGCACTCGATCTTGCGCGGCGCGTAGACGCGCTGCAGCTCGGACAGCGTCGGCAGCGACAGCGCCGCGGTAGCCCACAGCGTGCGCTGCTGGCCGTCGTCCTCGATCAGGACCTGCTGGGCCTTGGCGACGGCGTAGGGCAGGGGATGGCGGGTGGCCATGATGTCTCCGGTCCTGCGCCGCTCAGCGCGTGGGCGTCGAGCCCGGCGCCGCGCCGGACGGCGACGAGGCCGCCGGATTCACCGGCAGCGGCAGCTGGTTGGGCGTGAGGACGCCGGGCGCCGAGGCCGGCTTTTCCGGCAGCAGCGGGCCGCCGGTGTCGGGCAGCACCAGGTTGGACTTGGGCTGCGCGTCCTGCTGATAGGCGCGGATCGCGTCGTAGCGGTCCATCGACAGCGCGGCCGCGTTCTCCGGCGTGCGCAGCACCACCGGGCGCAGGAAGATCATCAGGTTGGATTTCACCCGCTTGCGGCTCTGGCTCTTGAACAGATTGCCCAGCAGCGGAATGTCGCCCAGGCCGGGGACCTTGTCCTCGCTGTCGGTGTACTCGTCCTTGAGCAGGCCGCCCAGCACCAGCACCTGACCGTCCTCCAGCGTGACCGAGGTCTCCACCGCGCTCTTGTCGAAGGTCGGACCCTGCGTCGCGGAGTTGACCGTGGCCACCACGCTGGAGTTCTCCTGATAGACCTTCAGTCGCACGGTGCCGTTCTCGCCGACCTGCGTGCGGACCTTCAGGCGCAGACCGACGTCGCGGCGCTCGAAGGTCTGGAAGGGACTGGTGGTACTGCCCGAGGTCGTCGTCGTGTTGCCGGTCAGCACGGGCACGTTGCTGCCGATCAGCAGGTCGGCCTCTTCGTTGTCCTGCACGACCAGCGAGGGCGTGGACAGCACGTTGGTGCCGGCGATCTGGCCCAGCGCGTTGGCCACGGCGCCGAGCGTGTAGACGCTGCCGATCTTCTTCAGGAAGCCCAGGTTCAGGCCGGCGGGGACCTGGCCCGAGGCCAGGGCGGTGCCCACGCCGGTGGTGCCCGTCGCGGTCGCGGCGCTCAGGTTCAGGATGTTGCTGTAGCCGGTGCCGAAGTTGGTGCCGAAGCCCGACACCGTCGAGTCGCCCTTGTTCCCGAACAGCTGCGTGAACTGCACGCCGAACTCGCCCAGCTTGCTGGCGTCGACCTTGACCACCAGGGCCTCGACATAGACCTGTGCGCGGCGGGTGTCGAGCTGCTCGACCACGGCGCGGATCTGGCGGTACATGGGCTCGGGCGCGGTGATGATCAGCGAGTTGGTCGCCGGATCGGCCTGCACGAAACCGCCCGTGTTGACCTGCGCGGTCTGGCTGACCTGGGTGGACGCGTTGCCGCCGGAGCCACCGCTGCTGCCCGAGCCGCTGCCGGTGCTGCCGCCGCCGAAGGAGCTGCTGTTGCCCGCGAAGCCGCTGCCGCTGCTGTTGCCGCCGCTGCCGGTCTGCGCGCTGGCGAAGTTGCCGGTACTGCCGGCGCTGCCGCCCTGGCCGCTGCCCGAGCCGGTGGCGCTGGCGTTGGTGAAGGCCGCGCGCAGCACGGTGGCCAGGCGCACCGCGTCCGAGTTCTTCAGATAGATCACGCGGATGTTGCCGGTGGCCGCGTCGATGCCGGGCTGGTCCAGCTTGGCGATCATGGCGCGCAGCTGCATCAGCTTGGCCGGGTTGGAGGCGCGCACGATCAGCGAGTTGCTGCGCGGATCGGCCATCACGTTGCCGCTGCCGCCGGCCGCGCCCTGCGCGACCGGGACACCGGGCGTGGAGCCGCCGCCTTCGGACAGGCGCTGCACCAGCTGGACGATGTCCGAGGCCACCGCGTTGCGCAGCGGGATCACCTCGATGTCGGTGTTGGACGGCTGATCCAGCGCGGACACGATGCGCGACAGGCGCTGCAGGTTGTCGGCGTAATCGGTGATGACCAGGCTGTTGTTGCCCGGGTTGGCGTTGATCGTGTTGTTGGGCGTGATCAGCGGACGCAGCACCGCCACCAGGTTGTTGGCGTTCTCGTGGCTGAGCTTGAAGATCTGCGTCACCACCTGGTCGCCGCGGGCCCGGCCCTCGCCCGCGACCGTGACGTTGCCGGTCTGCAGCTTGGCCTCGGCCTCGGGCACCAGCTTGAGCAGGCCGTTGGCCTCCACCATCGCGAAGCCCATGCCGCGCAGCGTGGCCAGATAGCTGAGGTAGGCCTCCTGCACCGGGACGGGCTGCTCGGCGGTCAGGGTCATCGTGCCCTTGACGCGCGGGTCGACCAGGATGGGCTTGCCCATCGCGGCGGACATGGCGCGGGTGACAGCCTCGATGTCGGTGTTGACGAAGTTCAGCGTCACCGGCGTGCTGGGCCGCACGGCGGGCGCGCGGCGGTTCACCTGGCCGGTCTGCGCGCCGGCCTGCAGCGGCAGGCTGGAGGCGATCACGCTGATCGCCAGAGCCAGCGCCGTCGGGCGCATCGAGTGCTTGTTCATGCTCATCCCACCGAGATGATCGAGCGCGCTCCCTCGCGGCGCCCGATGATGTTCAACAAATTGGCCAAGGCGGCCTCGCTGCCGGGGGCCGGCGTGGCCTCGCCCCGGAACTGCGGCCGCGCGCCCAGGTGACCCTGGCCGCTCAACTGCAAGGGACCTTGGTCGGTCCTGAGCATCAGCTGCGGCTCCGCGCCGCCGATCAGATTCATGCGATAGCTGCCCAGTGGGGACAGCTGCGACAGGCGCGAGGAGAAATCGCGCAGTTCCACCTGCGCGATGCCCCGCACCTTGACGGTCTTGTCCTGGGCGTCGACGACGAAGCCCTGCGCGCTGAAGGCCAGCAGGCCGTCCGGCGCGACCGTGTTCCACGGCGTGCCCAGGCCGGCCAGCCAGCTCGCGGGCCAGCGGATCCAGGGGCGCTCGGGCGTGGCGTCAGGCAGGCGCAGCGTCATGCGGCTGGTGCCCAGACGCAGTGTCAGCGGGCTGTCCGGCGCGACGCAGCAGGACTGGTCCAGCGTCAATCGGAGGCCCAGGCCGCCATCGACCCAGGCGGGCCGCAGCTTCCAGCCCAGGCGCTCGGGGAGTTCGCTGGCGTCCTTGCCGCCGGCGCCGGGGCTGAGGATCACGCGCGCGCTGCCGTTCCAGACGCTGCCGCGCGCGTCGGCCAGCAGCAGCCGTTCATGGGTCATGGCCGCACAGGTCGACGCCAGCCAGGCGGCCGGCGCCCAGGCGAAGACGGCCACGGCCAGGCCCAGCACCGTGCCGCCCACGGCCCAGCGGCGCGCACGGATGGCGGCGGGGGAATCGGTGTTCGGAAGCGGACGCGCCATGGATGGGGTGCTCAGTTCGCCGCCGCCGGCATCAGCAAGGTCAGCTTGCCGGTGTAGCCGTTCTGACCGGTCGTCAGCTCGGCTTCCTGCACGCGGGCGCGGGCGCCCTGACGCGCTTCGCCGAGGAAGGCGGCGAGCGCCGCGCCGGGCACGCCGCGCAGGCGCACCTGGGCCTGGGTGCCGGCGATGGTCAAGTCCGCCGCCGGGCCCAGGCGCGCCGTGGCGGCGCGCAACGCGGTCGCCGACTGCTCGGCCGACACCGGCACCGCCTGCTTCAGCGCCTGCGTCTGCTGGGCCATCGCCTGCATCTGCTGGAGTTCGCGGTCGAGCCGGTCGATCTCGCCGGGCGCGCGGCGCAGCGTGCTCCAGGCGGGCGCCAGCGCCACCGCCCACAGCAGCAGCAGGCCGACCAGCGCCGCGGTCACGCGGGCGATCAGGCGCTCGCGCGGCGCGGCCGCCTGCCAGCGGGCCTGGAGGTCGCGGCGCATCGTCGTGAAGCTGTTCATCGGGCGTCGGGTCGCAGGCTGAGTTGGAGCGCGTCACCGTCCTCGGTCACGCGCAGGGAAGCGTCCTGGGCCAGCCGGTCGCGCAGTTGCGTGCGCTGCGGCGGGGTCAGTCCGGTCAGTCGCAGACGGCCCGGCTCGAAGCGCAGGCCAGGCACGGGCGCCTCGCCGGCCGGCCAGGCGCGGGCGGCGGCCGTCAGCAGGTCCTCCAGATCGCCCGGGCCGACCTGACCGGCGCCGCCGCGCAGCGCCTCGGTCTCGCGGACCATTTGGGCACGGGCGTCGCGGATCACGCGTACCTGCGGGAAGGTCTGGCGCAGCAGGGCTTCCTGCTCGGCCTTGCGGGCGTCGACCGCGCGGCCTTGCTGCCAGGCCATCGCGTTCAGACCGATGACCTGCACCAAGACCAGGCCGATCACGCCCCAGCGGACGGGCCGCCAAGCGGGCGCCTGCAGCGTCTGCCAGGCGCGATGCACGCGTTGCCAGCCGCGTTGACGGGGAGTCAGGTCGAACTGCAGCAGATTGATGGGGGCCTGACGCGCCGCCCAGGCGCGTTCGGTGTCGCTGAGCACCTGCACCGGGCGGCCCAGCCATTGCTCGGCGGCGGCCGCGGCGGCGGGGCTGGCGGTGACGGCGGCGTTGGCAATCCAGTCCTCGCCCAGCCATTGGCGCAGGCCGCCGCTGTCCAGCGGCAGCGTCGCCACCCCGTCGGCGCGCCAGGCGCGCAGGCGCGGATGGTCGTCGCTGCCGGCATGCACATGACCGCCCGGCGTGGTCTGCGGCCAGGAGAGCGGCAGCAGCGCCTCCACCAGCAGACCGGCGGCCTCGAAGGCTTGCAGATGCGCCCGCAGCGGCTCGCGCGCGGTGACGGCGACCCAGTGGGACGAGGAGGCGTCATCCGGGCGCTCCAACAGCGCGAGGTGCAGGCGTTCGGCGTCATCGAGCAAGTGCTCTTCCATGACGCCGACGACCGCGCCCCGCAGCTTGGCGCCCTTGACCTTGGGCAGCTGCGCCGGGAGCCAGCTGATCTGGTCGTCGCCGATCAGCGCCATCACGCGGTCGGCGCTGGGCATCGCGGACAGCGGCGCGCGCTCGCCGTGGCCACGGGCGTGGGCCGGCGCTTGCGCGTCTTGGCTGAACCAGTATTCGTAGTCTTGCGGCGTGCCGGCGGCCGTGGGAACGGCGGCGGGCAGCAGGATGAGCAGGATACTCATGAGAACGCGGATTCTAGGAGGGCTTCCATGACGGAACGGACGCGAACGTCTCCGAAAAAGCCCTTGGTCGGGGCGATGGGGCTGACCTTGGTCATCGGTCGGCCTGCTGCTGCAGCCGCTGGCGATCCAGGATCACCATGTCCAGGCCGCGCCGCTGGATCAGTGAGCGCTGCCGGAGCACGCGGTCGTCCAGGCGCAACTGGCCCTCGACGAAGAAGAACGAACTGGTGAAGGCGCTGCGATCGGCGGTGATCTCCAGGCCTTGCGGGGTATAGGACTTGAGTTCGTCGATGGTGCGCAGCGGCTTGCTCTGGCGGGCACGCACGATGCGGTCGGCGCTGCCCAGGTCCATGCCCTCGAACACGGCCGCCAGCACCTCGCGCGATGCGGTGTTGACGTTGATCGGCGTGACCACCGGCAGCATCACCGCCAGCGGCCGCAGGCGCTCGATCTGATCCTCGGTCAGGCCCAGCCAGCGCAGCTGGTCCAGACGCGCGGGCATCAGGGGCAGGTCGCCCTGCGGCGCGCTCGCGGCGTTGCCGGCCTCGCGCAGCGAGGTCTGCACCTGTGCGGCCAGGCCGGTGGGCAGACCCGCCGCCTGGAAGATGCGCTGCGCGGTGCGCAGCTCCACCGGCGAGCCGGCGACCAGATTGCGCAGGTTGTAGCGGGCCTGCGCGTCCTCGATGTAGCCGGACAGGAAGGCGTCGGGGCCGGCGTCGGCGGCATGGTTGTCGTCGCTGGACAGGAAACTGGACAGCCGGGCCTCGGCCAGCGGCACCGCCCAGACCTCGCCCAGGTGGTCGACGTTGTCCTTCTGGTTGGCGCGGGCGTCCTCGCGCAGGATCAGCCGCGCATAGTCCAGTGCGCCTTGCAGCACCCAGTCCGCCTGTGAGCGGCCGCGGTCGGCGCCCTCGATCTGGATGCTGCGCGCCTGGCGCCACAGCATCGCGGCGGCCAGCGTCGTCACCAGCACGACGATCAGCAGCGCGGTGAGCAGCGCCGCGCCGCGCTCTCGGTCGCGGTGGCGGGCGACAGGCTGCTTGGCCGGTAAGCGAAGCGGAGCGCGCGTCATGAGCCGGTGCTCTCTACCGGGACTTCGCGGATCAGCTCGCCGCGATAGCCGCTGTCATCGGCGAACTGCAGTCGCATCCGCACGCCGGTCGGCACGAGGCGGCGCTGGGCCGCCCGTTGACCGGTCGCGTCGGAGGCTGAACCCGACGGGCTCTGGGCCACGTCGTCGCTGGACTGGGCGTTGCTCCAGCCGTTGCCGCGGAAGAAGTACATCTGCCAGCCGGCGATGCCGTTCAGGCCGGGCAGGGCGCGGAGTTCCTCGGCGCTGAGCTGCTGGCTGCGGAACCACGCCTCCTGCAGCGCCTCGCGACCCGTGGCCGGCGTCGATTCCCAGCGGCTGAGCCGGCCCTCGCGCAGCTGCCAGCTGATGAGCTGCAGACCGGTCTCGCGGCGGCGGGTCAGGCGCAGCGTCGCGCCGTCGAAGGACAGGGCCGGCACCAGCGTGCTGTCCTGCACCTCGCGCAGATCCAGCTCCCACTGGCGCATCAGCGTCTGCAGGGTCTCGGCGCGGTCCATCGCGGCTTCGTTGTGTTCGCGGCTGCCGGTCAGCGCGGACACCGCGCGCCAGGCCATCACCGTCATCACGCCCATCAGCACCAGCGCGACGATCACCTCGATCAGCGTGAAGCCGGCCGAGCCGCGCCGGGGCGCGCGGCGCAGGGCGCGGCCCATGGGACGTTCGATCGGGCGCCGCATCCGGCGCCGCGCGAAGAATCCGGCGCGCATCAGTAGCGCCCCACGATGGTGGCGAGCGTCAACAGCGGACGCTGATCCTCGTCGAAGACCTGGGTTTCGACGCGGCGGAAGTTCGGGTTGGGCGTGCCTTGCACGGTCATGCGGCCGCTGAAGTTGCGGCCCAGCTGGGTGCAGCTGAAGCTGGTCTCGCCCACGCCGGGGAAGAGCTTGGTCAGGCGCATCTCGGTGAGCTCGTTCTCGGCGCACCACTGCGCGAGCGCGTTGGTGGACAGCCGGTCGGCATTGGAGGTCATCGCCCCGGCGGCGCGCAGTCCGGCGGCCAGGCACAGCGCGACGATGGTCAGCGCGACCAGCACCTCGATCAAGGTGAAACCGGCGTCTCGACGAGGGGCTCGCTTCAGACCGGCCTTCATGGCGCCGCGCCCTTCACGATGGCGAAGGGACGAAGCCCGTCCGTGGCCAGGCTGATGCGGTGATCCCCGCGGATCAGCGTCACGCGCTGCGCGCCGATCAACGGCTCCGGCCCCAGCCTCACGCTGCGGCCGTTGGCCCGATCGCCATGGATCTCGACGATGGGCGTGTCGCCCAGCCACGGCGCTTCCAACCCGAGCCGCTTGAGCAGCGCCGGCGGCAAGCCGGTCACGCGGTAGCGGCCGCCGTCGGCGTTCGTGTCGGGAACCCAGCGCACATCCAGCGAGGCGGCGCGGGCCTCGGCCCGGGCGGTCTCGAGCACCGCGGCCAGATGCAGGGCCTCGCGCTCGAGTTCGGTGTCGGCGCGGTCACGGATCGAGAGCGCGACCACGGTGCTGGCGATCGCGACGATGGTGATCGCCACGATCAGCTCGATCAGCGTGAAGCCGCGCCGCGCGCGAACGCGGGGGCGCTCGCGTCGACGGCCTGAAGACGGCGCGCGCACGGCGGGGTCCAGGATCGGTCGGAGCGGAAGGGGCGAGCGGGCGCGGTGGCCGGGGCTTATTCCCAGGAGCCGATGTCGGCGTCGCTGCCTTCACCGCCGGGCTTGCCGTCGGCGCCCAGGCTGTAGACGTCGACCTCGCCCTTCAGGCCGGGGTTGTCGTATTGGTAGGGGTTCTTCCACGGATCCAGGGGCAGCTTCTCGACGTAGACCTTCCAGTTGGCCGGGGCAGGGCCGCTGGTGGGCTTGTTGACCAGCGCGGCCAGGCCTTGCTCGGCGGTCGGGTAGCGCCCGTTGTCCATCTTGTAAAGCTTGAGCGCCTGCATCAGCGTGTTCACGTCGGAGCGTGCGGCGGTGCGGCGCGCCTCGGACACGTGGTTCATCACCGCCGGAACGACGACGGCGCCCATGACCGCGACGATGGTGATGGCGACGATCAGTTCGATCAGCGTGAAACCGCGCTGGGCGCGGCTGGAGAAATGAGTCCGGCGCATGGTGTGGGATCCTGGCGGAGCCACCCTCGGCGGCCCATCGCGCTGCATCATAATCGCCGGATGCATGCACGATGGTTAAGCTTCGTCGTCTGGGCGCTGCTCGCGGCCAGCCTCGCGTATTGGGCGCTGACACTGCTCGCGAAGGGGCCGCAAGCCCCCGCGCATCCGCGGGCCGCGACGACCGATTCCGCACCCGCTGACTGGACTCGGTTGTTTGCCAGCGCGCAGGCACCAGCGGCGCAGGTCGAGAACACCTCTTCACGCTATCAGCTGCTGGGCGTGGTCGCTCCGACGACGGCCGGGCAGCATCGTGGCGAGGGCGTCGCGCTGATCGCGGTGTCCGGCGCGCTTGCGAAATCCGTGCGCATCGGGCAGGTCGTCGACGGCGATCTGAAATTGATCGAGATCAACCGGCGCGACGTCGGGCTGGGCTCGGACGGTGCGGTGTCGGTGCGGCTGAGCCTGGCACCTGGCGCTTCGGGCATGCCGACGGGCGGTCCGGGCGGCGCGCCCGGCATGGGCCAGGGCGGTCCGGGCGGTCTCATGGGCGGCCCCATCACTCCCCCTCAGGGCAGCTACAACGGCGGCCCCCCTCAGATGGCGCCGGGCAGCGATCACATGAATGTGCCGACAGCCGTCGGCGGCTCCCTCCCTCAAGCGCCGGGCGACGGCAGCACGAATCCGATGAAGTGAGGCCCGCGCCGGGCTCAGCGCCCGGTCCGGGATCAGTACTTGGAGCCGAAGCCGCTTCGGCCCGGGCCGGAATTCAACGCGCCGGGGTTCGTCGAGGACGCACTGGCGGGGCCAGCCTCGCGCAGGTCGGACGGGCGGCTGTGCACCGGACCGTCGGGAATCTCCTGGACCTCCGTCAGCAGCGCTGCGGCGCATTGGATCAGCGGCCAGGCCAGCGTGGCGCCCGTCCCATCCCCGCATTCCATGCCCAGCTCCAGCAGTGCCGCCGCGTGGAAGAGGGCGAGCGCCTCGTCCAATCCGCGATGCGTGGTGCTGCGGCAGAACACCGCGTAGTCGGTGACGGGGGGCGCGATCATGGACGCCACCTTCAGCGCGGCGCAGGCGGCCAGCCCGTCGACCAGGACGAGCTGCCGCTTGGACGCGGCCACCAGCATCGCGCCGACCATCACCGCCAGTTCGAATCCGCCGAACGCGGCCAGCACGGCCATCGGCTCTTGCACCTCGCGATGCCGGGCCTGCGCGCCCTGCAGCACCAGCATCAGGTGAGACAAGTCGGTGTGCGGCATGTCGGGGCCGGAGACGACGAAGTCCTGTACCGGCATGTCCATCAGGCGTGACAGCACCAGCGCCGAAGCCTCCAACGAGCCCTGGCCCAGCCCGGCGCAGGCGATCACGTTGCCGGCCAGGTTGTCGGAGATCTCCATGCCGACACGCACGCCGGCATGGGCTTGCTCCAGCGTCATGGCCGGGCCCGCGCGCGAGTTGCGCGTGCCATGCGCAATCTTGCGCGCCAGCAGCCGCTGTTGCGGGCTGAGCGGCTCGGCGATGCCGCAATCGACGACGGTCACATGCATGCCCTGTCCGCGCGCGAACACGGTCGCGGGAAGCCGGTGCTGCAGCGCGAGCAGGGCTTGCTCCCGGGTGCTGCGTCCGTTGGGCAGGGCGATGCCGTCGACCGCCAGTCCGTGATCGGCGGCGAACAGCACCAGCGTCGGGTCGCGGAACCTGGGGGTCTGCGTGTTCTGGATCAGGCCCAGGCGGATCGCCAGCGGCTCCAGTTCGCCCAAACGGCCCGCGATCGCGCAGCGCCGCTCCAGGCGCTGGCGCAGGGCGCGCTCCAGCTCCGGGTTGGCGGTCGGCGAGATGAGGGACTGATGGATGGACATGGGGAGCGCCATTCTCGGCCCGCGCCGCGGGACGGCCATCGGCAATTGCCCCGGCGCGCGCTGTCTGCCCCTCGTCCCTGGGGCAGGTGTTGGTGTCGAGCTGTAACGCGGTCCCGCCCGCGCCCGCGAGAACGGGCCGGGTGAACCTCAGCGCAGGAACAAGCGGTAGACCGGGTTGTCCGTCTCTTCCGTGTACGGGTAATTCAGCTGGTCCAGGAAGGTCTTGAAGGCCTTGCCGTCACCCTTGGGCACCTGCACGCCGACGAGGATGCGCCCGTAGTCCGCGCCCTGGTTGCGGTAATGGAAGAGGCTGATGTTCCAGTCTGGGCTCATGCTGGACAGGAATCGCATCAGCGCGCCCGGGCGCTCCGGGAAGATGAAGCGGAACAGGCGTTCGTTCTCCGCCAGCTCGGTACGGCCTCCGACCATGTGCCGGACGTGCTGCTTGGCCAGTTCGTCGTCGGTCAGATCCACCGTGGGGAAGCGGTGCTTCTCGAAGCTGCGGGCGAGCCTTTCCGCCTCGTCCCGCTTGGCGATGGACACGCCGACAAAGACGTGGGCCTCCTCGCGGTCGGAGATGCGGTAGTTGAACTCGGTCACGCTGCGGCCGCCGACCAGCTCGCAGAAGCGGCGGAAGCTACCGCGCTCCTCGGGGATGGTGACGGCGAACAGGGCTTCGCGCTGCTCGCCGACCTCGGCGCGCTCGGCGACGAAACGCAGGCGGTCGAAGTTCATGTTGGCGCCGCAGGTGATGGCGATGAAGGTCTGGCCCTTCAGACCATGCTCCGCCGCGTACTGCTTGACCGCCGCGACGCCCAGGCCGCCGGCCGGCTCCAGGATGCTGCGCGTATCGACGAACACGTCCTTGATCGCGGCGCAGACGGCGTCGGTGTCGACCAGTACGTAATCGTCGACCAGCTCGCGGCAGATGCGGAAGGTCTCCTCGCCGACGAGCTTGACCGCCGTGCCGTCCGAGAACAGGCCGACGTCGCTCAGGGTCACGCGCTTGCCGGCCCGCACCGAGCGGACCATCGCGTCCGAGTCCCGGGTCTGAACGCCGATGATCTTGATCTCCGGGCGGACGGCCTTGATGTAGGCCGCGACGCCGGAGATCAGGCCGCCGCCGCCGATGGCGACGAAGATCGCGTCGATCGGCCCGGGGTGCTGGCGCAGCAGCTCCATCGCGATGGTGCCCTGGCCGGCGATCACGTCCGGGTCGTCGAAGGGATGGACGAAGCTCAGGCCCTGCTCGCGTTCCAGCACCAGTGCATGGTCGTAGGCATCGGTGAAGGACTCGCCGGACAGCACGACTTCGCCACCCAGCGCCTGGACGGCGTCGATCTTGACCTTGGGCGTGGTCGTCGGCATCACGATGACGGCGCGGCAACCGAGTTTCTTGGCCGACAGGGCGACACCCTGGGCGTGGTTTCCGGCGGACGCGCAAATCACCCCGCGGGCGAGTTGCGCGGCGCTCAGATTCGCCATCTTGTTATAGGCGCCGCGCAGTTTGAAGCTGAATACCGGCTGCTGGTCCTCGCGTTTGAGCCAGACCTTATTGCCGATGCGCTTGGAGAGATTGCGGGCGGGGTCCAGGGAGGTTTCCTGCGCGACCTCGTAGACCTTGGCGTTAAGAATTCGTTGCAGATAACTCTGATCTGCCGGCAATAGCGCGGGATGCGCCGAAGAACGCGCCGAAGGGCGCGGCGAAGTGGTCTTGCGCGGTGCGCGGCGGGTGCCGGCCATGGAATTCCCTCCGAATCCGGCCTCGCGCGAATGCGGGGCCCTGGTCGGTTCCATGATACGGGGCGGGTGTCCGAGGCGGCCGGGATGGCGCGGCCACGGTGCGCACGCGCGTTCGTCATTCGAGGAGCGACGCTTGCGATGGCGGGCCATGCGCGGCGTTGGGGACCGTTGTCGCCGGCTCGGGACGAAAAAAAGCCCGAGGCTTGTGGCCTCGGGCTGAATCCACCATGGAGGCGGTGGAGGAGACAATCGGCGCGATGCAGACCCTACAGAGAGGGATAGCGCTATCGCATGCCTAGAATTCTAGGGCGGTCCATGCTGCGCTGCAATATTTTTTGGGTCCCCGTCGTTGGAGTCGGGCCTCTAAATGCGCAAAATCACCGCCAGAGTGCACCGGCCATCCGGCCAAGGGCAAGAAAAACGGGGCCAGACTGGCCCGAAGGAATCACGATGGAATGCACGATCGACTGGATGGGCCGGGACACGAAGAGCTTCGTGGCCATCACCGGGTCCGGCCACATGGTCAACATGGATGGCGCACCGGAGTCGGGCGGACGCAATCTGGCGCCGCGGCCAATGGAAATGGTGCTCGTCGGCACTGGCGGCTGCACGGCTTTCGACGTGGTGATGATTCTTGAGCGTGGCCGTCACGACGTGCGCGGATGCCAGGTCAAGCTGACCGCCGAGCGAGCTCCGGTCGATCCGAAGGTGTTCACCAAGATCCACATGCACTTCGTCGTGACGGGCAAGGGCTTGCCCCAGACCGCCGTCGAACGGGCGGTGGCGCTGTCGCACGAGAAGTACTGCTCGGCCAGCATCATGCTGTCGGAAACGGCGCAGATCACGACCTCGGTCGAGATCGTCGAGGGCTGAACGCCTGATACGGCGGGCAGTCGGCCCGTCGGTGGTCGCTCTCTATATATGGTGGGCGGTGCGGGTCATGACCCGGGCCGCCAGCCGCATCAGGCCCTTCACCGGAGCCGGAAGTTCCACCGCGCCGCGGGAGCGCGCGTCCTCCGCGTGGCGGGCTTCCTCTTCCTTCATCTGAGCGACGATGGCCCGCGAGCTGCGATCCCCCTCCGGCAGACGTTCCAGGTGACTGGCGAGGTGTGTCTCCACCTGGCGCTCGGTCTCGACGACGAAGCCCAGACTGACCTTGTCGCCCACCAGCCCGGCGACCGTGCCGATCGCGAAGGCGCCGCCGTACCAGAGCGGATTGAGCAGGCTGGGCCGGTCGTTGAGCTCGCGCAGGCGCTGGGCGGTCCAGGCGAGGTGGTCAATCTCTTCCTGGGCGGCGTGCTCGAGGTGCTCCCTCAGCGCGTCGTCGCGCGTGGTCAGCGCCTGGGCCCGGTAGAGCGCCTGGGCGCAGATCTCCCCGACGTGATTCACCCGCATCAGCGAGGCGGACAGCCGGCGCTGTTGTTCGTCCAGTGGATCGTCCGCCGCCGGCGCCGAGGGGACAGGGCGTGCCATCCCGGCAACACCCGCCAGCGTTCGCAGGCTGTGGTCGAGTGTGGATATCCACGCATCCACGCGGGTCAGGGTGCGTGCCGGGCGCTGGGTCTGGGCATTCATATAAGAGCGCTTGACGAGGCTTTGCGAGTCGATTCCATTGAGTTTAGGAGTCTCGCGTCAAGCCGTTGGACTCAGGCGGCTGGCCCATTGTGCGAATGCGTGATGACACAAGTTTTTAACCTCATACGCGTTGCTTCGATCCAACGAAATCAGGACTTTTACGGGGTGCTTGCTGGTCAGGCGGGATCGGACCTGTTGCAATACGCCACAGCTTCATTGCAGGAGCTTGGTTTGCGGACGTATCCGCAACCTCATTGAAGATCTAGGAGTCTCTAATGAAGAAATCTCTCGTCGCGCTGGCTGTGCTGGCTGGTTTCGCTGGTGCCGCTTCCGCTCAATCGTCCGTCACGCTGTTCGGCGTGATCGACGTGGCTGCCCGTTACACCAAGGCCAACGGCCAGGACACCAAGCAACTGTCGAACGACGGCAGCAGCTCCAGCCGTATCGGCGTCCGTGGCGTGGAAGACCTGGGCGGTGGCCTGAAGGCCGGCTTCTGGCTGGAAAGCGCCCTGTCGGCTGACAACGGCGGCTCCGGTGACGGCACCCGCTTCTGGAACCGTCGCGCTTCCGTGAGCCTGATGGGCGACTTCGGTGAAGTCCGTCTGGGCCGCGGCAAGACCTCGACCCGCCTGGTCGTGGACGACTTCGACGTCTACAGCACCACCGGTCTGGGCGACGTGACCCGCGTGTACACGACGCTGAACAGCGGCATCGACACCATCAACCGTGCCGACAACCTGGTCCAGTACTTCCTGCCGAGCGATCTGGGCGGTGTCTACGGCTCGTTCGACGTCGCCGCTGGCGAAGGCGTGGACGGCAAGAAGTCCTACGGTGGCCGTCTGGGCTACAAGATCGACGACCTGAACGTCGCGGCTGGCTACCAGACCACCGACGCCAAGGGCTCGAAGTTCAAGCAGCTGTCCCTGGGCGGCAGCTACGACTTCAAGGTTGTGAAGGTCAGCGCCCTGCTGTCGCAACTGAAGTTCGGTTCGCTGAAGCAAAACATCTACACCATCGGTGGTGTGGTGCCTGTGACGGCCGCCGGCTCGGTGACCGCTCAGTTCAGCAAGGCCAGCACGAACAACACGGCTGACCTGGCTGCCAACACCGCTGGCGACGCCAAGTTCTTCACCATCGGCTACCAGCACAACCTGTCGAAGCGCACCTCGCTGTACACGACCGCTTCGTACATCAAGAACGACGGTCTGGCCGCGTTCCGCGTGCAAACGAACGCTGTCGCCGCTGCTCGCGGTGGCAAGTCGGGCGGCCTGGACGTTGGTATCAAGCACAGCTTCTGATCCCCCACGGATCCACGCGCTCCGCGTATCGAAAGCCGCCCTTCGGGGCGGCTTTTTTTCGTCCGTCTTTTTTGATCTCGATCCAGTGGGCGGTGTGCGACCGACCGCACCCAGACGGGGCGTCCCCGCCCCATTCGCGTTTCCCCCGAGGCCGGGAGGCCGATCAGGGTCAGGTGTTGCGCTCAGTGATTCACCACTGTCGTCGCAACGCACTGTTGTTGATTTTGTTGATAGTGATCGCGGGTTTTCCCTCTGTCGGGTCTTCACGGACATGACAGGGTTAGCTCGCGTGGGCGATGTGCAACACAAAGCGTCTCCTTCCCTGGCCTTCGCTCAGAATCGATCACGGCGACCAAACATCAAACAAAGGAGACATTCACATGAAGAAAGCCGCCTTGGCTCTGGGCATCCTGGCAGCAAGCACGAGCGCCGCTTGGGCTCAGTCGACCGTGCAGCTGTACGGCATCATGGACGTGGGTCTGCGCGCGACCACGAACGCCGCCGTCGGCTCGTCCAAGAAGACGGTCGTTCCCGGTGGCATGTCTCAAAGCCGTCTCGGCATCAACGTGACCGAGGATCTGGGTGGCGGCCTGAAGGCCATCGCCAACCTGGAACACCGCCTGAACTCCGACACCGGCACCGCTGCTGCCGCCGACTTCTGGCGCCAGTCCTGGGTCGGTATCCAGTCGGCCGACTTCGGTCGCATCACGCTGGGCCGCCAGTACAACATCCTGTTCGACATTTACACGTCGACCTACGCCTCGTTCAAGTACTCGCCCTACATCGAGGCCTACAAGCCCGAGATCGGCCTGTCCATGGGCGCGCGCCAGGACAACATGGTCAAGTACCTGTTCGAGACCGGCCCGATCCGCGGTGAGCTGCAGGTCTCCGCCGGCGAAGGCAACTCGCAGAACAAGTCCTACGGCGGTCTGCTGCGCTATGCGCAAGGCGCGTTCTCGCTGGGCGGCGCGTTCCTGCAAGTCGAGGACACGCTGGGCAAGAAGGTCAAGGGCTACACCGCCGGTGGCGCCTACACCGACGGTCCGCTGTACGTGAACCTGTCCTGGGCCTCGAACAAGTTCGACCAGGGGGGTCTGCTGGGCGCCGCCTACACAGCCGGTCTGCTGGGCAACGTGCTCAACGCCGCCGCGAACGACGTCAAGAAGCGCGACATGATCTCCGCCGGCCTGACCTACCAGATGACGCCGCAGTGGAACATCGGTGGTCACTACTGGTACGCGACCCAGACCCATTACAGCGCCGCGCTGGCCAACACCAAGAGCAAGGGTCACTACTTCGCGGTGGTGGCGGACTACGCCTTCTCCAAGCGCACCGACGCCTACATCGAGCTGGACTACACCAAGCACAAGGGTGCGGTGGCCTTCTCCAACGGCGCCACCAACCGTGGCGGCTCGATGGTCGGCCTGCGTCACCGCTTCTGATCTTGGCGGCGCTCGCGCCGGCCTGATACCGGGCTGCGGCCCGGAGCTCCTGCAAACCCCCAAGCCGCCTTCGGGCGGCTTCTTCGTTTCCGGCGCCTGTGCACCGTCTCTTCTTCGCGTCGTCCTTGCCTCATCCTCGCTTCCTTCGAAGCGCGCTTCAGAGCGAGGCGAAGCGATGTTGCCTCCGCGTTAAGGGCTACCCCACTTGCCCGGGGCGTTCACGTCCCGGATGATGCTCGCTTCAGAAGCGTCCAGCCCCCGGGGTCAGGTCGTGCCAGGGCCACGAGCCCGGTCCGCCGCCGGAGGGCCCTCTTTCATGCTGGTTTTCATTCTTCGCCGCCTGGCGCAGGCCGTCATCGTCATGCTGACGGTGGCTTTCATCGCCTTCATGCTGTTCCAGTATGTCGGCGACCCGGTCAACAACCTGCTCGGCCAAGACGCGACGCCCGAGCAGCGCGAGCAACTGCGCAAGGACCTGGGCCTGGACCAGTCCTTCATCGTGCAGTTCGCGCACTTCGCCGGCAACGCCGCGCAGGGCGAGTTCGGCGTGAGCCTGAAGCAGGGACGCAAGGTCTCCGCGCTGATTGCCGAGCGCTTCCCCGCAACCTTGGAACTCTCCGCGGTCGCGGCCCTGATCGCGCTGGTCTTCGGCATTCCGCTGGGCGTCTACGCGGCGCTGCGGCGGGGCTCCATCGGCTCGCAGATCCTGATGACGCTGTCGCTGCTGGGCGTGGCGCTGCCGACCTTCCTGATCGGCATCCTGCTGATCCTGCTCTTCGCGGTGCAACTGGCCTGGCTGCCGAGCTACGGCCGCGGGGACGTCGTCATGCTGGGCGAATGGAGCACGGGCCTGCTCACCGCCGACGGACTGCGCCACCTGCTGCTGCCGGCGACGACGCTGGCGGTCTACCAGCTGACGCTGATCATGCGCATCGTCCGCGCGGAAATGCTGGAGGTCCTGCGCGCCGACTACATCAAGTTCGCCCGCGCCCGCGGCCTGACCGACCGCACCATCTACTTCGGCCATGCGCTGAAGAACACCCTGGTGCCGGTGATCACCATCACCGGCCTGCAGCTGGGATCGCTGATTGCCTTTGCGATCATCACCGAGACCGTGTTTCAATGGCCCGGCATGGGCCTGCTGTTCATCCAGGCAGTCCAGTTCGCCGACATCCCGGTGATGGCGGCCTACCTCTGCCTGATCTCGCTGATCTTCGTCGTGATCAACCTCGTGGTGGACCTGCTGTACTTCGCCGTCGATCCCCGTCTGCGCGTGCGCGGTGGGGCGCATTGACATGAGCGCGCCTCCCGTCGTCAGCACGGCCGCGAGCGGCACCTATCAGCGGCTCTTCGACGCCCGCGGCGAGCTCGTGGCCCTGCGGCGCGAGCTGCACGCGATGCCGGAACTCGGCTTCGAGGAGCACCGCACCGCCGCCCGCATCGTGCAGGCGCTCAAGGCCTGCGGCGTCGACGAAATCCATCAGGGCATGGGCCGCACCGGCGTCGTCGCGCTCATCCACGGGCAGGCCACGCCCGGCACGCCACGGCGTCTGATCGGCCTGCGCGCCGACATGGACGCGCTTCCCCTGCGCGAGCAGAACGACTTCGCCTGGCGCTCGTCGACCCCCGGCCTGATGCATGCCTGCGGCCATGACGGCCACTGCGCGATGCTGGTCGGCACGGCGCGCTACCTGGCGCAGACGCGGCGTTTCGCGGGCACCGCGGTGCTCGTGTTCCAGCCGGGCGAGGAGGGCTACGGCGGCGCGCGCGAGATGATCGCCGACGGCTTGTTCGAGCGCTTCCCGGTCGAGTCCATCTACGCGATGCACAACTGGCCGCACCTGCCGCCGGGCAAGATCGGGCTGAATCGCGGCGCGATGATGGCCGCGGCGGACCGTGTACAGATCAGCATCCAGGGCCGTGGCGGTCATGGCGCGCATCCGCACCTGAGCGTCGACCCGGTGCTGATCGCCGGCCATGTGATCACCGCCGTGCAGAGCCTGGTGTCGCGCAACATCGCGCCCATCGACCAGGCGGTGGTGAGCCTGTGCTCGATGCAGGCCGGCGAGCCCAGCGCGTTCAGCGTGATCCCCGAGCTCGCGCAGCTCACCGGCACGGTGCGCAGCTTCAAGCCCGAGGTGCAGCAGCTGCTCGAGGAGCGCATGACGCGCCTGGTCGAGTCGGTCGCGCTGGGCTTCGGCGCCAGCGCCAAGGTCGACTACCAGCGCCTGTATCCCGCGACCATCAACAGCGCCGCCGAGGCGGACTTCGCGGTGCGGGTGTCGCAATGGCTGGTCGGCGCGGAGAACGTCGACGACAAGCTGCCGCCCAGCATGGGCTCCGAGGACTTCGCCTTCATGCTGCAGGCGCGTCCGGGCGCCTATCTGCGCCTGGGGCAGGGCGGTCCTTGCGGCTTGCATCAGCCGCGCTACGACTTCAACGACGAGGTGCTGCCGCTGGGTTCGGCGCTCTTCGCGGCGCTGGTCGAGCAGGGGCTGCCCTTGGCCCCGCATTGATGCCGACGCGTCGATCGGCGCCCCCCTCGATCCAGCCCCTGCCATCGCCATCTCTTCAGACAGCCGCATGAGCCCGACCGGAGAATCCCCCGCATGAGTTCCCCCGCACCGACCGCAACCCCCGGCCAGAAGGCGCCGGGCGCGCTGCGGCGCTTCCTGGACGGCGACGTCTGGCATTCCTTCACCCGTTCGCCGCTGGCGATGATCGCGGCCTTCGTCGCGTTGGTCTGCCTTGTCTGCGCGCTCTTCGCGACCTGGATCGCGCCGCACGATCCCTTCGATCTGGCCGCGCTGGAGCTGATGGACTCGCGCCTGCCGCCGGCCTGGATCGACGGCGGCTCGACCAAGTACCTGCTGGGCACCGACGACCAGGGGCGCGACCTGCTGTCCGCGATCATGTACGGGGCTCGCATCTCGCTGCTGGTAGGCGTGGCCTCGGTGATCCTGTCGATGCTGATCGGCGTGGGCCTGGGGCTGCTCGCCGGCTTCGTCGGCGGCAAGGTGGACGCCTTCATCATGCGCATCTGCGACGTGATGCTGTCCTTCCCGTCCATCCTGATCGCGCTGCTGATCGACGGCATCGGTCGTGCCGTGTTCCAGAACGCGCACGACACGCTGGCCTTCGCGGTGCTGATCCTGGCCATCTCGCTGACGGGATGGGTGCAGTACGCGCGCACGGTGCGCGGCTCCACCATGGTCGAGCGCCACAAGGAATATGTGCAGGCCGCCCGCGTCATCGGCGTCAAGCCGCTGGCCATCATGTGGCGCCATGTGCTGCCCAACGTCACCGGCCCGGTGATGGTGCTGGCCACGCTGCAGGTCGCGTCGGCCATCCTGACCGAGGCCACGCTGTCCTTCCTCGGCGTGGGGGTGCCGCCCACCAGCCCCTCGCTGGGCACGCTGATCCGCATCGGCAACGACTTCCTGTTCTCCGGCGAATGGTGGATCACCATCTGGCCCAGCGTGATGCTGGTGCTGATCGCGCTGTCCGTGAACCTGCTGGGCGACTGGCTGCGCGATGCGCTCAATCCGCGTCTGCGCTGAGCGCGCTTGTTGAGGACGAATCCATGACCGCCCCCCTGCTCGAAGTCCGCCGCCTGCGCGTGGAATTCCCGACCCGCCGCGGCACGCTGCTGGCGCTGGACGACATCTCTTTCGACATCGCACCCGGCGAGGTGCTGGGTGTCGTCGGCGAATCCGGCGCCGGCAAGTCGCTGACCGGCGCGGCCATCATCGGTCTGCTCGAACCGCCCGGCCGCATCGCCGGCGGCGAGATCCTGCTCGAAGGCCGCCGCATCGACAACCTGCCGCCCGATCAGATGCGCCGCATCCGAGGCCGCCAGATCGGCGCGATCTTCCAGGATCCGCTGACCTCGCTGAACCCGCTCTACACGGTGGGCCGCCAGCTGGTGGAGACCATCACCACCCACCTCGGCCTGAGTCCCAAGCAGGCGCGCGCCCGCGCCATCGAGCTGCTGGCCGCGACCGGCATCCCCGCGCCCGAGGCGCGCGTGGACCAGTACCCGCACCAGTTCTCCGGCGGCATGCGACAGCGCGTGGTGATCGCGCTGGCGCTGGCGGCGGATCCCAAGCTCATCGTCGCGGACGAGCCGACCACCGCGCTGGACGTGTCCATCCAGGCGCAGATCATTGCCTTGCTCAAGCGCGTCTGCCGCGAGCAGGGGGCGGCGGTGATGCTGGTCACGCACGACATGGGCGTGATCGCGGAGACCTGCGATCGCGTCGCGGTGATGTATGCGGGCCGCGTCGCGGAGATCGGCCCGGTGCAGGAGGTGATCCATCGCCCCGGCCATCCTTACACCTCCGGTCTGATGGGCTCGATTCCCGCGATGGACGAGGACCGCGAGCGTCTGGTGCAGATCGACGGCTCGATGCCGCGGCTGAACGCGATTCCCTCGGGCTGCGCCTTCCATCCGCGCTGCCCCAAGGTCTTCGACCGCTGCCATGTGGAGCGGCCCGAGTTGATGAAGGCGCCCGCGACCGAAGCGGCCTGTTGGCTGCATGCCGGCGCCGCCGAACGAGGCGTTCAAGCCGCCCTGCAGGGAGACGTCGCATGACGGTGCTGAGCGAGAAGACGGGTGCGAGCGAGGTCGAACGCGGGACCGGTGCGACCAGCGTAGCCGGCACGGCCCTGGTCGAGGTGCGCGATCTGGTCAAGATCTTCGACGTGTCGGCCCCGTGGCTGAACCGCGTCGTCGAGCGCAAGCCCAAGCAGTTCGTCCATGCGGTGGACGGCGTGAGCTTCAGCATCGAGAAGGGGCGCACGCTGGCGCTGGTCGGCGAGTCCGGCTGCGGCAAGAGCACGGTGGCACGGCTGCTGGTCGGCCTCTACGAGCCCACGCGCGGCGACGTGCGCATCGACGGCGCGGACATCGCGGCGACGCTGAAGGGTCCCGGCGCTCAGGCGTTGCGGCGGCGCATGCAGATGATCTTCCAGGATCCGTATGCGAGCCTGAATCCGCGCTGGAAGGTGCAGGACATCGTTGCCGAGCCGCTGCGCGAGCACGCGCTGGTGAGCGACGCGGGCGAGCTCAAGCGCCGGGTCGGGGAGCTGCTGCAGTCGGTGGGGCTGTCGCCGGCGGATGCGGAGAAATTCCCGCACCAGTTCTCCGGCGGTCAGCGTCAGCGCATCTCGATCGCGCGTGCGCTGGCGACGCAGCCCGAGTTCCTGGTCTGCGACGAGCCGACTTCGGCGCTGGATGTGTCGGTGCAGGCCCAGGTGCTCAACATCATGAAGGACCTGCAGCGCCGGCAGGGGCTGACCTATCTGTTCATCTCGCACAACCTCGCGGTGGTGCGGCATGTGGCGGATCAGGTGGGGGTGATGTACCTGGGGCGGCTGGTGGAGCAGGCCGACAAGCGCGCGCTGTTCGCGACGCCGCGGCATCCCTACACGCGCATGCTGCTCGACGCGATTCCCGACATCCACATGACGGGGCGTTCGCGCACGCCGGTGCAGGGCGAGGTGCCCAATCCGCTGAACCCGCCCAGCGGCTGCAGCTTCCATCCGCGCTGCCCGCATGCGAACGCGCGCTGCAGCGCCGAGCGGCCGGCGCTGCTGGAACTCAAGGGCGTGGGGATCCGCGTGGCCTGCCACGCGGTGGAGGAAGGGCGGATCTGAGGCGGGGAGGGCGCCGATCGGTGATCGGGGGCCTCGCAGAGATCAGCTGGCGACGATCAATAGGCGGCGCTGGCGGCGCTCGAGGCGCTGGCCGGCGCTGTCGCGGATTGCGTCGTCTTGGCCTTCTGCGGCAACTGCAGCGGGCGCTTCTGACCGCAGGCGGTCAGCGCCAGCACGGCGCACAACATCAGGCCCGTCATGGCCTTGGCGCCGCGCCGGCCGGTCGGGACGGGGGCTGCGCCTACACTTCGCGTCTTCACGTTCTTCATGGGCTCGCAGTCTAGCGAGTCCGCCCCTGTCTGCACATGATCCCGACGCCCTTGACCGACGCCGACTACGACGCCCGCACCGATGCCGTGCTGGCCAGCATCGAGAAGCAAATCGACGCCTGGCTGGACGAGGACGTGATTGACGTGGACCAGCATCGCACCGGCGGGCTGCTGGAACTGGAGTTTCCGGATCGCAGCAAGATCGTCGTGAACACGCAGCCGCCGCTGCATGAGCTGTGGCTCGCGTCGCGGCGGGGTGGGTATCACTTCAAGTTCAGCCAGGGGCGGTGGGTGGATACCAAGGATGGCAAGGAGTTCTTTGCTCGGCTGTCGGAAGAAGTTTCGCATCACGGGGCGAAGGCGCTGGTGATCAGCGAGGGTTGAAGACCCTCTCCCCGACCAGCACCTTTTCTACCGCTTGAAGAGATCCAGGATGCTCTTCTTCTCTTCCTCGGTCCCCGTCGCCGGCATGTGCTCGTCGTTGCTCAGCGCCTTGACGCCGTTGTTCCCCGAGTACTCGTCGTAGAACCACTCGCCGCTGACGTTGATCACGCCCTCGGGCGGCTGGATCTCCTGCACCGGCGTGTTGCGCAGCGCGTACTGCATGAACTCCACCCACACCGGCAGCGCCAAGCCGCCTCCGGTCTCCCGGTCTCCCAGCTTGCGCGGCTGGTCGTAGCCGATCCACACGATCGACACCAGCTCCGGCTGGAAGCCCGCGAACCACGCATCCATCGAGTCGTTGGTCGTGCCGGTCTTGCCGTAGATGTCGGGCCGCTTGAGCATTGCCTGCGTGCGCGCCGCCGTGCCGCTGCGGGCCACTTCCTGCAGCAGGCTGTCCATCAGGAAGGCGTTGCGCGGCTCGATCGCGCGCTGCGCTTCATCGAAGGGCTTGGGCTGCTGCTGATAGAGCAGCCGACCCGAGTGATCGGTGATCCGCTGCACCAGCTGCGGCGCCACCCGATAGCCGCCGTTGGCGAAGACGGAGTAGGCCTGCGCCATCTGCATCGGCGTCACTGAACCGGCGCCCAACGCCATCGTCAGATAGGCCGGATGCTTGTCCGCGTCGAAGCCGAAGCGCGTCACCCACTCCTGGCCGTAGCGCACGCCGATGGACTGCAGCACCCGGATCGACACCATGTTCTTGGACTTGGCCAGCGCCTTGCGCAGCGGCATCGGGCCCTCGAACTTGCCGTCGTAGTTCTTGGGCTCCCAGGGCTGGCTGCCGGTGGTCGTCGCGTCGAAGAACAGCGGGCCGTCGTTGACGATGGTCGCGCCGTTGAATCCCTTCTCCAGCGCCGCCGAGTAGATGAAAGGCTTGAAGCTCGAGCCCGGCTGGCGCCAGGCCTGGGTCACATGGTTGAACTTGTTCTTGTTGTAGTCGAAGCCGCCCACCAGCGCCCGCACGCTGCCGTCCTTCGGGCTCAGCGCCACCATCGCGCCCTCAACCTCCGGCAGCTGCGTGATGGTCCACTCTTCCTTGTTGTTGCGGACCAGCTTGATCACCCGGATCACCGCGCCGCGGCGCACGCGCGTCTTGGGATTGCCCTTCTCGGAGAGGCCGGACGTCGCCGGCTTGAGGCCCTCGCCGGTGATGGTCACCGACTCGCCGCTCTGCAGCGCCGCGACCACCTTCTTCGGATCGGCCTCCAGCACCACGGCGGCCAGCAACTCGTCGTTGGCGGGATGGTCCGAGAGCGCCTCCGCCACGCGGGTGTCGAGCTCCTTGGGGTCGGCCGGCAGGTCCACGTAGGCCTCGGGACCGCGATACACCTGGCGGCGCTCGTAATCCATGATCCCGCGGCGCAGCGCGCGATAGGCGCGCTCCTGCTCATCGGCATGCAGGGTCAGGTAGACGTTCAGGCCGCGGGTGTAGGCCTCGTCCCCGTACTGGCTGAAGATCAGCTGGCGCGCGAGTTCCGCGACGAACTCGGCATGGCTGGCCGCCTCCTGCGGCGGGCGCACCCGCAGCTTCTCGGCCTTGGCGGCGGCGTGTTGCTCGGGGGAGATGAAGCCCATCTCCAGCATGCGGTCGATGATGTACTGCTGACGCAGCGTCGCGCGGCGCGGGTTGTTGATCGGGTTGTAGGCCGACGGGGCTTTCGGCAGACCCGCCAGCATGGCCGCCTCGGCGATCGTGATGTCCTTGAGCGGCTTGCCGAAGTAGACCTCGCTGGCGGCGGCGAAGCCGTAGGCGCGGTGACCCAGGAAGATCTGGTTCATGTAGATCTCGAGGATCTTCTCCTTCGGGAGGGCGCGCTCGATCTTCAGCGCCAGCAGGATCTCGTAGATCTTGCGGGTGAAGGTCTTCTCGGTCGAGAGATAGAAGTTGCGCGCCACCTGCATGGTGATCGTCGACGCTCCCTGGCTCTTGGCCTCGCCGAAGTTGGCCAGGCCGGCGCGGATCACGCCCAGGTAGTCCACGCCGCCGTGCTGATAGAAGCGGGCGTCCTCGATGGCCAGGATCGCGTCCTGCATCACCTTGGGGATCTCGCGGATGTCGGAGTAGCTGCGGCGTTCCTCGCCGTACTCGGCCAGCAGCTGACCCTCGCTGGACAGCACGCGCAACGGGAGCTTGGGCCGGTAGTCGGTCAGGCCGCTGATGTCGGGCAGCTGCGGATAGGCCATCGCCAGCGCCATGCCGACCAGCAGCACCACCGCGCCCGCGCCGGCCAGCGCCAGGCCGAAGAGCCAGCCCAGCGCGCGGACGAACCAGTGGCTCCGCGGGCCTGCCTGCTTGGTCTTCTTGGACTTGCCGGACTTGCCGCGCTTGGCGTCGGGCGAGCCGCCTGAGCCGCCGGAGCCGTTGCCGGACGGGGCGTCGAAAGAGGGTTCGGAGGGCTCGGCGGGAGGTTTCTTCGAGGGCATGGGCCAGATGTGTGCAATCTTGCGTGCCCGGCCGCCCCCTATCAGGGCCTGTACGGGTGACGATTCCGGCCGCGAGCGGCGATTATAGGAAGCCGACAAGCCGCCGCCGTGGCCGCGTCCCGCGGGCGGTTACGGACGCTTTCCACGCGATCGAGGCAAAGCCTTCAGTCCCCGAAAAGGTGGCCGACTTATTTGGGGAAACCCGAATGGCGAGCCTCCCCGGAAAGGCGGAAAACAACTGGAATTCGGGCGGTAGACGACCGAATCCGGGGGGATATCCCGGGGGAAACTGCCCTGCTTTGGGGTGTGTTCAGAGGCCTTTTGGCGTGGCATTACCGCCCGTAGGTGGCGTGTATGTTACGCAACGCCGCGTTACGTGCTGTGACCGGTTTCCCTTGGGGCGACAAAGGCTTTGCTGATAGCATTCAAGTAACTTATTAACAAACCGGCGCAGAGCGGCGCGTTGGGGGAACGCATCATGGGGCTGTTGGACGTTCTGCGCGGGCGCGCGCATCCACCCATGATTGGCCTGGACATCTCGTCGTCCAGCGTCAAGCTTGTGGAGTTGAGCCAAAACTCGAGCGGCGAATACGTCCTGGAACGTTTCGCCACCGAGCCTTTCGAAAAAGGCTGGATTACCGACGGCCAGATCGAGAAATTCGACGAGGTCGCGGACGCCGTCCGCCGCGTGGTCACCCGAAGCGGCAGCCGCACGCGGCAGGCCGCGCTGGCCATGCCGCAATCGGCCGTGATCACCAAGAAGATCATGCTGCCCGCCGGCCTGCGCGAGGAAGAGCTCGAGCTGCAGGTCGAGGCCGAAGCCAACCAATACATCCCCTTCTCGCTGGACGAAGTCTCGCTGGACTTCTGCGTCATCGGCCCGAGCCCGACCTCGGTCGGCGACGTCGAGGTGCTGATCGCCGCGTCGCGCAAGGACCGCGTGCAGGACCGTCAGGCGCTGGCCGAGGCCGCGGGCCTCAAGCCGGTGGTGCTGGACATCGAATCGCATGCTTCCCGCATGGCGGTGGGCCGGCTGGTCGAGACCCTCCCCAACGAGGGCAAGGACGCGCTGGTCGCGCTGTTCGAGATCGGCGCCGACACGACCTCGCTGAAGGTGCTGCGCGACGACGAGATGCTGTACGACCGCGATCAGGCCTTCGGCGGCTCGCAGCTGACGCAGCTGATCTCGCGCCAGTACGGCTTCTCGTTCGAGGAAGCCGAGCAGAAGAAGCTGGGCGGCGAGATGCCCGAGGACTACGACACGCAGGTGCTGAACCCCTTCGTCGACTCGCTCTCGCAGGAGATCGGCCGGGCGCTGCAGTACTTCTTCACCAGCACCCCGCATCACAAGGTCCATTACGTGATGCTGGCCGGCGGCACCGCCACGCTGCCCGGTCTCAAGGAGCGGGTGACGGAGCTGACCGGCTTCGCGTGCATGGTGGTCAACCCGTTCGAGAACATGGTGCTGGGGCCCGCGGTGCGCGAGTCCAAGTTGCGCCGTGAAGCCCCCGCCTATCTCACTGCCTGCGGCCTGGCCATGCGGAGGTTCTTTCAGTGATTCTGATCAACCTGCTCCCGCACCGCGAGGAGAAACGCAAGCGCCGCAAGGCCGCGTACTTCGTCGGCTTGGGAATGTCCTTCGTCGTGGGTCTGCTGATCTCGGGCGTCATCTATCTGCTGCTGCAGCAGATGACCGCGTCGCAGATCGAGCGCAACGACTTCCTCAAGGCGGAGATCGGCAAGCTCGACACGCAGATCAAGGACATCGCCACGCTGCGGTCCGAGATCGACGCGCTGCGCGCGCGTCAGCGCGCGGTCGAGGACCTGCAGAGCGACCGCAACACCCCGGTGCATCTGCTCAACGAGCTGGCCCGCTTCACGCCTGAAGGCGTCTTCCTGCAATCGCTGCGCCAGACCGCCAAGGCGGTGGTGATCAACGGCGTCGCGGCCTCGAACGAGCGCGTGTCGGAGATGCTGCGCAACCTGAGCCACGCCGAATGGGTCGAGAACCCCGAGCTGGTCGAGATCAAGGTCGCCGCGGTCAACCCCAAGGACCCGCGCCGGCTGTTCGACTTCTCCATCAAGGTGGCGATCAAGAGCGCGACGCCCGAGTCCGCCGCGGGTGCTGCCAGCGGCCCCGCCGGCGCCCCGCCCGCGAAGAAGTCGTGAGGACGCCATGGCCAACTTGAAAAACCTGGACCTCAACGCCTGGTTCGCTGACTTCTCCAGCCAGTTCCAGGACCTGAACATGAAGGAGCCCGGCCAGTGGCCGCCGGCTCCCAAGTACCTGTCCTTCGTCGTGCTCGCGCTGGCCACGGTCGGCCTCGGCTGGGTCGCCGTGCTGTCGGACGAGCAGGCGGTGCTCGATGCCGAGCACGACAAGGAGCCCCGGCTCAAGGAAGACTACGGCAACAAGCTGACGCAGGCGGTGAATCTGCCCGAGCTGCGCAAGCAGAAGAGCCAGGTCGAGGAATACGTGCTGCAGCTCGAGAAGCAGCTGCCCGGCAAGGCCGAGATGGATGCGCTGCTCTCCGACATCAACCAGGCGGGCCTGGGACGCGGTCTGCAGTTCGAGCTTTTCAGGCCAGGTCAGGTCGCGATGCGCGACTACTACGCCGAGCAGCCGATCTCGATCAAGGTGACGGGGCGTTATCACGACATCGGCGCGTTCACCGCGGACGTGTCCAACCTCTCGCGCATCGTCACGCTGCACGACCTGAACATCGCGTACCCGAATCAGTCCAGCAACCAGAGCACGCCTCCGCGCACCGACGCGAACGCGACGCTGACGATGGAGGCGATCGCCCGCACCTACCGCTATCTCGACTCGTCCGAGGTCGAGGAGCAGAAGAAGGCCGCCGCGGCCGCGGAGAAGAAGAAATGACGCGCAGCACGCTTGAACGCGGTGGACGGCTCTTCGCGGCCTTGTCGCTGTGCGGCATCGCGCTGGGCGGCTGCTCGGGCAACAACGACGAGCTGCAGCAATGGATGGAAGAACAGCGTCAACAGACGCGGCCCACCGTCCGCCCGCTGACTCCCCCGAAGAAATTCCAGCCCGCGCCCTATGAGGCGGCGGTCGTCGTCGACCCCTTCAGCACGCAGAAGCTGACCGTCGCGCTCAAGCGCGAGGCGGCGCAGCCCAGCTCGCTGCTGGCGGCGGAAATGAAGCGCCGCCGCGAGCCGCTGGAGGCCTATCCGCTGGACAGCATGGCCATGGTCGGCAGCGTCACGCGCGAGGGCCGGCCCTACGCGCTGCTGCGCGTCGACAACCTGCTGTACCAGGCGCGTGTGGGCGAATACCTCGGCCAGAACTTCGGCCGCATCACCAAGATCACCGAGACTGAAATCTCGTTGCGAGAAGTCGTCCAGGACGCTGCGGGCGAATGGATTGAACGCACCAGTACTCTCCAGCTTCAGGAGCAGGGACGATGAATAACCTTGTGAAGAACGCCCCGATGAGCTCTTCTGTCACTGAAGTCGGTCTGATCGCCAAGCGCTGGCGCGCGCTGGCCTGCACCCTGGCGCTGGCCGCGCTGATGCCCGTCCAGGCCTGGGCGCAGAACACCATCCGGTCGATCAGCTCGACCCAGCAATCGGGCAGCGACGTGGTCCGCATCGAGCTGGCGCAGCCGCTCAAGGAGCTGCCGCGCGGCTTCGCGGTGCAGGTCCCGCCGCGCATCGCGCTGGACCTGCCCGGCGTGGGCAACGGCCTGGGCCGCAGCGCGGTCGAGATCAACACCGGCAACATGCGCTCGGCCAACGTCGCGCAAGCCGGCGACCGCACCCGCGTCGTGCTGAACCTGCGTCAGGCCAGCACCTATCGCGCGCAGCTGCAGGACAACTCGCTGCTGGTCTTCCTGGATCCGGCGCCCGCGTCCGCACCGACGGCGGCCAACACGACCGCCGGCGTGGCCACGACCGAGCCGCTGCACTTCGCGCCCAGCCAGAATACGGACGCGCAGTCGCTGCAAGACATCGACTTCCGCCGCGGCACCGACGGCTCCGGCCGCGTCGTCGTCAATCTGCCCAGCAGCCAGGTCGGCGTGGACATCCAGCAGCAAGGCAAGACGCTGGTCGTCGACTTCCTGCGCAGCAATCTGCCCGAGCGTCTGCGTCGCAAGCTGGACGTGACCGACTTCGGCACGCCGGTGCAGACGGTGGTCGCGTCGCAGGCGGGTGACCGCGTGCGTCTGGTCGTCACGCCCAAGGGCGACTGGGAGCACAGCGCCTATCAAAGCGACAACCAGTTCGTGCTGGAAGTGCGGCCCCAGAAGGTCGACCCCAACAAGTTGACGCAAGGGCCCGGCTACAACGGCGACAAGCTCAGCCTGAACTTCCAGAACATCGATGTCCGCGCGCTGCTGCAGGTCATCGCCGACTTCACCAACTTCAACGTCGTCACCAGCGACACCGTTTCGGGCAACGTGACGCTGCGCCTGAAGGACGTGCCCTGGGACCAGGCGCTGGACATCATCCTGCAGGCCAAGGGCCTGGGCATGCGCAAGTCCGGCAACGTGCTGTGGATCGCGCCGAAGGAAGAGCTCGCCGCCAAGGAGAAGGCCGAGCTCGAGGCCAAGCAGCAGATCACCCAGCTGGAGCCGCTGCGCACGCAGTCCTTCCAGATGAACTACACCAAGGCCGAGGAAGTGGCCAAGGGCCTGACCGGACAGAACAACCCGTCGGGCACGGGCGGCAACACGCAGACCTCGCGCATCCTGTCCTCGCGTGGCAGCGTGATCTGGGAAACGCGGACGAACCAGCTGTTCGTCTCCGACATCCCGTCCAAGCTGGAAGAGATCCAGGCGCTGATCGCCAAGATCGACATCCCCGTACGCCAGGTGCTGATCGAGGCCCGCATCGTCGAGGCCGACGACAAGTTCGGCAAGGCGCTGGGCGTCAAGCTCGGCGCGTCCGACCTGCGCGGCCGTCAAGGCGGCATCCCGGGCTACAGCGTGGGCGGTGGCAACTACGTGACGGTGGGCGGCAACTACTCGGCCGTCGGCTCGGCGACCAACCAGCAGGCGACCTACCAGTACGCGGACTCGCAGTTCGTGAACCTGCCGGCCAACGTGTCCAGCGACGTGTTCGGCCAACAGTCGGCGGCCAACTTCGCGCTGTCGCTGTTCAGCGCGACCGCCAACCGTTTCCTGAACCTGGAGATCTCCGCGCTGGAGGCCGACGGCCGCGGCAAGGTGGTGTCCAGCCCGCGCGTCGTGACGGCCGACCAGACCAAGGCACTGATCGAGCAGGGCGAGGAAATTCCGTATCAGCAGGCGACCTCCAGCGGCGCGACCTCCATCAGCTTCAAGAAGGCCGTGCTGAAGCTGGAAGTGACGCCGCAGATCACGCCCGAGGGCAACGTCATCCTGACCGTGGACGTCAACAAGGACAGCCGCGGCACGCTGACCCCGCAGGGCTACGCGATCAACAACAAGCACGTGCAGACGCTGGTGCTGGTCGAGAACGGCGGCACCGTCGTGATCGGCGGCATCTACACGCAGGAAGACCTGGACAGTGAGAACAAGGTCCCGTACCTGGGCGACATTCCGTTGCTGGGCAATCTGTTCAAGAACAGGACACGCAGCACGGCTAAAACGGAACTGCTGATCTTCATCACGCCGAAGGTGGTCAGCGATCGGGTGACCACCCGCTGATCAGCTCACAGGCTGAGCACATCCGCAACGATAGGGAGAGACCGCGCGTCTGACGCGCGGTGTGGCTGGAGTAGCAACACATGACGATTTTCGCGAAGTACGCGCGGTTCATCCGGACCGCGACGACGGGGGCCTTCATGGCCGCCACGCTGGCCGCCTGCGGCGGCGGTGGCGGTGCGGCGGGCACCCCGGCCAACGGCGGCGGCACGTCGCCGACCACCCCCTCGGCCGTGGCCAAGCTCGTGGTCGAGCTGGACAAGAAGACGGTCCCCAACAGCGGCGCCCAGACGGTCGACGTCAAGGTGACCTCGACCGACGTCAACGGCTCGGCGGTGGGCGACGTCCCCATGGCCTTCGCCGTGGACTCCAACGCGATCATCACGCCGGCCGGCACGAAGAGCGACTCGACGGGCGTGCTGCACGCCACGGTCAGCCTGGGCGCCGACCGCACCAATCGCACGATCACCGTGACGGCCGCGGCCACCGACGGCAAGAACACGATCCTGCAGAAAGCCTCCTTCGACGTGGTCGACAGCCTGACCGGCGGCAAGATCGCCGACCTGTCGATGACGCTGAACACCCAGTCGATTCCCTATGACGGCAGCGCCACCGCGGCGCTGACCATCACGTCGCTGGACGCCAACCGCACCGCGGTGGGCGGCACCCCGGTGACGCTGTCGGTCGTCGATCCGGCCAACACGGCCTTCGTCACGGCGGCCAGCACCACCGACGCGACCTCCGGACAGCTGATCGCGACGATCTCGGTCGGCGCCAGCCGTACCGCGCGCCCGGTGACCGTCACCGCGGTCAGCGGCACCGTGTCCCGCACGATCACGCTGAACATCGTGGCCCCGCCGAGCACGACCCCGCTGGCGGCGGACATGACCCTGGTGCTGGACAAGATCAGCATCGGCAACACCGGCGGCGACAAGGTCACCGCGACGGTGACGGCGGTCGACGCGCAGCGCAACGTGATCGCCGGCATCCCGGTGGCCTTCACGACGACTGACGCCGGCGCGACGGTGGCGGTGCAGAACGGCACGACGAATGCCAGCGGCCAGGCGATCGCCACGGTCAACAGCGGCGCTGACAAGTCGAATCGCCTGATCACGGTGGTCGCCACCAGCGGCGCCCTGACCAAGACGGCGACCTTCCAGGTGCTGGGCACAAAGCTGGTTGGCACGGCCCTGCCGCAGCAACCGGTGGCTGGCTCGACCGGCAACCGCATCGACTACCGCCTGAGCGACGTCAACCAGAACCCGATGACCTTCGTGCCGATCTCGGTGTCGGCGCCGGGCTTGCCCAGCGCCAGCGGCCAGACCGACGCCAGCGGCTCATACACCTTCACCTATACCGCGCCCGCCACCTCGGGACCGATCGACATCACCGCCACTGCCGGCGGCGTGTCGACGGTCAACACGGTCACGGTGCCGAACAGCAGCTCGACCGTGCCCACCGCGACCCCTAGCGTGGTGTCGGCATCGGTGTCCGCCAATCCGACGGTCGTGAGCGTCAATACCTCGACGACGAGCAACCGCTCCGAGATTCGCGCGCTGTTCCAGGCCGCCAGCAACGCTCCGGTGAAAAACGTACGCGTTCGTTTTGACCTGAATGGTGATGCGAACTCGATCGGCGGCACGCTCGCCTCGGGCACGCAGATCGTCTATTCCGATACGTCCGGTCTGGCGACCACCAGCTACAGCCCAGGCAGCCGTCCCAGCCCGACCAGCGGCGTGACGATCCGCGCTTGCTGGGACTACAACGACTTCGCCGCCGGTACCTGCCCTAACTCGGTGCTGACGACGCTGACGGTCGTGTCCGATCCCCTGTCGATCTCGATCGGTACCAATGGCACCGTGACGAAGACCGACCTCACCTATCGCAAGAGCTTCGTGGTGCTGGTCGTTGACGCGGCGGGACAACCCAAGGCAGACGTGCAGATCACGCCCTCGCTGGATCTTCTGGGCTACTACAAGGGCTTCTACAGCAACGCCACTACCGCGAATTGGACGGCCTACTACTACCTGGACAGCTTCTCCAGCACGCCGCTGCAGTATTCGCAGCCCTTCCCGCTGAGCCTGATGTGCCTGGCGGAGGACGTGAACCGCAACGGTCTGATCGACGGCGTGGAAGACCAGAACGGCAACAAGCAGCTGGATCCCCGCAAGTCGGACGCCTCGATCTCGATGAGCGGCTCGACCCGCACCGATGCCAACGGTCAGGCCGTGCTGGTGCTGGAGTACCCGCAGAGCGTGGCCAGCTGGGTCCGATTCCAACTGAGCGCCTCGGCCCTGGGCGTGCTCAGCCCGCCGGCCACCTACAACGACGTCCTTCCGGTCGACTCGGAGACCATCACCGACAGCACGCGCACGCCAGCGTTCGTGGTGAGCCCTTACGGTCGTCGTCGGGTCGCGGCGGACGGCAGCTTCTGCAAGAACGCCGATTGACCGCTGACGATCTGACGAGCGACGGGGCGCCGCATCACCCGCTGGTGATCGCGCTGGTCGGCATGCCCGGCGGTGGGAAATCCACCGTCGGGAAGCTGCTGGCCAGGCAGTTGAACGCCCCGTTCATCGATTCCGATGCCGAGATCGAACGCCGCCTCGGCGGCGAGTCGATCAAGGACTACTTCGCCCGTCAGGGCGAAGCGTCGTTTCGGGATCTCGAATCGCAAGTCATCGGCGAGCTGCTCGATCGCGGCCGGCAAGGTCAGGAGATGATCCTGGCCACCGGCGGCGGGGCCGTGCTGCGGGACATCAACCGCGATCGGCTCAAGGAGGGTTCGACGGTGGTGTACCTGCGCTCCTCGCCGGACGAACTCTTCCGTCGCCTGCGCCATGACACGCAGCGTCCGCTGCTGCAGGTCGCCAATCCGCTGGCCAAGCTGCGCGAGCTCTATGCCCAGCGCGATCCGCTGTATCGGCGCTGCGCGCATTTCGTGCTGGAGTCCAGCCGACCCTCGGTGCATGGGCTCGCGAACATGATCCTCATGCAGCTGGAGCTGGCCGGGCTGATCGATCCGGTCCGCGTGGCCGCCACCGTCGGTGCGACGGAGGCCCCGTACACTCCGGGGCATGACCGCTCCGCTTCCTGACGCCACGTTCACCAGCGCGTCCCCCACGGTCGTGCCCATCGACCTGGGCGACCGCAGCTACGACATCCTCATCGGCTCCGGTCTGCTCGACCAAGCGAGCACCTGGGCCGGCTTGCCACGCGCCAAGGGCGCGCTCATCGTCACCAACGAGCTCGTCGCTCCGCTCTATCTGGAGCGGCTCAAGCGCCAGCTGTCCGCACAGTACGCACGCGTCGATGCGGTGGTGCTGCCCGATGGCGAGCAACACAAGTCCTGGGAATCGCTGGACCGCGTCATCGATCATCTGCTCGCGGAAGCGGCCGACCGCAAGACGGTGCTTTATGCGCTGGGCGGCGGTGTCATCGGCGATCTGACCGGCTTCGCAGCGGCGATCTACATGCGTGGCGTCCCGTTCGTCCAGGTGCCGACGACGCTGCTGGCGCAGGTGGACTCGTCGGTGGGCGGCAAGACCGCGATCAACCATCCGCGAGGCAAGAACATGGTCGGCGCGTTCTACCAGCCACTGCGGGTCGTCGCCGACCTGGACACGCTGGACACGCTGCCCGACCGCGAGCTCTCCGCCGGTCTGGCCGAAATCATCAAGTACGGCCCGATCGCCGACATGGGCTTCCTCGACTGGATCGAGGCCAACCTGGATGCGCTGCGGGCGCGCGACAAGTCAGCGCTGGCTCACGCGGTGAAGCGCAGCTGCGAGATCAAGGCCTGGGTCGTCGGCCAGGACGAACGCGAAAGCGGTCTGCGCGCGATCCTCAATTTCGGCCACACCTTTGGCCATGCGATCGAGACCGGCCTGGGCTATGGCGCCTGGCTGCATGGCGAGGGCGTGGGCTGCGGCATGGTGCTGGCGTCCGAGCTGTCGGCGCGGCTGGGGCTGGTTCCGGCCAGCTTCGTCGAGCGGATGATGCGCCTGATCGAACGCGCCGGGCTGCCGGTCAAGGCGCCCCGCATGCCCATCGCCCGCTGGCTGGAGCTGATGCGGGTCGACAAGAAGAACGAGGGCGGCGAGATCCGATTCGTCGTCATCGAGGGCCTCGGCCGGGCCGGCATGCGGGGAGCGCCCGATGCCATGGTGGCCGAGGTGATCGCTGCTCACGCCGAGCCCCAACCCTGAAAGCCTGAATCCACGATGACGATGCTGCGCGCGCCCTATGCCTCCGATCCCGCGCGCAGCCGCGGTCGCCGCTTCTTCGAGGCGCCCGCGCCCACGCGCAGCGAGTTCCAGCGCGACCGCGACCGCATCGTCCACAGCACCGCCTTCCGCCGGCTGGTCTACAAGACGCAGGTCTTCCTCAACCACGAGGGCGACCTGTTCCGGACCCGGCTGACGCACTCGCTGGAGGTGGCGCAGCTGGGGCGCTCGATCGGCCGCAGCCTGGGGCTGGACGAGGACCTGATCGAGACCATCGCCCTGGCCCACGACCTGGGCCACACGCCCTTCGGCCACGCGGGTCAGGACGTGCTGGACGACTGCATGAAGGCGCACGGCGGCTTCGAGCACAACCTGCAGTCGCTGCGCGTCGTGGACAAGCTGGAGCAGCGCTATCCGGCCTTTGACGGCTTGAACCTGAGCTTTGAGAGCCGCGAGGGCATCCTCAAGCATTGCACCAAGCGCGACGCCCAGCGCATCGAGGAGCGCGAACCCGGCGGCGTCGCGTCGCGCTTCCTGGTCGGCGGGCAGCCCAGCCTGGAGGCGCAGCTCTGCAATCTGGCGGATGAGGTTGCCTACAACGCGCATGACGTCGACGACGGGGTGCGCTCCGGCCTGATCACGTTGGAGCAGCTGGAGCAGGTGCCGCTGGTGCATCGCTACCTGCGCGAGAGCCTGCACGCCTATCCGGAACTCGGCGGCAAGCGCCTGCTGGCGGAAACCATCCGCCGCATGCTCTCGCAGCAGGTTTACGACATCATCGACGCGACCCGGGCGGCGCTCGAGACCGCCGCGCCGCGCGACGCGGACGAGGCCCGACAGGCGGGCCCGCTGGTGCGCTTCAGCCCCGAGATGCGCCATGCGAGCACCGAGCTCAAGCGCTTCCTGTTCGCCAACCTGTACCGGCATCCGGTGGTGCAGGCGCAGCGCGACCGCGCGGAGCAGGTGCTGCGGGAGCTGTTCCAGCTCTACCTGAGCGACCCGGCCAAACTGCCGCCGGACTTCGCCGACGGCAAGGACCACGCGCGCGCCTGCGCCGATTACATCGCCGGCATGACCGACCGATTCGCGCTCAAGGAACACGAGCGGCTGACGGGGAAGAAGCTCATCGCATAATTGGGGTCAGACTGATGGCGGACCCCCCATGGCACGACTCCCCCGGCTGGCGCTCGCCGGTCATCTGCACCACCTGATCCACCGCGGGCACAACCTGCAGCCCATCGTCGTCGACGACGAAGATCGCCGCGCGCTGCTGGCCGCGCTGCAGGAGAGCGCCGCTACCCACAAGGTGGCCATCCACGCCTACGTGGTGATGCCCAACCACCTCCACCTGCTGGCGACGCCCTCTGCCGACGACGGCCTGAGCCGCATGATGCAGGCGCTCGGGCGGCGCTATGTCGGGGCCTTCAATCTCCGGCATGGCCGGGTGGGGACGCTTTGGGAGGGGCGCTTCCGCGCCGCGCCGCTGGAGGCGGACACCCATCTGCTCGCCGTCATGCGCAGCATCGAGCTCAATCCGCTGCGCGCCGGCCTGGGCACCGACGCGGGCGAGTACGTCTGGTCCTCGGCCGCGCACCATCTCGGGCGCCGGCGCGACCCGCTGATCAGCGATCCGCCCGGATTCTGGGCGCTGGGCAACACGCCGTTCGAGCGCGAACTCGCGTGGCGCCGCTGGCTGGAGGAGGGCGAATCCGAGGCGGAACGGCAGCGTCTGATCGATTCCGCCCTCAAGGGCTGGCCGCTGGGATCGGCACGCTTCCTGCAACTGCTGGGCGAGGTCAGCGAGCGCCCCATGAGCCCGCGACCCCGTGGACGTCCGCGCAAGCCCAAGCCTCCGGAAGCAGTCTGATAGCAGTCGCCCCGGCGCCGATCACTCTGTCCCCATTTAAACGACACGATCGCGCCACGACGGAATTAATTCGAGCCTGACCCTATTTAGTTCCGCTTGTGCGCATCCGGCACGAGGCTTAACCTGCGCGGGTTTCGTTTTCCGAGAGTTCAGGAGGCCACCGATGTCGGCAGCTCAAGATTCCCGCCCCGCGCCAATGCAGTCCCCGTCCGCGAATGAGATCCGCGAGCTGGCCGCCCACGGTCTGTATGACGGCAAGAACGAGAAGGACGCTTGCGGCCTGGGCTTCGTCGCCCACATCAAAGGCCAGAAGGCGCACCACATCGTTCAGCAGGGCCTGAAGATCCTGGAGAACCTGGACCATCGCGGCGCGGTCGGTGCCGACAAGCTGATGGGCGACGGCGCGGGCATCCTGATCCAGATCCCGGACGAGTTCTATCGCGAGGAAATGGCCAAGCAGGGCATCACGCTGCCCCCGCCCGGCGAGTACGGCGTGGGCATGATCTTCCTGCCCAAGGAACACGCCTCGCGTCTGGCCTGCGAGCAGGAACTGGCCCGTGCGATCAAGACCGAGGGTCAGGTCTTGATCGGCTGGCGCGACGTTCCCGTGGACCGCGACATGCCCATGTCCCCGACGGTGCGGGACAAGGAACCGATCATTCGCCAGATCTTCATCGGCCGCGGCCCGGACATCATCGTCCCCGACGCGCTGGAGCGGAAGCTGTACGTGATCCGCAAGACGGCCTCCAGCGCCATCCAGGCGCTCAAGCTGACGCACAGCCGCGAGTACTACGTGCCGTCGATGAGCTGCCGCACGGTCATCTACAAGGGTCTGCTGCTGGCCGACCAGGTCGGCAAGTACTACCGCGACCTGGCCGACCCCCGCGTCGTCAGCGCGATCGCGCTGGTGCACCAGCGCTTCTCGACCAACACCTTCCCCGAGTGGCCGCTGGCCCACCCGTACCGGATGGTCGCCCACAACGGCGAGATCAACACCGTCAAGGGCAACTTCAACTGGATGCGCGCCCGCGAGGGCGTGATGAAGTCGCCCGTGCTGGGCGACGACCTGAAGAAGCTGTACCCCATCAGCTTCGAGCACCAGTCCGACACGGCCACCTTCGACAACGCCATCGAGCTGCTGACGATGTCGGGCTACCCGCTCGCGCACGCCGCGATGATGATGATCCCGGAAGCCTGGGAGCAGCATGAGCTGATGGACGAGCGTCGCCGCGCGTTCTACGAATACCACGCCGCGATGATGGAGCCCTGGGACGGCCCCGCCGCCATGGTCTTCACCGACGGCCGCCAGGTCTGCGCCGCGCTGGACCGCAACGGCCTGCGCCCCGCGCGCTACTGGGTCACCGACGACGACCTGGTCGTGCTGGCTTCCGAATCGGGCGTGCTGCCCATCCTCGAATCGCGCGTCGTCAAGAAGTGGCGCCTGCAGCCCGGCAAGATGTTCCTGATCGACCTGGAGCAAGGCCGCATCATCGACGACGAGGAACTCAAGACCCAGTACGCCAACGCGCGTCCGTACCGCCAGTGGATCGAGAACGTCCGCGTCAAGCTGGACGAGATCCCCGCGCCGGAAGCCAAGCCCCCCGTGTTCGCCGCGTCGCTGCTGGATCGCCAGCAGGCCTTCGGCTTCACGCAGGAGGACATCAAGTTCCTGCTGGCCCCGATGGCGGCCAACGGCGAGGAGGGCATCGGCTCCATGGGCAACGACAGCCCGCTGGCCGTGCTGTCCGACAAGAACAAGCCGCTCTACAACTACTTCAAGCAGCTGTTCGCGCAGGTCACCAACCCGCCGATCGACCCGATCCGCGAAGCGATCGTGATGTCGCTGAACAGCTTCATCGGCCCCAAGCCCAACCTGCTGGACATCAATGCGGTCAACCCGCCGATGCGTCTGGAAGTGACGCAGCCGGTGCTGGACTTCGACGCGATGGCCCGTCTGCGCGCGATCGAGCCGCATACCAACGGCAAGTTCAAGCCCTATGAGCTGGACATCACCTATCCGCTGGACTGGGGGCGCGAGGGCGTCGAGGCGCAGCTCGCTTCGCTGTGCGCCGAGACCGTGGACGCGATCAAGAGCGGGCACAACATCGTCATCATCACCGACCGCCACCTGAGCGCGAACCGCGTGGCGATCCCGGCGCTGCTGGCGCTGTCCGCGGTGCATCACCACCTGGTGCGCGAGGGCCTGCGCACGACCGCCGGTCTGGTGGTCGAGACCGGCACCGCGCGCGAGGTCCATCACTTCGCCGTGCTGGCCGGCTTCGGCGCGGAGGCGGTCCACCCGTATCTCGCGCTGGAGACCATCCAGTCCATGGGCGCGGAGCTGCCCGGCGCGCTGTCGGCCGACAAGGCCATCTACAACTACATCAAGGCGGTGGGCAAGGGGCTGTCGAAGATCATGTCCAAGATGGGCATCTCGACCTACATGTCCTATTGCGGCGCGCAGATCTTCGAGGCCATCGGCCTGAAGTCCGACTTTGTCGGCCAGTACTTCCGCGGCACGCCGACCCAGGTCGGCGGCATCGGCGTGTTCGAGGTGGCGGAAGAGGCGCTGCGCCTGCATCGCGCCGCCTTCGGCGACGACCCGGTGCTGGAGCACATGCTGGACGCCGGCGGCGAATACGCCTGGCGCGCCCGCGGCGAGGAGCACATGTGGACCCCCGACGCGATCGCCAAGCTGCAGCACAGCGCGCGCTCGGGCAAGTTCGACACGTACAAGGAGTACGCCCAGCTGATCAACGACCAGAGCAAGCGCCATATGACGCTGCGCGGTCTGTTCGAGTTCAAGTTCGACCCGAGCAAGGCGATCCCGCTGGAGGAGGTCGAGCCGGCCGCCGAGATCGTCAAGCGCTTCGCCACCGGCGCGATGTCGCTGGGCTCGATCTCGACCGAGGCGCATGCCACGCTGGCCGTGGCGATGAACCGCATCGGCGGCAAGAGCAATACCGGCGAGGGCGGCGAGGATCCGGCCCGCTATCGCAATGAGCTCAAGGGCATCAAGATCGTCCAGGGCACGAAGGTCTCGGACGTCGTCGGCAAGGATGTGATCGAGGTCGACTACGAGCTCAGCGAAGGCGACTCGATGCGCTCGCGCATCAAGCAGGTCGCGTCGGGCCGCTTCGGCGTCACCGCGGAATACCTGGTCAGCGCCGACCAGATCCAGATCAAGATGGCCCAGGGCGCCAAGCCCGGCGAGGGCGGTCAGCTGCCCGGCGGCAAGGTCACCGACTACATCGGCTTCCTGCGCCACTCGGTGCCGGGCGTGGGTCTGATCTCGCCGCCCCCGCACCACGACATCTACTCGATCGAGGACCTGGCCCAGCTGATCCACGACCTGAAGAACGTGAACCCGCGCGCCGACATCTCGGTGAAGCTGGTGTCGGAAGTGGGCGTGGGCACGATCGCGACCGGCGTGGCCAAGGCCAAGGCCGATCACATCGTGATCGCCGGCCATGACGGCGGCACGGGCGCCTCCCCGTGGAGCTCGATCAAGCACTGCGGCACGCCGTGGGAGCTGGGTCTGGCCGAGGCGCAGCAGACGCTGGTGCTGAACCGCCTGCGCGGCCGTGTGCGCGTGCAGGCCGACGGTCAGATGAAGACTGGGCGCGACGTCGTCATCGGTGCGCTGCTGGGCGCGGACGAGTTCGGCTTCGCGACGGCCCCGCTGGTCGTCGAGGGTTGCATCATGATGCGCAAGTGCCACCTGAACACCTGCCCGGTGGGCGTGGCCACGCAAGACCCGACCCTGCGCAAGAAGTTCAGCGGCAAGCCCGAGCACGTCGTCAACTACTTCTTCTTCGTCGCCGAAGAGGCGCGCCAGATCATGGCGCAGCTGGGCATCCGCAAGTTCGACGAGCTGATCGGCCGCGCCGACCTGCTCGACACCAGGAAGGGCATCAGCCACTGGAAGGCCAAGGGCCTGGACTTCAGCCGCGTCTTTTATCGCCCGGAACTGCCGGACGAGGTCGCCCGCCTGCACAACGACCAGCAGGACCACGGTCTGGATCGCGCGCTGGACGTCAAGCTGATCGAGAAGTGCCTGCCCGCCTTCGAGAAGGGCGAGAAGGTGCAGTTCATGCAGGAGGTGACGAACGTGCGCCGCACGGTGGGCGCGATGCTCTCCGGCGAGCTGGTCCGCCGCAACCCCGATGGATTGCCGGATCACACCATCTTCATCCAGATGGAGGGCACCGGCGGCCAGAGCTTCGGCGCCTTCCTGGCCACCGGCATCACCTTCTATCTGATCGGCGACGCCAACGACTACACCGGCAAGGGCCTGTCGGGCGGCCGCGTGGTGGTGCGCCCCTCCATCGAGTTCCGCGGCGACGCGACCAAGAACATCATCGTGGGCAACACGGTGCTGTACGGCGCGACCAAGGGCGAGGCCTTCTTCCGGGGCGTCGCGGGCGAGCGCTTCGCGGTGCGTCTGTCCGGCGCGACCGCGGTCGTCGAGGGCACCGGCGACCACGGCTGCGAGTACATGACCGGCGGCACCGTCGCCGTGCTGGGCCGCACCGGCCGCAACTTCGCGGCGGGCATGAGCGGCGGCATCGCCTACGTCTACGACGAGGACGGCCAATTCGCCAAGCGCTGCAACACCGCCAGCGTCACGCTGGATCGGCTGCTGCCCGCGCATGAGCAGGAGGTCGCGATCGACAAGGCCGTCTGGCACCGCGTCGCCGGCGACACCGAGTCCCGCACCGACGAGGCCATCCTGCGCAAGCTGATCGAGGACCATCACCGCTGGACGGGCAGCCAACGCGCCCGCGACATCCTGGACCACTGGGCCGAGTCGCGCGCCAAGTTCGTGAAGGTGTTCCCGACGGAATACCGCCGCGCGCTGGGCGAGATCAACGCCGCCAAGGAGACCGCCGCCACGATCGCCCACGCCAAGGCGCCCGCCGCCAAGGCCAAGGTCTGATCCGCGCGCCGCAGGTCACGCAGGTCCACGCATCAACACGATCTAGGAGCAAGCCGCCATGGGAAAAGTCACCGGCTTCATGGAGTACGAGCGTCTGGAAGAGGGCTATGAGCCCGTCGAGACCCGTCTGAAGAACTACAAGGAATTCGTCATCGGGCTGAACGTCGATCAGGCCAAGCAGCAGGGCGCCCGCTGCATGGACTGCGGCACCCCGTTCTGCAACAGCGGTTGCCCGGTCAACAACATCATTCCGGACTTCAACGACCTGGTGTACCGGGGCGGGGACGCGGAGTGGAAGAGCGCGATCGCGGTCCTGCACTCGACCAACAACTTCCCCGAGTTCACCGGCCGCATCTGCCCCGCTCCGTGTGAAGCGGCCTGCGTGCTCAACGTCAACGACGACGCCGTCGGCATCAAGTCCATCGAGCACGCGATCATCGATCGCGCCTGGGCCGAGGGCTGGGTGCAGCCGCGCCCGGCCAAGCTCAAGACCGGCAAGAAGGTCGCGATCGTGGGCTCCGGCCCGGCGGGCCTGGCGGCGGCGCAGCAGCTGGCGCGGGTCGGCCACGAGGTCACGGTGTTCGAGAAGAACGATCGCGTCGGCGGCCTGCTGCGCTACGGCATCCCCGACTTCAAGATGGAGAAGAGCCACATCGACCGCCGCGTCCAGCAGATGGAAGCGGAAGGCGTGGTGTTCCGCACCGGCGTGATGGTGGGGCATCTGCCGGAAGGCTCCAAGGTCACGAACTGGGCCAAGGACGTGGTCTCCGCCGAGGAGCTCTCGCAGCAGTTCGACGCGGTACTGCTGGCCGGCGGCGCCGAGCAGTCGCGCGACCTGCCGGTGCCCGGCCGCGATCTGGCGGGCGTGCACTTCGCGATGGAGTTCCTCCCGCAGCAGAACAAGCTGAACGCGGGCGACAAGCTCAAGAGCCAGATCCGCGCCGACGGCAAGCACGTCATTGTGATCGGCGGAGGCGACACCGGCAGCGACTGCGTCGGCACCAGCAACCGCCACGGCGCCAAGAGCGTCACCCAGTTCGAGCTGCTGCCCCAGCCGCCCGAGGTCGAGGACCGTCCGCTGACCTGGCCCTACTGGCCGATCAAGCTGCGCACCTCGTCCAGCCACGAGGAAGGCTGCGAGCGCGAGTTCGCGATCGCGACCAAGGAGTTCATCGCCGGCGAGGGCAAGGACAAGGGCAAGGTCGTCGGCGTGAAGACGGTGCGCCTGGAGTGGGTGAACGGCAAGATGACCGAGGTCGCGGGCAGCGAGCAGGTGCTCAAGGCCGACCTGGTGCTGCTGGCCATGGGCTTCGTCAGCCCGGTGGCGTCCATCGTCGAAGGCTTCGGCGTGACCAAGGACGCGCGCGGCAATGCCAAGGCGACGACGGAGTTCACCGGCGGCTACAAGACCAACGCGGCCAAGGTGTTCGCGGCCGGCGACATGCGCCGCGGCCAGTCGCTGGTGGTCTGGGCCATCCGCGAAGGCCGGCAGGCCGCACGCGCCATCGACGAGTTCCTGATGGGCGACAGCGCGCTGCCGCGCTGAGCGAGCGGGGCGGCATTGGCGTTCACTCGCCAGGCGCCTCCGGCCTCTTCATCTCCGCGCCGCGAGGCGCGAAAAAAATGCCCGGCGACTGCCGGGCATTTTCGTTGGTGAGGCACTCGCTCAGAGCGTGCCGCCCGTGGGCGTGCGCAGCGGGACTTCGCGCCAGTTCAGCAGCTTGTTGCCGGTCGAGCCCTCGCTCTGGGTGCAGGCGTTGCCGGCGGATCCGGCGACCGACGTGCAGGTCCTGGCCAGGCAGGCCGTGTCGCCGGGCGCGCAGGTGGTCGGCGGGGTGCTGCCGGTGCCGTATCCCACACCCGTGCTGTCCGTGGATCCCCCGAAGGCCAGCGTGACCGTGCCGCTGTCGCTGCGCACGAACTTCAGATCGGTGACCGCGAAGCCCGGCGAGATGTAGGTCGCGTTGTTGGCGAACTGCGTGGCGCCGGTGCCCAGGTTCAGCGCGTAGATCAGGCTGCTGCCGGACGGATTGCAGGGGTTGCTGTTGTTGGGCAGGGTCGCGGCGAAGGCCACCGTGCTGCCGTAGTAGGCCGGGTCGATGATGATCCGGTAGCCGCTGGCCACCGGCAGGTACCAGCCCATGAGCTGGGTGTAGTCGATCGCGGCCGGCGCCGATACGTCCGTCAGCTGCTTCAGGTTGCTGGGCAGGATGGGGAAGCCCACGCCCGGCGGCAGGTCGGTGGCCGTGTTGAAGGTGCTGCCGTTGCCGTCCACCATCGCGTACATGCGCTGCACCTGGTTGTTGTTCAGGTCGCTGGAGTCCAGCAGCCGGCCGGTGCCGAAGGCCACGAAGCGGCGGCTGGAGCCGGGCTGGATGACGATGACGGGCGCCGTGGTGATCGGCTCCGGCGTGCCGGCCTGGTCGTTGGCCTGGGCCAGCTTGAGGCCCAGCGGATAGGCGCCCGTGGTCGCGCGCAGATCGAAACGCCACATGGCGCCGCGCAGGTCGCCAGCGTAGACCGATTCCGCCTGCAGCGAGGTCACGTCGGGATAGTAGGCGGCCAGGGCGCTCATGCCGCTGGGCGAGGACGTGCTGCCGCCGTCGGCTTGCGCCGAGACGCCGGAGGGCGTGTCCACGCGCTGCAGCAGCGCGCCGGTACGGGCGTTCAGGATGTAGAGATGGTTCTTGCCCGACGGGTTGTTCATGCCCGCGGGCACGATCACCACCCAGCCGTACTGCGCCAGCTTGGTCACCAGCGGCGCGCCGTACTGGTAGCCCATGTCGGTGTCGGTGAACTCCCACAGCACCTTGGTCGCGGCGGTCGCCTCGCTGGACACGTTGGTCAGGTCGGTGAGGTCCAGCGCGTAGATGCGCTTGCCGCCCTTGCCCATGCCGCCCACGACGATGGAACGCCAGTCGGTGCCGCTGCCCCCGACGGTCTTGCCGAAGTCCACGTCCATCGAGGTCAGCGGGCCGTCGACCAGGTAGCGGTGATCGAAGGCCGGATTGCCGACCCATTGCAGGCCGTTGACCGCCGGCGTGTTGGTCGGGCCGACGTAGACGCCGCCGGGCACGTAAGCGAACAGCTCCTTGCCCGAGGTCGCCGTGTTCAGCGTGCCGTCGATGACGTGCACCACGCCGGCGTTGGTCGGTGCCACCACCACGGTCGCGCGGGAGGCCTTGGCCTGCTTGTAGGCCCCGTAGCCCGGGTTGGTCGCGTCGGACAGGGCCAGCGACGGCGGGCCCACCACGGCGAGCTTGGCATTCACGATGTCGCCGACCAGCGCCACGCGGGTGCGGTAGGCCTTGGAGCTGCCGGCCACGGTGGAGTTCATCTCCTGGCTGCGGTCGCCGCGCAGGTAGTTGAGGTAGTCGGCCGCGTCGCCGCCGCTGCGGTAGCTGGTGTCCAGCGCCGCGGACTGGGCCGAGCTGAGGCTGGCCAGGCGGAAGGGCACGGGCAGGTTGGTGGTCGTGTTGTAGGTGACCATGTAGCGACCGGTGTCCCAGCCGCTGCCCGACGCCTGCGTCGCCAGCTTGTCGGCGAAGCGCCAGACGTCCGTGCTGCTGGTGCCGCCGGTGCCCGGGTCGAAGGACAGGGTGCGGGCCACCACGTCGCCGGACCAGCTCGAGGCGTCGAACTGCGCGGCGAAGTTGGCCACGCCGGTGGCGCTGCTGCGGGTGTCCGCGGTCGACAGGCCGGTGGCGTAAGCCTTCATCCGCGACGCGATGCTGGCGAAGGCCTTGGTCAGGCCGCTCACCATCAGGTCGGGCTTGCCGGCGGGGTAGTAGGTGTCGGGGCGCAACTGGCTGCCGACCACGTCGCTGGAATCGCCGGTGTGCCACCAGCCCTGGGGCAGGTCGGCGCTGCGGTTCAGCGGGCTGAAGTCCGCCGGCAGCTGCGCGCCGCCGTACTTGGTCGCCAAGTAGTACTGGTTGTTGTTCTTGTAGGCCTGGTTCTCCAGCACGTCCACCCAGTAGGTCTGCACGGTCTGCATGCCGGCGGTCTTGGCGTCGACGTCGGGACGGATGTCGGTGGAGTTGGCCCAGTAGGCCATGCCCGCCATCAGCGCGCCGTTGTTGTTGCAGCAGCCGTTGTAGGGCGACTGCGCGGCCAGGCCGCTGAGGCCGGCCATGGCGCCGACGTAGTTGGTGAAGGTCGTGGCGTTGAGCGTCGTGTCGCTGGAGACCTCGGCCGGCATGGCCGGCTCGGAGCTGCCGCCGCCGCCCGGGACGTTGCGGTCCGCGTGGGTGTTGACGTCGCCGATGCCCAGGACGAAGTTCTTCTGGCACGAGTACTGGATGGGGTCGTCCCAGCTCGTGATCACCGGGAAGCCGTCGGCGTAGGTCGCCTTGGTCGCCGCGTTGCTGGTGCCCGGATTGGAGTAGGCCGCCACGTTGCCCAGGTTGCGGTAGTAGCGCAGCACCGTGTAGTAGAGCTCGCCCACCGGGTCGAAGGTCTTGTAGGTGTTGGAGATCGACCCGAATTTGTTCAGGTAGTTCATCACCCCGCTGTTGGTGACGCCGGAGCCGAAGATGTTGGCGGTGCTGCTGGCGTCGGCGGCGTCCGGGTTCACCAGCATGATGCCGGTGGTGGCATCCCACTCGGCCAGCGAATTGGTGGTGTCGGTGCCGCCCGGCACCGGCTGCACCGGACCGACGAATTTCTGGCGCGCGCGCATCACGCCGCCGTCGCGGCTCAAGGTGCCGTCGTTCAGATAGCCGAACGCGCTGAAGCGGATCTGCTTGGCGTACTGCTGGATCAGGCCCTCGGGCTTGGCGCTGCCGCTGTAGGCCTTGCAGTTGGCCTCGAGGTAGCTGTCGCCGGGGGTGCTCAGGGTGTCGTCGCAGACGCGCGCGCGGATGCTGACCTCATAGACCTTGCTGCTGTCGGGATTCGTGTTGGTGGGGCTGTACGCGATGGTGTTGCTGGAGCTGACGTCACCGCTGTTGGTGAAGCGCATCTTCACGCCCAGGCCCTGGATGCGCAGCACCAGCTTGCCCCAGGTCATCGGCGTGGCCGCGGCGATCACCGTCGCGTTGGAGCTGGCGGTGCGGTCGGGGAAGATGGAGCCGCCCTGGCCGCTCGCATAGGCCTTCTCGATGATGGTGGCGTAGGTGTAGTCGCCCACGCGGTAGCCGCCGGTCAAGGCCCACCGGAACGGGTCGATGGTCTGCATCGTGGCCCAGTTCAGGAAGTTGCCGCTCCACTTGCCGACGCAGCCGTGCGCGGTCGCCTTGGCGCCCGGCGCGAAGTGGTCGAAGGGGATGGGCTTGCTGCCGGAGGTGGTGGCCAGCTTGTAGTCGTAGCACTTGTCCGGGTCGAAATAGCCCAGGTAGGTGGCGCTCTGCGTGTAGCTGCCGGCGATGTGGGCGTTGCCCACGGCGGTGGGGTACTCCACCGACAGCGCCAGCGCGAGGTTGCCCGGCACGGACACGGAGGCGAAGACCGGTTTGTCGGCCAGCGCGGTCTGCGCGTGGGCCCCGGCGGCGGCCAGCAAGGCCGCGGCGGCGACCAGGCGCCTGAGGGAGGTGTGGGACATCGGTGGCCTCGATCAGTTGAGGGTCGTGTACGTGGACTGGAAGAAGGAGTACGCGTTGCGCGGACCGGAGACCCGCACGGTGATGCGGTAGGTCGGCTGCGGCGGGATCAGCAGCGGCTTGCCGTTGGATCCGCCCAGGGTCAGCGAGCCCTGCACCAGGCAGTTGGCCTGCGAGAACACGCCGGCCGTGGCGCAGAAGCGGTCGATCAGATAGACGATGCGCAGGCCCTCGTTGGCGATGACGATCTCGTTGCCGGCGCTGCCCTGGCCGTTGATGTCGGACGGGCTGTTCAGGTTGAGCATCGCCAGCGGAATGCCCGAGGGGTCGCTGGGCAGCATGGAGGCGCTGTAATTGGCGGCGGCGTTGTTGACGTCGCGCGCGCCGTTGCCCGACAGGACGCCGGTTTGCAGCGCGGTGGTCGCCGCACGGATGCCCAGCTCGGCCCGATTGGCCATGTCGCGCTTGAAGCCGAAATTGCCGACGCTGCTCAGCGTGGCGTTCATCGACCGCATCGTGATCGCGGCGCCGATGAGCAGCACGGCCAGCGTGATCAGCGCGATCACCATGATCACGCCGCGCTGGCGGGCGGCCACGCGGGCTCGCGAGGAGGAGGTGGGGGTGGGACGCATGGGGCCTGCTCGACGGGTCAGGGGATGAGGGCCGGACGGCTCTGCGCCGTGAGGATCGCGTTGCGCAGCGGGATGGTGAACTCCACCACCTTGTAGGCGCGGTTCGGATCGGCCGTGGCCACGGTGACTTGCGACGACTGCGGCAAGGACGAGAACAGCACGTAGGAGCCGGGGTTGGCCACGGTCTGCTCGATGCGGTCGGCGCGTAGCAGCAGGGCCACGCGCACCGCGATGATCTGCCGCACCAGCGTCTGGCTGGTGGCCATCGCGGCGGCGGTGTAGCCGCCCGTCTCGGGCACGACCCAGGAGGTGATCACCCCGTTGCTGCCGCCGTCGATGCCGTAACGCACCCGCATGGTCACGACGCCTTCCGCCAGCGGGACCGGCGTGGTCGGCGCGTTGGGCAGGTTGTTCAGCCGCAGCATGTCGTAGGCGACCAGTTGCTGGCTGGCGTTGACGCCCAGCAGCTGGAAGCGCGGCGGATTGCCCGTCTGATTGCCCAAGTTGGACAGGACCGCCGGAAGGCTGCCGTTCGAGAAGGACAGCATGCTCAGCGAGCCGATCGAACTCGAGAAGTAACTGCCGCCCAGGTCCACGATCTGGGAGGGGCCGCCGACGTAGTTGGCCGCGGCCTGCACCACCATGCAGTTCGGATTGCCCGGCTCGGTCAGCAGCATCAGGTCGCCGCCGCGCACGCCCATCGAGTTGGTGACCTGGATGGTGTTGGCGGTGGTCGAGTTGCCGTTGACCTGGAACGGGGACTCGCTCATGCCCGAGGAGCCGGTCAGCACCTGCAGCACATCCGAGCCGCCGGCGCCGGCGCCCGGGAAGGCCAGCACCGGGATGGCGCGGACGGTCGTGCTGACGGACGTGAACGGGGCCGGGAACGCGCCCGGGGACGGCAGGATCTGGGCGCCGCCCAGCGAGGCGAACAACTGGCAGCCGAAGGCATTGTTGGCCTGGTACAGGCCGGAGCCGGCGCTGCGCACCTGGCGGTCCAGGTCGTAGGCCAGGTAGCCGGTGGCCAGCGCGAGGTCGGAGGCCGAGGCGCCGCGGCGTTTGCTGTTCTCGAAGCGGTTGATGATCACGCCCAGGCCGGCGATCAGCACCAGGCCGATGGTCATGGAAATCAGCAGCTCGACCAGCGTGAAGCCGCGTTGACGGCGCCGCGCCGCGGAGGAGGGGGTCTTCGTCATGATCAGTTCAGGCGCACGTCGGTGAAGTACTGGCGCGCCGCGCCGCCCGGCGTGGTCCAGGTGATGGTCACGCGGGCCACCTGGCCGGTGTAGGTCACCTGGCCCTGCGCGCGCTGCAGGCCGGACTGCGCCGGGTCGGCGACCCGCGCCTGCCACGCCGCATAGGTGGGCGGCCGGATGGAGGTGTAGGCCCACATGTCGTTGGCCATGTCGCCGGCCAGCATGGCGGCGCGCTGCTGGTCCTCGGTCCCGGCCGTGGCCTGCGAGGTCCGCGCCATCAGCGTGACCAGACCGACGATGCCCACGGTCATGATCAGCATGGCCACCAGGACCTCGATCAGCGACATGCCGCGGGCGCGGCGGGACGCGCCTCGTGCGGCGGGGCGGCGGCCGGTCCGGGCCTTGCGGAAGGCGGAGGTCGGATTGCGCATGGCGGACTCAGGAAGCGGGGGTGAAGGAGACGTTGGCGGCCGGGCAGCCGTCGGGCATCTGGTCGGAGAGCACGCGCTCCCGGTCGCACAGACGGACGCTGCCGCCCAGCTGCACCCAGACCGACAGCCGCTTCAGGCTGCCGGTGTTGACGCTGGCGGTGGTGTCGACCCAGTAGACGATCTGGCCCGAGGCCGGCACGGTGCAGGCCGCCGTGCCGCCGGACTGCGGGGTGGCGTTGGTCAGCGCGACCGGACGGCCGCTCGGGCTGAAGCAGACCGCGGTGGGGCCCTGGACCTGGATGGCGGCGCTCTGCTCGGAGATCTCCCCGCACATCGCCGGCGCGGTGATGGCGTTGCCCGGCAGCGTGATCGCCGTGTTGGGCACCACCCGAACCACCCATCGCGTGCCGGTCGCGACCGGGGGCTCGGTGCCGACGCAGGTGGTGGCGTTGGTGCGATAGAACGCGACCGGCTGGAAGCTCTTGACCGCCTCGGCCTGCGCGGTGCGCAGCGCCGTGGCGATGTTGCTGCCGGAGCTGCGCACCTGGGCGTTGGCGCTCCAGGTCCGCAGCGCGGGCGCGGCCAGCGCCGTCGTCAGACCGATGATGGCCACGACGATCAGCAGCTCGATGAGGGTGAAGCCGCGCGCGGCGCGGCGAGCGGCGTTCAGCATGGTTCCTTGCGCATGACCCAGCGCGGGCAATTGCCGCCGGTCCAGCCGGGGGGCGCCGACACCGTCACGCGGTTGTCCGACTGGTCGATGGTGAAGACGAAGCCTTGGAGGTTGTTGTCGGTCGACGTCGCGCGGATCGTGTAGGCCGTGGCCGAAGGGGCGGCCGAGCATTGAATGCTGAACTTGCCCACCGTCTGCGCCGTCGAACACGGCGGCGTGGCGGTGCCGCTGGCGGCGTAGGTCCGGAAGTTCTGGAAGTAGGCCTCCATGTCCGCCCGGGCGCCGGTCAGGCCGGCGGCCGCGTCGGTCAGGGAGCCGCGGATCGCGTAGTCCCGGTAGGCCGGCAGGGCCACGGCGGCCAAGATCGCGACGATCACCACCACGATCATCAGTTCGATCAGCGTGAAGCCGCGGGCGAGGGTCCGGCGGACCGGCGACGATTGGTTCCCAAACATGGAGATCTCCTTATGAACAAATTATCGGCAGACGCCCGGCAAAGGCGAGTCCGCTCGTCGTGCGTCGGAATCCGCCCATCCCGCCGGGGCGTCTGAAGCGTGAACTGCGTCACGCCGTCAAGGCGTGTCATGAGACTGTCGCGAATCGCCATCCCGCCCCAGGTGGCCTCCGGCATCAATTCGGGCTTTACCCTATGATCCCGGGTCCCGGACGCCTGCCGCCCGGCCCGTCCCGGTTCAACAGCTCGGAAATGGCATTCACCGACCCAAACACATCTAACAAGGCGCGTCCGCTGATTGAAATCAGGGATGTCACCGTCGGCTATGGCGAGCGCGTCATCCTCAAGGATGTGAACGTGACGCTGCCGCGGGGCAAGGTGATGGCGCTGATCGGGTCGTCCGGCGGCGGCAAGACCACGCTGCTGCGGGTGCTGACCCGCCAACTGCGTCCGCAGCGCGGCCAGGTGCTCTTCGATGGCCAGGATCTGGCCCCCATGAACCAGACCGAGCTCTACCAGCAGCGTCGCCGCATGGGCATGCTGTTCCAGTTCGGCGCGCTGTTCACCGATCTGAGCGTGTTCGAGAACGTCGCCTTCCCGCTGCGCGAGCACACGCAGCTGTCCGAATCGATGATCCGGGATCTGGTCTTGATGAAGCTCAACGCGGTCGGCCTGCGCGGCGCCCGCGACCTGATGCCCAACGAGGTCTCCGGCGGCATGGCCCGGCGCGTCGCGCTGGCCCGTGCCATTGCGCTGGACCCGGACCTGGTGCTCTATGACGAGCCCTTCGCGGGCCTGGATCCGATCTCGCTGGGCGTCACCGCCCGGCTGATCCGCGACCTGAACGACGCGCTGGGCCTGACCAGCGTCATCGTCTCGCACGACATCCATGAGACCTTCGGCATCGCCGACCACGTGGTGATGGTCGCCAACGGCGGCGTCGTCGCCCAAGGGACGCCCGAGGAGCTGCGCAACAGCAGCGACCCGCTGGTCCACCAATTCGTCAACGCCGAGTCCGACGGCCCGGTGCGTTTCCACCAGCCCGCCAAGCCCGTGCGCGAGGACTTCGGCCTGCCCGAGGAGGCCTCCGCATGATCGGCCTGGCGACATCCATCGGGCGCGGGCTGCGTCTGAAGCTGTCCGACTGGGGCGGATCGGCGCGCCTGCTGGGCACGCTGTTGCTGCACCTGGGCGCCTGCCTGCGCCGCTTCGCACTCGTGCGCGAGCAGATCTTCTTCGTCGGCAACCGTTCGCTGTCCCTGATCGGCGTGTCGGGCCTGTTCGTCGGCTTCGTGCTGGCGCTGCAGGGCTATTACACGCTGCAGCGCTACGGCTCGGCCGAGGCCGTCGGCCTGCTGGTCGCGCTCAGCCTGGTGCGCGAGCTCGGCCCGGTCGTGGCCGCGCTGCTCTTCGCGGGTCGCGCGGGGACTTCTCTGACCGCCGAGATCGGCCTGATGAAGGCCGGCGAGCAGCTCAGCGCCATGGAGATGATGGCCGTGGACCCGATCCAGCGCGTGCTCGCCCCGCGCTTCTGGGCCGGCGTGATCGCGATGCCGCTGCTGGCGGCGGTGTTCTCGGCGATCGGCATCATCGGCGGCTGGCTGGTCGCGGTCCCCTTGATCGGCATCGATGCGGGCTCGTTCTGGTCGCAGATGCAAGGGGGCGTGGACGTGTTCAAGGACGTCGGCAACGGCGTCGTCAAGAGCGTGGTGTTCGGGGTGACGGTCAGCTTCGTGGCGCTGCTTCAGGGATATTCCTGCCGACCGACGCCCGAAGGCGTGTCCGAGGCGACCACCCGCACCGTGGTGCTCTCTTCGCTGGCGGTGCTGGGGCTGGACTTCATCCTCACCGCCATGATGTTCTCGATCTGAGGCCCGACCGGCCAGGTGATCGAGTCCATCGAATCCAAGAAACAAGAATCTAGAAATCAGATCCGGAGTTGCCGATGCAATCCTCTCGTTACGACGCATGGGTCGGGTTCTTCGTGCTGCTGGGCGGCGCGGCCCTGCTGTTCCTGGCCCTGAAGGCCGGCAACCTGCTCACGCTGAACTTCCAGGACACCTACAGCGTCACCGCCAAGTTCGACAACATCGGCGGCCTGAAGCCGGGCGCCGCGGTCAAGAGCGCCGGCGTGGTGGTGGGCCGGGTCGGCGCGATCACCTTCGACGACAAGTCCTTCCAGGCGCGCGTCGCGTTGAAGATGAACGCCGGCGTGGCCTTCCCCAAGGACAGCTCGGCCAAGATCCTCACGTCCGGCCTGCTGGGCGAGCAATACATCGGACTGGAACCGGGCGCGGCGGAAAAGAACCTCGCCTCGGGCGACATCATCACGCAGACGCAGTCGGCGGTGGTGCTGGAGAACCTGATCGGCCAGTTCCTCTATAACAAGGCGGCCGATGCCTCCGCGGCACCGGCCTCGGGAGAGAAATGATGACCAAGCAAGCCCCGATCCGGATCCCCGTCCGGACGGACCTCGCGGTGCTGCTGAGCGCCGCGCTGTTCGCCACGCCCGCGCTGGCGCAGCAGGCCGAGACGTCGCCGGCGCAAGGCCTGGCACCGCTGGTCTCGCTGACGGCGTTCTCCACGTTGAACGCGCCGGCCACGCCAGTGGCGACCACCGCGCCGTTCGAAGCGGCCCAGGCCGTCGAGACGTCATCGGCGCAGGCCGCGGACGCATCGAAGGCCGAGGGCGCCGACAAGGCGGAGAAGACCGAGAAGGCCGAGAAGACCGAGAAGGCTGACGGCGCCGCCAGCGCTGCTGAAGCCGATGCCTCCACCGACCAGGCCGCGCCGCCGGCGACGGCCGCCTCGGGCGCCAGCACCGAGCCCGCCGCCGCGGGGCAGGCCGGCCAGGCCGCGCAAGCCGCCGCCGCGCCCGCCTCGGACGCGCCCGCGGCCGGCCCGCGCGTGCGCAACAAGCTCGACCCCTGGGAAGGCTGGAACCGCAAGGTCTTCAACTTCAACGAGAAGCTCGACGAGAACGTGCTGCGCCCCGTCGCGACGGCCTACTCGGACCTCGTGCCGCAGCCCGCGCGTCAGGCCGTGGACAACTTCTTCGGCAACTTCTCGGACGCCTGGTCGGCGGTCAACCTGTTCCTGCAGGGCCGCTTCAAGAACGGCGCGACGCAGACCATGCGCGTGGCGGTCAACTCGGTGTTCGGCCTCGCCGGCCTGATCGACATCTCCACGCCCGCCGGCTTGGAGAAGCAGTCCGAGGACCTGGGCCGCACCCTGGGCTACTGGGGCGTGAAGACCGGCCCGTACATCGTCTGGCCGATCCTGGGCCCGTCCTCGCTGCGCGACTCGGTGACCTTGCCCGCCAATGCGTACTTCTCGCCCGCGTACATCTTCGACGACGGCGAGTACAAGGTCGGCATCACCGCGCTGCAGCTGATCAACACCCGCGCCAACCTGCTGCGCGTGACGGACATGCTCGACGGCATCGCGCTCGACAAGTACACCTTCATCCGGGATGCCTATCTCCAGCGTCGCAACATCAAGACGCACAAGGAGCAGGAAGAAGACGATGACTACGAAGTCATCACCCCCGACGAGAAGCCGGTCAATCCGCAAGGCGACCGCTGAGACGCCGGGTCAACAACTGGTGACGACTCCAGGTCGCCGCCGGTGAACCGGCCAGACCCACCGCGCGTTGCGCAGAGGTCTTGCCGTGTCATGAAGCTAGAAAGGACAAGCATGAACTCCACCAAACGTCTGATGCTGCGCCTGGTCGTGTCGATCGCCGCGCTGGGCCCGATGGCCTCCTTCGCGGCCGACAGCTCGGCCCCGGACCAACTGATCCGCCAGCTCTCGATCGAGACCCTGGACGCGGTCAAGAGCGACAAGGCCATCCAGGGCGGCGACACCAACAAGGTCATGGCGCTGGTCAACGAGAAGGTCATGCCGCATGTGGACTTCCAGCGCATCACCGCCACGGCGGTCGGCCGCTTCTGGCGCCAGGCCACGCCGGAGCAGAAGCAGCGTCTGCAGGACGAGTTCAAGACCCTGCTGGTGCGCACCTATGCCGGCGCGCTGACGCAGGTGAAGGATCAGACCATCGCGATGAAGCCCATGCGCGCCTCCCCTGAGGACACCGAGGTGATCGTGCGCACCGAGATTCGCGGCAAGGGCGACCCCATCCAGCTGGATTACCGCGTCGAGAAGACCGACGCCGGCTGGAAGATCTACGACGTGAATGTGCTGGGCATCTGGCTGGCCGACCAGTACAAGAACAGCTTCGCGCAGGAGATCAACGCCAAGGGCATCGACGGCCTGATCAAGTCGCTGGCCGAGCGCAACGCCCGTCCGGCGCCGGCTGCCTCCGGCGCCAAGAAGGGTTGAGGCAGGCGATGCTGAAGTTGCCGGCGCGGCTGCGCATGGACAACGTGCCGCAGGAATGGGCGAAGCTGGAAGGCGCGCTGCGCGCCGAGTCGGCGCAGGTGGGCAACGCCGCCGGCCGCTCGGTGAGCTTGGACGCGAGCGGCCTGAACGACTTCGACTCCGCCGCGCTCAGCCTGCTGCTCAGCGCGCTGCGCCTGTGCGGTCAGGACGGCTGGCAGCTCACGCTGCATCAGGCCCCGCGCGAGCTGCGCGAGCTGGCCCGCGTCTACGGTCTGGATCATCTGTTCTGGAGCGAGGCCGCGGCGCCGGCGCAGGCCGCCTGATCGCCCGCGCTTCACCGACCCAATGACATCGGGCCGCATTCGCGGCCCGATTCCATTTGGCGAGACCGACACGGCCTCGGCCTGCTTGACGCGAGCCCGCTGCGAGCCCGCTGCCTGTCTACTGCGCGTAGCGCTTGGTTCGCAGATTGCGCTTGATCTCCTGCAGCATCGGCCGCAGGTTCTCGCCCAGGCGCAGCGCGACGCCGGTGGTCAGCACGTCCACCACGATCAGGTGCAGCAACCGTGACACCATGGGGCTGTAGCGGTCGTAGTCCTCGGGGTGGTCGACGGCCAGCAAGACCTGACCCGGCAGCTGCCCCATCTGCGCCAGCGGGGATCCGCTGGCGGTGATGATGATGGTTGTCGCGCCCTTCTTGCGGGCGATCTCGGCGGCGTCCATCAGGTCGCGGCTGCGGCCCGAGTTGGAGATGATCACCGCGCAATCGCCGCTGTCCAGCATGGTCGCGCTCATGAGCTGCACATGGCCGTCGCTGCAGGCGAAGGTGTTCACGCCCAGCCTGAAGAACTTGTGCTGCGCGTCCTGCGCCACGATGCCGGAGTTGCCGACCCCGTAGAACTCGATGCGCCGATGCTGGCGGGCCGCTTCCGACAGCGCCGTGATGGCGCGCTCGAAGGCATGGCTGGCCGCGTCGTTGCGGTAATGGAGCAGCGCCGCGACGGCGTTGTCCACCACCTTGACGATCAGGTCGCCAGGCTTGTCGTCCTCGTCCACCGCCCGGTGGACGAAGGGGACGCCCTCATTCACGCTGCCGGCCAGCTTGAGTTTGAAGTCCGCCAACCCGTCGTAGCCGACGCTGCGGCAGAAACGCACCACCGTCGGCTTGCTGACGTGGGAACGGTCGGCCAGCTCGCTCACCGGCAGGTTCGCGAAGGAGCGCGGATCCGACAGCAGCAGCTTGGCGACCCGCTGCTCGGCGGGCGGCAGCGCGGGCAGCGCGGCCTTGATGCGTTCGAGCATGCTCATCGGGTCAGCACTCTTCGATCCAGGAGTGACCGTCGCGCGCGATCAGCGCGCTGGCGGCCGGCGGGCCCCAGCTGCCGGCGACGTAGGTGCGCGGGCCGGTGCTGTCCTGCTTCCAGAAGTTCAGGATGGGCTCGACCCACTTCCAAGCCTGTTCCTGCTCGTCGCTGCGCACGAACAGATTCAGGCGGCCGGCGATCGCATCGAGCAGCAGACGCTCGTAGGCGCCGACCCGCGTGTGGGCGAAGGCCTTGTCGAAGTCCAGGTCCAGCGAGACCGGGCTCAGCGCCTCGGTGCTGGAGCCGCCCTTGTTGGCCATCAGCTGCAGCTCCAGCCCGTCCTCGGGTTGCAGCTTGATGATGAGCCGGTTGGGGCAGCTGCTGCCCGGGAAGATGGGATGCGGCACCGGGCGGAAGTTGATGACGATCTGCGCGTCGCGCGCCGCCAGGCGCTTGCCGGTGCGCAGATAGAAGGGCACGCCCGCCCAGCGCCAGTTCTGGATCTCGGTCTTGAGCGCGACGAAGGTTTCGGTGTGGCTCTCCGGCGGGATCTTGCCCTCGTCCAGGTAGGCGGGCACCGGTTTGCCGTCGACGCTGCCGGCGCGGTACTGGCCGCGCACCACGTCGCGGGCGACGCTCTCGGCGGTGAAGGGCTTGAGCGCGCGCAGCACCTTGAGCTTCTCGTCGCGGATCGCGTCCGCGTCGTTGCTCGAGGGTGCTTCCATCGCGATCATCGTCAGCAACTGCAGCGCATGGTTCTGGATCATGTCGCGCAGGGCGCCGGTGCTGTCGTAGAACGGACCGCGGGTGCCCACGCCCAGGCCTTCGGCCAGCGTGATCTGGATGTTGGCGATGCTCTCGCGGCGCCACAGCGGCTCGAACAGCGCGTTGCCGAAGCGCAGCGCCATCAGGTTCTGCACCGAGGGCTTGCCCAGGTAATGGTCGATGCGGAAGGCTTGTGTCTCGTTGAAGACCGAGCGCACCACCTTGTTGATCTCCTGCGCGCTGGCCAGGTCATGGCCCAGCGGCTTCTCCAGCACCACGCGCACCTTGGGGCCGTTCAGGCCGGCGGCGCCCAGCTGCTGGCAGATCTGCGTGAACAGATGCGGGCTGGTGGCCAGGTACAGCACGACGGTGTCGGCGTTGCGCTCGCCCAGCCATTCCTTGAGCTTGCCGTAATGCTCGGGTTGGGACAGGTCCATGCGGCGGTAATGCACCAGCTCGGAGAAGCGGGCGAACTCCTCCTCGTTGGGGCGCTTGCCGGCCTCGACTTCCTGGAAGCGCTCCTTGAGCCATTCGCGATAGCGCTCGTCCGTCTGCTCGTCACGAGCGACGGCCAGAATGCGGCCACCCTCGGGCAACTTGCCGTGGCGGAAGGCCTGGAAGAGCGCTGGCATCAGCTTTCTCCAGGTCAGATCACCGGTGCCACCAAAGAAGACGAGATCAAAGGACATGGGCGCTACGTTCCGGCGAGGGAACGGACAGTTTCTAAAGAGAGGGAGACGATGTCTTGATGTAACGAAGTTACCGGAATTATGATGCCCCAGTTTCTTGAGACGGTCAACGTGCCGGGGGGCATGCCGGAAGGGGCGGCGGCCCAGCGGTTCTAATACGGGGTTTCCCCCGCGCCGCTTGCGGGGCAAAGCCGATTCCACCGTCCACCGACCGCCTGCGGGCGCCATCGCACATGAACCAGCTCGAACAACTCAAGGCCTTCACCACCGTCGTCGCCGACACCGGCAACTTCAAGCAGCTCGCGCAGTTCACCCCGCGCGATGCGACGACCAACCCGTCGCTGATCCTGAAGGCGGTGCAGTCCCCGGATTACGCCCACCTGCTGGAAGACACCGTCTCCGCGCACAAGACCGATACGCTGGATCTGATCGTCGACAAGGTGCTGGTGGCCTTCGGCCTGGAGATCCTGAAGGTGGTGCCGGGCCGCGTCTCGACCGAGGTCGACGCGCGCCTGAGCTTCGACACCGTGGCCACGCTGGCCCGCGCGCGCCGCCTGATCGGCCTGTACGAAGCCGCCGGCATCGGCCGCGACCGCGTGCTGATCAAGATCGCCTCGACCTGGGAAGGCATCCAGGCCGCGCGCGAGCTGGAAGCCGAAGGCATCCACACGAATCTGACGCTGCTGTTCTCCTTCTGCCAGGCCGTGGCCTGCGGCGAGAACGGCATCCAGCTGATCTCTCCCTTCGTCGGCCGCATCTACGACTGGTACAAGAAGTCCGCCGGCGCGAACTGGGACGAGGCCGCCAGCGCCGGGGTCAACGATCCGGGCGTCAAGTCGGTCGCCGCGATCTACAACTACTTCAAGAAGCACGGCATCAAGACCGAGGTCATGGGCGCCAGCTTCCGCAACGTGGGCCAGATCCGGGCGCTGGCCGGCTGCGACCTGCTGACCATCAGCCCCGACCTGCTGGCCCAGCTGCAGGCCGACGAGACGCCGCTGACGCGCGTGCTCGACGCCGACGCCGCCAAGGCACAGGATCTGCCCAAGGTCTCCTTCAACGAGGCGGCCTTCCGCTTCGCCCTCAACCAGGACGCCATGGCCACCGAGAAGCTGGCCGAAGGCATCCGCCTGTTTGCCGTCGACGCCGGCAAGCTGGACCAGATGATCGAAAGCCTGCGATGACCGAGTTCCCGCGTTGCGACCGCAGCCCGACCTGGGCGGCCCTGCAATCCCATTTCCAGCAATCGGGCCGCACATTTGATGTGCGCCAGGCCTTTGCCGCCGATGAGGGCCGCTTCGCGGCCTGGTCGCTGCAGGCCCCGGAAGTCTTCGCGGATCTGTCGAAGAACCGCATCGACGCCGAGACACTGGAACTGCTGCTGGCGCTGGCCCGGGACGTGAAGCTGACGGAGCAGCGCGAGGCGCTCTTCAAGGGCGAGCCCATCAACGCGACCGAAGGCCGCGCGGTGCTGCACACGGCGCTGCGCGCGCCGGCGGGGCAGGGGCCCTTCAGCGACGAGGTGCAGGCCTCGCTGACGCGCATGCTCGCGTTCGCCGACGGCGTGCGCGATCAGGCCAAGAGCGGTATCACCGACGTCGTGCACATCGGCATCGGCGGCTCGGACCTGGGCCCGGCGATGGTCGTGCAGGCCTTGCAGTCGTATGTGCCGGCCGGCCTGCGCCTGCACTTCGTCTCCAACGTGGACGGGCATGACCTGGCCCCGGTGCTGCGCGGACTGGACCCGGCGACCACGCAGTTCATCATCGCGTCCAAGACCTTCACCACGCAGGAGACGCTGGCCAATGCGATGGCCGCGCGCGCCTGGTTCCTGGCCGCCGGCGGCACCGACGTGGCGAAGCACTTCGCCGCCACGACCAGCAACGCCAAGGCGGCGGCCGATTTCGGCATCGACACGACCTTCGGCTTCTGGGACTGGGTGGGCGGGCGCTACTCGCTGTGGTCGGTGATCGGCCTGCCGATCGCGATCGCCGTGGGCTCGGAGCACTTCCGCGCGCTGCTGGCCGGCGCGCATGCGATGGACCAGCATTTCCGTGAGGAGCCGCTGGATCAGAACCTCCCCGTGCTGCTGGGCTTGCTGGACGTCTGGTATCGCAACTTCCACGGCTTCACGAGCCGCTCGGTGGCCCCCTACCACCAGGGCCTGCGCCGGCTGCCCGCCTACCTGCAGCAGCTGGAGATGGAGAGCAACGGCAAGGGCGTCGATCGTCAGGGCGATCCGCTGAGCTACTCGACCAGCCCGGTCGTCTGGGGCGAGGCCGGCACCAACGGTCAGCACGCCTACTTCCAGATGCTGCACCAGGGCACGGACGTCATCCCGGTCGAGTTCATCGCGGTGAAGACGCCCAACTTCGGCGCCCATGTGAGCGGCGAGTTGCTGGATCGTTTGGAGGACCAGCACGTCAAGCTGCTGGCCAACTGCCTGGCGCAATCGCAGGCGCTGATGCAGGGCAAGACGGCCGAGGTCGCGCGCGCCGAGTTCGCGCCGACGGCGTCCAAGGAGCTCGACCCGGACGTCTTGTCGCGCCATCGCAGCTTCAGCGGCAACCGGCCCAGCACGACGCTGGTGCTGAACGCGCTGACGCCGTCCGCGCTGGGCGCCTTGATCGCGCTGTACGAGCACCGCGTCTTCGTCAGCGGCGCGGTGTGGAACATCAACAGCTTCGACCAGTGGGGCGTGGAGCTGGGCAAGGCGCTGTGCAACGGCCTGCTGCCGCGTCTGACCAGCGGCGACACCGCGGGCCTGGACGGCTCCACCGCCGGTCTGCTGAACAAGCTCCGCGGCTGATTCGTTGCCTGGCTGCCCCGTTCCCGTTCCCGTTCCCGTTCCCGATTTCATCGAGCCGTACAGGCTCGGCCCCCAGAGATTCAGAGCATGAAGATTGTTTTCGACTTTGGCGCGGTGCTGTTCCGCTGGCATCCGCCGAGCTTCCTGGCCCGCGTGTGGGCCCATCGTGCCGCCGACGAGATCCAGGGCGCCGCGCTCGCCAAGGACCTGTTTCAGGACTACAGCGGCGACTGGGGCGCTTTCGACCAGGGCCTGATCGATGCGCCGACCACCGCCGACCGCATCCATGCCCGCACCGGCTGGCCGCGCGAGGAGATCGTCGCGGTGATGGACGCGGTCCCGTCGGAGCTGCGCCTGATCGAGGGCTCGGCCGCGCTGATCCAGGAGCTCAAGGCGCAAGGCCACACGCTGCACTTCCTGTCCAACATGCCGGAGCCCTACGCGGACTATCTCGAGCAGAGCTTCCCGCTGAAGGACTGGTTCGTGTCGGGCGTGTTCTCGGGCCGGGTCAAGCAGTCCAAGCCCTCGCGCGAGATCTTCGATCTGGCCTGCGAGCAGTTCGACGCGAAGCCGGAGGAGCTGTTCTTCCTCGACGACCACCCGGGCAACATCGCGGCCGCGAAGGCGCTGGGCTGGCACACCCACCTGTTCACGACGCCCGAGCTGGCGCGCGAGGACCTGGTGCGGCGCGAGCTGCTGCCGGCTTGATCCGACCGGGTCGGCACCATGCAAAACCGGCCTGACGGCCGGTTTTTTCGTTTACTTGGAGGACTCGTCCTCGTCGATGGTCGTGGGCGGGGCGGCCACGCGGAAGGACTCGTCGGACCAGTGACCGAGGTCGACCAGCCGGCAGCGCTCGCTGCAGAACGGGCGCCAGAGGTTGCTGGGCGCGAAGATGCTGTCGCCGCCACAGGTGGGGCAGGGGACGATGCGCGGCGCCGGCGTGGCGGGAATGAATTTCTCGGGCATGGCGGAAACGGAAGTCGGTGCCGGGAAGCGCCTTCGTCGCGAGGGACGCGTCGGCGCGACGGGCGGGTCAGGAGCAGAGGGTCAGTTCGAAAGTAGCGTCGACCGGCGCCGGTTTCAAGCGTCCGTCCTCGTCCTGGCGCATCAGCCGGATGGACACCATCAGCCGATGGCCGCTGATCTCTGGCACCAGGCCCAGGCTCGGGTCGATGCGCATGCGCAGCAGCTGGAAGCTGCGGCCGGGCGGCAGGCTCTGCTGGTACTGGCCGGTCTGCGCCGCCACCTTGTGAGGGGAGCCGCTGTCGCGCAGCAGGCCGAGCAGCACGTTCAGCGCCTCGGCCAGCGGCATCAGCGTCTGCGCCCATTGCATCAGGTCGTTGCGGCGCCGCACCGGCAGCAGCTGTTGCCAGGAGTAATACGCCGGGAGGTCGAACTCGCAAGTGCCGCCGGGAATCGAGATGCGGCTGCGGATGCTCATCAGCCACTCATTGGTGGTCAGGATGTGGCCGGCTTTGCCGGGCAGCTGATTGAGCTTGTCGAACGCCGCGTCGATGCGGCCGACGACCTCGTCCAGCACCGCCTCGGACACCGCCGGGTTGCCGCGGTAGCTGTTGAACTGGCTGCGATGACGCTCCAGATCCTTGAGCAGGTCGGCCTTGAGGTCGGCGCGGGACGCCACGTCCATCACCTCGAAGATGGTGGCGAGCGCGTAGTGATGGTCCAGCGCGGTGTCGCGCGCCATCAACTGACCAAGCCGATCGAACAGATGTTCCAGCCTGAGCATCGTGCGGATGCTCTCGTTGAACGGATATTCGTAGAGGACCAAGTCGACCATCCCTTTGCGGCAAGCGGCCATTGTTCCACAGTGCCGCGCCGCATCACCCCGATCGGGTGAGGGGTGGTCAGAACAGGGGACTGCGCAGCAGCGCGCCGACCTCGGCCTGCAGCTGCTCCAGCGTGAGGCCGTCGTTGTGGATGACGGCATCGGCGGCGGCGCGCCGTTCAGTGCGGCTGGCCTGTTGCGCGAGGATGGCCCGCACGGCCGCCTCGCTCAGGCCAGAGCGGGCCATCACGCGCGCGATCTGCGTGGACTCGCTGCAATCCACCACCACGACGCGGTCCACGAGGCGGCGCCAGCGGCCGGACTCGACCAGCAGCGGCACGTCGAAGACCACGTGTTGACCCGGCGCGGCGAGCGCGGCCTGGCGCGTGGTCTCGTCGCCGATCATCGGATGGAGGATGGCCTCGAGCCGGCGCTTGGCATCGGAGTCGCGGAAGGCGAGTTCGCGCATGGCGGCGCGGTCCAGCGCGCCATCGGCGGCGACGAAGCCGGGGCCGAAGCTCGCCGCGATCGCGGGCATCGCCGCGCCGCCGGGCAGCGTCAACGCGCGCGAGATCGCGTCGGTGTCGACCAGCAGCGCGCCGCCTTGCGCGACCAGCGCCTGGGCGACGGTGCTCTTGCCGCTGCCGATGCCGCCGGTCAGGCCGATGCGCATGCGGGCCTCACGGGTGCAGCCACCAGGTGATGATGCGGCCCGGTCCGACCAGCAGCACCAGCAGCGCGCCGCCCGCCAGGAAGGGACCGAAGGGGACATAGCGGCCGTCGCGCAGATCGCCGCGCCACTTCATCGTGAGGCCGACGAAGGTGCCGACGACGGACGCCGCCAGGGCCACGGGGAGGATCAGCTGCCAGCCCAGCCAGGCGCCGATGCCCGCCAGCAACTTGAAGTCGCCGTAGCCCATGCCTTCCTTGTTGAACAGGATCTTGTAGCCCCAGTACAGCAGCCACAGCGGCAGATACCCGACGATCGCGCCCATCACCGCGTCATGCGGATTGACAGGGGTCCAGCCGATCACGGACAGGAACAAGCCCACCCACAGCAGCGGCTGGTTGATGCCCTCGGGCAGGAACGTGGTGTCCCAGTCGATGCCCGCCAGCGCCACCAGGGCAGCGGCGAAGCCGCAGTACAGCACCGCCGCCGGCTGACCATTGAAGTTCCAGGCGATGCCGGCGAACAGCAGACCGGTCAACAGCTCGATGAATGGATAGCGCATCGAGATGCGCGCGCCGCAGGACGAGCAGCGGCCCCGCAGACGCAGCCAGCCCAGCAGCGGGAGGTTCTCATGCCAGCGCAGCTGATGGCCGCAGTGCGGGCAGCGCGAGGCCGGCCGGGACAGCGACATGACCGGGAGCTGCTGCAGCGAGTCGTCCAGCAGCTTCGCGGCCTGCGCGACCTGCGCGGCGCGCGGCTCGTCCAGGCCGCCGTAGTCGCGCAGCTCGTCCTCCTTCTGCATTTGCTCGGCGTACTCGCCCAGCCACTCGCGATGCATGAGCACCGGCAGCCGGTAGATCACGACGTTCAGGAAGCTGCCTACGCACAGACCGATCAGACCCAGGAACCACCACGACAGCAGGATCTCCTGCATCTGCGGATCCAGCACTCAAACCACCTGACCGAGCTTGAAGATGGGCAGATACATCGCCACGACGATGCCGCCGATGACCGAGCCCAGGAACACGATGATGATCGGCTCCATCAGGCTGGACAGCGCCTTCACGGCCTCGTCCACCTCTTCCTCGTAGAAGTCGGCCGACTTGCCCAGCATGTGGTCCAGCGAGCCGGACTCCTCGCCGATCGAGGCCATCTGCAGCACCATGATGGGGAAGATGCCGGTCGTCTGCATCGAGGTGGTCAGCGACGCGCCGGTCGACACGTCGCGCTGGATCTTGTCCGTCGCCTCGACGAAGACCGCGTTGCCCGAGGCCCCGCCCACCGAGTCCAGCGCCTCCACCAGCGGAACGCCGGCCGCGAACATCGTCGCCAGCGTGCGCGTCCAGCGCGCCACGGCGGCCTTGTAGATCAGCGGACCGAAGATGGGGATCTTCAGCAGCAGGCGGTCCATGAACTTCTGCATCTTCTCGGACCGTTTCCAGGACTGGAAGAAGAAGTACAAGCCGCCACCCAGGGCGCCGAAGATCAGGTACCAATACGAGACGAAGAACTCCGACATCGCCATCACGAACAGCGTCGGGGCGGGGAGGTCGGCGCCGAAGGACTTGAACACGTCCTTGAAGGCCGGGATCACGAAGATCATGATCACCGCCGTGACCACGAAGGCCACGACCATCACCGCGATCGGGTAGGTCAGCGCCGACTTGATCTTGGCCTTCAGCGCGACGGTCTTTTCCTGATAGATGGCCAGCCGGTCCAGCAGCGCTTCCAGGATGCCGCCCGACTCGCCGGCCTCCACCAGGTTGCAGTACAGCGCGTCGAAGTAGAGCGGGTGCTTGCGGAACGCGGCCGACAGCGAGGTGCCGGTCTCCACGTCCTGACGGATGTCGTTGAGCAGCTTGGTCAGGCGCGGGTTGCTGCTGCCGCGGGCGACGATGTCGAAAGCCTGCAGCAGCGGGACGCCGGCGCGCATCATCGTCGCCAGCTGGCGCGTGAAGACGGCGATGTCCTTCTGCTTGATCTTCTTGCCGCCGGAGCCGCGGCGCTTCTTGACCTTCGTGACCAGGATGCCCTGGCGGCGCAAGGAGGCGCTGATGACAGCCTCGCCGCCGGCGCGCATCTCGCCGCGAACGATCTTGCCGTTGCGGTCCTTGCCTTCCCACTCGAAGATGAATTCCTTGATGCCCTTGCCGGCGCCCTTAGCGCCTGCGGTGGTCGTCGCCATATCACCTCCTGCCGTCGCGCCGGGTCAGCGGCGCTCCCAATGTCTTTGACTCGTTGATCGGTCGGCCCTCACGACCTCACCCCCTACGCGACAACGCGGCCGCAACAGCCGCGTTTGCGTTCCGGGTCATTCGTTGGTGGCCGCCAATACCTCTTCCAGGGTCGTGACGCCCAGCCGGACCTTGACCAGCCCCGACTGCCGCAGATCCCGCACGCCGTCCAGGCGCGCTTGATCGGCAATGTCCAGGGCCGTTCCCTCGGCCAGGATGATCCGCTGGATCGCCTCGCTGATGGGCATCACTTGGTAAAGACCGACACGTCCGCGATAACCATTGTTGCAACTTGAGCAACCTACCGCGCGGTAGGCCTTCCAACTGCCGTCCAGATCCTCTTCCGCGTAGCCGGCGCGCAGCATGGCCTCGCGCGGATAGTCCGCGGGCGCCTTGCAGTTCTCGCACAGCCGGCGCACCAGGCGCTGGGCGGTGATGAGCAGCACGCTGGACGCGATGTTGAACGGGGCCACGCCCATGTTCAGCAGACGCGTCAGCGTCTTGGGCGCGTCGTTGGTGTGCAGCGTCGACATCACCATGTGGCCGGTCTGCGCGGCCTTGATGGCGATGTCGGCGGTCTCGAGATCCCGGATCTCGCCGACCATGATGATGTCCGGATCCTGACGCAGGAAGGCCTTGAGCGCGGCGGAGAAGGTCAGCCCCGCCTTGTCGTTGACGTTGACCTGGTTGATGCCGGGCAGGTTGATTTCCGCCGGGTCCTCGACGGTCGAGATGTTCGTGCCGGGCTGGTTCAGGATGTTCAGGCAGGTGTACAGCGACACCGTCTTGCCGGAGCCCGTCGGGCCGGTGACCAGGATCATCCCGTAGGGGCGGTGGATGCACTGCAGCAGCCGCTCCTTCTCGATCTTCTCGTAGCCCAGCGCCTCGATGCCGAGCTTGGCCGAGGACGGGTCCAGGATCCGGATCACGATCTTCTCGCCGAACAGCGTGGGCAGGGTCGAGACCCGGAAGTCGATCGCCTTGGAGCCGAACTTCAGCTTCATCCGGCCGTCCTGCGGGATGCGGCGCTCGGCGATGTCCAGGCGCGAGATGACCTTGATCCGTGAGGACAGCTTGTCCTTGATGGCGATCGGGGGTTGGGTGATCTCGCGCAGTTCGCCGTCGACGCGGAAGCGGACGCGGTAGTGGTACTCGTAGGGCTCGAAGTGAAGGTCGGACGCCCGCATGTTGATGGCGTCCACCAGCATCTTCTGCAGGAAACGGACGACCGGGGCGTCCTCGACATCGGTGATGTCCTGCGACTCTTCGGCGGGGGCGGTTTCTTCCTCGGCGATGTCGAAGTCGAATTCCTCGCCCGACATGGCCTCCAGCGCTTCCGAGGCGCTGGCCGCGGCGATGCCCAGCAGCTTCGCGAGCTTGTCGTGCTCGACGATGATCCATTCGGGCGTGAGCTGGGTCGCGAACTTGATGCGCTCGACGACCTCCTGCTCGGTCGGGTCGGCCCCGCCGATGAACAGCCGGTTGCCGCGCCGCGCCAGCACCACCACCTGATACTGGGCGGCGAGCTTGGCGTCGATGATGTTCTGCGGCAGCTTGTGCGCGTCGATCGCGTTCAGGTCCAACAGCGGCAGCGCCAGCGCGTGGGACAGCGTGTGGGCCAGGTCGATCGAGGACACCGCGCCCGCGGCGATCACCGCGTTGACGAAGCTGATCTTCTTCTCGCGTGCCAGGCGGACCAGGTCCTCGGCCGCCGTCGGCTTGAGCTTGCCCGCGTGCACGAGCACGCGCGCCACGCCGGAAAGGGCGGACTGGGGAGGTTCGGCCAGGGTGGTATCCACGGATGTCGCGATCGGGTTGAGTTGCCGCGCTCCGGCTGTGCCGGATCAACCCTGCACTGTACCCCCATGGGCAGGCGGTCGACGGCGGGGCCGACCCGGTGTCTCACCGAAGACGGACGCTCCGTGCAATATCGACTTCGGGCACTGGAAATTGAGCCCGGAATGTTGCAGCGTCAACACCTGGCCCCCTGGGGCAACCGGCCGTCGCCCCGCCATGGACATCGTTCATCGGGCCTTCACGACCCCGCGCTGGACACCTGGATCTCCTCGCCTACGTCCCGGACCTGCAGGCCGAAGCCCGCATGCAGCAGGCGTGCGAAGGCTTCGACATTGCCCGCCTCGAACACGCCGCCGATGACGATGCGCTCGGCGGCGGCGTCCTGGATGACCAGCTGCTTCTTGCCGTAGCGGTTGAACTGGCGGGCGGCCTCGGCCAGCGTGACCTCGTTGAGCACCAGCTTGCCCTGCAGCCAGCCCAGCCGGGCGGACAGCTGCTGGGGCGAGACGCGGGTCACCAGCAGGTTGTCGGCCTCGGCCACCGCGGTGTCGGCGCGCGCCAGCACGGTGGGGCGACTGCTGGGCTGGTCGGTCTGCACCTGGACGCGCCCCTCCAGCACCGTCACCCGCAGCTTGTCCCCGTCCCGCTGGAGCGAGAACTTGGTCCCCAGCACCGTCACCCGCTGCTTGCCGGCGTGGATGACGAAGGGGCGCTGCGCGTCGTGGGCGATGTCGAAGAAGGCTTCGCCGCTCTGCAGCCAGACCTGGCGGGATTGCGGCGTGACCTCGGTGCGCACCTGGGTGGCGGTGTTCAGGGTCAGCCTGGAGCCGTCGGCCAGCATCACCGACTCGCGCTGGCCGCGGGCGGTGGCGTAGTCGACGGTGTCCGGGCGCGGGCCGATGAACTGCAGCCCCAGCACCAGGGCCAGGGTCGCCAGACCCACGCCGGCCGCGCCGCGCAGGGCGAGGCGCGTCGACAACCAGCCCGGCGCTCCGGCCGACGTCCAGGCGGACGGCCCACCGGATGTCCCACCCGACATCCAGCCGGGCTTGCGGCCGGCGCTCTCGCCGTGGACGTCCGGCCGCCGCGGCTCGGGCGTGGCGAGCGGCGGCGCGCTGGGTTGCAGCGCGCGCAGCCGGTTGGCCCGCTCCCAGGCCTGCTCCAGGCGCAGGTAGGCGATGCGGTGCGCGGTCGACGCGGCCAGCCATGAATCCAGCGCGGTGCGGCGCTCGGGCGGGAGCTGCCCGTCCGAGCGATCGCGCTCCGCGATCCAGTCGGCCGCGCAGGCCTCGATGTCGTTCAGATCACTGCTTTTGTACTTCATTGTGTTTTCCGTCCCTTTCGCAGCGAAGCGGCCGCCGGCGTGGCGCCGCCGCTGCCTTGCCCCGTGGACTGCAGCGCCTGGGCCAGGGCGCGCACGCCCTTGGACACCTGACGCTCCACCGTGTCCTCGGTGATGCCCATGCGCGCGGCGACCTCGCGCTGCGACAGACCTTCGATCTTGCGCAGCTCGATCACCTCGCGACATCGCGCGGGCAGCAGGTTCAGCGCCAGCTGCAGCAACTTGAGCTCGCTGCGGGCAGCCAGATGGCGCTCGGGGCTGAGCTCGTCCAGCGTGGGGGCCAGGGCCTCGATGTCGGCATAGGTCTCGATGGACACGATCTGCGCGCGCCGGGCGCGGTCGATCAGCAGATTGCGGGCGGTCGTGAGCAGGAAGGCCTGGGCGGACTCGGGCTTGCAGCGGGCGCAGCCGTCATAGACGCGGGCATAGATCTCCTGGCGCAGGTCGGGGATCTCGTCCATGTCGCGCCAGTTGCGTCTGAGAAATCGTTCCAGCATGGCCTCCTGGGGCAGCACTTCATCCACGAACCAGGCGTTCAACTCATCGGTGTTCAACACGGCTCCTCATGCCGACGGGGCTCGCCACGATCTGTGGACGGTGTCCGCCTGTCATTCAAGACGAAGCGCGAACGCAAATCCGGTACGGGCGGCGCAAAGATTCTGCGCCCGCCCGCATCGACCGGGGGAATACCCGGAGGCGGCGCGGAAGTCCGTCCGCCCCTCGTCTTCAAAGACAGCAGCCCCATGGCGTCCGAGCCCGGGCTCCGACCCGGGTACCGATCGCCGTACTGGCGGCGCGCGGCGCCCGAGCGCCCCTTTCCCCCGATGGCTTCCGATGGCTCCCGAGCGCATCGGAGCGCTCGCGGTCCTTCTTCGTTTTCCTTTTCTCCGCGGATGGTTCCGACATGCTTGTATTGCGTAAACCCTATCTGATCTTCCTCGGCGACGTGAGCTCCGCCGTCGATGCGAAGACCGCTTTCGGCGTCGCCGACTGGTGCCCCGAGGACGTGCTGGGGGAGCTTGCCTTCCCCGACGCCCGCGTCAGCACCGGCAAGCCGGCGATGACCATCGCCGAGGCCGCGGCGGCCGGTGCCGGCTCGCTGCTGATCGGCATCGCGCCGGTGGGCGGCAAGCTGCCGGCGCACTGGCTGCCGACGCTGCTGGACGCGGTGCGCGCCGGGTTGGACATCGTCAGCGGTCTGCACCAGCGCCTGAGCGATCTGCCCGGACTGGCCGATGCCGCGCGCTTGGCGGGCGCGCAACTGCACGACGTGCGCCACGGCGCTTGGCCGCGCGTCACCGGCACCGGCCGCAAGCGTCGCGGGCGGCGCGTGCTGACGGTGGGCACGGACTGCGCGCTGGGCAAGAAGTACACCGCGCTGGCGCTGACGCGCGCGCTGCAGGCCCGCGGCGTGGCGGCCTGCTTCCGCGCGACCGGCCAGACCGGCGTGATGATCTCCGGCAGCGGCGTGGCGATCGACGCGGTCGTGTCGGACTTCGTCGCCGGCGTGGCCGAGCAGCTCTCGCCCGACAACGCGCCCGATCATTGGGACGTGATCGAGGGCCAGGGCTCGCTGTTCCATCCCGCCTATGCCGGGGTGACGCTTGGTCTGCTGCACGGCTCGCAGCCCGATGCGCTGGTGCTGTGCCATCACGTCGGGCGGGAGCACATCGCCAGCCTGCCGGACTTCCCCCTGCCGTCCTTGGACGAAGCCATCGAGGCCTATCTGCGCGCCGGCCGCCTGACCAACGCGGCGGTGCGCTGCGTCGGCGTGAGCGTCAACTCGTCGGCGCTGAGCGATGACGAGTGGCGGCTCTATCGCGAGCGGGTCGAGGCCGAGCTGGGCCTGCCCGTCGTCGATCCCCTGCGCGGCGGCGTCGAGCGCCTGGCCGACGCGATCCATTCCTCCGAGGAGCTGTCCCATGTTGCTTGAATGCACCCTGGCCGGCGAGAGCTGGCCCCTGCGTGAACCCTTCGAGATCTCGCGCGGCGTGATGACCGAGATCAAGGTGCTGGTCGTGCGTCTACGGGATGAGCAGGGCCGGAGCGGCTACGGCGAGGCGACCGGCGTGCCCTACAAGGGCGAGACGCAGGCCACGATGGCCGAGCAGATCGAAGCGGTGCGCGGGCGGCTGCAGGTGGATCTGAGCAGCGCCGAGCTGATGAGCTTGCTGCCGCCAGGCGGGGCGCGCAACGCGCTGGATTGCGCGTTGTGGGACCTGCGGGCGAAGCAGGCGGGCAGGGCCGCCTGGCGGATGGCAGGGCTGTCGCGCGTGGAGCCGGTGCTCACGGCTTACACGATCGGTTTGGGAAGCGAGGCGGATGTGCGACGCAAGATTCGCGCGGCGCGGCATCTGCCGCTGCTCAAGCTGAAGGCGGACGGAACGCGGCATCTGGACATGGTGCGATTCGCGCGGGAGGAGCATCCGGCGGCGCGGCTGGTGATCGATGCGAATCAGGCCTGGAGCCGGGAACTGCTCGAGCGCATCCTGCCGGAGCTGCAGGCTCAGGGGGTGGAGCTGATCGAGCAGCCGGTGGAGCGTGGGCAGGATGCCGAGCTCGATGGGTTGAGCTCGCCGATTCCGCTGGCGGCGGATGAGTCCTGCGTGGATCGGCGCTCGCTGCCGGCGCTGGCGGGGCGGTATCAGTACGTGAACATCAAGCTCGACAAGTCGGGCGGGTTGACCGAGGGCTTGGCGTTGGCGGCCGAGGCGAAGAGGATGGGCTTCGGGCTGATGGTGGGGAATATGGGGGGGACGTCGTTGGCGATGGCGCCGGCGCATTTGATCGCGCAGGATTGCGCGTATGTGGATCTGGACGGGCCGATGCTCATGAGCGCGGATCGGTCGCCGGCGATGCGGTATGAGGGCGCGATGTTGGAGGGGGCGGAGGCAGGGCTCTGGGGGTGAGGCGCATAGCCCCTCGCCCGCTTGCGGGAGAGGGGTTGGGGTGAGGGCCGGTGCAGGCAGCGAGCGCCGTTGGCCTTCGCAAGCGCCGTTGGCATTCGAAGAGGGTCGAGGCTCTGGTGTGCCACGGCCCTCACCCCAACCCCTCTCCCACTCCGTGGGCGAGGGGCTAAGAACGGCCCGTCAATCGGGTCGGCGACAACATCGCCGCGCTCAACCCGAAGTCCACCAGCCGCTGCGGCAGCGGCCGCCCCAGCGCCAAGGCCGCACAGGCTTCCCCCATCGCGGCGCAAGTCTGGATCCCATAGCCGCCTTGTCCGGCCAGCCAGAAGAACCCCGCCGCCTCCTCATCGAATCCCCCCACCAATCCCCCATCCGCGACGAAGGACCGCAGTCCCGCCCAGGTGTGGCTGGGCCGCCGGATCGTCATCGTCGTCATCTCCTCGATCCGATGAATGGCCAGCGCGACGTCCAGCTCCTCCGGCTGCACATCATGCGGCGCCACCGGATCCGCATTCGCGGGCGACCCCAACAGCAAGCCCGCATCCGGCTTGATGTACCAGTCCTCGTCCGCCCCGAACACCAGCGGCCAGGCATGCGTGTCCATCCCGGCCGGCGCCGCGAACATGAACGCCGAGCGCCGCCGCGGCTCCAGCCCGATGGGCCGCACGCCCGCCAGCCCCGCGATCACGTCGGCCCAAGCCCCCGCCGCGTTGATCAGCACCGGCGCCTGGTAGACCTGCCCGCCGGCGCGCACGCGCCAGTCCGCGCCATGCCGCTCGATCGCCGTGACCTCCGCATCGCAGACCAGCCGTCCGCCTTCCCGTCGGAGCTCGCGCAGAAAACCCTGGTGCAGCGCGTGCACGTCCATGTCGACCGCCTCGGGCTCATGGATCGCGCCGTGCAGCAGCTCGCGCCGCAGCACCGGCACCATCGCGCAGGCCTCGTCGGCGCCGAGCCGATGCGCATTCGGCGTGATCGCGCGCAAGACCTCCCAGTGATGCTCATACGGCTCGCGTTGCGCCTCGGTGGCGACGAACAGCGCCCCCCGCGGCGTCAGCAGCGGATGGTCGGAGTAACCCGCCGGCGGCTGCTCGAAGAAGGCGCGGCTGGCGCGCGTCAGGGCGCGCACCTGCGGATTGCCGTAGCTCTCCATGAACAGCGCGGCCGAGCGCCCCGTCGCGTGATATCCGGGCTGGCTCTCCCGCTCCAGCACGATGGTGCGCGCATGCGGCGCCAGCCAGCGCGCCACGGACGCGCCCGCGATGCCGCCGCCGATGACGAGGCAGTCGGCCGAGGTGATCTCGGTCCCAGTCATGTCGGCCGAACTCATGCGCGCGCTCCGTCCCTGACGGCGAAGCCGTGCGGATCGGCCACGCGCGGCCAGTAGTCGAGATCGCGCACGCGGTAGGGCAGCCGGGCGAAGTCCATGTCGATCGCGCCGGGCGTGGTGACGTAGAGGATCTCCTTGGCCAGCGGCGCGAACTGCGCGTGGAAGTGCTGCGTCGACTTCACGACGATCACCCGCTTGGCGCTCAGGTCCATGCCCAGGCCGGTGAACACCGTCGGCGAAAAGGTCTGGCTGCGCACGCTGACCAGCACGATGTCCAGCCCGCCCGTGGTCCGCACCCAGACGCTGGCGCCCAGCGGCGCGATCTCGTCGTTCGAGTTCAGGCCGATCTGTTGATGGTCGTCGAGCACCGCCATCACCGTGACGTCCAGATCCACCGGCGTCCCCGAGGCCGGCCCGCACTTGCCGCCCAGCCGCAGCGCGATGCGCGCGCCCACGCCGGCATCGCGGCACAGCTGGATCCCGCCGAGATCCCAGAACGCGCCGATCGCCGCGTCCCTCACCTCGCGGGTCAGCAGCGCCTGCAGGATGAAGCTGCTGTCGCTCATCGCGCCGCCGCCGGCGTTGTCCGCGATGTCGGCGATGACCACTGGCCCTCCCACGACCTCCGCGGCGCGATCCAGCGCCGCGTCGATCTGCAGCATCGGCGTGGCGGTCTGCTCGCGCAGCGCCCAGAACTCGCGGCCCAGCTGCTCGGCCAGCGAGGCGGCGAGCGCGGCATCGTCGTCGGTGACAACCCACAGCCGCGCGCCCGACTCGGGCACGTCGCCCCAGGGGAAGCCGTGACCCAGCGACACCGACAGCACGCCGGGCTGCTGCTCCACCGCCTGCATGCGCCGGACGAAACCGGCCATGGGCTCGCGCGTCGTGTGCCACAGGCCGACCATCTTGCAATCGAACATCGCCGCGGTGGGCTTCACCCGACCGGCGCTCGCATCGAGCACGATGCGCAACAGCTCCTGCAGACGCGGCGTCGCGTCGATGTGCGGGTACTCCTTGTAGGCAATGATCACGTCCGCCGAGCGCTGCATCAGCGCGGTGTAGTGGCAGTGCAGATCGAGCTCCACGCCGATGGGCACGGCGGGGCCGACGATCTCGCGCACGCGGGCGATGAGGTCGCCCTCGCAGTCGTCGTAGCCGTCCGCCACCATCGCGCCGTGCAGGATCAGGATCACGCCGTCCACCGGGCCGCACGCGCGCAGGTCGGCCAGGATGTCGTCGCGCAGCTGCTCATAGACCGCGCGCACCGTGCGGCCCAGCGGCTGGGCGAAGGCGCTCAGGCTCTCGATCAGCTCATGGCCGTCGGCGCCGAGCAGGCGGCGCAGCTCGACCATCGAGCCGCCGATGCCCAACGGGTCGCGCGTGCTCGCGTCGCCGCGATGGATGCCGTACTCCTGGAAGCAGCCCCAGCCCGTGGGCGCGGCGGCGTAGGTGTTGGTCTCGGTGGCCAGGAAGGCGGCGAAGATCTTCTTCTTGCCGCTTGTGCTCGTGGTGCTCGTCGTGGTGCTCATGCTGCTCTCGCTCTCATTGTTCTTGTTGGTCGTGCCGGTCGTGCTGGCGGTGCCGGTCATGCTGACGCTGTTCATGCAAGGGCCTCCTCGCGGATGAAGCGCAGGCGGCTCAGGCGCGGCGCGTCCAGGCGCAGGCCGACGACGCGATCGCCCTCGCGATCGATGTTGACGACACTCGCGCCGCCCATGCCGGAGAACAGCCCATCCGTGGGAATGGCCAGCATCACGTCAGACGACAGCGGCTCCAGGCGATAGGCGCTGCGGCCATGCGGGCCGTGCAGGCGCACCACGACCTGCATGTCCGCGCCCTCGCCTTCGATCTCGACCGGCACCTCGATCGCCAGATCCGGCGCCAGGTAGCGGCCGACGAGCGTGGACGCCAGCGAGGCGATGCTGGGCGCCTGCTCGGGCAGCAGCGCGCAGCGCAGCAGTCGGCCGCCGTCATCGAGGGTCAGGACTTGCGGCGCGGTCTCGCTCGCGAGCTCTTCGAGCGACAGCCCCAGCGGGCTCAGCGCGCTGTCCTCGCAGGGCACGACGGCCGCGCCGTTGATCTGGCGCAGTGGCATGCCGCGTCCCCCCAGCCAGCTGAGTCCGAGCTTGCCGCCCGCATCCTCGAAGCCGAACACCGCGCCGGTCTCCGGCGAGTGATAGCGCCGACCCAGCAGCGCCGCGTGGGGCTCGGCCGGGACGTGGACGGACGGATCGCCCAGCGCGTCGCCCAGCAGCGCATCGATGATCTGGAAGGCCAGCGCCACCGGCGAGACCGGCGCGCCGTTGACCAGGATGACGATGTCCAGCCCGTGCGCGGGGACGGTGATCATCTGCGAGGTCGCGCCCAGCACCGCACCCGAATGCTGGATGACCTCGACGCCGCGATAGTCGTGGCGGATCAGGCCCAGCGCGTAGGGCAGGCGCACGCCGGTGGACAGCGTCGGCCGCTCGATCATGCGGGACCAGCTGTCGGGGCTGCCGACGATCTTGCTCGGGCTGCGCAGATGCGCCAGCCAGCGCAGCATGTCGTCGACGGTGGAGACCAGCGAGCCGCTGCCGCGCAGCTCGCTCGGATAGATGCCGCGACGCAAGCCCCCGCCGACCGAGACCGGCTGCGCCTGGTACTGCATCGCCATGCCGGGGCGGATCTCGAGGTCGCTGGTGAGCGACTCGGTGTCGTGCATGCGCAGCGGCGCGAAGATGCGCTCGCGCAGAAAGTCCGCGAAGCTGCGGCCGCTCAGGCGCTCGACCACCCGCGCCAGCAATTGATAGCCGGTGTTCGAGTACATCATCCGTGTGCCCGGCTCGAAGTTGAGCTCGCGATTGGGATCGACGATGGGCCGGGACCAGTCCGCCGTGGGCAGCAGGGCCAGGCCTTGCGCGACCGAGGGCAGGTCGGTGCGCCATCCTCCCAGGTGCTGCATCAGCTGGCGTAGCGTCGGGCCGGCGGAGTGCAGCACGGTCAGCTCCGGCAGATGGCGGTAGACGAGATCGTCGATGTCCAGCAGCCCGTCCTCGGCCAGCAGCAACACGGCCAGGCAGGTGAACTGCTTGCTGGTGGAGGCGATGCGCACGCGCGTGCGCGGCGACATGGTCACGCCCTGCTCGATGCTGGCCAGGCCGACGCCGCGTCGATAGAGGATCTTGCCGGCGCGCGCGATGCCCACGACCAGGCCCGGCGCGTCGCTGCGATTGAAGGGCTGGAGCAGGGCGTCGACGGCCGCCAGGCCGGTCGGTTGCGGAGTGTCGGGGGTGGGGGTCATGAGGCGTGCCCGTATGAAGGGTGAAGGAGTGAAGGACTCCTTCCTCAAGACGGGCGAGCGGCGCGCTTCCGGTACACCCTCGGGTTGGTCTCGATGAGAGCCGCGTGCGATGCGTAGGTGTTTACGCCGAGAGGGGATGAAATGCTGCCGGAATATGACGGCCCGTCCGTCTTGGTTGGGTAGCAGTTCATCGTTTTCCCACCGAGGATCCCCCCAAATGAAGAAATGCGTACGCGGCCCGTCCCTCCGTCGATTGGCCATCGCCTGCACCCTGGTCGTCGCTGCCGCCACCGTCCATGCGCAGAGCCGCGATTTCGACGTCGCTGCGGGCGACCTGAAGAGCGCGCTCGATGCCTACATCGCCCAGGCCGGTGTTCAGCTGTTCTACAAGGTCGAGGACCTCAAGGGCCTGTCGACCAAGGGCCTGAAGGGCAAGCTCTCGCCCGAGGACGCGCTGGCCCGACTGCTCGAAGGCACGCGCCTGAAAGTGCGTCGCGACGAGAGCGGCGCGATGGTGCTGTTCGTCGGCCCGCCGGAGGATCCGAAGCCGCGCGCCGACGTGTCGACGCTGGACTCGGTCGTGGTCAGCGCGGCGCGCCGCCGCGAGCCGGTGCGTGAGGTGCCGCTCAAGGTCGACGTGCTGCAGACCGAGACCCTGGAGCGTACCGGCGCCCGCGAACTCGGCGATTACGTCGCCAACCAGCCCGGCGTCACGCTGACGCACGGCGGCGCCTTCGCCGGCGCGCTGAGCATCCGCGGCTTGGCGACGGCCTCGGTCGGCGCGTCCTCGGTCGGCGTCTATGTCGACGACGTGGCCACCGGCTCCAGCGCGCCCTACGGCCTGGGCGCGGTGACGCCGCTGGACATGGGCCTGCTGGACCTGCATCACATCGAAATCCTGCGCGGCCCGCAGGGCACGCTGTATGGCGCCGGCGCGATGGGCGGCCTGATCAAGTACGTCACCAACGAGCCCGACACCGGCGAGTTCTCCGGCAACGCGCGAGTCGCGCTGAGCGCCACCCGGGACGGCGGCATGGGCCACACCATCAACGGCGTGGTGAACGTGCCCATCAAGCAGGACGTGGCGGCGGTGCGAGTGGCGGCCTACACCACGCGCTTCGGCGGCTACGACGACACCGTCGGGTTGGCCGCGCAGAAGAACGTCAATCGCGGCACCACGACCGGCGCGCGGATCTCGGCCTTGCTGACGCCGGCCCGGAACTTGTCGATGCGCCTGACCTTGACGTCCCAGGAGGCCAAGCGCGTCGGCAACGACTACGAGGACCTGAACCTCGTCACCGGCCAGCCCACGCTGGGCGAGCGCCTGCGCCGGCTGGACGCCGAGGAGCCCAGCAGCGTCCGCACCCATCTGCTGGGTCTGGACGTCGAGTACGACATGGGCTGGGCGCGGCTCAACGCCATCACCTCGGTGCAGGACGTGAAGCTGCACGGTCTGCAGGACGCGTCCGCGACCATCCTGCCGGTGCTCGTGCGCGCCGGTCTGCCGGTGACTTCCGTGTGGGGCGACAGCCGCGGCAAGCAGCATCGCGTCAGCCAGGAGTTCCGCCTGACCTCGCGCGCCTCGCGCGACATCGAATGGCTGGCCGGGCTGTACATCAACCGCGAGCGCTCCAGCGTGGACGGCGGCATCCGATACGCCACCGCCACCGGCCCCGGCTCGCTCAAGCTCTACGAGACGACCAAGCCCGCGACCTACCGCGACCTCGCGGCCTACGGCGACGTGACCTGGCACGCCACGCCCTCGCTGGCGCTGACCGGCGGCGTGCGCGTGGGCCGCATGTCGCAGAGCTTCACCAACACCTCTGACGGCCTGCTCGCGGGCGGCGCCTCGTCCAACGGCGGCGATTCGAAGGAGACCGCCACGACCTGGCTGGCCACCGCCGGCTACAAGCTGGACGCGCAGAACTCGATCTACACCCGCGTCGCCAGCGGCTACCGGCCCGGCGGACCCAACGGCCTGCTGCCGACGACCTCGCCGACCATCAAGCCGATGTTCAAGTCGGACTCGCTGTGGAGCTATGAGGCCGGCTACAAGGCGGCGCTGCTGGACCGCCGGCTGGTGATCGATGCCGCGCTCTACGACATCGAGTGGACCGACATCCAGCAGACCGTGACCGACGGCAGCATCTTCGGCTTCTTCACCAACGCGGGCAAAGCGCGCATCCGCGGCGCGGAACTGGCGCTGAGCTGGCTGCCCAGCGCGGCCTGGCGCTTCGACGGATCGCTCTCGCTGATCGACGCCAAGCTGCGCACCGACGCCTCGGGTCTGGGCGGACATGCGGGCGACCGGCTGCCCAACACCGCGCGCGTCAGCGCCTCGCTGGCGGCCACGCGCAACCTCGAGCTCTTCGGCCGTCCGGCCTATCTCGGCGCCAATCTGCGCCACACCGGCGCGCGCAACGCCGGCTTCCCCGGCAGCACGCTGGCGCTGGACTACCGGCTGCCGGCCTACACGGTGCTGGGCCTGCAGGCCGGCATCGACTATCGGCGTTTCCAGCTCTCCGCCTACGTGCGCAACCTGGCCAACAGCCGCGGCCTGGCCGCCGTCGCCGTCGCCTCCGCCACCGCCGGCAAGGCCGTGGTGGTGGAGCCGCGCACCATCGGCGTGGCCGTCAACGTCCCCTTCTGATCATGACGCTCTTCGCAACGACCGCCGACCCGGCGGCTTCCCCTTCGCACGTCCCTACGACGGTGATTCCGGCCCGCAAGGCCGGGGTCGCGTCCTGGTATACGCTGGCCGTGCTGCTGGTGGCGACCATCCTCGGATCGGTCGATTCGATGCTGGTCACGCTGCTGACCGAGCCGATGCGGGCCACGCTGTCGCTCAGCGACACCCAGATCGGGATGCTCAAGGGCGCCGGGCTGGTGCTGTTCACCGGCTTGGCGACGCTGCCGCTGGGCTGGCTGGGCGACCGCTACGACCGCCGGCTGGTGCTCGCCGCCTGCGTGCTCGTGTGGAGCGCGGCCACCGGGCTGCGCGGCACGGCGATGGACTACACGATGCTGTTCGTCGCGTCGATCGGACTGGGCGTGGGCGAGGCCGGACTTGGCCCCATCACCAACAGCCTGATCCCCGATCTCTTCCCGCGCGCTCAACGCGTGCTGGCCAACGCGATCTTCGGTATCTCGTCGATCTTCGGCAGCGCGCTCGGCGCGGTGCTGGGCGGCAGCATCGTGCTGGCGGTGGAGAAGTCGCGTCATCTGATGCCGGTCGGCTGGCAGGGCTACGAGACCTGGCGCCTGACCTTCTTCGTGATGGCCTTCGTCGGCCTGCCGGTGATCCTGCTGGTGCTGACCATCCGCAGCGCGCGCGGCAAGGCCGCGGCCGGCTATGAGCCGCCGACCGCCGAGTCCGACGAACCCGTCGAGGGCCATGCCAACGGCGCGAGCACGGGATCCACTTCCCGCGCGGCTGCCCCCGTGGCCGCGGTCGGCGCGGACGGCGCCGTGCTCGGCGGCATCAGCTTTCGCGACTACCTGCGCGCGCATTGGCGCACGCTGGCCTGTCTGGTGGCGGGCTCGGGCTTGGCCTCGGTGGGACTGAGCTCGATCGGCAGCTGGATCCCGATCGTCGCGGCGCGTCAGTTCGGCATCCAGCCGGCGCAGCTGGGGCAGGGCATCGGCATCGCGGTGATGGCCGGCACGCTGGTCGGCGGCGTGCTGGGCGTCAAGGCGATGCGACTGGCGCGGCGCCGCGTCGGCCTGGCCGCGCCGGTGCGCGTGCTGGTGATCGGCTATTGCACCGCGGCGCTGATCTCGATCGGCCTGCTGTTCGTGCGCTCGGCCAACGACGTCTTCCTGCTGCTGGGCCTGCTGCTGGTGCCGCTGATCTGCGGCGCGGTCGTGCTGCCCAACGTGCTGCAGGAGGTCGCGCCGGCGCATCTGCGCGCCCGCGTCATCGGGCTGCTGTCGATGGGCAGCCTGCCCTTCGCGGTGCTCGGGCCGCTGGCGATCGGCGTGATCTCCGACGCGGTCAAGTCCATTCCCAACGGGCTCGCCATGGCCATCGTGGCCGCGACCCTGACCGGCTGCCTCGCCGGCGCTGCCTTGCTGCGCGCCACCGAAGCCGCCTTCGTGCGGCTGCTCAAGAAAGTCAACGCCACCTCATGACCGCGATGAACACCTCGACCTCGACAACCACCTCCCGCGCCGGCGCGCCGTCTTCCACCGCAGCCGCCTCCGACGCCTGCGCTGCGGCAGCAGCGTCCGCCGCCGCCAAGGCCGAGCTGGTCAAGACCATCGACGCGGCGCTGGAGCCGCTGCTGCGCGCCGACGAGCCCGGCATGGTGATCGGCATCAGCCGCCACGGCGAGCTGCTGTACCGCCGCGGCTTCGGCCTGGCCAGCCTGGAACTCGGCGTGATCAACACGCCGCGCACGCGCATGCGGCTGGCCTCGACCAGCAAGCACTTCACCGCGCTGGCCATCCTGCTGCTGGCCGAGGACGGCAAGCTGGACATCGACGACATGGCGCGCCGCCACCTGCCCGAGCTGCCCGAACTCAGCGCCGCGGGGCCGACCCTGCGCCAGCTGATGCAGCACACCGGCGGCTGGCGCGGTCATGAGGAGCTCTGGGCCTGGGCCAACGGCCTGAACCCGCAGCCGGCGGGCATCAGCCTGTCGATGATGGCGCGGCAGAGCGAACTCAACTACGAGCCCGGCACCCGCATGATCTACAGCAACGGCGGCTACCTGATGCTGGCGCGCATCGTCGAGCGGGTCAGCGGCCTGAGCTTCGCCGAGTTCCTGCGCCAGCGCATCTTCGAGCCGCTGGGCATGCTGGACACCGAGTCGATTCCCAACGTGCTCGATGTGCGCGAAGGTCTGGCAGGTCTCTACCTGCCGGTGCTGGGCGCCGCGCCCGGCGCGCGCGGACGCTGGACCCGCGCGACCTATCCCACGGAGTTCGAGGGCAGCGGCTCGCTGGTCTCCACGGTCGACGACATGCTCATCTGGCTGGCCCACCTGCGCAGCGAACGCAAGACGGTGGGCACCGCGAAGAGCTGGGCGCAGATGCTGGAGGCGACGACGCTGACCTCGGGCGAGGTGACGCCCTACGGCTTCGGCCTGATCCGCCATCCCTATCGCGGGGTCGAGGTGATCCATCACAACGGCGCGGTGCTGGGCGGCGGCTCGCAGATGATCACCGTGCCGGCGCATGGACTGGACATCACGATCATGACCAACGGCTGCGCGGCCAACCCCGCCGCGGTCGCGTTCAAGCTGATCGATCTGCTGCTGGCCGACCAACTGCCGCTCACCGCGCAGGAAGCGGTGGCGCGTGTTGCGGCCGACGCCTTCCCCGGGCTGCAAGGCCGCCACTATCACGATCCCGCGAGCGGCCTGCTGATGCGCTTCGGCACCGTCGCCGGTCTGCTGGGCGTGTCGGTGCATGGCAGCCATGTGCTGCCGCTGCGCAAGGGCATCGGGCATCGCGTGTGGATCGGCGTGATGGAGACGGCGACCAGCTCGGTCGAGATCGACCTGAGCGGCGTGGATCCCGCGCAAGCGCCCGAAACCCTGGAGGTCCGCGAGGGTGGCGAGCTGATGCGCCTGCGGCTGGCGCCGGAGACCGCGCCCACGGCGGCGTCACTCGCGCCCGGCTTGGTCGGCGCATTCCACAGCGCGGACCTCGACGCCGGCGGACAGATCGAGGCCGACGACGCGGGACTCAGCTTCACCGTGCAGGGCCGGCATGGTCAGCTGCGCTACCGCGCGCATCCCGTCTCCGACGAGGTGATGCTGCTCGTCCCGACCGAGCCGCTGCTGGCCGTGCTGGCCAACAGCAATGTGCTCAACCTGGATCGCGCCGCCGGGCCGGGAAGTCCGGTCGTCGGCCTGCGGGTCGAGAGCATTCGCACCCGCCACCTGCGCTTCGCGCGCGTGGGCCAGTAAGTCGTCCGGACCGCACGACCGCAGGACACCTGGACACCTGGACATTTGGAGTACCCGAGATGAAGTTCTTCACCGCCTTTCTCGCCACGGAAACCAACACCTTCGCGGTCGCGCCGACCGGCTGGGGCAGCTTCCAGGAGTACGGCATCTTTCGAGGTGACGCCAGCACGCGCGACCCCAAGGGCTTCGGGCTGAGCACGCTGACCCTGCGCCAATGGATGGCGCAGGAGGGCGATGAACTGGTCGAGAGCCTGACCGCCTTCGCGATGCCGCTGGGCCGCACGGTGCGCTCGGTCTACGAGCAGCTGCGCGACGACGTCCTCGCCGACCTGCGCGCGACGCTCGCCGCCGGACCGCTGGACGGGGTGATCCTGATCCTGCACGGCGCGATGGTGGCCGACGGCTACGACGACTGCGAGGGCGACCTGCTCGTCCGCGTGCGCGAGATCGTCGGACCGTCCGTGCCCATCGGGGTCGAGCTCGATCTGCACTGCCATTACACCGAGCGGATGCGCACGTCGGCGGACGTGATCATCGCGTTCAAGGAGTACCCGCATACGGATGCGCTGGCCCGCATGCGTGAGCTCTACGACATCGTGCGCGAGACCGCGCTGGGCCGCGTCAAGCCGAGCACCGCGGTCTACGACTGCAAGATGGTCGGCAAGTGGCACACGACGCGCGAACCCATGTCCGGCTTCGTGCGCCGCATGCAGGCGGTGGAGCAGCAGCCGGGCGTGCTGTCGGTGTCGCTGGGTCACGGCTTCCCTTGGGCTGACGTGCCGGAGTCCGGCGCCAAGCTGTGGGTGACCACGGACAACGATCCCGCGCTGGCCGCCGAGCTGGCCGAGCAGCTGGGCCGCGAGTTCTGGGCGATCCGGGAACAGACCGGCACGCCGGCGCTGAGCATCGATCAGGCGCTGACGCAAGCCACGCTGCTGGCGCCGCAGGGCGGGCCGGTGGTGCTGGCCGACATGGCCGACAACGCCGGCGGCGGCGCGCTCAGCGACAGCACTTTCATCCTGCGCGAGCTGCTGGCGCGCGGCCTCGACGACATCGCGATCGGCGGCTTCTGGGACCTGGGCGCGGTGCAGCTCTGCGCCGATGCCGGCGTGGGCGCGCGCGTCGAGCTGCGTCTGGGCGGCAAGGGCGGTCCGATGTCCGGTGATCCGATCGACCTGAGCGTCACCGTGATGGCGGTGGTGGAGGACCACACCCAGCCCGGCCTGATGGGCGACGACTTCATGGGTCTGGGCCGCAGCGTCTGGGTCCGCACGGGCAAGGGCATCGACATCGCGCTGATCAGCAAGCGCAGCCAGGTGCTGGCGACCGAGCACTTCACCGGACTCGGCATCACGCTGACCGACAAGAAGCTGATCGTCGTGAAGTCGGCCCAGCACTTCCACGCCCGCTTCGCGCCGCTGGCGACGGCGGTGCTCTACGTCTCCACGCCGGGGGCGGTGAACGTGGACTTCGCGCGACTGCCCTATCGCGTGCGCAGCCTCGACTACTGGCCGCGCGTGGCCGATCCGCACTGGGTCCCGCCGGCGGTGAAGCCGCCGGGTCAGCTCTACGAGATCGACGGGCTTCGCCTGCATCTGCACCTGAGCGGCCCCGCGCCCTCCGACGCGCGTCAGCCTACCGTGGTGATCGAGTCGGGCGCGGGCACGGTTTCGCCGCTGTACGCGCGTCTGCAGCGGACGCTGGCCCGCAAGTACCAGGTCTGCAGCTACGACCGCCCGGGCCTGGGCTGGAGCCAGCCCGACGGTCTGCCGCTGGACGCGGAGCGCAACTCGCGCCGCCTGCACGCGCTGCTGGAGGCGGCGGGCGTGCGCGGTCCGGTAGTCTTCATCGGCCATTCGCTGGGCGGGCTGCTGAACCGCGTCTATGCCGGGCTCTATCCCGAGCAGGTGGTCGGACTGATGATGCTGGACGCCAGCCACCCGGACCAGTTCGCGCTCTACAACGAGGCGCCGGTCGAGCAGATGGCGGCCGAGCGAGCCAAGCGCGTCAAGCTCCGCAACGGCGGTCCGCCGCCGCCGGAGTTCGCGATGATCGACGCGGTGTGCGCCGACATGCCCGAGGTCGGCGAGCAGATGAAATCGACCTTCACGCCAGAGGCGATCGACGCGATGCTCGGCGAGGTGCAGGGCCTGCGGCAGGTGGGGCGTCAAGCCGCCGCCTCTCCGGATCTGGGGGCGCGTCCGCTGGTCGTGCTGTGGGCGCCCAAGCCACCGGCGTCGACCGGGGTCGAGGGACTCGATGCGGTCTACCAGCGCTGGCCCGCCTACCAGGAGGCGCATGCCGATCTGTCGACGCGCGGCCGCGTGCGCGCGCTCGAAGGCGCGGATCACATGGGCATCGCGGTGCTGCCGCCCTTCGTCGCTCAGGTCGCCGAGGAAATCGACGCCTTGATGGCGCAGCTGGCCGCCGATCGCTGACAAGCACATGGCCGATCTGCATGAGCTGAGCGCCGAGGCGCAGTGCGCGGCGCTGCGCCGCCGGGAGATCTCCTCCAGCGAGCTGACGGCGCATTACCTGGCGCGCATCGAGCGTCACGGCGAGGCGCTGGGCGCCTTCGTCAACGTGTTTGCCGAAGCGGCGATGGCCGGCGCGCGGCGGGCCGATTCGCAGCCGCCCGAGGGCCTGCTGCACGGTCTGCCGATGCCGCTCAAGGACCTGCATCCGGCGGCCGGTCTGCCCACGTCGATGGGCAGCGCGGCGCTGGAGGGCTGGATCCCGGCGCAGGATGGCGCGGTCGTCGGCCGCTTGCGGCAGGCCGGCATCGTGGTGCTCGGCAAGACCCACGCGCCTGAGTTCGGCCCCTGCTGCTACACCGAGACGCCGCTGGCGCCGCCCGCGCTGAGCCCGTATGGGCAGGGACTGTCGGCCAGCGGCAGCAGCGGCGGCGCCGCTGCCGCGGTGGCGGCCGGACTCGCGCCGTTGGCGCATGCCAGCGATGGCTTGGGCTCGACGCGGACGCCCGCGTCGAACTGCGGCCTGGTGGGCTTCAAGCCCAGCCGGGGACGTATCCCATCGGTGCTGCCGGGTTGGTATCAGCTCGGCAGCGAAGGGCCGGTGGCGCGCACGGTCGGCGATGCGGCGCTCTATCTCGACGCCGTCGGCACGATCGGACCGGGTGAGCTTTGGCGTCAACCGACCTGGACGCCCGATGCGCACCGCCGGGCCGCGCGAATGCCGCCGCCCGATCGACTGCGCATCGGCCTGCTGATCGATCCGGGCAGCGACGAGACCGAGGCCCACGCCGATTGCCAGGAGGCTTGCGCCGTCGCCGCGCGGGCCCTGGAGACGCTGGGCTATGAGATCGTGCCGGTGGCCTTGCCATCGGCCTTGCGCATTTGGACGCTGCTGGAGCCGCTGTGCGACGTGCTCAGCGTCGGCATCGCCGGGCATGTGCAGCTGCAGATTCCCGAGGAGCGCCGCGCCGCGCTGATGCCTTACACGCGCTGGCACGCGCAGCGGGCGGTGGAGATCAGCGGAATCCGCCACGCGCAATCGCAGGCGCGCATCGCGGCCGCGGCGAGCGCGTGGCTGAAGTGGCAATCGGAGGTCGACGTGCTGATGACGCCGACCAGTTCGGCGCCGGCGCTGCCCAGCGGCGCGCTGCGGCTGGACGACGGCTGGGCGTCGAGCGAGGCGATGCTGCGCTGGAGCGCGTTCACGCCCTGGGCCAACTTCTGCGGGGCGCCGGCGGTCAGTCTGCCGGTGCATCAGAACGCGTGCGGTGTGCCCGTCGGCGTGCAGCTGATGGCGCGGCCGGGGCAGGACGAGTTGCTGATGAGCCTGTCCGGTTTGCTGGAGCAGGTCTTCGCCTGGCATCAGCGTCATCCGCCGATGTGGCATCGCTGAAGGCCAAGGCAGACGCAGCAGGCAACACCTGACCCCGATCGAGCGCGTGTCTGTCGATCGACCAAAGAAAAACGCCGCAGATCTTGCGATCTGCGGCGTTTTCGTTGTCCTGGTCGGGGTGAGAGGATTCGAACCTCCGGCCTCTACGTCCCGAACGTAGCGCTCTACCAGGCTAAGCTACACCCCGTTTTGGTCACTCGGTTTCAAGAACTTCTCTCTACCGACTGAGCCGCAAATTCTAGCAGGCTTTCTTTCCACTTGGAAAGGGGTAGCAGCGACAAATGTTGTTTGGCTTGTGCGACTTCCGCGCGAGCGGCTTCGCGGGTGGCTTCGAGCGCGCCGGTGCGCTGGACGATGGCCACGATGTCCTTCAGACGCTCGACCTCGCCGTGCTCGATCGCGTGGCGGATCAGCGCGCGCTCGTCGTCGGTGCCGCGCTCCATCGCGATCAGCAGCGGCAGCGTGGGCTTGCCTTCGCGCAGGTCGTCGCCGACGTTCTTGCCCAGCGAGTCGGCCGTGCCTTCATAGTCCAGTACGTCGTCGATCAGCTGGAACGCGGTGCCCAGCGCGCGTCCGTAGCCGGCGCAGGCTTCTTCCAGCGCTTCGGGCGCGTCGGCCAGCACGGCGCCCAGACGGGCGCTGGCCTCGAACAGCTTGGCGGTCTTGTAGCGGATGACGCGCAGATAGCTGTCGACCGCGACGTCGGGGTCGTGCATGTTCATCAGCTGCAGGACCTCGCCCTCGGCGATCACGTTGGTCGCGTCGGCCAGCACCTCCAGGACGCGCATCCGGTTCACGGACACCATCATCTGGAAGGCGCGCGAGTACAGAAAGTCGCCCACCAGCACGCTCGCCGCGTTGCCGAACATCGCATTGGCGGTCTGCTTGCCGCGGCGCAACTCGGACTCGTCGACGACGTCGTCGTGCAGCAGCGTGGCGGTGTGGATGAATTCGACGACCGCCGCCAGCTCGCGGCTGTGGGGAGAGTCCGCGCCCAGCGCGTTGGCGAACATCAACACCATCTTCGGCCGCATGCGCTTGCCGCCAGCGTGAATGATGTATGCGGAGATCTGATTGATCAGCGCGACGTCTGAGCGAAGGCGCTGCGCGATCACGGCATCGACTTCATCCATCTGTGCATTCAACGCCTCGAGGACCTCGGCGACGGGGGTAGAGGCAATGGGTTGCACTCTCGACTCACTGTGAGGGGAAGCGGCGATTATAGGAAGGCGAACAGCCGTCCTTCGCCCGTATCGGTTCGGTCTCGCACAAGCGCGTGCGCCGTACGCGGTCGATCCAGAAAATCGACGGATCCCAGGGCGACTCCCCGCGCGAAGGCCGATGGCCACGGGTCCCGCGCCACATCAGGGTTTGCATCAGGGTGGGGTGCTGTGCTATATTCGCGGGCTCCGCATCTCATTGCGGTGTTTTTTCTTGGGCGATCGTCTTGATGACCTTCGCGCTGGGTGGCGGTCTCGCATCGCTCTCGGCGGTTCGCCTTCCTGTGTTGAAAGGGCTGATATGTACGCGGTCATAAAAACCGGTGGCAAGCAATACAAGGTTGCTGCTGGCGAAAAGATCAAGGTAGAACAGATTGCTGCGGAAGTTGGCCAAGAGATCGTGATCGACCAGGTTCTGGCAGTCGGAAACGGCGCTGACCTGAAGATCGGGACTCCCTTGGTTGCTGGCGCCAGCGTCAAGGCCACCGTGGTGGCTCATGGCAAGCACGACAAGGTGCGCATCTTCAAGCTGCGTCGTCGCAAGCACTACAAGAAGAGCCAAGGCCATCGTCAGACGTTCACCGAGCTGGAAATCAGCGCGGTCAACGGCTGATCTCTTGTCACTCTCATAATCTGATCTAGGAGTAATCCATGGCACAGAAAAAGGGCGGCGGCTCGACACGAAACGGCCGCGACTCGAAGCCGAAGATGCTGGGCGTCAAGGTGTACGGCGGCCAGACCATCTCGGCTGGCTCGATCATCGTCCGCCAACGCGGCACGAAGTTCCACGCTGGTACCAACGTGGGCATGGGCAAGGACCACACGCTGTTCGCGCTGATCGACGGCACGGTGTCCTTCGCTGTCAAGGGCGAAAACAACCGCTCGACCGTCGTCGTCACGGCGATCTGAGCTTGTTGAAGTCCTGATGCCGCGGTCCCGGGCGCAAGCCCGGATGATCGCGGCGGACCCCAGAGCCCCGGCCTTGTCCGGGGCTTTGCTTTTTTCGGATCGCGCATGCTCAGCACGATCCGCGCCGACCGCGAGTCCCGGCGAATCCTGACTCGCGCTGATTCAAAGCATGACCTTGCGCGGGAGCGTGGGGGTGTGAATTACGATAGCCCCGCTCCGGGAACCGAAGGCCACCCATGAAGTTCGTTGACGAAGCCACCATCGATATTGCCGCCGGCAACGGCGGCGCCGGCTGCGCCAGTTTCCGCCGCGAGAAGTTCATCCCCTTCGGCGGCCCGGACGGCGGCGACGGCGGCCGCGGCGGCAGCGTCTTCGCGATGGCCGACCGCAACCTCAACACGCTGATCGACTACCGCTACGCGCGTCGTCACGAGGCGCGCAACGGTGAAGCCGGTCGCGGCTCCGACCAGTTCGGCGCCGCCGCCGAGGACATCATCCTCAAGGTCCCCGTTGGCACCATCGTGCGCGACCTGGAGACCGAGGAAATCATCGCCGAGCTGCTCGAGCCCGATGTCCCGGTGCTGCTGGCCAAGGGCGGCGACGGCGGCTACGGCAATCTGCATTTCAAGACCTCGACCAACCGCGCGCCGCGTCAGAAGACGCCCGGCTGGCCCGGCGAGGTCAAGAAGATCAAGATGGAGCTGCGCGTGTTGGCCGACGTCGGCCTGTTGGGGCAGCCCAACGCCGGCAAGTCCACGCTGATCGCGGCCGTGTCCAATGCGCGCCCCAAGATCGCGGACTACCCCTTCACCACGCTGTATCCGAACCTGGGCGTCGTGCGCGTCGGTCCGGAGAAGAGCTTCGTCATTGCCGACATCCCCGGCCTGATCGAGGGCGCCGCCGAGGGCGCCGGACTGGGCCATCAGTTCCTGCGCCATCTGCAGCGCACTCGCGTGCTGCTGCATGTGGTCGATCTGGCCCCGTTCAATCCGGACGTGGACCCGGTCGCCGAGGCCAAGGCCATCGTCAAGGAACTCAAGAAGTACGACGAGGCGCTGCACGCCAAGCCGCGATGGCTGGTGCTCAACAAGCTGGACATGGTCCCGGAGGATGAGCGCGCCGCCCGCGTGAAGGACTTCGTGAAGCGCTACAAGTGGAAGGGTCCGGTGTTCGAGATCTCCGCGCTGACGCGCGAGGGCTGCGAGCCGCTGATCCGCGCCATTTACGACCACGTGGCCGCCCTCCAGGCGCCGCCGGTGGAAGATCCGGACGCCCGCTTCGACGAGCCGGTGCCCGACGCGCCCAAGGCTTTCCAGGAAACGCGCAAGACGCGCGCGGCCAAGGTCAAGGCCGCCAAGGCCGCCAAGGCCGAGAAAGCGGCGAAGGCCGAGAAGCCGCCCGAGCGCGATCCGCGCTTCGATCCGCTGCCCTGATCCACCGGCCGCGATGCCGCGGCCCAGAGCGCGTCCCCTTCATCACTTCCTCCGAGCACCTCCGCGCATGAGCACTGTCGAATTGAAGGGCGTCCTGAAGGACGCGCGACGCATCGTCGTCAAGGTCGGTTCGAGTCTGGTGACCAACGAGGGGCGCGGCGTCGACGCCGAGGCGATCGGTAACTGGTGTCGCCAACTCGCGGAGCTGGCGCGCGAGGGGCGTGAGGTGGTGATGGTCTCCAGCGGCGCGATCGCCGAGGGGATGAAGCGCCTGGGCTGGGCCAGCCGGCCCAAGGAAGTGCACGAGCTGCAGGCGGCGGCCGCTGTCGGCCAGATGGGCTTGGCGCAGATGTACGAGACCAAGCTGCGGGAGCAGGGCCTGACCAGCGCGCAAGTGCTGCTCACGCATGCTGACCTGGCCGACCGCGAGCGCTATCTGAACGGCCGCTCGACGCTGCTCGCGCTGCTGCAGCACCGCGTGGTGCCGGTCATCAACGAGAACGACACCGTCGTCAACGACGAAATCAAGTTCGGCGACAACGACACCCTGGGCGCGCTGGTGGCCAATCTGGTCGAAGCCGACGCGCTGGTGATCCTCACGGATCAGAGGGGGCTGTACTCCGCTGATCCGCGCAAGGACCCGAACGCCCGTTTCATCGATGTCGCCACGGCCGGCAAGCCGGAGCTCGAGGACATGGCCGGCGGTGCCGGCTCCAGCCTGGGGCGGGGCGGCATGATCACGAAGATTCTGGCGGCGAAGCGGGCCGCGGGCAGCGGCGCCAACACCGTCATCGCCTGGGGTCGCGAGCCCGACGTGCTGCTGCGCCTGGCGCGCGGCGAGGCGATCGGGACGGCGCTGCTCGCGTCGACCGCCAAGCTGGCGGCGCGCAAGCAATGGATGGTCGATCACCTGCAGATGCGCGGCTCAGTCCGCGTGGACGCGGGCGCGGCGATCAAGCTGCGCGAGGAGGGCAAGAGCCTGCTGCCCATCGGCGTGCAGGACGTCTCCGGCGATTTCCACCGCGGCGACGTGATCGCCGTGCTGGACATGAATGGCGCGGAGCTGGCGCGGGGCCTGACGAACTACGGGAGCGCCGAGGCGCGCCTGATCGCCCGCAAGCCGTCCTTCGACATCGAGCGCGTGCTCGGCTACGCCGCCGAGCCGGAACTCATCCACCGCGACAACCTGGTTCTGCGCTGAGCGCGGCCGGCGATGCTGGCGCTCCGCGCGCCAGTGTCAGGTCTTGCCAGGCTCGATCGGTCCGTGTTCGGCTTGAGCGGTGCGGACCTCACGGTCGTCATGGCCCTCGGGGCCGCCGTGCGCATCATGACGGCGCTCCTCATGCGGATGCGCATCGTGCGGATGCCCCTCATGAGGATGCCCCTGATGAGGATGTCCCTGATGAGGATGTCCGTCATGCCGATGCTCGTCATGCGGCTGCGTGTCCTGGAAGCGATCGTGCCGATGGGCGTCATGCTCGCCCGGGCCGCCATAGCGGTCGCCCCGTGGCGGAGGGCGCATCCCCGCCCGCAGGTAGCGGTTGTGGTGGTTCAGCCGCGGCAGGAAGCGGGCGAGTTCCGTCAGCGCCATCTGATAGACGCCGCGCTTGAACTCGATCACGGCTTCCAGAGGAACCCAGTACTCGTTCCAGCGCCAGGCGTCGAACTCGGGATGGTCGGTCGCGCGCAGGTTCATGTCGCTGTCGCGACCGGTCAGCTGCAACAGGAACCAGATCTGCTTCTGGCCGCGGTAATGGCCACGCGCGTCGCGCCGGATGAAGTGATCGGGGACCTCGTAGCGCAGCCAATCGCGCGTGCGCGCGATGATCCGCACATGGTCTGCGACGAGGCCCACTTCCTCATGCAGCTCTCTGAACATCGCCTGCTCGGGCGTCTCCCCATGCTTGATGCCCCCTTGGGGGAACTGCCAAGAATGGGTGCGTATGCGCTTGCCCCAGAACACCTCGTTCTTGTGGTTGAGCAGGATGATGCCGACGTTGGGCCGGAAGCCTTCACGGTCGAGCATAATCAACCTTCAAATCATTCGTTGGATTGATTATTGCACCGGGGCTGAGGCCCGGCGCGATCATCGCTAACCCTCGGTGTTGAACCGGTTCTTCCGCGGCGGCCAGGCTGTCCGCGGACTTTTATTTTCTGCGCCCATGAAAGCCTCCCAGTTCTTCATCTCCACGCTCAAGGAAGCCCCCGCCGATGCGGAGATCGTCAGCCACAAGCTGATGATGCGGGCCGGCATGATCAAGCGCCTGGGCGCCGGCATCTACAACTACATGCCGATGGGCCTGCGCGTGATCCGCAAGGTGGAGAACATCATCCGCACCGAGATGACTCGCGCCGGCGCGGTCGAGCTGGTGATGCCCGTGGTGCAGCCCGCCGAGCTGTGGCAGGAGACGGGCCGCTTCGACAAGATGGGCCCCGAGCTGCTGCGGGTGAAGGATCGCCATGGCCGCGACTTCATCATCCAGCCCACGTCGGAAGAGGTCGTCACCGACATCGCCCGCCAGGAGCTGCGCAGCTACAAGCAACTCCCGAAGAACTTCTTCCACATCCAGACCAAGTTCCGCGACGAGCGCCGTCCCCGCTTCGGCGTGATGCGTGGCCGCGAGTTCACGATGAAGGACGCGTATTCCTTCGACCGTGACAAGGACGCCGCCGGCCGCAGCTACGACAACATGTACGCCGCCTACGGCAAGATCTTCGATCGCCTGGGCCTGCAGTACCGCGCCGTGGCGGCCGACACCGGCGCCATCGGCGGCGACCGCTCGCACGAGTTCCAGGTCATCGCCGACACCGGCGAGGACGCGATCATCTACTGCCCGACCAGCGACTACGCCGCCAACATCGAGCTGGCCGAGGCGCTGTCGCTGATCGCGACGCGCGGCGCCGCGACGCAGGCGTTGACCAAGACCGCGACGCCCGGCAAGGCGACCTGCGCGGATGTTGCCGAGCTGCTGAAGCTCCCGCTGACGCAGACGGTCAAGTCGCTGGTGCTGGCCACCGACGAGCTCGACGAGCACGGCACCATCGTGAAGTCGCAGGTCTGGCTGCTGCTGGTGCGCGGCGATCACGACCTGAACGAAGTCAAGGTCGGCAAGCTGGAAGGCCTGAAGGGAGGTTTCCGCTTCGCCACCGCCGCCGAGATCGACGCCCACTTCGGCTGCAAGCCCGGCTACCTGGGCCCGATCGGCCTGAAGCAGCCGCTCAAGGTCATCGCCGACCGCACCGTCGCCCACATGGCCGACTTCGTCTGCGGCGCCAACGAGGCCGACTTCCACTTCACCGGCGCCAACTGGGGCCGCGATCTGCCCGAACCGGATCTGGTGGCCGACATCCGCAACGTCGTCGAGGGCGACCCCTCGCCCGACGGCAAGGGCGTGCTGGCGATCCAGCGCGGCATCGAGGTCGGCCACGTCTTCTATCTGGGCACGAAGTACTCGGCCGCGATGAACGCGACCTTCCTGGACGAGAACGGCAAGCCGCAGTTGTTCGAGATGGGCTGCTACGGCATCGGCGTGACCCGCATCCTGGGCGCCGCCATCGAGCAGAACCACGATGAGCGCGGCATCGTCTGGCCGGACTCGATCGCCCCGTTCACGGCGGTGATCTGCCCGATCGGCATGGACCGCAGCGAGGAAGTGAAGGCCGCCGCCACGAAGCTCTACGACGAGCTGCTGGCGCTGGGCGTCGACGTGCTGCTGGACGACCGCGGCGAGCGCCCTGGCGCGATGTTCGCGGACTGGGAGCTGGTCGGCGTGCCGCACCGCGTGGTGATCTCGGATCGCGGCCTCAAGGAAGGTCAGGTCGAGTACCAGGGCCGTCGTGACGCCGAAGCCAGCAAGCTGGCGCTGGCCGACGTCGTCGCTCATCTGAAGCAACGCCTGGCGTGAGCCCGGCCCGTCCGCCGCAGCGCGTCGCGGCGGTGGACGCCTTGCGCGCGCTGGCCTTGCTGCCGGTGGTCGCGGTGAACTGGGGCGGCTACGGCGCGCTCCCCGACATGGGGCCGATGGCGCCCCCCACCCCCGCCGGCAGCGGTCTGGCGGAAGCGGTCTCCTGGGTCCTCCACGCGCTGATCGCGGGCAAGGGCATCTCGCTGCTCGCGTTCCTGTTCGGCTACAGCCAGGGCTTGTCGCAGGACCGCGGGGAGGCCGGCCTGGCGCGGCGCCGTCGGCGCCTGGGCAAGATGCTGCTCCTGGGCGTCCTGCACGGCACGCTGCTGTACATGGGCGACATCCTGACGCTCTACGCGGTCGCGGGCTCGGTGCTGGCGATGTGGGCGGGCATCCGCCTGTCCCAGCTCAAGGTGCGCATGGCCGTGCTGCTGGTGCTGGACCTGGGCGTGATCGCGCTGACCTTCTTCATGGCCACGCTGGTGATGGACCAAACGCCCTCGACGCCGCTGTCGCAGCCGGCCGGCTGGGCCGAATGGACGCTGCGCAACGGCGGCCACTTCCTGTCCTCGACCATCGCCTTCGTGATCCTGGGTCTGCCCACGCCGCTGCTGCTGATGACGGCGGGGCTGATGGCGGCGCGGCTGCGCTTGTTCTCGCACCGGCGCTGGGAGCCGATGCTCAGCCGCTGGTCGCGGCGCTGGCTGCTGCCCGCGATCGCGGTCAACATCGTGTTCACGACGCTGCTCTGGCCCGGCCTGCGCGACGGCGATGCGTTCATCAGCGGCCAGTACGCGATCTTTTATCTCTATCCGACGCTGCTGCTGCTGAGCGCCGCGGTGCCGGCGATGGTGCTGCGCCTGCGGCGTGATCCGCGCCTGCTGCACTTGCTGGCCCCGCTGGGCCGACATACGCTGACGCTCTATCTGCTGAGCTCGGTGCTGAGCTTCGTGCTCTTCAGCGGCGCGGGGCTGGCCTGGAAGCCGGGAACGGTGGTCGTGGCGCTGCTGTCGCTCGCCTACTGGGGCGGCGGCGTGGCGCTGGCGCACCTGATCGGTCCGAGGCGTCTGCCGCTCGAAGCCTGGTTGTCCCGATGAATCGCCTTCCTTCCCGGTTCCGACGCGCGCTGCTGCTGAGCGGCGCGGTGGCCTGCCTGCCCCGGCCCGCGATGGCCGGCGCGCAGGTCGAGGAGCCCCTCGCCGACGCAGTGCGCTCGGCCTTGTCCGCCGCGATCGCCTTCGACGCGCCGCCCAAGCCGCAGTTCAGCGCGATCGAGCCGCGTCTGGCCTATCTGCGCTGGCTGGGCGAGATGAGCGAGCGCATCAAGAAGAACAAGAGCGAGGCGCAGACCCGGCTGGAGTTCCTGGAGACCGTCTGGTACGAGAGCGTGCGCGCGGGACTGGAGCCGGCGCTGGTGCTGGGGCTGATCCAGGTCGAGAGCGGCTTCCGCAAGTACGCCATCAGCGTCGCGGGCGCGCGCGGCTACATGCAGGTGATGCCGTTCTGGTCGCGGCTGATCGGCGATGGGCAGGCCTCGCGGCTCTTCCACATGCAGACCAACCTGCGCTTCGGCTGCGTGATCCTGCGCCACTACCTCGACATCGAGAAGGGCGACCTCTACCTGGCGCTGGGCCGCTACAACGGCAGCCGCGGCCGGCCGGAGTATCCGAACCTGGTGATGGGCGCCCGCAAGCGCTGGCTGATGCCGGGCAAGACCTGACGCTCCGTGCGATCAGGCCGAGGGTCGCAAGCCCTGCCAGGCCTGCGGCGCGGCGCCGGGCAGTTGCGACAGCTCCAGCACGCGTTCCACCGTCTCGGCGACCATCTCGTCGATGGACTTGGGGTGCAGATACAGCGCGGGCAGCGGCGGGAAGATGATCCCGCCCATCTCGGTCACCGCGGTCATGTTGCGCAGGTGGGCGAGGTTGAGCGGCGTTTCCCGCACCATCAGGATCAGCCGGCGACGCTCCTTGAGCGTCACATCGGCGGCGCGCGTCATGAGGTTGTCCGACAGCCCGTGCGCGACCGCGGCCAACGTGCGCATCGAACACGGCGCGACGACCATCGCCGCGGTCGGGAAGCTGCCGCTGGCGACGCAGGCGCCGACGTCCCCGGGCGAGTAGGCCGCATCGGCCTCGGCCTCGAGTTGGGCGCGGGTCAGCCCCAGTTCGTGATGGGCGTTGAGCACGCCCGCCGGGCTCAGGATCAGGTGCGTCTCGGCGCCGAGCGCGCGGGCGCGACGCAGCAACTGCAGCCCGTAGGCCGCGCCGGTCGCGCCGGTGATGCCGACGATCAGGCGCGGACGCACCGGGCTCATCAGGCGGTGGCCAGCAGCTGCTGCAGTTCGCCGCTCTCGTACATCTCCATCATGATGTCGGAGCCGCCGACGAACTCGCCGCCGATGTAGAGCTGCGGGATGGTCGGCCAGTTGGCGTATTCCTTGATGCCCTGGCGCACGCCTTCGTCCTCGAGGACGTTGAAGGTCTTGATCTCGGTGGCGCCGCTGGCCTTCAGGATCTGGATCGCGCGGCCGGAGAAACCGCACATCGGGAACTGGGCCGTGCCCTTCATGAAGAGCATGACGCGGTTGCCCTTGACCAGGTCGTCGATGCGTTGCTGAACGTCGCTCATGGCGGAATCCTCTCGAATGCGGTGGCGGATGCGGGAATGCGGAACTGCGAAATTGCGGATCTGCGGATCTGCGGATCTGCGGGATCTCGTGTCGCGGCGCGGCAGGTGCCGTTCCCGAGATGGGGAAGCGGCTCGAGCGGGGCGCCGCGCGATCCCGGGATTATCGGGCAGCGGGAATGTCCTCGCTGCGCCGGGCCCGGCCAGGTGTCGCGCAAAGCAGAAGGCCGCCCTGGGGCGGCCCTGGAAACTGCCGGCGGACGCCGTCGCTCAGAAGCTGTAGCTGACGCCGAACTGGACGATCGGCTTGTAGCGGTAGTCGCCGGACAGGTCGGCCTGCGGCGCGCTGTTGCCCAGGCGCAGGCCGGGCGCGCCATTGGCGATCACGCCCAGGTCGGCGCTGAAGCCCCAGCCGTTGCGCAGCGAGTAACTCGTGTAGCCCAGGCCGACGTAGGACAGCGACAGGTTGGGCTCGCGGTCCAGGGCGGTGAGCAGGCTGAGGTTGCGGTTGCCGGCGGAGAGCGTCGGGCTGATGCTGGCGCCGCGGCCCAGGGCGAGACCGCTGCTGCTTTGCAGCAGGGACATCGGGCCCAGCATCAGGCCGCCGGTGGCGCGCAGGCCGCCGCGAGTGCCGCTGCCGAAACCGGAGCCGGTCAGGTAATAGTCCGCCAGCAGGTTGGCGCTGAGCAGCCGGCTGCCGCGGCGGGCGTCGTAGGAGCTCGCGTTGTCGTCCAGGCTCTGGCTGATCTGAAGCCGCGCCTGCCAGCTGCTGAAGGCCTGGGGCTTGGCCCGCAACTGCAAGCCCTGCTGCGCCCAGGCGGATCCGGCCAGAAGACCACCGATCAGGACGGTGGCGAGGCGCAAGGACAGCGGGGCGGCACGCATGGGGAGTCTCCTGGGCGGACGGAAGACGGGCCCGGATAGGAAAAATCCGGGGGCGGGTGAGACGATGCTACGCCCGGCCGAGTTACCGCGCCATATCGATATGCGGGGTTCCCGTGCCCTTGTTCCTGGCCCCGGGTCCGGAAAGGCCGCCATACGTCGTTGCTCAACCCCTTGCATAGCTGGGCGATGCGGCGGGGTCTCGCGCCTAGTCTGGCGACCTTTCCGAACCCGGGGGTGTCGTGCAGGAACGACAGGAAACTATTCCGGCCAGCGGCCACCCGTGGCGCGGGGCTGTCCGCCCAGGTCCCGGCGATTCTCGACCTCGGTGAATCCGCGCTCGCGCAGCAGCGCCATCACGGCCTCCGCTTGGTCCCAGCCGTGCTCCAGCAGCAGCCAGCCGCCCGGTCGAAGCCATTCGGGCGCGGTGGCGACGAGGTGGCGCAGGTCGTCCAGGCCGTCGCCCTCGGGGGTCAGCGCCATGCGGGGCTCGTGGCGCAGTGCGGCCAGGTGGTGATCGTCGCCGGCGACGTAGGGCGGATTGCTGACGATCAGGTCGAAGGGCGGCTGGCCGGCCAGCGGCTCGAACCAGCTGCCCAGGTGGCCGTCGACCGGCAGGTTCAGGCGGCGGGCGTTCTCCAGCGCCACCGCGAGCGCGCCCGGACTGGCGTCGACCATGCGGACGTCGGCATCGGCGCGGCCCGACTTGATGGCCAGCGCGATCGCGCCGGTGCCGGTGCCCAGGTCCACGACGCGCGGCGAGCGCGGGCCGTCGAGGCGCTCCAGCGCCCATTGCACCAGCAACTCGGTATCGGGACGGGGGATCAGGGTCTCGGGGGTGACGCGCAGCGTCAGGCCGAAGAACTCCTTCTCACCGACCAGATAGGCCAGCGGCACCTCGTCCAGCCGTCGGGCGAGCCAGTGCCGGAAGCGCTCGGCGCTGGCGTCGTCCAGCAGGTCGGTGTCGTGGCTGATCAGCCAGGCGCGCGAGACATTCAGCAGCGCCTGCAGCAGGTACTGCGCCTCCGCGCGCGGCAGCCCGGCAGCGATGGCGGCGCGCTCGGCGCCGAGCACGGTCAGCGGGGCGGTCACGTCGCTCATGCGTTGCCGCCTTCCAGCGCCGCGAGCTGCTCCGCCGCCTGTGCCTGCTGCAGCCCCTGCAGCACGTCGTCCAGGTCGCCGTCCATGATCGCGCCCAGCTTGTAGAGCGTCAGATTGATGCGGTGGTCGGTCAGCCGGCCCTGCGGGAAGTTGTAGGTCCGGATGCGATCGCTGCGGTCGCCGCTGCCGATCAGGCTCTTGCGCTGCGCCGCCTCCTTGGCGGCCCGCTCGCTGCGGTCCTTCTCGCGCAGGCGGGCGGCGAGCACGGCCATCGCCTTGGCCTTGTTGCGATGCTGGCTGCGATCGTCCTGGCATTCGGCGACCAGGCCGGTGGGCAGGTGCGTGATGCGGATCGCGCTGTCGGTCTTGTTGACGTGCTGCCCGCCGGCGCCGCTGGCGCGGAAGGTGTCGATGCGCAGCTCGGCCGGGTTGAGCTGGATCTCCTCGGCCTCGTCCGGCTCGGGCATCACGGCCACGGTGCAGGCGCTGGTGTGGATGCGGCCCTGCGACTCGGTGGCGGGAACGCGCTGCACCCGGTGGCCGCCGGACTCGAACTTCAGCTGCCCGTAGACGCTGTCGCCATCCAGGCGCAGCACGATTTCCTTGTAGCCGCCCAGGTCGGATTCATTCGCCGACAGGACCTCGCAGCGCCAGCCGCGGGCCTCGGCGAAGCGGGTGTACATGCGCGTCAGGTCGCCAGCGAAAAGCGCCGATTCGTCCCCGCCGGTGCCGGCGCGGATTTCGAGGAAAGCGGGGCGGTCGTCGTCCGGATCCTTGGGGATGAGCGCCAGCTGCAGCTCCTGGTCCAGCCGCGCCAGGTCGTCCTGCGCCGAGGCGATCTCCTCGCGCGCCATCTCGGCCATGTCGGCGTCGCCGGCGTCGAGCAGCTCCCGGGCGGCGTTCAGGTCGCTCTCGCGTTGGACGTAGCGCCGGTAGCGCTCGACCAGCGAGGACACCTCCGCCTGCTCGCGCGTGAGGGCGCGATAGCGCTTCATGTCGGCGGCGACGCTGCCGTCGGCAAGGATGGTGTCGAGTTCGCTCAGGCGGTAGCCGAGGCGGTCGAACTGCTGGCGCAGGGCGTCTTTCATGGGAGCCGAAATCCGGTGGACGGCGAGGCCGCTGAGGGCACGAGGCCGGTGATGCGTCGAGGAAGTGACCGGTCCGGCGGGCTCCGGGACGGGTCGTTGAGGTTCCGCCAAGCGGGCGGCGCCTCGCCGGTCGCCGCGCGGGGCGGACCGGATCGCTGGAGCGTCGCTAGGAGTCGGCGCGCTCGTGGCCGGCGCCGGGGCCTCCGACGCCGTCCGGCCGCAGACCGGGCGTCCGGGCGCTGTCGCGCAGGAACAGCCGCGAGACCGTCTGCGCCATCGCCATGCGTTGCTCGCCCTCGCTGCCGTTGAGCTCGGCCATCGCGCCGTGCAGCATCTTCTGGGTCAGGCCGCGCGCGAGCGCATCCAGCACCGCCTCCATGTCCTCGCCCTTGGCGAGCCGCTTGCGGGCGCGCTGGAGCTCGGCCTCGCGCCAGCTGTCGGCCTGCTGATGCAGGGCCTGGATCAAGGGAACGGTGTGGCGCTGGCCCAGCCAGTGGGCGAAGCTCTGCACGCCGTTCTCGATGATGGCCTCGGCCTGCTGGACGGCGGCCTGGCGCTTCTCGCCGGCGGTCTGCACCAGCTGCGAGAGGTCGTCCACGGTGTAGAGATAGACGTCGTCCAGCTGGGCGACCTCGGGCTCGATGTCGCGCGGGACGGCCAGATCGACCATGAACATCGGACGGTGACGGCGCTTCTTCAGCGCGCGCTCCACGGCGCCCAGACCGATGAGCGGGAGCGAGGACGCGGTGCAGGAGATCACCGCGTCGAATTCATGCAGGCGCTCGGGCAGGTCGGCCAGACGGAAAGCCTCGGCGCTCAAGTGAGAGGCGAGCTTCTCGCCGCGTTCCAGGGTCCGGTTGGCGACGGCGATGGCCTTCGGGCCCTTGGCCGAGAAATGTGTGCCGACCAGTTCGATCATCTCGCCGGCGCCGACCAGCAGCACCTTGATGTCGGCCAGGTTCTCGAACAGCTGCGAGGCCAGGCGCACCGACGCGGCCGCCATGCTGATCGAGTGGCTGCCGATCTCCGTCGAGCTGCGGACTTCCTTGGCCACCGAGAAGCTGCGCTGGAAGAGCTGATGCAGCGTCGTGCCCAGGGTGCCGGCCTGGTCGGCCTCCCGCACCGCCTGCTTGAGCTGGCCCAGGATTTGCGGCTCGCCCAGCACCATGGAGTCCAGCCCGCTGGCGACGCGGAAGGCGTGGCGCGCGGCGGCCGTGCCCTCGACGACATACGAGTGGTCCATCAGCGTCGCGCTGCCCACGCCGCCCAGTTGGGCCAGCCAGTCCACCGCCGGGCGGACCATGTCGGCGTCGCCGGCGACGTAGAGCTCGGTGCGGTTGCAGGTGGACAGCATCGCGGCCTCGGCGGCCGGCGTCGGACGGCGGCGGCCGGTGCTGACCTGGTCCTGGAAACGCAGCAGCGTGGGGGCCAATTGCTCGAGCGTGAACGCAAAACGTCCGCGCAGATCGAGCGGCGCGGACGTGTGGTTCAGACCGAGGGCGAAAACGGACATGGGCACGATTATAAAATTCCGCCCCGCCCCGTGTGTCACCCGGGACTTGCCCGAGCGCTCTGCGCCCGGGGAAGCGTCAAGAACGACGCATTCGTGACGCTTTCACCCCTCGCCCGGAGCGAACCCTTTCGTGGATCCACTCGACGCCTTCTGGCATTTCGGCAACCTGTTCCTGCCCGCCTGGGGCGTGGCCGCGCTGATGGCGCTGGCGCTCAAGCTGATCTGGCGGCAGGCCGTGTCCGGGATGCGCTGGCGCACGCTGGCCGCCTGGGGCGGGCTGGGCGGGACGCTGGGCATCGTGGCCGCGCTGGTCCTGTTGGGACGTGACGGCACCATGGCCGGCTACGGCCTGATGCTGCTGGGCGTGACGCTCGCGCAATGGGGGGTGAGCGTCAAGAAATAGCCCAGGCAGCCCAGGCGCGAGCCGACCGGGCTGACGTCGCCCCGGTTCAGCCGGGCAGGTCCTCGGTCAGCGGCACCTCGCCGCGCAGCGAGTGCGCGTAGGCCTCGGAGATGCGCACCGGGATGATCTGGTGCATCAGGCGCTCGTGGCCCTTGAAGTTGACGATGCGGTTGCACTCGGTGCGGCCCATCAGTTCGGTGGCGTCGCGCTTGGCGTGGCCCGAGACCAGCACCGGCACCGTCTGGCCGACCAGGCTCTCGTTGTGGCGGAGGGCGGTGGCCTCGATCTCGGCCTGGAGCTCGCGCAGGCGGCGCACCTTCACCTCATGCGGCGTGTCGTCGGCCAGGTTGGCGGCCGGCGTCCCGGGACGCGGGCTGAAGATGAAGCTGAAGGACGCGTCGAAGCCGATGTCGCGCACCAGCTGCATGGTCTTGGCGTGGTCTTCCTCGGTCTCGCCGGGGAAGCCGACGATGAAATCGGAGGCGATGCGGATGTTGGGCCGCACCGCGCGCAGCTTGCGCACGATGCTCTTGAACTGCAGCGCGGTGTAGCCGCGCTTCATCGCCATCAGGATGCGGTCCGAGCCGTGCTGCACCGGCAGATGCACATGGTCCACCAGCTGCGGGATCTTGGCGTAGGCGTCGATCAGGCGCTGGCTGAACTCGTTGGGATGGCTGGTCGTGTAGCGGATGCGCTCGATGCCAGGGATCTCGGCCACGTACTCCAGCAGCATGGCGAAGTCGGCGATCTCCTCGTCGTCATCCGCATTCGCGGCATTCGCGGCGTTGCCGGTACCGGAGGCCGCCTCGCCCAGGCGGCCGCGATAGGCGTTGACGTTCTGGCCCAGCAGCGTCACTTCCTTGACGCCCTGATCGGCCAGCCCGGCGACTTCCTCCAGCACGTCCTCGAAGGGCCGGCTGACTTCCTCGCCGCGGGTGTAGGGCACGACGCAGTAGGAGCAGTACTTGGAGCAGCCTTCCATGATGGAGACGAAGGCCGAGGCGCCCTCGACCTTGGCCGGCGGCAGGTTGTCGAACTTTTCGATCTCGGGGAAGGAGATGTCGACTTGCGGGCGCTGCTGCTGCCGGCGCTCTGCCAGCATCTGTGGCAAGCGGTGCAGGGTCTGCGGGCCGAAGACGACGTCCACGTACGGGGCGCGTTCGATGATGGCCTCGCCTTCCTGGCTGGCGACGCAGCCGCCCACGCCGATCATCACGCCCTTGGCCTTCAGATGCTTGATGCGGCCCAGGTCGGAGAAGACCTTCTCCTGCGCCTTCTCGCGCACCGAGCAGGTGTTGAACAGCACCAGGTCGGCCTGGTCGACGTCGGTGGTGGGCTCATAGCCCTCGGCGGCGCGCAGCACGTCGGCCATCTTGTCCGAGTCGTACTCGTTCATCTGGCAGCCGAAGGTCTTGATGAAGACTTTCTTGCTCATGGGGAACTCCGGGAGAAACGCGGCGCGGCCGCGTGGGGAAATGCGGTGGCCCGCGGGTCGCGGCGTCGACGAGGACGGCCGGCGCGACGCGGGCGGGAATCAGTGGATCAGGGCTTGAGCCAGACCTGGCTGGCCTGGTCGAAGACCAGCTTGGAAGCCTGCTCGGCCGAGGTCGGCCAGGTCTTGTTGGCGAGCTCCACGTCGTTCAACACCCAGACGTCCATCAGCAGACCGTTCATGTCGGTCGTGTAGATCACGGTCAGCTTGGTGTTGAAGAGCGAGCCGGGCGAGGCCCATTGGTCGACCGCGTTGCGGATGCGGGCGCCGGGCGCGAGGCGGGCCGGCTTCTTGTTGAGCGTGACGTCGGGAGCGACGCCCACGATCAGCTCGCCGCGCAGGGCGCGCTGCGGGAAGTAGCGATGGCCGGGCGCGATCTGCGCGTGAGCCGCGGAGGCGGCGAACAGTCCGGCGAGGGCGGTGCTGGCGACCAGCGCCGTCAGCAGTCGACGGCGGGGCAGGGCGGGCGTGGCACAGCGGTACATGGTGTAGATCCAGTGGCTGCGGAAAAGCCGCGAGTGTAGCGGGCGGCCCGCCGGCAGGCGTGTCCGGCGATGCCCGCCGGGTCAGAACCGGGCGCCGCCGGTGTTCTGCGCCAGCGCGGCCTGCGCGGGCTCCGGCAGCACGTAGACCACGCCCGGGCCGTGGCCCAGGACCGGGGTGACGACGCGGTCGAAGAACTCGCCGGTGACCACGACGCAGCCCAGCGAGATGCGGTTGTCGTCCGGCGAGGGTGAGGCCAGGCGCTCGGCGCGGCGCTCCGAGGCCGGGCTGGGGCGCAGGCGGTGGATGGCGAAGGCGGCGTCGTAATCCACCCAGATCACCGTTTCGCCCTTGAGGTTGGGACCGGGCTGGCTGTCGTAGCGGCCGGCCGGCGTGGTGCGCAGCGCCGCCGGGATGCCGGTGGCGACCATCTGGCCGACGCCGGGAGCGACGGTGTCGCCGCGCGCCAGGCCCAGCAGCGCGGGGGCCGCGCCGACCAGGCGGCCGTCGGCGGTGAAGACGAAGAGCTTGGCCTCCTTCTTGTCGACGACGGCGAAGGGCCGGCCTTGGGCGTCGCCGCGCTCGAAAGCGTTGCGGGCCATGTCGCGGGCTTCGGGGGAGGCGGATTCGCCGCGGAAGTCGACGGCGGCTTGCGGCGCGGCCGGCTGCGCCTGCGCGCTGGGAACGCCCAGCGACAGCGCCGTCAGCGCCGTCAGCGCCGCCATCGCGCACGTGGCCGTCACTGGCATCGCCAGCTGGAACCAGCCCGAACGAGCGCGGATCTCGCGCTTTCTCCACCACCCGAAAGCCTTCATGTACAGCCCGATGTCTTTCTCGCGGACGGGTTGGGTTCGCTTCGGCGTGGGGCCGAGGTGTCCGCTGGGGCGGGATATTAAGGAGAAGCGACTTGTTTCAATCGGAGATGTGACCGCCCAAACGCCCGGACTTTCCCGGGAATTTGTAAGCCGTGCGAATACCGCGACGGATTCACGCCGCTTGTTCGTATGCCGCTAGGATGTTGCGGTGCAGCAAAGCCGCTGCCGGTTTCCCGGAAGGACCTCCCATGGCCGCCACGACGGAAGACCTGGATGACGCCCTGCCTGCGGCGTCCTCCCCTGCGAGCGATGGCGTCGATCTCGGCGCTGTTGACGCGCACGCTGCGAGCGACGCGCACGACGACCACATCACGCCACAGCCCACCGGCTCGCGCAACGCGGATCGCGAGCCGGTGCGGGTGGATCTGGCGCTGCAGGGCGGGGGATCGCACGGCGCCTTCACCTGGGGCGTGCTGGACCGGCTGCTGGAAGAGGGCTGGCTGAAGCTGGACGGCATCTCCGGCACCTCGGCCGGGGCGATGAACGCGGCGGTGATGCTCACCGGCCTGGAGCGCGGCGGCCGCGACGGCGCGCGCGAGGCGCTGGCCGCGTTCTGGCGCGGCGTCGCGGATGCGGCGCTGCTGAGCCCGCTGCGGCGCGGTCCGCTGGACATCCTCACCGGCCAATGGGCGCTGGACAACTCGCCGATGTTCCTGATGCTGGACCTGGCCGCGCGCGTCTGGTCACCCTACGACTTCAACCCGCGCGGCAGCAACCCGCTGGGCGCGCTGCTGGACTCCCACGTGGACTTCGAGCGCCTGGCGGCCTCGGAAGTGAAGCTCTTCGTCACCGCGACCAATGTGCGCACTGGCCGCGGCCGCGTCTTCGTCAACGCCGAGTTGCGGCCCGAGGTACTGATGGCCTCGGCCTGCCTGCCCAGCCTGTTCCACGCGGTGGAGATCGACGGCGAAAGCTACTGGGACGGCGGCTACGCCGGCAACCCGACGATCACGCCGCTGGTGCGGCATTGCCGCTCGGAGGACACCATCCTGGTCCAGATCAATCCGGTCGCGCGCGAGGATGTGCCGCGCGACGCGCGCGCCATCCACAACCGCATCAACGAGCTGTCCTTCAATGCGCCGCTGCTCAAGGAGCTGCGCATGATTGCGATCCTGCGCCAGGTCGCCGACGCGGGCCAGAGCGAAGGCCGCCAATGGGCGCGCATGCGCATCCACCGCATCGGCACCGACGCGGTGGACAACCTGGGCGCCTCGTCCAAGATGCTGGCCGAATGGCGCTTCTTCGAGCGCCTGCGCGACGAAGGCCGAGCGGCGGCGGGCGCCTTCATCGCCGCGCATGCGGACGACCTGGGCCAGCGCTCGACCTTCGACCTCGACGCGCTCATCGGGGAGGCCTGACCATGCATGCGATCGGCCTGCTGGGCATCGTGGTCGGACTGGCGCTGCTGGTCGGCTTCTCGTATCGCGGCTGGACGGTGTTGCTGCTGGCGCCGGCCGCGGCACTGGTCGCGGCGGCGCTGTCGGGCCAGCCGGTGCTGGCGCACTGGACGCAGGTCTTCATGCCCGCGGCGGCGGGCTTCTTGGCGCAGTTCTTCCCGCTGTTCCTGATGGGCGCCATCTTCGGCAAGTTGATGGAGGACAGCGGCTCGGTGCGGGCGATCGCGGGCTTCATGACCGGCTGGCTGGGGCCGAAACGGGCGCTGCTGGCGGTGGTGCTGGCGGGCGCGGCGGTGACCTACGGCGGGGTGAGCCTGTTCGTCGCCTTCTTCGTGCTGGCGCCCATGGGCCACGCGATGTTCCGCGCGGCCGATCTGCCGCCTCGACTGATGCCGGCGGCGATCGCGCTGGGCACCTCGACCTTCACCATGTCCGCGCTGCCCGGCACGCCGGCGATCCAGAACGCCATCCCCATGCCGTTCTTCGGCACGACGGCCTTCGCCGCGCCGGGACTGGGCCTGATCGCGGCGGCCATCATGCTGGGCTTCGGCCTGTGGTGGCTGGGCGTGGTCGAGCGCCGCGCCCGCCGCGCCGGCGAGGGCTATCGCGCGCCCGGCCCCACGCGCGACGCCGCCACCGATCCGCTGCTGCGCGAGCGCGGCAACATGGCCGGCCACTTCGATCCGGCGGAGCTCTCGTCCTCCTTCAACGGCGCAGGCCCTCCCGGCATCGTGGCGGCGGCGCTGCCGCTGCTGGTGGTCGTCGGTGTCAATCTGCTGACGAGTCTCGTTGTGCTGCCGCGCCTGGACACCGGCTACCTCGCCGAGCGCCGCTTCGGCGGGGTCGACCTCACCGCCGTGGGCGGCGTGTGGGCGGTGCTGATCGCGCTTTTCGTCGCGAACCTGGTGCTGGTCGCGCTGCATTGGCGCCGGCTGAGCGACCTCAAGCGCAGCATCGACGCGGGCGCGAACGCCGCCGTCTTGCCGGTGCTCTCCGTGGCGAGTCTGGTGGGCTTCGGCGCGGTCGTGGCCTCGCTGCCGGCCTTCGGGCTGGTGAAGGACTGGGTGCTGGGCATCGAGGGCGGTCCGCTGGTGTCGCTGGCGGTGTCGACGAATCTGCTGGCGGCGCTGACCGGGTCCGCCTCGGGCGGGCTGACGATCGCGCTGGAGGCGCTCGGACCGACCTTCATGCAGGTGGCGCACACGACGGGCCTGGACCCGGCGCTGCTGCACCGCGTCGCGGTGATCGGCGCCGGCACGCTGGACAGCCTGCCGCACAACGGCGCGGTCGTGTCGCTGCTGGCCGTCTGCGGCTGCACGCACAAGGAGAGCTATCGCGACATCGTCGTCGTCGGCATCCTCGGCGCACTGCTGGCGCTGGTCGCGGTGATCGCGCTGGGCGGGATGTTCGGGAGCTTCTGAGCCAGCCCCAGCCCGGTGCCCTTGCGCGTCAATCGCCCGCTGGATGCGAGGCGCGCCAGCCTGTCGCGCGGCGCGGACGACATCGCCCCGCGTACGCGTACGTCATTACCGCGCAGCAACATCCCGCCGCGCGCTGACACATCAGAATCCGCCGCTGAGATTCAGCCGAAAAACCGAAGAGCGACGATGACAACGATCGTGGGAACCTGTCCATGCTGATGGCTGCCGTGCGCGTCGCGCTGCGACGCCCTTACACCTTCTTCGTGCTGGCGCTGTTGCTGCTCATCCTCGGGCCGCTGGCGGCGATGCGCACGCCCACCGACATCTTCCCGGAGATCCGCATCCCGGTGATCGCGGTGGCCTGGCAGTACACCGGCCTGCCGCCCGATCAGATGGCGGGCCGCATCTCGACGCTGTTCCAGCGCACGCTGACCACCACGGTCAACGACATCGAGCACATCGAGGCCAACACCTATCCCGGCGTCTCGGTGGTGAAGATCTTCTTCCAACCGGGCGTGAACATCGCGGTGGCCAACGCCCAGGTGACCGCGGTCGCGCAGGTCGCCGTGCGTCAGATGCCCGCCGGCACCACGCCGCCGCTGATCCTGAACTACAACGCGGCCACCGTGCCCATCCTGCAGCTGGCGCTGTCGGGCAAGGGCCTGTCGGAGCAGCAGCTCTTCGACCTGGGCTTCAACACCGTGCGCACGCCGCTGGTGACGGTGCCCGGCGCCGCCATCCCGCTGCCCTACGGCGGCAAGCAGCGCCAGGTCCAGATCGACGTCAACCCCGCCGCGCTGCAAGCGCGCGGCCTGTCCGCGCAGGACGTGGCCAGCGCGCTGGCGACGCAGAACGTGCTCACGCCCATCGGCACGCAGAAGATCGGCGGCCTGGAGTACACGCTGCAGCTCAACAGCGCGCCCTCCGCGATCGAGGATCTGGGCCGGCTGCCGGTCAAGGTCGTGGGCGGCTCGACCATCTATCTGCGCGACGTCGCCGACGTCCACGACGGCAACGCGCCGCAGACCAACATCGTCCACGTCGACGGGGGGCGCTCGGTGCTGATGTCGGTGCTGAAGAACGGCGCCGCGTCCACGCTCGCGATCGTCGACGGCGTGCGCGCGAAGCTGGCGGAGCTCAAGACCTCGCTGCCCGACACGCTGGAAGTGAAGCCCATCAACGACCAGTCGGTCTTCGTGCGCGCCGCCATCAAGGGCGTGGCCACCGAAGGCGCCATCGCCGCGGCGCTGACCAGCGCGATGATCCTGCTGTTCCTGGGCAGCTGGCGCTCGACGGTGATCATCGCGGTGTCGATTCCGCTGTCCATCATGGGCTCCATCCTGGGCCTGGCGGCGATCGGCGAGACGCTCAACCTGATGACCCTGGGCGGCCTGGCGCTGGCGGTGGGCATCCTGGTCGACGACGCGACGGTGACCATCGAGAACATCAATTGGCACCTGGAGCACGGCAAGGGCGTCGAGGAATCGATCATGGACGGCGCGCGTCAGATCGTGACGCCGGCCTTCGTCTCGCTGCTGTGCATCTGCATCGTGTTCATTCCGATGTTCTTCCTCGAGGGCGTGTCGCGCTTCCTGTTCGTGCCCATGGCCGAGGCGGTGATCTTCGCGATGGTGTGCTCCTTCATCCTGTCGCGCACGCTGGTGCCGACGATGGCGAAGTACCTGCTCAAGCCGCACGCGCCGCTGACCGACGGCCACGGCCATCTGGCGCAGCCGCCCTCGCGCAATCCGCTGGTGCGCTTCCAGCGCAAGTTCGAGGCCCGCTTCGAAGGCGTGCGTGAACGCTACCGCGGTCTGCTCGAAGCCGCGCTGGGCCGGCGCGGGCCCTTCCTGATCGGCTTCGCGGCGGTGGTGCTGGCGTCCTTCCTGCTGGTGCCCTTCATCGGCAGCAACTTCTTCCCGCAGGTCGATTCGGGCCAGATCCTGATGCACGCCCGCGTGCCGGTGGGCACGCGCGTGGAGGAGACCGCCGCCCGCTTCGCCAAGATCGAGCAGGCCGTCCGCCGCGTGATCCCGTCGGAGCTGATCGAGACCATGGTCGACAACATCGGTCTGCCGCCGTCCTCGATCAACCTGACCTACAACAACACCGGCGTGCTGGGCTCGTCCGACGGCGACTTCCAGATCGCGCTCAAGGAAGGCCATCGCCCGACGGCCGACTACGTGCGCGAGCTGCGCGAGCGGCTGCCGCGCGAGTTCCCCGACACGACCTTCTCCTTCCCGCCGGCCGACATCGTCAGCCAGATCCTGAACTTCGGCGCGCCGGCGCCGATCGACGTGCAGGTGCGGGGCCGCGACATCGACGGCAACTTCGCCTATGCGCAGCAGCTGCTCAAGCGCATCAAGGCGATCCCGGGCGTGGCGGACGCGCGCATCCAGCAGTCCAACAAGGCGCCGACCTTCAATGTCGACGTGGACCGCACGCAGGCGCAGCTGCTGGGGCTGAGCACGCGCGACGTGGTCAACAGCCTGGTGGTGAACCTGGCGGGCAGCTCGCAGGTCGCGCCCACCTTCTGGCTGAATCCGGCCAACGGGGTGAGCTATTCGATCGTGATGCAGACGCCGCAGTTCCAGCTGGACTCGCTGACCGCGCTGGGCAACCTGCCCGTCGGCAATGGCGCGCAGCCGGGGACGACGACGCTGGGCGGGCTGGCTTCGTTCCAGCGCAGCAACAGCCCCGCGCTGATCAGCCAGTACGACGTGGCCACCATGGTGCAGATCCACGCGACCACGCAGGACCGCGACCTGGGCGCCGTCGCCGCCGACATCCGCAAGGTCATCGCCGAGACTGCGGCCGACGTGCCCAAGGGCTCCAACGTGCAGCTGCTGGGCCAGGTGAAGACCATGGACCGCGCGTTCTCCGGCCTGCTCTTCGGGCTGCTGGGCGCGGTGGTGCTGATCTACCTGCTGATCGTCGTGAACTTCCAGTCCTGGCTGGATCCGGCGGTGATCGTGTCGGCGTTGCCGGCGGCGCTGGCGGGCATCGTGTGGATGCTCTTCGCGACCGGGACGACGCTGTCGGTGCCCGCGTTGACGGGCGCCATCATGTGCATGGGCGTGGCCACGGCCAACAGCGTGCTGGTGATCAGCTTCGCGCGTGAGCGGCTCGAGGAGCTGGGCGACGCGACCGCCGCCGCGCTGGAGGCGGGCTTCGTGCGCTTCCGTCCGGTGCTCATGACCGCGCTGGCGATGGTCATCGGCATGCTGCCGATGGCGCTGGGCCTGGGCGAGGGCGGCGAGCAGAACGCGCCGCTGGGCCGCGCCGTCATCGGCGGCCTGATCTTCGCGACCTTCGCGACCCTGGTCTTCGTGCCGGTGGTGTTCAGCCTCGTGCATCGACACCATCGCAAGGCCGCCTCCGAATCCCACTCTGAATCCGAATCCCGTGCCGACGCGCTGCCTCCGCTGGCCGCGTCAGGAGATCCTTCCCATGCGAACTGATGCCGTTCAATCCCGTCCCCCGCGCTTCAAGCTGGCGGCCTCCGTCGCGCTGCTGATCGCGGCCGGCGTGGTCGTGGCGGGGCTGTGGGCCCGCAAGTCCAATGCCGAGCAACTGCAATCGGCGGCCACCGATCGCGGACAACCGACGGTCGCGCTGATCGCGCCGCAGCCGCTGAGCAGCGCCGGACTGGAGCTGCCCGCCCGCATCGAGGCCTGGTCGCGCGCCCCCATCTATGCGCGCGTGAGCGGCTATCTGAAGCGCTGGAACGTCGACATTGGCGGCAAGGTCAAGGCCGGCCAGCAACTGGCCGAGATCGAGACCCCCGACCTCGATCAACAGCTGATGCAGGCGAAGGCGGAGCTGGCGACCGCGCGCAGCAATGCGGCGTTGGCCGCGAGCACGGCCAAGCGCTGGCAAGGGCTGCTGGAGTCGGACTCGGTCTCCAAACAAGAAGTGGACGAACGCACCGGCGACATGACGGCGAAGCAGTCGCAGGTCGCGGCGCTGCAGGCCAATCTCGATCGCATCGAGGCGCTCAAGCGCTTCACGCAGCTGACGGCGCCCTTCGACGGCGTGGTGACCGCGCGCAACACCGATGTGGGCGCGTTGATCAACGTCGGCGGCGCGCCGGGCAGCGAGCTCTTCGTCGTCTCCGACACCAGCAAGCTGCGGGTCTATGTGAACGTGCCGCAGCGCCAGGTGGCGCTGGTGCGTGCGGGCGCGAAGGCGGAGCTGACGGTGCCGGAGCGGCCGGGGCAGCGCTTCGCCGCGACGGTGCAATCGCTGTCGCAGTCCATCAACACGGGCACCGGCGCGATGCTGGTGCAGCTGATGGTCGACAACGACCATGACCAGTTGCTGCCGGGCGGCTTCGCGACGGTGCGCTTCACAGGCGCCGGCGCGAGCGGCGACGCGGCCTCGGCGCAGGCTGATGCGGGCGTGTCGCTGCCGCCGGGCGCGGTGATCATCGGCAAGGACGGCGTGCAGGTCGCGACCGTCGATGCGGAGAACCGCGTCCGTCTGCGCAAGGTCACGATCGCGCGCGACATGGGCACGCGGGTCGAGCTCGGCGCCGGCTTGAGCGCCAAGGACCGCGTCATCGAGAACCCGCCCGACGGCCTGAGCGAAGGCGACGTGGTGCGCGTGGCTCAACCGGCGTCGCAGCCCGCGGCGGCGGCATCGGCGAAGGGCCGTTCGTGAGCGCCCCGGCTTTGCGTCGCGCGAGCCTGATCGCGGTCGCCGCGGCCGCGACGGTCGCGCTGGCCGCCGGCTGCGCCGAGGCGCCCAAAGTGCAACTGCCCGAGGTCCCCGCCGCGCCGGCCTTCAAGGAAGCGCGCGGGCCGTGGGTCGAAGCGGCGACGTCCAGCTCACCCGCCATCGTCTTCGACGGCTGGTGGAAGGCCTACGGTGATCCGGAGCTGGACGCGCTGCAACAGCGGCTGGTCGACAACAGCCCCGATCTCGCGTCGGCGCTGGCGCGCTATCAGCAGGCGCGGGCCGCGACCGACACGCTGCGCGCAGCGCAGACGCCGACGGTGAACAGCTCGCTCAACGTGCAGCGGGACCGTCAGTCGGAGCGCCGCCCCTTGCGGGTGCTGGGGCCGACCTCGCCCGATTGGTACAACAGCGCGACGTTGGGATTGGACGTCAGCTATGAGGTGGACCTGTGGGGTCGCATCTCGCAGCAGGTGGCGGCGGGGCTCGCGTCCGAGCATGCGGCGCAGGCGGATCTCGCCGCGGCGCGGCTGGCGCTGCAGGCGCAGCTGGCGGACGCCATGCTCGCGCTGCGCGGGCTGGACCGCGATGACGAGCTGCTCGCCGATGCCGAGCAAGCCTATGCCCGCGCCTTCGATCTGATCGACAGGCGACACAAGGCGGGCATTGCGTCGGGGCTGGATCAGGCGCGCGCCGAGGGCCAACTGGAATCGGCGCGCTCGCAGCATCGGCAGTCGCAGGCCCAGCGCGCGGTGCTGGAGCACGCGATCGCCGCGCTGGTCGGCGCGAACCCGTCGACCTTCAGCATCGCGCCGGCGAAGGTCGAGCTGGCGATGCCGGTGGTGCCGACGGGTCTGCCGTCGACGCTGCTGGAGCGGCGTCCCGACATCGTCGCCGCGCGCGAGCGCGTGGTGGCCGCGACGGCGACGCTGGGCGTGGCCAAGACGGCGTACTTCCCGTCGGTGGTGCTGGGCGGGCAGGGCGGCTTCCAGACGGCAGACCTGGGCCGCTTCGTCGAGGCGCCGAATCTGTTCTGGGCCATCGGTCCGACGCTGGCCTTCAACCTGTTCGACGGCGGCCGCCGCAAGGCCGAGGAAGCGCGCGCGAAGGCCTCGCTGGACGAGGTGTCGGAGCGCTATCGCGGGACGGTGCTGACGGCCTTCCAGCAGGTCGAGGATCAGCTGGTGCTGTTGGACCGATACGGCGAAGCGTTGGAGGCGGAGCGCAAATCGGTCGATGCGGCGGAGCGTTCGCTCGCGCTGGCGACGAATCGGTACCGCGCGGGCGCGGCGGCGTATCTGGAGGTCGTGACCTCGCAGACCGCCGGCCTGCAGGCGCGCCGCAGCGCGGTGGATCTGGCGACCCGCCAGCGCCGCGCGACGGTGGCGTTGGTCAGGGCGCTGGGTGGGGGTTGGGCGGGGCCGAATCAAAACCCGTAACGCTGACCCGGTAAATGTAAAACGCCTTTCCGAATTCAGGCGTTCTCGATAGTCTGCGCCGGTTGTCGACGTGGCCGCGCCTGCGCGCTGGCGCGTCGACACATGGCCGCTGCCCACGGTCACCGTCCCCGATGCGGATCCTGCTGGTCCGCGTCGCGCGAGGCGGAGGGATAGGCAGTTGGGTTCCTTGTCGATTTTTCGATTCACCGGAGACCGGTGAGGGCGGAGCCATGCCCGCGCCGGATCGCCCCAACAACGAACTGGGAGACATTCGATGAAGAGCATCCATTCGAACGAGACCGCCACGCTGATCGCGCCCAAGCCGCCCGTGCTGCGCGCGCCCGGCCCCAGGCAAGGCCTGACCCTCATGGCGGTGGTCGCAGGCGCCATGGCGCCACTCGGCGCGGCGCAGGCCGTGGACTGGCCGTCCGGCTTCTCCAAATGCGCGGACGAAGGGGGCACCTGCAAGGCCGGCGACACCGCCCGCCAGGTGTCCTTCGGCGTGAAGGACAAGTGGGTCATCAAGACGCTCAGCGGCAACGTCGCCTGCACGTCCGCGACCTTCGACGGCGCCGATCCGAATCCCGGCGTGAAGGAGAAATGCGCGGTCGGGCCGGTCGGCACGCCCGCGCCTTCGCCCGCTCCGGCGCCATCGCCCGCGCCGTCCCCGGCGCCTTCGCCGTCGCCTGCACCGTCTCCGTCCCCGGCCGGTCATAGCGGGGGCTACGCGGGACAGGTCAGTGGTGGCGGCTCGGCCACGCCGGTGACCGTGACCACGGCGGCCGAGATGCAAGCCGCGATCAACGCCTACAGCGGCAGCGGCGGGCTGGTGATCCGCTACGCGGGGACCTTCGACTTCGGCACGATTCCCGACCCCTGCGCGCAATGGAAAATGCCGGCCGGCGCCGTCGTCGAGATCAAGAACAAGAGCGACGTGACGATCGAGGGCGTGAACGGCTCGGCGGCCAACTTCGGGCTGGCGATCAAGGCGGCGGCGACCAACATCATCATCCGCAACATGACCATCGGTCTGCTGCCCGGCTCCATCGACGCCATCGGCATCGAAGGCCAGAGCGGCAAGTTCCCGGGCTATATCTGGATCGACCACAACACGCTGTTCAGCTCGACGGCGGAATGCTCGGGCGCGGGCGATCTGGAGTTCGACGGCCTGATCGACAGCAAGGCCGGCGCGCATCACATCACCTACTCCTACAACCTGATCCGCGACCACCACAAGGTCGGCCTGATCGGCTCCAGCGACAGCGACGCCAGCGACCGCTACATCACCTTCCACCACAACGTGTACAGCAACGTCGGCTCGCGCCTGCCACTGCAGCGCGCGGGCTACACGCACCTCTACAACAACCTGTACTCGAAGGTGCTGACGTCGGGCGCGAACATCCGGATGGGCGGCTACTCGCTGATCGAGGGCAACTACTTCGAGAACGCGCAGAACCCGGTGACCTCGCGGGACAGCTCGTCCATCGGCTACTGGGAGCTGCGCAACAACAACGTGAGGAGCCCCGCCGATTTCGCGACCTACGGCATCACCTGGGTCGCGAGCGGATCCAGCCCCTCGCGGGATGCGAGCGACTGGACCACGACGGCTAACTTCCCGGTGGGGATCCCGTACTCGTACACGGTGCAGGATCCGGCTTGCGTGAAGCAGAAGCTGCTGAACGTGGCGGGGGCGGGGAAGGGGTTGGGGACCTTGAGCTGCAATTGAGCGCCTGAGATGAAGAGGCCCTCGCGGCGTGCGGTTCGCTCCGCGAGGGCCTGTTCGATTTCCGCCGAGACCGGCGATCAGAACGGATATCGCTTCGATAACAGGGGGTAGTTCTCGAAGATCCAGGCCTTCACCTTGGAGCGCCCTTGGATGTTGGAGGGCAACTGCTCGTGGATCATCCATTCGCAGATCTGTCGAACGCGAAGATCCAGATCCGCGCCATTCTTGGCGGTGAGGGAGTTGATCAAGGTGAGCACCTCGTAGCCTTCCTTGCGGCTGAAGCGATCAGCATCGTCGGCGGTCTTCGTCGGGTCGTCTCCCGGCACGGCCGTCCAGCTGTAGTCGCTGTACTTGAGGTCGCTTTTCTTCAGCGTAGGCATGTCGCCCCTTTCTGGGTAGTTGAGCGACCTCGGTGTGGGGGTGGGTGGCAAGAGTTTGATCTGCACTTGCTGACGATCGAGACCCTCGGGCCCAATGAACAAAGCCCGCAAGACTTGCGTCTTGCGGGCTTTGAAATTTGGTGGCGCTTCAGGGATTCGAACCCCGGACCTGCGGATTATGATTCCGTCGCTCTAACCGGCTGAGCTAAAGCGCCTTGCGAAGAACGCGACTATAGCAAGCTTTTCGTTGACAATGCAAGTCCTGCCGACGTCGACACCAAAAAAAGTTTCGGCGGCCCGTTCCTCACGAGCTCTCCATGTTCAGCTTCCTCAAGAAAAAACTCGGCTTCGGCTCGAATGAACCCACTCCCGCGCCCGCCCCAGAGGCCGCGCCCGCACCCGCTCCGGCCGTCGAGCCCGCTCCGGCTCCTGCTCCCGTTCCTCCCGTCGCTCCCGCGCCGCAAGCCCTGACCCCGCCGCCCGTCGCTGCGCCGGCTCCCGCGCCTGTGATCGCTCCGGCGCCAGCTCCCGTCGCCGTGCCGGTCCCTGCGCCTGCCCCGATCCACGCGCCGGCACCTGTCCCCGCACCAGCACCGGTCCCAGCGCCTGCTCCCGTCGCGAAGCCCGCGCCGATCGTGGCCGCTCCCGTTCCGGCTCCGGCGCCTGCTCCCGCACCTGCTCCGGCACCGGTCGCCGCGCCCGAACCCGCTCCCCGCAAGAGCTGGATGGACAAGCTGCGCCAGGGGCTGCGCAAGACCGGCTCCAGCATCGCCCAGGTCTTCACCGGCACGCAGATCGACGACGCGCTCTATGAAGAACTCGAAGCCGCGCTGCTGATGGCCGACGCCGGGGTGAAGGCGACCGAGTTCCTGCTCGACGACCTGAAGCGCCGCGTCAAGGACGCCAAGGCCACCGATCCCGCCGCCGTTCGCCACCTGCTGGTGGACGCGCTCACCGAGCTGCTGCAGCCGCTGCAGCGCCAGCTGGTGATCGGCGAGCACACGCCCACCGTGGTGATGGTCGTCGGCGTGAACGGCGCCGGCAAGACGACCAGCATCGGCAAGCTGACCCGCCACCTGGCCGAGGCCGAAGCCAACGTGCTGCTCGCCGCCGCCGACACCTTCCGCGCCGCCGCGCGCGAGCAGCTCGCCGTCTGGGCCGACCGCAACCGCGTGCAGATCGTCAGCCAGGAGGGCGGCGATCCGTCCGCCGTGACCTTCGACGCCGTCGTCGCCGGCAAGGCGCGGGGCAGCGACGTCGTCATCGCCGACACCGCCGGCCGCCTGCCCACGCAGATCCATCTGATGGAAGAGCTCAAGAAGATCAAGCGCGTGATCGGCAAGGCGCAGGACGGCGCGCCGCACGAGGTGCTGCTGGTCGTGGACGGCAACACCGGCCAGAACGCGCTGACCCAGGTCAAGGCCTTCGACGACGCGCTCGGCCTGACCGCGCTCATCGTGACCAAGCTCGACGGCACGGCCAAGGGCGGCGTGCTCGCGGCCATCGCGCGCGAGCGGCCCATCCCGGTCTACTTCATCGGCGTGGGCGAAAAGCTCGAGGACCTGCAGACCTTCGACGCGCGCGAGTTTGCGCAGGCGCTGCTCGAATAAGACTCGCCTCGCCCAAACGCAAAAGAGCTCCCGAGGGAGCTCTTTTCGTTGGTGCGTCGCGGACGAACCGATCACATCGGGAAGCCGCCGCCTCCGCCGCCCATGAGGTTCTTCAGGCCGCCCATCTTCTTCATCATCTTCATCAGGCCGCCGCCCTTCATCTTCTTCATCATCCCCTGCATCTGGTCGAACTGATTCAGCAGGCGGTTGACCTCCTGGATCTGAACGCCCGCGCCGGCGGCGATGCGGCGCTTGCGGCTGGCCTTGGACTTGCCGTCCATCAGCAGCGAGGGCTGGCGGCGCTCCTTCGCGGTCATCGCGTTGAGGATGCCTTCCATGCGCTTCATGTCGCGCTCGGCCTTGTCCATGTCGGCCGCGCCGGCCTTGGCGGTCATCTGCGTGGGCAGCTTGTCCATCAGCCCCGACAGCCCGCCCATCTTCTTCATCTGCGAGATCTGCGCCAGGAAGTCGTTCAGGTCGAAGCCGTCACCGGACTTGAGCTTCTCGGCCAGCTTCTGCGCCGCCTCGACGTCCACGCCCTTCTGGACCTCTTCCACCAGCGCGACGATGTCGCCCATGCCCAGCACACGGCCGGCATGACGGTCGGCATCGAAGACCTCCAGGCCGTCGATCTTCTCGGATACGCCCGCGAACTTGATCGGAGCGCCGGTGACCTGCCGCACCGAAAGCGCCGCGCCGCCGCGCGAGTCGCCGTCCAGCTTGGTCAGCACGATGCCCGTCAGCGGGAGCGCTTCCTTGAAGGCCTTGGCGGTGTTCACCGCGTCCTGGCCCTGCATCGCGTCGACGACGAACAGCGTCTCCACCGGATTCAGCGTCGCGTGCAGATCGCGGATCTCGGCCATCAGGGCCTCGTCGATCGCCAGCCGGCCGGCCGTGTCGACCAGCAGCACGTCGAAGAAGTGACGCTTGGCGTGATCCAGCGCCGCCAGCGCGATGTCGTGCGGCTTCTGGTCCGGCGCGGACGGGAACCATTCGGCGCCGGCCTGCTTCGTGACCGTCTTGAGCTGCTCGATCGCGGCCGGGCGATACACGTCCGCGGAGACCGTCAGCACCTTCTTCTTGCGCTTCTCGATCAGGTGCTTGGCGAGCTTGGCGGTCGTCGTGGTCTTGCCCGCGCCCTGCAGACCGGCCATCAGGATGATCGCGGGCGGCTGGGCGGCCAGGTTCAGGTCGGCCACGCCCTCGCCCATGGTGGCGGCGAGTTCCTTGTGGACCACGGAGACCAGCACCTGGCCCGGGTTCAGCGAAGCCACAACCTCCTGGCCCAGCGCTTTCTCCTTCACCCGCGCGATGAAGTCGCGGACCACCGGAAGCGCCACGTCGGCCTCCAGCAGCGCCATGCGCACCTCGCGCAGCATGTCCTGCACATTGGACTCGGTGATGCGGGCCTGGCCGCGCATCGTCTTCACGAGCCGGCTCAGTCGATCGGTCAGGGTGGAAGCCATCGTATAGGCGCCCCTGATAAGAGGGGCGCGCGTCATTACACTTTGCGGATGATTTTATCCGTCGCCTCCGCAGAGCCCAGCGGCCACCTTCTGGCCGTCTTCAGCGCCGCCGGCGCGCTGGCCTACGCGGGCGCGGCGGCCTGGGCGCGCCAACGTCCCCGCACCTGGCGCTCCGTGCTGGTCCTGGCCTGGGTCCTGCACCTGGCCGCGCTGGTCGTGGACATCGGCGGCATCGGCGCCGCGCCGGTCGACGGCGCGCATGCGGCGCGCTTCGGTTTCGCCCCCTCGCTGTCGATGACGCTGTGGCTGGTGACCGGCGTCTACCTGGTCGAGAGCCGCTTCCTGCCGCTGCCCTCTGCGCAGCGCCTGCTCAGCATCCTCGGCCTGATCGTGATGCTGCTGGCCTGGATGTTCCCGGGCGAATACCGGCCGCAGGCGGGCTCCCCGCTCGCGCCGCTGCACTGGGCGATGGGCCTGGCGTCCTACGGCCTGTGCGGCGTCGCGGTGATGCATGCGGTGATGCTGAATCGCGCCGAGCGCCAGATGCGCGCGCAGAAAGGGCAGGGCGCGCCCGCCTTCGGCACGCCGCTGTTGCGGCTGGAGCGGCTGACCTTCCAGTTCGTCACCGCCGGCGTGGTGGTGCTGTCGATCGCGCTGCTGCTGGGCGTGGCCTTCACCCCGCACTGGAAGTGGGACCACAAGACCCTGTTCGCCGTGCTGGGCTGGGTCGTGTTGACCGGCCTGCTGACCGGCCGCCGCGTGTTCGGCTGGCGCGGCAAGCGCGCCACCCGCTGGCTCTACTTCGGCGCCGGGCTGCTGCTGCTGTCCTACGCGGGCTCGCGCTTCGTGCTCGAGGTCATCCTCCAGCGGCCCACGCCTTGAGCCGCCTTCTCTTCGGCCATCTCCACGCATCGTGATCAAAATTCTCTTCTGGGTCGTCCTGCTGGCGGTCGTCGCCTTCGTGCTCGGCTTCAAACGCGGCCGCCCGCCCGAGCGTCCATCCCCGCGCCGCGACGCCCCGCCCGCGCCGCCGGCCCCGAGCGCCGTGAGCGATCTCGAGCCCATGGTGAGTTGCGCCGAATGCGGCACCCACCTGCCGGCGAGCGAAGCCTTGCCCGGCCGCGGCGGCGTGTTCTGCAGCGCCGAGCATCGCAGCGCGCACGAGGCCCGCCTCGGCGCGCCGCGGGCGGATCGCTCCTGATCGCGCAGCCACGCATGCCGCACTCCGATCCGACCGCCGGCGCCATCAGCGCCGGCACCGTCCAGCGGCTGTTCCGCGCCTTCATGGGCGCGCGCGCCGCGCTGGGCCTGGCGGTGCTGGCGACGCAGTCGCTGGCCGGCATGATGGGCGCCCGACCGGCCGGCTGGGTGGCGCTGCTGTCGCTGATCTACGGCGTGCAGGCGGTGCTGGCTTGGCTGCTGCCGACCTGGTTCGGCGGCGGCGACGCGCAGGGACGGGACCGACCCGGCCTGACGACGCGCCAGATCCTGGTCAGCATCGGCGTGGACCTGCTGCTGTTCAGCCTGCTGCAGGTGCACGAGCCCAGCGGCGCCTACGGCGCGCTGTTCTTCATGCCGGCGCTGATGGGCGGCGCCTTGCAGCCGCGGCTGCGCGCGCTGGGCATCGCGGCGCTCGCGAGCCTGGTGCTGCTGGGCATGGGCGCGTGGGTGGTGTTCATCGGACACGAGGGCGGCTTGCGGCTGAGCCAGGCCGGCCTGCTGGGCTGCGGTCTGTTCGTGGTCACGCTGCTGGCCAACGAGATCGCCGGACGGCTCGCCCGCGAGGAGCGCGCCGCGCGCGGCAGCCTCGAGTACGCGCGCCAGCAGGCCGACCTCAACCGCCTCGTGATCGAGGAGATGGAGGAGGGCGTGGCCGTGGTCGACCGGCGCGGTCTGGTGCGCACCGCCAACCCGGCGGCGCGCGTGCTGCTGGCCGAGGGCGCCGCGCTGCGAGCCGGTCCGTTCCGGCTCGACGCCGCGCCTGCCTGGCTGCCGCTGCTGCGCGCCATCGAGCAGGCCTTCGGCGGCGAGCATTGGCCCGAGACGGGTCGCGATCTGCTGCTGGATTTCGGTCGCGGCTCGCAGCGCTCGCTGCGGGTGCGCATGCGCTTCACGCCGCGTCCGCTGGACGGCGACGACCTGTGCGTGCTCTTCATCGAGGACAACCGCCTGCTCGAGGCCCGCAACCGCCAGGAGAAGCTGGCCGCGATGGGCCGGGTGTCGGCCGGCATCGCGCACGAGATCCGCAACCCGCTGACCGCGATCGCGCAGGCCAACGCGCTGCTGGCCGAGGACCTGGCCCGCGAGCCGCGCCTGGAGCCGCTGACCCGCATGGTCGCGTCCAATGTCGAGCGTCTGAAGCGGCTGGTCGACGACGTGATGGAGGTCGCGCCCGGCATCCCGCCGGTGGCGCTGACGCTGACGCTGGCCCCGCTGCTGCGCGAGATCGCCGTCGACTGGGCCGACACGCAGCGCCTGCCGCTGGACGAGTCCAGCCCGCTGCGGCTGGAGATCGGCAGCGAGACCCCCTTGATCAGCTTCGACCCCGAGCACCTGCGCCGCATCCTGATCAACCTGCTCGACAACGGTCTGCGGCACGCGCATCCCGGTCCGGGCACGCTGCGCGTGGAGCTGGCCGAGGAGGGCGACTGGGCGCGGGTGTCGGTGCTCAGCCGCGGCGACCCGATCCCGGCGGAGGTCGAACGTCATCTCTTCGAGCCCTTCTTCTCGACGCGCAGTCGCGGCTCCGGCCTCGGCCTGTACATTTGCCGGGAGCTGTGCGAGCGCTACGGCGGTCGCATCGACTATCACCGACAGCCCGCCGACATGAACGAATTCCGCGTGCTGCTGCCGCGTCTGGCTTCGCCGCCGCCCCCTCCCGCACAAGACCTCTTCTCCCATGAGCGCTGATCCCCGCCTGCTGGTCGTCGACGACGAGCCCGACCTGCGCACCCTCTATGAAATGACGCTGCTGCGCGAGGGCTACACGCTGGACAGCGCCGGCACCGTGGAGGACGCGGTGGAGCTGCTCGGCGCGCGCCGCTACGACGCCGTCATCACCGACATGCGCCTGCCCGACGGCAGCGGCCTGGACATCCTGCGCTGGCTGGAGCAGCAGGGCCGCGGCGAGCGCGCGCTGGTGATCACCGCCTACGGCTCGGCCGAGAACGCCGTCGAGGCGCTCAAGGCCGGCGCCTACGACTACCTGACCAAGCCGGTGGACCTGCGCCAGTTCCGCATGGTCGTGGCGTCCGCGCTGGGCCGCGCGCCCAAGAGCGAGGAATCGGCGCCGCGCGCGTTCGCGTCCGCCATCGCGGCGACGCCGCCCGCATCCGGGGCTTCGGCCCCCGCCGCGTCGTTCGGCGGCGGAGGGTCCGCCGCGGCTCGCCCCCCGTCCGCCGCGCCGGCCGAGCCGCGCAAGCCGGTGACCGAGAAGCGCAGCCCCGCGTCCGCCGAGGCGCGCGCGGCCGGCACCTCGTCGGCGCTGGATCGACTGGTCGGCGACTCCGCCGCGATGCGCCAGGTGCGGGACCTGATCGTGAAGGTCGCGCGCAGCATGGCGCCCGTGCTGCTGCACGGCGAGTCCGGCACCGGCAAGGAGCTGGTCGCCCGCGCGATCCACGACGTCAGCGCGCGCCGCCCGCAGCCCTTCATCGCGGTGAACTGCGGCGCGATCCCGGAGCAGCTGCTCGAGGCTGAGTTCTTCGGCTATCGCAAGGGCGCCTTCACCGGCGCGAGCGAGGACCGCGAGGGCTTCTTCCAGGCCGCCCACAACGGCACGCTCTTCCTCGACGAGATCGGCGACCTGCCGCTGGCGATGCAGTCCAAGCTGCTGCGCGCGCTGCAGGAGCGCTCGGTGCGGCCGGTCGGCGCGGTGGCCGAGATGCCGGTCAACGTCCGTCTGCTCAGCGCGACCCACAAGGACCTGGCGGCCGAGGTGGCCGCGGGCCGCTTCCGGCAGGACTTGTATTACCGGCTCAACGTCATCCAGATCCGCGTCCCGCCGCTGCGCGAGCGCATGGAGGACCTGACCCCGATCAGCACCCGCATCCTGGAGCGCATCGCCGCCGATGCCGGCGTGTCGCCGGTGCCGCGGCTCACGCCGGCGGCGCTGGCGACGCTGTCGCGCTACAACTTCCCCGGCAATGTGCGGGAGCTCGAGAACCTCCTGCATCGTGCGCTGGCCTTGTCCGGTGGCGATGGCATCGAGCTCGAGGACCTGGGCCTGCCCGACAGCCTGCTGGGCGCGGACGCGGTCGTGAGCGAGTCGGCCTATGGCGCGCTGGAGGCGGCCCTGGACGCGCCCGTTGTGGCCGCCTCCGGCGCGTCGCTCCCGCCCGAGCTGCGCGACGGCAGTCCGCTGCCCAAGGACCTGGCCGTCTATCTGGACGAGGTCGAGCGCCGCATCCTGCTGCGGGCGCTGGAGCAGTACCGCAACAACCGCACCGCGGCCGGCGCCAGCCTGGGCCTGTCGCTGCGGCAGATCCGCTACCGCATGGCGCGGCTGGGAATCTCGATCGGCGGCGACGAGGCCTGATGTTTCATTGATCGATCCGCGCTCCGCGCATGAGCCGCCGCATGAGGACGGCGCATGACGGATCACGGCCATCGCGCGCTCGATCCTCGCCCGCGTCGCTCGCAGGACGACCATGACCCCACCGCCTCGACGGCTTCGGGAAGGTCCTGATGGGGCTTGTCCTGATCCCCGGGGACACCCGGTCCGGACCGTCATCAAACCGCCATCGACGAGAGCTCAGCGGACATGGGCTCTGGCGGGCGTTTCGGTCCCGCAGACCGCGCCAATCCTCGCGCTTCGGACCCGATGCGCGAATCCATCGGGGCTGCGCGCCGACCGGCTTTCCGGCTAGCCCAGCGGGTGCCGGGAGTCAAGCCGAGATGGCACTAGCGGTAGTTCCTTGAAGGTGGGCGGACCACTAGATATAGTGTTTTGCATGCTATCCTGCGGTCTTCGCAAACAGGCGATGAATGCTCCTACAGAAGTCTTGTTCCGGCCCGCGGCGACCCTCTCGCCGGGCATGGACGCACAGTCCACGGAGCTTCCGCAGCATCGCGAACACCCCCTGAATCCCTGACCGTCGGGCCCACGCTTTGAACCCGGGCCGGGCGCAGCTTTCTTTGTTTTTAGACCCCAGAACAGACGAGGATCCCATGCAGACAGTCGCCGCCACACCGACCGCTGAAACGGGCCTGGCTCAGACCCCGCGCGAGTCCACTTCCGCCGCCGCCAGCTTCCCGCAGCACCAGATCATCCGCCGCAACGGCGCGGTGGTGCACTTCGAGCCCAGCAAGGTGGCCGTGGCGATGATGAAGGCCTTCCTCGCGGTGCACGGCACCAGCGGCGCGGCCTCCGCCAGCGTGCGCGAGACCGTCGACGCGCTGACCGACTCCGTGGTGCGCGCTCTGGTGCGCTCGCGTCCGGGCGGCGGCACCTTCCACATCGAGGACGTGCAGGATCACGTCGAGCTGGCGCTGATGCGCGGCGGCCACCATGAAGTGGCGCGCGCCTACGTGCTGTACCGCGAGCGCCGCACGCAAGAGCGTGCGCGCCAGGGCGAGCAGCAGCAGGCCGCGGTGCTGGAGTCCGGCATCTCGGTGACCGAGAACGGCGTGCGGGTCCCGCTGGACCTGAACAAGCTGTCGGCGCTGATCACGTCCAGCTGCGAGAACCTGGGCGCCGACGTCAAGCCGGACCCGATCCTGGCCGAGACCAAGCGCAACCTGTACGACGGCGTGCCCATCGACGAGGTCTACAAGGCCGCCATCCTGGCCGCCCGCACGCTGATCGAGAAGGACCCGGGCTACACCCGCGCCACCGCTCGTCTGCTGATGCACACGATCCGCAAGGAGATCCTGGGTCAGGAGTACACGCAGGCCGACATGGCCACCAAGTACGCCGACTACTTCCCCGGCTTCATCAAGAAGGGCGTGCAGGCCGAGCTGCTGGACGAGAAGCTGCAGCAGTACGACCTGGCCCGCCTGGGCG
>NZ_JBCNLU010000011.1:0-163897 GCF_039595295.1 Roseateles sp.
TGGTGTTCAGCGCGGCCACGTCGGCCGTCTCCATCGTCGACACCTGGGCGGTGCTCAGCGCGGCGACCTGGTTGGTCGACAGCGCCTTGATCTGGCCGCTGGTCAGCGCGTTCAGGTCATCGCTGGACAGGTTGCTGATCTGACCGGTGGTCAGCGCGGCGACCTGCTGGGTCGTCAGCGCGGCGACCTGGTCGGAGTTCAGCGCGTCCAGCTGGGCCGAGGTCAGCGAGGCCAGGGCGTTGGTGCCCAGGGCCTTCAGGTCGCCCGTCTCGAAGGCGGCGATCTGGTCGGTGCCCAGGCCGGCGACCTGCTTGCTGTTCAGCGCGGCGACCTGCTGCGAGGTCAGGGCGACGATGGCGTCGGTGCTCAGCGCGCCCAGCTGGGCGGAGCTCAGCGCGGCGACCTGGGCGGTCGTCAGCGCCTGCACGTCGTCGGACTGCATGGTCGAGATCTGGCCGGTGGTCAGCGAGGCGATCTGGGCGGTGCCCAGGGCCTTGATCTGGCCGCTGGTCAGGGCGTTCAGGTCGTCGCTGGTCAGGCTGCTCACCTGGCCGGTGGTCAGGGCCGCCACCTGCACGGTCGACAGCGCGGCGACCTGGTTGCTGTCCAGCGCGTTGAGCTGGTCGCTGGTCAGCGAGCGCAGCGCGGCGGTGGACAGGGCCTTGAGGTCACCGGTCTCGATGGCGCCCATCTGGTCGGTGGTCAGACCGGCGACCTGCTTGGTCGTCAGCGCGCCGACCTGCGTCGAGGTCAGGGCGACGATGGCGTCGGTCGACAGCGCGCCGACTTGCGCCGAGCCCAGCGCCGCGACCTGCTGGGTCGTCAGCGCCTGCACGTCGTCGGACTGCATGGTCGAGAGCTGCGCGGTCGTCAGCGCGGCGACCTGCTGCGTGCCCAGGGCCTTGATCTGACCGCTGGTCAGCGCGTTCAGGTCGTCGCTGGTCAGGTTGCTGACCTGACCGGTGGTCAGCGAGGCGACTTGCGCGGTGGTCAGCGCCTGGATCTGGTCGGAGCCCAGCGCGTCCAGCTGGTCGCTGGTCAGCGCGCGCAGCGCGGCGGTGTTGAGCGCGCGGACGTCCGCGGTCTCCATCGCGCTCATCTGGTCGGTGCTCAGGCCGGCGACCTGCTTGGTCGTCAGCGCGCCGACCTGCGTGGAGGTCAGGGCGGCGATGTTGCCGGTGGCCAGCGCGGCGATCTGGTCGGAGCCCAGCGCCACGACCTGCTGGGTCGTCAGCGCCTGGACGTCGTTGCTTTCCATGCCGGCGATCTGCGCGGTGGTCAGCGCGGCGATCTGGGCGGTGCCCAGGGCGCGGATCTGGGCCGAGCCCAGCGCGTTCAGGTCGTCGCTGGACAGCGCCTGGATCTGGGCGGTGCCCAGCGCGGCGACTTGCGCGGTGGTCAGCGCGGCGACCTGGTCGGAGGTCAGGGCGGCCACCTGGTCGGTGGTCAGCGCGCGCAGCGCGGCGGTGCTCAGGGCCTTGACGTCGACGGTCTCGATGGCGCCGACCTGGTCGGTGGTCAGGCCGCCGACCTGCTTGGTCGACAGCGGGGCGACCTGCTGCGAGCTCAGCGCGGCGATGTTCTCGGTCGACAGGGCGCCGACTTGCGCGGAGCTCAGCGCGGCGATCTGGGCGGTGGTCATCGCCTGCACGTCGGCGGATTCCATCGTCGAGACCTGGCCGGTCGTCAGCGATGCGACCTGCTGGGTCGACAGCGCCTTGATCTGGCCGCTGGTCAGCGCGTTCAGGTCGTCGCTGGACAGGTTGCTCACCTGGCCGGTGCTCAGGGCGGCGACTTGCGCGGTCGTCAGCGCGCCGACCTGGTTGCTGTCCAGGGCGTTCAGCTGGTCGCTGGTCAGCGAGCGCAGCGCGGCGGTGTTCAGGGCCTTGAGGTCGCCGGTCTCGATGGCGCCCATCTGGTCGGTGCTCAGGCCCGCGGCCTGCTTGCTGGACAGCGCGCCGACCTGCGTGGAAGTCAGGGCCACGATGCTGCCGGTGGACAGAGCGCCGATCTGGTCGGAGCTCATCGCGGCGATCTGCGCCGTGGTGAGCGCCTGCACGTCGTCGCTCTCCATGTTGGCGATCTGCGAGGTCGTCAGCGCGGCGATCTGGGCGGTGCCCAGCGCGCGGATCTGGGCCGAGCCCAGCGCGTTCAGGTCATCGCTGGACATGGCGGCCACCTGACCCGTGGTCAGGGCGGCGACCTGGCCGGTGGTCAGCGCGGCGACCTGGGCGGAACCCAGGGCGTCGAACTGGTCGGTGGTCAGTGAGCGGATCGCGGCGGTCGACAGGGCGCGCAGGTCACCCGATTCAATGGCGGCGACCTGGTCGGTGGTCAGGCCGGCCAGCTGCTTGGTCGTCAGCGTGGCGACCTGCTGCGAGGTCAACGCGACGATGTTGTCGGTGGACAGGGCGCCCATCTGGGCCGAACTCAGCGCGGCGACCTGGCCGGTGGTCAGCGCCTGCACGTCGGCGCTTTCCATGTTGTGGACCTGGTCGGTGGTCAGCGCGGCGACTTGCGCCGTGCCCAGCGCGCGGATCTGGGCCGAGCCCAGCGCGTTCAGGTCGTCGCTGGCCATGGCGGCGACTTGGCCGGTGGTCAGCGCGGCGACCTGCTGGGTCGACAGGGCGGCGACCTGGTCCGAGCCCAGGGCGTCGAACTGGTCGGTGGTCAGCGAGCGGATGGCGGCCGTGGACAGGGCGCGCAGGTCGCCGGTCTCCAGGGCTTGCATCTGGTCGGTGGTCAGGCCGGCGATCTGCTTGGTCGACAGGCCCGCGACTTGGGCGCTGGTCAGCGCGGCGATGTTTTCGGTGCTCAGCGCGCCAAGCTGGGCGGAGCTCAGCGCCTGGACCTGCGCGGTGCTCAGCGCCTGGACGTCGGCGCTTTCCATGTTGGCGACCTGCGTGGTCGTCAGCGCGGCGACTTGGGCGGTGCCCAGGGCGCGGATCTGGGCCGAGCCCAGCGCATTCAGGTCGTCGCTCGACATGGCGGCGACTTGGCCGGTGGTCAGCGCGGCGATCTGGCCGGTGGTCAGGGCGCCGACCTGGTCGGAGCTCAGCGCATCGAACTGGTCGGTGGTCAGCGAGCGGATCGCGGCGGTGGACATGGCGCGCAGGTCACCCGACTCGATGGCGTGGACCTGGTCGGTGCTCAGACCGACCAGCTGCTTGGTCGACAGGGCGGCGACCTGCTGGGAGCCCAGCGCCACGATGGCGTCGGTGGACAGCGCGGCGACTTGCGCCGAACTCAGCGCGGCCACCTGGGCGGTCGTCATGGCCTGCACGTCGTCGGTTTCCATGCCGTTGACCTGGGCGGTCGACAGCGCGGCGATCTGGGCGGTGCCCAGGGCGCGGATCTGGGCCGAGCCCAGGGCGTTCAGCTCGTCGGTGGCCAGCACGGCGACCTGGCCGGTCGACAGCGCGGCGATCTGCTGCGAGCCCATCGCGGCGACCTGATCGGAATTCAGGGCCTGGAACTGGTCGGTGGTCAGGGCGCGCAGGGCGGCGGTGCTCAGCGCCTTGACGTCGCCCGATTCCAGGGCGGCGATCTGGTCGGTCGTGAGGCCGGCGACCTGCTTGGAGCTCAGCGCGGCGGCTTGCTGGGTGGTCAGCGCGGCGATGGAGTCGGTGCTCAGCACACCGATCTGGGCCGAGCTCAGCGCGCCGACCTGGGCGGTCGTCAGGGCTTGCACGTCGGCGCTGCCGACGCCGCCGAGCTGGTCGGTGGTCAGCGCGGCGATCTGGGCGGTGGTGAAGGCGCGAACCTGGTCGGTGCCCAGGGCGGCCAGCTCGTCGCTGGCCAGTTGGCGGATCTGGGCCGTGGTCAGCGCGTTGATCTGCGCGGTGGTGAAGGCGGCGACCTGGTCGGAATTCAGGGCGGCGATCTGGTCGGTGCCCAGCGCGCGCACGGCGGCGGTGCTCAGCGCGTGGACCGCGTCGGAGCTCAGCGCGGCGGCCTGGCTGGAGTTCAGCGCGCCGGCCTGGGTGCTGGTCAGCGCGGCGGCTTGCTGGGTCTGCAAAGCGGCGACGCCCTCGGTGGCGAGGGCGGCGACTTGCTGGGAGCTCAGGGCCTTGATCTGGTCGGTCTTCAGAGCCTGCAGATCATCGGAGGTCAAGGTGCTCATCAGGCTGGTGCTGATGGCGGCGACCTGCTGGGTGCTCAGCGACCGGACCTGGTCGGAGGACAGGGCGTTCAGGTCGTCCGACTCCAGGTTGCGGACCTGCTGGGTGGTGAGGCCGGCGACCTGCTTGGTCGTCAGCGCGCCGAACTGGTCGGAGCCCAGCGCGTTGAGCTGCGCCGAGGTCATGGCCTGGACGGCGGCGGTGGTCAGCACGCGCAGGTCGTCGGACTCGATCGCGGCGATGTTGGCCGTCGTGAAGAACGACACGGACTTCGTGCCCAGCGTCGCGAACTGCGCCGTCGTGAGGGCCTGGAACTGGTCGGTGGTGAACGCTGCCCAGTCTTCGCTGGTCAGGCGCGCCAGGGTCGTCGACGTGAGGGCGGCGATCTGGTCGGTCGTCAGGTTGGTAATCAGCGATGCCATCTTGGAACTCCGTGGGCCTATGGGCGGTGCGCCATAGGCGCGTGGTATTGATCAGCTCGGTTCGAAAGGCACCCGACCTTTCGGTTGCCGTCACACGGGTTTTCGGACCCAGAAATGCAAACTTGAGCTAGCCCAGAAATGGTAGGGGGGCTCCCCTTCACCTGAAGCACACAAAAGGGCCGGGAGTCGGCCTCAGTTCACGGTTACAGATCGCCCGTAAGTCCCGGAATGAGGGGGTCGAAATGTCTGCCTGGGCAATCATTCGCGGCGACCGAGAGGCTTGCTTCTTCAAAGCGGGAGACCAAAGGCGTGTGCTGTACGGTGGGCAGGATCGCCCTGTTTATCGGCGTTGGCGGCGACGGACCTGAGCGGCTGCGCTCCCGAGGTCCGCCGGGACGCCCACGCCGAGGCGCTGTTCGCCTCGTGCGCGGAGCGCATGAAACGCGATGTAAGCGCCGTTACGCGACTCGCCCGCCCGGGCGTTTTTCACGGCCGCCGGACGTGTCGTCGGGTGTCGGTCGTGACATATTCCCGGGGTTTGCGAGGCTCGCTGGAAATGCCGTCCCGGGGTTATGGGGCAGGTATTTGTCATGGCCCTGAATATTCGATATTCCGCGCGATCGAGACGCCCGAGACGCCCGCGCATCGCGCCACCGCCGGTCGCGGTGGTCAGGCGGGACGAGCGGGTGGGAAGGTGGCGGCAGGCGGGCGTGCACTGTCGCGGGCCCGTGAGCGGATGGGAGCGCGCGGTGCGTGTAAACTCCCGCCTTCACCGCTTTTCCGACGCTGCTCAAGGTCGGCCCCGCAGGACGCGTTCCTGCCGCCGCCGAGTCTGTGACTTCGGGTTGGTGTTAACTCAGAACTCAGTTCATTCATTCCGGAGCCAACATGGGCAACAAGATCGTCACCGAAGCCGACCGTCGTGCTTCCCCCCGTCCCGCCGCCCCCAAGGGCGTGACCGTGACCTCGCACCGCGGTCAGAAGAGCAGCCTGGAGCGCGGCTCGCACACCCGCTCGAAGAAGAACCCGGGCAAGCGTCCGCACTCGGGTTGAGATCGCGGGGAGCAAGACCCCGACGATGTCCACGACAGGCCCATGCCGACAGGCGGGGCCTGTTTTGTTTTCAATGTCCGCAATGACGCTGCTCGATCAATCGCCATGATCCGCATCAACGAACTCCGCCTCCCGCTCGATCATCCCGAGGAGGCGCTGCGTGCCGCCATCCTGACCCGGCTGGGTCTGGATCAGGCGGGGCTCAAGTCCTTCACCGTCTTCAAGCGCAGCTACGACGCGCGCAAGAAGACGGCGATGGTGCTGATCTACAGCGTCGATTGCGACATCGGCGACGCGGCCGACGAGGCCGCGCTGCTGGCGCGCCTGGCGGGCGACACGCACGTGAAGCCCTCGCCCGACACGCGCTACCGCTTCGTCGGCCATGCGCCGGCCGACTTCTACGCCGGCGAGCGTCCGCGGCCGGTGGTGATCGGCTTCGGCCCCTGCGGCATCTTCGCGGCGCTGATCCTGGCGCAGATGGGGCTGCGGCCCATCGTGCTGGAGCGCGGCAAACAGGTCCGGGAGCGGACCAAGGACACCTGGGGCCTGTGGCGCGAGAGCGTGCTGGACCCCGAGTCGAACGTGCAGTTCGGCGAGGGCGGGGCGGGCACGTTCTCGGACGGCAAGCTCTACAGCCAGATCTCCGATCCGCGCTTTCTGACACGCAAGGTGCTGACCGAGTTCGTGAAGGCCGGGGCGCCCGAAGAAATCCTCTACGTCAGCAAGCCGCACATCGGGACCTTCCGCCTGGTGAGCATGGTGATCAAGATCCGCGCCGAGATCGAGCGGCTGGGCGGGGAGATCCGCTTCCAGCAGAAGGTCACCGATCTCTTGATGGAGCCGGACGCCGACGGTCACCGTCACGTGCGCGGCGTGCAGCTCGAGTCGGGCGAGCAGCTGCGCACGGACCATGTGGTGGTTGCGCTGGGCCACAGCGCCCGCGACACCTTCACGATGCTGCATGGGCGCGGCGTCTACATGGAGGCCAAACCCTTCTCGATCGGCTACCGCATCGAGCATCCGCAGTCCATCATCGACAAGGCCCGCTTCGGCCCCAACGCCGGCCATGAGCTGCTGGGCGCGGCGGACTACAAGCTGGTTCATCACGCCAAGAACGGGCGCTCGGTGTACAGCTTCTGCATGTGCCCGGGCGGCACGGTGGTGGCGGCGACCTCGGAGCCCCACCGGGTGGTGACCAACGGGATGAGCCAGTACTCCCGCAACGAGCGCAACGCGAATGCGGGCATCGTGGTGGGGATCTCGCCCGAGGACTATCGCCAGGACGGCAAGACCGACGGCAGTCCTGTGAATCCGCTGGACGGCTTCGCGTTCCAGCGCTTCTGGGAGTCGCGCGCCTACGAGCTGGGCGAGGGCAACTACCTGGCGCCGGCCGCGCTGGTCGGCGACTTCATCAAGCGTCAGCGCAGCACGGCGCTGGGCTCGGTGGAGCCCAGCTACAAGCCGGGCGTGACCATGACCGACTTGCAGCAGAAGGGCTTCGGCAGCCTGCCGGACTACGCGCTGGACGCGATCCGCGAGGCGCTGCCCGCGTTCGAGCGCCAGATCCGCGGCTTCTCGATGAACGACGCGGTGCTGACGGGCGTGGAGACGCGGACGTCCTCGCCGCTGCGCATCACGCGCGGCAAGGACTATCAAAGCCTGAACGTCCGCGGCCTGTATCCGGCGGGCGAGGGCGCGGGTTACGCCGGCGGGATCATGTCGGCCGGCGTCGACGGGATCGAGGTCGCGGAGGCGGTGGGGAAGGCGATGCTGGGCATCGACGGCTGAGACCTCTGCCGAGGGCGCGAGGCCCTCGGCGACCGCTCAGGCACTCATTGAAGCGAGCTTCACACCGCCTGCCACAAGGTCGGCGATGTCGCCGGCGTCCAGCCCGCGCCGACGTAGGCCGTATGCGCCTGCAGGCAGCGGTACTGCTTGCCCTGGTAGCTCACGACCTGACCTGCGGTGTAGCTCGCGCCCTCGACCCAGGTCGTGGTGCCGGGATTCGTCGGCGGCGTGCTGGGCAGGATCACGTCCATCGCGTAGCTCGCGCCCGAGTTGGCGTTCTGCAGATAGACGTCCATCACCGTGACGCCGCTGGGTACGACCACCGCGCCGCCCTGCAGGCTGCCCACCTTCACGTAGGCCGAGGTCTGATTCACCCGCGTCGCGAGCTGGCTCAGCCACGCCGCCTTGTTGGCCGCCGCGCTCAGCGTGAGGGAGATGGTCTCCAGATCGTTTCCGGCGCCGTTGAACACGCGCAGCTTGATCTGGCTGCCCGTCGGCAAGTCCTGCGCCGCCGAGACCTGCCCAATCTGCTTCAGCCCCGAGGGCGTCCCCGGCGGCGTGGAAACGCCGCCGAAGTCCACGTCCGAGCAGGCATAGAAGGCCTCGGTGCTGTCCGAGCGCTGCCAGGCCGAGAAGATCACGTGCTTGCCGCTGCGTTTGGGCAGGCTGAGCTTCATCGTGTAGATCGTCTTGCCCGAGGTCACGATCTGATCCGGGCCCAGCTCCGCGACCTGCTCCAGGTCCGACCAGCGCAGCGGCGAGACCGCCGGGTTCCAGCCGTCCTTCGTCAGATAGAACTTCCAGTTCAGCGAGCGGTGCGGCGCGGTGGCGTTGTAGCGGTACTCGTACTTGCCGTCGGTGCCCGGCGACCAGGCCGTCGCCGGCCAGTCTGAACGCGCCAGATCGAAGCCCTTGAACTTCTCCTGCCCGCCGGCGCAGATCTTCAGATCCGGCGCCGCCGCCTGGTGGTTGCCGTTGGCATTGGCCTGGTTGACGCCGTTCCAGTCGTAGATCGCCTGCTCGCCGCCGTAGGCGATCGCGGCCTGACAAGCGGGCAGCGACGGGTTCTTGAAGCAGTTGTACTGGCGCGAGATCGGGAACTCCGGCGCGCCGTGGGCGAGGGCGGTGCGCGGGGCCAGCGCCGCCAGGAAGGCGGTCACGAACGAGGTCAGCGCCAGCGCGCCGCCGAGTCGGGCAGGGGAATGCATCAAGGTCTCCTTGAAGGATATGTGGTTGAGATGCGCCCTGATGCGTGGCCCGACACAACACCAAAGCAGGACCACCATAGAACCTCAAGCAGACCAATGCAAGACGGGAAGCGGTAACGGTTGTCGCAGCGCTGGGCGTCGACGCGGGTCGGGACAGTCGGATCGCCAGGCGTGAGCCCCGGAAACGAAAGAGCCGTCCTCCCGGGACGGCTCTGAATAGAAGGGCGGAGGCGGGAACAGCGGCCGTGCGGCCCCTGGCGCGTGGGTTCACGGGCCAGAGGATGAAGTCATCGCCTCACAGCGGCAGCCACAGCACGTTCACGGAACCCGCCGCGCTGGGCGTCCAGCCGGCGCCCTTCCAGGCGGTGTGCGCCTGCAGGCAGCGGTACTGGCGGCCCTGATGGCTGACGATCTGGCCCACGCGATAGCTCGCGCCTTCGGTCCAGGCGTCCGACGGCGCCGGGCTTGGCGTGACGGGCGGCATCGGGGTGGTGCCGGGCAGCTGGGTGTCCATGGCGAAGCTCACGCCCGAGTTGGCTTGCATCGCGTAGACGTCCATGACCGCAGCGCCGCTCGGGATCACCACCGTGCCGCCTTGCAGGGCGCCGACCTTCAGGTAGGCGGAACTGGCGTTGGCCTGCGTCGCGATCTGCGCCAGCCAGCCGGCCTTGGGGGCTGCGGCGCTCAGCGTGATACCGATCTTCTCCAGGTCGGCGCCGGTCTTGTCGAACACGCGCAGCGTGATCTTGCTCTGCGCCGGCAGGTCCTGCGCCGCCGACACCTGACCGATCTGCTTGAGCGACGAGGGAATCGCCGGCGGCGTCACGCCGCTGCCGCCGAAGTCGACATCGGAGCAGCCATAGAAGGCCTCGCCGCTGTCCGAGCGCTGCCAGACCGAATACAGCACATGCTTGCCGGTCCGTTTGGGCAGGCTCAGCTTCATGAAGTAGGTCTTGTCGACGGTGGTCATCTGGTGGGGCCCGAGTTCGGCGACCAGATCCAGGTCGGACCACTTCAGCGCGCGCGTCGAGGCGTCGAAACCATCACGCGTGAGGAAGAACTTCCAGTTCAGGGTGCGATGCGGCGCGCTGGCGTTGTAGCGGAACTCGTACTTGCCGTCCGCGCCCGGGGAGTAGGGCGTCGCCGCCCAGTCCGCGCGGGCCAGGTCGAAACCCTTGTACTTCTCCTGGCCGCCGGCGCACAGTTTCAGGTCGGGGACCACCGCCTGGTGATTGCCGGCCGCGGCGCCCTGGTTGACGCCGTTCCAGTCGTAGATCGCCTGCTCGCCGCCGACGGCGATGGCCGCCTTGCAGGCCGGCAGCGCCGGATTCTTGTAGCAGTTGAAGACGCGGCCGATGGGGTACTCCGGGGCACCGTGCGCCTGCGCGGGCGCGGCGCTCAGCACGGTGGCGCCGACGGCGGCGGCGGCAGCAGCGGTTCGTAAGAACGTGAGGGTCATGGCTTCTCCTGAGAAGGGGTCAAAGGGAAGCCGCGATTCTTCGAAGTTCGACCGCAGCGGGCACTGGCTCAGGCAGGTGGGATTTCGGTGGGGAACCAGCCTCAACCTGCAGGGCGAGCAAAGCGCGGCGTGCCATCACCCCACGTTCGATGAAAATCTCAAGACTTCGTGAGCGGCGAAGTGGTTATCATGAACGCTCATAGTCTCGCTTTTTGGGCGAAGGCTAAAGTTCAACCCAGCCGCCGCCACGCCATGCGCCTCGACCTCACCACCCTGAATCTCGTGCTTGCGATCGAACAGACCCGATCCATCACTCGCGGTGCCGAGCGGGAGCACCTTGCGCTGGCCGCCGCGAGCAAGCGGATATCGGATCTGGAGACTCGCCTGGGCGTGCAGCTCTTCGAGCGCCGCGCCCGTGGCGTCGAGCCGACGGAGGCCTGCCGCGCGCTGGTGCGTCACATCCGTTCGCTGCATGCCTCGCTGCATGCGCTGGAGAGCGAGGTCGTCGAGTTCGCTCGCGGTATCAAGGGCCATCTGCGCATCGCCGCCAACGCCGGCGCGATCGCCGAAGCGCTGCCGCCCGATCTGGCGGCGTTCTCGCAAGCCCATCCGCAGATCCGCATCAGCCTCGAGGACCAGACCTCGGCCGAGGTTCAGGCCGCCGTGGCGGAAGGCCGTGCCGATGTCGGCGTGTTCACCACCCCGCTGCTGGACAACCGGCTGCAGACCTGGTCCTACCGCACCGGCCGGCTGGCCGTGCTGGTCCCGGCCAAACATGAACTCGTGGGGCGGACCTCGGTCAGCTTCGACGACCTGCTGGAGCACGACCTGGTTGGCCTGCACGGCGGCGCCGCGGCGCAAGAGCTCATGATGCAAGAGGCCATGGCCCGCGGTCGCACGCTCAAGGCGCGCCTGCAGGTGCGCGGCTTCGACGCGATCGCGCAGCTGGTCGAGGCCGGCATGGGCGTCGCCGTGCTGCCCGACGCGCCGGCGCGCCGCTTCGCCCAGGTCTTCGACGTGCATCGCCTGGCTCTGGACGAAGCCTGGGCCCAGCGCGATTACGTGCTGGGCGTGGCGCGCCAGGAACGTCTGCCCACCGTGGTCCAGCGCTTCGTCGATGCGCTGTGCCCCGCCGCCAAGGAGCAGCAGGCCCAGCAAGCGGGCCTGAAGGCCGACGCCAAGCCCGCGGCCAGGATTGATCCGAAGGGCGGCTCGAAGTGAGCCGTCCCGTTTTGAAGTGATGGAGAGCCATCCCATGACCGCCAACATCGCCCACACCGCAGCGCCCCACGCGCCCCGCACGCTCTACGACAAGCTCTGGGACGAGCACGTGGTGCACACCGAGGAAGACGGCACGGCCGTCCTCTACATCGACCGCCACCTGGTGCACGAGGTCACCAGCCCGCAGGCCTTCGAGGGCCTGGACCTGGCCGGCCGCAAGGTCTGGCGCCTGTCCGCCAACCTGGCCGTCAGCGACCACAACGTCCCGACGACGGATCGCAGCCAGGGCATCGCCGATCCGGTGTCGCGCCTGCAGGTCGAGACCCTGGACAAGAACTGCGATCGTTTCGGCATCACGCAGTTCAAGATGAACGACCTGCGCCAGGGCATCGTCCATGTGATCGGCCCGGAACAGGGCGCCACGCTGCCCGGCATGACCGTGGTCTGCGGCGACAGCCACACCTCCACCCACGGCGCTTTCGGCGCGCTGGCTCACGGCATCGGCACCTCTGAGGTCGAGCACGTGCTGGCCACCCAGACGCTGCTGGCCAAAAAGGCCAAGAACATGCTGGTCAAGGTCGAGGGGCGCTGCGCTCCCGGCGTCGGCGCCAAGGACATCGTGCTGGCCATCATCGGCCGCATCGGCACGGCCGGCGGCACCGGCTACACCATCGAGTTCGCCGGCGCCGCGATCCGCGCGCTGTCGATGGAAGGCCGCATGACGGTCTGCAACATGGCCATCGAGGCGGGCGCCCGCGCCGGGCTGATCGCCGTCGACGACACGACCTTGGCCTATGTGAAGGGTCGGCCGTTCACGCCGACCGGCGTCGAATGGGACCAGGCCGTCGAGTACTGGCGTACGCTGCACTCGGACGCCGGCGCCAAGTTCGACACCGTGGTCGAGCTGGATGCCGCGCAGATCCGTCCGCAGGTGACCTGGGGTACCTCGCCCGAGATGGTCCTGTCCATCGAGGATCGCGTGCCCGATCCCGACAAGGAGAAGGACGCCGTCAAGCGCGGCGCCATCGAGCGCGCGCTGACCTACATGGCGCTGGAGCCCAACAAGGCGATCGACGACATCCGCATCGACAAGGTCTTCATCGGCAGCTGCACCAACAGTCGCATCGAGGACATGCGCGAGGCCGCCGCGGTGGTCAAGCGCGTGGGCGGACGCATCGCCAGCAACGTCAAGCTGGCGATGGTGGTGCCGGGCTCCGGCCTGGTGAAGGCGCAGGCCGAGGCCGAGGGCCTGGATCAGATCTTCAAGGCCGCCGGCTTCGAATGGCGCGAGCCGGGCTGCTCGATGTGCCTGGCGATGAACGCCGACCGGCTGGAACCGGGCGAGCGCTGCGCCTCGACCAGCAACCGCAATTTCGAAGGCCGGCAGGGCGCCGGCGGCCGCACCCATCTGGTCAGCCCGGCGATGGCCGCGGCCGCCGCGATGGAAGGCCACTTCGTCGACGTCCGCCGCATCGCCTGAGCGCGCGCACGCAGGAGCAAGACATGGACAAGTTCACCGTGCACAAGGGCCTGGTGGCCCCGATGGATCGCGACAACGTCGACACCGACGCGATCATTCCCAAGCAATTCCTCAAGTCGATCAAGCGCAGCGGCTTCGGCCCGAATCTCTTCGACGAGTGGCGCTATCTCGACCATGGCGAGCCCGGCCAGGATCCGGCCAGCCGCAAGCCCAACCCGGACTTCGTGCTGAACCAGCCGCGCTACCAAGGCGCCTCCATCCTGATCGCGCGCAGCAACTTCGGTTGCGGCTCCAGCCGCGAGCACGCGCCCTGGGCGCTGCAGCAGTACGGCTTCCGCGTGCTGATCGCGCCCAGCTTCGCCGACATCTTCTTCAACAACACCTTCAAGAACGGCGTGCTGCCCATCGTGCTGCCGGAGCGCCAGGTCGCCCGGCTGTTCGACGAGGTCTTCGCCTTCCCCGGCTATCAGCTGACGGTGGACCTGGAGCGCCAGGTCGTGGTCAAGCCCGACGGCGAGGAGCTTGCGTTTGATGTGCAGCCCTTCCGCAAATACTGCCTGCTCAACGGCTTCGACGACATCGGCCTGACGCTGCGTCACGCCGACAAGATCAAGGCCTACGAGGCCGAACGCATCGCCACCAAGCCGTGGCTCAATCATCGAATTACGCGCTGAGCGCGCGGGGGTAGCTCATGAAGATCGCAGTCTTGCCGGGTGACGGCATCGGCACCGAAATCGTCGCGGAGGCCGTCAAGGTCCTGAAGGCGCTGGACCTGCCGCTGGAAATGGAATTTGCGTCCGTCGGCGGCGCCGCCTACGAGGCCAGCGGCCATCCGCTGCCCGAGGCCACGCTGAAGCTGGCTCAGGAAGCCGATGCGGTGCTGTTCGGCGCCGTCGGCGACTGGAAGTACGACAAGCTGGAGCGCGCGCTGCGACCCGAGCAGGCCATCCTGGGCCTGCGCAAGGCGCTGGGCCTGTTTGCGAACTTCCGCCCCGCGATCTGCTACGAGCAACTGACCCACGCCTCCAGCCTCAAGCCCGAACTGGTCGCCGGCCTGGACATCCTGATCATTCGCGAGCTCACCGGCGACATCTACTTCGGTCAGCCGCGCGGCCGCCGCACCGCCGTCGACGGCCACTTCCCGGGCGCCGAAGAGGCCTTCGACACGATGCGCTACTCGCGTCCCGAGATCGAGCGCATCGCCCACGTGGCCTTCCAGGCCGCGCGCAAGCGGGGCAGGAAGGTCACCAGCGTCGACAAGGCCAATGTGCTGGAGACCTTCCAGTTCTGGAAGGACGTGGTCACCGAGGTCCACAAGGAATATCCGGACGTCGAGCTGGAGCACATGTACGTCGACAACGCGGCGATGCAGCTGGTCAAGGCGCCCAAGAAATTCGACGTGGTCGTCACCGGCAACATGTTCGGCGACATCCTGTCGGACGAGGCCGCGATGCTGACCGGCTCCATCGGCATGCTGCCCAGCGCCTCGTTGGACAAGAACAACAAGGGCCTGTATGAGCCCAGCCACGGCAGCGCGCCGGACATCGCGGGCAAGGGAATCGCCAATCCGCTGGCTACAATCCTGTCCGCTGCCATGATGCTCAAGTTCTCCCTCAACCAGCCCGAAGCCGCCGCTCGTATCGAGTCGGCGGTTCAATCCGTGCTGGCCCAGGGTCTGCGTACCGCGGACATCTGGAGCGAGGGCACCCAGAAGGTGAGCACCCGCGAGATGGGTGATGCCGTCGTCGCCGCCATTGCCGCTGGCAAAGGCACGACCACGACCGCGTCGCAGACCATTACCACGACCAAAACCATCAAGAGCTAGTCCGCTCCGGTTCGTCTCGCCCCAACTCACAAACCCGGCGAAGCGAGCCGGGCAGGCTCCCCAGGGTTTGTGACGGTGTTTAGGGCGATGCCCGGCCAGCAGTGCCGGGCCTATTCAAGGAACGCAAATGACGACATTGGTTGGTTTGGTGGGTTGGCGCGGGATGGTCGGCTCGGTGCTGATGGACCGCATGGCCCAGGAGCGCGATTTCGATCTGATCGAGCCGCTGTTCTTCAGCACCTCGAACGCCGGCGGCGCCGCCCCGACGTTCGCCAGGAACGAAACGAAGCTGCAGAGCGGCTACGACATCGAGCAGCTCAAGCGCTGCGAAATCATCATCACCTGCCAAGGCGGCGATTACACGACCGAGGTCTATCCCAAGCTCCGCGCCGCGGGCTGGAACGGCCATTGGATCGATGCGGCGTCCTCGCTGCGCATGGCCGACAACGCCGTGATCGTGCTGGATCCGGTCAACATGCCGGTGATCAAGAACGCGCTCTCGCACGGCGGCAAGGACTGGATCGGCGGCAACTGCACCGTCAGCTGCATGCTGATGGGCGTGGGCGCGCTGTACAAGGCCGGTCTGGTCGAGTGGATGTCCACCCAGACCTATCAAGCCGCGTCGGGCGGCGGTGCGCAGCACATGCGCGAGCTGTTGACCCAGTACGGCACGCTGAACGCGGAAGTGCGCTCGCTGCTGGACGACCCCAAGAGCGCCATCCTCGAGATCGACCGCAAGGTCATCGCCAAGCAGCGCGCGCTGTCGGGTGACGAGGTCGCCAACTTCGGCGTCCCGCTGGGCGGCTCGCTGATCCCCTGGATCGACAAGGACCTGGGCAACGGCCAATCCAAGGAAGAGTGGAAGGGCATGGCCGAGACCAACAAGATCCTGGGTCTGGGCGAAGGCTTCGCCGGCACCTCGGCGATCCCGGTCGACGGCTTCTGCGTGCGCGTGGGCGCGATGCGCTGCCACTCGCAGGCGCTGACCTTCAAGCTCAAGAAGGACGTCCCGCTGGACGAGATCGAAGCCATGATCGCTGCCGACAACGAGTGGGTGAAGGTCGTCCCCAACACCCGCGAAGCGACGATCAAGGACCTGACGCCGGTCGCCGTGACCGGCACGATGCAGATCCCGGTCGGCCGCATCCGCAAGCTGGCGATGGGCCCCGAGTACGTCGGCGCCTTCACCATCGGCGACCAGCTGCTGTGGGGCGCGGCCGAGCCGCTGCGCCGCATGCTGCGCATCCTGCTGGATCGCTGAAATCAAGAGCCGCCACGCGGCGGATGAATCAGAAAAGGGGCGGTGGCTTTCGGGTCATCGCCCTTTTCCCATTTGGATTTGGGGATTCCGCAAACCCCCTGTTTGGCGCTGGTTGGGCACTGGTTTGGCGCTCGTTCGAGCTTCGTTTCAACTTCGCATTAGGGATTGCGAGCAACGCGAATCTCGTTGCCTGCTAGCGACACGCCGGTAACTAGCTGTGAATCCAAGCTGGCCCATCGATGTTATTCAGGAGCTACCTCAGCAACAGAGCGTATATGCTTGCCCCCGTTGTGATTTTCTGCGCGGGAACGAGCGAGGGCCGCGGCAGGCGCCGGAGTCGCACAACAACAATAGGTCATGAGGGCGGTCTTGAAGTCGAGGCCGCTTTGTCGCTTTGGGGGACGCCTTGAAAAAACATGCAAGCGCATATGCGCGATTTGCGCTAAGCCAGGTGGCGGCCGTCACCGCGTTGGGATTGGCCGCGGGCTCGGCCTGGGGCTTGGGGCTGGGCAAGCTGACGGTGCAGTCGGCGCTGGGCGAAACCCTGCGGGCCGAGATCGACGTCAGCAGCCTGAGCCCCGAAGAGGCCGGCTCCCTGAAGCTGCGCGTGGCGCCGCCCGAGTCCTACCGAGCGTCCGGCCTGGACTACAACGCCGTGCTGTCCAGCGCGCAGGTGCAGCTGGCGCGCCGCGCCGATGGCCGTCCGTACCTGCGTCTGAGCAGCGACCGCGCGGTCCAGGAACCCTTCGTCGACGTGATCCTGGAGTTGAGCTGGTCCAGCGGCCGCTTGACCCGCGAGTTCACGCTGCTCTTCGATCCCCCGAGCAATCCCACCGTCGCCCGCGCGACTGAGTCGACCACCTCGCCGGTGATCTCCTCCGCCGCGCCCGCGCCGGCCCCGATGTCGTCCCCGGTGGCGCCCCCCGTGGCCTCCGCGCCGACCGCGCGCGCCACGCCGCCGGCCGCCTCCGATTCCGCCAGCCGTGCCCCCGCCGCGCCGGTTGCCCAGCCGCCCGCCCCGGCGGTGACGGCGCGTCCGCGTCCGGCCGCGCCGGCCCCGGCTCCCGCGCCTGCTCCGGCAGCCGCCAACGCGGCCTCCGAATACACCGTCAAGCCTGGCGACACGCTGTCGCGCATCGCCTCGCGGACACAGCCCTCGGGCGTGTCGCTGGACCAGATGCTGGTCGGCCTGTACCGCAGCAACCCGGACGCCTTCATCAACCAGAACATGAACCGGCTGAAGTCGGGTGCCGTCCTCGCGGTGCCGGACAGCGGCTCGGTGCAGGCGATCACGCCGACCGAGGCGCGCCGCGTCATCCAGGCGCAGAGCAGCGATTTCGGCGGCTACCGCCAGCGTCTGGCCGAGGCCGCGCCCGCGCTCAAGACGCAGGAGAGCGCTCGCCAAGCCAAGGGCTCGGTGCAGGCCGCGGTCGAGGACCGCAAGCCCGCCGCCGCGCCGTCGCCCGACAAGCTCACGCTGAGCAAGCCAGGCGCCGCGGCCGACGCCGCCAACAAGGTGTCCAAGGAGACCGAGAAGAAGGACTCCGCCGCCCGCGTCGCCGAGCTGACTCGCAACGTCGAGGAGCTCAAGAAGCTCTCCGCCGCCGCCAAGCCTGACACCCCGGCACCAGCTCCGGCTCCGACGCCTGCGTCGGCTCCCGCGCCGGTCGTGCCGCCGGTGACCGTCGCCGCCAACGTGCCGGCCTCGGCCGCTCCGGCGCCTGCCGCTTCCGCGCCGGCCTCGGCCGCCGTGGCTACCGCGCCGGCGTCGCGTCCGGCCGCCGCCTCGGTGCCCAAGGCCTTGCCCGCGCCGCAGCCCGAGCCCGAGGCGCCCAGCTTCCTGGACTCGCTCGGCGACTATCTGCCGGCGCTCGGCGCCGCGCTGCTGGTGCTGGTCGGCGGCGTCGGCTACAACCGCTGGCGCGCTCGCCGCGATGCGGCCTCCCGCTCCGAGACCGCCTTCGCCGAAAGCCGTCTGGCGCCGGATTCCTTCTTCGGCCACAGCGGCGGCCAGCGAGTGGACACGCGCGACGCGTCGACCACCGGCCAGTCGTCGATGAGCTACTCGCTGAGCCAGCTCGATGCGATCGGCGACGTCGATCCGGTCGCCGAAGCCGACGTCTATCTGGCCTACGGCCGCGACCTGCAGGCCGAAGAAATCCTGAAGGAAGCGCTGCGCGCCAACCCCGATCGCCTGGCCATCCGGCTGAAGCTGCTCGAGGTCTACGGCAAGCGCCGCGACATCAAGGGCTTCGAGCAGCTGGCGGTGCAGCTGTACGCCGAGACGCAAGGGCAGGGCGAGGACTGGGCCAAGGTTCAGGAGCTCGGCCGCCAGGCGGATCCGGAGAACCCGCTGTACCAGCCGGGCGGCGCGCCGGTGATCTTCGATAACGACGACGAGCGCCCCGAGCCGATGAATGCCAGCACGCTGCCCGCGGCCGGCATGACGCACCCTGGCGGTGGCGCGGTGGCCCGTGCTGCGGCGACGGCGGGGGCTGCCGCGGCGGTCGTCGGTGCGCGCGACAGCGGCCCGTCCAGCCTGATGGACCTGGACCTGGATCTGGACCTGGGCTCGCCGCCGGCCTCGGCCTCGGCGATGGCCGCGACGCAGGCGCTGCCGAGCTCGGCCACGCAGGCGCCGATGGACATGGACCTGGACCTGAGCGGCCCGGCCGGCGTGCCTTCGCATGCGCCGACCACCGCGAGCGCCCACGAGCTCGAGTTCGACCTCGGCGATCTTGACGACCTGGGCGGCAGCACGCCGGCCCCGGCGCCCGCCGCCGCGCAGGACGCGGCCTCGCTGGACTTCGACCTGTCGAGCATCGACCTGGATCTGCCGTCGGTCTCGCCGACCGCCGGCCATGACGAACGCACCATCGGCAAGGTGCAGGACGTCGAGGACATCGATTCGGTCGAGTTGCCCGATCTGGATGCGCCCACGCAGACGCCGGTCTCGGTGTCCGACACCATGAGCCTGGACGACCTGGGCGTGGATCTGGACAGCATCGACCCGAACGACGACGAGGCGCTGCAGCGTCAGCTGGAGCTGGCCGAAGAGTTCCGCCAGATCGGCGACACCGAAGGCGCCCGCGACGTGCTGCAGGAGCTGGTGGGCAAGTCCTCGGGGCCGCTCAAGGACCGCGCCCAGCAAATGCTGGACCAGCTTCGCTAAACTGCGCGCTGTTCACGACAAGGCGCTCGGCCTGGCCGGGCGCCTTTTCTTTTGGGCGGCCGCTTTCGCGCAGCCGCTCTCATCTGATTCCGGAGAGCTGGGATGCGCGTGGCGCTGGGCGTGAGTTACCGCGGCGAGGCCTACAAGGGCTGGCAAAGCCAGCCCGGCGGCGGCACCGTGCAGGACGAGCTGGAAGCCGCGCTGGCCCAGTTCGTCGCGCAGCCGATCCGCACCATCTGCGCCGGCCGCACCGACACCGGCGTGCACGGGCTCAACCAGGTGGTCCATTTCGACTCGCCGGTGGAGCGCGAGGTGTTCTCCTGGGTGCGCGGCGTCAACCGCTACCTGCCGCGCGACATTGCCATCCAGTGGGCCGCCTTCCCGGGCGAGGACTTCCATGCGCGCAACTGGGCGCGTGGCCGCCGCTACTGGTTCTTGCTGCTGGAGTCGAACGTGCGGCCCTCCCTCCAGGCCGGCGGCGTGGGCTGGACCTTCCGTCCGCTCGATGGCGACGCGATGCGCGACGCGGCCGCGCGGCTGGTGGGCGAGCACGACTTCAGTTCCTTCCGCTCGTCCGAATGCCAGGCCGCCTCGCCGGTGAAGATCCTGCGCGACATCCGGATCGAGAAGCGCGGCGCCTACTGGCGCTTCGAGTTCGACGGCGTGGCCTTCCTGCATCACATGATCCGCAACATCATGGGGTGTCTGATCGCCGTGGGCGCCGGCCAGAAGCCTCCCGGATGGATGGATGAGGTCCTGGCGGCGCGCTCGCGCGACGCGGCGGCGCCGACCTTCCCACCGGACGGGCTGTACTTCGTCGGTCCGACCTATGACGACCACCTGAATCTGCCGCGCCACACCGCCGCGATGGATTGGCTCCCCTGAGCCTCGGCCCGAGCCGAACGACACCGAGCCCCAACGACACCCGAGCCCACGAGACGCAAGCGCCATGAGCCGTACCCGAATCAAGATCTGCGGTCTGACCCGCGAAGCCGACGTCGACGCTGCCGTGCAGGCGGGCGCCGATGCGATCGGCCTGGTCCTCTATCCGAAGAGCCCGCGCGCGGTGAGCATCGAGCGCGCCGCCGAGCTGGCGCGGCGCCTGCCGCCGTTCGTGACGCCGGTGGGTCTCTTCGTCAATGCGACGCCGGCGGACATCGAAGCCGCGCTGGCCGCGATCCCCAACCTGACGCTGCAGTTCCACGGCGACGAAACGCCCGAGGACTGCGACCGCTGGGCGCGCCCGTATCTGCGCGCGGCTCGCATGGCGCCGGGCTTCGATTTGCTAGACTTCGCGTCTCGTTTCTCTCGCGCCCAAGCCGTGCTGCTCGATGCTTTCGTCGAGGGCTATGGCGGCGGCGGAAAGGTGTTTGATTGGTCACTGCTGCCTCCAAGCGTTCCCTCTCCGGTCGTTTTGTCTGGTGGGTTGGATGCAGCCAACGTGATCGATGGCGTGCTGCGAGTCCGGCCCTGGGCCGTTGATGTCAGCTCCGGCGTCGAGGCCTCCAAGGGCCTCAAGGACGCCGACAAAATCCGCCAGTTCTGCGATGCCGTGCGCGAGGCCGACCGTCTGAAGTCGGTCTGATCGTCTCGATCCTTCCGATCCTTCGATCAGCGCGCGGGCATCCTCCGACACCGAGGACCCTCTCATGTCCAAGACCATTTCCAGCCCGATTCCGTTCATCACGGGACCGCTCGAAGGCTATGCGCAGCCCGATGCGCAAGGCCGCTTCGGCCCCGTGACCACGCCCAGCGCGCACGGCTACTACGGCGGCCGCTTCGTCGCCGAGACCCTGATCCATGCGCTCGACGAGCTGAACGAGGCCTACGCCCGCTACAGCCAGGACCCGGAGTTCATCCGCGAGTTCCAGTACGAGCTGGCCCACTTCGTCGGCCGCCCGAGCCCGATCTATCACGCCCGCCGGCTGAGCGAGGAGCTGGGCGGCGCCCAGATCTTCCTCAAGCGCGAGGACCTGAACCACACCGGCGCGCACAAGGTCAACAACACCATCGGCCAGGCGCTGCTCGCTCGGCGCATGGGCAAGAAGCGCGTGATCGCCGAGACCGGCGCCGGTCAGCACGGCGTGGCCACCGCCACCATCTGCGCGCGCTACGGCATGGAGTGCGTCGTCTACATGGGCGCCGAGGATGTCAAGCGCCAGTCGCCCAATGTCTATCGGATGAACCTGCTGGGCGCCAAGGTCGTGCCGGTGGAGTCGGGCTCCAAGACCCTGAAGGACGCGCTGAACGAGGCGATGCGCGACTGGGTCACGAACATCGAGTCCACGTTCTACATCATCGGCACCGTGGCCGGCCCGCATCCGTATCCGATGATGGTGCGCGATTTCCAGCGCATCATCGGCGACGAGTGCCTGATCCAGATGCCCGAGATGACCGGGCGTCAGCCCGACGCGGTCATCGCCTGCGTGGGCGGCGGCAGCAACGCCATCGGCATCTTCTATCCCTACATCCCGCATGCGGACGTGCGCCTGATCGGCGTCGAGGCGGCCGGCCTGGGCGTCGACACGCCCAAGCACGCGGCAACGCTGGGCGCGGGCTCGCCGGGCGTGCTGCACGGCAACCGGACCTATCTGCTGCAGGACGACGCGGGACAGATCATCGAGACCCACTCGATCTCCGCCGGCCTGGACTATCCGGGCGTCGGTCCGGAGCACGCGTATCTGAAGGACATCGGCCGCGCCGAGTACGTGGGCGTCACCGATGCCGAGGCGCTCGCCGCCTTCCATCGGCTGTGTCGCAGCGAGGGCATCATCCCGGCGCTCGAGTCCAGCCATGCGCTGGCCCATGCGCTCAAGATCGCGCCGACGATGCGCCCCGATCAACACCTGCTGGTCAACCTGTCCGGACGCGGCGACAAGGACATCGGCACCGTGGCGGACCTGTCCGGCGCGGTCTATTTCGATCGCCCGTCGATGGCGGGTCACGCCGTCAAGGGCGGCGCCGAGCTGAGCGCTCAGGCCGATGCCCCCTCCGGCGCCCACGCAACGACCGGAGGCGCGCAATGAGTTCGACCCGCATTCAAGCCACCTTCGCGCGGCTGGCCTCGGAAGGCCGCCAGGCGCTGATCCCCTACGTCACCGCCGGCGATCCCTATGCCGACGTCACGGTCGAGCTGATGCTGGCCATGGCCCGCGCCGGCGCCGACGTGATCGAGCTGGGCGTGCCGTTCTCCGATCCGATGGCGGACGGCCCGGTCATCCAGCGCGCCAGCGAGCGCGCCCTGGCCAAGGGCATCACGCTGAATCATGTGCTGGAGATGGTCCGCGCCTTCCGGCTGGGGGACGCCGGCACCCCGGTCGTCCTGATGGGCTACGCCAACCCGATCGAGCGCTTCGGTCTGGAGCGCTTCGTCACCGAGGCCAAGGCCGCGGGCGTCGACGGGGTACTGGTCGTCGACTATCCGCCCGAGGAGTGCGAGGCCTTCGCGACGCTGATGAAGGCGCAGGGACTGGATCCGATCTTCCTGCTCGCGCCGACCTCGACCGATGAGCGCGTCGAGCGCATCGGCCGGCTGGCCAGCGGCTACGTCTATTACGTCTCGCTCAAGGGCGTGACCGGCGCCGGCCACTTGGACACCAGCGCCGTGGCCGACGCCATGCCCCGTCTGCGCCAGCATGTGCGGGTGCCGCTGGGGGTCGGATTCGGGATCCGCGACGGAGCGACGGCGGCGGCCGTGGCGCGTCATGCGGACGCCGTCGTCATCGGATCGGCCCTGGTCCAGCTGATCGAGGTGCAATCCAGGGATAATGTCGCGATCCAGGCAGCGGCCTTCATTCGAGACATCCGCGCCGCGCTGGACGCCTGAGAGGGCGTTCGGCGATAGACATAGGAGCCCGCCATGAGTTGGCTTGAGAAACTTCTCCCCCCGAAAATTCAGCAGACCGACCCGGACCAGCGCCGCACGGTGCCCGAAGGGCTGTGGATCAAGTGCCCGTCCTGCGAGACGGTGCTGTACAAGACCGACCTTGAGCAGAACGTCAACGTCTGCCCGAAGTGCGGTCACCATCACCGCATCGGCGCGCGGGCCCGTCTGGACGCGTTCCTGGACGGCGAGGGGCGCTATGAAGTCGGCCAGGAGGTGCTCCCGGTCGACGCGCTGAAGTTCAAGGACAGCAAGAAGTATCCCGATCGGCTGAAGGAAGCGCTGGAGAATACCGGCGAGACCGACGCGCTGATCGTGATGGGCGGCGCGGTGATGAGCATCCCCGTGGTCGTGGCCTGCTTCGAGTTCGACTTCATGGGCGGCTCGATGGGCTCCGTGGTCGGCGAGCGCTTCGCGCGCGGCGTCGAGACCGCGATCGAACAGAAGACCCCCTTCATCTGCTACACCGCCACCGGCGGCGCGCGGATGCAGGAAGGCCTGCTCTCGCTGATGCAGATGGCCAAGACCAACGCCGCGCTCACGCGTCTGGCCAAGGCGAAGCTCCCGTACATCAGCGTGCTGACCGACCCGACCATGGGCGGGGTCTCCGCGAGCTTCGCGTTCGTGGGCGACATCGTCATCGCCGAGCCCAAGGCGCTGATCGGCTTCGCCGGCCCGCGCGTGATCGAGAACACCGTGCGCGAGAAGCTCCCCCCGGGCTTCCAGCGCGCCGAGTTCCTGATGGAGAAGGGTGCGATCGACATGATCGTGGACCGCCGCAAGCTGCGCGAGGTCATCGCCTGCAACCTGGCCATCCTGCAGCGGCAGAGCGCCGACGCGGTCGCCTGACGACGGTCCGAGGGGCAGGGCGCACGCGCTCGGGCTCTTCCGACTCAGCACGGCCAGACCCGACCCGGTCTGGCCGTCTTCATTTGAGCCCTGGATTTCACGATGACTTCGAACTCCCCGTCGTCCCCCGTCACGGCCTCCGCTGGGCCCGCCGCTCCGTCGTCCGCCGACCTGGCCATCCCGGTGCTCGCACCCGGCGGCAACGCGCAGCAGGTGCTGGATGCCTGGCTCTCGCGCTGCGAGCGCCTGCATCCGAAAGAGATCGACATGACGCTGGCCCGTGTGTCCGAGATGCGCCAGCGCCTCGGCCTGGACTTCGGTCCGGACACGCCGGTGGTGATGGTCGCGGGGACGAACGGCAAGGGCTCGACCTGCGCCATGCTGGAGAGCATCGCGCTGCAGGCCGGCTATCGCGTCGGCCTCTACATCAAGCCGCATCTGGTGCACTTCCAGGAGCGCTGCCGCGTCGGCGGCCGGCCGGTGGACGCCGCATCGCTGCTCCCGCATTTCGAGGCGGTCGAGCAGGCCCGCGGCGATCTGCAGCTGACCTACTTCGAGTTCACCACCCTGGCCATCCTGCATCGCCTGGCCGCCGAGCCGCTGGATCTGGTGATCCTGGAAGTCGGTCTGGGCGGCCGGCTGGACGCGGTCAACGCGATGGACGCCGATTGCAGCGTCATCACCAGCATCGACCTGGACCACACCGAATACCTGGGCCCCGACCGCGAGTCCGTCGGCCGCGAGAAGGCCCACATCATGCGCGCCGGCAAGCCGGCCATCGTGTCCGACCCGATGCCGCCCGAATCGATCGCGGCCTATGCGGCTTCAATCGGCGCCGATGTGCGTCAGCTCGGCCGCGACTTCAACTACAGCGGGGATCGCCAGCAGTGGCAATGGGCGGGGCGCTCGCGCCGCTATAGCGGCATGGCCTATCCGGCGCTGCGCGGCGTCAATCAGCTGCTCAACGCCAGCGGCGTGCTGGCCGTGCTGGAGGCGCTGCATGAGCGCCTGCCCATCAGCGCGCAGGCCGTGCGCGCCGGGTTGGCATTGGTGGAGCTGCCGGGACGCTTCCAGGTGATCCCGGGCTCGCCGATGCTGGTGCTGGACGTGGCGCACAACCCGCATGCGGTCGCCGCGTTGGCGCAGAACCTGGACCAGATGGGTTTCTACCCGCGGACCCGTGCGGTCTTCGGCGCGATGGCCGACAAGGACCTGGCCAACATCCTGGCGCGCATCGCGCCGCTGGTCGATCACTGGCACTTCTGCGAGCTGCCCATCGCCCGTGCGGCCACCGCCCTGTCGCTGCAGGAGCGCTTTGACGAGGCGCGCGCGGCAGGGCTGCTGAAGGCGCCGGCCGATGTGCGTTCCTCGCTGCATGCGGACCCGGCCTCGGCGCTCGCCGCGGCGGCCTCCGAGGCGGACCCCGCTGATAGAATTTTGGTCTTCGGTTCGTTCTACACCGTGGGCGGCGTGCTCAAGGACGGCATCCCGAGGCTGGGACTCGGCGTGCAGCCGGAGGCCGAGCACGGACCCGACTCCGATCCGCATCCCCATTGAATCGGTCGAACGCGTTGAATCCGTTGCAACGCTGCGTTCGAACCGCTCGCAGTTGAAGTCGGCGGCCCGGTCCGTACATGCGGAAGGGCCGCTTTCCACTCCCGGTCGCCTTCCACACACAAGTCCATGGGTTTCCTGTCCTTCCTGAAGCGTGGTGATGCGAACGACTCCGGCGACCGGAGCCCCCCGCGCGAGACCGGCCGTGGCCGCGGTCGAAGCGCTGCGGAGAGCGTCGACGACGTGCAGCAGCTGCGTATCCGCGCGCGGCGCCGGCTGATCGGCGCGGCGGTGCTGGTGGGCGTGGGCATCATCGTGTTCCCGCTGCTGTTCGAGACCCAGCCTCGGCCGATCCCGGTCGATCTGCCCATCGACATTCCGCGCAAGGACGGCGCGGCGCCGCTGAACATCCCAGCCCCCGTGGCGCAAGGCGCGCAGGGGCAGGGCGGCGATCAGGGTCGCGGCATCATCACCGAGACCCCCGAGCAGATCGCCGCGGATCGCGCCGTGCCGCCGGCGGAAGCGCCGGCCGAGCAGCTCGCGCAGAACACCCCCCCGCCCGCGGCGGTGCCCGTGCCGCGCGTCGAACCCAAGCCCGAATCGAAGCCGGTCCAGCAGGCCGCGCCGGTCGAGCACAAGCCGGAGCCCAAGTCCGAGCAGAAGCCGGAACAGAAGCCCGAACGCAAATCCGATCCGAAGCCGGAAGCCAAGCCCGAGCGCAAGCCCGACACCAAGGTCGCGGCCGTCAAACCGGACACGCACAACGCCGACGCCGCGCGCGCGCAGGCGCTGCTGGAAGGGCGTGCTCCCGCGGCGGCCGCCGACAAGAAACCCGACGCCGCCGCCAATGGCGCGCGCTTCATCGTGCAGGTCGGCGCCTATGCCGACGGCAAGGCCGCGCAGGACGTGCGGGCCAAGGTCGAGCGCATGGGACTGAAGACCTACACGCAGGCGGTCGACACCGCGGACGGCAAGCGCATCCGCGTCCGCGTCGGCCCGTTCAACTCCCGCGACGAGGCGGACAAGGTCGCGGCCAAGGTCCGCGGCGGCGGCCTCTCGTCGGCCGTGCTGACCCTTTGACAGGCCGGCACGGAGACGCGCGGATGACCCCTCATGAACTGCTCGCGGCGCGATGAACTGGGTCGACATCGCCCTGGCGGCCTTGCTCGTCGTGTCGGTGCTGGTGGGCGCGTGGCGCGGCCTGGTCTTCGAGGTGATGACGCTTGCCGGCTGGGTGGTGGCCTATGTGGCGTCCCCGTTCGTCGCACCGTTCATCGAGCGCTTCATCCCGATCGAGAAGGTCGGCCCCACGCTGCTGCATGCGCTGGGTCTGGTGCTGGCCTTCGTGCTGGTGCTGCTGATCTGGGGCATCGGCGCCAAGCTGATCCGGGCCGTGATCCACGCAACGCCGCTGGGCGTGCTGGACCGGCTGGGCGGCGCGGCCTTCGGGGTGCTGCGCGCGGTGCTGGTGGCGCTGCTGGCGACGGTCATCATCGACATGACGCCGGCCGTGCAGTCGCCCGCCTGGACCGAATCGCAGATCGCTCCGTGGCTGCAGACCACGCTCAGGCAAATCCGGCCGTTGCTGCCGGAGGCGCTGAAAGACATCGTTCCGGCCTGAGCGTCACGAGCGCGCAGGCCTGTGTTTCCCCCGTTCCAAGTGCATTGAAGGACTCCCCATGTGCGGCATCGTCGGTGTGATTTCCAAGGCGCCGGTCAATCAGCTCATCTATGACGCGCTGCTGCTGTTGCAGCATCGCGGTCAGGACGCGGCCGGCATCGTCACCATGCAGGGCCAGAAGTGCTTCATGCACAAGGCGCGCGGCATGGTCCGCGATGTCTTCCGCACCCGCAACATGCGGGCGCTGCCCGGCAATGTCGGTCTCGGCCAGGTCCGTTACCCGACCGCCGGCAACGCCTACAGCGAGGAAGAGGCCCAACCCTTCTACGTCAACGCCCCCTACGGCATCGTGCTGGTCCACAACGGCAACCTGACCAACGCCCACGCGCTGAAGGAAGAGCTGTTCGAGGTCGACCGCCGCCACATCAACACCGAGAGCGACACCGAGGTGCTGATCAACGTGCTGGCCCACGAGCTGGAGATGGCCGGCCGCGACCTCCCGTTGACGCCCGCTCAGATCTTCAAGGCCGTGGCCACGGTGCACAAGCGCATCAAGGGCTCCTACGGCGTGATCGCGCTGATCGCCGGTCACGGCCTGCTGGCCTTCCGCGACCCCTATGGCATCCGCCCGCTGTGCTTCGGCCAGGCGGCCGACGGCGAAGTGATGGTGGCCAGCGAGAGCGTGGCGCTCGAGGGCACCGGCCACACGCTGACGCGCGACCTCGCGCCCGGCGAGGCCCTGTTCATCGACACCAGCGGCGCGATCCATACGCAGCAATGCGCCGAGAACCCGACGCTGAACCCCTGCATGTTCGAGTTCGTCTATCTGGCGCGCCCGGACTCGGTGATGGACGGCATCTCGGTCTACCAGGCCCGCCTGAACATGGGCGAGACCCTGGCCCAGCGCCTGATCTCGACCATCCCGCCCAGCGAGATCGACGTCGTGATCCCCATCCCGGAATCGAGCCGTCCGTCGGCGATGCAGCTCGCGCACCGCATCGGCAAGCCCTACCGCGAGGGCTTCGTCAAGAACCGCTACGTGGGCCGGACCTTCATCATGCCGGGCCAGTCCACGCGCAAGAAGTCGGTGCGTCAGAAGCTCAACGCCATCGGCCTGGAGTTCAAGGGCCGCAACGTGCTGCTGGTGGACGACTCCATCGTCCGCGGCACCACGTCCAAGGAGATCGTGCAGATGGCCCGCGAGGCCGGCGCCAACAAGGTCTACCTGGCCTCGGCCGCCCCTCCGGTGCGCTTCCCCAACGTCTACGGCATCGACATGCCGACCAAGGAAGAGCTGATCGCCCACGGCCGCTCGATCGAGGAGATCCGCCAGTTCATCGGCGCCGACGCGCTGATCTACCAGGACGTGGACGCGATGAAGCGCGTGGTGGCGCAGCTGCGCCCCGGGTTGAACGGCTTCGAGGCCTCGTGCTTCGACGGCCAGTACATCACCGGCGACGTGTCGGCCGAGGACTTCGCGACCATGCAGGCGCAGCGCAAGTCGCAGGGCGGCGAGGAAGAGGACCTGCCGGCGCGCAGCCGGCTCGCGCTGCAAAGCGGCGGAGACCAGTGAATGAGCGCTGAATCCAACAAGCCCGCCGGCATCCCGCGCGTGAACCTGCCCGAAGATGCGCGGCTGGACACGCTGGCCGTGCGCGAGGGCCTGCCGCCCACGCCCTGGGGCGAGAACTCGGAAGCGCTGTTCCTCACGAGCAGCTTCGTGCACCCGGACGCGGCCACCGCCGCGCGCCGTTTCGCCAACGAGGAAGAGGCCTTCGTCTACAGCCGCTTCTCGAATCCGACGGTCATGATGATGGAGCGCCGCCTGGCGGCGCTCGAGGGCACCGAGGCCTGCATCGCGACTTCGTCCGGCATGTCCGCGATCATGCTGCTGGTGATGGGGCTGCTGAAGTCGGGCGACCATGTGGTGTGCTCGCGCTCGGTCTTCGGCTCGACCATCAAGCTGCTGCAGGGCGAGTTCGGCAAGTACGGCGTCGAGACGACGTTTGTCTCCCAGACCGATCTGGCCGAGTGGAAGGACGCGCTGCGGCCCAACACCAAGCTGCTCTTCGCCGAGACCCCGACCAATCCGCTGACCGAGGTCTGCGACGTCGCGGCGCTGGCCGAGATCGCGCACGGCCACGGCGCGCTGCTGGCGGTCGACAACTGCTTCGCCTCGCCGGCGCTGCAGCAGCCGGCCAAGATGGGCGCGGACTTCATCATCCACTCCGGCACCAAGTACCTGGACGGCCAGGGCCGCGTGATCGCGGGCGCGATCTGCGCCTCCGCGAAATACGTCGAGGGCGTGTTCACGCCGGTGATGCGCACGGTGGGCATGTCGCTGTCCCCGTTCAACGCGTGGGTGGTGCTCAAGGGCATGGAGACGCTGTCGGTGCGCATGAAGGCGCAGACCGCCGGCGCCGGCGTGCTGGCCGCCTGGCTGGAAGCACATCCCGCGATCGAGCGCGTCTACTACCCGGGCCTGAAGTCGCATCCGCAGCATGAGCTGGCGATGCGCCAGCAAGGCGGGCAGGGCGGGGCGGTCGTGTCCTTCATCGTGAAGAGCCAGGCCGACGACAAGGGCCGCGCGGCGGCCTTCCACGTGATCGACCAGACGCGCATCTGCTCCATCACCGCCAACCTGGGCGACACCAAGACCACCATCACCCATCCGGCGAGCACCTCGCATGGCCGGCTCACCGAGCCGCAGCGTCAGGCCGCCGGCATCACGCAGGGCCTGATCCGCGTCGCGGTCGGCCTGGAAGACATCGAAGACATCAAGGCCGATCTGGCCCGCGGTTTGAACACGCTATGACCTCTCCCATCCGTACCCGCATCGCCCCCTCGCCGACGGGCTTCCTGCACCTGGGCACGGCGCGCACGGCGCTGTTCTCCTGGGCCTATGCCCGTCATCACGGCGGCCAGTTCGTGCTGCGCATCGAGGACACCGACGTCGCCCGCTCGACGCAGGATTCGGTCGAGCAGATCCTCGCGTCGATGAAGTGGCTGGGCCTCGAGTACGACGAAGGCCCGATCTATCAGATGCAGCGCCTGGAGCGCTATCACGCGGTCATCGAGCAGATGATCGCAGCCGGCACGGCGTATCGCTGCTACTGCTCGCCGGAAGAGCTGGATGCGATGAAGGCCGGCCAGGAAGCGCGCGGCGAGAAGCGCCGCTACGACGGGACCTGGCGACCGGAGGCGGGCAAGACGCTGCCGGCGATTCCGGACGGCGTGACGCCGGTGGTCCGCTTCAAGAATCCGATCGACGGCGACGTGACCTGGGACGACGTGGTCAAGGGGCCGATCACCATCAACAACCGCGAGATCGATGACCTCATCATCCTGCGCCCGGATGGTGTGCCGACCTACAACTTCGCCGTCGTGATCGACGACTGGGACATGGCCATCACCCATGTCTTCCGCGGCGACGAGCACATCAACAACACGCCCTGGCAGATCAACATGTTCAAGGCGCTGGGAGCGCCGCTCCCGGCATTCGGGCATATCCCGGTGATCCTGGGCGACGACGGTCAGAAGCTGTCCAAGCGCCGTGGCGCAGTCAGCGTGACCGCCTACGAGGACAACGGCTATCTGCCCGAGGCGATGCTGAACTACCTCTCGCGCCTGGGTTGGAGCCACGGCGACGACGAGCTGTTCTCGATGACGCAGATGGTGTCGTGGTTCGACGGCACCCACATCTCCAAGAGTCCGGCCCAGTGGGATCCGGCCAAGCTGGAGTGGGTCAACGCGCATTACATCAAGCAGGCCGATGACGCGCGCCTCGCGGCGCTGGTGGCGGCTCAGCTGAGCAAGCGCGGTTTGGCGGCTCCGGATCGGCTGGAAGCGATGTGCGGCCTGTTCAAGGATCGCTGCAGCACGACGGTGGCGCTGGCGGACTGGCTGGCGATGTATGTCTCGCCGGTGGTGCCCAGCGAGGCGGACCGCGCGCAGCACCTGACCGACGCGGTGAAGCCGGCCGTGCTGGCGCTGGCGGACAAGCTCGAGGCGCTGGCGGTGTGGGACAAGGCATCCATCAGCGGCGCGATCAAGGAAACCATCACCGCGCACGGTCTGAAGATGCCGCAACTGGCCATTCCGGTGCGGGTGCTGGCCTGCGGGCGCGCGCAGACGCCGTCGGTCGATGCGGTGCTGGAACTTTTCGACAAAGAAATTTTGTTGAACCGCTTGCGTTCCGTTTAAAACTCGGTCTATACTCTCGTTCTCGCTTGAACAGCGCGTTGTTCGAAACGAACGACGAAGCAGCAGACGACGAATCAAAACGGGGAACGCAAGTTCCCCGACGAAATTCAAGGATGCTGATTCGGCGCCGGATCGAATCCCCGAAGGGGGTATAGCTCAGCTGGGAGAGCGCTTGCATGGCATGCAAGAGGTCAGCGGTTCGATCCCGCTTACCTCCACCAAACTTCAGTTTGCGTGGCGCGCGGTTCAAGGAAGAAGGTTTAGTCCCCTTCGTCTAGAGGCCTAGGACACCACCCTTTCACGGTGGCTACAGGGGTTCGAATCCCCTAGGGGACGCCAAGTTTCGAGCTTGGTTACTCTTCCTGAGATTGAATGAGAAAATCGAAAAATTCTTCGGAAATCGATTTGATCATTGTCAAAATCAGGTATAGTAACGAAATCGACGTGGCGCTGACATCAAGCAATTGATGGCGGCAAAGCGATAAAGTTTGATGCGACAGATCGAAGGATCTTGAGTAGCTGGAGTGGTAGTTCAGTTGGTTAGAATACCGGCCTGTCACGCCGGGGGTCGCGGGTTCGAGCCCCGTCCACTCCGCCAACAACAAAGTTGAAACTCGGGCTGCGTACCGGTTCGATGCGAAAGCATTCGGGGGTATAGCTCAGCTGGGAGAGCGCTTGCATGGCATGCAAGAGGTCAGCGGTTCGATCCCGCTTACCTCCACCAAGATTCCTTCGGGAATCTGAGCGCGGACCGAGGTCAACGAATAGTCCAGTCCCCTTCGTCTAGAGGCCTAGGACACCACCCTTTCACGGTGGCTACAGGGGTTCGAATCCCCTAGGGGACGCCAAGTTTGACAAGGCTTGGCTGCATCGCGGTTCTGAATGGAATCGTCAGCATGCGGCGAAACTTGTCCGCGAACAAGAATGAGGTGCTTAACAACCTCGTCTTAGGAGTGGTAGTTCAGTTGGTTAGAATACCGGCCTGTCACGCCGGGGGTCGCGGGTTCGAGCCCCGTCCACTCCGCCAACATTTGAAACCCCGTCGATGTAAGTCGACGGGGTTTTTCTTTTGGTCGGACCGAAATTGATCGACGGAAATCGAGATGATTCCGCGTCGACACTGATTCCTTGATGTCCCTCAGATCAGAGATCCGGATACTCGCGCTTGCGCTGCAGCGTGAAACTCCACCAATCGCGGGGAGGGCCGCCGTTCATGAAATCGACGGCCGCCATATAGGTATCCAGCACGCAAGGATCGTGGCGCTGCCCGGTCAATTTGCAGATCTTTTGATAAAGCGCGAAGGGATCCGCGCCCACCAAATCCGCAGGCCGACGAATCCCCATCAGCTCGAAATCCCGGACCATCGCCGGGCCGATGTTGGGGATTTGCCGCCACTCGACGCACTCGGCGACCGAAGCCGCCTTGCCCTTTGCACGGGTGTGCGGTTTTCGCGCGCCGAGGGAGGCCATGGTCAATGGAATCCGCCTGCTCGAATCAGACCGACCGCCAGTCCCTCGATCGCGAACTGGTCGTCAGGCGCAACTTCGATGGGTTGGAAATCCTCGTTCTCGGGCAGCAGGCGGATACCGCCGCCGTGGCGCTGGAAGCGCTTCACGGTGACCTCGTCGCCGATGCGCGCGACGACCACCTGACCGTTGCGTGCCTCGCTGGTTTTCTGCACGGCGAGCAGGTCGCCATCCATGATGCCGATGTCCTTCATGCTCATGCCTTTCACGCGCAGCAGGAAGTCCGGCGACTTCGCGAACATCGAGGGGTCGACGCTATAGTGCTGCTCCACATGTTCCTCGGCGAGGATGGGCGAGCCGGCCGCGACGCGCCCCACCAGCGGGAGCGTCAGCTGAGCGAGGCTCGCCAGCGGCAGCGCGAATTGGCTGTGCTCGCGGGCGCGATTGACCTGGCGCAGCGCGGTCGACGGCAGGCGGATGCCACGCGCCGTTCCCCCCACCAGCTCGATGACGCCCTTGCGGGCGAGCGCCTGCAGGTGTTCCTCCGCGGCATTGGCCGACTTGAATCCGAGCTGCCGGGCGATTTCCGCGCGGGTGGGTGGCGAGCCGGTGCTCTCGATGCTGTCGCGAACCAGATCGAAGATCTGCTGTTGGCGGGCGGTGAGTTTGGGTGGTGTATCCACGGGGGCGGGCCTTTATCGAGTCGCCGGGTTTTGAGAGATGGAATCCCGGATTGCAGACAGCCCGCTTGTTCGGGCTGCGCCTGAGATTTCATCCAGCATCTGGATTTTTATACAGGAGACGACAAATTGCAAAGCCAGCGGAAACGGGCGCCTGAATCGGCCCAGATCGTGGTGATCATCGGCACCGGCGGCACCATCGCCGGCGCGTCCGGCAGCGCGACGGACAACATCGGCTACAAGGCCGGGTCGCTGTCGGTGGAATCGCTGGTGAAGGCCGTGCCGGCGCTGGCGTCGCGGGCGCTGGAGGCGGAGCAGCTCGCGCAGCTCGACAGCAAGGACATGGACCACGCGACCTGGGCGAAGCTGGCCCGTCGTGTCGAGGAACAGCTCGCGCGCCCCGAGGTGCGCGGCATCGTCATCACGCATGGGACCGACACGCTGGAGGAAACCGCCTATCTGCTGCAGCGCGTGCTCGCGCCGAGCAAGCCGGTGGTGCTGACCGCCGCCATGCGGCCGGCGACCGCGATTCAAGCGGATGGCCCGCAGAACCTGCTCGACGCGGTGTCGGTCGCGAACGCCGAGGGCGTGCGGGGTGTCGTCGCGGTGGTCGCGGGCCAGGTGTGGTCGGGGCTGGAGCTGCGCAAGACGCACAGCTACCGGCTTGATGCCTTCGAGGCGGGCCCCGATGCGGGTCCCTTGGCCGTGGTGGAAGAGGGCGTCATCCGCCGCTTCCGCGATTGGCCGATCGGCGAGGCGCTCGGCGCGTCATTGCTGCCGCAGGACGCGGCGCAGTGGCCCTGGGTCGAGGTGCTCGGCAGCCACGCGGGCGCGGATGCGCGATCGATCGAGGCCTGGCGTTCGGCCGGCTTGCAGGGGCTGGTGCTTGCCTGCACGGGGAACGGGACGCTGAGCCAGGCGCTGGAACAGCCGGTCGCCGCGTTGAAGCGGGCCGGCGTGCCGGTCTGGCGCACGACACGCTGCGCGCAGGGGCGCATCGTGGGGGCGGTCGACGAGCCGGCGGCCGCGCTGTCGCCGTGGGCGGCCCGGGTCGAGCTGATGCTGCAACTGCTTCAGCGCCGCTGAGGCTTTCAGCGGCGGGCAAGTCCTGACCCTCAGCCGGCCCTGACGCCGGAAAGAAAAAACGCCGGCGATTGCCGGCGTTCTTCATGGTGAGGCGAAACCTCAGACGATGGTCAGCGAGACGTCGATGTTGCCGCGGGTGGCGTTCGAGTACGGGCAGACTTCGTGGGCGTCGGCGACCAGCTTTTCCAGCTGAGCGCGGTCCATGCCCGGCACCGAGATCTTCATCGCCACGGCGATGCCGAAGGCGCCCGGCTTGTTGGCGTGCGGGCCGATGCCGACTTCGCTGGTGATCGAGACTTCGGCCGGCAGGGCGACCTTGTTGCGGGCCGACACGGCCTTCATCGCGCCGATGAAGCAGGCCGAGTAGCCCGCGGCGAACAGCTGTTCCGGGTTGGTGCCGGCACCGCCGGCGCCGCCCAGTTCCTTGGGCGTGGACAGCTCGACCTTGAGCGCGCCGTCGGACGACTGGGCGCTGCCTTGACGGCCGCCGGTGGCGGTGGCGGTGGCGGTGTAGAGGGCTTTCTCGATGGCCATGTGGCGCTCCTTGGTGGGTGAGGGTGAAAGTCGAAAGACCGGTGTGGGTGACGTCAGGAGGATTCCGTGACGTCGTCTTCACGGGCGAGGTGCGTCAGCACATTGCTCCGCAATTCATGCAGGCGCCGTGTCAGCGACTGCAGCTCGTCGGGGCCGCAGGCGCTGGCGCAGGCCAGCTGTTCGGGGATGGCGACCGCCTGCTCGCGCAACGCGCGACCGGCGGCCGTCAGATGAATCTCGACCCGCCGCTCGTCCAGGACATTGCGATGGCGCTCGATCAGGCCGGTGCTCTCCAGGCGCTTGAGCAGCGGCGTCAGCGTGCCGGAGTCCAGGCTCAGGCGCTGACCCAGCTCGGACACGCCTTGGCCGTCGGTCTCCCAGAGCACCAGCATCACCAGGTACTGCGGGTAGGTCAGGCCCAGAGGAGCCAGCAGCGGCTTGTAGAGCTTGGTCATCGCCAGCGAGGTCGAATACAGCGCGAAGCACAGCTGCACGTCCAGCTGCAGCCAGTCGGTGCCCGCGGGCATCGACCGGGCGCTGGCGCCGGTGGGGGCGGTCGCGTCCTGCGGTGGGAGGTGGTTCGTCTTCGGCATGGGATGAACTGTAGCGAGCAATTCAATTGCACACAATTCATATGGTCTTTGACGCCGGTTGAGGCCGACTATCGGTGGCAAGGCGGACGCGGTCCAGCGATCCCCTGTGCGGATCCCCGGAAAGAGCGACGCCCCGGGACTCGCGTCGCCGGGGCGTTCTGTGGGTGGCGGCGGGCACAGGCGGCGCGAAGGCCGCCGATGCGCCACGGGGTCAGCCCGTCGTCATGATCGTGTCGACCTGCTCGCTGAGCTCCAGCCAGCGCAGCTCGGCTTGCTCGATCGCTTCGCCGATCACCTTCAGGCGCTTGCCGGCGTCGGCGATCTGCGCAGGCGTCTGGCCGGCGTTGGAGAGCAGCGTCTCGAGCTGGGCGCGTTCTTCGGACCACGCTTTCATCTTGGCGTCGATTTGCTCCATCTCCTTGCGCAGCGGGCGGGTCTGCTCGTTGAGCTTCTGACGGGCCTGGCCGCTGAGCTTGCGCTCATCGCGCTTGGCGGGTGCGGACGGGGGGGCAGGTGTTGCCACCGGCGCGGCGACGGATGCCGCCACCGGTGCGGACGCCGGAGCCGCCGAGCCGGAGCGCGCCGCGCGCAGCGCCTGCTTGGCTTCTTCCTTGGCCAGCTTCGCGGCTTCCTTGGACTGCTCCAGCAGCCAGCGTTGGTAGTCGTCCAGGTCGCCGTCGAAGGGCTTGAGCTGGCCGTCGGCGACCAGCCAGAACTCGTCGCAGACCTCGCGCAGCAGCGCGCGATCGTGGCTGACCAGCATGACCGTACCCTCGAACTCGTTGAGCGCCATCGACAGCGCCTCGCGGGTCTGCAGGTCCAGGTGGTTGGTCGGCTCGTCCAGCAGCAGGAGGTTGGGGCGCTGCCACACCAGCATGGCCAGCACCAGGCGCGCCTTCTCGCCGCCGGACAGGCTGCCCACGTCCTGGTTGACCATGTCGCCGACGAAGCGGAACTGGCCCAGGAAGTCGCGCAGCTCCTGTTCGCGGGCGTTGGGGCTGACCTCCTTGGCGAGCCGGATCATGTGCATCAGCGGGCCCTCGTCGGGCCGCAGCACGTCCATCTCCTGCTGCGCGAAGTAGCCGATCGACAGGCCCTTGCCTTCGGTGATCATGCCGCCCATGGCGCGCTGCATGCGGGCCACGGTCTTCACGAAGGTCGACTTGCCCTGGCCGTTCGCGCCCAGGATGCCGAAGCGCTGACCGGCCAGCACCGAGCGGTCGATGCCCCGCACGATGACCTTCTCGCCCTCGTCGGTGTCGTAGCCGACCGAGACCGAGTCGAACATCAGCATCGGATTGGGCAGGTTCAGCGGCTCGCGGAACTCGAAGCTGAAGTCCGATGCCGTCAGCACCGGCGCCAGGCGCTCCATGCGCTCCAGCGCCTTGACGCGGCTCTGCGCCTGCTTGGCCTTGGAAGCCTTGGCCTTGAAGCGGTCGATGAACTTCTGCAGGTGCGCCATGCGCTCCTGCTGCTTGTCGAAGGCCTGCTGCTGCTGGAGCATGCGCTCGGCGCGCATCGACTCGAAGGCGGTGTAGTTGCCGCCGTAGCGATAGAGCTTGGTCTCGTCCAGATGCAGCGTCACCTTGGTGATCGCGTCCAGGAATTCGCGGTCGTGGCTGATGATGATCAGCGTGCCCTCATAGCGTTGCAGCCAGGCTTCCAGCCAGACCAGGGCGTCCAGGTCCAAGTGGTTGGTCGGCTCGTCCAGCAGCATCAGGTCGGACGGGCACATCAGCGCGCGCGCCAGCTGCAAGCGCATGCGCCAGCCGCCCGAGAAGCTGTTCACCGGCGCATCCACCTGCGCGCCCTTGAAGCCCAGGCCCATCAGCAGCGCCTGCGCGCGGGCCGGAGCGTCCAGGCTGCCGGCATCCATCAGCTGGGCGTAGGCGTCGGCGATGGCGTTGCCGTCGTCGGCCGCCTCCGCCTCGGCCAGCGCCTGACGCGCGGCCATCAGACGGACATCGCCTTCGAGCACGAACTCCGTCGCTGGCATGTCGGTCTCGGGCATGTGCTGCGCGACCTCGGCCAGCGCCCAGTGACGCGGGATCTCGACGTCGCCCTTGTCGCTGTGCAGGCGGTCGGTCAGCAGCGCGAAGAGGCTGGATTTGCCCGCGCCGTTGCGGCCGACCAGGCCGACCTTCTCGCCGGGTTGCAGCACGACGCTGGCATCGTCCAGGACGACTTTGGTGCCGCGTCGCAGCACCACGTTGCGCAAGGTGATCATGAGGACGCTCCTTGGGACGAAGCGTCCGAATCGTTGGAATGGGTGGCGGCACCACCGAAGCCGCCGGCGACGAGCGCTTCGCGGGTCAGCAGCAGGACCTGGTCCTCGCCGGCCGAGGTCTCCAGCCACGCGGCTTCCAGTTGCGGGAAGGCGGCCTCGAAGAACTCGCGCTCGTTGCCGATCTCCAGCACCAGCACGCCTTGCGGCTTGAGCTGCGCGGGCGCATCGGCCAGCAGCAGGCGGATGAAGTCCATGCCGTCGCTGCCGCCGGCCAGCGCGAGCTCGGGCTCGGCGCGGTACTCGGCGGGCAGGGCGGCCATGGACGTGCTGTTCACGTAGGGCGGGTTGCACAGGATCAGGTCGTACGGACCCCGTGCCGGCTTGAGGCCGTCACCCTGCAGCAGCCGCACGCGGCCGGCGAGCTGATGGCGCTCCAGGTTGATCGCGGCGACCGCGAGCGCATCGACGCTCAGGTCGATCGCGTCGACGGACACGTCCGGCCAGGCCATCGCGGCCAGCACGGCCAGCGAGCCGTTGCCGGTGCACAGGTCCAGCACGCGCGTGGTCTCGTCCGACAGCCAGGCGTCGATGGTCGCGTCGGCCAGCAGCTCGGCGATGAAGCTGCGCGGCACGATGGCGCGCTCGTCGACATAGAAGGGCACGCCCTGCAGCCAGGCCTCGCGCGTCAGGTACGCCGCGGGCTTGCGGGTGGCGATGCGTTCGGCGACCAGCGCCTCGGTCTTGGCGCGGCCGGCGTCGTCGACCGCGTCGGTCTCGTGCTCGTCCAGCGCGTCCAGGGGCAGGTCCAGCGCCCACAGCGCCAGCCAGGCGGCCTCGTCGAAGGCGTTCGTCGTGCCATGCCCAAACGAAACGCCCGCCTCAGAGAGGCGGGCGGCCTGGGCCTCGATCAATTCCAACAGCGTCACAGCAGCAAATTCTCCAGGGTGCGCCGATAGATGCGGGTCAAGGGCCCGATCTGATCCAGCGGCACGTATTCGTCGATCTTGTGGATGCTCGCATTGAGCGGTCCGAATTCCACCACTTGCGGGCAGAGCTTGGCGATGAATCGCCCATCTGAGGTGCCGCCGGTCGTCGAGAGCTCGGTCGTGACGCCGGTTTCGGCCTCGATGGCGGCGGCCAGTCCGGCCGACAGCTCGCCCACCGGCGTCAGGAAGGGTTCGCCCGAGAGCGTCCATTCCAGCGCGTAGTCCAGGCCATGCCGGTCCAGCAGTGTATGCACGCGCTGGCGCAGGCCGTCGGCGGTCGATTCGGTCGAGAAGCGGAAGTTGAAATCCACCACCAGTTCGCCCGGGATCACGTTGCCGGCGCCGGTGCCGGCCGCGATGTTGGAGATCTGGAACGAGGTCGGCGGGAAGTCACCATTGCCGCCGTCCCATTCGGTCACGGCGAGCTCGGCCAGCGCGGGCGCGGCCTGATGCACCGGGTTGCGCGCCAGATGCGGGTAGGCGACGTGGCCTTGCACGCCGATCACGCGCAGCTTGCCGGACAGCGAGCCGCGGCGGCCGTTCTTGACCGTGTCGCCGAGCCGCTCGACCGAGGTCGGCTCGCCGACGATGCAGTAGTCCAGGCGTTCACCGCGCTCGCGCAGGCGGTTCACGCAGACGACGGTGCCGTCGCGCGCCGGGCCTTCCTCGTCGCTGGTGAGCAGAAAGGCGATCGCGCCGCGGTGGTCGGGGTGCTGAGCGACAAATGCCTCGACCGCCACGACCATCGCCGCCAGCGAGGTCTTCATGTCCGCCGCGCCGCGTCCGTACAGGCGGTCGCCGCGCACGGTGGGGACGAAGGGATCGCTGCTCCATTTGGAGAGATCGCCGGTGGGAACCACGTCGGTGTGGCCGGCGAAGACCAGCACGGGCGCGTTCGCGTCACGCCCGGCGCGCTTGGCCCACAGGTTGCTGACGCGGAAGGACTCCGGGCCGCTGTCCATGCGCTCCAGCGCGAAGCCGGCCGCTGCCAGGCGGGCGCCGAGCAGATCGAGGCAGCCCGCGTCCTCGGGCGTCACCGAAGGGCGCGCGATCAGCTGCTCGAGCAACTCAAGCGTCAGGTCATCCAGCGAAGCATCCACGCGCATCGTCTTTCGTTCAGCCGGCCTGCACGTCGAGCGTGATCGAGGTGAAGCTGGCCTCGTCGTTGGCCGGCTCTTCCTTCTTCTGCGCGCCGGCGCCGGGCTTGCTGCCGGGCGCGTCGTTCTGCAGACGCCAGAGCAGGTTGGTCGGGCTGTCGGCGAAGGCCAGGCCTTCCTCGCGGGTGATGGTGCCTTCGGTGATGAGCTTGGCGAAATGCTCCTCGAAGCTTTGCGAGCCCTCGGCGATGGATTTCTCCATCGCTTCCTTCACGCCGGCGAAGTCGCCTTGCTCGATCAGCTCCGCGATCAGCTTGGTGTTGAGCAGGATCTCGGTCACGGGCACGCGGCCGCCCGCGGCGGCTCGCACCAGGCGCTGCGAGACCACGGCCTTCAGGCCGGCGCCCAGGTCGTTCAGCATCGCCGGACGAGATTCCGGCGTGTAGAAGGACATGATCCGGTTGAGCGCGTGATAGCTGTTGTTGCCGTGCAGCGTGGCGACGACCAGGTGACCCGACAGCGCGTACGAGATCGCGGCGGTCATGGTCTCCCGATCGCGGATTTCGCCGATCAGGATGCAGTCAGGGGCCTGACGCAGCGCGTTCTTCAGCGCGATCTGCAGCGACGCGGTGTCGCGGCCGACCTCGCGCTGATTGACGAGCGAGCGCTTGTTGGTGAACAGGTACTCGAGCGGGTCCTCGATCGTGAGGATGTGGCCCGACATGGTCTGGTTGCGGTGCTCCAGCATGGAGGCGAGCGTGGTGCTCTTGCCGGTGCCGGTCGCGCCGACCATCAGGATCAGGCCGCGCTTCTCGGTGATCAGCTTGCCCAGCACGGGGGGGAGCCCCAGCGAGTCCAGCGTCGGGATGACATGCGGGATGTGGCGGAACACCGCGGCGATGGAGCCGCGCTGACGGAAGCCCGACAGGCGGAAGCTGCCGACCTTGGGGATGGAGACGGCCAGGTTGAGCTCGCCGTTGGCGTCGAGCTCGGCCATCTGCTGGGGCTCGATGACCTCGGAGATCAGCGCGCGCGGCTGGGCCGGCGTCAGCAACTGGTCCGACAGCTGCAGCATCTGCCCGTTGATCCGGATCAGCACCGGCATGTTGGCGGACAAATACGTGTCGGACGCGCCCTTCTCGGCCATCAGCCGCAGGATGCGCTCCATGTTTCCGGTGCTCATCTCCGTCCCTTCCTCGTCGACGTCGTGGCGTCGGATCGTAAGCGGTTTGGCGTCCTGTCGGCCTGGAACTTCCTACGTCCGGCGGCTTCCCAAGCGGAGCCCGGAGGGCCGGCTTTGCCGGACTCCTGGGCTCGCCCCTGGAGGGGCCGGCGTCAGCCGGTAGGGGCTGTTTATGCGCGCAGCAGGTCGTTGATGCTGGTTTTCGCGCGGGTGCCGGCGTCGACCTTCTTCACGATGATCGCGGCGTACAGGCTGTACTTGTCGTTCTTGGGCAGGCTACCGCTGATCACGACCGAGCCGGCCGGCACGCGGCCGTAGCTCACGGTGTCGGTTTCGCGGTCGTAGATCGGAGTGCTCTGGCCGATGTAGACGCCCATCGAGATCACCGAGTTCTCCTCGACGATCACGCCCTCGACGATCTCCGAGCGGGCGCCGATGAAGCAGTTGTCCTCGATGATGGTCGGGTTGGCCTGCAGCGGCTCCAGCACGCCGCCGATGCCGACGCCGCCGGACAGGTGGACGTTCTTGCCGATCTGCGCGCAGGAGCCGACGGTGGCCCAGGTGTCGACCATGGTGCCTTCATCGACGTAGGCGCCGATGTTCACGTACGAAGGCATCAGCACGACGTTCTTGGCCATGAAGCTGCCGCGGCGGGCGACGGCCGGCGGGACCACGCGCACGCCGGTGGCGCGCAGGGCCTCGTCGCTCATGCCGCCGAACTTGGTCGGGACCTTGTCGAAGAAGGTCATGTCGCCGGCGCCCATCTGGCGGTTGTCGTTCAGGCGGAAGGACAGCAGCACGGCCTTCTTGACCCATTGATGGACGGTCCATTCACCCACGGCCTGGCGCTCGGCCACGCGCAGCGTGCCGTTGTCCAGGCGGGCGAGCACGTCGTCGACGGCGGCGCGGACTTCCGGGGCGTTGGCCGAGGTCAGGTTGGCGCGGCCTTCCCAGGCCAGGTCGATGATGGATTGCAGGTCTTGCGTCATGGCGGTTCCAGAGAATTCGAAGAAGGGGTTGGCAGTGCGAGCGTCGCGGAGTTCAGGTCGAAGTCGAGTCGCGGGCGGGTCGAGGCCGGATGGAACTCAGGCGGGCTTCACGAAGGATCGGATGCGGTGGGCGGCTTCCAGGCATTCGGCCTGTTCGGCCACCAGGGCCAGGCGGATGCGGCCGGCGCCGGGGTTGATGCCGTGGGCGTCGCGGGCCAGCAGACTGCCGGGCAGAACCCCGACATTGTATTGAGCGAGCAGCTGCTGGGCGAAGGCGACATCGTTACCGTCTGGCACGGCGGCCCACAGGTAGAAACCCGCGTCGGGCAGCGCGACGTCCAGGACCTCCGCCAGCACCGGCGTGACGGCCGCGAACTTGGCGCGGTACTGGGCGCGGTTGGCGATGACGTGGTCCTCGTCGTTCCAGGCGGCGATGCTGGCGGCCTGGATCATCGGGCTCATGGCCGAGCCGTGATAGGTCCGGTACAACAGGAAGCGCTTGATCCATGTCGCATCGCCGGCCACGAAGCCCGAGCGCATGCCCGGGACGTTGGAGCGCTTGGACAGGCTGGTGAAGGCGATCAGGTTGCGATAGTCGGTGCGGCCGAGCTGCGCGGCGGCCTGCAGGCCGGACAGCGGCGCGGCATCGGGGCCTTCGCGGAAATAGATCTCGGAGTAGCACTCGTCCGACGCGATCACGAAGCCGTGGCGGTCGCTGAGCTCGAACAGCGTCTTCCACTCGGACAGCGGCATGACGGCGCCGGTCGGGTTGCCGGGCGAGCAGACGAACAGCAGCTGGGTGCGGGCCCAGGTCGCGTCGTCGATCTGCGACCAGTCGGCGGCGAAATTGCGTTTCGGGTCGGAGTTGGCGAAGGCCGGCTGGGCGCCGGCGAGCAGGGCCGCGCCCTCGTAGATTTGATAGAAGGGATTGGGGCAGACCACGGTCGCGCCGGGACGCGCCGGGTCGACCACCACCTGCGCGAAGGCGAACAGCGCCTCGCGCGAGCCGTTGACCGGCAGCACCTGCGTGGCGGGATCGAGCGCGAGTCCGTAGCGACGCTGCAGCCAGCCGGTGATGGCCTCGCGCAGCTTGGGGTCGCCGGCGGTGGCGGGGTAGCTGGACAGGCCCTTGAGGTTGGCCATCAGTGCGTCCTCGACCAGCTTGGGCGCGGGGTGCTTGGGCTCGCCGATGCCCAGCGAGATGGGACGGTACTCGGGGTTCGGGACGATGCCCTGGGTCAGGGCGCGCAGACGCTCGAACGGATAGGGGTTCAGCAGCGCCAGTCGTGGATTGACCGGCGGCGTGGCGGGAGTGGAGCTCATGCGCGAAATGATAGGCCGGCGAGGTGCGCGGCCGGGCGTCTCAGGGGTGCTTATGTCGACAACGAAGGGTTGTCGTTCAGAGCGCCCCTCGACACCCCTCGGCCCCGCACCGGCAGGCCAACCGGCCCTCGTGATGCGTCACGCCGTAGTCGACGGTGATCTCCGCGCCGGGCTCGAGGTCCTCCAGCGCGAAGAAGCTGACCTCGCCGTCCTCGACCTGGATGCGGGCGTTGGGGCGGCAGCTGTGGTTGGTGAAGCGCATCGCGTCCTGCGAGCGGCTGCAATCGATCGCCCTCGCGGGTGAGAGCTCCACCAGCATCAGCCGGGCGCTCTCCTGCGCGCGGCGGCGCGCCTCCGCGACGGTGATCGATTCACCGGTCAGCAGGCCCAGCCGCGTGCCGGCGGGAATGGGCTCCGCCGCGAACACGCCGTAGCCGTCGATGCGGCTGCGCTTGAGCGCGACCGCGACGAACTGCGTGCGTGTGTCGTAGGCGAGGGCCATGACTCCTCAGCTCAACGCAGCAGGCCGGTCTCGAAAGCGTGCGCCGGCAGGTCGACGGCCGGCAGCGGCTTCCAACCCTTCTTGCGGTGCTCGGTGACCACGTTCGTGTAGATGCCGCCGCGCACGTACCACTTGGCCGTGATGCGGATGAAGCGCGGGTTCGTGACCTTCACGATGTCCTCGAGGATGGTGTTGGTCACCTTCTCGTGGAACGCGCCTTCGTCGCGGTAGCTCCAGAAGTACATCTTCAGGCTCTTGAGCTCGACGCAGAACTGATCCGCGATCATGTCGATCGTGAAGTGGGCGAAGTCCGGCTGGCCCGTCAGCGGGCAGTGGCAGGTGAACTCCGGGATCTGGAACTGGATGACGTAATCGCGCTCCGGGGCCGGGTTGGGGAAGACGTGGATCTCCTTGCTCGGGCGGCTGGGCGGGTTGGGCGGCATCTCACGCATCTTGGGCGCGACCGCGGTGTCGGCCTTGGAAGCCTTCGCGGCCTTGGCCGGCTTGGCGGGTTTCGCGGCCGGGTTGGCCTTGTCGGCCTTGATCGGGGCGATCATCTTCAGCGGGGTCGCCTTGAGCGAAGACGATGCGGCAGCCTTCGCGGCCGGCTTGGCGGGAGTGTTCTTGGCCATGGGGAGCAGGGATGGATTTCTTGAGCCGGACGGGTCGCTGCTTCAGAGGGCGGCGACGGCCGGAAGACGAAGGGCGCGATGGTATCATCCGCCGCGAACCGGACGCCCCTTCGCGGGGCGTTTCCACAATCAAATCAAAGGCTTAGCTCACCTTCGAGCGAGGTCATGGTTCGAACCTCTCGATGCGACTGAACTCGATCAAGCTCTCGGGCTTCAAGTCCTTTGCCGATCCGACCAACTTCCAGCTGCCCGGGCAACTGGTCGGCGTGGTCGGTCCCAACGGCTGCGGCAAGTCCAACATCATGGACGCGGTGCGCTGGGTGCTGGGCGAAAGCAAGGCCAGCGAACTGCGCGGCGAGTCCATGCAGGACGTGATCTTCAACGGCTCGGGCAACCGCAAGCCCGCCAGCCGCTCCAGCGTGGAACTGGTGTTCGACAACGCCAGCGCGCGCGCCGGCGGCCAGTGGAACCAGTTCACCGAGATCGCCGTCAAGCGCGTGCTCACGCGCGACGGGACGTCGAGCTACTTCATCAACAACCAGCCGGTGCGGCGCCGCGACGTGCAGGACGTGTTCCTGGGCACGGGCCTGGGGCCGCGCGCCTACGCCATCATCGGCCAGGGCACGATCAGCCGGATCATCGAATCCAAGCCCGAGGAACTGCGCATGTTCCTCGAGGAAGCCGCGGGCGTCTCCAAGTACAAGGAGCGCCGCCGCGAGACCGAGAACCGCCTCAAGGACACGCGCGAGAACCTGACCCGCGTCGAGGACATCCTGCGCGAGCTCAACAGCAACCTCGAGAAGCTGGAGCGCCAGGCCGAGGTCGCCGCGAATTACCGCCAGCTGCAGGAGCAGGGCACGCTGAAGCTGCATCAGCTGTGGTTCCTCAAGCACCGCGACGCGGCCGGCGAGTCGGCCCGCGTGAAGACCGAGCACTCGGAAGCGGTGAACGCGCTGGAAGCCAAGATGGCCGAACTGCGCCAGATCGAGGCCGAGCTCGAGACCGTGCGCCAGGCCCATTACGCCGCGGGCGACGAGCTCCACGCCGAGCAGGGCCGCATGGCCGAGGCGCAGATGGCGGTGAGCCGGCTGGAGGAACGCATCCGCTATGTGGTCGAGGGCCGCCAGCGGCTGGAACAGCGGCTGATCGAGCTGCAGGCGCAGAACCAGCAATGGCAGGAACGCGCCGAGCAGGCGCAGGCCGAGCTCGACGAGGTCGCGACCCAGATCGCCCAGGCCGAGGAGCAGAGCGAGATCCTCGCCGCGCAGGCCGAGGATCAGGCGATGAAGCTGCCCGAGGTCGAGGACCAGGTGCGCGCCGCGCAGGCCCGCGCCAACGAGCAGCGCACGCAGGTGACGCAGGTCCAGCAGCAGATCCAGGTGCTGGCGGCCGAGAGCCGCAGCGTGGACGAGCAGCTCAAGGGCCTGCGCGGCCGTCGCGACCGGCTGGGCCAGGAACGTCAGGGCCTGGCGGCGCCGCAGCATGACAAGCTGGACGAGATCCGCCGGCTCTCGACCGCCGCGGACGAGCAGCAGGCCGTCGCCGACGCGCGGCTGGCGGAACTGGCCGAAGCGGTGCCCGCCGCCGACGAGACGCGTCAACAGGCCCAGCAGGAATCACAGCAGCAAGCCGCCAAGCTGACCGACATCGTCGCCCGCCTGACCGCGCTGCGCGCGCTGCAGGAGAAGGTGCAGACCGAGGGCAAGCTCAAGCCGTGGCTGGCCAAGCACGGCCTGCAGGACATCAAGGGCCTGTGGACGCAGCTGCACGTCACGCCAGGCTGGGAGAACGCGCTGGAAGCCGCGCTGCGCGAGCGCATGGGCGCATTGTCGGTGGGCCGGCTGGAGACGGTGCAGGCCTTCGCGTCCGACGCGCCACCGGCGCGTCTGGCCTTCTATTCGCTGCCCTCGGGCGAGATCGCCAACACGCATCGCGCGCTGGCGCCGCTGAGCGATCTGCTCAAGCTGGAGTCCAACGGCCTGAAGGCCTTGATGAACGACTGGCTGGAGGGCGTCTACACGGCGGAGTCCATCGCGCAGGCGCTGCAGGACCGGCCCAGACTCAGCCATGGCGAGGTCATCATGACCCGCGAGGGTCACGCGGTGAGCCAGTTCGCGGTCAGCTTCTATGCGCCGGACAGCGAGACCGCCGGTCTGCTCGCCCGCGCGCAGGAGATCGAGAACCTGGATCGCGAGCAGCGCGCCCAGACGCTGATGGCCGACGAGGCCCGCGCCCAGGCCATCCGCGCCGAGGCCGCCTACACCGAAGCCGCTCAGCGCCTGTCGGTGCTGCGCCGCGAGGCCACCGAGACGCAGGGCCGCGCGCATCAACTGCAGGTCGAGCTGCTGCGACTGGCGCAGCAGACCGAGGCCGCGGTGGCGCGTCGGACTCAACTGGACGAGGAGATCGGCGAGATCGACGCCCAGACCGAGGCGCTGATGGAGCGCCGCATGGAGGGCGAGGCGCGTTTCGAGGAGCTGGACATGCAGCTCGCGACGACGCAGGAGAAGCACGCCGAGCTCGATGAATCCGTGATCAACGCCGAGCGCAAGCTGACCGAGGCGCGCGAGCATCAGCGCGTGCTGGAGCGGCGCGCGCAGGAGGCGGTCTTCAGCGCCCGCGCGCTGACGGCCAAGCGCGGCGAGCTGCAGCGCGCGATCGAGACCTCGCGCCAGCAGGTGCAGGTCAACGAGCAGACGGTGCAGAACATGGCGCAGGAACGCGCCGAGCTGGACGACGCCGCGGCGCAGGCCGGGCTGGAGGACGCGCTGGCCGTGCGCATGGAGCGCGAGCAGGCGCTGGCCGCCGTGCGCGCCAACTACGACGACCTCAGCCTGCGCCTGAAGCGCGCCGAGGAAGGCCGCATGGGCATCGAGCGCGCGCTCGATCCGCTGCGCGAGCGCATCACCAAGCTGCAGCTGGACGAGCAGGCCGCCTCGCTGGGCGGCGCGCAGTTCATGGAGCAGCTGGTCGCGGCCAACGTCGATCTGGAGGCGCTGGGCAAGGGCATCGAGGAAGGCGGCGTCAAGCTCTACGGCCTGCAGGGCGAGATCGACCGCATCACCCGCGACATCGCGGCGCTCGGCGCGGTCAACCTGGCGGCGCTGGACGAACTGGGCGCGGCGCGCGAGCGCAAGACCTTCCTGGACTCGCAGTTCGCCGACCTGACCAGCGCGATCACCACGCTGGAGGACGCGATCCACAAGATCGACCTGGAGACGCGCGACCTGCTGGGCGCCACGTTCACGCAGGTCAACGACCATTTCGGCCGCATGTTCCCGAGCCTGTTCGGCGGCGGCCAGGCCAAGCTGGTGATGACCGGCGACGAGATCCTGGACGCGGGCGTGCAGGTGATGGCACAGCCGCCGGGCAAGAAGAACTCGACGATCCACCTGCTCTCGGGCGGCGAGAAGGCGCTGACCGCGATCGCGCTGGTGTTCGCGATCTTCCAGCTGAACCCGGCCCCCTTCTGCCTGCTGGACGAGGTGGACGCGCCGCTGGACGACGCCAACACCGAGCGCTATGCACGCCTGGTGGCGGAGATGAGCAAGGTCACGCAGTTCCTGTTCATTTCGCACAACAAGATCGCCATGGAAATGGCGGAGCAGTTGATCGGCGTGACGATGCAGGAGCAGGGCGTGTCGCGGATCGTGGCGGTGGACATGGAGTCCGCGCTGGCGATGGCGGAGCAATGAGGATGACGACGGCGACCGCGGCGCATGGCGCGCGCGACGCCGCAGGAGCAAAGACGCGATGACGACGGACTGGAACCTGACGACGCTGCTCGCAGCGCTGGGCGGCGTGGTGCTGGTGGGCCTGCTGGCGCAGGGCTGGTGGAGCGCGCGCAAGGCGGGCCCGCGGCGCGCCGAGCCGGTGACCCCGGCGGGTGACCGCCACGAGCCCAGCCTCACGGCGGGCGCGGATGCGGGCGGCGAGCCCGCGATCACGCTGGACGGCCATGACGCGGGCGGGCTGCCGGACTTGCGCACGCTGGACGAGACGGTGCCGGCGGTCAACCGCGCGCGCAAGACCTCGACCCGCATCGATGCGCTGATCGACGCGATCTCGACGCTGACGCCGGAGTCTCCCGTGAGCGGCGAGATGGCCTTGTCGCACCTGCCGGGCAGCCGGCGCGCGGGGACCAAGCCCTTCCAGGTCGAAGGCCTGAACGTCGACAGCGGCGACTGGGAGCTGCCGCAGCCGGGCCAGCGCTACAGCGAGTTCCAGGCCGGTCTGCAGATGGCCAACCGCAGCGGCGCGCTCAACGAGATCGAGTACTCGGAGTTCATCCAGAAGATCCAGGGCTTCGCCGACGGCATCGGCGCGATGCCCGAGTTCCCCGACATGCTGGACGTGGTGGCGCGGGCGCGCGAGCTGGACCAGTTCGCCGCCGGTCACGATGCGCAGCTGGCCATCGTGCTGCGCGCGCGAGGCGCGGCCTGGACGCTGGGCTTCGTGCAGCAGGGGGCGCTGCGTCACGGCTTCGTGCCGGGCGCGATCCCGGGCCGGCTGGTGCTGCCGGCGGCGGAGGAGGGCGCGCCGCCGCTGCTGACGCTGAACTTCGATGCGCAGGCGGCGCTCGCGGACGATCCGCAGACCTCGTCGCTGCGGGAACTCACCTTGGCGCTGGACGTGCTGCAGACGCCGGAGGCGCTGGAGCCTTTCGCGACCTGGCAGGAGTCGGCGCGCGGCTTGGCGCGCGATTTCGAGGCCGACGTCTGCGACGACCGCGGACAGGTGCTCAACCTGCACGCCTTCCAGTCCATCGGGCAGGAGCTGGCGGAGCTCTACAAGTCGCTGGCCGCGCGCGATCTGGCGGCGGGCAGCGCGGTCGCGAGACGCTTGTTCAGTTGAGCTGACGCCTTCCAGCACTTCAAGTCAGGGCGCCCACTTTTCTCGAGGGGCGCCCGACCGGTTCACAGAGGAATCGGTCATGGTTCACACGTCACCTCATCGGCACAGTGCAAGGCTTCTGTGTTGATGGGCGCCGCTCCAGCAATGGGGGGTGGTGAAGACGTGATGACGATTGGAAGCGAACACGATTCGGGTGGGCATGTGCCCAGTTGGAGGATTCGGCGAGCGCCGGACCTCTGCGCCTTGACGAGGGATCCCGCCCCTGAGGTCGACCCGGCGATCTTCGCGATCGCCACGAGCAGGGGATCGGTCACGAAGATGGCGCAGCTGCTTGACGTCTCGGTCGCGGAGGTCGAGCAAATGACGCGCGACGGGCGACTCTTCACCCTTCACGACAAGGCGCAAGGCGGGGTGGTCTATCCGCTTTACCAGGGCTTGAAGGGAGTGGCTGGCGCCCGTCTCGAGGAGATCCTGAGGCGCTTTCGCGAAGCGAGCGAGGATCCGCAATCTCGGCTGGACAACTTCGCCATCGCCACTTTCTTCGTGATGCCTCACGTCTTGCTGGCCTGGGCGCTGCCCTTGGAGGTCCTTCTCGGACATCGGCTCTACGACAGCAGGCTTGATTCAGAAGCCTTGCTGTACTTGTCCAAGGATCCCGACTCGCGCTTCAGCGCGGTACTCGGAGCTGTGCACGACGAAGTCTGGCATTGGAGGGGTTGAACATCATGCGTGTTGCTTCTCTGCCCGATTTCAAGGGCTGGCAATTGGAGGCGGAGATCCTCGACCCTGGCGAGTTACCGCTACTTCGAGGATTCCAACGGACTGGCGGCGAATGGCAACCGCCGCCCCCCGAGTTCCGCAACAGCCGCGTCGATCCTCCACCCGGCTACAAGTCGGAGTACGCCGTGCTCTACACCGCGACCGAGATCCAATGCGTGGCCGCCGAAACTCGCATCCTGCGAGATGACCGAGAGGGTGTCGTCTGGCTACCCGAGGTCGCGCAAGCCTTGCGTATCGCGACGTTCAGGCTTGGGCGAGCGGGGCTGTTCATTCCTTTGGATGGTCGCAATCGCAAGGTCTTCAAGTTGCGAGGCGAATGCGGATCCGATCACCAGGCCTATCAATGGCTGGCCTTGGAGCTGCATCGAAGGTACGGGCATCTGGCGCATGGACTCTCCTGGGAGTCGTTCCATCGCAATCAGCCAGGGCGCTGCTACGGCATCTGGCATTCGCGAAAGGATGACTTGGCGCTCGGCGTGGAGGACGAGCGTCCGCGCTTCAGCGAGGATCCTCGCTGGGCGGCATTCTTGTCGGCGCATCCATTCATTGCCGCTCGACCCCGGGAGTCGGGATTCGGAGTTCCGCTGGCGCTGGAGAACTCAGCGATCAGTTGACAGGCAGAGGCGGTCGCCGGCTCGGGTCCAGTGCCCGCCGCACCTCCTCATCCGACGTCTGCTCAAACCTCGCATACCACTCCCCGACCGACCGGAAGCGATCCGGCGTGTGGCCGCAGATCACCTCATCCGCGTCCTGCCCCAGCAGCGGGCAGGTCTCCGGCGCCGCGACCGGCACCGCGACGACGATGCGCGCCGGATGCATCTCCCGCAGCGCCTGCACTCCCGCCCGCATGGTGGCGCCCGTGGCCATCCCGTCGTCCACCAGGATCACCTGCCGGCCCCGCACGATGGGCGGTGGCCTGTCGCCGCGATACAACTTCTCGCGCCGATGCAACTCGCGCAGTTCCGCTCGGGTGACGAGCTCGATCGCCGAGGCGCTGAGCTTCAGCTGCTGGATCACCTGCGTGTTGAGCACCCGCACATCGCCTGACGCGATCGCGCCCATCGCGTACTCCGGCTGGCCGGGCAGGCCGAGCTTGCGCACCACCAGAATGTCCAGCGGCGCCCCCAAAGCCTGCGCGACCTCCGCTGCCACCGGCACGCCGCCGCGCGGCAAGGCCAGGACCAGTACGTCCTCGCGATCGGCATAGCCGCACAAGCGCTGCGCCAGCGCCCGGCCACCCGCGCGACGATCCGCATGGAGCGGCCCTCGCGTCGAGCCGATGTTTCCCGCGCTGCCTTCCGCGCTGCTGCCGGTCGTCGTCGGATGAGGCGGCTGCGGAAGGAGGGCGTCGGTCACTGGCGTCATGGAATGTCTGAGAAGGGTCGGACAAGCCGACGATTCCCGCGTCAGAGCAAGCCAGATGCCCGCTGCGCGCCGCTGCGTCCGGTTCTGGCTCGGAGGCCTGGCGAGCTCCGGGTGCGTCGAATGAGACGCGCGTGGGCGCGTCGCTTGCCTTGTGAGAACTTCCGTCGCGCCGACGATTTGTCATCGAGGTCCGCATGCCCACTCGCGCCGCCGCTTCGAGCACCAACTCCCGCACCCCTCGCAAGTCCGCGCCGCGCGCGGCGTCGCCATCGCGCAAACGAGCCTCCAACGCTGACCACGCCGGCCACGCGGGCAGCGGCGGGCACCGGACAAGCCGCGCCAGCACGAGCAAGGCCGCTGACGCCAAGAGCACCGCTCGTGGCGACAGCGACACCGCGCCGGCCGCCCGCCGCGCGATCTGGAAAGGCGCGATCAGTTTCGGTCTGCTGCATGTGCCGGTGGCGCTGTATCCGGCCTCGCGCGATCAGGGCGTGGACTTCGACTGGCTGGACAAGCGCACCATGGATCCGGTCGGCTACAAGCGCATCAACAAGCGCACCGGCAAGGACATCGACAAGTCCCAGATCGTCAAGGGCGTGAAGCAGGAGAACGGCGATTACGTGCTGGTCTCCGACGACGAGATCCGCAAGGCCTATCCCACCACCACGCAGACCATCGAGATCGAGACCTTCGTCCCCGCAACGCAGGTCTCCTTCGTCTACCTGGAGAAGCCCTATTACCTGGAGCCCGTCGGCAAGGCCAGCAAGGTCTACGCGCTGCTGCGCGAGGCGATGTCGGACGCGGGCCTGATCGCGATCGCGCGTCTGGTGATCCACAGCAAGGAGCACTTGGCCGCGCTGCTGCCGGCCGGCCCGGCGCTGATGATCGGCATGCTGCGCTGGGCCAACGAGATCCGCCCCTGCGAGGACCTGAACCTGCCGGCGGAGGGGAAGTCCGCGCACGGCTTCAAGCAGGCCGAGCTGCAGATGGCACGCCAGCTCATCGACGAGATGAGCACCGATTGGCACCCCGAGGACTATCACGACGAGTTCACCGCCGCGATCCGCAGGCTGATCGCGCGCAAGGTCGAGCAGGGCAAGACCGAGACCGTCACGCCGTTGGAGGCCGAGCCCGAATCCGGCTCGCGCGACGAGAGCGGCAATGTGGTCGACCTGACCGAGTTGCTGCGGCGCAGCCTGGGCGGCAAGAAGAAGTCCAAGGCGGCTTGAGATGCCGACCACACCCCGCCACGATCCGCTCGCGCGCTACCGGAGCAAGCGCGATTTCCGCATCACCTCTGAGCCCGATGAGCCGGCGCCGCGCTCGCGGCCGCGGCGCGCCGCCAAGCCCGGCGCGCGCGGGGCGAGGCAAGCGCTGTCCTTCGTCGTGCAGAAGCATTGGGCCAGCCATCTGCATTACGACTTCCGGCTGGAGCTGGACGGCGTGCTGCTCAGCTGGGCGGTGCCCAAGGGGCCGTCCTACGACCCGAAGGAACGCCGGATGGCGATCCATGTCGAGGACCATCCGCTGTCCTATGGCGGCTTCGAAGGCACCATCCCGCCCAAGCAGTACGGCGCAGGGGAGGTCATCGTCTGGGACAACGGCACCTGGACGCCTGAAGGCGACGCGGCCCAGGGCCTGCGCGACGGCAAGCTGGTGTTTCGGCTGCACGGGCAGAAGCTGGCGGGGCTGTGGCAGCTGATCAGGACCTCGCGCGGCACGTCGAAGCGCGAGCAGTGGTTGCTGATCAAGAAGCACGACGGGCTGGAGCGATCGCATGCCGATTACGACGTCACCGTCGCGCTGCCCGACAGCGTGATCCAGCAGCCCCTGGGATTGATCGAGGACCGTGAGCCGGCGGCGGCTGAGGCGGGCGGCGACACCGCGCCGGGCGAGCCCGACCTGAGCCGCGCCAAGAAGGCGCGCCTGCCGGCGACGCTCGCGCCGCAGCTGGCGACGCTGGTCAGCGCGACGCCGCCGGGCGAGTGGGTCGCGGAGGCCAAGTTCGACGGCTATCGGCTGATGGCGCGCATCGACAAGGGCCAGCCGCGGCTGATCACGCGCGGCGGCAACGACTGGACCGACCGGCTGCCGGCGCTGGCGCAAGCGCTCGCCGGATTGGGCGTCGACAGCGGCTGGCTGGACGGGGAGATCGTCGTGCTGCGCGACGACGGCGCCCCCGATTTCAACCTGCTGCAGAACGCCATCGGGCAGCCGGCGCGATCGCGGCAGGCGGACATCGTCTACTTCCTGTTTGATGCGCCATTTCTCAACGGCCACGATCTGCGTGAAGTGCCGCTCGTCCATCGGCGAGCGGTCCTGCGCGCGCTGATGGCCGGGAGCGAAGTCGAGCAGGACTCGCCCCTGCGCTTCAGCGAGGACTTCGCCGTGCCGCCCGAGGAGATGCTCGCCGCCGCCTGCCAAATGCGGCTCGAGGGGCTGATCCTGAAGCGGCCGGACAGCCCGTATGTCTCCTCCCGCGGCGACAGTTGGGTGAAGCTCAAGTGCCAGCAGCGGCAGGAGTTCGTGGTGGTCGGCTTCACCGATCGCTCCGACGGCGGCCAAGCGCTGGGGAGCTTGCTGCTGGGCTATTACGAGGGCGGGAAGCTGCGCTATGCGGGGCGCGTGGGCACTGGCTGGTCGATGAAGCTGGCCGGCGATCTGCACAAGCGCCTGAGCGCCATCGAGCAGAAGACGCCGCACTTCGACGAGGCCACGATCGCGCGCAGTCATTGGGCGCGGATGAGCGGACGCGCGGGCGGCGGGGCACGCTGGGTGAAGCCGAAGCTGGTGGCGGAGGTCGCCTTCGCGGAGTGGACGCCGGACGGGCATATCCGTCACGCCTCCTTCCAGGGCGAGCGGGAGGACAAGCCGGCCAAGGACATCCGGCGCGAATCGGCGAAGCCGGCGGAGAAGGTGAAGGCCTCGGCGACGCGGGCCGAGGAGAAGCCCCCCATCAAGGCAGCCAAGGCAGCCAAGGCAGCCAAGGCAGCCAAGGCAGCCAAGGCGACATCAAAGACGTCGACGTCGACCGCCGGCGGTCAGCTTCGCATCAGCCATCCCGATCGCGTCGTCGATCCCTCCACCGGGCTGACCAAGATCGACGTGGTCCGCTATTACGAGAGCATCGCCGAGTGGCTGATGCCGCACCTGGCCCGCCGCCCCGTGGCGATCGTCCGCGCACCCGAGGGCATCGAGGGTCAGCTGTTCTTCCAGAAGCATGTGGAGGGCGACGCGCTGATCGTCATCCCGGACGCGGCCACGCTGATGCAGTTCACGCAGCTGAACGCGGTGGAGTTCCACACCTGGAATGCGCAGGATGACCGGCTCGATCGCCCGGATCGCATCATCTTCGACCTGGACCCGGGCGAGGGCGTGAGCTTCAAGACCGTGGCGGAGGCGGCCCTGGTGACGCGCGCGCTGCTCAAGGAGCTGGGGCTCCAGTGCTGGTTGAAGACCAGCGGCGGGAAGGGCCTGCATGTCGTCGTGCCGCTGGAGCGGCGGCATGACCACGCGACGGCGAAGGCGTTCAGTCAGGCGGTCGTGCAGCACTTGGCAGAGGTGTTCCCCAAGCAGTTCTCGGCCAAGAGCGGGCCCAGGAATCGCGTCGGGAAGATCTTTCCTGATTACCTCAGGAACGGGGAAGGGCAGACGACCGCGGTGGCCTTTTCCGCGCGGTCCCGGCCCGGGATGGGGGTGTCGATGCCGATCGACTGGGATGAACTTGCCGAGGTGAAGCGGGCGGATCAGTGGACCATCACGAACGCGCGCGACCGGCTCAGCTTCCAGAAGGACGACCCGTGGCGCGAGTACTGGGGGACGAAGCAGACGCTCGCGAAGGGGTTGAAGACCCTCTCCCCAGCCCTCTCCCGCAAGCGGGCGAGGGAGTGACTGGGGCCTAGACCGCCGCGGAGATCAACGGCACCCGCAGCTCGAAGCTCGCGCCCTGCGCGATGCCGTCGCTGTGCGCGTCGATGCGGCCGCCGTGCATCTCGATCAGACGACGGACGAGCGAGAGCCCGATCCCCAATCCCCCTTGCGATCGGTCCAGCGTGCGATCGCCCTGGACGAAGAGATCGAACATCGTCGCCAGCAACTCCGGTGCGATGCCGGCGCCGTCGTCCTTGATCGTCACCAGCGCCATCGGCGCCTCGCCCGGCTTGGCGGCCTCGGCGCTGACGATCAACTCGATGCGGCCCTCCGAGTCGGTGTACTTCGCGGCATTCGTCAAGACGTTGGCCACGCATTGCACCAGTCGCGCCTGATCCGCCTTCACGACCAGCGGACGGCCGGCGGTGACGGAGAAGCGATGGCGCTTCTCGCGCATCAGCGGCTCCACCGTCTCCACCGCCTGCGCGATCACCTCCGGCAGCATCACCGGCAGCAGCTGCAACTCGATGCGTCCCTCGGTGATGCGCGAGACATCGAGCAAGTCGTCGACCAGCCGCGTCAGCGTCTCGACCTGCCGACGAATGATGGCGACCATCTGGCGCGAGCGATCGTCCGGCAGACCCAGGCGCGCGAGCACGTCGCCCGCGCTGCGGATCGGCGCGATCGGGTTGCGCAGCTCGTGCGCGAGCATCGCCAGGAACTGATCTTTCTGACGATCCGCCGCCTCCAGCCGCCGCCGCGCCTTCAGATGCGCGGAGATCTCCCGGAAATAGCAGACCACACCCGCCGTCCCGTCCGGCAAGGGGATCCGGTTGATCTGCCATTCATAGGCCTCGGTGATGCCCAGATCGGTCCGTTCCTGGATGAACTCGGGCGTGTAATAGGACTCGCCCGAGACCCAGGTCCGCGCGAACAGGCTGACGATCTGGTCCGCCAGCGGATGGCCCCATTGCCGCTCCACGAGTTCGTCGAAGCGGCTGTCCATCAGGTCCGGCGCATTGCCGAAGGTCGCTCGCGCCGTGGGATTGGCCTCTCGCATCCGGAAGGCCTCGCCATCGTGCGCGACGAGGAACACGCCCATCGGCGCCTCGTTCAGCAGTGTCTCGAACTGCTCGGTCCTCAGCCGGAATGAAGCCTCGGCCGACTGCCGCAGCCGTCGCAGCTCCAGCAGCGCCCCCAGCCGCGCGAGCAGTTCCCGCGCGGAGAAGGGCTTGATCATGTAATCGTCCGCGCCGGCGTCCAGGCCCTCGATGCGGGCCTCCTCGCCAGCCCGCGCCGACAGCAGCACCATCGGCACGCCGCCCAGCCGCTCGTCCGCGCGGATCGCCGCGAGCAGCGCCAATCCATCCAGCCTCGGCATCATGACGTCGCTGACGATCAGGTCCGGCGGCTCGCGGCGCGCCGCTTCCAGCGCCTGCAAGCCGTCCGACACGGCCTCCACCGCGTAGTACGGCGACAGCAGATCGCGCAGGTAGCCGCGCATGTCGCCGTTGTCGTCGGCCAGCAGCACCCGCGCGCCGAAGGTCGGCGCGAAGCGTCGGTCCGAGGCGGGCAGGGCGCCCCGATCGATCGTGCTGTCCGGCGACGGCATTGCCTCGGGCGTCGGCAGCCAGCGCAGCGCCTCCTCGACGAATGAGCGTGCCGAGGTCGTGCTCGCAGGGCCGGGCGCGTCGGCCCGCGTGGTCTCGACGCGATCGGCGGGCAGGTGGGCGGTGCCCACCGGCACCAGCACGCGGAACAGCGAGCCCTGGCCCAGCACGCTGGAGGCCTCGATGCGGCCGCCGTGCAGCTTCACCAGTTCCTGCACCAACGCCAGCCCGATGCCGGAGCCCTCGTGGGTGCGGCCTTCCGCGCCGGCCACGCGGTGAAAGCGCTCGAAGACGCGCGGCAGCTCGTCCGGCGGGATGCCGGTGCCGGTGTCGGCCACCTCCAGCACCGCCAGCCGCGGATCGCGGCCTTCCTCGCGCAGGCGCACGGTGATGGCGCCGCTCAGCGTGAACTTGAAGGCGTTGGACAGCAGGTTCAGGACGACCTTCTCCCACATCTCGCGGTCCACATGCACCGCGTCGGGCAAGGGCGGACAATCGACGACGAAATCCAGCTCCGCGCGCTCCATCGCCGAGCGGAAGGTGCTTGCAAGATCGCGGGTGAGGGCCGCCAGGTCGGTCGCCTCATAGCGCGCCAGCGCGCGTCCCGCTTCGATGCGCGAGAAGTCCAGCAGTGTGTTGACCAGCCGCTGCAGCCGCCCCGCGTTGCGCAGCACCAGCGCCAGCCGATCGTGCTGCGCCGCGTTCAGGCCCGGCGCCGAGATCAACTCCTCCAGCGGGCCCAGCATCAGCGTCAGCGGCGTGCGGAACTCGTGGCTGACATTCGAAAAGAACACCGTCTTGGCACGGTCCAGCTCGGCCAGCGATTCGGCGCGTCGACGTTCGGCCTCGTAGGCCTGCGCATCGGCCAGCGCCGCGGCGATCTGGCCCGCGATCAGATTCAGGAAGGCTCGTGCGGCCTCGTCCGCCGGGCGTCGCGGGCTCAGCCCGGCAACCAGAAAACCGGCCAGTTCCTTGCCCGCGCTCTTGAGCGGCAGCAGCACGGCGCGCTCCACCGATTCCGGCCAGGGGGGCAGGCTCAGCCGCACGCCCAGCGCGTCCAGCGAAGGCAGCTCCTGCGCCGATTCGTCCTGGTAGAGCGCCCGCAGCGGCCAGCCGTCGGGCGGATCGTCCAGGTTCAGGCGCTCGGGGAACTGCGTCTCGACGTGCTCGCCCGAGCAGCAGACCCGGCGCGCGCGCAGCCCGCCGGGCTCCGTCAGATACAGCGCCGCGAAAGGCAGGTCGAGCGGAAAGTCCGACAGCACGTCGCAGGTGCGGCGCGCGCAGTCGGACGGGTCCTCGGCGCCGACGCTGCGCGCGGCCAGATCGCGCAGCACCCGCAAGCGCCGTTCGCCGATCACGCGGTCCGTGACCTCGGTGACCACGCACAGCATGCCGGTGACCCGCAGCGTGTCGTCGTAGACCGGGCTGTAGGAGAAGGTGTGATAGGTCTCTTCCGGGAAGCCGCTGCGCTCCAGGAACAGCAGCAAGCCCTCGTCCCAGGTGGCCTCGCCGGTGGTGAGCACATGCCGGATCCGGCTGTAGGCGGCGTCCCAGACCTCGGCCCAGACCCGCTCCGATCGCGCGCCCAGGGCCCATTCGCGCTTCAGGCCCAGCGTGGGCAGATAGGCGTCGTTGCACAGGAAGGTCACCTCCGCCCCCCACGCCATCCACATCGCGTAGCGGGAGTCCAGCATCATCCGCACCGCGGTCTTGAGCGACTGGGGCCAGCCGTCCGGCGGACCCATGGGCGTGGAGGTCCAGTCCAGCGCGCGCATGCGCTCGCCCATCTCGCCCCCTCCGTCCAGGAAGTGCCGCCATTGCGGCGCGGCGCGGGGTATCGGCGAAGGCGGAAGCGGGGCCGTGGCGTCGTTGCCGGCGGGCGTTGGAAGCATCGGGGCGAGGTCCTCGTGACAGGGATGCGGGGACGGCGCGGGGCAGTCTACAAACGCCAAGCAAGCGGCGGACCCGGGTTCGACCCTTGACGTCGGATCAAGGACATCGCGATGTGGGCGAACCATGGCGGGGCTTGTCTCGGGAGCGACATTTGCCGGGAGCACACTTCGCCCGACCGCCCGGATCGGGCCTGACATGAGGAGGTGTTATGAGAAAGATGAACCTGATCACGCCGGCCAACCTGAGCGCGGCCTGGGCCGCCGCCTTGGCGCTGGCGGTCGCGCTGCCGGTGTCGGCGCAGACCGGCCAACCGGCGCAGACGGCCGCCAAGTCCGCGCCCACGCCGCAGGTCACCGAGGCGACCGATGCCGCCACCAAGTCCGCCACCACCTGGCTGCGCCAGGTCGACGGCGGCAAGTACCCGGAGAGCTGGGACCAGGCGTCCAAGGGCTTCCGCGACGAGGTCGCCCGCAACGACTGGACCGCGGCGCTGACCTCGCTGCGCACACCGCTGGGGGCGCCCACGACCCGCACGCTCAAGTCCGCCCAACTGACCCACGAGCTGCCCAATGCGCCGGCGGGCGAGTACGTCGTCATCCAGTTCGACACTGCTTTCGAGAAGAAGCCGGGCTCGGTCGAGACCGTGGTCGCCGTGCGCGATGCGGATCGCGCCTGGCGGGTGACGGGCTACTTCATCAAGTAGGCCGCGACCGCGATGAGTCGGTGGGGACCCCGGGTTCTCCCCCGTCACGGCGATGGGGCGAGCCGAGGGTGCTCGTTACACTGGCGGCTTCCCCACGCTGAAAGCCGCCTTGAGTTCCAGCCTGCTGCTCATCCTGTTGCTGATTTCCGCCAGCGCCTTCTTCTCGATGGCGGAGTTGTCCTTGGCCGCATCGCGGCGGCTCAAGCTCCGCCAGCTGGCGGACGAGGGCGACCCCCGGGCCGCTCAAGTGCTCAAGGTGCAGGAGCAGCCCGGCCACTACTTCACCGTGGTGCAGATCGGCGTGAACACGCTGGCCATCCTGGCCGGCGTGGTCGGGGAGGGCGCGCTGACTCCGCACTTCGAGACGCTGCTGCGTCCGCTGATCGACGTCGATACCGCGCAGCGACTGGCCTTCGGCCTGTCCTTCACCTGCGTGACCATCCTCTTCGTCGTGCTGGCGGACCTGCTCCCGAAGCGCCTGTCGATGAACGAGCCGGAACGGGTAGCCATGGTCCTGATCCGGCCCATGCTGCTGTTGACCGTGGTGCTGAAGCCGCTGACCTGGGCGCTGAACGCGGTGTCGGACGGCCTGCTGCGACTCCTGGGCCGGCCGGTCACGCCCGACAACACCATCACCCATGACGACATCCTCGCGCTGGCCGCGGCCGGCCATCAGGCGGGCGTGCTCGCCGCGGCGGAGCAGCAGGTGATCGAGAACGTCTTCGAGCTGGAGACCCGCACCGTCGAGTCCTCGATGACCTCGCGCGAGCGCATCGTCTACTTCTCGCTGGACGATGACGAGGCGCTGGTGCGCACGCGGATCGCGGATTCGCCGCACTCGACCTATCTGGTCTGCGACCAGGACATCGATCGCGTGGTCGGCTACGTGGACGCGACCGATCTGTTCCAGCGCGTGCTGCGCGGCGAGGTCATCTCGCTGCGCGCCGAGCCGGCGCTGATCAAGAAGGTGCTGATCGTTCCCGACCGCCTGACGCTGGCCGAGGTGCTAACCCAGTTCCGCCAGGCGCATGAGGACTTTGCGGTCATCGTCAACGAGTACTCGCTGGTCGTGGGCGTGATCACGCTGAACGACGTGATGAGCACGGTGATGGGCGCAATGGTCTCCACCGACGAGGAAGAGCAGCAGATCATCCGCCGCGACGACGGCAGTTTCCTGGCCGACGGCATCACGCCGATTCCCGACGTCCAGCGCGCGCTGGGCGTGGACGACTTCCCGCACCACGGCCAGTACGACACGCTGGCCGGCTTCCTGATGGTGATGCTGCGCCGCATCCCCAAGCGCACCGACGTCGTCGAATGGCACGGCTGGCGCTTCGAGGTCGTCGACGTGGACAGCCACCGCGTCGACCAGGTCATGATTGCGCGCGTCGTCAGCGCGGGCGCGACGGCAGACGCTGCGCCGGACTGATCCGCGCGGCATCCCGTGCCGGTGGCAAGGTGAGGGCCGGTCGCGGCAGCGCCGGCGGATTCAGGGCCGGCTGCTTCAGCACCATGTAGCGCCGCAGCACTTGGCGCGCATACGCGACTCGCTTGACCGGGTCGCGTGCGTTGTACGCACCCAGCCCCTGGATGCTGACCCCCATCTCCCGCAGGTTCGAGGCGAGGATCCAGGCGCCGACCAGGATATTGACGCAGGGGTCGCGCAGGTCGCGCTCGCTGACGCCGTGGCGGGCCAGCTTGGGCAGCCAGGACGAATTGATCTGCATCAGCCCGATGTCGGACGTGCCGTTGGCATTGCGGTGGGAGGCGGACGGGTTCATGCCCGACTCCTGCCAGGCGATGGCCGCCAGCAGCGTGGGGGACACGCCGTAGCGCGCGCCGGCTGCGTCGAAGCAGGCGCCCGAGGCGCTCCAGGCTGCGGTCCCGCTCAACCCGAAGGTCAGACCCAGCAACAGGCCGCGGATCGCGGGCGTGATGAGGCGACGGGGCTGCGCTCGGGCGCTCGTCGCGGACGGGAGGATCAAGAAGAGGTTCACGGGAAGAGAACGCAGGGCGAAAGGGGGCGGGGCTTGGACGCCGGCGCTCAGTTGCGTATCCCGCCGGCCAGGTCGGCGATCTGACGGTCGCCAGTCAGCTCGAGCGTGCGGTGCTGCTCGGAATCGGGGGCGGTCGCTGCTGACACGCGATGGCTCGGGAGACCTCAATCGGCGACCACGCTGAGACACAATCCGCGGATGATTTCCGCTCCGATTCCTGCCTCCCCGGAACTGGCCGCGACCCGCGCCGCCGAGCTCCGCGATCAGCTGCATCACCACGCCCATCTGTATTACGTGCTGGACACGCCCTCGCTGCCCGATGCCGAGTACGACAAGCTGTTCCAGGAGCTGCAGGCCATCGAGGCGGCCTATCCCGAGCTGCTGACGCCGGACTCGCCGACCCAGCGGGTGCTGGGCAAGGTGCTGGACGGGTTCGTGCCGGTGCGGCACACGGTGCCGATGCTGTCGATCCGGACCGAGACCGACACCGAGGCCACCGGCGCCGAGGCCTTCGACGCGCGCGTGCGCCGCGAGCTGGACCTCGAGCCCGGCGCGGCGCCCATCGAGTACGCGGCCGAGCTCAAGTTCGACGGGCTGGCCATCAACCTGCGTTACGAGCACGGCGTGCTCACGCAAGCGGCCACGCGAGGCAACGGCGAGACCGGCGAGGACGTGACCCAGAACGTGCGCACGATCGGACAGATTCCCTTGCGGCTGCACGGCGCCGCTGCGCCCGGCATTGCGGTGCTGGAGGTGCGGGGCGAGGTCTACATGCGGCGCGACGATTTCGAGGCGCTCAACGAGCGCCAGCGCGAAGCCAATGAAAAGACCTTCGTGAATCCGCGCAACACGGCGGCGGGCGCGATCCGGCAGCTGGATCCCGAGCTGGTGCGGCAACGGCCGCTGAGCTTCTTCGCCTACGGCCTGGGCGATGTGCAGGGCTGGGAGATTCCGCCGACGCACAGCGCGATGCTGGACGCGCTGCAGGCCTTCGGTCTGCCGGTCTGCGCGGACCGCGCGGTGGCGCTGGGCGCGCAGGGGCTGGTGAAGTTCCACCGTGAGATGGGCGAAAAGCGCGATGCGCTGCCCTTCGACATCGACGGCGTGGTCTACAAGGTCAACAGCCGGGAGCTGCAGCGCCGGCTTGGGTTCGTGTCGCGGGAGCCGCGCTGGGCGGTGGCGCACAAGTACCCCGCGCAGGAGCAGGTCACCCGGCTGGACCGCATCGAGATCCAGGTCGGCCGCACCGGCAAGCTGACGCCGGTGGCCAAGCTGGAGCCGGTCTTCGTCGGCGGAACCACGGTGAGCAATGCCACGCTGCACAACGTCTTCGAACTACGCCGCAAGGGTGTGCGGGTCGGCGATCAGGTGATCGTGCGGCGGGCGGGGGACGTGATCCCGGAGATCGTCGGCAAGGTCGACGCAAAGCGGGCGGCGTATGTCGCCAACTTCCACATGCCCCGGCACTGCCCGATCTGCGGCAGCGACGTGGTGCGGGAGAAAGGCGGCATCGACCATCGCTGCAGCGGCGGCATCTTCTGCCCGGCGCAGCGCAAGCAGGCGCTGCTGCACTTCGCCGGCCGGCGCGCGATGGACATCGAGGGGCTGGGCGACAAGCTGGTCGATCAGCTGGTCGACGGCGGGATCGTGGGCAGCCTGCCCGCGCTGTACAAGCTGGGCGTGGCCAAGCTGACGGCGCTGGAGCGCATGGGCGAGAAGAGCGCCCAGAACCTGGTCGACGCGCTGGAGAAGAGCAAGCACACGACGCTGGGCCGCTTCCTGTTCGCGCTGGGCATCCGGCATGTGGGCGAAACCACGGCCAAGGATCTGGCCAAGCACTTCGGCAACATGGAGGCGCTGATGGCGGCGACCGAGGAGCAACTGCTCGAGGTCAAGGACGTCGGGCCGGTGGTGGCCAAGAGCGTCGCCGCGTTCTTTGGGGAGGCGCACAACCGGGAGGTCGTGGAGCAGCTGCTCGCGGCGGGGGTGGAATACCCGAAGAGCGACGGGGCCGCGTCGCAACCGGTGGGGCCGCAGCCGCTCGCGGGGAAGACGCTGGTGCTGACGGGCACGCTGCCGACGCTGTCGCGGGATGAGGCCAAGGCGCTCATCGAGGCGGCGGGCGGGAAGGTCAGCGGGTCGGTGTCGAAGAAGACCAGCTTCGTGATCGCGGGTGAAGAGGCGGGGTCGAAGCTGGAGAAAGCCAGGGAGCTGGGGGTCGCCATCCTCGATGAGGAGGGGCTGCAGGCGCTGTTGGCGGCGCAGCCGGACGCCTCCTTCAGAACGGCTCTTGGCGGATGAATTCCCAATAGGCGTTCGACGACTGGTTGGTGGGGAACCAGAGTTTCTGATGGGCGTAGTAGCCGGCCTTCTTGGCCCTGAAGTAATCGATGGAATGGGTGAACGGATTCCGGTAGGCGTAGATGTCGCCGACTGCCGATGCGGCCGAGTGCACCCAGTACTTGATGTCCCGACCTGCAGGGAATTGATTGCCCAGAAGGATCCAGTCGTTGTTGTCTCGACCGTCGATCGGGAAATACCAGTAAGCGCCGTCCCGCTTGGCCGCGAAGTACTCGACGAGGTGGGTGTAGGGATTGTTGTAGACGTAGACGTCCCCGGCCCTGGCCACGTCTCCCTGCCTCCAGGTCTTCGCATTGCGCTCGATGATGGCGTCGATCAGCGACCGGCCCGGAAAATCCGCGACGACGATGCCGGCGAAGGCTGGCATGCGGGTCTTCAGATACTCGGCGGTGAGCTCGTTGAGCCCTTTGAAGTAGATGCTGCAGATCCCGATGAAGCAGCTGTCGCGAGGGAAGTCCGGGTAGCTGCCGGACCAGCCGGGTGTCGTGAGGCCGGTGACGAGGTGGCCGCCGTCGGGTGAGCTGCGTCCGCTCGCCACGAAGTAGGGGAACGAGCCGCCGGAGCCGACGATGTGGGTGATGTAGCCCCCGTATGGGCTCGGCGTCATCGAGGCCAAGCGCGACTTGATCCTGGACCAATGGCTGTACAAGTCCCAATTGGTTCCCATCTCGTAGTTGTCGAGAATGTTGAAATCGTTGTAGGTCAGGCCATTGCGCTGCCTTTCATTGAAGCGCTTGACGATGACGATCTTGCCGCGCACCTCACCGAGGCGCGGATTCTGCGTTTCGTTGTAGCCCTGCCAGATGACGTGCGCGTAGGTGGCGAAAATCGGGTCGAAGGCGGCTTGAAGTTCCGCGTTGGGCCGTTCGGAGTATTCCTGCTGGAGCTTGATCAGCACGGTCTCGCTGGGGTGTTTGGCGAGGAAGCTCGCGACGTCGGCAAAGCCGCTGGCACAGGTCTTGTGCATCCCGACGAAGCCGTGGTGGAACTGCAGATCGCCATTGTCGAGACGGCAGCGGAAATCCAGATATCGAATCCCCGCCCGCAGTTGATCGGGGATGGACATGCTTTGGTTCTGGACGGCATCTCCGCCATAGCCGACGGAGGCGGAATCATGGGTGCCGGGGATGGACAGACTCAGCAGCGGTCGGTCGTCTCCGATGGCCTTCATCCAGCTGGGCTGGGTCAGATCTTTGGCCCACAAGCCGCCATGTGAATAGGCGTCGGTGTAGTCCCAGTTGCCGGCGTGCGCGAAGGTGCAGCACAGCCCGGTCAGCACGGCGGCGAGCCGTGCGAAACGGCGTCGGAGAAGTTTGGAAATCACGATCGAGTCCTGGAGGCGCGGGGACGGCCCGCTGGGGTGGAGACGACGCGTGGGTGTCTCAGCCCGAACTCGTATTCGTTAGGCGATCGGGTTCATCCGAGGATGAATGCACGCTTTCCGCCATTCAAGGGCTTTGGCGTGTGATGGCCCTCACCCCCAGCCCCTCTCCCGCCAGCGGGCGAGGGGATCCCGACGCTCCGATTTGAGAGCGAGCGGGCGAGGGCGCTTGGGTCAGGCCTTGATCAGCAGCGAGCGGGCCCAGGCGTCCGCTTCGCGGGCCGGCGTCAGGCCGCTGGTCTTGACGCGGTCCAGCAGCTCGGCGACGCGGCCACGGATCTGACCGACTTCGGTCATCACGGCCGTTTCCTCGCCTTCGCCGCGGTACTCGCGCGCCACGCTGATGATGCCGCCGGCATTCACCAGATAGTCCGGCAGGTACATGATCCCGCGGGCCTGCAGCGCGTCGCCGTCGGCGGCCGTCGCCAGCTGATTGTTGGCCGCGCCGGCGATCAGGCGCGCCTTCAGCGCAGGGATGGACACCGCGTTCAACGTCGCGCCCAGCGCGCAGGGCGCCACCACGTCGACGTCCGCCGCCAGGATCTCGTCCACGCTCACCGCTTGCGCGCCCAGCTCGGTCACCGCGCGGGCGACCTTCTCGCCGTTGACGTCGGCCACCACCAGCTTGGCGCCGGCTCGATGCAGGAACTCGGCCAGATGCCAGCCCACCGCGCCCAGACCCTGCAGCGCCACGCGCACGCCTTGCAGCGACTCGCGACCCAGCACGCGCTTGACGCCCTCATCAATCGAGACGAACACGCCCCAGGCCGTCTTCGGGCTCGGGTCGCCGCCGAAGGCGCCATCGCGCGGGATGCCCGACACGTAACTCGTGTGGGCCATCATGCCCTTCATGTCGGCGGTGGTGGTGCCCACGTCCTCGGCGGTGATGTAGGCGCCGTCCAGCGACTGCACCGCGCGACCGAAGGCCGCGAACAACGCGGCGCGGTCGAACTCGCCCTGCGGCTTGATGATCACCGCCTTGCCGCCGCCGAAGGGCAGGTTGGCGAGGGCGTTCTTGTGGCTCATGCCTTGTGACAGGCGCAGCGCGTCGTTCAGCGCGGCCAGCTCGTTGTCGTAGCTCCAGAAGCGGCAGCCGCCGAAGGCCGGACCGCGCGCGGTGCTGTGCACCGCCAGGATCGCCTTCAGACCGGTCACCGGATCGGCGGCCAGCAGCACGCGTTCGTGCGGGGCCTGGTCGGGCAGGCCGAAGAGCGAGGAGGGGAGAGAGTCGGACGAGCCGGCGGCCAGCGCGCGGGCGATGTCGGTGATGGCGTTCATGGGTGAACCTGCACTTGTGATGCTTGAAATGAAACCGGCGCCTGATGCGCCGATGCGGCCCGCTCGCGCTTGTGACGCCTGCGGGGGCCGTCAGTGTACGCGTCTCGTTGTCGCCAGGCCGTTGTCCGCACCCATCGCCCACGAGCAGGGGACGGCCACCCCTTGGCGTACAGCCCACGCCCGTGATACACCTCTGTCCTGATGGTGTGCGCACTGCGCACGCCACAGGGAGGCTCCGTGACTGACAACCCCGCTGACGACCGGTTCCGGTCGATCGTGGAGGCGATCCCGAGCGCCATCGTCCTGGTGGATCGGGAGCGCCGCATCCGGCTGATCAACCGCAAGGCCGAGGAGCTGTTCGGCTATCCGCGGGAGGAATTGCTGGGCGCCACGGTCGAGACCTTGATCCCCGCGCGCTACCAGGCCGGCCATCCGCGCCATGTGGGCGATTTCTTCGCCCGGCCGGAGACGCGCGCCATGGGCGCGGGCCGCGACCTCTTCGGCCGTCGCAAGAACGGCGAGGAAGTCCCCATCGAGATCGGCCTGAGTCCCATCGACACCGCCGAGGGCCTGTGCACGCTGGCCTCCATCATCGACATCACCGAGCGCAAGCGGGCCCAGGAGCGCTTCGAGCTGGTGGTCGAAGCCTCGCCCAGCGCAATGATCATGATCGACTCGGCGCGCCGCATTCGGCTGGTCAACCGGCGCGCGGAGGAGATGTTCGGCTACGAGCGGGCCGAGTTCCTCGGCCAGCCCATCGAGATGCTGGTGCCCGAGCGCTACCGGGCCGGACATCCGGGTCACGTGGCCTCCTTCTCCGGCCGGCCCGAGGCGCGGCCCATGGGCGCGGGGCGGGAACTCTTCGGCCTGCGCAAGGACGGCTCGGAGATGCCGGTGGAGATCGGGCTCACGCCGATCGACGCGCCGGACGGGCATTACGTCGTCGCCTCCATCATCGACATCACCGAGCGCCGTCGCAGCGAGGACGAGCTGCGCCGCAGCAATGCGGAGCTGGAGCAGTTCGCCTACGTCGCCTCGCACGACTTGCAGGAGCCGCTGCGCATGGTCGCCAACTACACCGAGCTCCTGGCCCAGCGCTACGCCGGCCAGATCGACGAGCGCGCCGACAAGTACATCCGCTACGCCTCCGACGGCGCGCGCCGCATGCAGCGGCTGGTGGCGGACCTGCTGGCCTACTCCCGCGTGGGATCGCAGGGCAAGCCGCTGCTGCCGGTGGAGGCGGACCAGGTGCTGGAGGCGGTGACCCATTCGCTGCAGCGGCTGCTGCGCGAGTCGGGCGGGGTGGTCGAGGCCGGCCCGCTGCCGCGCGTGCAGGCCGACGAGGGCCAGCTCCACCAGCTGCTGCAGAACCTGATCACGAACGCGATCAAGTTCCGCTCCGAGGCGGCGCCGCGGGTGCGGATCTCGGCGCGGCCGCAGGGGCATCGCTGGCTGATCCAGGTGAGCGACAACGGCATCGGCATCGACATGCAGTACGCGCAGCGCGTGTTCCAGATGTTCCAGCGGCTGCACGAACTGGGCCGCTACGAGGGCAGCGGCATCGGCCTGGCCATCGCCAAGCGCATCGTGGAGCGCCATGGCGGATCGATCTGGATCGACTCCGCGCCGGGGCAGGGCAGCACCGTGTCCTTCACCCTGGCGCCGGCCCGCATGGAAGGAGGCTGAGCGCCATGAGCCAACCGCTGAACATCCTGCTGATCGAGGACAACCCCGGCGACGCGGATCTGGTGGCCGAGACGCTGGAGCAGAGCCGGCTGCGCCTGGACATCGCGGTGGCGGTGGATGGCGCGCAGGCGCTTTCGCGGCTGATGCGCGAGCCGCCGTTCGAGGAGGTGGCCCGGCCCGACCTCATCCTGCTCGATCTGAACCTGCCCAAGGTGGGCGGCCGCGAGGTGCTGGCGCGCATCAAGACCGAGCCGCATCTGAAGGAGATTCCGGTGGTGGTGCTGACCTCCTCGGACGCGGAGCACGACATCGTCAAGAGCTACGAGCTGGGCGCCAACTGCTACGTGACCAAGCCGGTCGGGCTGGTGGCCTTCCAGTCCATCGTGCAGGCGATCGAGGGTTTCTGGTTCACCGTGGTGAAGCTGCCATGACCGTGCGCATGGATCCCATGGACGCGGGCGGACCGGTCGGACCCGCCGTTCCGGGCGGGGCGGGCGGGCCGGGCCCATCGGGTGGGCGACGCACGCAGCTGCCCATCCTGCTGGTCGAGGACAACGACGGTGACGCCGACCTGATCACCGATCTGCTGGCCGAGGCGCCCGCGCCGCAGCGCCCGGTGGTGCGCGCCACGCGACTGGCCGAGGCGGTCAGCCTGCTGGAGCGGCATCGCGTCGCCGCCGTGCTGCTGGACCTGCACCTGCCCGACGCGGCCGGCCTGGAGTGCGTGAGCGCGGTACGTTCCCAGGCACGGGACACGCCCATCCTGGTGCTCACCGGCATGGACGACGACGAGCTGGCGCTGTCCTGCATGACGGCGGGCGCGCAGGACTATTTGTCCAAACAGGATGTGCGGCCACGGGCGCTGGCGCGGGCCATCGACTACGCGCTGGCCCGCACGCGGGAGGCGCGAGCGCGCATGCGGGCGCAGGCCCTGCGGTTGCGCAGCGCCGAGCTGGAACTGGAGAACAAGCGCATCCTCGAAGCCAGCCAGCGCAAGGGCCGCTATCTGGCCAACATGTCGCACGAGCTGCGCACGCCGCTGAATGCGGTGATCGGGTTCTCGCAGCTGCTGGTGGACGGCGGGCCGGCGTTGACGCACGACCATGTGCGTGGCTATGCCGGCCACATCCTGTCCAGCGGCCGCCATCTGCTGGATCTGATCAATGACATCCTGGACCTGGCGCGGCTGGAGGCCGGCGGGCTGGATCTGCATCCCTGCGCGACCTCGGTGCCGGACGTGGTGCGGGAAGTCGTCGACGTGGTGGCGGGCAGCTTCACCGCCAAGCCGATGACGGTGACGCTGGAGATCGACGTCGATCCGCCGCTGTTCTTCACCGACCCGCTGCGGCTGCGGCAGGTGCTCTACAACTACCTGTCCAACGCCTGGAAGTTCACGCCGGCGGGAGGCCGGCTGACGGTGCGCGCGTCGCGTCTGGGACCGGACTGGCTGCGGTTGGAGGTCGAGGACACCGGTCCCGGCATCGCCGAGGAGGACCAGCACCGCCTGTTCACCGAGTTCACCCAGCTGCCCTCGGAGGTGCAGCGCCAGTACCGCGGCACGGGGCTGGGGCTGGCGCTGACCAAGCGCATCGTCGAGGCGCAGGGCGGGCACGTCGGCGTGAGCAGCCAGCCGGGGCGGGGATCGATGTTTTTCGCCGAGCTGCCGGATCCGCCGCGGCATGAGCGGATCGAGGAAGCCCTGCAGGCGCCCTGACCTTGCCGTTCACCTTCATCGTCGACCGATCGAGCTCGACCGTCACCGCGAACACCAGTCCCCTGCTTTTCGAGGCGGCGATGCGATCGACTCGGCGGCGCCGCTCACCGCCCCATGAACGCGTCCGCCCGCAGCGTCACGACCAGCGTGTCGCGATGACCGCCGTGGGCCGGATCGATCGGCTGGATGGGCGTGGTCTCGTGGATGACGCGCTCGTCGTCCAGCAGCAGCAGGGTCCAGGGCTCCATCATGGTGAAGCGTTGACCGCGCGGGCCGTCGGCCTCGAAGACGCGGGACTCGCCGCCCTTGATGGCGTGGCGGGTCAGCATGAAGACCGCCACCAGATCGACGCCGTCCCGGTGCGCGCCCTCGGGCGTGGGGCGGCCAATGCCGCCCGCCGTGTCGATCCGGAACTGGTGGGCCTCGACGAACCAGGGGCGCGCGCCCTTGAGCCGATCGGCCACGCCGGCCAGGCCCAGCAGCAGGCGCGGCCAGATGGGCAGGTCCACCGCCGCGGGATCCATGGGCTCGAACCAGCGCTCGATGCCGCCGTGCAGCGCGTTGTAGTCCACCGGTTGCCAGTGCGCGCGGTGCGGCGCCAGACGCACCGCCGGCTCGGCCTGCGCGTCGACGACGAAGCTCGCATGACGGCGGAAGCGGTAGCGGCCGCCGTCGCGCAGGTAGGCGTCGGGCGGCAGGTCGTTCCAGAAGGTCTGCAGCGCGCGCAGATCACCGGCCTGGCAATGCAGCCAATGCGTCAGGCTCTCCGGCGCGATGACGGTGTGACCGAGATCCTGCAGTTGCTGCTCGAACTGCGCGGCGCTGGAGTAGGGCGGCGGAAAGTGCTTCATGCCCGCAAGTATCGGACGGCACTCCCCACCCTGGCACATGTCACGCCTTCAACGCGGGATTCGCGGTGCGGAAGGCGGATGACGAGGATCAACGGCGGCTCAGCCGGCGTGCTTGTCGGCTTCCGAGGTGAAGGCGTCGGCGTAGAACTCTTCCGCCGGCAGACCGCATTGCGCGACGAAATCGCGCTGCGCGGACTCGACCATCACCGGCGCGCCGCAGGCGTAGATCTGGTGGCGCGACAGGTCCGGCAGGTCCGCCATCACGGCCTGGTGGACGAAGCCGGTGCGGCCCGTCCAACCGTCCTCGGGCTTGGGCTCGGAGAGCACCGGCACGTAGGTCAGCGTGGGCATGGTCGCGACGGCCTGGACGGCCCAGTCGTGCAGGTACAGATCGGACTTGCCACGCGCGCCCCAGTACAGCGTCACCGGGCGGGTGATGCCCTGATCCTGGATGCGTTCCAGGATGGCCTTGATCGGCGCGAAGCCGGTGCCGGAGGCCAGCAGCACGATGGGCTTGTCGCTGTCCTCGCGCAGGAAGAAGCTGCCGAAGGGGCCTTCCATGCGCAGGATGTCTTTCTCCTTGAGCGCGCTGAAGACGTGGTCGGTGAACTTGCCGCCGGGCATGTGGCGGATGTGCAGCTCGATCGCGGGCGGCGTGCCCAGGCGGCTGGGCGCGTTGGCCATCGAGTAGCTGCGGCGCGCGCCGTCGCGCAGGATGAACTCGACGTACTGGCCGGCGCGGAACTGCAGGTTCTGGTTGGCCGGCAGCTGCAGCTTGACGACCGCGACATCGGCCGCGGGCTTCTCCAGCGTCAGCACGCGGCTGGGCAGCTTGAGCACGGGGAACTCGCCGGCGCCGGGCACGGTGCGGGCCTCGACGGTGCAATCGGTCTGCGGGCGCGCGCAGCAGGTCAGCACGAAGCCGGCGGCCTCTTCTTCATCGGACAGCGCCTTGGGCTGATGCTCGCCGTGGATGACCTGACCCTCGACCAGCTTGCTCTTGCAGGAGCCGCAGGCGCCGTCCTTGCAGCCATAGGGAAGGCCGATGCCCTGGCGGATGGCGGCGGCCAGCAGGGTCTCGTCGTCGTCGACGGAGTAGTTGCGGCCGGCGGGCAGGACGGTGACCTGGAAGCTCATGGTGCGGGATAGCGACGTGGAGGAGGGCGCGCGAGCACCCGGAAAGGGACGAAGCGACACGGCCCGCGCGGTCCGGAAGACCAAGGCGCGAGCCGTACACTGGGCCGCTATTTTGCCTGAGCCCCGCCCGCTCCGCCCCGCTTGTGCCCATGACCGGATCGAATCCCGCCCCGACCACCGCCGCGCGCCGCGCCCGCCGCGAGCGCCTGCTGATCATCGGCTGCGGCGACGTGGGCCTGCGGGTGCTGCGCCAGCTGGCCGGGCGCTGGACGGTGTTCGCGCTGACCAGCAGCGCCGCGCGGGCGCCCGAGTTGCGTGCGGCGGGGGCGATTCCGCTGGTCGGCAATCTCGATGATGGGGCGACGCTGCGCCGTCTCGCAGGGCTGGCCGACCGGGTGCTGCATCTGGCGCCGCCGGCCGCGCAAGGCCGCGAGGACGCGCGCACTCGGCGGCTGCTGCAGGCGCTGTCGCGCGGCGAGCTGCCGGCACATCTGGTCTATGCGAGCACCAGCGGCGTCTACGGCGATTGCGGCGGCGCGCGCATCGACGAGACGCGCCGCCCGAATCCCTCCAACGATCGCGCCTGGCGGCGTGTCGATGCGGAGTCGCAGCTGCGTCGCTGGGGGCGGGACACGGGCTGTGCGGTGACCGTGCTGCGTGTGCCCGGCATCTATGCCTTCGACCGCGAGGGCGGCCATCCGCGCGAACGTCTCGCCAAGGGGCTGCCGGTGCTGGCGCGCGAGGACGACGTCTACACGAATCACATCCAGGCCGACGATCTGGCGCGGGCTTGCCGGCTCGCGCTGGTGCGGGGGGCCGCTGCGCGCGTGATCCATGCGAGCGACGACAGCGAGCTGCTGATGGGCGACTACTTCGAGCTGGCCGCGCGCCTGTGCGGCATGGCGGCGCCGGCGCGTGTCGCCCGCGCGGAGGCGGCGACGGTGTTCTCGCCGATGCAGATGAGCTTCATGAATGAATCGCGCCGCATGGACAACCGGCGGCTCAAGCGGGAGCTGCGTCAGCGCCTTCGCTATCCGACGCCGGCCGAGGGCCTGCTGGCGGTGGAGACCTGACCCCGGCGCGACGATCGGCGCGGTGCGCGCTCAGCGGCGCGGCCGGCGCCAGTGATTGATGATCAGCCAAGCGCCGAGCATCCCGCCCAGATGCGCGAAGTGGGCGATGCCGCGTCCGCCGGAGAAGCCCAGGATCAGCTCCAGCCCGCCGAAGATCGCGACGAAGTACTTCACCTTCATCGGGATGGGCGGGAACAGCGGCATGATCACGCGCTCCCCGAACTGCAGGCCGTAAGCCAGCAGCAGTCCGAACAGCGCGCCCGAGGCGCCCACCGTCGTGGACGGGGAATTCGTGACCAGGGTGAACACCAGTTGCGCGGCCGCGCCCGTCAGCGCGCTGGCCAGCAGCAGCATGCTGTAGCGCAGGCGGCCCAGCACGGTCTCAAGTTCCGCGCCGAACATCCACAGCCCCAGCATGTTGAAGAACAGATGGAGTATGTCGCCGTGCAGGAAGGCGTAGGTCAGCGGCTGCCAGATCCGGAAGCCGCCGCTGTTCAGCGGCCAGAGCCACATCGGGCTGAGCGTGTAGCTGCCGATCAGCTGCCCCAGGCAGAACATGCCCACGCAGAACAGCATCAGGGCCTTGGTCACCGGAGGGAGGAAGGGCATGGGCGAGGCGTCTTCGAGTGGCGCCGCCCGAGGGCGGCGTGAGCGGAGGCGGGCGACCCGTCATTGGGACCCGGGCGTTCGGTCGAGTGTAACCAAGCTCGATGCAGGCAAGCCCTGGCCCCGCAGGAAGCGAAGCCGCAGTGAGAACGCCATGATGGTCTTGCTGATGACGCGAGGGCCCCTCGTTGTCAGAGGTGGTGCCCGGAGTCGGACTCGAACCGACACGCCTTGCGGCGGGGGATTTTGAGTCCCCTGCGTCTACCGATTTCGCCATCCGGGCGTCATCAGCAAAGCGGCCCCGGTCGGATCGACGCTGGGGCCGTGTCGCGGGCCGCTGCTCAAGCTTCGTCGTGGACAGAACCAGAGGGGCCGCGAAAGAAAAGGCATTATGCCACCACGGCCACACGCCGGCTGAGAGAATGTGCGGCTATGAGTGAATCAAGCGCCTCCGACCTCAAAAGCTACCCGACCCTGGAAGACGTGATCGGCAACACGCCGTTGGTGCGGCTGCAACGGGTGCTCGGGCCCGAGCTGGCCGCGCGCGGCAATGTGCTGCTGGCCAAGCTGGAGGGCAACAACCCCGCCGGCTCGGTGAAGGACCGTCCCGCCATCAGCATGATCAAGCGCGCCGAGGAGCGCGGCGAGATCAAGCCCGGCGACACGCTGATCGAGGCGACCTCGGGCAACACCGGCATCGCGTTGGCGATGGCCGCCGCGATCCGCGGCTACCGCATGGTGCTGATCATGCCGGAGGACCTGTCGATTGAACGCGCACAGACCATGAAGGCCTTCGGCGCCGAACTCATCCTGACGCCGCGGTCCGGCGGCATGGAATACGCCCGCGATCTGGCCGAGCAGATGCAGCGCGACGGCAAGGGCCGCGTGCTGGACCAGTTCGCCAACAACGACAACCCGCGCGTCCATTACGAGACCACTGGTCCCGAGATCTGGCGCGACACCGGCGGCCGCGTGACCCACTTCGTCAGCGCGATGGGCACGACCGGCACCATCACCGGCGTGTCGCGCTTCCTCAAGGAGAAGAACCCCGAGGTGCGCATCGTCGGCGCGCAGCCGGCCGAGGGCTCGCGCATTCCGGGCATCCGCAAGTGGCCGCAGGCCTATCTGCCCAAGATCTACCGCGCCGAGAACGTCGATGAGCTGGTGCTGGTCGGCCAGTCCGACGCCGAGGACATGGCCCGGCGCCTGGCGCGCGAGGAAGGCCTGTTCGGCGGCATCAGCGCCGCGGGCGCCTGCTGGGTCGCGCTGCAGATCGCGCGCCAGGTCAGCAACGCCACCATCGTCTTCGTCGTCTGCGACCGCGGCGATCGCTACCTGTCGACGGGCGTCTTCCCGGCCTGAGGCCCTGGCGTTCAAACCACCGACGCCACCGCCACCGCCGACGCCGCGCCGATCATCCTCATTCTCAACGTCATCCACGGCCGCCCGTATGGGGCCATCCACCACGAGCCGCCGCCATGACCTTCCGCTTCTGCCCGCAATGCGCTTCGGAGCTCGCCTGGATTGAACGGCCCGAAGACGGCGGCCCCAAGACCCGGCTGCGCTGCCCCAACTGCGACTTCTCGCATTGGGACAATCCGACGCCGGTGCTGGCCGCCGTCGTCGAATGCGTGGACCGCGAGGGCCAGGTCTTGCTGGCGCGCAACGCGGCCTGGCCGATGCGCTTTTTCGGGCTGATCACCGGCTTCATGGAAGCGGGCGAGACGCCGGAGGAGGGCATCAAGCGCGAGGTGCTGGAAGAGACCTCGCTGGAGGCGCTGGGCGCGACGCTGATCGGCGTCTACGACTTCCAGAAGAAGAATCAGGTGATCATCGCGTACCACGTGCCGGCGCGCGGGGAAGTCACGCTCTCGCCCGAGCTGATCGAGTACACGCTGACGCCGCCCGATCAGCTCGAATGCTGGCCCGCGGGCACCGGCCAGGCGTTGGCGGACTGGCTGCGCGGACGCGGCATCGAGCCGCGCTGGATGGCTCCTCGCACCTGAACGCCGAGGCGTCGCCATGATCGCCGACCCGGGGCCCGCCTCTAGAATCTGGACCTATCGCCGCGCGCGGCCGTTCCTCTCGGACGGTCCCCGGCCAGCAAGGACGCCTTCATGGACATTCACAAGGAACTCGACACCCGCGGCCTGAACTGCCCGCTGCCCATCCTCAAGGCCAAGAAGGCGCTGGCGGAGATGGAGAGCGGTCAGCTGCTGAAGGTGGTGGCCACGGATCCGGGCTCGACGCGCGACTTCCAGGCCTTCGCCCGCCAGACCGGCAACGAGCTGGTCGAGCAGAGCGCCAGCGGCGACGAATTCATCCACGTGCTCAAGCGCCGCTGAGGCGCCTCGTCCTCGCACCGGTCGTCACTGCGCGTACGGCTTGTTGCAAAGAAGAAGGCCACGCAGTGCGTGGCCTTCGTCGCTTTCTCGAGTCCTTCGCGAGCCCTTTACAGACCCGCGCCGATCCGCTTGCGCGGACCGGCGGCTTTTGCCGTCAGATCTCCAGCGTCTTCAGGTACTCGCGGAAGCTCGCGCCCAGCTGCGGGTGATCCAGCGCCAGCTCGACGTTGGCCTGCAGGAAGCCTTCCTTGCTGCCGCAGTCGTAGCGCTTGCCTTCATAGCGGAAGGCGAAGACCTTCTCGCGACGCATCAGCGCGGCGATGCCGTCGGTCAGCTGGATCTCGCCGCCCACGCCGCGCGGCTGGGTGGCGATTTCGCGGAACACGCCCGGGGTCAGGATGTAGCGACCGGCCACGCCCAGACGCGACGGGGCGTCCTCGGGGTTGGGCTTCTCGACCATGTGGGTCAGATCCATCAGGCGGTCGCTGATGGGCGCGCCGGCGACGATGCCGTAGCGCTTGGTGTGCTCGGCCGGCACTTCCTGGACCGCCAGGATGCTGGCCTGCCACTCGGAGAACTGGTCCACCATCTGCTTGAGCACCGGCGGCTTGCCGACCATCAGGTCATCGGCCAGCAGCACCGCGAAGGGCTCGTTCACCACCACGCACTGGGCGCACAGCACCGCGTGGCCCAGGCCCAGGGCCTTGGGTTGGCGGATGTAGATGCATTCCATGTCGTCGGGCTTGATGGAGTGCACGAGGTCGAGCAGCTCCTTCTTGCCGGCGGCTTCCAGCTCGGTCTCGAGCTCGAAGGCGGTGTCGAAGTGATCGGGGATGGCGCGCTTGTTGCGGCCGTTCACGAAGATCATCTGGCGGATGCCGGCCGCGTAGGCCTCCTCGACCGCATACTGGATCAAGGGCTTGTCCACCACGGGCAACATCTCCTTGGGTTGAGCCTTGGTGGCGGGCAAAAAGCGCGTTCCCAAGCCTGCGACCGGAAAGATTGCCTTGTTGATAAGGGCCATTTACGTACACTCCCGCGAGTAGTTGCGCTGGGCATTGTTGCATGGCAGCAATGCAAGAAAGTCAAACAAACCTCTCCAAACCCCCTCATGTCAGTGCTAGTCCTGGAACCGCTGGAGGCCGACGTCCTGGACTGGCTGGCCGAGCGCCACGCGGTTCAGGCGGTGCCTGAACTGGCGGCGGTTCCCTCGGCCATGAGGGAGCATGTGGCGCAGGCCCAGGCAATTTTCTTGCCCGCCTCGATTGCCCTTGATGGCGAGACGATACGCCGGGCCCCGCGCCTGCGCGCGGTGGGCCGCATCGGCGCCGGCGCCGAGAACATCGATCTCGATGCCTGCCGTGCCGCCAACATCGAAGTCGTGCGCGCGCCCACGGCCGCCGCCTCGGCTGAAGCGGAGTTCGTCATCGGCGCCTTGCTCGCGCTGCTGCGCCGCGTGCCGGTGCAATCGGTGGACGGGACCTGGGTCGGCCGCGAATTGGGCTGCGCCACCGTCGGTCTTGTCGGCCTGACGCCGGCAGCCCGCCAACTCGCGACGCTGCTCCCCGTCTTCGGCGCGCGCGTCATCGGCTACGACCCCAGCCTGCATCACGCCGATCCGCTCTGGGCCCAGTGGGGCATCGAGCCCTACGGCCTGCGCGAGCTGATGCAGGCCGCCGACGCGGTCAGCGTGCAGCTGGCCTATTTCCCGCGCTATCGCGGCCTGATCGGAGAGCGGGTGCTGGGCTTCTGCAAGCCCTCGCAGGTGATGGTCTCGACGGCACACTCGGCGCTCTTCGATGAACAGGCCTTGGCCGACGCCTTGCACGCCGGCCGGCTGCTCGCCGTCTGGATGGATCTGGTCGAGCCCGGCCTGATGGAAAACGGGCGCCCGCTGCATGGGGCGCCCGGTCTGCAGGTCACGCCGCGGGTGGCGGCGACGACGCGCGAGTCACGCATGCGGGCCGCGTGGAGCGTGGCACGCAGGATCTCGGAAGTCCTGTCCGTGCCCGTCGCGCAGCCCGACTTCAGGTCGACGCACCCAGGCGCGCTACCTGATCTTTTAGCCGAACCAAAGTGGCGCTGAAGTCGGCGATGCGCTGACGCTCCTGCGCCACCACGGCCTCCGGCGCGCGCGCCACGAAGCTCTCATTGCCCAGCTTGGCCTCGGCCTTGGCGACCTCGCCCTCCAGTCGCGCGATCTCCTTGGCGATGCGCGCCTGCTCGGCGGCCACGTCGATCTCGACTTTCAGCGCCAGACGCGCGGCGCCGTGCACCAGCACCGGCGACATCGCGCTCTGCGCGTTGAACGCGGCCTCGTCCTCGATCAGCTCCACGCTCTGCAGCTTGGCCAGCACCTTCAGCGCCGGCGCCGCTTCACGCAGGAAGCTCAGATCGCCGCCGGCCAGCAGCGGCACGCGGTCGGACGGGCTCAGGCCCATCTCGCCGCGCAGGCTGCGGCAGGTGCCGACCACCGCCTTGAGCTGCTCCACCCAGGCCACGGCCTGCGGATCGATGCGCTCGGGCTGCGCGATCGGGTACTGCGCGGTGACCAGATAGTCGGTCGACTTGCGGCCCGCGATGGGCGCCACGGTCTGCCAGAGCTCTTCGGTGATGAAGGGCGCGATCGGGTGCAACAGACGCAGGATGGTTTCCAGTACGCGGATCAGCGTGCGGCGCGTGGCGCGCTGCGCGGCCTCGTTGCCCTCGGCCTGCGCGGTCTGCAGCTGGACCTTGGCCAGCTCCAGATACCAGTCGCAGTACTCGTCCCACACGAAGGAATAGATCGCGTTGGCGACCTGGTCCAGGCGGTAGTCCGTGAAGCCCTGCGCCACGGCCTGCTCGACCTTCTGCAGCTCGCTGACGATCCAGCGATCGGCCTGCGAGAACTGCAGGTAGCCGTGGGCCTTGCCGCCGGGCGCGCACTCTTCCTTGCTGTGCTCCATCAGGCCGCAGTCCTGGCCTTCGGTGTTCATCAGCACGAAGCGGGTCGCGTTCCAGAGCTTGTTGCAGAAGTTGCGGTAGCCCTCGCAGCGCTTGCTGTCGAAGTTGACGCTGCGGCCCAGGGTCGCCATCGCGGCGAAGGTGAAGCGCAGCGCGTCGGCGCCGTAGCCGGGGATGCCTTCGGGGAACTCCTTCTCCGTGGCCTTGCGCACCTTGGGCGCGGTCTCGGGCTTGCGCAGGCCCTGGGTGCGCTTGTCCAGCAGCGGGGCCAGCTCGATGCCGTCGATCAGGTCGACCGGGTCCAGCACGTTGCCCTCGGACTTGCTCATCTTCTTGCCCTGCGCGTCCAGCACCAGGCCGTGGATGTACACATGCTTGAAGGGGACCTTGCCGGTGAAGTGCTTGGTCATCATGATCATCCGGGCGACCCAGAAGAAGATGATGTCGTAGCCGGTCACCAGCACCGAGGAGGGGAGGAACAGGTCCTGCTCCAGCGTCTTCTCCGGCCAGCCCAGCGTGGAGAAGGGGACCATCGCCGACGAGTACCAGGTGTCCAGCACGTCCTCGTCGCGGGTCAGCGGGCCCGTGTAGCCGGCCGCCGCGGCCTTGGCCTGCGCCTCGGCCTCGTCATGGGCGACGAAGATCTCGCCGGTGCTGGCGTACCAGGCCGGGATCTGATGGCCCCACCAGAGCTGGCGCGAGATGCACCAGTCCTGGATGTTGTTCATCCACTGGTTGTAGGTGTTGACCCAGTTCTCGGGCACGAACTTGACCTCGCCGCTGGCGACGACGTCGATGGCCTTCTGCGCGATGGACTGGCCGTCGCGGCCGGGCTTGTTCGTGGCGATGAACCACTGGTCGGTCAGCATGGGCTCCACGACCTGGCCGGTGCGGGTGCAGCGCGGCACCATCAGCTTGTGCTTCTTGATCTCGACCAGCAGGCCTTGCTCTTCCAGCGCCGCGACGATGCGCTTGCGCGCGACGAAGCGGTCCAGGCCGCGGTACTCGGCGGGGATCTCGTCCAGCGAGTCGACCACCGTCGCATCCAGCGTGAAGATCGTGATCATCGGCAGCTGATGGCGCTGGCCGACCTGGTAGTCGTTGGTGTCATGCGCCGGCGTGACCTTGACGACGCCGGTGCCGAACTCCTTGTCCACGTACTCGTCGGCGATCACCGGCACCAGACGGCCGGTGATGGGCAGCTTCACCTGCTTGCCGATCAGGTGCTTGTAGCGCTCGTCCTCGGGATGGACCATCACCGCCGTGTCGCCCAGCATGGTTTCCGGACGCGTGGTCGCGACCACCAGCGACTCGTCGCCCTCGGCCAGCGGATAGCGGATGTGCCACAGCGAGCCGTCTTCTTCCTCGCTCTCGACTTCCAGGTCGGAGACGGCGGACTTCAGGATCGGGTCCCAGCTCACCAGGCGCTTGCCGCGGTAGATCAGGCCTTCCTCGTGCAGCTTGACGAAGGTGTCGGTGACCACCTTGGACAGCTTCTCGTCCATGGTGAAGTACTCGTGATCCCAGGACACGGAGTCGCCCATGCGGCGCATCTGCTGCGTGATCGTGGAGCCGGACTGCTGCTTCCATTCCCAGACGCGGGCGACGAAGTTCTTGCGGCCCAGGTCGTGGCGGTTCTGGCCCTGGCCCTGCAGCTGGCGCTCGACGACGATCTGCGTGGCGATGCCGGCGTGGTCCGTGCCCGGGACCCACAGCGTGTTCTGGCCCAGCATGCGGTGGTAGCGGGTCAACGAGTCCATGATGGTCTGGTTGAACGCATGGCCCATGTGCAGCGTGCCGGTGACGTTCGGCGGCGGCAGCTGGATGCTGAAGGAGGGCTTGGCCGGATCGAGCGTCGGCTTGTAGAGGCCCTTGGACTCCCACAGCGGGCCCCAATGGGCTTCCAGAGAAGAGGGTTCGAAGGACTTGGCAAGTTCGGTCATGGCGCGGCTCCGCCTCGCGGCGGTGTCATCTGGGCAAGGGACACAAGGTGAGCCGGCGATTGTAGGGGGACGGTGCCGGCGTTCCCGGAGAGCGCGGCGGCCCAAGCAAGGGACACGCGCAGGGGACAAGTGGGGCCTTTGTTTCCCCCCGAAGAGGCATTCCATCGGGCGGGGCGACGGCGATACAAAACGAAAAGCAGCGATACCGCGGTGAGATGCCCTGGCGAGCGGGCATGGGAATCATGGCGACATGGATTCACCGCCCGGACACCCGGGCTTTACCGAGGAATAGCACCATGCATGTGTTTCGACGCTGGAGTCACCACCATGAACGTCACCACCATCACGAGCGCCACGATGGCCGCTTCGGTCCTTTCGGCCCTGTGTGTGACGCTGGCCTCCACGGCCCGCTGCCCGTCGACGGACCCTGGTTCCGCTTCGGCGGTTTCGGCGGTTTCCCATATGGCTGGGGAGGCATCGGCGGCTTCGGACATGGCCACGGCCACCACGGTCGCCCTGGTCACCACGGCGGTCATGGGCAGCGCGGCTTCGGCCGGAGCCTGGGATCCGATGCCCACGGCCGCTTCGGTGAAAGGCTGCAAGCCCGGGCCAGTGCCCTTCTGGACCTGAGCGACAGCCAGGAACTGCGGCTCGAGAATCTGCTGGAGCAGCTGCGCACCGCGCGGCGCGCGTTCAAGGCGCTGGCGCGCGGCCCCGAAGTGGCGCGCCTGATCGAGTCCGACAACTTCCGCCGCGACGAGGCGCAAGAGCTCTTCGACGGCCAGGTCGAGGCGCTGCGGGCGACCGGCCCGGCGCTCGTCGCTGCCTTCGGCGACTTCTTCGACGCGCTCGACTTCGACCAGCAGCAGATGCTGCGCTTCGCCCTGCGGCGCATGCGTCGACGCTCGGGGCGTGAGGATCGCCACGCCCGCGACGACGGCGAGGCCTCCTGATGGATGGCCGCGACTGCCGGCAGCCCCCGGGGCTGCTGCGGCCGGTCATCGACCGCAACCGCTGCGAGGGCAAGGGCGATTGCGTCGACGTCTGCCCGTACGACGTGTTCCTGGTCGGCACGCTGCCCGCGGGGCGGCGCCAGGAGCTGAGCCTGTTCGGCAAGCTGCGCGGCTACGCGCACGGCTGGCAGCAAGCCTTCACCCCGAACGCCGATGCCTGCCGGGCCTGCGGCCATTGCGTGAAGGCCTGTCCGGAGCGCGCCATCACGCTGGTCCGCACCAGCCACAATGGACGGCACGATGCATCGCTTGCTGCTGATTGACGACGACGAGGCGCTGGCCGCGCCGCTGGCGCATTACCTGGCGCGTTTCGACTTCGCGCTGAGCGCCGTGACGCGGCCCAGCGCCGCGCTCGCGCGCCTGGCCGAGGAGCGTTTCGACGCGCTCATCCTGGACGGCATGCTGCCGGAGATGGACGGCTTCGCCTTCTGCAAGCGGGTGCGGGGCGGGACGGAGCCGTGGAAGGACATGCCCATCCTGATGCTGACCGCGCGCGGCGACCTCACCGACCGCGTGGTCGGCCTGGAGCTGGGCGCGGACGACTACCTGGCCAAGCCCTTCGAACCGCGCGAGCTCGCGGCCCGGCTGCAGACCATCCTGCGCCGCGCGCGCCTGGCGCCGGCCGCGGCCGCGCCGGCCACGCTGCTGCGCTTCGAGGGCTTGGACATCGACACGGCGCGCCGACAGGTGTCGGCGGACACCGGCGCGATCGAGCTGACCAGCACCGAGTACGAGCTGCTGGTGATGCTGGCGCGGGAGCCGGGCCGGGTGTTCTCGCGCGACGAGATCCTGAATCGGCTGCGCGGCCAGGAGGCCGACCTGTTCACGCGGGCGGTGGACATCCTGGTGAGCCGCATGCGCCGCAAGCTCGAGCCGCTGGAAGCGTTGAAGACGCTGCGCAACGCGGGCTACTGCTTCGCGCTGCCGCCGCGCGGGGAGGGCGGCGCATGAAAGGGCCGCGTCATCCCTATGACCATTGGGGGCCTCGTGGTCGCGGGCCGAGAGATCCACGAGATCCGCTGGATCCGCTGGATCCGCATGGCCCGGATCATTCGCCGCCGGACGGCGATCCCCGCAGGCGCCGCGAGGCCCGTCATCGCGCCCGCTACGAGGAGCATCTGCGCCGCATGGAGGAGCTGGGCCATCTGCACGGGCTGAAGAAGCTCAAGCGGATGCGCCAGTTCCAGCGCTGGATGGCGATGGAGGCGGGCGCGATCCCGTTTCCGCCGCAGCGCGACTGGCGCTGGCATTGGCGCGCCCGGCATCGCTGGCATCAGCGCTGGCATCGCCATCACGCGCAGTTCAAGCACTCGCTGGGCGCGCGGCTGATCGCGATCTTCATCCTGCTGGCTTGTCTGAGCAGCGTGATCCTGTGGGGCGCGATGCAGCTGGACTACGGCCTGATCTGGGCGGTCCCGCTGCTGCTGATGGTGACAGGTCTTGCCTATGGTGGGATCCGCCACATGATCCGGCCGCTGCGGGCGCTGGCCGCGGGTGCCGAGGCTTTCGGGCGGGGCGACCTCAGTTACCGCGTGCTGGTCCATCACCGCGACGAGATCGGTGATCTCGCGCACCGCTTCAATCAGATGGCCGAGGACATCCAGGCCATGCTGGACGGCAAGCGTGCGCTGCTGCTGGCCGTCAGCCATGAGTTGCGCAGCCCGCTGACGCGGGCGCGGCTGCATGCGGAGCTGGTCGACGAGGGACCGTCCAAGGAATCGCTGCTCGACGAGCTGGGGCAGATGCGGGAGCTGATCTCCGCGCTGCTGGAGAGCGAGCGGCTGGGCAGCGGCCACCGCGCGCTGCAGGTCTCGGATTGCGACCTCGGCGCGCTGGCGCGGGAGCAGGATCAGCCGGGCGTCGCGCTGCGCGTGGACCGCGACCTGCCGGTGCTGAAGCTGGACCGGATGCGCGTGCAACTGCTGCTGCGGAATCTGGTGCACAACGCGCTGCGGCACAACGACGCGGCGGCGGGGCCGGTGCTGGTCACCGTCGAGCGCGAGGGCGACGGCGCGCGCGTCACCGTGCGCGACCACGGTCCGGGCGTGCCGCCCGAGTCGCTGGCGCAGCTGGGACAGCCCTTCTACCGGCCGGACGAGGCCCGCACCCGCAGCGACGGCGGCGTGGGCTTGGGGCTCTCGCTGTGCCGGCTGGTGGCCGAGGCGCACGGCAGCCGGCTGCAACTGCGCAATGCGGAGCCGGGCTTCGAGGCGTCGGTGCGATTCGGCTGACCCGGTTGACCGGGTTGGGTCGAAGCGGCGCGCGCATGGGGCAGAATCCCGGGTCTTCGTCGCGCCGCCCCTTGCGTGCGACCGCTCTCCGACCTCTCTTCTGCGCCCGCCGCTTTCCCGTCTCTCCGTTCCGATGCCCTCGTCCCGCAAGTCCGGATTCCCTTGGCTGCTCATGCTCGTGCTGGCATGCAGCCTGTTGGGCCGTCCCTTGCACGAGGCCTGGCACGTCGCGCATCCGGCGAGTGAGCGTGCTGGTGTCGCGGTGCTGTCGCAGGTGGCCGAGGCGTCCGAGCTGGCCGAGGTGGCAGCCAACGTTGCCTTGACCGACGACGCGAGCATTGATGCCGACGGCAACGACCTCGGCGACCCGGAACGCAAGGCCGACGCCTGCGCCTGGTGCCTCTTCCACGCGCAGGCCCTGGCGACCGGCCACGCGCCGCCCTCGCTGCTGACCCATGCAGAGGCGAGTCCGCCTCCCGCCGCGCTCTCCGACGGATGGATCGCCTCCGTCGACTGGACTCTCGCGAAGCCTCGCGGACCGCCGTCCGCCTGAACCGTCCCTGTCACCCTCCGGTTCAATTCGCCGGGGATGCGTCGGCCTAGGGTCGCGCCTCCTCGGGGTCAGTCTTTGCCTCTCATGTCCAAACTCCGTCTTTCGCGTGCCGGCGGCGCGCGCCTGTCCGTTCGCCCCGTCCTGTCCGAAGTCCATCGCGGCGTCTACGTCCTGAAGTTCCTGTTGCCCGGCGCGGCGCTGGTGCTTGGCGCCAGCGGCCTGCGGGCACAGTCGGCTCCGACCGACGCCAATCCCGATCCCAATCCCAAGCCCGAGGCGGCTGCTGATGCCACGCTGGAGGCGGTCAGCGTCCATGGCACACGCCAGCCCTATCGAACGCTGGTCGTGACCGGCGCGATGAAGACCGACACGCCCGCGCGCGACCTCGCGCAGAGCGTGCGCGTGCTGTCCGATACTTTGCTCAGCGATGCCGGCGTCACCCGCCTGGACCAGGCGCTGGACCTGGCCAGCGGCATGTCCCGTCAAAGCAACCTCGGCGGCTTGTGGGACAGCTACGCGATCCGCGGTTTCACCGGTGATCCGAACTTCGGCTCCGATTACCTGGTGAACGGCTTCAGCTCCAGTCGCGGCTACAACGGCGTGCGCGACACGGCCAACACCGCATCGGTGGAGGTGCTGAAGGGACCGGCCTCGGCGCTTTATGGCCGTGGCGAGCCCGGTGGCACCGTCAACATCACGACGAAGAAGCCGTTGTTCGTGCCCGAGAGTGCGCTGGGCCTGTCCATCGGCAGCCACGGCCGGCGACGCGTCACCGTCGAGACGTCCGGCCCCTTGAGCGAGCGTGTCGCCTATCACCTCACCGCCGCCCAGGAGCGCGGCGGCAGCGACCGCGATCACGTCGAATCGCGGCGCTCGATGCTCTCGCCGTCCTTCCTCTGGATGGCGGGCGAGGACACCACCGTGTCCTATGAGCTGGAGTTCTCCGAGCAGAAGGCGACCTTCGATCGAGGCGTCGTCGCGATCGACGGCCAGCTCGGCCGCGTGCCGCGCCACGCCTTCTACGGCGAGCCCGGCGACGGCCCGATCGAGACCCGCAGCGTCGGCCACCAGCTTTTCGTCCAACATCAGCTCGGCCCGAGCTGGTCTTTGCAGACGGGCTTGAGCTATCGCGACAGCTCGCTGTCGGGCATCGCCACCGAGGCTCGCTTCGTGCAGGCCGACAAGCACACGCTGACGCGGCAGCGCCGCACGCGCGACTTCGATGGCAAGGACTTGTCCGGCCGCTTCGAGCTGCTCGGCGAGGTCAAGGCGGCGGGCCTGACGCACCATCTGCTGGTGGGTGTCGACGCCTACCGTTTCGTCGATCGGCGCGAGCAGTACCGCGTCGCGACCTCGACGCCCATCGATCTCTTCAACCCCGTGTATGGAGCCACGCCGCCGGCCATGTCGCTCAACACCTGGACACGCGAGGAGCAGAAGGCGCGCGCCGTCTACGCCCAGGATCAGATCGATATCGGGCCGCGCTGGAAGCTGCTGCTGGGATTGCGGCACGACCGCTACGAGCAATCGCTGCTCAACCGCCGCAGCGGCATCACGACGGCGCAATCGCTGGGCGCGACCTCGCCGCGCGTCGGCGCGGTGTATCAGCCGAGCGGCACCGTGTCGCTGTACGCGACGGCGTCGCGCAGCTTCCGGCCCAACAGCGGCGTGAGCCGCGCCTACACGCCGTTCCCGGCGGAGAAGGGGCGATCGGCGGAGGTCGGCGCCAAGGTCGACTCGGCCGACGGACGGCTCTCCGGCACGCTGGCGCTGTACCGCATCGCCAAGAACAACGTGCTGACGCCGGATCCGACCGATCCCAACAACTTCTCCGTCGCGGCCGGCGAGGTGCGCAGCCAGGGCGTGGAACTGGACATCGGCGGCGAGCTGGCCCGGGACCTGCGGCTGTCCTTCGCCTACGCGTTCACCGACGCGAAGGTGTCCGAGGACAACAACGCCTTCCTCGTGGGACGTCAGCTCGCCAACGTGCCCAAACACAGCGCGAATCTGCTGCTGGTGCGGAGCTTCCTGCTGGGCGAGCGACGCGCGACGGCGGGCATCGGCGTGAACCTCGCCAGCCGACGTGAGGGCGCGGTGGCGCCGCTCACTGCGACCGACGACTTCAAGCTGCCGGGCTACGCGACGCTCAAGCTGACGGGGAGCTACCGCATCGACCGGCATTGGCTGCTGTCCGTCGACGTCGACAACGTGCTGGACAAGACCTGGTACGCCAGCGCCTACAGCCAGGTGTGGGTCGCGCCGGGCGCGGGTCGCAAGGTCGTCATGTCGGCGCGCTACGACTTCTGACGGCTGAGGGAGGACCGACGATGACTGCTTCCGCCCGGATCACCTCGATCGACGCGCTGCGCGGCTTCGTGATGATCGTGATGCTGCTGGACCACGTCCGGGAGACGCTCTATCTGCACCTGCAGGTGACCGATCCCATGACCGTGCCCGGCACGCCGCCCGAGCTCTTCTTCTCGCGCCTGGCCGCGCACCTGTGCGCGCCGGTGTTCGTGTTCCTCACCGGGCTCTCGGCCTGGCTCTACGCGAATCCGGACCACGCGCCGCCGCGCGAGGTGCGCGGGTTCCTGATCAAGCGTGGGCTGCTGCTGATCGGGCTGGAGCTCACGCTGATCAACTTTGCATGGAGCGCGAGTTTCGACGTGCTCTACCTGCAGGTGATCTGGGCGATCGGCTTCAGCATGTTGGCGTTGGCGCTGCTGTCGGGCCTGCCGCGTTGGGGGCTCGCCGCGATCGGGCTGACGATCGTCGGCGGGCACAACGCGCTGGCGGGGCTGATGGGCCCCGTGGTCCCGCCGGACGGTCCGCTGCGCGCGCTGTGGACCCTGCTGATGCATCGCGACTGGCTGGTCCCCGAAGGACTGGTGCGGGTGCGCGTCAGCTACCCGGCCTTGCCGTGGGTGGGCGTGATGCTGCTCGGCTTCGCAATGGGGCCGCTGTTCACGCGGGCGGTCGAGTCAGCGCGGCGGGCGCGCGTGCTGATCGGCGTCGCGGTCGGGTGCCTGTTGCTGCTCGTCGTGCTGCGCGGCTTCAACCTCTACGGCGAGAACGCGCCGTGGATCGCTGGCGCGACCTCGCTGGAGACGGCGATGTCCTGGCTCAACTTCACGAAGTACCCGCCGTCTCTGGACTTCCTGCTGCTGACGCTGGGGCTCGGTCTGATCCTGCTGGCGGTGCTGGAGCGCGGCGGCAACGCGTTCACGCGCCTGTGCGCGGTCTTCGGCGGCGCGCCGATGTTCTATTACCTGCTGCACCTGTACCTGCTGCTGATCGGCTATCGCGTGCTGCTGGCGCTCTTCGGGCCGAATCAGGGGACGAGATTCGGGGTGGATGCCGATCAGTTCTGGATCGTGTGGGCGGTGTGGCTCGCGATGGTGCCGCTGCTGTATCCGCCGGTGAAGGCCTTCGCGGCGTTCAAGCGGAGGACGAGGTGGGGGTGGGTGAAGTACTTCTGAAGCCTCAGAGTCGTGGCAGCATCCGCCGATGCCCGCCAACTCTCGCGAGACCACCCTGCGCGATCTCGCCCGCCTTCGCCGCGTCCGCGACCGCATCGATCGCGACTATGCCCAGCCGCTCGATGTCGACGCGCTGGCCGCCGGCATCGGCATGTCGGCCGGTCACTTGAGTCGGCAGTTCCGGCTCGCGTATGGGGAGTCGGTCTACTCCTATCTCATGACCCGCCGCATCGAGCGCGCCATGGCGCTGCTGCGTCGCGGCGATCTGAGCGTCACCGAGGTCTGCTTCGAGGTCGGCTGCTCATCGCTCGGGACCTTCAGCACCCGCTTCACGGAGCTGGTCGGCGTGCCGCCCAGCGTCTACCGGCGCGACTCCGCAGGCGAGGCCGAGGGCATCCCGTCCTGCGTCGCCAAGCAGGTGACGCGACCGATCAGGAATCGAGAAGCGCCCTCCGGCGGGGATGCCTAGACTGCCTCCCATGGTTCGGAACCGGCGCGGCGACGGTCGCGCGATCACCCCACATCACCCGCAAACCGATACGGAGACACGACATGAGCATCACCATCCACTCGACCTTCCTGCCGCACACGGACGCGGAAGTCTCGCTCGCCTTCTATCGCGACGTGCTGGACTTCGAGGTCCGCAAGGACGTGGCCTTCGGCGGCAATCGCTGGATCACGATCGGACCGAAGGGCAAGCCCGACACCTCGATCGTGCTCTTCCCGCCCAATGCCACGCCCGGCGTCACCGATGAAGAGAAGCGCACCATCGCCGAGATGATGGCCAAGGGCACGTTCGCGATGCTGCTGTTGGGCTCGCAAGACCTGGACGCGACCTTCCAGCGCCTGCAGGCCGGCGATGCCGAGATCGTCCAGGAGCCCACCGATCAGCCCTACGGCGTGCGCGACATGGGCGTGCGCGACCCGGCGGGCAACATGCTGCGGATCCAGCAGCTGAAGTGAGGAGAGGGGCCGAGGCGACCTCGGCCCTCAGCGTCACAGGTCCGTGACGGCACGCGGTCCCGCGTAGTTGATCAACGGGCTCTGCTTCGACGGGTCCGACGCTTCCGCGACGCGCCGGCTGAGCTGGGCGCGCTCGGCGCTCAGCGCCTGCCACTTGCGGTAAGCCTCCGCGCGATCCTCGGCGGAGGTCTCCTCCGCGCGCAGTCGCTCGTTCAGGCGACGGAGCTCCATGTTGATCTCGACGATGCGCTCGCGCAGCGGCTCAACGCCCGCGCTCGGCGGCTGGAAGGCCGAGGCCGAGCACGCGCCGATGAGCAGCGCCAACGGAAGCAGCAGGGCGGTGGAGCGGCGGGCGAGGCGTCGAGTCATGGCGTCGGAGTCTTTGAAATCGGATCGGCGGATCTTAGGTCCGCCGAGGCAGGGTCAGGCCTTGCCGGCCCTCACCTTCTTGGGGGGATTGAGCGCGGCGGCCGCCTTGAACAGGGCCTTCAGCGCCTTCTCGTCGATGGCCTCGCCCTCGCGGATGTCGATGGCGCGGCGCGCATTGCCTTCCAGGCTGGCGTTGAACAAGCCCGACGGATCCTCGACCTTCGCCCCCTTGGGGAAAGTCAGCTTCACCGCCTGCTTGTAGACCTCGCCGGTGCAAATGTGACCGTTGTGAGCCCACACGGGCACGGCCCATTTCCATTCCTCGACGACGTCGGGGATTGCGTCATGCATCAGCGCGCGCACCTTCGCCAGCACCTGGCCGCGCCAGTCGCCCAGCTCTTCGATGCGTGCGTCGATCAGCGACGAGGCCGCGTCGCCCGTGGGGGCAGGCGCGGCCTTGGCGGCAGCCTTCGTGGCGGGCTTGGTCGCGGCCTTGGCGACACGCGGGGCAGGGGACTTGGCAGCGGGCATCGGCGTCGATCACGAAGTCGGAATCGACGCATGTTGCCAGCCCGGATCAGGGCGATCCAGTCCCGCTTACCCCAGGTGCCTCAAGCCATGCCCAAGTCAACTCTGCTGGCTCGCGAAGGTCGCCTTGTACTGCGGTTGCGCGTCCTCGCGGGTGTTGACCTCAAGCAGCACCTCACCGGGCATCCAGCAGAAGAAGCGCGAGCCGCGCACGTGCACGAACAGCGGGGTCTGGATGGGCACCCCGTCGGCGAGCATCGCCGCGTACATCTGCTCCAGCTCGGCGCGCGTGGCCAGCTCCATGCCGATGTGGAAGTTGCCGGGCCAGGCGACGTCGCGGTCGCCGGCGTCCTCGATGACGATGTCCCAGCCGTCCTTCTTCACCACGCAGCTGGTGCCGAAGGGGAAGGTCGTGACGTCGAGGTAGCGCACGAGGAACGCCACCGTGCCGGGCACGTCATGCGTGGGCAGGCTCATGTGGTTCAGCGTGGTGCGAGGGAGAGCGGCGTGCGCCGCTTGAGCTGCCTGGGAGGCTTGGGCCGATTGAGCCGATTGAGCCGATTGAGCCGATTGAATCGTGGTCATGGTGATGTCGATGTCGGTCGCCGCGCGCGCTCATGTGCGGCGCGGGCGTGAGGGGACGGGCCTCGGCGAGACGGCGGCGCGGCGAAGCCAGGCGCGGTCCGTGTCGTCGGAGCGAGGAATCAGTGGAAAGAGGGAGTCATCGACCCGTGCCGGCGGTGCCCGGGGCAGGCCCGGCTCTTGCAGCCGGTTCGGGCGTGGCGCCCGTGGGGAATGAAGCATCGTCGAACCTCGCGCGCAAGCCGGCTGGGACGCACGAGGGCGATCCAGATCGGCTGGTTGGCGCGTTGGTTGACGTTGAACGCTTACGGCGTCCGGCGGGCGGAAGGTCCGATGGAATCGGGGCCTGCGGCTGTCGGAGCGGGCGCGATGTTAGGCGCGGTCGATGCGGCCGGTCAAGTGACGAATGGGATGGCCCCGCGCGCCGCCATGAAAAAAGGCCGTCCATCAGGACGGCCTTCGGGGCGCGGGGGCGATGCGGCCACGCCGGCTCGAGCGGCGTGGCGATCGGCCGTTCCGGCGATCAGAACTCGTAGGAAGCGTTGACCGTCAGGTAGCGGCCGTAGGCGTTGGCGACGCTGCCCGTCACGCCGACTTCGGTCTCGTTGGGGTCCAGCGGCGGACGCGAGTCGGCCAGGTTGCGGATGGTCGTGCTCAGGCGGATGCCCTTGAAGCCCTTGTAGCTGACCGACAGGTCCAGCGTGCGCCAGGCCTTCATGCGGCACAGGTCCGCATAGCCCTTGCTGACCAGCGTCGAGTCGCAGGTGCCGCCCGCGTCGAAGGTCTGGAAGCCGCTCTGGTAGTTGCCCGTCATCGTGACGGACCACGCGTCGCGCGACCAGTTGGCGCTCAGCGACGCCTTGCTGCGCGGCACCTTGTAGAAGCCCAGCGTCTCGACCGCGGCCTGGCCGGCCTCGTCCTGCTGCTTGCGCATCAGCATGCGCGTGCCGCGCAGGCTCAGGCGCACCTTGCCCAGCTCGGCCAGCGAGAAGCGCTGCGTCAGGTCGTAGTCCACGCCCGAGGTGCGCGTCTTCGCCAGGTTCAGGTAGGGACGGCGCACCTGGAAAACCTGGCCCAGCGTACCGTCGGTCGTCGGCAGGCGCAGCACCATGCCAGGGAACTGCGACTCGCGGTTCAGGATCTCTTGCGCGCTCAGGCGGTCCACCTCGCCGCGGCGCTCGATGTACCAGCCGTCGACGATCACGTCGGTCGAGCGGGTCGGTGAGAACAGCACGCCCAGGGTGTAGGAGTCCGACTTCTCGGGCTTCAGGTCCGGGTTGGCCAGCGACACGGTCGACAGGCTCAACGAGCAGTTGTTGTTGGTCGTGTCCACCACCGGGCACAGGCGCGGATCGCGATAGCCCGAGCTGAACGAGAACACCGAGGACTTGCTGATCTGCGACAGCGACGGCGCGCGGAAGCCGTTGGCCCAGCTGCCGCGTAGCGAGATCGTGTCGGTCAGCTTGTACTTGGCGCCGACCTTGGCCGTCACCGCGTTGCCGAAGTCGGTGTAATGCTCGGCGCGCAGCGCGGTCTGCGTCTCCAGGCCCTTGAACAGCGGCGCCTGCACTTCCGCGTAGGCGGCGGCCACGTTGCGCGAGCCGCTCGCCTCGCCGATGCCGCGACCGATGATGTCGCCGGCGGCCGTGCGCGGGTCCGCGCCGACCTCGAAGCTCTCATGACGGAACTCGCCGCCCAGGCCCAGCATCGCCGCGCCGCCGGCCAGCTGGCCGATCTCGCGCGAGCCGCGCAGGTCCACCGAGCTCGTCTGCGCCTTGCCCCAGTCGTGCAGGTCCGGCGCCATGATGGCCAGGACGTCGGCGCTGTTGACACCGCCAAAGACGTAGCTGCCGTCGTTGACGACCTTGTTCAGGCCGGACAGGCTCAGACGGCCGTGCAGGTCCTTGGTGTTGCGCTGGAAGTGGTGGAGGATGCCGCCGTCCAGGTCCCAGCCGTTCCACTCGGTCTGGCCGCTCACGACCATGCGGACGTTGTCCGCCTCGGTGCTGTAGCCGTAGGGAATGTCGGCGAAGCGGTAGCGCAGACCCAGCACCGTGGGCTTGGTGTAGGTCGTCGTGCCGCCGCTGCTGTTGGGCAGCTTGATCGGGTTGCTCGCGCTGGCCAGACGGGTCGGGTTCTGCGGGTGGTTGGCCGGCAGCGCCAGGCCCATGTACTGCACCGTGTTGCCCTGCGAGTCGCCCCAGGTGGTCAGCGATTCGGAACGGCTGGTGGGCGAGTCGGTGTACTCGTTCTTCACGCGCGAGGCCATGATCTCGGCCGAGACCTGCGTCACCGCGTTCACGCGCAGCGTGCCGCGCGCGAAGACCGAGCCGCGCTTCTGCTCGCCGACGTAGGACGCGTACTGGTTGGAGTCCCACAGGCAGCGCGGGGTGCTCACCGTCGACGAGTAGGGCGCCTGCGTCTTGCACTCGCTGGACAGCATGCCGCGGAAGCTGCCGGCCAGGCCGTTGTTGTAGGTGTAGAGGTTGCCCGGGTAGGACGAGGTCGAGCTCGGCACCAGGCGGTTGTAGAGCTTGGTCAGGATGTCGCTGCGGACCAGGTCCGGCGCTTCGGTGATGTTCACGCCGTCGCGCAGATAGACCTCGGCGCCGATCATGACGTTGTAGCCGTCATCGGCGATGTTGCCGAAGCCCACCGTGCCGTTCACGGTCTGGTTCTTGAAGAGGCCGTCGAAGCGCTGCTTGGCGTTCACTTCGATCATCTGGCCCTGGTAGTCGCTGCGCAGGATCACGTTGACCACGCCGGCCAGCGCGTCCGAACCATAGAGCGAGGAGGCGCCCGACTTCAGGATTTCCACGCGCTCGATCGCCGACATCGGGATCGAGTTGATGTTGAACACGGTGGACTGGCCGCTGTTGGGGTCGACCACGCCGGCCGGCGCGATGCGGCGGCCGTTGATCAGCACCAGCGTCGCCGCCGAGCCCATGCCGCGCATCGAGATCGACGCGGTGCCCGCGGCGAAGCCGTTGCCCGAGCCCAGGTCGTCCAGACCGCCGGCGCCGGTGGAGGGGTCCATGCGCAGCAGCTCGTCCAGCGAGGTGGCGCCGGTGCGCAGGATGTCCTCGCGCTTGAGGATGGTGACCGGCGCGGGCGTCTCGGCGTCCAGGCGCTTGATCATGGTGCCGGTCACCTCGACTTTCTCGAGCTTGTTGTCGGGCGTGGCGGTCTGCGCCGCGGCCGGCAGGGTGGCTGCCAGGCAGGCGAGGGCGAGGAGTGAAAGACGGGTCTTCATGGGGGGAGGCCTATCGATGAGAGGAAAAGGAAAGAACGGAAGCGGACGGCAACGGCGGAGCGCGGCGCCCCGGGTGGGGCGTCGTGGGCAAGCTCGGCTGATCGCGGAAGCGACGGCCCTTGGGGAAGGGAGGAGCCGACCGGGCGGCGGGAGGCCGCGTCGGCAAGATCAGGCCGCGCGAGGCGGCTGGAACTCAGCTCAGCGCGCGGCGGCCAGTTCGGCGCGGGCGCGCTGGAGGTCCCGCTGGAAGTCGGGGTTCAGATCCAGCTGGGACACGACGGCGGTCGCGAGCGCTCGGCCCGCTTCCACATCGCTGGGGAAGTGCATGCCGCAGATGAGGCGGCTTTCACCGTAATCGCGGGCCCGCGCCAGCAGCGCGGGCGCCTTGTCCGGCGCGACGCGCGCCAGCACCAGCGCGGTCGTCCAGCCGTAGGTCGAGTGACCGGACGGATACGAGGTGCGCTGCTGCGCGTCCGGATCCGGCTTGGACGTGCCGGTGCGGCCGCAGACGTGATCGAGGGTCAGGCGTTGATAGGGGCGCAGGCGGCGGTAGAGGTTCTTGGCCGCGAAGGCCGGCTGACCCGCCTGGCGCACTGAGCGGTTCAGCAGCTCGATCAGCGCGGGATAGCGGTTGCGTCGCAGCTCGATGCCCAGCAGCGGCGCGAAGCGGTCGTAGAGCAGCTCCCCATCGGTTTCGGCCATCGCGCGGCGGGCCGCGTCGACCTTCTGGCGGGCCAGCACGGCGGCGACGTCGTCGCGATCCGCTTGCGTGCCTTCCTCGGGCGGCGCCGGCAGCGTGAGCGCGTGCAGCGGCGTCACGTCGGTGTAGGGCTTGACGTCCTTGTGGCTGACGGCGGGCGTCTCCCACTCGGGCCAGGCGGCGCGGGCCGTCTCGGCGCCGAGCGACAACAGGGTCGCCAGCAGGAACAGCGCCTTGGCGCCGCGCTTGGAACGGGGGGAGGGATCGTTCTGCATGGGGATGGATTGTCGAGTTGTGTAAAAAAATCGCAAATCAATACTTACCCGCATCGCGTCGCACAGCGGATCAGGGACAGTCCTGATCCATTCCCGGACGCCGAAAACACCGGTCTGATGCATGATCCGGCCCGCCATTCGCACGCCTGGTCCGCTGCTCGCCAAAGCGGCTCACGAACAGGACTCGAATGGGCGAAGCCGCGTTGTCGAATCGCATCAGTCAAGTCATCAAGTCCATCAGTGGGCCGCATAGCAGACCGTTTCAAGCGTCCGGGTAGAGACCACCATGAATGCCAGTACCCAAGAGCAATCCCTCCACATCGCCACGCTGCTGCTGCGGCCGTTGATCCGTCTGCTGGTGCACAAGGGCGTCGGCCTGGCCGAGTTGGTGGAGCTCTCCAAGCGCGTCTACATCGAGCAGGCCGCGGAGCAGCTCGAACGCGAGGAGCGGCGCATCACCGACGCGGCGCTGAGCACGCTGACCGGCGTGCATCGCAAGGACGTCAAGCGCATCGGCGCGGAGGCGCCGCTCGCGCAGACCGAGCGCCGCCGCAAGAGCCTGCTGGACGCGGTGATGTCCTTGTGGAGCGGCGATGCGCGCTTCATCGACGAACGCGGCGTGCCGCGCGTGCTGGAGCGCCGCAGCACGGCGCGCCCCGCGCAGGCCGAAACCTTCGAGGACCTGATCGAGGAGGTCACCAAGGGCGTACCGCCCAAGGCCTTGCTGGACGCCTGGCTGCAGCAGGGCGCCGTGACCATCGATGACGACGGGCATGTGCGCTGGGCCAAGCCCGAGCGTGCCGCCGGCGAGGAGCTCCAGAGCATGACGCGCAGCGCGCGCATCGCGGCGGACCGCATGCAGGCCTCGTGGGAGATCCTGCATGGCGGCGGTGAATCGCCGGGGCACTTCCTGTTCTCGGTGCGCGGCGAGGGCCTGCTGGACGAGGATGTGGCGCGCCTGCACGGCGCGGTGCGGCGCTGGGGTCGGCGCTTCAGCGACCGGCTCAACCGCGAAGTGACGCTTGCGCAGGCGCGCGGACGCAAGGCCGGCGGGACCCAGCGCTACAGCTTTGGCGTGCAGAGCTATGCGGAGCCGGTGCGCCCGGACGCGTGGCAGCTGGATGAGACCGCCTCGCCGCGCAAGGCGGTGGCGGCGCAGACCTGATGACTGTCGATGGGAAAAAGATGAGCTCCGATCCGAAGATGAATGCGATGAACCGTCGCGGCTGGCTGCGACTGGCCGGCGGCACGCTGGCCGCTTTGCAACCGCTGTTCGCGAGCGCCGAGCTGTGGGCCGCACCGGCGCGGCTGGGCGCCAACATGAGCGCCGAGGGCGTGCCGCGTTTCGAGTACCACTCGCTGGGCGGCGAGCGCGAGCTGCCCACGTTGCGCTTCGCGGGCTGGCATCCGGTCAAGCCGGAGATGCTGGTGCTCACGCGGCGCGGCCCTAGCCAGCAGTTGCATCGCCTGGCGGGGCCAGGTCTTGCCCCGGAGCCGCTGACCGAAGGTCGCGACGGCGTCGGCAGCGCGATGTGGGAGCCGACCGGCGCCTATGTCGTGTTCACTCGCGACCAAGGCGGCAACGAGGCGTGGCGCCTCTATCGCCTCGACGGCGGAAGCGGCGGCATCGGCGGGACCGCGCCGGTGGTGCTGACGCCGGAGGGCGAGCGCGTCAGCGAGTACGCCTTCCTGCCCAAGGGGCAGGGGCTGGTCTATCTGCAGGAGCGCCTGGATCGCCGTCCGCGGCCGGAGACGCCCGTCGAGGACGATGACGAGCGCGAGGAGACCGCGCTGGCTACGCAGCCCGCGCAACAGGCGGCTTCCGAGGCCGAGCCGGCCGCCGAGGGCAAGGAAGGCGGCAAGGACGTCGATCCGTCCAAGCTGCTGTCCAAGAGTCCGGCGCTCGCCAATTTGTGGTGGGTGGACCCGTCCAAGCCGGAAGAGCGTCGGCTGCTCGGCGCCACGACGGGGCGTCTGACCAGTTTGCGCGTGAGCCCGGCGGGCCGCGTGCTCGCGATGGTGACGCGCGACGGCCGCAGTCAGACCTTGGAGTTCCCGCTCGACGGCAGCGGCGCGCGCGTGCCGGGCGCCGCGGCGCGGCTGGGCATCGGCTCTGGCGCTCATGCGGAGGACATCATCTGGCGCCGCAACGCGGCGGTGGGCGAGTTCCGCCACCTGGTCCGCAATGATGTGGCCCACGGCCGCAACCGCAACGAGCTGACCGATGTCGGCGCCGATCTCGAGGACCTCGCCGAAGGCCCGGTCGGCGGCGATCGCCCGCTGGCCCTGGTCTACAACGTGGCGGGCGTGTCCTCGCTGCGGCTGTACCGGCCCGGCACGGCGCCGGTCGAGATCGCGCAAGACCTGGCCCCCGGCGTGATCCGCGGGGTGAGCTGGCATCCGACGCTGCCGCTGCTGGGCTTCGAGCAGACCTCGGCGGAAAGCCCGAGCCGGCTCTTCGTCCATTCGCTCGAGGACAAGGCGACGCGTCCCTGGAGCGCGGCGGGCGAGGGCACGCCGCTGCGCTCGTCGGTGCTGCGCTGGAAGAGCTTCGACGGGCTGGAGATCACCGGCCTGCACATCGCGCCGCCGGCCCGCTTCACCGGCCCGCGTCCGGTCTACATCAGCCTGCATGGCGGACCGTCGTCGCAGGCCCGGCCCGGCTATGTGGCGGGCGTGACGCGCGCGCTGGTCGAGCAACTGGGCATGCACATCGTGATGCCCAACGTGCGCGGCTCCGATGGCTTCGGCAAGACCTTCCTCAAGCTGGACAACGGCCGGCTGCGCGAGAACGCGGTCAAGGACGTGAGCGCGCTGCTGGATCTGATCGCGTCACGGTCCGACATGGATGCCTCGCGCGTGGTGGTCGCGGGCGGGAGCTATGGCGGCTATCTGTCGCTGGCGGTCGCGACCCATGAGTCGCCGCGGCTGGCGGGCAGCATCTGCCGGGTGGGCATCGCCAACTTCGTGTCCTTCCTGGAGAACACCGAGAGCTATCGCCGCGACAACCGCCGCGCCGAGTACGGCGACGAGCGCGATCCCGCGATGCGCGAGTTCCTGACGTCGATCTCGCCGCTCACGCACGCGGATGCGGTGAAGAAGCCGCTGATGGTGGTGCACGGTCGCAACGACCCGCGCGTGCCGTTCGGCGAAGCGCAGGCCATGGTCGCGGCGGTACGCGCTCAGGGCACGCCGGTGTGGTTCGTCAGCGCCAGCGACGAAGGCCACAGCTTCACCAAGGCCGACAACCGGGCCTACCTCAACCAGGCGAGCTTCGAGTTCGTGCGGCGAGTGATCGGCGGGATCAAGCTGGATCGCTGATCGGCCCTCGATAGCCCTGATCGGCGCTGATGAGCGCTGACGGGCGCCGACGAGCGCCGAGAGGGACGACTACTTCGCTTCGGCGAGGTAGTTGTTCTTGACCTTCACGTAATGCTCGGCGGAGTAACGCAAGAAGGCGAGCTCGTCCTCGTTGAGCGGGCGCACCTGGACCGCGGGGCGGCCCATGTAGAGGTGGCCGCTCTTGAGGGTCTTGCCGGGCGAGACCAGGCTCCCGGCGGCGATCATCACGCGGTCCTCGACGACCACGTCGTCCATCACGATCGAACCCATGCCGACCAGGCATTCGTTGCCGATGCGGCAGCCGTGCAGGATCACCGAGTGGCCGATGGTGACGTGGTCGCCGATGATCAGCGGCGAGCCGTCCGGCTTCTTCGGATGCTTGTGGGACACGTGCCCCATCGTGAAGTCCTGGATGTTGCTCGCCGTGCCGATCACGATGCGGTTCACGTCGCCGCGCAGCACGGTGTTGCACCACACCGAGCTGTCCGGACCGATGGTCACGTCGCCGATGACCTGGGCGGACTCGTGGATGAAGACGCGCTCGGACAATGCGGGGCGCGTGGACAGGTAGGGGGACAGCGGCATGGCAGGCGAAATCGGCATGAGGAAGAAGATGCGCATTGTCGCGCTCGCCATCTGACTCCGTGCGCCGGGCGAGGCGGGCTACGGTGTGTGGCAGGCCTGAATCTGTTTCGGTACAGACGGGGCGCATGATGGCCGCCTTGTCTCATCCGACCTGGAGCTGATCGCATGACCGCCTTGCCGACCTATGACGACGTCGTCGCCGCCGCCCGCCGCATCGAGGGCCAGGCCCATCGCACGCCGGTGCTGAGCTCGCGCACGCTGGACGAGATGCTCGGCGCGCAGGTCTTCTTCAAATGCGAGAACTTCCAGCGCATGGGCGCCTTCAAGTTCCGCGGCGCGTTCAACGCGCTGTCGCGCTTCACGCCGGAGCAGCGCCGGCGCGGGGTGGTGGCCTTCTCGTCGGGGAACCATGCGCAGGCGATCGCGTTGTCGGCGCGGATCCTGGGCATGTCAGCGGTCATCGTGATGCCCAAGGACGCGCCGGCCGCCAAGATCGCCGCCACGCGAGGCTATGGCGGCGAGGTGGTGCTCTTTGATCGCTACACCGAAGACCGCGAGCAGATCGGGCGGGATCTGGCGCAGACGCGTGGTCTGACGCTGATCCCGCCTTACGACCATGTCGACGTGCTGTGCGGACAGGGCACCGCGGCGAAGGAGCTGATCGAGGAGGTCGGCGCGCTGGACGCGATGTTCACGCCGCTGGGTGGCGGGGGCTTGCTGTCGGGCACGGCGTTGGCGACGCGTGCGCTGGCGCCGTCCGCCAAGATCTACGGCGTCGAGCCGGAGGCGGGCAACGATGGGCAGCAGTCGTTCCGCAGCGGCCAGATCGTGCGCATCGACACGCCGCGCACGGTCGCCGACGGCGTGCAGACGCAGCAGTTGGGGAACATCACCTTCGCGCTGATTCGGCAGCTGGTTGATGACGTGGTGACGGTGTCGGATGCGGAGCTCGTCGACTGCATGGGCTTCTTCGCGAGCCGGATGAAGATGCTGGTCGAGCCCACCGGCTGCCTGGGGCTGGCCGCGGTCAAGCGGATGAAGGATGAGCTCAAGGGGCAGCGCGTCGGTGTGGTGATCAGCGGCGGGAATGTGGACTTGGCGCGGTTCTGTGAGTTGATTGGGCGGGGCTGAAGAGCCGCTTGAGAGCGGGAAGACTCGCGCGCGCGCCCGAAGACCCTCTCCCCAGCCCTCTCCCGCAAGCGGGCGAGGGGGCAACTCGCGCCGAGCGTCCTCGCAACGACGACAACGACAACGACAACGACAACGCTCGAACGCATGCAACTCCCTCTCCCGCTTGCGGGAGAGGGTGGGGGAGAGGGTCTTCGGGCTCTCGCCCGCCGCCCCCTCGCCCCCGGAGTGACCTTGGTCAATGTCCTCCGACGCCGATGACGCGAAGAATCGCCGCGACATCCAGCCAACGAGGATCTTCGCGTGCAAGCCCATATCACCGCGTCCGTCGGCGTCGCCGGCCAGAACCGCAAGCCCGACGTCGAATCCGTGCAGCGACTGCTCGTTGCGCACCGTCTTTACGGCGGCCAGATCGACGGCCGCTGCGGCCCGCTGACCGTCGGCGGCATCCTGCAGTTCCAGCGCGGCTTCATGGGCAAGCCCGATGGCCGCGTCGATCCGAACGGTCGCACGCTGAGGCGCCTCTCCACCGGCTCGACGACCAGCGCGGCCGCCTCGCGTCCGACCGCGGCTGCCGCTCGCCCCACGCCCAGCCCGGTGCGTCCGGCCACGCCGACGCCGCAAGCGGCTCGCCCTGCGGTCGCACCGGCCGCGCCTGCCGCCTCCGCAGCAAGCGCTCCGGCACCTGCCGCCGCGCCGGCCGTGCCCGCCACGGCCGCGGCCGCCAAGGCGTTGCTGCTCTCGACCGTGCCCCGTCCCGCCAAGCACACCATCAATCAGGGGCTGGTGGCCGTGTCCCCGGCCTTCATGATCTCGTCGCTGGGCCAGCCGCGGCATTCCTACTCGCAGGATTGCCAGCCGATGACCAACGAGAAGCTCAAGAAGCACGTCGTGTCCAAGTCGGTCGGTCCGTTCAAGGTGACCGGCCTGGATCTGGCCGTCGACAGCCTGCAGCAGGTCTTCGAGGACATCCGCAAGGAGCAGCCCGCGGTCTATGCGCTGCTGGGGACGGCGGGCATGCTCTGCTGCCGGCTGATTCGCGGGTCGTCGACCGGAATCTCGAATCACTCGTGGGGGACGGCGATCGATCTGAAACTCGACGGCATCCTGGACCGCCGGGGCGATGACAAGGTGCAGATGGGCCTGACCCTGATCGCACCGATCTTCAATCGCCATGGCTGGTACTGGGGCGCGGCCTTCCGCACCGAGGACGCGATGCACTTCGAGGCCAGCCGCTCGCTCATCACCGCCTGGGCGCCGCGCCTCATCTGAAGCGGCGACGTCCCTTGGCCGCATGACGGACGGTTACGTCCGTCCTTCTTCTTCGCATCGATACTCCCACGCCATGACGCTTCGATCGCCTCTCCTCCTTCGTGTCCTGGCGCTCGCCGGACTGGTGCTGACCGCGGCTTGCCAGCCTTCGCTGGCGGCTTGCAATGTGACGACCGCGCCTGAAGGGTGGGCTGCCGGATCGGCGCGATGGGACGGCGCTTGTTCCGGCGCGCAGGCGGATGGGCTGGGCGTGCTCAAGGAGCAGCAGGGCGCATCGGTGAAGCGCATGTTCCTGGGGCGGGTGCAGAAGGGCGAGCTGTCGCTTGGCGTGGTCGATATTCCGGATCAGGGGTTTGCCGCGGGGAAGTTCGAGCAGGGGAAGCTCGTGCCGACCGAGGACAGGCAGCTGATCATCAAGGCCTTCGATGAGGCGGCACGGGCGGCGACCGCCGCTGCTGATCGGTTTGAGAAGGCGGGGAATGCGGCGTCCGCGAAGTTCTATCGCGGTAAGGCGAAGGAGCTGCGAGAGCAGATGGATTGAGGCTCTGGGGTGCCACGGCCCTCACCCCAACCCCTCTCCCGCAAGCGGGCGAGGGGCTTGACAGCGGACGGCGCATCGAAGCCCCTCTCCCATGAAGTGGGAGAGGGGTTGGGGTGAGGGCCGCCGCACACCACGAGCCCCAAAACTCACCCCGCCGCGTAAGGCTCCGCCAGCCGCTCGTTCTCATCGATCCTGAGCCGCTTGCCCAGCGCCGGAAACGCCCGCTGCGCGCAGCCCTGCCGATCACACAACTTGCACCCCGGCCCGATCGGCGTCGCGCCCGCGTGATCGCCCAGATCCAGCCCCTTCGCATACACCAGCTGCCCCGCATGCCGCAGGTCGCAGCCCAGCGCCACCGAGAACTCCCGTGCCGGTGAGCCATAGCCCCCCGTCGCTCGCAACTCGCAATGCGCGATCCACAGATACGCGCGCCCATCGGGCATCCGCGCCACCTGCGTGAGCACGCGCCCCGGCTGCCCGAAGGCCTCATACACATTCCACAGCGGACAAGTCCCGCCTCCGCGCGAGAAGTGGAAGTCCGTCGCCGACTGCCGCTTGGAGATGTTCCCCGCCCGGTCCACCCGCACGAAGAAGAACGGCACCCCGCGCGCCTCGCGCCGTTGCAGCGTCGACAGCCGATGGCATGCCGATTCGAAGCTCACGCCGAAGCGCTTGGCCAGCAGCGCGATGTCGTGCCTCAGCTCTTGCGCCGCAGCCAGGAAGATTCGATACGGCAAGGTCAGCGCACCGGCGAAGTAACTGCCCAGCCCAATGCGCGCCAGCGCCGCCGCCTCCGCGCTGAAGGGGGCTGACGCGATCAGCGCATCCATCTCCGCGCCGCATTCCAGATAGGCCAGCTGCGTCGCCATCTGGAACGCGCGCTGCGCCGGCGACAAGGCGTCCGACAGCAACAGCAGCCGCTGCGCCGGCTCGAAACGCCTCGCCCGCTCGTCGCTCCAGAGCTGCACCTGGATCCCGTGAGCCTGGCGCAGATGCGCCTCCAGCTTCGCCACCAGGGCCTGCTGCGTCAGCGCCTGATTCGACTCGCCCGCCAGCCGCCGCGCCAGCGCCTCGGCCGCCCGGTCCAGCACGTCCATGTGGTTGTTCTGGCTGTAGAAGAAGTCCCGCACTTCCTCATGCGGTCCCGGCCCCAAGCCCAAGCCGTCCTCGCGCTCATCGCCGCCCAAGCTGACCACGCGCTGCTCCGCGCCTCGCGCGCGCCCGTGCAGTCGCAGCATCAGCTGTGCCATCGCCGGCATCTGCTGCACCAGCGTGCGCAACTCCGCCTCGGGCACGCCGCCGGGGACTTGCGTCTCGGCGACGATCTCCTGCAACTGCGCATACAGCCGGGCCTCGTCGTCCTCCGAGAAGAACTGCAGGTCCACCCCCAGCGCCGATTGCATCCGCAGCAGCACCGCCACGCTCAGGGGCCGCTCGTTGTTCTCGAGCTGGTTCACGTAGCTGGGCGACAGCTTGAGCAGCTGCGCGAGCGCGGCCTGGGTCAGGCCGCGCTGCTCGCGCAGGGTCTTGAGCTTCACCCCGAGGAAGGTCTTGCGCATGGTGCGGGCGATTGTCGTCCAAACCGACGACCGTCTTCGCAAACTTCGCAGATTTCATTATTCGGCTTCGCACTTCATGGCTGCTTCAGCCATTGAGCCAAGCCGAGGAGACTGCGAAGATTGCAAACCATGCGCACCCCGCAAACCTCGATCGCCGCGCTCGACTGGACCCGGACCCTGGCGGCCCTGCCGCCCGGCGAGCTCCATCGCACCGAGCTGATCGTTCCGGCGCTGGCCAATCATTACGGCACGCTGTTCGCACCCGAAGGGCTGGCGATGCTGGGCCGGGTGGCTTACCTCACCGCCGCCCAGCACAGCGTGCAGCCGGTGGTGATGGCCTCTGCCGGGGACATCGATTTCATCGTGCCCGTTCCCGTGGGCGCGCTGCTGCATTTGCATGGCCGGGTCACCCGCATCGGGGCCAGCTCGCTGACCGTGCAAGTCCATGCCGCCATCGACGAGAACGCCGGAATGTCCTTCCGAGAGGCGCTGCGCGGCAGCTTCGAGCTGGTCGCCGTCGATGCCGACGGCCGCCCGGTGCGGCTGAAGCTGCGCGAAGGCCGAGAAGGCCGCCAGGGCGTCAGCGCTGCCGCCGGATCTGATTTACCGTACCGACCGCTCGGCGATCCGCCCGCGGTCGCCTCCTGATTTCCCATTTCCTGATCCACTTTCGACTTCATCCAGGAGACAAGCCCATGAGCGACAACGCCGCCACCACCGCCCCCGGCTTCAAGCCCAAGAAATCCGTCGCGCTGTCCGGCGTCGCGGCCGGCACGACCGCGCTGTGCACCGTCGGCCGCAGCGGCAACGACCTGCATTACCGCGGCTACGACATCCTGGATCTGGCCGGCCAATGCGAGTTCGAGGAAATCGCCCACCTGCTGGTGCACGGCAAGCTGCCCAACGCCGCCGAGCTGCGCGCCTACAAGAACAAGCTGAAGTCGCTGCGCGGTCTGCCCGCCGCCGTGATGGACGCGCTGGAAACGCTGCCTGCCGCTGCCCATCCGATGGACGTGATGCGCACCGGCGTCTCGGCGCTGGGCTGCTCGCTGCCCGAGAAGGACGACCACAACCTGCCCGGCGCGCGCGACATCGCCGACAAGCTGATGGCCTCGCTGGGCTCGATGCTGCTGTACTGGTACCACTACAGCCACAACGGCCGCAGCATCGAGGTCGAGACCGATGACGACTCCATCGGCGCCCACTTCCTGCACCTGCTGCACGGCGAGCCGCCCAGCAAGAGCTGGGAACGCGCGATGCACACCTCGCTGATCCTGTACGCGGAGCACGAGTTCAACGCCTCGACCTTCACCGCGCGCGTGATCGCGGGCACGGGCAGCGACATGCACTCGGCCATCGCCGGTGCGATCGGCGCGCTGCGCGGCCCCAAGCACGGCGGCGCCAACGAGGTCGCCTTCGAAGTGCAGAAGCGCTACGAGACCCCCGATGAAGCCGAGGCCGACATCCGCCGCCGCGTCGAGGCCAAGGAAGTCGTGATCGGCTTCGGTCACCCGGTCTACACGGTCAGCGATCCGCGCAACGAGGTCATCAAGAAGGTCGCGCATGAGCTGTCCAAAGAGGCCGGAACGACCAAGATGTACGACATCGCCGAGCGCCTGGAGCGCACGATGTGGGACGCCAAGAAGATGTTCCCCAACCTGGACTGGTTCAGCGCGGTGAGCTATCACATGATGGGCGTGCCCACGGCGATGTTCACGCCGCTGTTCGTGATCGCGCGCACCAGCGGCTGGGCCGCTCACGTGGTCGAGCAGCGTCAGGACAACAAGATCATCCGCCCCAGCGCCGTGTACACCGGCCCCGAGGACCAGGTCTTCGCGCCGATCGCGCAGCGCAAGTAAGCAACCCGCCCGCTCAACGCCCGTTGCTTGCCCGCGCGCCGTGATCGGTGCCGCGGGCTTGCGCTTTCAGAATCCAGCTTCGAATCAGGCCAGCCATGCCAGCCAACGCCATCCCCGCGCCCAAGGACACCATCGTGTCCACGGCGTCGCTCAATTCGTCGTATCGCAAGCCGCTGCCGGGCACCTCGCTCGAGTGGTTCGACGCCCGCGAGGCCGTCGAGGCGCTGCGCCCCGGGTCCTGGGACCGCCTGCCCTTCACCGCCCGCGTGCATGCCGAGAACCTCGTGCGCCGCTGCGATCCGGCGATCCTCGATGAATGCCTGACGCAGATCGCCGAAGGCCGCAGCGATCGCGACTTCCCGTGGTTCCCCGCGCGCGTGGTCTGCCACGACATCCTGGGTCAGACCGCGCTGGTGGACCTGGCCGGTCTGCGCGACGCGATCGCCGATCAGGGCGGCGATCCGGCGCAGGTGAATCCTGTCGTCCCGGTGCAGCTGATCGTCGACCACTCGCTGGCCGTCGAGTGCGGCGGCGACGATCCCCAGGCCTTCGACAAGAACCGCGCCATCGAGGACCGCCGCAACGAGGACCGCTTCCACTTCATCGAGTGGTGCCGCACCGCGTTCCGCAATGTCGACGTGATCCCGCCGGGGAACGGGATCATGCATCAGATCAATCTGGAGCGGATGTCCCCGGTCATCCACGTCGACCGCGGCGTGGCCTATCCCGACACCTGCGTCGGGACCGATAGCCACACGCCGCATGTGGACGCGCTGGGCGTGATCGCCGTGGGCGTGGGCGGCCTGGAGGCGGAGAACGTCATGCTGGGCCGCGCCTCGTGGATGCGCCTGCCCGACATCGTCGGCGTCGAGCTGACCGGCCGCCGCAAGCCCGGCATCACCGCCACCGACCTGGTGCTGGCGCTGACCGAGTTCCTGCGCAAGGAACGGGTGGTCGGCGCCTATCTGGAGTTCTACGGGGACGGCGTCTCCGGCCTGACGCTGGGCGACCGCGCGACCATCTCCAACATGGCGCCCGAGTACGGTGCCACCGCCGCGCTGTTCTCCATCGACGAGCAGACCCTGAGTTACCTGCGCCTGACCGGCCGCGAGGAGGCGCAGGTCCAGCTGGTCGAGACCTATGCGAAGGCGGCGGGCCTGTGGTCCGGCGCAGGCAACACGCTGGCCAAGGCCGAGTACCCGCGCGTGCTGCGCTTCGACCTGGGCACGGTCGAGCGCAACATGGCCGGCCCGTCGAATCCGCATCGCCGTCTGCCGACCTCGGCGCTGGCCGAGCGCGGCATCGCTGGCGCCTGGACCGACGAGCCGGGCAAGATGCCCGATGGCGCGGTGATCATCGCGGCCATCACCAGCTGCACCAACACCAGCAACCCGCGCAACGTGATCGCCGCGGGCCTGCTGGCCCGCAACGCGCGCCGGCTGGGCCTGGTGCGCAAGCCCTGGGTGAAGTCGTCGCTGGCGCCGGGCTCGCGCACGGTGACGCTGTATCTGGAGGAGGCCGGCCTGCTCGGCGACCTGGAAGCGCTGGGCTTCGGCGTCGTCGCCTATGCCTGCACCTCGTGCAACGGCATGTCGGGCGCGCTGGATCCCAAGATCGAACGCGAGATTGTCGAGCGCGACCTGTACGCGACGGCAGTGCTGTCGGGCAATCGCAACTTCGACGGCCGCATCCATCCGCGCGCCAAGCAAGCCTTCCTGGCCTCGCCGCCGCTGGTGGTCGCCTACGCGCTGGCCGGCACCATCCGCTTCGACATCGAGCGCGATGTGCTGGGCGTGGTCGACGGCCGCGAGATCCGACTGCAGGACCTGTGGCCGGAGGACGCCGAGATTGACGCGCTCGTGGCCAAGTGCGTGAAGCCGGAGCAGTTCCGCCGCGTCTACGAGCCGATGTTCGCGATCGCCCCGGCCGCTGCGGCCGCGACGACGCCGTTGTATGACTGGCGCGCGCAGTCCACCTACATCCGCCGTCCCCCGTACTGGGAAGGCGCGCTGGCGGGCGAACGCACCCTGCGCGGCATGCGCGCGCTGGCGGTGCTGCCGGACAACATCACCACCGACCACCTGTCTCCGTCGAACGCGATCATGCCGGACTCCGCCGCCGGCGAGTACCTCGCCAAGATGGGCCTGCCGGAGGAGGACTTCAACTCCTACGCGACCCACCGCGGCGACCACCTGACCGCGCAGCGCGCCACCTTCGCCAACCCGACGCTGAAGAACGAGATGGTTCGCGACGCCGACGGCGCCGTGGTCGCCGGCTCGCTCGCGCGTCTGGAGCCCGAGGGTCAGGTCATGCGCATGTGGGAGGCCATCGAGACCTACATGGCGCGTCGCCAGCCGCTGATCATCGTGGCGGGCGCGGACTACGGGCAGGGCTCGTCGCGCGACTGGGCGGCCAAGGGCGTGCGCCTGGCCGGCGTCGAGGCAATCGCGGCCGAGGGCTTCGAGCGCATCCACCGCACCAACCTGATCGGCATGGGCGTGCTGCCGCTGGAGTTCCAGCCCGGCACGACGCGGCTGACGCTGGGGCTGGACGGCTCCGAGACTTATGACGTGTCCGGCGAGCTGTCGCCGCGCGCGACGATGACGTTGATCGTGAACCGTCGCAACGGCGAGCGCGTCGAGGTGCCGGTGCGCTGCCGCCTGGACACGGCCGAGGAGGTGGCGATCTACCAGGCCGGCGGCGTGCTGCAGCGCTTCGCGCAGGACTTCCTGGCCGCGGCCGAGGCAGCTTGATCGGCCGCTCTGACCCTGACATCACCGAGACCTTCGACACCATCGAAACCACCATGGCATTCCTTCCTCAAGTGAAAGTCCCCGCGGTGTACATGCGGGGCGGCACCAGCAAGGGCGTGTTCTTCCGTCTGGAGGACCTGCCCGAGGCCTGCCGCGTGCCCGGCGCGGCGCGCGACCGGCTGCTGATGCGGGTGATCGGCAGCCCCGATCCCTACGGCAAGCAGATCGACGGCATGGGCGGCGCGACCTCAAGCACCAGCAAGACGGTGATCGTGTCGCGCAGCACGCGGCCGGATCACGACGTCGACTACCTGTTCGGCCAGGTCGCGATCGACAGCGCGCTGGTGGACTGGTCCGGCAATTGCGGCAACCTGTCCGCGGCGGTCGGTCCGTTCGCGATCCAGGGCGGGCTGATCGACGCGGCGACGCTGCCGCGGGACGGCATCGCCACGGTCCGTATCTGGCAGGCCAACATCGGCAAGACCATCATCGCCAAGGTTCCGATGCGCGACGGTCAGGTGCAGGAGAGCGGCGATTTCGAGCTCGACGGCGTCACTTTCCCGGCGGCGGAGGTCGAGCTGACTTTCGTCGATCCGGGCGATGACGACGGCGATGCGGGCGAGGGCGGCGGCGCGATGTTCCCGACCGGAAACGTGGTCGACGAGCTGCGTGTGCCCGAGGAGCTGGTGGCCGGCGGCCGTCTGCGCGCGACGCTGATCAACGCAGGCATCCCGGCGGTCTTCGTCGACGCGAAGGACCTGGGCTACAGCGGCACCGAGCTGCAGGACGCGATCAACGGCGACCCGGCGGCGCTCAAGCGCCTGGAGGCGATCCGCGCGCATGCGGCGCTGCACATGGGTCTGATCAAGACGCTGGAAGAGGCGCGCGTGCGGCAGCACACGCCCAAGCTGGCCTTCGTCGCGCCGCCCGCGAGCTATCGCGCGTCCAGCGGCAAGACGGTGGAGGCCGGCGGCATCGACGTGCTGGTGCGGGCCATGTCCATGGGCAAGCTGCATCACGCGATGATGGGCACGGCGGCGGTGGCGATCGGCACCGCGGCGGCGATTCCCGGCACGCTGGTGTGCGAGGCCGCGGGCGGCAAGCCGCTGCCGGCGGTGCGCTTCGGTCATCCCTCGGGCACGCTGCGCGTGGGCGCCGAGGCGGTCGAGGAGGGTGGCCAATGGCGCGTCACGCGCGCGGTGATGAGCCGCAGCGCCCGCATCCTGATGGAGGGCGCGGTGCGCGTGCCCGCCGAGTCGCTCTGATCGCGATTCATTGATTCAACAGATTCATTTTCGGAAGAGACAACCATGACATCGACCCGCAAGACCCTGCGCAAGCTGGTGAACGAGCGCCGCGGCGTGCTGGTGCCGGGCGCGTTCAACGCGCTGTCGGCCAAGGTGATCGAAGACCTCGGTTTCGAGGCGCTGTACGTGACCGGCGCCGGCGTGACCAACATGTGGTTCGGTCTGCCGGACCAGGGCTTCATGGGCTTGGCCGAGATCGCCGACCACACCGCCCGCATCCGCGACGCGGTGGAGCTGCCGCTGATCGTCGACGCCGACACCGGCTTCGGCAATGCGCTGAACGTGCGGCACACGGTGCGGGTGCTCGAACGCGCCGGCGCCGACTGCATCCAGCTGGAGGACCAGGTCGCGCCCAAGCGCTGCGGACACTTCAACGGCAAGGAAGTCATCTCGACCGAGGAAGCCGTCAGCAAGATCAAGGCGGCGGTGGATGCGCGACGTGATCCGGACTTCCTGATCATGGCCCGCACGGACGCCTGCGCCACGCTGGGCTTCGAAGCCGCCATCGAGCGCGCGCAGCTGTTCGCCGAGGCGGGCGCGGACATCCTGTTCGTCGAGGCGGTGACCAAGCCGGACGAGATCCGCGCGCTGCCGCAGCGCTTGTCCACGCCGCAGCTGATGAACATGGTCATCGGCGGAAAGACCCCGATCACGGACGCGAGCGAGCTGCAGCAGATGGGCTACGGCGTGGTGCTGTACGCCAACGCGGCACTGCAGGGCGCGGTGGCCGGCATGCAGAAGGCGCTGGGCGTGCTCAAGGCCAACAAGCGCATCGACGAGGATCCGGCGCTGGTCGTGCCCTTCGCCGAGCGTCAGCGCCTGGTCGGCAAGCCCGAGTGGGACGCGCTGGAGAAGAAGTACACCTGATGGCCGAGCTCCTGACGCATCGCGTCAGGAGTGGCCCCCGCAAGGGGGCGCCGCGATCGCGGTGGGCCCGCGCGAGTCGGGAGACTCGCTACAGTGGGCCGCATGACCGACAGCCCCCGTGCCTGGATCCGCCTGCCCTCCGGGGCCGCGCTCGACCTGATCAACCCCTCGCCCGACGCCTGGACCGACGAGGACCTGGCATTGCGGCTCGCGCGCACCTATCGATGGGGCGGCGAGTCGGTGTGGCCGTGGCCGCTGTCGGTGGCGCAGCACTCGCTGCTGGTGCTGGCGCTGCGGCGTCAATGGGCCGAGGAAGCGGGAGAGCCGCTGAGCCGCGAAGCGGCGCTCGCCGAGCTGCTGCATGACGCCGAGGAAGGCTTCCTCGGATTCGACTGCATCTCGCCGCTCAAGCGCGTGCTGGGCGAGCCATTCCGCATCGTCGGCGACCGCCTGATGCAGGCGATCTGGACGCGCTACCGCTTGCCCGACTGGCTGCCCGAGACGCATGCGCGGCACAAGCGCGCCGACAGCATCGCGGCGGCCTCCGAGGCGGTGCACTGCACGGGATGGTCCGAGCGCGAGGTCCGCGAAGTGCTGGGCATTACGCATCCGGTGCTGGCGGAGGATCCGCTCGCGGCGATCTACGGCGGTCAGCCGTGGGAGCCGTGGGCGTCGGATGTGGCGGGGGAGAGGTTTTTGGGGGAGTTGAGGAGTCTTTCGGCCAATAGCCCTGATCAGTATCAAAGGGGGGAGTGACCTCCCTGGATCAGTTCCCCCATCAAGGCCGCAATTTGGTGGAGAGACTCGGGCGCTCATCGTGAGGAGACTGCTGCCTTTCAGGTCGAGGACCTGGTCAAGCAGGAGCAATTCATGGCGATGACGACGAGCGACGATCTGCAAGACGTCGAGGATCTCTCAAGGGCTTTGCAGTTTCCCGGCACGGTCTTTGGCCCGATGGTCGATGAGGACCTTGAGGCCCGATGCGAGGACGCCGACTGGCATGAGGTGCCGGAGGAGCTTCGACGCGTATTGGCTCACCATCAGGCGTCGGCCGATTACATGCTGCTGATCCTGAAGCGCGCCGCGCGCTTCGTCAGGCGGCATTCGCTGCGCTTGGCCGGGCCGCCCTGGTTGGACATCACTTGCGTCGACAACGTGGCGGCCGGCGCGATCTACGTGGTCCCCCTCGACATGAGCCCCAAGAAATCGCTCGTGTGGGATGAGCGATTCCTCACGCGCCTCGCTGATCAGGACCTGCTCAAGGGGTTCTTCATGGTGAGCTTCTGCGGGAGGCCCGTGGCCTGAGGTCGTCCTTTGATGGATGCCTCGGGGCCACGGCGTCCAAGCCAGCGTTCGCCGCTCAGAACCCCTTCATGTCATACCGCAGCCCGACCCACGCCTGCCGGCCCAGGCCCTGGTAGTCGCGGACCGGTTGCACGTCGCGGTCGGCGGCGTTGAGGACCTTGGCTTCGAGGCGCCACTGCGGCAGGAACTTCCAGCTCGCGCGCAGGTCCAGCACGGCGTACGCGCCCAGGTTGCCGCCCGTGTCCGGCCGTGCGCCCACATCCGTCAGCGACGCGCCCACGCTCCACACGCCCGTGTCGTAATCGGCCGAGACCGTTTCCTGATGCGCCGCGCGACGCAGCAGGCGCGAGCGCTTGACCTCGTCCTGCGCGTCCAGGAAATCGACCGTCGCGGCCAGGCTCAGGTTCCCGATGCGATGAGCGCCGGTGATCGTCGCGCCGGTCATCTTGGCGCGGCCCACATTACCCGCGCATCCGAAGAAGCCCGTCGGGCAGTCCGTACCGTTGGGATCGGGGTTGTAGGCGATCTGGTCCTTGACCTTGTTGCGATACACCGTCGCCGACGCGCTGGTCGCGCCGCGCGTCCAGCTCAGGCCCAACTCGACGCTGCGGCCGCGCTCGGGGCGGATCGTCGGGATGCCGTAGAACGGGAAGTACAGGTCGTTGAAGCTCGGCGCGCGGAAAGTCTTGCCCGCGAGCGCGCGGACCTTGAGCTCGCTGGTCAGCGCGTAGCTCGCGCCCAGGTTGCCGGTCGTGTTGGCGCCGTAGGCGGAGTTGTCGTCGCGGCGCAGGCTGCCCTCGATGGCGATCGGACCGAAGTCGCCGGTATAGCCGGCCATGTAGCCGTTGTTGGTTCGCTTGGGCGTGGACGGGAAGGCGTCGGCCTGGACCTTCTCGCTCAGATGCTCGTAGGCCAGCACGACCTGCTGGCCGGCGCCGACGCGCAGCACGTTCTGCCAGGTGGCCTGGTCGCGATCGGTCTTGTAGCGGCTGGGGAAGCCGCCGCCGCTGATCGAGTCATCCGTGCTGCGCGCGACCTGCACTGAGGTCGTCCAGATCGGCGACAGCGTGCCGCGGTAGTCCGCCGACACCGAGCGCGTCTTCAGCTTGTTGCGGAAGTCGGGCGAGGGATCGGGATTGAAGTTGGCGTCGTAATCGGCGCTGTCGTACTGGGCATTGAGCCGGCTCTGCGTGGCGCTGATGCCGATGCGGTGGCCCTCGGCCGGCGTGAAGCCCAGGCGGCCTGTGGCCACGGTGCGGGCGAAGCCGTCGCGGTCCGGGTTGTAGTAGCCGTTGGCGTCGTTCGGGCGAATAGCCGAGACGCCGTCGCTGGTATCGCGACCGATGCTGGCCGCGTAGTCGAAGCCCGCCTGCGCGCCGCTGACGCCGACATCGGCCTGGCGCGAGCGGTACTCGCCGACGGCGACCTTGGACGTGAGGTTCAGCGGACCCTGGCCCTTCTTCGTGAAGATCTGGATCACGCCGCCCACCGCGTCCGCGCCGTACGGGCTGGACGCCGGCCCGCGCAGGACCTCGATGCGGTCGATCTGGTCGAGGCTCATCGACTCGAGGGCCGATTGGGCCAGTGTGGCCGAGCCCACGCGAACGCCGTCGATCAGGACGATCGCGCCGCTCGCGCTGTTGCCGCGAATCAGGTAACCGCCGCTCTGGCCCGGGCCGCCGTTGCGGGTGATCTGCAGGCCGGCGTAGCGGCGCAGCGCGTCCTCGACGGTGCCGGCGCCGCCGAAGCGCAGCGTGTCGGCGTCGATCAGGACGATGTCGGCGACGCTCTTGCTCAGCGACTGGGCTTCGCGCGTGCCGGTGACGACGACGCGATCCAGCGGCGCTGAGGCCGAGGAGGACGAGGCCTGCGCCATCGCCACGGCGGGCAGGGCGCCGAGCGCGAGCAGCGTGGCATGGGCGAGGGCGGTCATCGCGCTGCCGGCGGCAACGGAGGAGGAAGCGCGCGAGAAGGCGCGCGCGCGGGAGGAGATGGGCTGCATGGCGAGGAAAAACTGCGTGTGGCGGCACTTGACCGCTTCCCCGCGGCCGCATGCGAAATGGAGCGCCGCGCGCGCGACATCCGATATCGATGGGCGCGTGCGGCGGCTCCGCCTGTTGGCCGGTATCCGGGCTGTCGGAATCGAACCCGTGTCGCCTTCCCGGGCGGTGAGCCCAGTGGTCTCAGGACACGTGCCGCGCGCCGTCGACGCCCTGATCGGGCCTCGCGCGCGCCTTCCGCTTACCGTTGCGGGGGCAGCTCAGGTTGGGGGCGCGGCCACGCTCGGCGCGCCCCTTCCTGATTCCCGTTGAACTGCGCCGGAGGACGTCCGGCAGCGAGCACCAACGGGGCGGGATCTTAACGAGCCGACTGATGCGTCCGCGCCACGCCGGCTGTGCTTGTCCCTCACGCGATGCTCATCGCGGCCGCGAGATTCGTTGCTCACGCCCCGCCCGTGAACCGATACGACACCAGCGACTCCCGGTCGTTGTCCGCCACCAGCCGCTTGCCGGCCGGCGGGAAGGCGCGCTGCACGCAGTGTTCCCGCGGGCAGGTGCGGCAGCCCGGGCCGATGGGCACGGCCGGCGCGCCCGTGTCCAACGCGATGCCGTCCGCATAGACCAGGTCCCGCGCATGCGCCACGTCGCAGCCCAGTCCGATCGCGAAGTGCTTCTTCTGCGCGTGATAGCCGCCGCTGCCGTGCCGCTCGATGGTTCGCGCAATGCCGAAGAAGCGGCTGCCGTCGGGCATCTCCGCCACCTGCGTCAGGATCCGGCCCGGCTGCGCGAAGGCCTCGTGCACATGCCACAGCGGACACGCGCCACCGTGCCGCGCGAAGTGGAAGGTCGTCGCGCTCTGGCGCTTGGAGATGTTGCCCGCCTGGTCCACCCGGACGAAGTAGAAGGGCACGCCGCGCGCGCCGGGGCGCTGCATCGTCGAGAGCCGATGGCAGACCGTCTCCACGCCGACGTGGAAGCGCTGCTGCAGCAGCTCCAGGTCGTAGCGGCAACCGCGCGCCGTGGTGAGGAAGGCGCCGTACGGGAGCAGCAGCGCGCCCGCAAAGTAGTGCGCCACGCCTTGACGCGCCAGCGCGCGCGTCGCGTCGTCCTGGAAACCGGCGTCGTGCAGCGCGGCGTCGATGGCGGCGGACTCCGCCAACAGCGCGTACTGCGTGGCGATCTGGAAGGCCTGCTGCGCGTCGGTCAGGTGGCCCGGCATGCGCAGTCGGCGCCGGCGTGCGTCGTAATGGCGCAGCAGCGCGCCGTCGCCCTCGCTCGCGTCCAGGTCCACCGACACGCCGCAGCGCCGCAACATCAGCTCGCGCAGCGGCCCCGCGCGGTGCGTGGGCGAGAGCGACAGCTCGGCCGCCAGCCGCTCCGCGCGATGGTCCAGATCGTCCAGATAGTTGTTGTACCGGTTGAAGAAGTCCCGCACCGCCTCGTGCGGCAGCGGCTCCGCGCGCGAGGCCGCCAGCCACTCGTCCGGCGCGCCTTCCTCGCCGTAATACCGGTCGACCAGCAGCGCATGCTCCTCCTGCAGCCGCAGGTGGCGCTGGTGCAGCGCGACGAAGGCCTCGGCCAGCTCGGGCGCCTGCTCGACCAGCCGCGCCACCTGCGCCGGCGAGATCGCGACGCCCACCACGGTGCGGTCCCGCAGCGCCGCGTCCAGCTCGGCGAGCAGGCGCTGGTCCTGCTCCTCCGAGAACTGCGCGATGTCACCGCCGAAGACCTCGGCCAGCTTCAGCAGCACGCTGGCGGTGACCGGGCGCTGATTGGTCTCGATCTGCGAGACATAGCTCAGCGACAGCCCCAGCCGCGCGGCGAGCTGGCTCTGATTCCATTCGAGCTGCTCGCGCAGCCGTCGCACCCGCGCGCCGACAAAGAGCTTGCGCGAGCCGGTGCTGGTGGTTCCTGCGCCCGGGTTGCCCGAGCCGCCCCCGGCGCTGCTTCCCAAGCCGCCGTTCGCATCTCCGGGCGTGGCGCGTTTCCCCAACGTGGACTTCATGGTCGTCTTCCTGGATTTCACCGAATTCACAATCTTCACTGGATCCTTGCGAAGTGATTCGCAGGTTCGCCTTCTTGCAGCGCTTTCAGAGAGGGCATCAGGGGCTTGCCTCTGGCTTCTTGTGAAAGTTGTGGATAAATTTCGTGTGAATTCTATAAACCCTTGGAGACTCCCATGACCCGCGACACGACCCGCGACGAATTGCCTCGCATCCCGCTGCTGATCAACGGCGAATTCGTCCAGTCGCGCAGCACCGAATGGCGCGACGTGATCAACCCCGCGACGCAGCAGGTGCTGGCCCGCGTGCCCATGGCGACGGCCGAGGAAGTCGAGGCCGCGATCGCCTCCGGCCGCGAGGCCTTCAAGACCTGGCGTAAGACCCCGATCGGCCAGCGCGCCCGCATCTTCCTGAAGTACCAGCAGCTGATCCGCGAGAACATGAAGCAGCTGGCCGCGACGCTGACCGCCGAGCAGGGCAAGACCCTGGCGGACGCCGAGGGCGACGTGTTCCGCGGCCTGGAGGTGGTCGAGCACGCCGCCAACATCGGCAACCTGCAGATGGGCGAGCTCGCCCACAACGTGGCCGGCGGCGTCGACACCTACACGCTGCTGCAGCCGCTGGGCGTGTGCGCCGGCATCACCCCGTTCAACTTCCCCGCGATGATCCCGCTGTGGATGTTCCCGATGGCCATCGCCACCGGCAACACCTTCGTGCTCAAGCCTTCCGAGCAGGACCCGATGGTGACGATGCGCCTGGTCGAACTGGCGCTCGAGGCCGGCATCCCCAAGGGCGTGCTCAACGTCGTGCACGGCGGCGAGTCCGTGGTCAACACGCTGTGCGACCACCCCGACATCAAGGCCGTGTCCTTCGTCGGCTCGACCCGCGTGGGCACGCTGGTGCACGACCGCGCGACCAAGGCCGGCAAGCGGGTGCAATGCATGATGGGCGCGAAGAACCACGCCATCGTGATGCCCGACGCGCACAAGGAGCAGACGCTCAACGCGCTGGTCGGCGCCTCGTTCGGCGCGGCCGGTCAGCGCTGCATGGCGGTGTCGGTGGCGGTGCTGGTGGGCGCGGCGCGCGACTGGCTGCCCGAACTGGTCGAGAAGGCCCGCGGCCTGAAGATCGGCGCCGGCGACGCGGCCGGCACGGACGTCGGCCCGCTGATCTCCTGCGCCGCGCGCGACCGCGTCGAGCACCTGATCGCCCGCGGCATCGAGGACGGCGCCACGCTGTCGCTGGACGGCCGCAAGCCGCAGTTGGACGGCGCGCTGAAGGAAGGCAACTTCGTCGGCCCGACCATCTTCAGCGGCGTGAAGCCCGGCATGACGATCTACGACCAGGAGATCTTCGGCCCGGTGCTGTGCGTGGCGGAAGCGGAAACGATGGACGAGGCGATCGCGATGATCAACGCCAACCCCAACGGCAACGGCACGGCGATCTTCACGCAGTCGGGCGCCGCGGCGCGTCGCTTCGAGGAAGAGATCGACGTCGGCCAGGTCGGCATCAACGTGCCCATCCCGGTGCCGGTCCCGCTGTTCTCCTTCACCGGCTCGCGCGCCAGCAAGCTGGGCGACCTGGGGCCCTACGGCAAGCAGGTGATCATGTTCTACACCCAGACCAAGACCGTCACCGCGCGCTGGTTCGACGACGCCTCGACCGGGGGCGTCAACACGACGATCAGCCTGAAGTGAGGTCCCGATGGACTTCGAACTGAACGAACAGCAGCTGGCCTTCCAGCAGGCGGCGCGCGACTTCGCCCGCGAGGAAATGGCGCCGCACGCCGCCGAGTGGGATGCGCAAGCGATCTTCCCGCGCGAGGCGCTGCGCCATGCGGGCGAGCTGGGCTTCTGCGGCCTGTACGCGCCCGAGGCGGCGGGCGGTCTGGGCATCCCTCGCCTGGACGCGACCATCGTCTTCGAGGAGCTGGCCGCGGCTTGCCCCTCGACGACGGCCTTCATCAGCATCCACAACATGGCGACGTGGATGGTGGCGACCTTCGGCCGGCCGGAGATCGTCGAACGATGGGGCCCGGCGCTGTGCAGCGGCGAGAAGCTGTCTTCGTACTGCCTGACCGAGCCCGGCGCCGGCTCGGACGCGGCCTCGCTGCGCACCAGCGCGCGCAAGGACGGCGACGTCTACGTCATCGATGGCGGCAAGGCCTTCATCTCCGGCGCCGGCTCGACCGACGTGCTGGTGGTGATGGCGCGCACCGGCGGCCCGGGCGCGGACGGGATCTCCGCGTTTCTCGTCGAGGCCGACAGCCCCGGCATCCAGTACGGCCGCAAGGAAGACAAGATGGGCTGGAACAGTCAGCCTACGCGCGCCATCGCCTTCGACGGCGTGCGGGTTCCGGCCGTGAATCTGCTGGGCGAGGAAGGGCAGGGCTTCCGCATCGCGATGCAGGGGCTGGACGGGGGGCGCATCAACATCGCGACCTGCTCGGTCGGCGCGGCGCAGGGCGCGCTCACCGCGGCGCAGCGCTACATGCATGAGCGCCGCCAGTTCGGGCGCCCGCTGGCCGACATGCAGGCGCTGCAGTTCAAGCTCGCCGACATGGCGACGGAGCTGGTGGCCGCGCGCCAGATGGTGCGGCTGGCCGCGTCCAAGCTGGATGCGAAGTCGCCCGACGCGCAGGTCTATTGCGCGATGGCCAAGCGGCTGGCGACCGACATCGGCTTCACCGTCTGCAACGAGGCGCTGCAGATCCACGGCGGCTACGGCTACATCCGCGAGTACCCACTGGAGCGCCTGCTGCGCGACGCGCGCGTGCACCAAATCCTGGAGGGTACGAACGAGATCATGCGAGTGATCGTCGCGCGCCGGATGCTGCAGGACCAGGCGCCCGAGACCATTCGCTGAGCCCTCCCGCAAGCGCCTCGACGAAGGGGCGCTTGCTCTTCAGAGCAGAGAGAAACCCATGACCGACTCGACCCTCACGACGAGCACGACCCCGAGCGCCACGCCGGACGGCTACGCCGGCCTGCGCGTGGAGAAGCGCGGCCACACGGCCGTCGTCACGTTGACGAATCCGCCCGCCCACACCTGGACCGACGCGAGCCTGAGCGCGCTCACGCGGCTGGTGGGCGATCTGAATGCCGACCGCGACATCTACGCGCTGGTGATCACCGGCGACGGCGAGAAGTTCTTCAGCGCCGGCGCCGATCTGAAGCTCTTCGCCGATGGCGACAAGGGCCGCGCGGCGACCATGGCCAAGCGCTTCGGCGACGCCTTCGAGGCGCTGGCGGGCTTCCGCGGCGTGAGCATCGCGGCGATCAACGGCTACGCGATGGGCGGCGGCCTGGAATGCGCGCTGGCCTGCGATCTGCGCATCGCCGAGTCGCACGCGGTGATGGCGCTTCCCGAAGCCGCCGTCGGCCTGCTGCCCTGCGCGGGCGGCACGCAATGGCTGAGCTGGACCGTGGGCGAGAGCTGGGCCAAGCGCATGGTGCTGCTGGGCGAGCGCGTCGACGCTGAGACCGCGCTGCGCATCGGCTTGGCCGATGAACTCGCGCCCAAGGGCGAGTCGCTCACCAAGGCCTTGCAGTGGGCCGAGCGGGTTCAGGCGCAGAGCCCCACCAGCGTCGCCGCCTGCAAGCGGCTGATCCAGGGCGCGCGCCATGCGCCGCCGTGGTCGCAGCTGCCGGCCGAGCGGGAGGCTTTCATCGCGCTCTTCGACACCGAGGACCAGCGTGAAGGCGTGCAGGCCTTCCTGGGCAAGCGCAGCCCGCAATGGCGCAATGGCTGAGGAACGCGGGATGACGCAGTTGAAGGAAGTTTCCAAGAACGATGCCGCGAGCGACGCCGAGAGCGACGTCAAGCGCGGGGGCGAGGATGCGACGTCCGCGCCCGTGCTGTTCCGTACGTTGGTGACGGCCTCCGGTCATCGCTTCGGCCACGCGACGCTGAACGCGCCGGCCAGCCTGAACGCGCTGACGCTGGAGATGGTCGATCTGCTGCATGCGCAGCTGATCGCCTGGGCGGAGGATCCGAACGTGGTCGGCGTGGTGCTGGACGGTGCCGGAGAGAAGGCGCTGTGCGCCGGGGGCGACGTCGTCGGCCTGTACCGCGCGATGCGCGCGGCCGGCGCCGGCAAGGTCCCCCGGGAAGCCGCCGAGTTCTTCGAGCGCGAGTACCGCCTCGATCACTTCATCCATCGCTATCCCAAGCCTTTCCTGGTCTGGGGGCACGGCATCGTGATGGGCGGCGGCATCGGGCTGATGGCGGGCGCCTCGCACCGCGTGGTCACGCCGCGCAGCCGGTTGGCGATGCCCGAGATCACGCTGGGCCTGTACCCCGACGTGGGCGGCAGCTGGTTCCTGTCGCGGCTGCCGGGCCGCACCGGGCTGTTCCTCGCGCTGACGGGCGCGCCGCTGAACGCGGCCGACGCGCTGTGGGCCGGGCTGGCCGATCGCGCGGCCCGCGCCGAGGATCACGGCGTGCTGCTCAACGCCATCGCGGCCGCGAAGTGGCAGGGCGAGCACGCCGCCGATGCGGAGCAGCTCGACGACGTGCTGCGCGCGCTGCCGAGGGCGGAGCTCTCGCTCGCGCCCTCGCAGCTGGCCGTGCACCGCGAGCGCATCGACGCGCTGATCGGCCCGCATGACAGCCTGGCGACGATCGCGCCTCGACTGCGCTCGCTGGCCTGCGAGTCGGACGCCTGGCTGGCCACGGCCGGCGCGGCCTTCCAGAAGGGCTCGCCGACCTCGGCGGTGCTGGCGATCGCGCTGCAGCGGCGCTTGCGTCATGCGTCGCTGGCGGAGGTCTTCCGGCTCGAGTACCAGGCCTCGGTCGGCTGCTGCGTGCACCCCGATTTCGCCGAGGGCGTGCGGGCGCTGCTGGTCGACAAGGACAAGAACCCGCGCTGGCAGGGCGGCGTGGTGGACGGCCACGGCGACGCGCATGTCGACCAACTGCTCAAGCCGCGCTTCGAGGGCGAGCATCCGCTGGCGGATCTGCGCTGAGCGCGGCACGATCGGTCGACCACGATCATTGTCACGCTTCATCGGACATCAATCGAATCGTGCCGGCTGCCGAGGGCGGCGCCGGCGCGATCGACAACAAGGAGACAAGCATGAGCGACACGAACAACTCCGGCGGCGCGCGCGTCGCCTTCATTGGCCTGGGCCACATGGGCGGGCCGATGGCGGCCAACCTGGCGAAGAACGGCTATGCCGTCTCGGCCTTCGACCTGAGCGCCGAGGCGCTGCAGAAGGCGCGCGAGGCCGGCGTGACGGTGGCGCCGTCGGCGCTGGCGGCGGTGGAGGGCGCGGCGGTGGTGATCTCGATGCTGCCGGCGAGCCGGCACGTCGAAGGCCTGTATCTGGGCGACGGCGCGCTGATGGCGGCCATCCCGGCGGGCGCGCTGGTCATCGACTGCAGCACCATCGCGCCGGCCAGCGCGCAGCGCGTGGCCAAGGCCGCGGCCGATCGCGGCCTGGCGATGCTGGACGCGCCGGTGTCCGGCGGCGTGGCGGGCGCGGCGGCGGGCACGCTGACCTTCATCGTCGGCGGTGATGCGGCGGCGCTGGAACGCGCGCGTCCGGTGCTGCAGGCCATGGGCAAGAACATCTTCCACATGGGCGCGTCCGGCGCGGGTCAGGTGGCCAAGCTTTGCAACAACATGGCGCTGGGCGTGATCATGGCCGTCACTGGCGAGGCGCTCGCGCTGGGCGTGGCGCACGGGCTGGACCCGCAGGCGCTGTCGGCCATGATGGCCGTGAGCACCGGCCGCAGCTGGGCCACCGAGGTCTGCAATCCCTGGCCCGGCGTGAAGCCCGAGGCGCCCGCGTCGCGCGGCTACAGCGGTGGTTTCGGCAACGACCTGATGCTCAAGGACCTGGGGCTGGCGGTGGAGGCGGCGCTGGGCACCGGCGCGGCCGTGCCGCTGGGCGAGCTGGCGCGCAATCTCTATGCGCTCAACAGCCGCGCGGGCCGCGGCGGGCTGGACTTCTCCAGCGTGCAGCAGCTGCTGCTCAAGGCGGAATGAAGACGCGCGGCTGACGCCGCTTCAGCGAAGGATCGACAAGTCGCAAGGCCCGTCGATCCCGCGCGGAGGCCCGGTCGGGGCCGCCGCGCAGGGCGGGCGCGCCTGAAGCCGTTCTCGGGAGAGAGGGCCCGGCGCCCCGTCAGGCTCACATGAACAGGTGTTCGCCGGCGTTCTCGCCGCCCAGGACCACGTAGTTCACCTTGCGCAGGTCGGCCAGCGTGCGGCCGCCGGCGTAGGAGATGGAGCTCTGCACGTCCTCTTCCATCTCGCGCAGCGTGTCGGCCAGGTGACCCTTGACCGGCTCCAGGATGCGCTTGCCCTCGACGTGCTTGTACTCGCCCTTGTTGAAGTCGGACGCGGAGCCGTAGTACTCCTTGTAGCGCTTGCCATCGACCTCGACGGTCTGGCCCGGCGACTCCTCGTGACCCGCGAACAGCGAGCCGATCATCACCATCGACGCGCCGAAGCGCACGCTCTTGGCGATGTCGCCGTGATGGCGGATGCCGCCGTCGGCCACGATGGGCTTGGTCGCCACGCGAGCGCACCACTTCAGCGCCGACAGCTGCCAGCCGCCCGTGCCGAAACCGGTCTTCAAGCGCGTGATGCAGACCTTGCCCGGACCGATGCCGACCTTGGTCGCGTCGGCGCCCCAGTTCTCGAGGTCGATGACGCCCTCGGGCGTGCCGACGTTGCCGGCGATGACGAAGGTGTCGGGCAGCCGGTGCTTGATGTGGGCGATCATGCGCTGCACCGAGTCCGCGTGGCCGTGCGCGATGTCGATGGTGATGTAGTCGGCGCCCAGGCCCTCGGCGGCGAGGCGGTCGATCAGGGCGTAATCGGCCTCTTTGACACCGGCGCTGAGCGAGACCACCAGCCTCTTGTCCCGCATCGTCCGGGCGAACTGGATCGCGTCCAGATCGAAGCGGTGCATCACGTAGAAGTAGCCGTTGGCGGCCAGCCATTCGGTGATGTGCTCGTCGACGACCGTCTTCATGTTGGCCGGCACGACCGGCAGCTTGAAGCGGCGGGGGCCGAACTCGACGGAGGTGTCGCACTCGCTGCGGCTGTCCACGCGACACTTGCGGGGCAGCAGCAGGATGTTGTCGTAGTCAAAGATTTCCATGGTCCAAAGTCGCAATGTCGGGCTGCGTTGAGGCAGTGCATGCCCTGGGCTGCGAGCGCTTGACTTGGGACCCGGCCAAAAAAAACCGGGTCCCAAAATTTGGGCCCGGTGGCTCATTCTACGCATGAGCGGCAGGGCGCGCGCCGCGTTGCGGTGCAGCATGCACGGATCAGGGGCTTTTGAGCGCAGTTCGCTAAACTTGCGCCCCTTGACCCCATGCACGGGGCGCCACGCAAAGACAAGCACATGCACGACGTCGTCATCAGCGGGACCGGTCTCTATCAGCCTCCCCACGTCATCACCAACGCCGAGTTGGTGGAGGCCTTCAACCGCTACGTGGACCTGCAGAACGAGCAGCATGCCGAGGCCATCGCCGCCGGCACGCATCAGGCGCTGGTGCACTCCAACGTCGAGTTCATCGAGAAGGCCTCCGGCATCAAGCAGCGCTACGTGATCGAGAAGGACGGCGTGCTGGATCCGACCCGCATGTACCCGCGCTTCCAGGAACGCGCCGATGACGAGATCTCGCTGATGGCCGAGATCGCCGTGGACGCCGCCCGCAAGGCGCTGGCCGCGGCCGGCAAGCGGCCCGAGGACGTGGACGCGGTGTTCTGCTCGGCGGCCAACATGCAGCGCGCCTATCCGGCGATGGCGGTGGAGATCCAGCAGGCGCTGGGCGCGGGCGGCTACGGCTTCGACATGAACGTGGCGTGCTCGTCGGCGACCTTCGCGCTGGAGCAGGCTTACAACGCCGTGCGCTCGGGCGCGTCCAAGTGCGTGCTGATCGTGAATCCGGAGATCACCTCGGCCCACCTGGAATGGAAGGACCGCGACTGCCACTTCATCTTCGGCGACGTGTGCACGGCCATCGTGGTCGAGCGCGCCGATCTGGCCACCGCCCCTGAGCAGTGGTCCATCCTGGGCACCAAGCTGGCGACGCAGTTCTCCAACAACATCCGCAACAACTTCGGCTTCATGAACAAGGCCGAGGACAGCGATCCGGACGCGCGCGACAAGACCTTCCGCCAGGAGGGCCGCAAGGTGTTCAAGGAGGTGGTGCCCATCGCCGCCGCGCACATCGAGAACCACCTCGCGTCGCTGCACATCCAGCCGACCGACGTCAGCCGCTACTGGCTGCACCAGGCCAACCTGGGCATGAACCAGCTGGTCATCAAGAAGCTGGTCGGCGGCGAGGCCGGCGCCGAGATCGCGCCGCTGATCCTGGACACCTACGCCAACACCGCCTCGGCCGGCTCGGTGATCGCCTTCCACGAGCACCGCGCCAACCTGAAGTCCGGCGACCTGGGCGTGATCTGCTCCTTCGGCGCCGGGTACTCGGTGGGCAGCGTGGTCGTCAAGAAGCGCTGAGCGGTCCACGCCCGGCCCAGCGTCGCCTGACGCGCCGGGCGACCCTGGATCAGCGACGTCCGCTCGCCTCGATGCGGATGTCGTCGCCCTTGCAGGTCTCGCCGCCGCCGCGCTGCGGCGTGTCGCCCAGCAGCTCTTTGAGCGAGCCGCCCGCCTTGTAATCCCGCGGCAGCCGCACGCGGATCTCCGTCAGGTACTTGCCCGAGCACAGCAGGGTGACGCTGTCGCGGTACTGGTCGCTGCCGGTGGTCTCGCGCAGCTTCTCGTAGAAGGCCTTGCGGGAGATCGTCCCGCCGATGTTGGCCCGGATGTACTTGCCCGGCTCCGACTCGTCGACCTGCTTGACCAGATCGACCGCGCGCCGGAAGTAGGCGTCGGCGTTCAGCGTCGTCTGGCAGGTGCCGTGCTTGGCCCACTCGTACTGCCCGAACTTGCTCTCGTAGAGGAAGTTGGGCATCCACGGGCCGATGTAGGCGATGGTCTCGCGCGAGAGCTTCATCGGCTCGCCGCCGCAGTTGCCGTAGCTGATGCCGCAGGACTGGCGGTTGGGCCACAGGCCGTGCAGCGTCAGATGGGTCACCGTGAGCTGACCCGATTCCATCGCCTCGCATTCGGGCTTGCCGCGCTTGCCGCCGGGCGTCCATTCGCAGAAGCCGGGCTGCCAGGACATGGCCAGCACGTAGCCGTCATGCTGGTCCGGGGTCTGGCACAGCGCGCGGCCGGAGACCGGCGCCGTGGCGCCCGCCGATCCGGCTTTTCCGTTGCCCGGGGCCGGCGACGGGCTGGCCGAGCTGCCGGTGCTGGCGCCGCTGCCGCAGTCGTTCGGGACCCAGCGTTCGGCGGGCTTGGCGCCGGGAACCTCGACGCGCGTCCAACCGGCGTCATGCGATTCCAGGATCGCGTAGCCGGTGCCCGGGGACAGCTTGATGTCGCCCGGATTGGTGGACTTGCGGAAGGACTGGAAGGCCTCGCACGAGCGCGAGGCGGTGAAGGTGCCGCTGGCGGGGCCGGCCCAAGCCGAGGGCAGGGCGGCGAAGGCCATCGAGGCGATGGCCAGTTGCAGCGGGAAACGCAGGGAGCGAGCGGAGAGATGAGCGGAGAGGCGAGCGGAGAGTCGCATGAGGCGGGGGCGCGGACGGCCGGCTGAAGAGACAGCCGGCTTTGTACGTCATCTGGCCGCCGCCGGGAATGCGCCCCCGGGAGTGCGCCCCCGGGAATGACTTCAGAAGCCGACCGACACGCCCAGCCCCAGCACCCAGTCCGCGGTCTGCCGGGTCAGGCCGCGATTGAGCGAGGCGTCGAGCTGCAGCCGCTTGTCCGCCAGCCAGGTCAGGCCGGTGCCGGCCGACACGCTGCGGCCACCGTTGCGCTTGGAGGCGAGCTGATCGCCGGCGAGCTCCACGTAGCCCTTCCAGCGCTCGTTGATCGGCCAGCCCAGCGAGGCGCCCAGGATGCCACCGATGAAATGGCCGCCGCCGTCGGAGGCCTCTCGGCGGTCGCGGTACACGCCGCCGATCAGGCCGGCGGACCAGTCATGCGGCAGATCCCATTCCGCCGTCAGGCGCAGCGAGGGCCGCACGCCGTTGCCGCGGAAGGCCGCGGAGCCGCTGTCCAGGTCGGCGTGCAACAGCCAGGCCAGGCCGGGCTTGTTGCTCTCGGCGTCGCTGTCCTGCACATGCCACTTCACGCCCAGCGCGGTGTCGGCCCAGCCGCTGGCCGTCGCGGTGCCGCCGCCGTCGGTGGCGCGCAGGCGCTGATAGCCGTCCGTCTCGACGCGGAACTCCCAGTCCTGGGCGAAGCCAAAACGCAGCAGCGTCGGCGTCGACCACAGCCGGCTACGCACGCCGTCGCTCTTGTCGCGCTGATAGCCCAGGCCGGTCTCGATCAGGACCTTGCCCTTGCCGACCGTGCTGCTCGATTCCACGATGCCCGGCTGATCGGGCTCGATGGCGTCATCGGGGCCGTCCGCGGCCCAGGCCGGCGCGGCGGCCAGGAGCAGGGCGCCGATGGCGCCGACGGCGCTCATCGCGCCAGGGGTCAGGTGTTGCCGGATCGACATCTCAGCCTCCCTTTTCTCCCGCCCACCAGGACGGCGACACGCCCGACGCGGCCCGGGCCGGCGCGGGCAGCAGCGCCCCCGCCGCGCCGGGCGCCGGAGGCGGCGTCGTGCCACCGCCCGCCGGCTGCAGCGCGCCCTCCGCCCCCGGCGGCGCCGAGGCCGCGTCCGACGCCCCGAGCGCTGGCGGCATCGGGCCGATGGTCTTGAGCCCGGCGTCGCCGGCGAACTCGGTGTAGATCCAGTCCGGCCCGAACGGGCCTTCCTGCTGCGTCACGCCCTCGGACGGCGGCTGGATCTCGGACGGGGCGACGCCCTTGAGCGCCACCTGCATGTAGTCGATCCAGGCCGGCAGCGCCACGCCGCCGCCGGACTCGCCCTGGCCCAGGCTGCGCGGCTGGTCGTAGCCGATCCAGACCACCGTGGCCACGCGGCGCTGGAAGCCGGCGAACCAGGCGTCCACCGCGTCGTTGGTCGTGCCGGTCTTGCCGTACAGGTCGTAGCGCTTGAGCGCCGCGCTGGCACGATACGCCGTCCCGCGCACCGCCACCTCGTGCAGCAGCGAGCCGGTCAGATAGGCGTTGCGCTCGCTGATCGCGCGGCGGTCCTCGCTGAGCGTCTCCGGCTCGGCCTGGAACAGCACCTGGTTCTGCGCGTCGACGATCTTGGTGACCAGCAACGGCTTGAGCAGGTAGCCGCCGTTGGCGAAGACCGAATAGGCGCTGGCCATCTGCAGCGGCGTCACCGAGCCCGAGCCCAGCGCCAGCGTCAGATTTTCGGGCTGCTTGTCCGCGTCCAGCCCGAACTTGCCGGCCCAGGACCGGCCGCGCGCCGGGCCGAACTGCTCCAGCAGCCGGATGGTGACCATGTTCTTGGACTTGGCCAGCGCTTGGCGCAGCGTCATCGGGCCGTCGAACTGGCCGTCGGAGTTGCGCGGCGCCCAGTCGCCCTGGACGAAGGGCGCGTCGTCGACCAGCGTGGCCGGTCCGGCGCCGTTCTCCATCGCCATCGAGTACAGGAAGGGCTTGAAGCTGGAGCCCGGCTGGCGCCAAGCCTGGGTCGCATGGTTGAACTGGTTGCGGTTGAAGTCGAAGCCGCCCACCAGCGCCAGGATGCGGCCCGAGTCGGGCTCGACCGAGACCAGCGCGCCTTCGGCCTCGGGCGACTGCGTCACCGCCCAGGCGCCCTGGGGGAAGTCCTTGGTCGGCGCGCCGCGCAGCACGCGGATCACCGAGCCGCGCTTGATGCGCAGGTTCGGCTTGGCCTTCTCCGACAGCGCCGACTGCACCGTGCGCACGCCTTCCCCGCGGATCTCGATGTCGTCGCCGTCCTGCAGCGAGGCATAGATGCGGTTGTTGGCGACCTGCGTCACCACGGCCGCGCGCAGGTCGTCGTTGTCGGGATGCTCGTTGAGCGCCTGGGAGATCGCCGCGTCCTGCTCGGCCGCGTCCATGCCGTCGGGCAGGTCCACGTCGGCCTCGGGGCCGCGCCAGGGGCGGCGGCGCTCGTAGTCCATCAGCGTGCGGCGCAGCGCCTTGTACGCGGCGACCTGGTCGTCCATCTTCAGCGTGGTGGTCACGCGCAGGCCGCGGCTGTAGGCCTCGTCCCCATATTGGGCGTGGACGACCTGGCGCACCATCTCCGCGGCGTACTGGCCGTAGGGCAGGCGTTGGTCCTGCGCGGTGCGCAGCTTCTGCGGCTCCTCGCGGGCGTGGGCGGCCTGCTCGGGCGTGATCATCCCGACGTCGACCATGCGCTGCAGCACCACCGCCTGGCGGCGCTTGGCGGCCTTGAGGTTGCTGATCGGGTTGGCGCGGTAGGGGTTCTGCGGCAGGCCGGCCAGCATGGCGGTCTCGGCGGTGGACAGGTCCTTGAGCGACTTGCCGTAATAGGTCTGGGCGGCGGCCTCGAAGCCGTAGGCGCGCTGTCCCAGGTAGATCTGGTTCATGTAGATCTCCAGGATCTTGTCCTTGGAGAGCTGGCTCTCGATCTTGAAGGCCAGCAGGATCTCGACGAACTTGCGGGTGTAGAGCTTCTTCTTGGTCAGGTACAGATCGCGCGCCAGCTGCTGCGTGATCGTGGACGCGCCCTGGCTGCGGGACGAGGAGAACAGGTTGACCCAGAAGGCCCGCAGCATGCCGGGCACGTAGATGCCCTGGTGGTCGTAGAAGTTGGTGTCCTCGACGGCGAGCAGCGCCTGCTGCATCTCCTTGGGGATCTTCTCGATGGGGAGGTAGCTGCGGCGCTCGGCGCCGAACTCGGCCAGCAGCTCACCCTCGGCGGTGTAGACGCGCAGCGGCTGCTTGGGGTTGTAGTCGGTCAGCTGCGCCAGGTCGGGCAGGCCCGGCCAGATGATGGCGGCCGCGCCGCCGATCAGCAGCGTCAGCGCGAGCACGCCCGCGCCGGACCACACGGCGATGCGTTTCCAGGCCGGCAGCGTGCGCAGCGAGTCGCGCAGCGGACCGGTGCGCCGCCACAGCGCGAGGAAGAAGGCCTTGACGGCGTGGGCGATTCGGAGAAGCAGCGGCATCAGGGGCGCACAAGTCCAGGTCGGCGGATTATCGTCAGTCCCCGTGACCGGTTCGGCCCGGGCGCGATGTCGAAACAATCCCTACACGCAAGACACACGATTGACGATGGTGGGGCGTGGCGGGCGGCCAGCGCCCGACCTGCGCCGGGCCGGCGACCTGGGCAGGCGCTGTGCCTGGGGGCATGGCGGATGCCCCGGCTCCGGCTCAGCCGACCCGCAGGTTCAGGGTCGTGAACACCAGCGCGTTCAGGGCGAAGTGCAGGAGGATGGCGGCCTCGATCCGGCGGGTCAACGCATAGACCAGCCCGTAGCCCAGGCCCGCCAGCGTGGCGAGCCCGACGTAGGCCGCGCCGCCCGCCGCATGCGCCGCCCCGAACAGCAAAGCCGCCACGACCACCGGCAGCCAGCCGCGCGCGCCGCGCAGGTCGGTGCCGAAGCGCCGCGCCAGCAGTCCCTGGACGACGCCGCGGAAGGCGGCCTCCTCGGCGACGCAGGTCAGAAAGAGATTCGCGCTGAGGAAGAGGCCGGCGTTGTCGGGCCAGCGCAGCGTGGGCTGGCCGACGCCGGCGGCGACCGCGATCAGCCAGGGGCCGGCGAGCGTCGCGGCAACGACGGCCGGCAAGGCCCAGCCCGGCGTGCCGGACTGCGCAGCCAGCCGGCTCATCGCGATGGCGCTGCCCAGGCGGATCCGCCGCTGACGCGCGGCCAGCACCGCCAGCATCAGCATGCCGGCCGCACCCTTGTCGAAATTGAGGTACTTGAGCGTCCCTGGCCGGTCGTCGGAGGCGGACACCAGATAGCTCGGGTTCACGAAACCCGGCAACAGGTGCAGCGACAGCGCCAGCCCGAGGACCAGCATCAGCAGCAGGAAGGCGATCTCGCGGCGGGGACGGCCGGCGGCGTCCATCGTCATCCAGGCCAGCGCGGTCATCGCGCCGATCGGGGCCAGGGCGGCGACGGTGAGCTGCCCGTTCACCAGACCGGCGGTGACCGCCATGATCAGCGTGGCCAGCCAGGGCCAGGGCGCGGTCACGGGCAGCAGGGTCGTCGCGATCGACAGGCACAGGAGCAGGTGGCTGAGCGGCATCGGCGGGCGGGTCGTTTTGGAGCGGCGGGGCGCCGGGGCGCGAAGGCCGTCGGGGACGGTTTCGCGGCGGGCAAGGGCGCAGGAGTATCACCGAGCACGCGTCCCCGGTGAGGTATCGTCCCGGCCCATGCATGAGATGACTTTCTACTGGCACGACTACGAGACCTTCGGACGCGTGCCGCGCCGCGACCGACCGGCGCAGTTCGCCGGCATCCGCACCGATGCGGACCTGAACGAGATCGGCGATCCGCTGATGGTGTATTGCCAGCCCGCCACCGACTCGCTGCCCGATCCCGAGTCCTGCCTGCTGACCGGCATCCTCCCGCAGACCTGCGCGGAGCAGGGCCTGCCGGAACATCGCTTCGCCGCCGCCATCCACGAGGAACTGGCGCGTCCGGGCACGGTGGGCCTGGGCTACAACACCATCCGCTTCGACGACGAGGTCACGCGCTTCATGTTCTGGCGCAACCTCATCGATCCCTATGCCCGCGAGTGGCAGAACGACTGCGGCCGCTGGGACCTCTTGGACGTCGTCCGCTGCGCTTATGCGCTGCGACCCGAGGGCATCGAGTGGCCCAAGCACGAGGACGGCCGGCCGTCCTTCAAGCTGGAGCATCTGACGGCCGCCAACGGCTTGGCCCACGAGGCGGCGCACGATGCGCTGTCCGACGTGCGCGCCACGATCGCGCTGGCGCGCCTGATCAAGCAGAAGCAGCCGCGGCTGTGGGATTTCTGCCTGAAGCTGCGCAAGAAGGACGCGGTCTGGGGCGAGATCGGCGCCCATCGGCCCTTCCTGCACATCTCCGGCATGTACGGACCGGATCGCGGTTGCATCGCGCTGGTGTGGCCGCTGGCGCAGCACCCGACCAACAAGAACGAGCTGATCGTGTGGGACCTGTCCGCCGATCCTTCGGAATTGCTGGGTCTGGACGCCGAGACCATTCGGATGCGCATGTACACCAAGCAGGACGAGCTGCCCGACGGCGTGACCCGGCTGCCGATCAAGACCATCCACGTCAACAAGTCGCCGATCGTGATCGCATCGCTGAAGATCCTGTCGCCGGAGATGGCCCAGCGCTGGGGCTTGGACCTGGCGGCCGGCCTGGCCAACGCCGAGATCCTGGCCGCGCGCGGCGGCGAGCTGACGCGCCTGTGGCCGCAGGTGTTCCAGCGTCCGGGCGGGGGCTCGGCGGCGATCGACGTCGACGAGGATCTGTACGGCGGCTTCGTCGGCAACGAGGACCGTCGCACGCTGGAGCGCCTGCGCGGGCTGTCGGCGCAGGCGCTGGCGGACCGGGTCGCCCAGGGCAAGGCGGTCTTCGAGGACGGCCGGCTGGACGAGATCCTGTTCCGCTATCGCGCCCGCAACTTCCCTGAGACGCTGGGCTCGGTCGAGCAGGAGCGCTGGGAGCGCCATCGCGCCGAGCGTCTGCACCTGGGGCAGGGCGGGGCGCAGACGCTGGAGACCTTCTTCGAGCGCATCGACGCGCTGGGCCAGGCGGCGGAGGAATCCGACGACGAGCGGGCGCAGGAGATCCTGTCGGCGCTGTACGAGTGGGCGGAGCAGATCGCGCCGCCGCCGCCCTGACCCGCTGGAGAGGGGCCGGCCGGTATTCAAGTCGCGACTGAATCTTCAGTCGCCACCTTGATGCGCGGCCCCTGACCAGGGTCCTCTCCGGGGTTCCCAGCGCCGGTCAAAACGGGTACACCTTGGGGATTCCTCAGGAGACGACATGCAATCCCAACACGACGCCGCCGACCCGATCGCCGCCCGCATGCGGGCGCTGCTGGTGCGGGCACCGCTGGCCGTGGCCTTCGTCGCGGCCGGCCGCTTCGAGGTGGTCAGCGAGCAGTTCAACCACCTCTTCGGTCACGGGGACGAGACCGACCTGACCGGGCAGGACCAGCGCGGCGTGGTCGTCTCCGACTCCGCCCAGCAGGCGCTCCAGGCCCGCGTCGGCGCGGCTTTCGCGGCCGGGCGGCCGCTGGATGAGGAGATCGAGTTCGTCCGCCGTGACGGATCGCGCTTCTGGGGACGGCTGCAGGCGACGCCGGTGCATTGGGAGCAGCCCGCCGGCGAGGCGATGTGGGTGGTCGACGACGTCACCGCCGCGCGCACGCAGCGCATGCAGCCGACCTGGTCGGCCAAGCATGACGAGGTCACGGAGCTGGCCAACCGGCGCGAGATCGAGCGTCGACTCGCGGAGCACGTGGGCAGCCGGCGGCATGAGCCGGTGTCGGTGCTGTTCGTGGACATCGATCGCTTCAGCGACGTGGTCCAGGGCATGGGCGCGGAGGTCGCCGAGCACTTCCTGTACGGCCTCGGCCAGATGCTGGTGACCAAGGTGCGTGCGTCCGACACGGTGGCGCGGCTGGAGAACGATCATTTCGTCGTCCTGCTGCCGGACTGCGATCAGCATTACGCGCAGATCGTGGCGGAGAAGATGCGAAGTGCCATTGCCGCTTATCGGCTGCGGTGGGGTCTGCATCGCGCGCGTGTGAAGGCCAGTTTGGGCGTGGTCCAGCTGCAGCCGACGCTGGACACGGTGGACGCGGTGCTTGGCGCCGGTCAGCTGGCTTGCACCGAGGCCAAGGCCGCGGGCGGGGACAGCGTTCGGGTGTTCGTGTCCAGTGGCAGCTACGAGGAGTTGGCCGGGGCTTGAGCGCGCCGGGAGCCGGAAGAGCCTCTCCCCCGCCCTCTCCCGCAAGCGGGAGAGGGAGTTACACCGTCGGGCGTCCCACCGCTCATCCCCCTCTCCGGCTGGCGGGCGAGGGAGCGACGCTCGGGCGGCGCACAGAGGGATTGTGAAATCCGCTCAAGGGTTAACCCTTATTCGTTTGATGTGAAGAACTGGCCGGAAAACACCATTCTTTTCTAAAGATCGGCCGGGAAATGCCGATGACGGCGAATAGAGTGACCGCTTGAGGCCCGCCGGAACCACGCCGGGCCCGCGAAGACCGAGGGTTCCGCCATGTCCACGATCAGCCTGTCGACCGCCTTGTCCGGCATGTCCGCCGCCAACGAGCGGCTGCGCGCGTCCGCCAACAACGTCGCCAACACGAGCACGCCCGGCTATCGCCGCGAGCGCATCGAGGCCCAGACCGCGGAAGACGGCAACGGCGTGACCACCCAGGTCGTCAAGCTGCCCGAACCCGGCGCCGATCTGGCCGCCGACGTGGTGGAGCAGAAATCCGCCACCTACGCTTTCGTCGGCAACTTGCGCGTGCTCCAGACGCAGATCCGGGCCGAGGGCGCGCTGCTCGACATCCACGTCTGAGCGTTCTCCCGCTCCAGTAAAAACGGCCGCATCAGCGGCCGTTTGCATGTCCGGGGTCGGTCGCCTCATCGGCATCCCTCCCGCGGGCCTGGACCCAACCAGACCCAAGCCGAATAGGAGCCGATCAGGGCGCCAGCTCGAAAGTCGCGGACCCGTCGCCGTTGTCCTTGACCAGCTTGACCTGCGGCGTCTCCTTCAGGTGCGCGATCGCGCCCGTGCCGGAAACGAAACGCAGCGCCACGCCCGGCACCGGCCGGATGCGCCAGGACGGCTGACCCACCGCGGCGCTCAGCGAGGACTGCGCGGCCAGGAAATGGGCGACCGCCTCGCGGGTCTCGTCCGGCGCGTCGACCGCGACCTTGTCCGAGCCCAGCGCCGGGAAGTGGCCGCCGCCGAAGGCGCGGTAGTTGTTCGTCACCACCAGGAAGTCGGCGCGCTCGTCCAGCGGCTGACCGCGCCAGCTCAGGTCGACAACCCGATGCGCGTCCGAGACGCGCTTGCCGTCGCGGTCGAAGCGCGCCGGCTGCGTCAGGTCCAGCGCATAGCGCAGGCCGTCGTCCTGGCCCAGCATCATGTCGAAGTTGAAGCTGGGATAGTTGGTGTCGACCAGGTCCTGCTGCGCCGGACCCTGGGGGTCGATGCGGCGGAACTGGCCGGCGGACATCTCCAGCCAGTCACGCACCTGCGCGCCGCTGAGCTTCAGCACCTTGACCGTGTTCGGGTAGACGTAAAGATCGGCCACATGCTTGATCGCGACCGGGCCGGCGGGGATGTCGGTGTACTGCGTCCAGCCCTGGCGGCCGCCGGACTTGAAGGGTGCGGCGGCCGACAGCATGGGCAGTTTCTCCAGCGCCGTGCCCTGGACCGCTTTCAGCGCATAGGCCAGTTGCGCGCGCGCGACCAGGCGCACCGCGGCGCCGTCCAGCACCTGCGAGAAATAGCTCTGGATCGGCTGATCCGCCACCGCGACCTGGCTGCGGACGTAGTCCAGCGTGGCCTGGTGCTCCTTGGCGATGACGACCGCTGGCATCGGGTCGGCGTCGACCAGCGGCTTGCGGGTGGCGCGGTCGAAGATCGGGCGCAGGCTGGAGCGGCTGGCCGCCACCTTCCATTGCTTGCCCGACTGGGTCAGCGTCAGGTCCACGATGCCCAGGTGGTCGCCCCAGCGGCCCGGCATCACGGCGGGCGTGCCGAAGAGCTTGCCCTGCGCCAGGTCCACGCCCGGATAGCCGGCAAAACCGGGGCCGGGGAACTCGGTGTGGGCGTGGCCCAGCAGCAGCACGTCCACGCCCTTCACCCGGGCGAGCTGGGCGGCCATGTTCTCGGAGAGCTTGGGCAGCTCGGTCTTGTCGATGCCGGTGTGGGCGATGACGACGACCAGATCCGCGCCCTGCTTGCGCAGCGCATCGACCTGCACGCGGGCGGCGTCGACCATGTCGATCACGGTGACCTTGCCGGCCAGGTTCTGGCGGTCCCACTCCAGGATCTGCGGCGGCGTGACGCCGACCACGCCGATCTTGAGCGTGTGCGTCTTGCCGGACTTGTCGCGCATCTCGCGGGTCAGCAGCGTGCTGGGCGTGAAGGCGTGGCGGCGGCCATCGGCCTCCATCACGTTGGCGTTCAGGTAGGGGAACTGCGCGCCGGCGATGGCCTGGCGCAGGAAGGGCAGGCCGTAATTGAACTCGTGGTTGCCGAGGTTGGCGGCGTCCACGTTCAGCAGGTTGAGGATCTTGTAGGCCGGGTGGATGTCGCCGGCCTTGAGCGGCTTGACGCGGGCGACGACGTCGCCCAGCGGGTTGCCCTGCAGCAGGTCGCCGTTGTCGAAGAGCAGGCTGTTGGGCGACTCGGCGCGGGCGCGGTGGATCAGCGTGACGGTCTTGGCCAGACCGAACTCCTGCGACTCCCGATCCTGGTAGTAGTCGTAGTTCAGCAGGTTCATGTGGATGTCGCTGGTCTCCAGCACGCGCAGGCGGAGCTCCGCCGCGCGGGCCGCGAGCGGCGACATCGACAGGGCGACCAGGCCCGCGGCAACCAGCGCGCGGGTGACGCCGCTGACGGTGACGAGGCGGCTCATGCCCAGTCGGTCCCGGCGACGAGCGCGGCGATGGCGCGCTGGAAGCCCTCGCTGTCGATCGCGTCGAAGCGGGCGGGCTCGGGGCTGTCCAGGTCGAAGACGGCGCGCAGGCGGCCGTCGACGACCACCGGCAGCACGAGCTCCGAGCGGGAGGCGGCGTCGCAGGCGATGTGGCCGGGGAAGGCGTGGACGTCCTCGACCAGCTGCACTTCTTGCGTGCTGGCGCAGGCGCCGCAGACGCCGCGCTCGAAGGCGATGCGCACGCAGGCGACCTTGCCCTGGAAGGGGCCGAGGACGAGCTCGCGCTCGTTCTTGGCGTTGACCATGTAGAAGCCGGCCCAGTTCAGATGCGGGACCGAGTTGTAGACCAGCGCGGCGAACTGGGCCAGGTTGGCCAGCCAGTCGCGTTCGCCGTGCAGGACGGCTTGGGTCTGGGCGACCAGGGTGTCGTAGGAGGCGCGCTTGGCCTCGGGGCTGGTCATGTCCAGCAGGGGCGTGGGGTCGAAGCTCATGGGGCGGGATTGTCGCGGGAGAACGTGACGGCGGCGTGCCGTGGGGGCGATCGACGTCCGCGGACGCCACGTTCAGACCCGGGGTCGGATTCAGGAGCTTGACGCGACCAGGTCGGCGGCTTCCTCGAAGATCCGTTCGGCGAGCGCCGGATCCGCGCGGTGGATGCGCTCGAAGCTGCGCGCGCAATTGGCGTGCTGGGAGCGGGCCGACTGCAGACCCTGGATGACGCGCTCGGCCTTGCGCAGGCGCTCGGCGGGCTCGGTGCCGGCACGTCGGATCTCCAACTGCGGATACAGCGCGGTGATCACGATGGCGCGTTCCCGGAACAGGTTCTTGCGGGCGCCGACGTCGTCCAGCCGGAAGAACTCGATGGTCGTCAGCGCGCGATGGCGCGCATGGCCGTCCACCGGCAGCGCCACCGGCGAGGCGCCGATGAAGCCGATCAGCGTCTCAGGGTCCGCGTCGAAATCGCCGATCGGATAGATCAGCAGCGGAAGTTCGCCGGCCGCCATCTGCTCCGGAGAATCGCCCCCATGCGCCGGGGTGCCCGCGATCGGAAAGTAGTCCCGCTTCAGCGACGAGTTGCAGGGCTTGCAGGCCGCCGTGTAGTTGAAGAGGTCGTAGGGCAGCAGGTGATAGCCCGCCGATCCGGCCGGCAGCGCGGTCGGCGTCACGCCAGCGGCGTGTAGCGAGGCCGGGACCGGCCAGGGCAGGGTGCGCTTCTTGGGACGGAAGTGCTCCACGTCCTGCTCGCCCTTGCCGTGCTCGACGGACTCGAGCTTGCGCTCGCAGAACGCGCACTTGGATTCGCCCTGCAGCGCCATGTAGACGGGCTTGACCTCGCTCCAGATGGAGGAAGACTCGTCATAGCGGCCGGCGGCGCGAAAGGCGGCGGTCCGTTGCGCGGCGCGGGTCCGCCAGTCCGGGGCGAACGCGTCGACCAGCGCCGCCAGCTCGCTCCGGCTGAGGCGGTAGCCGATCATCAGGCTTGCTCCGCGCCTTTGGTCATCGCTCGCAGCACCGCCAGCGCCGCGTCACTGTCGCCCTCGCGGGCCTTGAGCGTGAGCGACTTGAGCTGCCGTTCCGGCCCTGGCGCCCGGGTCGATTGCAGGCCGAAGAACTCGGTCAGCAGCACCTGGTCCGCGTCCAAGCCATGCACCGGCGATTCGATGCGCGCCAGCTCCGTCGCCTGACGCGAGACCGGGCGCATCGTGATGATGTTCTGCCATTGCAGCGAGCCCACGATCAGCGGGCTGTGCGAGGTCACGATGAACTGCACGTTCGGCAGCGCGCGAGCCAGCGTGGGCAACGCCGTCATCTGCCACTTCGGATGCAGGTGCAGATCGATCTCGTCGACCATCACGATGCCCTGGTTCTCCACCAGCTTCTTGCCCGAGGGGCAGGTCATGCAGACGTGATGCAGCAGGTCCGCGACCCAGCCGATGAAGGCGCGGTACCCGTCCGACAGCGCAGGGAAGGGCACCCGCAGACCTTGGCGGACGAACAGGTACTCGCCGCCTTCCATCTCGCCGGTGAACTCGTAATGACCGGGGCCGAGCAAGTCGTTCATCAGGCCGACGACCTGCGCGTAGCGGCCGCGGTTGCGCGCCTGGTATTGCGGCAGCCAGGCGTTGAGCGGAATCAGCGAGTGATCGTCGCGGAACAGGCTCTGCACCCGCTGCGCCCGCGCGAAGGCGCGGCTGCTGCGCGCACCGGCGTCATAGCGTTGCTTTTCCTCGACGCGCCGTGTCGCGCCATAGCCGACGAAAAAGAGCGCATCGGAGTGCTCGCTGAAGATGGGCTGCCAGAAGTCGTCGTCATGCCCGGTCCAGACGAGGTCCTCCAGATCGCCCATGCGGCGGACTTCGACCTGCGACAGCAGCAGCGGCAGGCCGCCCAGGCCGTCCTGCGCGTGCGGCGTGAAGGCGGCGTCGATGGCGGCGCGGCCCTCCCATTCCGGGCCGAGGCGGCCGCCGCGCGAGGCGGTGGGGCCGGAGGACTCGGGCTCGGTCCGGACGAGGCGGTAGGGATACAGGCCGACGCGACCCACGGCGGGGCCCAGGCAGGCCAGCGCGATGGCCTTGAGCAGCGTGGTCTTGCCGAAGCCGTTGTTGCCCAGCAGCAGGTTGACGTTGCGCAGCGGGGGCGGCGTCAGGCCGAGGCGATCGAAGTCCTGGTCCGGGTGGATGAACTCGATGGCGGTGTTGCGGAAGGTCCGGAAGTTCTTGATCGTGATGTGGTCGATGTACATGCGGGGGTCCCGGACGCTGGCCGCGACATGGTACCTAAGCGCCGGTGGCGCTCAGCCCCACAGCACAGGCTTGTTCACCATCAGATAGAAGACCGCCAGCACCGCGAGGAAGGCCGGATAGCCCAGGCCCTCCCACCAGCGCGCGTAGCGCCAGTAGCGCGCGGGCAGGGCCTGGCCGCTGGCCAGCGCGGCGTCGGCCATCTTGGAGAGCTCGATCTGCAGCCACAGCACCGGCAGCCAGCACGCGCCCGCGAGCAGGTACAGCGCGATGGACAGGGCCAGCCAGGGCGTGTCCAGCGACCAGCCGGCCTGCATCGCGAGCCACACCCCGGTGACCGGCTGCACGATCACCGCCGGCGTGGTGAACCAGAGATCGGCACGCTTCACCAGCCGCGCGACCACCGCCTGCGCGGCCAATGAGCCGCTGCGGTTCGCGAAGAACAGATAGAAGGCCGAGCCGAAGCCGGTCCCCGCCAGCAGCACGCTGGAGACGATGTGCAGCCACTTGATGACGAGATAGGTGTTCATGAGGTCCTCCCTGGGGTCGGGTCTTGTTGTCGTCGGGGCCGGTTGTCGATCTGGTTGTCGAGGTCGTCGCTGATGTCGTTGCCGTGGTCGGTCGCGTCGCACCGGGCGGGATTCTGTCGTGGCGGGCTCAGGCCGGGGCGTCCTCGTCCAGGATCAGCAGGAGCACCGCGATCGGCAGGTTCTTGCTGAGGCAGCCTAGCGGATCCAGCCACAGCGAGGGCAGGATCAGCGTGGCGACCACGGTCATCATCAGCATCACCGCGCCCGCGAGCCGATAGACCCAGCGGCGGTGCCAGCGCCACATCGCCAGTCCGATGAACAGGTCCGCCAGCGCGCCCGCGACGATCAGCGGCGCGATCCAGCGCTCCGGCGTGGCGGCTGCCTCGAGCAGATCGCGGCTGCGGCCGTCGAGCTCGATCAGGCTGACGGCGGCCGTCGCGAGCCACAGCGCGATCAGCACGCCCCGCGCCAACACGCGCGTGCGGCGATGGCGGAAGTTGATCAGGCCGATGCCCATGCGGCCTCCATGAATTGCTCGACGGGAATCGGCGCGCGGCCCAGCACGCGGGCGAAGGCCTGCGCGTCGCCGACGTTCTCCTGCTCCAGCAAGGACAGGGCCTCGCTGCTCCAGGGCTGGGCGCTGACGAGGTCGCCCAGGCGGGCGCTCCAGCGGCTGGGGGTGGCGGGCAGCGGGATCACGGTCGCGGGGCCGCGGCCGAGTTGGCGGCGCAACTCGGCCAGGTACTCGGCCAGGGTCAGCGCACGTGGCCCGACGGCGGTGACGACCTCGGGGCCGCCGTCCTGCAGCAGGCGCAGCACGGCGAGCGCCACGTCCGGCACGGCGACCGGCTGCACGCGGGCGTTCACGGCGGCGCGCGGCAGGACCAGCAGGGGCAGCTTCGCCAGCGTCATGAAGAGCGCGGTGCTGGCGCCGCCGCGGCCGAAGACGATGCTCGGACGCAGCACGATGCCGTCGAGCCGGCCCTCGGCGCGCAGGCGCAGCAGGACCTCGTCGGCGGCGCGCTTGGTCGACGCATAGCGGGTGTCGCTGCGGTCGACGCCGTTGGCCGACACCTGCACCACGCGCGCCACGCCGGCCCGGGCGCAGGCCTCGAAGAGCGCGGCCGGTGTCTGGTGGTGGATGGGGTCGAGCTTGCGGGTGCCGGTGTCGCGCAGGATGCCGACCGCGTTGACGACGGCGTCGAAGCCGGCGACGCGCGGCTCCCAGGTCTTGGGGTCGAGGTCGCGTTGGAAGTCTTGCGTGCGGGAGCTGCCCTCGGTGACCGAGAGACCGGCCTCTCGCAGCGTGCGCACGATGCGCCGGCCGAGGAAGCCGCTGGCGCCGCAGACGAGGACGGAGCGGATGGTGGGGGTCATGAGCGGTCTCCCGGTTGATGGAGGGGCGTGCGGTCAGGGCCGTGATCCGCAGGCGGGGTGGAGTTTGTCCGGACGGGGATCTCGCACAGGCCGTCTTGGCAGGCGGAAGCGCCGGCACGCCGTTCGGCCGCGCGCCGCAAACCGCCTTCAACGATGAGCCGGACCAGCGGACGCGGAATGCGATAGCGGTTGCGCGCGAGGATGGGATAGGCCCAGTCGCAGAACCCGCGCAGACCCGGCGCGCCCATCAGCCGAGCGAGTCCCCGCAGTCGGGCACCGTCGTACACCAGACGCAGCGCCGGGGCGCCTTTGACGACCTGGCCATCGGCGCGCCGCACATGCAGCAATGCGAGCAGATCCGGCATCGTCGTGCCTGGTGGCAGCTCGCTGAAGCCCGGAGCGGCAATGTCCTCGAAGCGCAGCAACTGGTCGACGTTGCGCAGCATCAGGTTGCGCATCTCGGCCATGCAGATCGGGCAGGCGCCATCGAAGTAGATGGTCAGCGGATAGATCGCGTGGTGGTTCATGATTTGTCCGATATTTCAGTATTTGCAGAAATTTACGGCCAAAAAAAGGGCGGGTCAGGACCCGTCCCCACGGACGAAGCGCTGAACGCTCGCGCCCAGCTTGAGCACCTTCTCCAGCGTGCTGGGGGAGAGCCGCATCATCTCGTCCGACCAGGCGCCCAGCGTTTCCATGAAGCGCAGCGCCTCGCGCACGCGGTCCTGGGCGTCCGGGGATTCCTGGTCGAACTGCTCGTCCTTCACCAGCTCGCCCAGCATGCGCACCGTCGGGTCGAACTCGCGATGCTTGCGCTCCCGCACGATGGTGCGGAACAGCTCCCACACGTCCACCGAGGTCTCGAAGTAATCCCGGCGGTCGCCCAGCACGTGGGTGACGCGAATCAGGTTCCAGCTGGTCAGCTCCTTGAGACTGGTGCTGACGTTGGAGCGCGCCACCGAGAGCGTCTCCGCGAGCTGCTCGGCATTGAGCGGCTGGCCGTGGAAGTAGAGCAGGGCGTGGATCTGCGCCACAGTGCGATTCACACCCCAGGCGCTGCCCATCTCGCCCCAGTGCAGGACGAATCGGCGGGCGGTGTTGCTGAGTTCCATGCGGCGAAGTGTAGAACGACAGAAATTTCTGTCAACAAAGAAATTACGATTCAAAGGAGAGGGCCCGGAGGCGTTTGCCTCGGGGCCCTGGGAGGCAGGGGACTCAAAATCCCCCGCGGTCTTCAGCCGCTGAGCGGCCGATCGATCAGGCGACCGTCTTGGCCGTGTCCGCGTATTCCTCGATCTGGTCGAAGTTCATGTAGCGGTAAACGCTGGCCTTGTCGGCGTCGATCACGCCCATTTCCTTCAGGTACTCCTCCTTGGTCGGCAGCCGGCCCAGGCGCGAGGCGATGGCAGCCAGTTCCGCCGAGCCCAGGAACACGTTCGTGTTCTTGCCCAGACGGTTGGGGAAGTTGCGGGTCGAGGTCGAGATGACCGTCGCGCCTTCGCGGACCTGCGCCTGGTTGCCCATGCACAGCGAGCAGCCCGGCATTTCGGTGCGCGCGCCGGCGGTGCCGAAGGCGGCGTAATGGCCTTCCTTGATCAGCTCGCTCTGGTCCATCTTGGTCGGCGGGGCGACCCACAGCTTGACCGGAATGTCGCGCTGGCCGCCCAGCAGCTTGGCCGCCGCGCGGAAGTGACCGATGTTGGTCATGCACGAGCCGATGAAGGCTTCGTCGATCTTCGTGCCGGCGACTTCGGACAGCACCTTGGCGTCATCCGGGTCGTTCGGGCAGCAGACGATGGGCTCGGTGATGTCGGCCAGATCGATCTCGATCACGGCGGCGTACTCGGCGTCCTTGTCCGCTTCCAGCAGGTCCGGCTTGGCCAGCCAGGCTTCGACCTTCTCGATGCGGCGCTGCAGCGTCTTCGCGTCGGCATAGCCGTCGGCGATCATGTTCTTCATCAGGACGACGTTGGAGCTCAGGTACTCCTTGATCGGCGCCGGATTCAGCTTGATCGTGCAACCGGCGGCGGAGCGCTCGGCCGAGGCGTCGGACAGCTCGAAGGCCTGTTCCACCTTGAGGTCGGGCAGACCTTCGATTTCCAGGATGCGGCCCGAGAAGATGTTCTTCTTGCCGGCCTTGGCCACGGTCAGCAAACCGGCCTTGATCGCGTACAGCGGGATCGCATGGACCAGGTCACGCAGCGTGACGCCCGGCTGCATCTCGCCCTTGAAGCGGACCAGCACCGATTCCGGCATGTCCAGCGGCATCACGCCGGTCGCGGCGCCGAAGGCCACCAGGCCCGAACCCGCCGGGAACGAGATACCGATCGGGAAGCGGGTGTGCGAGTCGCCGCCGGTGCCGACGGTGTCGGGCAGCAGCAGACGGTTCAGCCAGCTGTGGATCACGCCGTCGCCCGGACGCAGGGCCACGCCGCCGCGGTTGGAGATGAAGGCGGGCAGCTCACGGTGCGTCTTGACGTCGACCGGCTTCGGATAGGCGGCCGTGTGGCAGAAGGACTGCATCACCAGGTCGGCGGAGAAGCCCAGGCAAGCCAGATCCTTGAGCTCGTCGCGGGTCATCGGGCCGGTCGTGTCCTGCGAGCCGACGGTGGTCATCTTGGGCTCGCAGTAGGTGCCCGGGCGCACGCCCTGGCCTTCCGGCAGGCCAACCGCGCGGCCGACCATCTTCTGCGCCAGCGTGAAGCCGGCCTTGGTCTCGGCCGGGGCTTGCGGCAGGCGGAACAGCGTCGAAGCGGGCAGGCCCAGGAACTCGCGCGCCTTGGCGGTCAGCGAGCGGCCGATGATCAGGTTGATCCGGCCGCCGGCGCGGACTTCGTCGAACAGCACGTCGCTCTTGAGCTTGAACTCGGCGACGGTCTCGCCGTTCTTCACCAGCTTGCCGTCATAAGGCAGCACGTCGATGACGTCGCCCATCTCCAGCTTGGACACGTCGACCTCGATGGGCAGCGAGCCCGAGTCTTCCTGCGTGTTGAAGAAGATGGGGGCGATCTTGCCGCCCAGCGTCACGCCGCCGAAGCGCTTGTTCGGGACGAAGGGGATGTCCTGGCCGGTGGCCCAGATCACCGAGTTGGTCGCCGACTTGCGCGAGGAGCCGGTGCCGACCACGTCGCCGACGTACGCCACGATGTGGCCCTTCTTCTTCAGGTCCTCGATGAACTGCATCGGGCCGCGCTTGCCGTCTTCTTCCGGCTTGAAGGCCGCGTCCGGACGCGTGTTCTTCAGCATCGCCAGGTAATGCAGCGGGATGTCCGGGCGGCTCCAGGCGTCCGGCGCCGGGGACAGGTCGTCAGTATTCGTTTCGCCGGGGACCTTGAAGACGGTGATGGTGATCTTCTTCTCGACTTCCGGACGCGAGGTGAACCACTCGGCGTCGGCCCAGCTCTGCATCACTTCCTTGGCCTTGGCGTTGCCGGCCTTGGCCTTGCTCGCCACGTCGTTGAAGTAGTCGAACATCAGCAGGGTCTTCTTCAGACCGTCGGCCGCGACGCCGGCGACTTCGGCGTCGTCCAGCAGCTCGATCAGCGGATGCACGTTGTAGCCGCCGACCATGGTGCCCAGCAGCTCGGTGGCCTTGGCCTTGGAGATCAGGCCGACCTTCAGATCACCGTGCGCGACGGCGGCCAGGAAGCTGGCCTTGACCTTGGCGGCGTCGTCCACGCCCGGGGGCACCCGGTGCGTCAGCAGGTCCAGCAGGAACGCGTCTTCGCCGGCGGGCGGGTTCTTGATCAGCTCGATCAGCTCGGCAACTTGCTTCGCGTCGAGCGGCAGCGGCGGGATGCCGAGGGCGGCGCGCTCGGCTTCATGTTGGCGGTAGGCTTGCAGCATGCGAACTCCAGTTTCTGTGGTCTCTGCTTGGGTCGGAAAGCGGGTCTCGGGGGTCAGGTCGCGCTGGGCACGATGACCTTCAGGCCCTTGAAATAGTCTCGGAAGAATCCCTGGTCGCGGGTGATCAGGCCCTCGCATTGCAGCATCGCGTGGGCGCCGACCAGGAAGTCGGGCATGGCCTTGGACGCCGCATCGGGCGTGCCACTCGCGGCGGTCTTGCCGGCGGCCTTCTCGGCCAGGCGCTGCTTGAACTTGCGTTGCATCTCGCCGGCACGGATGGCGGCGCGCTGGTCGATGGCCAGGAAGCGCAGGCCCATTTCCTCCAGCGCGTCCATCACCTCGGAGCCATGGCCCAGGCCCGCGGTGACCTCGGTCAGCACGACGTCGCACAGCACCACCGGGCCGCTGGACAGCGCCAGCCGCAGCGCGGCCTCGGCCGCGTCCGCGCCGGGCGCGTCGCCCAGGAGGTCGATGAGGACGGAGCTGTCGACGGCGATCATCGGATCAGGCCTCCGAGGCCTCGTCGGAAGAGCGGCCGCGCAGATCGCGCATGACGTCGTCGGTGGTCGTGCCCTCGGGCAGCTTGAAGCGGCCGCGGGCGCGGGAGATGGCGTCGTCGACGTTCTTGCGCAGGATGATGCGGGCGCCGTCCAGCTCGACCTTGAGCGTGGTGCCCTTGGTCAGGCCCAGCGCGTCGCGGACGGCTTTGGGCAAGGTGATCTGACCTCGTTCGGCGACGGTGGCTTCCATGCTGCGGGCTCCTGGCAATCCTGGGAGATGAGGCGACGGGCTTGGCGGATTCATGACCGGTCATGTACGGGTCATGTGGGGTACGACACCGCGGGTATGACTCGGAAAGTATGCATTGATTGTACGTACTTTCAGCTCATGAAAGCCAGCGCGTCTCCCGGAAGCCCGACAGCGCCAGTATGGATAGCGCAGCGGCAGCGTGGAGGTGGCGGACTGGCCCTGCGCTCATGAAAAAGCCGCCTCGAGGGCGGCTTTCGGTCCGGCGAGCGGCGCGGCTCAGTTCGCGCTCGGCGTGATGCCCAGGCCCGGACCGGCGGGCGCCGACGAGGCGCGGGCGGCCTCGATGGCGGCGCGCTGCTCGGGGTGGATGCAGTCGTCGACCAGGCGCTGGCCGACCTTCACATCCAGCAGCATGGACTTGTTGGCGATCTGGACCATCAGCGTGCGACCGGTGATGTCTTCCAGGCGCAGCGCGCCGGTGGAGGACAGCACCGGCTTCATCGTCAGCACTTCCTTCTTGTAGGCCACGTCGATGTAGCCGGCGTGCTTGGGATTGGGCTCGATGTCGATGGTCTGCTTGAACTCGCACTCGTACTTGCCGAGATAAGCCTGCTTGGCGGCGGCGAGCTGCTCTTCGTTGGCTTCCGGCAGTGGGGGCGGCGGAGGCGGGGTCTTGGCGACCGGCTTGCGCGACTTGGCCGGCGTCGCGGGCTTGGCCTTGGCGGCGGCGGGCTTGGCCGGCGTGCCGTTGGCGGCGGGTTGGGCGGCGGCGATGCCGGTGGTCAGCGTCAGCGCGGCGGCAGCGGCGCCGGTCAGGAGGAGGGCGGTCAGTCGCATTCGGAGATGGAGGTGAGGGACCCGGAAAAACACCCGCTCATGCGGGTGCTCGAAAAAGCGGAAAAGCAAAGACGCCGGAGCGCGGCGATGCGCGATTGTCACCGCTCGGGCAGGGCTGGAAGCGGCGAATTAATGTGTCAAAGGGTTGGATGACCCTAGGGCAATCACTGCTTGTGCGCGCCGCGACGCGCGGCGGGCGCCAGAGGCGTGAACGCGGCGTGAAGTTGGAGGAGGCCTCGTCTGGCCCACCGTTCAGAGCGGCGACGGAATCGGCGCGAACCAGGCCTGCTGGACTTCCATCGGCAGGTCCTGCCCCGTGCTGTGCGCGCGCTGCAGCAGGTGCCAGAACAGCCGGTAGCTCGCGCGGTCATGCAGCATGTCGCGATGCTGGATGGGTGCCCATTGCGCGGCCTGCGCGGCGAGCAGGATCTCGATGGCTTCGTCGATCTCCGCGACGCTGGGCGCGAACGCCTCGATGATGGGCTGGATCTGATTCGGATGGATGCTCCACATCCGCGTGTAGCCGAACTCGCGGGCGGCGCGCTCGGCGGCGGACTGGATGGCGCGCTCGCTCTTGAACTCGGTCACGACGCAGTGCGAAGGGGTCTTGCCGAAGGCGTGCGCGGCCGCGGCGATCTCCAGCTTGGCGCGGCGCACCAGCGGATGGGTGAACTGGCCCTCCACCGTCAGCGCCGAGCGCGGAATCGCGCCGCGATGCGCGGAGACGAAGTCCATCAGCCCGAAGGACAGCGACTCGATGCGCGGATGGGCGGCGATGGCCGTCGCGTCGCGCAGCGCGCCGTGCGTCTCGATGAGCGTGTGCAGCGGCAGCGGCTTGCGGATCTGATGGCGCGCGAGCGCGGCGTCGATGAGGTCGATCGCGCGTTGCAGATCCGCCAGGCCCTCGGGCTTGGGGATCATCAGGTAGGCGAGCTTCTCGCCGCCGGCGGCGATCACGGCCTCGACGTCGGCCTCGAAGGCCGGATGCGCGACCGGATGCACGCGCACGCCGACGCGGCCATGCGCGTTCAGCGGGCCGTTCAGCAGATGCAGCACCAGCAGCATGTGCTCGGCCTCGCCGCCGACGGGCGCGCCGTCCTCGCAATCCAGCGTGATGTCGAACACCGGGCCCATCGCGACCTGCAGCTCCAGGCTCTTGATCATGCGGGCCTCAACGCCGCAGTAATGGTCGACCACTGGCAGGACCGTGGGCGCGCGGCCTTCCTCGAAGAGGGCGTCGGCGGGATGAAGGGCGGTGCTCATCGGCGGTGTTCCGGGATCGAGAATGAAGAAGGGCCGGTGTCCTTGCGGAACACCGGCCCAACGATACTGCCTCGGCGGCTGGCCGGCGAAGCCTGGCCGTTCTCAAGCAGAGCACGGGGATCTGGCTTTGCCAGGCCCCGGAGCTGCCCCTTGAGGGGCCGCCGAAGGCGGTAGGGGTGGTTTACAGAAGGTGCTTGACGCCGTTCTGCTCTTCCAGCAGCTCGTTCAGCGTCTTGTTGATGCACTCTTGCGAGAAGGCGTCGATCTCCAGGCCTTGGACGATCTTGTACTCGCCGTTCTCGACCGTCACGGGGTAGCCGAACATGACTTCCTTGGGGATGCCGTACTCGCCGTTCGACGGGATGCCCATCGTGACCCACTTGCCGTTGGTGCCCAGGGCCCAGTCACGCATGTGGTCGATGGCGGCATTGGCGGCCGAGGCGGCCGACGACAGGCCGCGAGCGGCGATGATCGCCGCGCCGCGCTTGCCGACGGTCGGCAGGAAGGTGTTGCGGTTCCACTCTTCGTCGTTGATCAGGTCCTTGACCGACTGGCCGTCGATGGTGGCGTAGCGGTAGTCCGCGTACATCGTCGGCGAGTGGTTGCCCCACACGGCCAGCTTCTCGATGCCGGCGACCGGCTTGCCGGTCTTGGCGGCGATCTGCGAAGCGGCGCGGTTGTGGTCCAGGCGCAGCATGGCGGTGAAGTTCTTGGCCGGCAGATCCGGGGCCGACTTCATCGCGATGTAGGCGTTGGTGTTGGCCGGGTTGCCGACCACCAGCACGCGCACGTTGCGCGAGGCGACGGCGTTCAGGGCCTTGCCTTGCACCGTGAAGATCTGGGCGTTGGCGGCCAGCAGGTCCGAACGCTCCATGCCCGGGCCGCGCGGACGCGCGCCGACCAGCAGCGCGTAGTCGGTGTCCTTGAAGGCGGTCATCGGATCGCTGTGGGCTTCGATGCCGGCCAGCAGCGGGAAGGCGCAGTCTTCCAGCTCCATGATCACGCCCTTGAGCGCGTTCTGGGCCTTCTCGTCGGGGATCTCCAGCAGCTGCAGGATGACGGGCTGGTCCTTGCCCAGCATTTCGCCGGACGCGATGCGGAACAGCAGGGCGTAGCCGATCTGGCCGGCGGCGCCGGTGACGGCGACGCGAACGGGTTTCTTGCTCATCAGAGGTCTCCGAGAAGTGCGAGTGAATTGATGCGGGAGGCGCGCAGCGCGCCTGGCGGCGGCAAGTGTAGGCCAGCAGGGCCGCGGCACGCATGTCGATAGGGTCTTCTTCGCCCACCGCCGCCCGGGACGTCCCTCTAAAAAGCCATCGCCGCCCCTCTGGGGCGGGCGCATTGCGTCAATCTGACACTCTTGTGTCTTATATAAGACTAATCTCCTCGGACTCCCGCTTGGAAGATGGACGCTGACGCCGCGTTTGTGCTCGAATGCCGGCCCATGTCGCCCCCCGCCGCACCGGTCCATCCCGTGACGCCGCTCAATGAGCTGGCGCGCGCGGAGGCCGCGCCGTCCTTCAGCCCGCTGTATCGGCAGATCAAGGGGTTGATCCTCAAGGGCCTGCAGGCCGGCGAGTGGAAGGCGGGCGAGATCATCCCCAGCGAGATGGAGCTGGCCGCGCGTTTCGGCGTGAGCCAGGGCACCGTCCGCAAGGCTGTCGACGAGTTGGCCTCCGACAACCTGCTGGTGCGCAAGCAAGGGAAGGGGACCTACGTCGCCACCCACGCCGAGCAGCAGCAGCAGTACCGCTTCCTGCGGCTGACGCCGGAGGGCGACGCGTCCGCGACGCTCGGCCGCCAGCTGCTGGATTGCCGCCGTCAGCGCGCGCCCGCCTGGATCGCCAAACTGATGCAACTGCGCGCGGGCGATCCGGTGATCGAGATCCGCCGGCTGCTGCACAGCGACGGCCGGCCGGTGGTGCTCGACGACATCTGGCTGCCCGGCGCGCTGTTCAAGGGTCTGACGACCGAGCGGCTGCTGGAGCATCGCGGACCCTTTTACGGTCTGCTCGAAACCGAATTCGGCGTGCACATGATTCGCGCGCAGGAAAAGATCCGGGCGGTCGCGGCGGACGAAGAATCCGCCGCGCCGCTGCAGGTAGCGCTGGGCAGTCCGCTGCTGAGCGTGGAGCGGCTCTCCTTCACCTACGGCGACAAGCCGGTGGAGTTGCGCCGCGGTCTCTACAACACCTCCCATCACTTCTATCGCAACGACCTGAATTGATTCTTTCGCATGGCCTCGCTGACGTTTTCATGGCACGCCATGAGCGCGATAGGCGAACCAGACACCCTTCGGGGGTGTTGCGTTGCAATAAAATCTTCGGGTTTCACATCCATTACAAGGTCGGACATGACGGACGCCACCCAAGCCACCAAGAAGAAACGACCGGTCTACACCAACATCCACGTGACGCAGATCGTGTCGTATCGCTTGCCTCCGGCGGGCATCGTCTCGATCCTGCATCGCATCAGCGGCCTGCTGATGTTCTTCCTGCTCCCGTTCGTGATCTGGATGTTCGACACCAGCCTCACGTCGGAGATCTCGTACGAGACCTTCACCGCCGCATTCGTGTCCGGCATCGGCTTCCTGCCCGGCTGGTTCATCAAGCTGGTGGCGCTGGCGCTGATCTGGGGCTATCTGCATCACTTCATCGCCGGCGTGCGTCACCTGTACATGGACGCGACGCACAGCGTGAGCAAGGAATTCGGCAAGAGCAGCGCGGTCGCGACGCTGGTGCTGAGCGTCGTGCTGACCCTGGCGCTGGGCGCCAAGCTGTTCGGCCTGTATTGATTCCGCCGCGATCGCGCGGCCGTCAGGCCGCTCGATCGGGGATGAATTCCGACGATTGACCCAAGAGGCAAATCAACAATGACAACCTACGGAAGCAAGCGCATCGTCACCGGTGCGCATTACGGCCTGCGCGACTGGATGGCGCAACGCGCCACCGCGCTGCTCATGGCGCTGTTCACCATCGTGCTGCTGGCGCAAGTGCTGCTGACCAGCCAGCCCATCGGCTACGACCTGTGGGCGGGCATCTTCAGCAAGCAGTGGATGAAGTTCCTGACCTTCGCGCTGATCGTCTCGCTGGGCTATCACGCCTGGGTCGGCGTGCGCGACATCTGGATGGATTACGTGAAACCGGTGGGCCTGCGTCTGGCGCTGCATGTGTTCACGCTGGTGTGGTTGACGGGTTGCGCGGGTTGGGCGATCCAAGTGATCTGGAGGCTGTAAGCAATGAATATCGGAACCTCGCTGCCCAAGCGCAAATTCGACGTCGTCATCGTGGGAGCCGGCGGCTCCGGCATGCGCGCCTCGCTCCAGCTGTCGCTGGCCGGGCTGAACGTCGCCGTCCTGTCCAAGGTCTTCCCGACCCGCTCGCACACCGTGGCCGCTCAAGGCGGCATCGGCGCCAGCCTGGGCAACATGTCGGAAGACAACTGGCATTACCACTTCTACGACACCGTCAAGGGCTCGGACTGGCTGGGTGACCAGGACGCCATCGAGTTCATGTGCCGTGAAGCGCCCAAGGTCGTGTACGAGCTCGAGCACTTCGGCATGCCCTTCGACCGCAACCCGGACGGCACGATTTATCAGCGTCCGTTCGGCGGACACACGGCCAACTACGGCGAGAAGCCGGTCCAGCGCGCTTGCGCCGCGGCCGACCGCACCGGCCACGCGCTGCTGCACACGCTGTACCAGCAGAACGTCAAGGCCCGCACGAACTTCTTCGTCGAGTGGATGGCGCTGGACCTGATCCGCGACGCCGACGGCGACGTGGTCGGCGTGACCGCGCTGGAAATGGAAACGGGCGACGTCCACATCCTGGAAGCGAAGACCGTGCTGCTGGCCACCGGCGGCGCCGGCCGCATCTTCGCCGCGTCGACCAACGCCTTCATCAACACCGGTGACGGCCTGGGCATGGCGGCGCGCGCGGACATCCCGCTGCAGGACATGGAGTTCTGGCAGTTCCACCCGACCGGCGTGGCCGGCGCGGGCGTGCTGCTGACCGAAGGCTGCCGCGGCGAGGGCGCGATCCTGCGCAACGCCAACGGCGAGCGCTTCATGGAGCGCTACGCTCCGACGCTGAAGGATCTGGCGCCGCGCGACTTCGTCTCGCGCTGCATGGACCAGGAGATCAAGGAAGGTCGCGGCTGCGGTCCCAACAAGGACTACGTCGTGCTGGACATGACCCACCTGGGCGGCGACACCATCGCCAAGCGCCTGCCCTCGGTGCTGGAGATCGGCCACAACTTCGCCAACGTCGACATCACGAAGGAACCGATCCCTGTCGTGCCGACCATCCATTACCAGATGGGCGGCATCCCGACCAACATCCACGGCCAGGTCGTGGTCCCCAAGGGCGACGATCACAAGAGCGTGGTCAACGGCCTGTACGCGGTGGGCGAGTGCTCCTGCGTCTCGGTCCACGGCGCCAACCGCCTGGGCACCAACTCGCTGCTGGACCTGGTGGTCTTCGGCCGCGCCGCGGGCAACCACATCGTCGAAGCGCACAAGGCCTTCAAGGCCGCGGGCGGCGCGCACAAGCCGCTGCCCAAGGACGCAGCCGACAAGACGCTGGCGCGCCTGGCCCGTCTGGAGTCCAACACCGGCGGTGAATACGCCCAGAAGGTCGCCGACGACCTGCGCGCCGCGATGCAGTCGCACGCCGGCGTGTTCCGCACCAGCAAGCTGCTGGACGAGGGCGTCACCGCCGTCGCCGCCATCCGCGAGCGGGTCAAGAACATCACGCTGAAGGACAAGTCCAAGGTCTTCAACACCGCGCGTGTCGAGGCCCTGGAAGTGGACAACCTGATCGAAGCGGCGCAAGCCACGATCGTGTCGGCCGCCGCCCGCAAGGAATGCCGCGGCGCCCACACCGTCAACGACTTCGAGCGCAGCGCCGACGATGCGGAGTTCCCGCTGGGCCGCAACGACAAGGAATGGATGAAGCACACGCTGTGGCATTCCAAGTCCAACAGCCTGACCTACAAGCCGGTCAATCTGCAACCGCTGACCGTCGACAGCGTCCCCCCGAAGGTCCGTACCTTCTGATCGGCCGCAGGAGCATCAAGAAATGATCAAGCGCACTTTCAAGATCTACCGCTACGACCCGGACAAGGACGCCAAGCCGTACATGCAGACCATCGAGCTGGAGCTCGCCGGCAATGAACGCATGCTGCTGGACGCCCTGCTCAAGCTCAAGGTGGTGGATCCCTCGCTGTCCTTCCGCCGTTCCTGCCGCGAAGGCGTGTGCGGCTCCGACGCGATGAACATCAACGGCAAGAACGGTCTGGCCTGCCTGACCAACCTGCGTTCGCTGCCGGACGTGATCGTCCTCAAGCCGCTGCCGGGCCTGCCCGTCGTCCGCGATCTGATCGTGGACATGACGCAGTTCTTCAAGCAGTACAACTCGATCCGTCCGTTCCTGGTGAACGAGGAAGCGCCGCCCGAAAAGGAGCGCCTGCAGTCCCCCGAGGAGCGCGAAGAGCTCAACGGCCTGTACGAGTGCATCCTGTGCGCGAGCTGCTCGACGAGCTGCCCCAGCTTCTGGTGGAACCCCGACAAGTTCGTCGGTCCCGCCGGTCTGTTGCAGGCTTACCGCTTCATCGCCGACAGCCGCGACCAGGCCACCTCGGAGCGCCTCGACAACCTCGAGGACCCGTACCGCCTGTTCCGTTGCCACACCATCATGAACTGCGTCGATGTCTGCCCGAAGGGGCTGAACCCGACGAAGGCGATTGGCAAGATCAAGGAATTGATGGTGCGTCGCGCCGTCTGAGGACGCGGTCCGCATCGGCCATCGCATCAGCATTCGCACCGGCAGTACGCACATGAACCACGCCTCGCCCGACAACCTCGTTTCCGAGAGGGATCTCTCCAAGCTGCGGTGGCGTTGCCGCCGCGGTCTGCTGGAGAATGACCTCTTCATCGAGCGCTTCTTCCAGCGGCATGAAGGTCGTCTGACCGAGTTCCACGCGGAAGGGCTGAGGCAGTTGATGGATCTGTCCGACAACGACCTGCTCGACCTGATGCTGGCTCGCAAGGAGCCGGCGGACGACCTGGATCGGCCCGACGTGCTTGCCGTGCTCGCGCTGCTGCGGACCCAGTAAACAAGAAACCCCCGAAGTCATAAGGAATGCCCATGACCCCGTCTGACGTCAAAGCCACCCTGTCGTTCTCCGATGGCAGCCCGCAAATCGATCTCCCGCTGTACAAGGGCACGATCGGTCCGGATGTGATCGACATCCGCAAGCTGTATGGCCAGACGGGCAAGTTCACCTACGACCCGGGCTTCCTGTCGACCGCCTCGTGCAACTCGACCATCACCTACATCGACGGCGACAAGGGCGAGCTGCTGTACCGCGGCTACCCGATCGAGCAGCTGGCGGTGAACTGCGACTACCTCGAGACCTGCTACCTGCTGCTGTACGGGGAGCTGCCCAACCCGTCGCAGAAGGAAGAGTTCGTCAACCGCGTGACCAACCACACGATGGTCAACGAGCAGATGCAGTTCTTCCTGCGCGGCTTCCGTCGCGACGCGCATCCGATGGCCGTGATGACGGGTCTGGTCGGCGCGATGTCGGCCTTCTATCACGACAGCACCGACATCAATAATCCCGAGCACCGCGAGATCGCCGCGATCCGCCTGATCGCGAAGATGCCGACGCTGGTGGCGATGGCCTACAAGTACACGATCGGCCAACCCTACATCTATCCGAAGAACGACCTCTCGTACGCCGGCAACTTCATGCGCATGATGTTCGCCACGCCCTGCGAGGAGTACAAGCCCAACGACGTGCTGGTCCGCGCGATGGACCGCATCTTCACGCTGCACGCCGACCACGAGCAGAACGCCTCGACCTCGACCGTGCGTCTGTGCGGCTCGTCGGGCACGAACCCGTTCGCCGCGATCGCGGCCGGCGTGGCCTGCCTGTGGGGCCCGGCGCACGGCGGCGCCAACGAAGCCGCGCTGAACATGCTCGGCGACATCCAGCGCAACGGCGGCGTGGCCAAGATCGGCGAGTTCATCAAGCAGGTGAAGGACAAGAACAGCGGCGTCAAGCTGATGGGCTTCGGTCACCGTGTCTACAAGAACTACGACCCGCGCGCCAAGCTGATGCGCGAGACCTGCCATGAAGTCCTGAACGAGCTGGGTCTGCACAACGACCCGATGTTCAAGCTGGCCATGGAGCTGGAGAAGATCGCGCTGGAAGACGAATACTTCGTCGCCCGCAAGCTGTACCCGAACGTGGACTTCTACTCCGGCATCGTGCAGCGCGCCATCGGCATCCCGGTCCCGCTGTTCACCGCGATCTTCGCGCTGGCCCGCACGGTCGGCTGGATCGCCCAGCTGAACGAAATGATCGGCGACCCCGAGTACAAGATCGGCCGCCCGCGTCAGCTGTTCGTCGGCGCGACCCCGCGCGACGTCAAGCCGATCGCCCAGCGCTGATCGCTGATGTGTCGAGCCGCGCGAGCGGCTCGATGCAACAAAGCCCCTGGCCGCAAGGCGCAGGGGCTTTCTTGTATGCGAGGGAGCAGGGCGTCATGCCCCCTGAATATTTGATGCGCGAGCACCGCCCGGCGGATCGGAGGCATCAACGATCAGGTATGCTCTGCAAACGTTTGCAATTGACTGAATCTGCCAGTTTGGCACGAGACGAGGACCGAATCTACCGATGAGCACCATCAAGGATGTGGCCGCGCTGGCGGGGGTGTCCTTCACCACGGTGTCGCACGTGCTGAACAACACCCGACCGGTGAGCGCCGAAGCCCGCGCCCGCGTGCTCGCCGCCGTCGACGAGATCGGTTATCTGCCCAGCGCCGTTGCGCGCTCGCTGCGTCGCAGCGAGACCAAGATCGTCGGCGTGCTGGTGCCCAACGTGCGCAACCCCTTCTTCGCGGAACTGGTCGTGGGCGTCGAGGAGTGGTGCCGCCAGGCCGGCTATTCGGTCTTCCTCTGCAACTCGGACAACGAGCCCAAGCACCAGCAGGCCTACCTGCGCACGCTGCTGGAGAAGCGCATCGACGGCCTGCTGCTGAGCTCCGCCGGCGACACCGAGGCCCTGGCCGGCACCTTCCGCCACGCCAGCGTGCCCGTCGTCACCGTCGACCGCCTGGTCCCCGGCGCGCGCGCCGACCGCGTCAGCGTCAACAACCAGCTGGGCGCTTTCGAGGTGGTGCGGCATCTCCTGGAGCTGGGCCACCGCCGCATCGGCTGCGTCAGCGGCCCGGCCGAGTTCGAGGTCACCACCGAGCGCGTCGCCGGCTGGCGCAACGCGCTGAATCAGCGCGGCATCCAGGTGCGCGAGGAGTGGCTCGCCGAGAGCGACTTCAGCACCGCCGGCGGCTACGAGGCCGTCAAGGGCCTGCTCAAGCGACAGCCCGAGCTGACCGCCGTCTTCACCTGCAACGACCTGATGGGCATGGGCGCGCTGCGCGCCGCGGCGGAAATGGGGCTGAACGTCCCGCGCCAGCTCTCGGTCGTGGGCTTCGACGCGATCGAGCTCGGCAGCTATGTCTATCCCGCGCTGACCAGCGTGGGCTGCTCGATCCGCGATCTGGGCCGGGAGGCCGGACGCGCGCTGATCGAGCGTATCGAGAATCCCCAGGCGCCGCTCAAGGACCTGCGACTCGTGCCGCAGGTCGTGCTGCGCGAGAGCACCGCGGCGCCGTCGTCCCCGGAGACTGCATGACTTCAGCATCGGCTGCCGCCACCGTCGTGGTGGTGGGCAGCATCAACATGGACCTGGTGGCGCACGCCCCGCGCCTGCCCGCACCGGGTGAGACCCTGATCGGCGAGGCCTTCGTCGGCACGCCCGGCGGCAAGGGCGGCAACCAGGCGGTGGCCGCCTCGCGCCTGGGCGCCGAGGTGGCGATCATCGGCCGCATCGGCATGCGCCAGCACGGCCAGGATCTGATCAACGCGCTGCAGGCCGAGCGGGTGCGCACCGACGCGGTCCGCCGCGACGATCGCGCCTGGCCCGGCGTGGCCGTGATCATGGTCGCCAGCGAGGGCGGCGAGAACGCCATCGTCGTCGTCCCCGGCAGCAACGCCGATCTGGACACGGGCGACGTGGAGCAGGGCGGAGCGCTGCTGCGTCAGGCCAAGGTCGTCGTCGCGCAGCTGGAAGTGCCGGTGCCGGCCGTGCAGCGCGCCTTCGAGATCGCCCGCGAGGCCGGCGTGACCACGGTGCTCAATGCCGCGCCCGCGCAGGCGCTGCCCGCCGCGCTGCTCGCGCTCAGCGACTGGCTGATCGTCAACGAGACCGAGGCCCTGCAGCTGGCGCGCGACGTCCAGCTGGCCGGCGACGCCTGCGAGCTCGACATCGCCCGCGCGACCGCGAAGCAGCTGCGCGCGCTGGGTCCGCGTCATGTGCTGGTCACGATCGGCGGCGCCGGGGCCTGGCTGCTGTGCGACGCGCATCCCGAAGGGCTGCATCTGGTCGCCCCGCGCGTCGAGGCGGTGGATACAGTCGGTGCCGGCGACACGCTGGTGGGCGGACTCGCCGTCGGTCTGGCCGAAGGCCTGGTGCCGGCGCGCGCCGTCGCGCTGGGTCAGTCGGCCGCGGCGCTGTCGGTCAGCCGCTCCGGCGTGCAGCAGGCGATGCCGCATCGCTCCGAGCTGCCGGATCTGCCCGAACTGCACGCGCTGTTGGCCCAGGCCGAGCAAGCCGCTCAAGCCGCGCAAGCGGCCGCCGCAGGCAAGGCCTGACCCCGGTGCGCGCCCCCGCGATGTCGTGGAGGCGCGCTTCGATCAACGACTTCTGACCCTGGACGCAGTATCCCCATGGACAGCACCCGCATCCCCGTCATCTTCGACACCGACCCCGGCATCGACGACGCGCTCGCGCTCGCGCTGCTGGCGAGCCATCCCCGCTTCGATCTGCTGGCGGTGACCTCGGCCTTCGGCAACGCCTCGGTCGACATCACCACCCGCAACGCGCAGGGCCTGACCGCGCTCTTCGGCAAGGACATCCCCGTCGCCCGCGGCGCCGAGGGTCCGCTGCGCGACGAGCGCCGCCGCAACCATGCCACCCACGTGCATGGCGACGACGGCATCGGCGGCCTGAGCGCGCAACTGCCGGCGCCGACGCGTCCGCTCGATCCCCGCCCCGCGGACCAGCTGCTGTGCGACCTGGTCAACGAGCGACCGGGCGAGATCACGCTGGTCGCCGTCGGCCCGTTCACCAACCTGGCCCTGGCGCTCCAGCGCGACCCGTCGATCGCGTCGAAGGTCAAGGGCGTGATCGTGATGGGCGGCGCCTTCGGTCTGCGCGGTCACAGCGGCAACGTCAGCCCGGTGGCCGAGGCCAACATCATGGCCGACCCCGAGGCCGCCGATCGGGTCTTCACCGCGCCCTGGCCGGTGACCATCGTCGGTCTGGACGTGACGCAGGAAGCGATCATGCGCGAGGCCGACCTGGCCAAGCTGCGCGGCCGCGGTGACGGCGCGGGCGAGCTGCTCTGGCAGGCCACGCGCCATTACCAGCGCTTCTACGACGAGCGCGACGGCATCGGCGGCATCTACGCCCACGACGCCAGTGCCGCCGCGATTCTGCTGGTCCCCGAGGCCTTCACGCTGCGCCGCGGCCCGGTGCGGGTGGTGCGGGAGGGCATCGCCACCGGCCAGACCATCCAGGACTGGCGCAACGAGCACGGCACCGGCACCGCCTGGAGCGGCCACCCGGCGCAGCTGGTCTGCGTCGAGGTCGACGCGCCGCGCGTGCTGGCGCTGTTCGACGAGATCTTCTGATCCCGCCAAGAATCAAGACAATGCACGACGCGCCGCGCGGCGCGTTCAAGGAGAACCCGAGATGACGACCCAAGCCGTGAAGCTGCTGTTGCCCCGCTGGCTGATCACCATGACCCCGGACAGCCCGGTGCTCGAGCACCACGCGCTGGCCATCGAGGGCGACCGCATCGCCGCCGTCCTGCCGCGCGAGGAAGCGCTGCAGCGCTACGCCAGCGCCGACCGCGTCGAGCTCCCGCATCACGTCCTGATCCCCGGCCTGATCAACGCCCACACGCATTCGGCGATGTCGCTGCTGCGCGGCGTGGCCGACGACCTGGCGCTGATGGACTGGCTGAACAACCACATCTGGCCGCTGGAGCGCCAATGGGTCAGCGAGGACTGGACCTACACCGGCTCCCTGCTGTCGGCCGCCGAGGCGATCCGCGGCGGCGTGACCTACCTCAACGACATGTACTTCTTCCCCACCGCGATGGCTCGCGCGGCGGTGGACAGCGGCCTCCGCGCCGGCGTGTCGATCAACGTCATCGACTTCCCCACCGGCTATGCGGCCAACGCGCAGGACTACATCGCCAAGGGCCTGGCCGCCTATGAGCAGTTCAAGGGCGAAAAGCTGCTGGACTGGACCAGCGCGCCGCATGCGCCGTACACGGTCTCCGACGAGACCTTCATCCAGCTGCGCGAGCTGGCCGAGAAGTACGACCTGCAGATGCACTGCCACATCCACGAGACGCAGGACGAGATCGACGGCAGCATCAAGCAGTACGGCGAGCGTCCGCTGGCGCGCTTGAACAAGCTGGGCCTGCTCAACGCCAAGATGATCGCGGTGCACATGGTCCACCTGAACGACGCGGAGATCGACCTCGTCGCCAAGCAGGGCGTGCACCTGGTCCACAACCCGAGCTCCAACCTGAAGCTGGCCTCGGGCGTGGCGCCGGTGAAGGCGCTGGAAGCCGCCGGCGTGAACACCATCCTGGGCACGGACGGCGCGGCCTCCAACAACCGTCAGGACATGTTCAGCGAGATCCGCGCCGCCGCGCTGCTGGCCAAGGGCGTGACGGGCGATCCGCTGACGGTGTCGGCCCGCACGGCGCTGGAGATGGCCACGGTGCGCGCCGCCAAGGCCATGGGCCGGGCGAGCGATCTGGGCACGCTGGAAGCGGGCAAGCTGGCCGACGTCGTGGCTGTCGCGCTGGACTCGATCGAGTGCCAGCCCGTCTATCACGCCGATGCGCAGCTGGTCTACGTGGCCGGCCGTGAACATGTCACGGACGTCTGGGTGGGTGGCCGCCAGCTGCTGGCAAATCGCAACGTTGTGACCATCGACACGGCGGGATTGCTGGGTCGCGTGCAGGACATCGTGGCTAAGATGCGCGCCGGGCGCTGAGCCCCCCTGAACAAGGGGGTGTCGGCGTCCAGGCGCCGGCGTCGCGTGCGACCGCCGGCTGGCAGGAGACAGTGCCGGCGTCCACAGCGCCGGCGGGACACGACCACATGAACACCCCTTCCTGGAGCCGGCGCCTGGGCGCCTCCATCGCCGTCGCCACCCTGGCCATGAGCCTGGGCGGCGCGGCCCGCGCGGACATCCTGATCGGCCAGACGGCCGGCTTCACCGGCCAGGTGGCCGCCAGCGTCAAGGAGCTGACGCTGGGCGCCAAGCTCTACATCGACAAGGTCAACGCCGGCGGCGGCGTCAACGGTCAGAAGATCGATCTGGTGTCGATGGACGACGGCTTCGAGCCCAAGCGCGCCGCGGCCAATGCGCAGACCCTGATCGACAAGGGCGCGGTGGCGCTGTTCCTGACCCGCGGCACGCCGCACACGCAGGCGGTGATGCCGCTGCTGGAGAAGGCGCAGGTGCCGCTGGTGGCTCCCTCGACCGGCGCGATGCTGCTGCACAAGCCGGTCAACCCCTACATCTTCAACGTCCGCTCGACGTATCAGCGCGAGGCCGAGCGCGCCGTGCAGCTGCTCCTGGAGATGGGCAACACCCGCATCGCGCTGGTGCAGGTCAACGACACCTTCGGCGCCGACGGCGTGACGGGCGCGATGAACGGCTTCGCCGGCCGCGAGGTCAAGCCCATCGTCCATCTGACCTACGACCGCGAGAAGCCGGATGTGGCCGGCGTGGTCAAGAAGCTGATCGCCGCGGACCCGCAGGTCGTGCTGCTGATCGCCTCGCAGCAGATCACCTCGGACACCATCAATGCGCTGCGCGCGGCGGGCTCGCGCATCCTGGGCGCGACGCTGTCCAACAACGCGTCCAACGGCTTCGTCCAGCTGCTGGGCCAGAATGCCGCCGGCGTGATCGTCTCGCAGGTCTTCCCCAGCGAGCGCAGCAACAACGTCCCCATGGTGCGCGAGCTCGGCGACCTGGTGAAGGCCAAGCCCGCCGAGTCCGGCGGCCAGGTCACGCCCGCGATGATGGAGGGCTACGCCGCCGCCAAGGTGCTGGTGGAGGGCCTCAAGCGCGCCGGCAAGGACACCAGCCGGGCCGGCCTGCTCAAGGCCTTGAACGGCATGTCCAAGTACGACCTGGGCGGCATGGAGCTGGGTTTCAGCGCGTCCGACCACACCGGCACCAACTACGCGGACATCGCGATCATCGATCCGCGCGGGCGTTTCCTGCGATGAACACGGGCCGGGGTCCGCGCCGGGAGGCGCGGCAAGAGGCCCCGGCGCGCTGCGGCGCGGTGCGCTGATCCATCCGGATCCGCCGGGTAAACCCGGTGCGAGGGGCGGCGCTGGCTAGAATGGCGGGCTCACGCCGCGGCGACGCGCGGCGCAACCCCCGGGATCCCATGGCCAGCACCCAAACCCCCAAGCATCTGATTCACTTCGAGGGGGGCAATGCGCTCTCTTCATTCCGGGCCGCGGCGCTGCTGGCGCGACTGCAGGCCGTCTCCGACCGCATCACCGCGGTCCATGCGCGTCACGTGCACTGGGTCTGGACCGACTCGGCCATCGACGCGGAGCAAGGCGCCAAGCTCCAATCGCTGCTCGATTACGGCGACCGCTATGAGGGCCCGGGCGAGGGCGCGCTGATCGTCGTCGCCCCGCGACTGGGCACGTTGAGCCCCTGGGCGTCCAAGGCCACCGACATCGCCCACAACTGCGGCCTGGACATCCACCGCGTGGAGCGCGTCACCGAGTTCCGCCTGACGCTCAAGACCGGCCTGCTGGGCGGCCTGACCGGCGGCGCCAAGCCGCTGACGCAGGAGGAGCTGCTGGCTTGCGCCGAGCTGCTGCACGACCGCATGACCGAGAGCGTGCTGCTCTCGCGCGAGGATGCGCGTCATCTCTTCGACGACAAGCAGGCCCAGCCGCTGGCCCATGTGGACGTGATCGGCCGCGGCCGCGCGGCGCTGGACGAAGCGAACGGCGCCTGGGGCCTGGCGATGTCGGAGGACGAGATCGTCTATCTGGACGACGCCTTCCGCAAGCTGGGCCGCAACCCCAGCGACGTCGAGCTGATGATGTTCGCGCAGGCCAACAGCGAGCACTGCCGCCACAAGATCTTCAACGCGCAGTTCACCATCGACGGCGAGGCGCAGCCGCTGTCGCTGTTCGGCATGATCCGCAACACCGAGAAGCTCTCGCCGCAGCACACGGTGATCGCCTATTCGGACAACGCGGCGGTGATGGAAGGTCACGCGATCGAGCGCTGGATCCCCGCCGGCGACCGGCGCGCCCCGAAGTACGAGGCCCGTGCCGAGACCGCGCACGTGCTGATGAAGGTCGAGACGCACAACCACCCGACGGCGATCTCCCCGCATCCGGGCGCCTCCACCGGGGCGGGCGGCGAGATCCGCGACGAGGGCGCGACCGGTCGCGGCTCCAAGCCCAAGGCGGGCCTGACCGGCTTCTCGGTGTCCAACCTGCATCTGCCGGGCCTGAGCGAGCCCTGGGAGCAGAACCCCGTCGGCAAGCCGGCGCACATCGCCAGCCCGCTGCAGATCATGACCGAGGGCCCGCTGGGCGGCGCCGCGTTCAACAACGAGTTCGGCCGTCCGAATCTGGGCGGCTACTTCCGCGTCTTCGAGCAGGACGTCGACGGCATCCGCCGCGGCTATCACAAGCCCATCATGATCGCCGGCGGCCTGGGCGCGATCCGCTCGGACCTGACCAAGAAGATCGAGTTCCCCGCGGGCTCGCTGCTGATCCAGCTGGGCGGCCCCGGCATGCGCATCGGCATGGGCGGCAGCGCGGCCAGCTCCATGGCGGCGGGCACCAACACGGCCGACCTGGACTTCGACTCGGTCCAGCGCGGCAACCCCGAGATCCAGCGCCGCGCGCAAGAGGTCATCAACCACTGCTGGGGCCTGGCCGAGCGCAACCCCATCCTGGCGGTGCATGACGTCGGCGCGGGCGGCATCTCCAACGCCTTCCCCGAGCTGGTCAACGACGCGGGCCGCGGCGCCACGTTCGACCTGAGCCGGGTCCCGCTGGAGGAGAGCGGCCTGGCCCCCAAGGAAATCTGGTGCAACGAGAGCCAGGAGCGCTACGTCCTGGCCATCGCGCCGGAGAGCCTCGAGCTCTTCAAGGCCATGTGCGAGCGTGAGCGCTGCCCGTTCGCGGTCGTCGGCGTGACGACCGAGCATCGCGAGCTGGTGCTGGAAGACGGCCCGCAGGGCGAGCGCGCCATCGACATGCCGATGGACGTGCTGCTGGGCAAGCCGCCCAAGATGCATCGCGAGGTCACGCGCGTGGCGCGTTCCGGCGGCGCGCTGTCGCTGGACGGCGTGGCGCTGGCGACCGTGGCGCGCACCGTGCTGCGTCACCCGACGGTGGCCTCCAAGCGCTTCCTGATCAGCATCGGCGACCGCACCGTGGGCGGGCTGAACCATCGCGACCAGATGGTCGGTCCGTGGCAGATCCCGGTGGCGGACTGCGCGGTCACGCTGGCCGACTTCAAGGGCTTCGCCGGTGAAGCCATGAGCATGGGCGAGCGCACCCCGCTGGCCTCGGTCGACGGTCCCGCCTCCGGCCGCATGGCGGTGGGCGAGGCCATCACCAACCTGCTGGCCGCCCCGATCGAGCTGGCGCGGGTGAAGCTGTCCGCCAACTGGATGGCCGCCTGCGGCGAGGCCGGTGAGGACGCCGCGCTGTACGACACGGTCAAGGCGGTGGGCATGGAGCTGTGCCCGGCGCTGGGCATCTCCATTCCGGTCGGCAAGGATTCGCTGTCCATGCGCACCCGCTGGACGGACGAAGGCCAGATCAAGCAGGTCACCGCGCCGGTGTCGCTGATCATCACGGCCTTCGCGTCGCTGAGCGATGTGCGGGGCACGCTGACGCCGCAGCTGCAGGAGGGCGACACCACGCTGATCCTGGTCGACCTGGGTCAGGGCCGCATGCGCATGGGCGGCTCGATCCTGGCGCAGACGCTGAATCAGTTCGGCCCGGAAGTGCCGGACCTGGACGATCCGGCGCAGCTGAAGGCGCTGGTCTCGGCGGTGAACGAGCTGCGCGGCCAGGGCAAGCTGCTGGCGTACCACGACCGCAGCGACGGCGGCCTGTTCGCGGCCGCGATGGAAATGGCCTTCGCGGGCCAGCGCGGCGTGAGCCTGAACGTGGACATGCTGGTCACCGAGGGTGACGGCATCAGCGACAGCCGCGCCGAGATGGGCGACTCCAAGAACTGGGCTTCGCAGGTCAGCGGCCGCCGTGACGAGCTGACGCTGAAGGCGCTGTTCAACGAGGAACTGGGCGCGCTGCTGCAAGTCGCCACGGGCGACCGCGACGCGGTGCTGCAGACGCTGCGCGCGCATGGTCTGTCCAAGCTGAGTCACGTGGTCGGCAAGACCAACGAGACGAAGCAGGCCGAGGTCTGGCGCGACGCCAAGAAGGTCTTCGCCGCGCCGCTGAACGAGCTGCAGCAGGAATGGGATCAGGTCTCGTGGCGCATCGCCCGCGACCGCGACAACCCGGCCTGCGCGGATCAGGAGCACGCGCTGGCGTCGACGCCGGATGCGGGCCTGCATTGGCTGCCGTCCTTCGACGTGAAGGAAGACGTCGCGGCTCCGTACATCGCCAGCGGCGTGCGCCCGAAGGTCGCGATCCTGCGCGAGCAGGGCGTCAACTCGCATGTGGAGATGTCCTACGCGATGGCGCAGGCCGGCTTCGACGCGTATGACGTGCACATGAGCGACCTGCAGGCCGGCGCGGTCGACCTGACGGACTTCAAGGGCTTCATCGCCTGCGGCGGTTTCAGTTACGGCGACACGCTGGGCGCGGGCGAGGGCTGGGCGCGATCGATTCTGTTCAACCCGGTGCTGAAGGCGGCCTTCGAGGCCTTCTTTGCGCGGCCGGACAGCTTCGCGCTGGGCGTGTGCAACGGCTGCCAGATGCTGGCGGCGCTGTCGCCGATGATCCCGGGCGCGGAGCACTGGCCCAAGTTCGTGCGCAATCGCAGCGAGCAATTCGAGGCGCGTCTGGCGCAGGTCGAGATCGTTGAATCGCCGAGCATCTTCTTCACCGGGATGGCCGGCAGCCGCTTGCCGATCGCGGTCGCGCACGGCGAGGGCTTCGCGGACTTCTCGCAGCGTGGCGATCCGGCGCAGGTGTTGCGGGCGATGCGGTATGTCGATGGCAACGGCCAACCGACGGAGCAGTACCCGCTGAACCCGAACGGCAGCCCGCAGGGGTTGACCGCGGTGACGACGGCGGATGGCCGATTCACGGCGCTGATGCCGCATCCGGAGCGGGTGTTCCGCAATGTGCAGATGAGCTGGACGGGCGGCGACAAGGGCGAGTTGAGCCCGTGGATGCGGATGTTCCGCAATGCGCGGAAGTGGGTGGGGTGATCAGGATCCGTCGAAGCGGAATGCAGAAGGGCCACGATCACTCGTGGCCCTTTTTTTGGGTTCTTCGCCGATGTGCGGGGAAGAACGAGACGCGGCCAGGTGCCGCACCTGCTAAGTTGAAGTTGTCGAGACTCACTTTCGCAGGGGGCAGCCATGGCCGCGTCCCAGTGTATTTCTCGCCTGGG
>NZ_JBCNLU010000012.1:0-150411 GCF_039595295.1 Roseateles sp.
TTGTTTCCCGCGGATGAAGCGGCGCGGGAATCTGCTGCCTGACGCGGTCGGCATTCACCGGGGCCAGAAAGCAAAAAACCGCCTCCCGGCGGTTCTTCACTTGAATGAGGTTGACGAGCCTTACCCTCCCCGGTGAACGGCGAGAACCCAGTGTTCATCGGGGTTCTGGCCGATGAGGTGGACGTGTCGGTACACAGTCCGAGTCCGCAGCGCCGATGGTATCAGCAATTAACTGTGACGAGCGAGTTCGTATTGAATGCTCAGCATCAACTCGTCAAGGACCGCTTGTTGAAGCGCGAACCATGGCTCTTTGATTTGCGTCAAACGGCGCCCTTCCAGATCTTGATCGAGATAACGCGCCAGCTCCGCTTGGACGGTCGGATTTAACTCCAGGTGCAAATCATTGTTGCGATATACCCTAATTCGCTGAAGAGCTTCCCAAAGGTTCGGGTACGTCGATTTGATCGTTGTCCAGAAATAGTTGCTCAATCCAGCAGTCTTAGCGTATCGATCGATGGATTCTACAAAACACCGTTGGCAGATATTTATGAAGGCAACAAATGTATCAATATTGATAGCCGGTTGAATGGCGACGAATCGTTCCGCTTCTGGGAAATCTCCATTTCCAAAAAGCAGTGGCAAACTCAACTTTTCCACTTCCTTCGCAAGTACACGAAGCTCTCGGCAAATAGTCTGACAGCGCCTCTGAACCCATTCGCTGCGGGACGACTCCGGAACCAATTTCCTTATCAATTGTCGCTTCTCCCGACGCGCAAGCTCGCGACCAATATATTCGCCAACCACAGGAATCTCGAATCGTGGACGGCGATGACCGTGCGGCTTTTGATCGTGACATCGCGCGAACATTGGGAGAGATCAGTGTGGAGGTGGACCGAGGAAAACGTGCGCCTCAGGCGCCCGTGCCACCGCTAGATCCGACACCTCTTCCAACGTCGTCTGCACCCACTGGGCGGATCGCAATAGCCGTTGCGTTGATTGGTGTCGTCGGCGTTCTAGGCGCTGCAGTCATCAACGGGTCTGTCAGTAAATTCGTGTGTGAGGCATAGCATGTCGATAAGGAGCATGAATGCCACGCAAGACGAAGACGAATTCAGGTGCAGACAAGGCAGCGCATGCGAGCCGCGCGCGTAAGGTCGCACGCTTCCTTGATCAACGCAGCAGTGAGCTTCACCGGCACGGGTGCTTGCTTGCTCGCCTCGCGAGCCTCGCGCTGGCGCTTGAAGCGGTCCATCCACTCTGCCCGAAGGCCTGCGGCCTTGGTGTTGGCGTCGCGGAGGTCGGCGGTCTCAAGGGAGCAGCGATGTGCCCACTGGCCCGCGTAGAGGTGCTTGAGGTCGCTTGGGACTTTGATGCCCCAGTGCCAGGACGTGCTACCGGGCCGCTTTTGGACCCCCGTGGCTCGCTTCATGTCTTCGCTCACTTTCGTCATGAGCGGACCCTGAAGTTACACACCATCGGTACACAGTCGGATGCTTGGAACCCCGATAAACACTGGGATCCCGCATGAACACTGGGGAAAAGGAAAGAAGGTTGACGAGCCTTACCCTCGGCACTGGTCACAACGGTTAGGGCTGCTTGGTTCCCCACCTGACCCGGTTGGCCGCGCTTCCATGCGAGGAGGCCCGTCAGCGGACGATTCTAGCCGAGCTTTCGAGGCCCTCCGGACGAGACCGCCCCGACCGTGCTCCACCGCACATCTCACGCGCGAACACCGCCCGCCTGGCGTGGACTGCTCCAGCACCCCTGTGGTTAAATCCGCTCCGGCCTTCGACGGGACCAGCTCCCACCCGACAGCGCCATCGCCGATTTACCAACTACTTGCGGGCGATCAACAAATGCGGCTAAAGCGTTGCGGCTCCGACTGCCCCCGGGCCGGCAAACGCCGGTGATCTCTGTGGGCTCTCGGAGTTTTTTCATGTCCGCTCGTCTCGCTCAGTTCGACTCGCTGCTCTCGCGCCGTCGTCTCGCTCGCGCTTCCACCGCGGCCGCTCCCGTCGCCCACGTCTTGCGCGACCCCTGGGGCGAGCCCGTCGCCGAGTTCTCTCGCTTCCCCTCCGACATCGAGCTGATCAAGGCCGCCCATCGCGTCCACGGCGACGACTGGATCGGCGTCCTCGCCGACGAGGCGCAAGCCGACAAGCTCAACGCGCCCTGGCGCCTCGCGCTGCTGCGCGCCGATCGCCACGGTCAGGCGCGCGTGTCCCGCGAGGTCGGCCCGCAGTGGCTGGGCAAGGCGCAGCCTGGCCGACCCGGCGCACGTCCCGCCGAACTCCGCCGCGCGCTGTGCGCCGCCGCCGTCCGCCAGCTCTGGCAATCCGGCTGGAAGCTGGTCGGCTGATCGATGCGGCGAGCGGTACGCTTTCTGGCGGCGCTCGCCGTGCTCGTCGCGGCGGCTTTCGCGATCCTCTGGTTCTCCGCGAAGCAACTCGCCGCGCCCGCCTTCCGCGACATCGGCCTCCCGCCCGCCGCCCTCCAGGCACGCCAGATCGAGCTGCTCACCGCCGATGACGTCCATGTCTCCGGCTGGTGGAGCCCGGGCCGTCCCGGCCAAGGCGCCGTGCTTCTGCTGCACGGTCTGCGCAGCGATCGCCGCCAGATGCTGCAGCGCGAGCTGTGGCTGCATCGGCAGGGCCGCGGCACGCTGCTGATCGACCTCCCCAGCCACGGCGAGAGCGGCGGCGCCGCCATCACCTTCGGCCTGCGTGAATCGGAAGCCGTCATCGCCGCCCTGGACTTCATCGATCGCCACGCCCCTTGCGAGCGACGCGCCGTCATCGGCGTGTCGCTGGGCGCGGCCTCGACGGTGCTGGCCAAGGACCGACCGCCGCTGGACGCCGTCGTCCTCGAGTCCATGTACCCGACCATCGACGAGGCGGTCTCGGACCGCCTCAAGCTGCATCTGGGCGAATGGGGCGGGGCGCTCGCGCCGCTGTTGCTGGCGCAGTTCCCGATGCAGCTGGGCATCGCCACGCAGCAGCTGCGGCCTATTGATCGCGTCGCCGATCTGCACGCGCCGCTGCTGATGATCTCCGGCGCCAACGACCGGCACACCACCGCCGCCGAGACGCGGCGCATCTTCGACGCCGCGCTCGAGCCCAAGTCGCTGTGGCTGGTCCCGGGCGCCGCGCACGTGGACCTGTCGAGCTACGCCCCGGAGGACTACGCGATGCGCGTGTCCGCCTTCCTGGCGAGTCGGCTCACCGGCATGCGCTGCGCCGTGTCGCGCGCGCCGGCTTACATCCCGTGATCAGCGCGCGATTGACGTGATCACGCGGCGCCGAGCCGCTCCGCCAGCCAGGCCTCGGTCGCGTAAGGGAAGGCGATGGTCTCGGCTCGCAGCTCGGGGAAGCGATCCCGCAGCGCGCGCAACCGTTGCTCGATCGAGCGCTGCTCGGCCTGCGGCAGCGCCGCGATGAAGCTCACCGACAGGATGCGGTCGATGACCACCTGATCGAAGCTGCCCACATGGCTGTGCGGGAACACCGTCCGCGTCAGCGGCCCGAACAGCGTCTGATCCTCGAAGGGCCGCTTCCACTTGCCCGTGTAGAAGCGCGGCGCGTCGCCCTCGTAGGGCGTGATGATCTCGGTGATCGCGGCGACCCAGTCGTGCGACTCGTCCCGCACGTTCCAGACCAGCCCCAGCCGCCCGCCGGGTCGCAGCACGCGGTGCATCTCGACGAGCGCCTGGGCGTTGGCGAACCAGTGGAAGGCCTGCGCACAGATCACGAGGTCGACGGACTCGTCCGCCAGCGGGATCGCCTCGGCGGAGCCGGCGAGGGCGCTCACGCCGGGAAGACTCTCCGAGAGCCGCGCCCGCATCGCGTCGACCGGCTCCACGGCCGTCACCGCCGCGCCGGTGCACGCCAGCAGCTTGGTGAACTTGCCGGTCCCCGCGCCCAGGTCCACGACGCGCGATCCCGCCGTCACGCCCAGCGTGCCGCTCATCCAGGCGGTGAGCGCCTCGGGGTACTCGGGGCGGCCGCGCTGGTAGTTGTCGGAAGCGCTGGTGTAGCCGCGCTGGGCGGCCTCGTGGATGGGCTTGGAGGAGAAGGGCGAGGTCATCGGGCGATGCTACGCCCGTCCTCCGCGGATGGCGTCAAGACCGCGTCGCGAGTCGCGTCGTGGCTCGCGAGGCGGTCGCGCGGCGTGGGCTCAGAACCCGAGCAAGACCTGGCGCGTCACCGACACCGCCGCCACGTAGCCCAGCGCGAGGAGCGCCAGCAGATAGCCGATGACGCGGAACTCTCCGCGGCCCAGCGCCCAATGGCCGATCGCGAAGTAGAGCCCGAGCGCGATGAACTTGGCCGTCATCCAGGGCTCGTAGCGCGGGTCGTGGTGGAGCGCGCCCCACAGGCAGATGCCCGACACGACGATCAGCAGATGGCTGCTGAAGACCAGCGTGCGCAGGCGCTCGTCCATCACCCATTGCGCGCCGAACTGATGGGCGAGCCCTCGGGCGACGAAGAGCCCCACGCTGCACCACGCGAGCAGCGCATGCATCTGCACCATCGGGCCGTAGAACCAGTCCATGACGGGGGAGCTTCGTCACCCGCGCGGGGGATGTCAATCGGGGGAATGGGGGGCGAGGCTGCGGGGCAGGGGTGGAATCCCCCTTCGGATGGCCCTCCGCGACTCCCCCGCCGACCACAGCTTTGAGTCATGGCAGACGAGGCACGAATTTCGAGAATGGGCGCCTTGCATCGACGGGGTGTCGGTGAGCGAAAGGGGTCCAGATGTTGAAGAGAGTCGACGAGAGCAAGACGTTGAGCCCGGTCTTGCAGGGTGCGATGGCGGCGGACTGGGAGACTGCGGCGCCGGTGTGGGTGCACAGCAAATCGCAGGCGCCGTATCTTTTCAATGCCTGCAACTCGCTCTGCTCGCCGGCGGAGTGGCCCTACAACCTGGAGGTCCTGCGGGGCACCGAGGACTATGACGACATCATCGATTGGTTCGTCGGCCGGAAGCCGGTGCTGAGCCGCGAGGCATGGGAGCGCTTCGACGCGCATCTGGCCGAGTTCTTCAAAGGACGCCAGATCAGCATCCGCGCTTCTGAAGACCCGGAGTTCGAGAACCCGAAGCTGGTCTTCCGCGTCTGGGGATTCACGCACGAGGAAGTTCTCGAAGGCGCCGACAACGATCGGTTCTACGAGTCGGTGTGGGCGATCCCGCATCTGGATGCGATGTGGCCGTGCTACTTGGTCTACTCGCGCTCCGGGCCCTTCGAGGATCGTCATCTGATCAAGTGAGCAGACATCATGACCGCATTCGATCCCGGAGACTTCCTGGCCGTTGCTCGGCGGCTGTTGCAGGAGCGCGATGAAGCCAGTGCTCGGAGCTCCGCTTCCCGCGCCTACTACGGCGTCTTTCTGATCGCGAGGCGTCTCGCGGGTTTGAGAAACAGAAGCTCGGAGGTCCACCGGCTGACCGCCGAGTACTTCCTCAAGCAGGGCGACCGCTCCATCGCCATGGAGCTCGAATCCCTTCGCCACCGTCGAAACGACGCCGACTACGAGATCGATTGGCAATTCAGCCGTCGCGACTCCGAAGCGATCTTGCGACGGTCGCTTCAATTGCAGGAGGCGCTCAGGGCAGCGGCGGGCCGGGCCAAATATCGAGGACTCAACGCCGAGAGCAATAGGTGAGGGGACTTGGGGGGGACTTCACTCGGTCAACGCATTCAGCCAGCCTTGGTCTCATGAATCAACTCAATCAACGCCCTCAAGCCCGCCGGGACATGCCGATGCCCGGAGTAGTACAGGCATAGCGCCGGCAAGGGCGCGGCCCAGTCGTCGAGCACCCGGACCAGCCGACCGGCCGCCACGTCGGCTTCGACGTACCACTGCGCCACCTGCGCGAGCCCCAGTCCCGCCCGCGCACCCTCCAGCATCAGCAGCGCCGAGTCCAGCACCATCGGCCCCGGCACGTCCACCGAGACCGACGACGCGCTCTTGGCGCGCTTGCTCTTCAGGAACTCCCAGGGCGAGGGCAGCCCGCTGGGCATGCGCGCCCGCAGGCAGGCGTGATGCGCCAGATCCGCCGGCTTGAGCGGCGTTCCGTGGCGCTCGAAGTAGTCCGGTGTCCCGACCACCGTCAGCCGCAGCGGCCGGCCGATCTGCACGCGGATCATGTCGCGCGGCACCTGCGTCGCGAGCCGCAGTCCCGCATCGAAGCCGTCCGCGACGATGTCCACCATCCGGCCCTCGGTCACGATGTCCAGCGTCACGCCAGGATGGCGGCGTAGGAACTCCGCCAGCACCGGCTGGAACACCATCAGCGCCGCGCCCAGCGAGCTGTTGATCCGCAACGTCCCGCTCGGCGGACCCGCGCGGTCGCCGGCCGCCGCGACCGCCTCCTGGATCTGCGTCACCGCCGGCGCGATGCGGTCGACGAAGGCGCGGCCCGCTTCGGTCAGCGACACGCTGCGCGTCGTGCGATGGAACAGCCGCACGCCCATGCGCGCTTCCAGCCCCGCCACTGCATTGCTCACCGCGGAGGTCGACATCTCCAGCTCCACCGCCGCTGGCCGGAACCCCTGCCGCCGCGCGACGGCGAGCACCACTTCGAACTCGGTCAGGCTGTCCTTCTGCATGGCGGGCCTCGTTGCTGCGTGTTGTTGACGCGTTTCGCTGATCGGAACGGACGCCATCCTACCGTTTCGATTTTCGGGACGACGCATCTACCTTTGTATGGCTTATCGCGCGAGCGCCGGCTTCCTACATTGGCGACACCGGCCGAGCGGCATTCCCGCTGACATCGGCCCTCAACCCTCCCGGCGCGGCCGGTGCAAAGGAAGCGAATCATGTGGAATGTCGACCAGAGCTACATCGACGGCCGTTTCGTCCCCACCGTGGGCGAGGAGGTCGTCGACATCGTCAGCCCCGCCACCGAGGAAGTCATCGGCCGCGCACGGCTCGCCGACCGTGAGGACGCGCGCCGCGCCATCGCCGCCGCCAAGCAGGCCCAGCCCGGCTTCGGCAAGACGACCAAGGCCGAGCGCATCGCGCTGCTCGAGCGTCTGCAGGTGTCCATGCTGGCCCATGCCGACGAGATCCGCGACGCGACCATCCAGGAGTACGGCGGCCCGGTCGCCCGCTCGCAGTGGGTGGCCAACTTCGCCGCGCAATGCTTCGGCGACGCCGCGCGCTTGCTGCCCACCTATGCCTTCGAGCGGCCGGCCGGATTGGACGGCGTCTCCACGCTGCTGATGGAACCGGTCGGCGTGAGCGGCCTCTTCGCGCCCTGGAACGCGACCGCCGGCACCATGGCCAGCAAGCTGTCCGCCGCGATCGCCGCCGGCTGCGCCAGCGTCATCAAGCCCAGCGAGCTCAGCCCGCTGCAGGCCGAGGTCTTCACCCGCGCGCTGCACCAGGCCGACCTGCCGCCCGGGATCGTCAACGTGATCACCGGGCGCGGCATCGACGCCGGTGCGGAGCTGGGCACGCATCCGGACGTGGCGAAGCTCTCCTTCACGGGCTCGACGCCCACCGGCAAGCTGATCGCGCGCGCCGCGGTGGACACGATGAAGCGGGTGAGCCTGGCGCTGACCGGCAAATCGGCCTCGCTGGTGCTGGACGACGCGGACCTCTCATCGGCGATCCCGCTGGCCATCGGCACGGCCTTCATGAACAGCGGCCAGGCCTGCGTCGCCGGCACGCGGCTGCTGGTCCCGCGCGCCCGGATGGGCGAGGCGATCGAGCGAGTGAAGGCCGCCGTCGAGGCGCTGCGCGTCGGCGATCCGGCCGATCCGGCGACCATGATCGGGCCCATGGTCGGCCGCGCGCAGTTCGACCGCATCCAGCACTTCATCCGTCGCGGCATCGAGCAGGGCGCGACCCTGATCGCCGGCGGCGAGGGCCGCCCTCAAGGCTTGAGCCGCGGCTGGTTCGTGCGGCCCACCGTCTTCGCCGACGTCCGCAACGACATGGACATCGCCCGCGAGGAAATCTTCGGCCCGGTGCTGTCGATCATCGCGGTCGACTCGGAGGACGAGGCCGTCGCGATCGCCAACGACTCGCCCTACGGACTGCAGGCCTACGTGTTCTCGACCGACAGCTTCCGCGCCACCCGCGTGGCCGCGCGCTTGCAGGCGGGCACGGTGCTGATCAACCGCGTCGCGCCGGATCTGCTGGCGCCGTTCGGCGGCGTCAAGCAGTCGGGGCAAGGGCGCGAGTTCGGTATCGCGGGCCTGGAGGCCTTCCTCGAACCCAAGACCGTCACGCGCGGTTGATCGAGCAGGAGGATGGGCGTCGCCGCTGTCCGCGGCGGCGTCGTCAAAGCCGAAGCGCCGGGCTCGAAAGTCGACCTTGGCCGGGCGCCGCGTGACACCCACACTGCGGCCATTCGTCAATCGGATCGAGGAACGACCGTGGAATGGCTCAGCACGCCGGTGATCGCCGGACTCCTGTTCACCGCGACTTTGGCCGCCGTGGCCCTGATGGCCTGGAAGGGCGACAGCGAGCGACGCGACGTCACCTTCCTGGCCTCCGCTGCCGGCGTGGGCGGCGTGTGCACGGCCGCCGCGGCCGTGCTGCTCTGAGGCTCGCACGACGCGTCGTCGCACAGGCGGGCATGGCAGGCCCGGCGTGGGGCGGTTGATACGCCCCGTTGCCATCTCGACATCCCTGGCGTCGACGAGTGATTGCCTCGCGCGCCAGAATGCCTCGTCGCCGGCGGGGGCCGGTCAGGTGAGGAGGGACGAGCATGCGGGTCTTGCTCGTGGAGGATTCGGAGTTCATTCGCCAGCAGTTCCTGCGGCTGTTCGACGAGCTCAAGTTCGTGACCGTCGTCGGTTATGCGGACCGCGAGGATGACGCGGTCGCCGCGATCGCGGCCTTGAAGCCGGACGTGGTGCTGGTGGATCTCAATCTGCAGGGCGGCTCCGGCATGCATGTGTTGAGCCGCGCGCGCGGCGAGGGCTACACCGGCAAGCTGTTCGTGCTCAGCAGCCGCGACCCGGACTTCTATCGCGCGCTGTGCGAGCGCCACGGCGCTGACGGCTTCTACGACAAGGCTCATGAACAGGGGCAACTGATCGAGGCCTTGAAGGCGCTCGCGGCCGATGCGCCACCCGTCCCGCCGCCCGCCTGATGCGCGGGGCGACCGCATGGAACCCGTTCGGAACCGAGCGCTTCACGTCCGTCCTTAGAATCGCCACTTCCAAGCGATGACGCCTCGATGACGAGGCGATGACGATGACAGCAGCTGTGCGGACCGCTACGAGCCCTTCCACCGGGGCCCCGGTCGTGATCGTGGGTGCCGGCCTGGCCGGATTGACCGTGGCCTTGCATCTGGCCGAGCAGGTGCCGGTCATCGTGCTGGCCAAGCGCGAGCTGCACGAGGCCGCCACCGCCTGGGCGCAGGGCGGCATCGTGGGCGTGCTGGGGTCTGACGACAGCATCGAGAGCCATGTGCGCGACACGCAGGACGCCGGCGCCGGGCTGGTCGACGAGATCGCCGCCCGCTTCATCGCCGAGCGCAGCGCCGACGCGGTGGGCTGGCTGGTCGATCAGGGCGTCCCGTTCACGCCGGACGAGCAGGGCCCGCTGGGCCTGCACCTGACGCGCGAGGGCGGCCATGCGGTGCGCCGCATCGCCCATGCGGCCGACGCCACCGGCAAGGCCATCCATGACGCGCTGCTGACCAAGGCCCAGGCGCATCCCAACATCGAGCTGCGCGAGCGCTGGATGGCGCTGGATCTGATCACCTCGCGCCATGTGCAGCGCCACGAGCAGTCGCGCTGCTACGGCCTGTACGCGCTGGACATGGACGCGGGCCGGGTCGAGACCATCGCCGCGCGCGCGGTCGTGATGGCCACCGGCGGCGCGGGCAAGGTCTATCGCTACACGACCAATCCGGACACCTCCACCGGCGACGGCATCGCCATGGCTTGGCGCGCGGGCTGCCGCATCGCCAACATGGAGTTCATCCAGTTCCACCCCACCTGCCTGTACCACCCGCAGGAGCGCAGCTTCCTGATCACCGAGGCGCTGCGCGGCGAGGGCGGTCATCTGAAGCTGCCGGACGGCACGCGCTTCATGGCCGCGCACGACGAGCGCATGGAGCTGGCCCCGCGTGATGTCGTCGCCCGCGCGATCGACTTCGAGATGAAGAAGCACGGCCTGGACCACGTCTGGCTGGACGCGACGCACCTGGGCGAGGACTTCCTGAAGGAGCACTTCCCGACCGTGCACGCGCGTTGCCTGGCGCTGGGCATCGACATCGCGCGCCAGCCGATCCCGGTCGTGCCTGCCGTGCATTTCACCTGCGGCGGCGTGGTGTCGGACCTGCATGGCCGCGCCGATCTGCCGGGCCTCTACACGGTGGGCGAGACGGCCTACTCGGGCTTGCACGGCGCCAACCGGCTGGCGAGCAACTCGCTGCTGGAATGCGTGGTGCTGGGCCGCACCTGCGCCACCGACATCCTGTCGCAGCCGACGCAGGACGCGGCGCCGCTGCCGGGCTGGGACGAGAGCCAGGTCGAGGACGCGGACGAGCAGGTCGTCATCGCCCACAACTGGGACGAGCTGCGTCTGCTGATGTGGAACTACGTCGGCATCGTGCGCACGACCAAGCGGCTGCAGCGCGCGCTGCACCGCATCGACCTGCTGCGCGCCGAGATCGACGACTACTACGCCAACTTCCGCGTCAGCCGCGACCTGCTGGAGCTGCGCAACCTGGTCGATTGCGCGGAGCTGATCGTGCGCTCGGCGCTGCTGCGGCACGAGAGCCGCGGGCTGCATTACAGCCGCGACTATCCGCGGACGCTGCCGGCCAGCCTGCCGACGGTGCTGGTGCGCAACGGCGATACCCGCTGACCCGCTGAGCGCGGGACGCTTCGGCGTCCCTCAGCGCTGCTTGGAGCGCAGCACGCTGCGGGCCTGCACGAAGTTGAAGGCGTAACCGACCGCTTCCTTGATCGCGGCGTCGACGTCCAGCCGCTCCTGCTCGGTCAGGTAGAACGAGTAGTCCACCGCATGCCGGATGTAGCGCGGCGGCAGGCGGTTGAGCGCGACACAGGCCACGTCGGCCAGCAGCTCGGAGTCGCGATGGATCTCGGGAAACTGCGGGGCGGTGTCCATGACCGCGGCGAAGACTTCGCGTTCGTGATGGTTGTAGAGCGAGGTGAAGTCCATGGCGCGTCGTCCTGCGGATGTCGGGGAATGGGGCACAGCATAGGCCCCGGGACGCGCAAATGAGAAGCCCCCGCGAACACTCGTTCACGCGGGGGCGGAGGGTGGGGATTCAGGCCGCGCCGATGCCCGGCACCATCGAGCCGGCGGCCTGGCCGGCTTTCTTCGCCTTGAGCGCCGCGGTGAAGTCCAGCATGCGCTCGATGCACGACAGCGCCTTGGCGCGGGTCGGCTCCTCGACGAGGATCTCGCCCGTGCCGCGCTCCAGGCAATCGACGATGCCTTGCAGGCCGTTCATCGCCATCCATGGGCAGTGCGCGCAGCTCTTGCAGCTGGCGCTGTTGCCGGCGGTGGGGGCCTCGATCAGCACCTTGCCCGGCGCGAGCTGTCGCATCGCATGCAGGATGCCCTTGTCGGTGGCGACGACGTATTCACGCGCCTTGCCCTCGACCACCGCCTTGATCAGCGCCGAGGTCGAGCCCACCACGTCCGCCTGCGCCACGACCGAGGCCGGCGATTCCGGATGGACCAGGATCATCGCGTCGGGATGCTCGTTGCGCAGCAGCTCCAGCTCCAGGCCCTTGAACTCGTCGTGGACGATGCAGGCGCCGTTCCACATCAGCATGTCGGCGCCGGTCTGCTCCTGGATGTAGCGGCCCAGGTGGCGGTCGGGCGCCCACAGGATCTTCTCGCCGCGGGCCTTGAGCTCGGACACGATCTCCAGCGCGCAGGAACTCGTCACCATCCAGTCCGCGCGCGCCTTCACCGCCGCGCTGGTGTTGGCGTAGACGACCACGGTGCGATCGGGATTCGCGTCGCAGAAGGCGTTGAAGTCCTCGGCCGGGCAGCCCAGGTCCAGCGAGCAGGTCGCGTCCAGATCGGGCATCAGCACGCGCTTCTCGGGGCTGAGGATCTTGGCGCTCTCGCCCATGAACTTCACGCCGGCGACGACCAGGGTCTGCGCCGCGTGATCGCGCCCGAAGCGCGCCATCTCCAGCGAGTCCGACACGATGCCGCCGGTCTCCTGGGCCAGGTCCTGCAAGTCGCCGTCGACGTAGTAATGGGCGACCAGCACGGCCCCCTTGGCCTTGAGCAGCTCGGCGGCGCGGGCCTTCAGTTGGTGGCGCTGGGCGGCGGTCAGCGGCGCCGGCACCTTGGCCCAGGCATGGGCGGTGCAGGTGGCGCCTTCCGCGTCCTGGCGGTCGAAGTCGTAGAGAACCTGGTCCATAGGGGCGGGATTGTAGGGAGGCGGGCAGGGGCGCTTTCAGCCCTGGCCGAAAAACCGGCTCGGCGGCATGCCCACCGTGCGGGTGACCATGGCGGTGAAGGCGCTGGCGCTGGCATAGCCCAGCTCGGCGGCGATCAGCTGCATGGGCTTCTTCTGCGCCGCCAGCCGCAGCGCCTCGGCCAGCAGCGCCTGCTGCCGCCATTGGGCATAGCTGCTGCCCAGCTCCTGCCGGAACAGCCGCGACACGGTGCGCGCGCTGGCGCCGACCTCGGCCGCCCAGTCGTCCAGGGTGGCGTGACGCATGGGCTCGGCCAGCACCGCCTCGCAGAGCCGGCGCAGCCGCTTGTCCGCCGGCAGCGCCACGCCCAGCTGCAGGCTGCGGGCGCGGTGGATCTCGTCCAGGATGAGCTTGCCGATCCAGACCTCGCGATCGGAGACCGGGTCGCCGGGCTCGATCTCGTCGCGGGCCAGCTGCACGACCAGCTCGCGCAGCAGCGGCGAGACCTCCAGCACCCGGTTCTCATGCCAGATCTCGGCATCGTCGGGCGGCGTCAGCAGGTAGAGGGTGCGCAGCTCGCAGCGCTCCACCGCGGTGACGGCGTGCACCACGCCGGCGGGGATCCACACGGCGCGCGAGGGCGGCACCAGGAAGGTCGCCCGATCGGTGCTCACCCGCACGACGCCGGACACCGAGAACACCAGCTGGCCCCAGACGTGGAAGTGGGCCTGGATGTCCATGTCGCCGGCCATGCTGCGGGACTTGGCGCGCACCGGCCGCTGCGCGCTGGGGGCGAAGCGGCGCGGATCCAGCGGCGGCACGCTGGCACGTGAGGCGGGTGGGCGGGTCATGGCTGAAACTCGACAGAAGTTGTCCGGCTATCGTAATTCCGTCGCGGCGGCCCTGTCACCATGTCGGCCATGAACACCGCCACCACCACCGCCACCGGCGCCGCCCTCGGGCTCAGCGCCGAGCAGAGCGCCAAGCGAGACATCCAGACCATCAGCCTGATCGGTCTGGCCCACGGCACCTCCCACTTCTTCCACATGCTGCTGCCGCCGCTGTTCCCCGTCTTCATGCGGGAATTCGGCCTGAGCTACTCGGAGCTGGGGCTGCTGGTGACGATCTTCTTCGTCATCTCGGGCGTAGGGCAGGCGCTGTCGGGCTTCCTGGTCGACAAGACCGGCGCGCGGCCGGTGCTGTTCGTGGCGCTGAGCTGTTTCGTGCTGGCCTCGCTGGCGGCGGGGAGCGCGCAGGGCTTCACCGGGCTGGCGCTGGCGGCGGCGCTGGCGGGGCTGGGCAACTCGCCCTTCCACCCGGTGGACTTCACCATCCTGAACAAGCGCGTGTCGCAGCAGCGGCTGGGGCATGCGTTCTCGGTGCATGGCATCACCGGCAACCTGGGCTGGGCGCTGGCGCCGGTGCTGCTGGTCTCGGTGCACGAGACCACCGGGAACTGGCGTTACGGCTATGCGGCCACGGCGATGTGGGCGCTGCTGGTGATCGCGCTGCTGGCGTTCAAGCGCGACGCGATCGACGACCGGCAGGGGGCCTGGGGTCATGAGAAGGCCGGTGCGGCCAAGGCGGCGGTGGACGAGCATCCGATGGCCTTCCTCAAGCTGCCCTCGGTGTGGCTGTGCTTCTCGTTCTTCTTCTTCACGACCGCGGCGCTGAGCGCGATCCAGAGCTTCTCGTCGCCGGCGCTGTCGGCGATGTACGGGCTGGGCCTGGCGAGCACCGCCTTCGTGGTGACCGGCTACATGCTGGCGGGCGCGGCGGGGATGATCGTCGGCGGCTTCCTGGTGGCGAAGTCGCAGAACCTGGAGCGCAACATCGCCTGCGCGATGGCGGCCGCGGCGGCGCTGCTGGCGCTCACCGCCACCGGTTGGCTGCCCGCGAGCCTGGCCCTGGTGGCGGCCGCGACGGCCGGTTTCGGTACCGGTCTGGCGGGGCCTTCGCGCGACATGCTGATCAAGCGCGCGGCGCCGCCGGGGGCGACGGGGCGCGTGTACGGGACGGTGTACTCAGGGCTGGACGTGGGCTTCGCGACGGCCGCGCCCATCTTCGGCGCGATGATGGACCGGCACTGGAGCAACGGCGTGTTCTGGGGCGCGTCGCTCGCGCTGCTGATGGGCATCGGGGCGGCGAGCGTGGTGCGCAAGACTTGACCCTGGGCGCATCCCGCTTGCGTGAACGGATGCGCTCGCTACAGTCGTCCGCCATGAACAGCAGCCCTCAGCGAGCCGGCGCGCGTTCCGCCGGCCACGTCCTCGTCGAAGCCCTGATCGAGCAGGGCGTCGACACGGTGTTTGGCGTCCCCGGGGAATCGTTCCTCGCCGTCCTCGACGGCTTCCATGAGCACCGCGAGCGCATCCGCTTCATCGCCTGCCGCCAGGAAGGCGGCGCTTCGTTCATGGCCGAGGCTCAGGGCAAGCTCAGCGGCCGGCCGGGTATCTGCTTCGTGACCCGCGGGCCTGGCGCGACCAACGCCAGCATCGGCCTGCACACGGCGTTTCAGGACTCCACGCCGATGATCCTGTTCATCGGCCAGGTGGCCAGTGATCAACGCGATCGCGAAGCCTTCCAGGAGGTCGACTACCGCCAGATGTTCGGACCCGGCACGCTGGGCATGGCGAAGTGGGTCGGCGAGATCCAGGACGCCGACCGCCTGCCCGAGTACGTCGCCCGCGCCTTCCACACCGCGATGCAGGGCCGGCCGGGGCCGGTGGTGCTGGTGTTGCCGGAGGACATGCTCACCGAGTTGACCGAGGCGCCGGTGCTGCCGCGCGCGAAACCCGCGGTGGCCTGGCCGGCGCCATCGGATCTGGTCGAGCTGCAGGCCCGGCTCGAGGCCGCACAGCGGCCCTTCGTCATCGCTGGAGGCGGCGGCTGGACGGCCGAGTCCACGGCCGCGCTGCAGGACTTTGCCCATGCGTGGCAACTTCCCGTGGGTTGCGCCTTCCGCTTCCAGGATCTGTACGACAACCGTGATCCGCTGTATGCCGGCGACGTCGGCATCGGCATCAATCCCGCGCTGGCCAAGCGCGTGTCCGAGGCGGATCTGATCATCGCCATCGGCCCGCGCCTGGGCGAGATGACCACCGGCGGCTACACGCTGCTGAAGGCGCCGCGCCCGTCGCAGCAACTGGTCCACATCCACGCCGGGCCGGAGGAACTGGGCCGCGTCTACGCCGCCGACCAGATGATCCAGTCCAGCATGAGCACCGCCGCCCTGGCGCTGCAGCAGTTGCGCCCGCCGGGCGGCGCGCAGGAGCTCGGTTGGCTGGACTGGACCCGCGAGGCCCATGCGGACTATCAGCGCAATCAGCAGGCACAGCCCGTGTCGCCGATGGACATGACCGAGGTGATCCGCACGTTCGACCGGCTGCTGCCGGCGGAGACCGTCTTCACCAATGGCGCCGGCAACTACAGTGGCTGGCTGCATCGCTTCCACCGCTACACCGCGCTGCACCAGGGCGGGCGCAGCCAGCTCGCGCCCACCAGCGGCGCGATGGGGTACGGCTTTCCGGCGGCGGTCGCGGCCAGTCTGCTTCAGCAAGACCGCTGGGTGGTGAACATCGCCGGAGACGGCGACTTCCTGATGACCGGCCAGGAGATGGCCACCGCGATGGCCCATGGCGCGCGGCGGCTGATCTGCGTGGTCGTCGACAACGGCACCTACGGCACCATCCGCATGCACCAGGAGCGCGAGTACCCCGGCCGCGTCAGCGGCAGCGACCTGCACAACCCGGACTTCGCCGCGATGGCGCGGGCCTTCGGCTGGCAGGCTTTCAGCGCCGAGCGCACCGAAGAGGTCGAACCCGCGCTGCGTCAGGCCGTCGCGACGCAGCTGCCGACGCTGCTGCATCTGAAGCTGTCCGCCGACGTGTCGACGAGCCGCGCCACGCTGACCGGCATCCGCGAGGCGGCGCGCAAGCGGCTCGCCGGCTGACGGACAATCCGCCCATGTCTGCACCCGTGATTCCCTTCGCCCTGCGCGGCGACTACATTGAACTCGACAAGCTGCTCAAGGCCACCGCGCTGACCGGCAGCGGCGGCGAGGCGCGGCACTTCGTCTCAGAGGGCCAGGTCCGCGTCGACGGCCAGGTCGAGCTGCGCAAGACCGCCAAGATCCGCGCCGGTCAGGTGGTCGAGTTCAACGGGCAGCGCATCGAGGTGCAGGCCCCCCTCTGATCCGACGCTCCAGGAGTCCCCTGATGACGAGTCCGAATCCCGCGATCCGCTTCTCCACCTGCGACCTGTGCGATTCGCTCAAGTCCGACAGCAGCGGGGACACCCGCTGGCTGCCGGGCTCGCTGTATCGCGGCTATGGCGCGTTCCCGCGCTTCGCCGGACCGGTGGCGACGGTGCGTTGCCTGGACGACAACTCCCTGGTGAAGGCGGCGGTGGAGAGCTTCGGCGCGGGACGCGTGCTGGTGGTCGACGGCGGCGGCTCGCTCCGGCGATCGCTGGTGGGCGGCAACTTGGCCGTGAGCGCGGCGAGGAACGGCTGGGCCGGCTTGCTGATCCACGGCGCGGTGCGCGACCTTGAGGAACTGCGCGCGGCCTCGGTGGGTCTCTTCGCGCTGGGCCATGTCCCGATGCCGACCGAGCGCCGCGAGCAGGGCCTGGCCGATGTGCCGGTGCAGATCGAGGGCGTCTGGATCCGCCCTGGCGATTGGCTCTATGCGGACGAGGACGGCATCGTCGTCACGCCGCGGCCGGTGCATCCGGCTGGCTGAGGCGCCGCGACCGGCTCATACCGACTTCTACCGCCGAAGCAGCGACGCGGGCAGTCGTGCCAACAGGGAGCCAACGGCGCTGCGAACGCGGCCAGCCCGGCCAGGCCGGCCGGACCGGAGTACCGGCGCTTCGACGCTCGCCCCAGGCGACGAGGGGCGGGAGTTGGCCGGCTCGGTTTGCTGCCAGGTGGCGAGGCGATAGCCCACGGCGTCATTGCGCGTCGCGGCATTGCGCGTCGCGGACACTTGGGCGTTGAGGAGGGTGGACAGCGGTCGCTGACGGAGTTCCCAGACCGGTGAACCGTCCTCCGGACATGGCGTCCATGGAGGCGACGGCCGCTGCCGCGATGCGACGTCGCGCGCCTGGACGCACAGTTTCTCCATCGGCAACCGAGGATCGTGGCAAGCGACGCGTTGTACATCGTTCGGACCGATCGTGCGAGACAAGGTGGCCACGTCCCCCATGATCAGCTTCAGGTGAAGGCCGAGCACCAACCGGATGGGCTGCGACTCCCCTGGATCCCAGGTGAACAAGGCCTCCAGCGAAGGCAGTCCCACCAGCAGCGTGTGGATCGTCGTGACGGGACAGTGCGACGGCACAGCGACGAAGCGGGCCTCCTTGCAAATGCACAGCGTCGATGGCATCAATTTGCTGAGCGCGTCCGGAGAGCAGTCGCGCAAGTCCACCTGCCCGTCGATGGGATCCCAGAGCGCGTTGAGCACCGACAGCGCATCCGCGTCAAGGGCCTCTCGAGGGACCGCCGAGGCGTCCTCGGCAGGCGGCCCGTCCGGAGGGGGCGAGGAGGGCAGCAACGGCAAGGAGTTCTGGGAAGACGGGGAGGGTATGGACGCCATGAGTTGCTTCGCGAGGCTTGGGGGAGACAGGGGATGGTCAGTCCCCGGATCATGTGATCCGTTCCTCCCGGTCGATGGTCCGCGCGATCGGGTTTATCGACTCCGTATCCACTCCGCCAGGAATTCCGCCGCCATCGGCCTGCCGAAGAGCCATCCCTGCGCCGCCTCGCAGCCCATGCCCAGCAGGATCTCGCGCTGGCCCTCGGTCTCCACGCCCTCGGCGACCACGCTGAGCCCCAGCGAGCGCCCGATCCCGATGACCGCGCTCGACAGCGCGCGGTCGTCGGCGTCTTGCTCCAGGTCCCGCACGAAACTCTTGTCGAGCTTGAGCTCGGTCACCGGCAGCCGCTTCAGGTAGCTGAGGCTGGAATATCCGGTGCCGAAGTCGTCGACCGACACCCCCACGCCCATCTCGTTGAGCTGCTGCAGCTGCTCCCGCGGACGACTGGTGTCGTCCAGCATCAGGCGTTCGGTGACCTCCAGGGTCAGGTCTTGCGCCGCCAGGCTGTAGCGGGCCAGCACCGCGCGCGCATGGGCCGCGACATCGTCCTGATGGAAACGCTGCGGGGAGACGTTGACCGACAGCGTGGGCACCTCGACGCCCGCGGCGCGCCAGCGCGCCAGCTGCGCGCACCCCTGCTCCAGCACCCAGGCGTCGAGCGCGTTGATCAGGCCGCTCTCCTCGGCCACCGGAATGAAGCGGTCGGGCGGCACCCAGCCGCGCTCCGCGTCCTGCCAGCGCAGCAGCGCCTCCACCCCCACCAGCTGCCCATCGGCGACCCGCACCTTGGGCTGGTAATGCAACTGCAGCAGCTGGTTCGAGAGCGCGTGTCGCAGCGCCGTCTCGATGTTCAAGCGCTCGTCCAAGGCCTGGTTCATCGCATGCAGGAAGAAGCGCGCGCAGTCGCGGCCGGCGCGCTTGGCCTCGTACATCGCGATGTCCGCGTTCTTCAGCAGCTGATCAAGGTCGGTGCCGTCGCGGGGGAAGGCGCAGACGCCGATGCTGGAGGTCAGCTGCACGCGGGCGTGGCTTCCATCCAGCGGGATGGGGGCCTCCAATGCCGCGCGCAGCTTGTTGGCGACGGTCATCGCGTCGTCGGCCACGCAGCCGGGCAGCAGGACGACGAACTCGTCGCCGCCGATGCGGGCCAGGGTGTCGCTGTCACGCAGCACATGGAGCAGCCGCGCGGAGATGTGCTGCAGCACCTGGTCGCCGACCGCATGACCGAGCGAGTCGTTGACCGTCTTGAAGCGGTCGATGTCCAGCAGCAGCAGCGCCACGGGCGCTTCCGCGCGGCCGGCCAGCAGCAGGGTCTGGCGGGCGCGGTCCGTCAGCAGGGTGCGATTGGGCAGGCCGGTGACGCCGTCGAAGTAGGCCAGACGCTCGATCTCGCGCTGGTGGCGGTCGTGCATGAAGGCGATCTGGCACAGCTGCGCGCAGGCCTGCACCATCTGGCGGTGAAAGGGGGCGGCGCCGCGCGGCTCACGGTAGTAAAGCGCGAAGGTCGCCACCACCTGGTCATGGCCGGTGAGGATGGGCGTGGACCAGCAGGCGGCCAGACCGTGGCCCAGGGCCAGATCGCGGAAGTCGCGCCAGAGCGGGTCGTCGGCGATGTCGGTGACCTCGACCGCCTCGCGCCGCCAGGCCGCCGTGCCGCAGGAGCCCACTTCCGGTCCGATCCGCAGTCCGTCCAGCGCGGCGCTGTAGGCCGTGGGCAGGCTGGGGGCGGCCAGCGGATGGACGACGCCCTCGGGCGTGACCGCCAACACCGAGCAGAGCACCTCCGGCGCCAGCGCTTCCACGCCGCGGCACAGCAGGTCCATGACCGCGGCCAGCGGTCTGCCCAGGGCCACCGCCTCCAGCACATCGCGCTGCAGATGGTCGATGGACGCCTGTTCGTCCGTTCTCGTCGCGTGCTGTTCTCGCATCGCTGCTCCCTGTCAACCCGATCAGCATGGCAGGGATGGCGCGCGGCTACAAGACCGTGAACGAGGCCCGCGGCGAAGATGTCGCCCGAGCCGGGCGTCTCAGCGCAGGATTTCGAGCAAACGGTCCAGGCCGCCTTCGTTGATGGCGACCATGGCCTGCTCGCGAACCTTGGGCTTGGCGTGGTAGGCCACCGACAGGCCGGCGGCGCCCATCATCGGCAGGTCGTTGGCGCCGTCGCCGACGGCGATGCACTGGGCGGGCGTGGCGCCGATGCGCTCGGCGCAGGCCAGCATCATCTTGCGCTTTTCCTCGCCGTCGCAGATGTCGCCCCAGTCCTGCATCACCAGACCGCCGGTGAGCCGGCCGTCGATGATCTCCAGCGCATTGCTGCGGACGAAGTCCATGCCCAGTTCCGCCGCGACGAAGCGCGTGAAGTAGGTGAAGCCGCCCGACACCAGCACCAGCTTCAGCCCGGCCGCCTTGAGCGCGGCGCAGAGCTCGCGCGCGCCCGGGTTGAAGCGCAGACGGTCGCGCAGCACCTGCGCCAGCGCGTCCTCGCCCACGCCCTTCAGCAGCGCCAGCCGGCGGCGCAGGCTGTCCTTGAAATCGGTGATCTCGCCGCGCATCGCGGCCTCGGTGATCGCGGCGACCTCGTCCTTGCGCCCCGCGGCGGCGGCGATCTCGTCGATGCACTCGATCGAAATCAGCGTCGAGTCCATGTCGAAGGCGGCGAGTTTGAAGTCGCGCAGGGACAGCGGCGGCGTGAAGCCTTGGAGGACGAGCGGGGACGGTGGAGACGGCGGAGTCGAGGATTCGTTCGACGAGGAGGACGGCGAGGTGGTCATGCGGGCGGCGCCTTGGGGCGGAGAGGGGGAAGCGAATGCCCCCGACGGCGCTGAAGATGATCGACCGCCGGGGACGGGCGGGAGCTTAGCGCACTCGCCGGGAGGCGCTTCATCGTGCATGCGCATGCGCGTAGGAGGCCATATCGGCATGTGTCATCCAGACACCCGGCGCTTGAGGGGCCCTCGCTGTCCAGGGGCGCAGCCCCGCCGCATAGACGGCCATCGGCTCGGCCGCACCGGGGGGGAGCCGCGATCGCGTGGGCGCCGGCAACAGCCAGTTCTCCAGCTTCAGCCGTTCCACGCGCGACATCGACCGATCATTGCTCACCAGGGTGGCGCCGAGCGCGATCGCATGGGCGACGATGAAGGTGTCGAGTTCGGAAAGGGGGAGCCCCGCGCGCAGAAGCGCGGCTCGCTCGATGGCGTAGATCTCCGCGATCTCGAGGTCCCGGTCGATGTACTCGACACGCATGCGCCGCTTGAGCTCGAGGAATCGAGCTTCCTTGCGGATCGACAGGCTCTTGCGGAATCCCGCTCGGGCTTCCGCGTCGACGACGACGCTGATCGCGAGGTCGCCGTCGAGCTGCGCCAGGCGTTGTTCGCAGAGCTCGCGCCGCGGCGTCCCCTCGGGCTCGACCAGCGCGCTGAGGATGTTGGAGTCCAACATGAAGAGCGGTTTAGTCGGCGCCATGGCGAGCCTCCCACTCATGGAATCGCGCGAGACGAATCTGCTCGGCGGCGACGTTGTCGCCCCAATCGTCCACGCCCATCACCCGGAAGCGGACCGGCTTGCCGTAGTTCTCGGGCAGATAGGGGCAGTCGTCGCAATCGCCTTGGGCATGGCAGGCCACGCGTCGATGGCGCCGCATCTCGATCAGGGTGAGAGAGAAATCGTCCAGGTCGGGCTCGACCTCGTTCTTCGGCAGGTGGGGGCAGGCCAGGCAACGAGGCAGGTTCTCCAAGCCGCGATGTCGCGCCTCCCGCTCCGCCACCATCATCTCGTAGAAGCCGTCGTCCTCGTCCTCGCTCATCTCCCGGACATGGGCGGGCAGGGGCACATTCCTCAAGTCGACAATCACATGGGGCATCGAATCACTCCAGAAACTTCGATGCCCGTCAGTCTAGGAAGGTGTTCCCGCCCGCGCACTGACCTGAAGTCGTGGAGCTGCTGGTCATCTTCCAGCAGTTCAAGTCAGCGAGAACGAGTGGCGCGGCCACACGCCGCCAACCGTCGCGTCGATTCACGGCCGCGAGACCGGCGTGCCCAGCAGCCGCAGCACCTCGCGCACCGCGTGCGCCCGGTCCTTCGGATCGGTCAGCGCCTTGTCGATGCGCAGCTTCTCGTTGCCCACGAGTTTGATGTTGCGGTTCTTCTGCACCAGCTCGATCACGCGCATCGGATCGATGGGCGGGTTGGGCCGGAAGTTGATGTTGATGACGCTGGGCGCGGCGTCGATCTTCATCACGCCATAGGGCTTGGCCAGCACCCGCAGCCGGTGCGTGTCGAACAGCGTCTGGCCTTGCGCCGGCAGCTTGCCGAAGCGGTCGGTGATCTCCTCCAGCATCGCGTCGATCTGCTCGGCGCGGTCCGCCGTCGCGAGCCGCTTGTACAGCGACAGCCGCTGATGCACGTCGCCGCAGTAGGCGTCGGGCAGCAGCGCGGGCGCGTGCAGGTTGATCTCGGTCGTGGCCGACAGCGGGCTGAGCAGATCCGGCTCGCGGCCGGCCTTGAGCGAGCGCACCGCCTCGGACAGCATCTCGTTGTAGAGCTGGAAGCCGACCTCCATCATGTTGCCGCTCTGGTGCTCGCCCAGCACCTCGCCGGCGCCGCGGATCTCCAGGTCGTGCATCGCGAGATAGAAGCCCGAGCCCAGCTCCTCCATCGCCTGGATCGCGTCCAGGCGCTGCGCGGCCTGCTTGGTCAGGCCCTCGACGTCCGGGACCATCAGGTACGCATAGGCCTGATGGTGCGAGCGTCCGACCCGGCCGCGCAACTGATGCAGCTGCGCCAGACCGAATTTGTCGGCGCGGCTGATGACGATGGTGTTGGCGCTGGGCACGTCGATGCCGGTCTCGATGATGGTCGAGCACAGCAGCAGGTTGTGCTTGCCGCCGACGAACTCGCGCATCACGCGTTCCAGCTCGCGCTCGGGCATCTGGCCGTGGGCGACGACGATGCGCGCCTCGGGCAGCAGCTCCTCGAGCTTCATGCGGCGGTTCTCGATGGTCTCGACCTCGTTGTGCAGGAAATAGACCTGGCCGCCGCGCTTGAGCTCGCGCAGCACCGCCTCGCGGATGGTGCCGCTGGTCTCGCTGCGCACGAAGGTCTTGATCGCCAGGCGCCGCTGCGGCGCGGTGGCGATGACGCTCAGGTCGCGCAGACCCTCCAGCGCCATGCCCAGCGTGCGCGGGATGGGCGTGGCGGTCAACGTCAGCACGTCGACCTCGGCGCGCATGGCCTTCATCGCCTCCTTGTGGCGCACGCCGAAACGGTGCTCCTCGTCGATGACCAGCAGGCCCAGGCGCTTGAACTTGACGTCGCTGGAGAGCAGCTTGTGCGTGCCGATGACGATGTCGATGGAGCCGTCGGCCAGGCCCTCCATCGCCGCCTTGATCTCCTTGGCGGAGCGGAAGCGGCTCATCTCCGCGACCTTGACCGGCCAGCGACCGAAGCGGTCGGCGATGTTCTGGTAATGCTGCTCGGCCAGCAGCGTGGTGGGCGCCAGCAGCGCGACCTGCTTGCCGCCCATCACCGCGACGAAGGCGGCGCGTAGCGCGACTTCGGTCTTGCCGAAGCCCACGTCGCCGCAGACCAGCCGGTCCATGGGTTTGGGGCTGATCATGTCCTGGATGACGGCGTGAATCGCGGCGCGCTGGTCGGGCGTTTCCTCGAAGCCGAAGCTGGCGGCGAAGGCCTCGTAGTCGTGCGGCGAGTAGCGGAAGGCGTGGCCCTCGCGCGCGGCGCGGCGGGCGTAGAGGTTGAGCAGCTCGGCGGCGGTGTCGCGGACCTGCTCGGCGGCCTTGCGCTTGGCCTTGTCCCACTGGCCCGAACCCAGCTTGTGCAGCGGCGCCTCTTCCGCGCTGACGCCGGTGTAGCGGCTGATCAGATGCAGCTGCGCGACGGGGACGTAGAGCGTGGCCTTGTCGGCGTACTCCAGGTGCAGGAACTCGCTGGGGCCGTCGCCCAGGTCGATGTTGATCAAGCCCAGGTAGCGGCCGATGCCGTGATTGGTATGCACCACCGGATCGCCGATCTTGAGCTCGGACAGGTCCTTGATCAGCGCGTTCACGTCGCTGACCTGCTCCTGCTTGCGGCGTCGGCGCGTCGTGGGCGTGGTCGCGAACAGCTCGGTCTCGGTGAACAGCTGGATCTGGCGGCCCTCGTCCGGCTCGTTCCAGAAGAAGCCCGCGGCCAGCGGGGCCGCGGTGATCGCGAAGCGCTCGTCGCGCTGGGCCTCGAACTCGGCCAGATCCTTCACCGACGGCGGATCGATCTTGTTGTCGCGCAGCAGCTCCAGCAGGCTCTCGCGGCGGCCTTCGCTCTCGGCCAGCAGCAGCACGCGGAACTTCGTGTCCTTCAGATGCGCGGCCAGACGCGCGAGCGGCTCCTGCGCGCCGCGCTCGACGCTGACGTCGGGCAGCGGGCGCGCGTAGTCGACCGCGTCGGCGCCGCGCACCGACAGCACCGCATGGCGGTGCGTGGCGGTGAAGAAGTCCTCGGGCCGCAGGAAGATCTCCTCGGGCGGCAGGATGGGGCGGTCCGGATCGTGCTGCAGGAAGCGGTGGCGCTCGCGGGTGTCGGTCCAGAAGCGCTGCAGCGCGTCGTCGACCTCCCCATGCAGCACCAGGCCGGCCTCGGCGGGCAGGTAGTCGAAGATGCTGGCGACCTGGTCGAAGAACAGCGGCAGGTAGTACTCGATGCCGCCGGTGGCCAGGCCGGTGTCGATGTCCTTGTAGATGCGCGACTTGGTCGGGTCGCCGTCCATCTTCTCGCGCCAGCGCGCGCGGAAGGCTTTGCGCGAGGCTTCGTCCATGGGGAACTCGCGACCCGGCAGCAGACGCACTTCCGGCACCGGATACAGCGAGCGCTGCGAGTCCGGATCGAAGACGCGGATGGAGTCCACCTCGTCGCCGAACAGGTCGACGCGGTAGGGCACGGGCGAGCCCATCGGATAGAGGTCGATCAGGCCGCCGCGCACCGCGTACTCGCCGGGAGAAACGACCTGGCTGACGTGCTGGTAGCCGCCCAGCGTGAGCTGCTGCTTCAGGCCGGACTCGTCCAGGCGCTGCTTCTGGCGGAAGTTGAAGGTCGTCGCGGCCAGGAACGCGGGCGGCGCCAGGCGCGTGAGCGCGGTGGTGGCGGGCAGCAGCACGATGTCCAGGTCGCGCTCGGCGACGGTCTTGCCGCCGCCGGCCTGTTGCAGCCGCCAGAGCGTGGCCAGGCGCTCGGAGATCAGGTCCTGGTGCGGGCTGAAGCTGTCATAGGGCAGGGTCTCCCAGTCCGGGAAGACGGCCACGCGCAACTCGGGCGCGAAGAACTTGAGCTCGTCCTCCAGGCGCTGGGTGTCGCCCGGCTCGGCGGTGACGACCAGCGTGAGGCGGCCCGCGGCGGCCTGCTGGCGCGCGAAGCGGGACAGCAGCAGCGCGTCGGCGGAGCCGGTGGGGCGGGGCAGGGTGAAGCGTTTGCCGGGGGAGATCGAGGACAGCTGCATGGCGCACAAATGAGGACAGCCCCGGGGAGGGGCCGAGGGGAATTGTAGGGAGGCCGCGGCGTCAGGCCGTGACAGCAGATGAACGCCCGGGCGCGAGGGAAGGCCGAGGAACGCCCGGGGTTTGGAGCAGTCGGCGTACCCGGTGGCGAGTTCCTGGCTCTTTGGAGGGGCGGGACGTCGCAACCGGGTCGGTGACGGGCCGCGATTGGCGGGGCTCGGTCATTGAGGCGCAGCCGGGGTCTTCGAAGAATCGCGGATTCCATTTCTTTTCTTCGAGCGCCCCGTGCATCTTCATTTCCTCCCTCAAGTCCGCGGCGGCCGACGTCGCCCGATCCTCGGCACCGCCCTGCACGCGCTGGCCGCTGCCGTCCTGCTGGCCTGCCTGGACGCGAGCGCGCAGACCAAGCCCGCGCCACTCGCGGCGAGAGCCTTTCCGGAAGGGGCCCGGCTGGTGTCCGGTGACGCCGTGGTCGGTGCGCCCTCGGGCGACAAGCTCGTCATCACCCAGTCCAGCCAGACGGCCGCGATGGAGTGGCGCCGGTTTGATATCGGCAAGGAGTCGAAGGTCGAGTTTGTCCAGCCCTCGTCGGACGCGTTGATGGTCAACCGCGTCACCAGCGGCGAAGCCAGCCGCATCGAGGGCGGGATGAACGCCAACGGCAAGGTGTTTCTGCTCAACGAGCAGGGCGTGCTCATCGGCGAGGACGCACGGATCCACGTGGGAGGGCTGGCGATTTCCACGGCGAGACAGGAGGCGGGTGAAGGCTGGGCCGCGATGACCGAGGAGGCGATGAGGCGACAGCCTCACGGCAACGGCGAGATCCGGCTCGAGGGGCAGATCCGGATCAAGGAGGGCGGCGTGGCATTGCTGCGCGGCGGCGACGTCCACATCGACAGCAACATCCGATCGCCGGGAGGGACGCTCTGGGTGCGCGGCGGCAAGGTGGCGCTGAGCGGCGGCGTACGCGTCGATCTCGCTGCTCCGGACACGATCGCGCCCGGCACCATCGACATCGAGGCGCAGGAGGAACTTGTCAGCTCGGCGACCCTGCTCGTGGACGCCGAGAAGGCGAGCGGCGGAAGGATCCGCCTGAAAGGCAGCTCGGTGACCTTGAATGGCTCGGCCACGGCGGACAGCAAGGAGCGCCGCGGCGGAACCATCGAGATCGACGGCGTGCGGGGCGTGAAAACGATGGCGACATTGAGCGCGCAAGGCGGGGCGGATGGCGACGGCGGGAAGATTCAGATCATGGCCGGTAGGGGGCCGATCACGGCGGACGGCATGCGAGCCGACGTCAGCGGCGCGAACGGCGGCAGCTTCTTGGCGCAGGGCACGACGCTGTCGATGAATGAGGGATGGATCCGCGCGAATGGCACGCGCAGCGCACGCCATGCACTGGTGAAGCTGATCGCGACGGATGCCATGCAAACATCGCCGATGAGTCTGAGGGGGCGGGTCACCCTCAGCGCGAATGCGACAGGCGATGTCGGCTTCGGTGGCGATGGCTTCGGCGGGAAGATTCTTCTGGACTCAAGTTCACGCGCGGGCATGACGCTGGGGCCTCACGTCGGTCTGGAGGCGAAAGCAGCGCCGGACCATGGGCGTGCCGGCGAACTGGAGGTGATCGCCCGTTCCGGGACGCTCGTCCTGCCCGGCGCCCATTTTGGAAAGGGGCAGCGCGAGGCCCTGACCCTGGGGGCTCGCGAGTGGATTCTTGGAGCGCGGCCGGCCAGGAGGGGCGATCAGGCGCCGGACGAAGGGGGCCGCGCCCCGAACTACCTGTCGGGAGCGGACCTGGCCGAATGGCTGGATCACAGGCGATCGGTGAGTCTGATCGCCGCGGGCCGGATCGCCGTGAACCAACCCGTCACGACGACTGCGAAGGACTCGGGAAGCTTGACCCTGACCGCCAGCGACATCGCCTTGAACGCGTCGATCACCCGAGCGGCGGGCGACATCGGTCTGCTTCTGCGTGAGCCGAGCGGGCCGGGGGTGCTGGGCGATGTGGTGATGGCGTCAGGCGCGGCGATCGAGGCACCGAGGTCGACAGTGAGCTTCGAGTCTCCCGCACCCAATCGCGAGTCCGGCTCGGGCTCGCTGACCTTGGGAGTGATCAAAGCGCAGACGCTGAAAGTCCATTCCCAAGGCGTCGAGATCTCCGGGCTGAAGGTGGCGGACAAGGACTACGACGGAGGCGTCGAGGCACGCGTCGAGCGTGGGGAGCTGAGCCGGTTGACCCTGCTTCCCGAGAGCAACCTGGCCAAGGGCATTGAAGCGAAGTTCGAAGACAAGCGCGCCGGACAGAACAAGGCGGCTACGGCCCGCGCATGGCTGACCGGGTTCAACGGCGACGCGCGCGCGGATCTGCCGCTCAACCGTGCCGAGCAAATCATCGGGGACACCGTCGTCCGGACCTATCGAGGCTGGCGGACGGTCGCGGACATCCGGCCCCGGACGCTGGAAGTGCGTGCGACCGCAAGGCCGAAGGCTTATGACGGGGGCCTTGCGGCGCAGGTGGACTTGACCCTGGCGCAAGAACCCTTGCCTGGGGACGCGGTGACGATCGCGCATGACGGCGCGGAGTTCGACGATCCCACGCCGGGCACGGCCAAGACGATCACGGTGCACGGCGTGCGCTTCGAGGGGCCGGACGGTGGCAACTACACCACGAGCTCGCCGATCCTCATCGAGAACGGCCGGATCGACGGCGAGTTGCCGACGCCGAGACCGGTGCCGCCACCCGATCGCAAGACGCCTGATCCTGACGTGACGCCGAAGGTCCACGTGATCGCCGCCACGCCCTTGCGTGCGGCGAATCGGGCATCTCCCGCCGTCGACAGCGGATGCATCCTCGATCACGACGGGCATCGGCCCCCGGGACGCCTCTGCGAGACGCGCCGGACCGACGGACCGCCGGATCGGGCGGCCACCGTGGTGATCCGGGAATCTCGCCCGATCGAAGACAGCGCCAGACCTCCCCAGCACACGCGTTGATCCGGCCGCGGACCGACGACGCGGCAACGCCTCGGCGGGCAGGCAAGACCTGTCCCCGAACCGCCGCGGCGGTTCCTGGTGCCTGCCTGTCGGCGCGCCACCTCGATCGGCCGGATGCGACCTGGCACCCGCGACATGTCGGTCATTGGCCTGGACACGGCCGGCCCGAAGAATGACCGCATCTCCTCCTGACCCCGCATTCACGTGAAGACAATGAAACGACCTACGTCTTGCCGCCCTCCGGCCTCCCACGTTTTCCGAGCTCGCCGAGCGACTCCTGACGGCGCGGCGGCCATCGCCGCCGCCGGTCTGACGCTCTGGGCCTTGATGTCCGTCCAGGCCGTCGCTGCCCCGCCGGGACACGCGGCGTCCGTCAGTGGCGCGTCCTCTGCGGCAGCGCCGTCGCCGCAGACCGGACCCGCGCCGCGTCTGCGCATTGAGGGCGTCACCGTGCTCGACGCACAAGCCTTGACCGAGCAATGGCAAACCGCGCTCGACGCACAAGCTGATCGGCGCGATTCCGGCGCGCTGGAGGCGATTGCCCGATCGGTCCAGGCGCAGGTGCGCGCGGCGGGCCGCCCCTTCGCCCGCGTCTTCGTGGCGGCGAGGCATCCGACGGACGAGACGGTGCGTCTGGTCGTCGTGGAAGGTCGCTATGGCCGCGTGGATCTGCGCGGCGGCATGGCCGAGGAGGCGTCGGCATGGTTCGACGACCTCAAGCCCGGACGCCCCATCGGCGACGAGCTCCAGCGCCAGGTGCAGGCGGTCTCACGACTGCCGGGCGTGACGGTGAGCGCGGGTCTGGGCCCTGGCGACAAGACCGGCGAGGGCGACGTGGACCTCACCGTCGAGCAGTCGCGCCGGTGGGCGCTGGATCTGCGGGCGGACAACCATGGCAACCGCCATGCGGGCGCGGTGCGAGCGAGCGCCGCGGGCCATGCGAACGGGCTGCTGCTCTTCGGGGACCGGTTGACGGCGAGCGGCGGGCGCAACAGCGGCAAGGGCTGGGAGGGCGCGGCCGCGTATCAGGTGCCGGTCGGACGGCGCGGCACGCGGGCCTCGCTGTCGGCCAGTCACCACCATTACGAGCTGGGCGGCGAGTTCACCCGTCTGGGCGTCCAGGGCCAGGTCGACGCGGCGGGTCTGACCTTCACCGTGCCTTTCAACACCCGCGGACCGGGGTCGTTGAGCTGGCAGATTGGCGCGGAGGCGCGCCGCATGCAGCACCGGCAGACCGCGGTGGCGCTGATGGACCGGCGTGAAGCGTTCGCCGTGACGACGGGCTTGCAGGCCGTGCTGTATCCGACGGCCGGCATGGCGGCCTGGGGCAGTGTGTGGATGGAGATGGGCGACGTGCGCTTGAAGGACGCGTCGGCCGCGCGTTTCGACGCCGCGACGGTGCGCGCGGCGGGGGAGTACCTGGTGCTGTCCGTCGACGCGTCGCTGCTCAAGCAATGGGACGCCTGGGGGCTGATGCTGCGCGGGAGCGGGCAGATGGCGGACAAGAACCTGGATGCGTCGCGCAAGTTCTCGCTGGGCGGCGCGCGCAGCGTGCGGGCTTGGCCGCTGGGCGAGACCTCCGGGGATCACGGCGCGCTGGCGCAGGCGGAGCTGCGCTATCGCTGGCGGGCGCTGGAACCCTTCGGTTTCATGGACGTGGGCCGGGTGCGGTTCAACCATACGTCGTGGGAGACCGGCAAGGCCGCGGCAGCGGCGCGTGTTGGGCGGACCTTGGCGGGCGCGGGGGTAGGGCTACGCTGGCGGCATGGCGCCTGGAGCGCGGAAGGCACGGCGGGATGGCGGCTGGGAACGGCGGAGCAGCGGCGGTCGACCTCGGATCCGAGGGGACGGGCGCCGCAGGTGTGGGTCAGCGTGAGTTATGCGCTGTGAAGCGCCGCGGGAGAGCATGAGCATGGACATTCGAAACAGCCGAGGACAGGGGCGCGTAAGCGCGCGGACGCGGGGATTGGTCGCGGCGATGGCGGCGGCGGGCCTGCTGACGCTGGCGGGGCCGGCGTTGGCGTCATTGCCGCAAGGCCATGAGGTGAGGGCCGGGCAGGTCGTTCCGGAGACCGTCGGCAACACGATGACGATCAGGCAGACCTCGCAAGCGGCCAAGCTCGATTGGAAGAGCTTCGACATCGGCAAGGACCACGCGGTGCGCATCGAGCAGCCGAATCGGGAGGCGTTCATCGTCAATCGGGTGACGGGAACGACGCGGAGTCAGATCGACGGATCGCTGACCGCGAACGGGCGGGTCTATCTGGTGAATCCGAATGGGGTGGTGTTCGGGTCGGAGGCCAAGGTCGACGTGGGGGGCTTGGTGGCGGCGGGGGTGAGGCTCGCGGATGAGCAGATGGCGGGCGAGCGGGAGCCGCAACTGACGCGCAAGGGCGCGACCGGCGACATCGAGCATTCAGGCTTGATCGTCGTGCGCGAGGGTGGGGTGGCGCGGCTGGTCGGCGGGGAGGTGAACCTGCGCGCCGGGAGCAGCGTGCGTGCCTCAGGGGCGGACGTGGTGCTTGAGGCGGATGCCACCCGAGAGAGCGGAGGCTCCGTGCGTATGGAGAAGGGCGCCGCAGTCTATGCGTTCGGCGGTAAGGTTTTCATCCACAACGAACATGTCTTGGCATTGGGGAACATCAGGACCCATGACCTGAATATCTCCGGGATATCCGGGATTGGCTACTACCAGCTCAAGCGAAAGGCGTATGACGGCACTCGCCGCGCAGTGGGGGATGGCGCACGCTTCAGCCGCGTGCGGTTCACCGATGACAGCACGCTTCGACTGGCGTTCGAGTTCAACGATCTCCAGCCGGGCCTGCAATCAGCCACTCCCAAGATCGAGTTCAAGGATTGGCTTGGAAGCGTAGTGGACACGGCAGGGCATCTTCCACCCAACAGGAACGCCACGGCGACCATCGAGATGCCAGGCTCCCACTTTGCCCGCCAGCGCATCGACCTCCCCCAACTCGAGAAGACGCTGGTCGGCGACGTCACCGTCGGCGCACCGGTGGACAAGACGCTGACGATCACGCAGCGGGACGACTATGCGGTGCTGGACTGGAAGTCCTTCAACGTGGCCGAAGGGCACGCGGTGAAGTTCGTTCAGAAGGACTCGCAGGCCCTCGCGGTGAATCGGATCAACGACACGGAAGGCAGTCGGATCCACGGGCGTATCGATGCCAATGGGCGGGTGTTCCTGTTCAACCCGGAGGGTGTGCTCTTCAGCAGGACGGCCGAGGTGAATGTCGGCGGGTTGGTGGCCGCGGGATTCGCGCTGAGCAACGAACAAGTGCCGTACTCGCGGGAAGCGTGGGCCTTGAGCAGTCAGTCGACCACGGCGAGCGTAGTCAATGAAGGTCGGCTCAATGTCAGAGGGGGGGACGCGACGCTCGCGAGTCCGGCAGGCCTCCGACAGGACGGCGTCATCGACATGGTCGGTGGCACCGCAAGTCTCATCCGGGCTGGGGCGTTCAAGGTGACGCGAGCGGGGGGATCGATCGAACCGTCCGTCCTCGCCACGACCCAGGACGGCACCTTGCATCGCGGTCGCACGCGCGCGATCGAGGGCGGGAACATTCGCTTGTGGGACTGGTCGCCCAACAACCTCAATGGCCCCATTGATCGCGATGGCCGATGTCCAGTTCAGCTGTTGCTGTCAGGGGCCATCGAGGTCATCGGTCAAGGAGCGCTGCAGATCATCGCGAAGCAAACGGCGCGGATCGAGGGCCAGCTTCGGCCAGGACGACAGATCGATCTGCAAGGACTTTGGACCGTGTCGCCCGAGTCTGCAGAGGATGGCGAGATCTCCGGTCGGCGCGTCGCCTCATGGCTGGACGTGGGAAGTCAGGTTCGGATCGAGCATACGGGCGTGGTCTCGGGGATCAACGACGACATCAGCGCCGATGGAACCGAAGACAGCAGTCTCACCATCCACAACGTCGGCGGCGGATTGCACCTGCACAAGAACATCAGACTGCGTCGCGGCAGTCTGACATTGAGGTCGACGGACGACCTGATCGAGATGGATAAGGGAACATCCATCGCCACTCCCGGCGGCGGGACACGGCTGATTGCCGGTGGGCCGCTGACCTTGTCCAGCGTGAGCGCCAAGTCGCTTGCGGTCGAGGTGCCCCTGGCTCTCAAGTTCCAGGCGAAAGACAAGGTCTACAACTCGGACCGGGTCGCCGAGCCCGAGGAACTGACTTTCAGCGGCATCGAGATCCACGACGGCAGCAACCTGTCCCTGCTCAAGCGCTATCGCTACGACAGCGCCGAGGTCGGTGAGAAACGCGTCGTATCGCCGCACTTCGCGATCAAGGGCTTCAACGGGGACGTCGAGGCGCCGCTGAAGGTGACCGTCGATCCCGAGTCGATCACGACGGCGCGGATCCTTCCCAGCCCTCTACCCGTCATGGGCGAGACACCAAGCGGTATTGGCGATCGCGCGATCGCGTCTTCGCCGAACACGACGACCATCACGCAGAAGACGCCCTACCTGTGGATGGACTGGCTGTCGTTCGACATCGCCAAGGATCATTCGGTGGTGTTCAAGCAGGACCGGCCGGACTGGCTGGCCGTCAATCGCGTCACGAGCGCCAGACCGTCGGTCATTGACGGCAGTCTGCGCGCCGATGGCCGGGTCTATCTGCTCAATCCGAACGGCATCACGTTTGGATCGACCTCGAAGGTGGATGTCGGCGGGCTGGTCGCGGCGGCGATGACGGCCCCCGACGACGCGCTGATGCGCGCTCCCACGCCGCTGGCCTTGTCGGGAAGCGGCTCGGCGGAAGTGGCGAATCATGGCGAGATCAAGATCGCCAAAGGCGGGGTAGCCACGCTCGCCGCGCCGGGTGTGCTGACGCAGGCTGGGCAGGTCACCGCCCCAGAAGGTGCGATCCATGTGGCCAGCACCGAGCGGATGACAATCGATGGCCAGGGAAAGATCGCGCAGGTCGACGGCGAAAGGCTGGAGGTGAGGCACGCCGGGACGACCTCCGCGAACGACGGCGAGGTGGCGATCTACGGCGGACAGGATGATGTGATCGACGGCGTTGTAGAGGCGAAGGGACGGGGGCGGATCGAGTTGGCGGGGACGCTTGCTCCTTTATGGGATCTGAAGGGTGAGATCCTGCCGGGTGAAGGCATGCTCCTGTCGGAGGTCGTCTACCGGGTTGGCCAGCGCGTCAGTTCAGGCATCGTGTCATCCGAGCAACTTGCTCAATGGCTGAATGCCGGCTCCGACGTGGAGTTCCGGCCGACATTTGGCATTGTCATGGACGACGACATCGAGACCAAGCCTGATGCTTCGGGTCGATTGACCTTCTCGGCAGAAGGCTCCCTGGATCTCGCCCGAATCAAAGTGCCACGTTTGACAATCCAGACGCCCTTGCGCGTGGCCTTCGATGCCAGAGACAAGACCTTCGACGGATCGACCCGTTCCGAGTTTGATGGCCTCGAGATCAATGGCGTGCGCCTCCGCGACGGCAGCAACCTGCGCCTGATCCCGACCTTCGATTTCGACAGCGCCGACCCCGGAGAGCGCCTCGTCTCCGCGAGGGTCTTTTTGACCGGCTATCACGGCGATGAGAAGCAAGAGCTGCAGGTCATTCACGATGACAGCCCGGAAGGGCTGAGGCGGCGCACCGCGACGATCTTTCCGAAGGTGGATCCCGGTCCGATGCCGGATCCGGATGGGACGCCCGGCCCAGGGCCGGAGCCAGTGGTGCCCGGTGTCCCGGATGAGAAGCAGAAGGCCCACGTAATCCCCGCCACGCCCCTGCGCGCGGCGAAGCGGGGATCGCTCGCCGTCGACGGCGGCTGCATCGTCGATCGCGACGAGCGTCAACCGCCGGGACGTCTCTGCGAGCAGCGTCTGTCCGACGGGCCGCGGGATCGGCCGGTCGTCGTGCGGAGCCGTGAGATCCGCCTGAACGAAAGCAACCCATCCCCCAAGCACGCGCCTTGATCCGGTCGCGGATCGACGGCGCTTGGGTGGGCGGGAAAGAACGGGTCAGCGTGAGCGATGCGCTGTGAGGCGCGGCAGGAGAGCATGAGCATGGACATCCGAAGCATTCGGGGACAGGGGCGTATCAGCGCGCGGACGCTGGGATTGTCGGCGGCGATGGCCTTGGCCGGTCTGTTGACGCTGGCGGGGCCGGCGCTGGCGGCCTTGCCGCAAGGACACGTCGTGATGCATGGCCAGGCGGTGCCGGAGGTCGTCGGCAACACGATGACGATCCGGCAGACCACGCAGGCCGCCAAGGTGGATTGGAAGAGCTTCGACATCGGCAAGGACCACGCGGTGCGCATCGAGCAGCCGAATCGGGAGGCGTTCATCGTCAATCGGGTGACGGGGACGACGCGGAGTCAGATCGACGGATCGCTCACCGCGAACGGGCAGGTCTATCTGGTGAATCCGAATGGGGTGGTGTTCGGATCGGAGGCCAAGGTCGATGTGGGCGGCTTGGTGGCGGCAGGGGTGAGGCTCGCGGATGAGCAGATGGCGGGCGAGCGGGAGCCGGAACTGACGCGCAAGGGCGCGACCGGCGACATCGAGCATTCAGGCTTGATCGTCGTGCGCGAGGGTGGGGTGGCGCGGCTGGTCGGCGGGGAGGTGAACCTGCGCGCCGGGAGCAGCGTGCGTGCCTCAGGGGCGGACGTGGTGCTTGAGGCGGATGCCACCCGAGAGAGCGGAGGCTCCGTGCGTATGGAGAAGGGCGCCGCAGTCTATGCGTTCGGCGGTAAGGTTTTCATCCACAACGAACATGTCTTGGCATTGGGGAACATCAGGACCCATGACCTGAATATCTCCGGGATATCCGGGATTGGCTACTACCAGCTCAAGCGAAAGGCGTATGACGGCACTCGCCGCGCAGTGGGGGATGGCGCACGCTTCAGCCGCGTGCGGTTCACCGATGACAGCACGCTTCGACTGGCGTTCGAGTTCAACGATCTCCAGCCGGGCCTGCAATCAGCCACTCCCAAGATCGAGTTCAAGGATTGGCTTGGAAGCGTAGTGGACACGGCAGGGCATCTTCCACCCAACAGGAACGCCACGGCGACCATCGAGATGCCAGGCTCCCACTTTGCCCGCCAGCGCATCGACCTCCCCCAACTCGAGAAGACGCTGGTCGGCGACGTCACCGTCGGCGCACCGGTGGACAAGACGCTGACGATCACGCAGCGGGACGACTATGCGGTGCTGGACTGGAAGTCCTTCAACGTGGCCGAAGGGCACGCGGTGAAGTTCGTTCAGAAGGACTCGCAGGCCCTCGCGGTGAATCGGATCAACGACACGGAAGGCAGTCGGATCCACGGGCGTATCGATGCCAATGGGCGGGTGTTCCTGTTCAACCCGGAGGGTGTGCTCTTCAGCAGGACGGCCGAGGTGAATGTCGGCGGTTTGGTGGCCGCGGGATTCGCGCTGGCGGACGCTCAGGCGAAGGACGCGACGCAACCGTGGATGCTGAAGAGCACCTCGGAAACCGCGCGTGTGGTGAATGAAGGCTTGATCCGCGTCGCGGAGGGCGGCGTGGCCACCTTGACCGGGCCCGCATGGGTGCAGCAGGTGGGTTGGATCGACGCGAAGCGAGGGGCCGTGAGGTTGGTCCGCTCGGGAACGGTCGAGATGACTGCCCAAGGGCGTGCAATGTCGGACAGACTCAGCGGTGGCCCTGGCGAGTTGTTGCACACCGGGCGGACACGGACGCCGGGCGGAACGTTGACGCTCAAGGACAACGCGCCTCAACACCTTCGAGGCTCCGGTCTGATAGACGTTGGCGAAGGCGGAGATCTGATCTTCGATGCGCCCTATGGGGGCTGGTTCGATGCCCATGTGCGGCCGGGGAAAGGGATCAAATTTAGCTCCTATACGTGGTCGATCGTTGACGCCGCCAACGCGGACCAAAGCTCGACGTTAGCTTCGAGATCGATCGACTCTTGGCTGAATGCCGGGGCAGATGTCCAGATCGTTTCATCGGCTAACTCGTTGCTGGTGAACGCACCGATTCAAGCCATCGGAACGGATCGAAGTCGCTTGACGCTGGACGGTGATCTCGGCGTACGTCTGAATGCCAATCTGCAGCTGAGGAACGGGGATCTCCTGATCCGGTCGACAGAGGGCGAGATCGAGATGGATAAGGGAACATCCATCGCCACTCCCGGCGGCGGGACACGGCTGATTGCCGGTAGGCCGCTGACCTTGTCGAGCGTGAGCGCCAAGTCGCTTGCGGTCGAGGTGCCCCTGGCTCTCAAGTTCCAGGCGAAAGACAAGGTCTACAACTCGGACCGGGTCGCCGAGCCCGAGGAACTGACTTTCAGCGGCATCGAGATCCAAGACGGCAGCAACCTGTCCCTGCTCAAGCGCTATCGCTACGACAGCGCCGAGGTCGGTGAGAAACGCGTCGTATCGCCGCACTTCGCGATCAAGGGATTCAACGGGGACGCCGAGGCGCCGCTGAAGGTGACCGTCGATCCCGAGTCGATCACGACGGCGCGGATCCTTCCCAGCCCTCTACCCGTCATGGGCGAGACACCAAGCGGTGTTGGCGATCGCGCGATCGCGTCTTCGCCGAACACGACGACCATCACGCAGAAGACGCCCTACCTGTGGATGGACTGGCTGTCCTTCGACATCGCCAAGGATCATTCGGTGGTGTTCAAGCAGGACCGGCCGGACTGGCTGGCCGTCAACCGCGTCACGAGCGCCCGACCGTCGGTCATTGACGGCAGTCTGCGCGCCGATGGCCGGGTCTATCTGCTCAATCCGAACGGCATCACGTTCGGATCGACCTCGAAGGTGGATGTCGGCGGGCTGGTCGCGGCGGCGATGACGGCCCCCGACGACGCGCTGATGCGCGCTCCCACGACGCTGGCCTTGTCGGGAAGCGGCTCGGCGGAAGTGGCGAATCATGGCGAGATCAAGATCGCCAAGGGCGGGGTGGCCACGCTCGCCGCGCCGGGAGTGCTGACGCAGGCTGGACAGGTCACCGCGCCGGAAGGTGCGATCCATGTGGCCAGCACCGGCCGGATGACGATCGATGGCCAGGGAAAGATCGCGCAGGTCGACGGCGAAAGGCGGGAGGTGAGGCACACCGGGACGACCTCCGCGAACGACGGCGAGGTGGCGGTGTTCGGCGGGAAGCGCGACGTGATCGACGGCGTGGTCGAGTCAAAGGGGCGAGGGCGGATCGAGTTGGCGGGGACGGACGTCGAATGGGATCTGAAAGGTGAGATCCGACCCGGTGCGTCCTTGCTCTTGTCAGAGGTCGTCTACCAGGTCGGCGAGCCCGTTAGGTCAGGCACCCTGTCGTCCGAGCAACTTGCTCAATGGCTGAATGTCGGCTCCGACGTCAAGATACTTCGGAGAGAATACAACTTCTACGCGGAAGGAGACATCGAGGCCAAGCCCGAGGCATCGGGTCGGTTGACCTTCTCGACAGATGGCTACCTGTACCTCGAGCGAATCAAAGTGCCACGCCTGTCAATCCAGACGCCCTTGCGCGTGGCCTTCGATGCCAGAGACAAGACCTTCGACGGATCGACCCGTTCCGAGTTTGATGGTCTCGAGATCAATGGCGTGCACCTCTACGGCGGCAGCAACCTGCGCCTGATCCCGACCTTCGATTTCGACAGTGCCGATCCCGGTGAGCGCCTCGTCTCCGCGAGGGTCTTTTTGACCGGCTATCACGGCGATGAGAAGCAAGAGCTGCAGGTCATTCACGATGACAGCCCGGAAGGGCTGAGGCGGCGTACCGCGACGATCTTTCCGAAGATGGAGCCCCTGGTGCCCGCGGTGAAGCCGACGCCGCGGCCTGGCCCTGATCCGCAACCGACGCCCACACCCGACGTGAAGCCCAGACCCGATCCCTCCCCGGTCACGCCCGACCGCATCGCGCTGCCCTCGGGCGCCCTGGCCGCGATCGCCTGCGAGGAACGCCGTGAGGCGGATCCCCGCGCCATCTGCGACGACGCAGCCGATCCGCCGCCCGCGTCGTCCCCGCCGTCGGTCAAGCTGCGCGGCATCCGCCTCCCGGCCGACGCGCGACCACCACGCTGAGGCTCAGCCCGCCGGCGTGATCGGGATCGATCTCGACGCGCCGCGGGTCTCGCGCATCGACGCGGGCGAGACCTCCAGGCTCCTCGCCCGCAGCTGCCCGCAGCCGCCGTCCACGTCCTGCCCCGCCGAGTCCCTCAGCTTGGTCAGCACCCCACGCTCATGCAGCCGCCGTGCGATCGCGCGCGCCTTGTCCCAGTCAGGTCGCACGAACGGGAGCTCCGGCACGCTGTTGTAGGGAATCATGTTCAGCACGCCGTACTTGCCCTTGAGCAACTCGACGATGCCGTCCATCTCGTCCTCGCCGTCGTTGACGCCCTCGATGAGCGTCCACTGGTACTGGATCGGATAGCCGCTGGCCCGCGCATAGCGCTCGCCGGCCTCGACGATCTCGCGCGGCGTCAGGCGCGGCGCGCGCGGCAGCAGATCGCGTCGCAGCTCGGGCTTGCTCGTGTGCAGCGACAAGGCCAGCGCCGGCTTCACCGGCCCCTGCGCCAGTCGCTCGAAAGCGCGCGGATCGCCGACCGTCGAGAACACCAGATTCTTGTGACCGATGTTCCCTTCGAGCCCCAACAGTTCGATTGCCTCCATCACCGCTTCCAGGTTGTGCGAGGGCTCGCCCATGCCCATGAAGACGACCTTCTTGACCGCGCGCTCGTGCCGCGCCAGCGCCACTTGCGCGACGATCTCGGCGCTGCTGACCTGCCGCAGCAACCCGTCCTTGCCGGTCATGCAGAAGCGGCATCCCACCGCGCAACCGACCTGGCTGGACACGCACAGTCCGTCGCGTGGGAGCAGCACGCTCTCCACCGTCTGACCATCGATGAGCCTGACCAGCAGCCGCGCCGAGCCGTCCTCGCCGGGATGGCGCTCGACCAGCGTGGCCAGGCCGTGCAGCTCGTCCATCAGCGCGGGCAGCGCCTCGCGCACCGCCAGCGGCAGGTAGTGCTCCAGCTGGCGCCGGCCCTGCGTCAGCGGCCGCGCCTGCACCCAATGCCGCAGCACGCGCCCGGCGTGGGCGTCGTTGGCGCCCAGGGCGGTCAGGCGGTGTTTGATGTCGGCGATGGAGAACACGGTGGGCGGGCAGGGCGATCGCGGAAGGCGCCGATTTTCGCCGATCGCCCTCCCTACAATCGCGCCCCATGACTTCCTTTCCGATCGGCCTGACGCCGCGCTGCTACGCGCTGGTGCCGGCCGCCGGCGTCGGCAGCCGCTCCGGCGCCGATCGCCCCAAGCAATACGTGCCGTTGGCCGGCCGCGCCCTGATCGCCCACACGCTGGACGCGCTCTCGCAAGTCGCGCGCATCGAGGCCACGCTGGTCGTGCTCTCGCCCGACGACGACCAGTTCGAGGATGCCGTGCCCGGCTTCGCCGGCGAGCGCGGCTGGATCGCGCGCGAGGGCGGTGCCACGCGGGCCGACTCGGTCGCCGCCGGCTTGCGCGCGCTGCGCGAGCGCGGCGCTCAGCCGCACGATTGGGTGCTGGTCCACGACGCCGCCCGCTGCCTGCTACGTCCCGAGTGGGTCGATGCGCTGATCGACGCCTGCGATGACGATGAGGTGGGCGGGCTGCTCGCGCTGCCGGTGGCGGACACGCTCAAGGACGCCGCCGTGGCCGAGGGCGCGGGACCGCGCGTGGCCGCGACCGTGGACCGCCGCGGCAAATGGGCCGCGCAGACGCCGCAGATGTTCCGGCTGGGCCTGCTCGCGCCGGCGCTGGCCGGACCGCTGGACGGCATCACCGACGAGGCCAGCGCCATCGAGGCGCTGGGCCATGCGCCCAGGCTGGTCGAAGCCTCGATCGAGAATTTCAAAGTCACCTATCCGGCGGACTTCGCGCTCGCCGAACGCCTGTTGAGGAGCCGCGCATGACCATCGAATCCGACGACGACATCCAGGGCCTGAAGCAGGCCGGCGAGGCCGTGGCCACCGTGCTGCGCCGCATGCTGGACGCGATCCGGCCCGGCATGAGCACGGGCGAGCTGGACGACATGGGCGCGCGCTGGCTCGAGGAATTCGGCGCCAAGTCCGCGCCGCGCGTCATGTACGACTTCCCCGGCGCCACCTGCATCAGCATCAACGAGCAGGCCGCCCACGGTATCCCCGGCAGCCGCGTGATCCAGAAGGGTGACGTGGTCAACGTGGACGTGTCGGCCGAGCTGGGCGGCTACTTCGCCGACACCGGCGGCACGCGCATCGTCCCGCCGACCTCGCCGACCAAGACCCAGCTGGTCTTCGCCGCGCAATACGCGTTGGAGCAGGCGATGAAGGAGGTCAAGCCCGGTGCCCGCCTGAACCGTATCGGCCATGCGATCGAGCGCGTCGCCAAGGCCCACAAGTTCAAGATCATCGAGAACCTGTGCAGCCACGGCGTGGGCCGCTCGCTGCACGAGGAGCCCAAGACCATCCCCGGCTACTACGACGCCGGCGACACGCGCATCCTGGAAGAGGGCATGGTCATCACCATCGAGCCTTTCCTCTCGACCAAGAGCCGCTGGGTGGACGAGGAGGCCGACGGCTGGACCCTGTCCGGCGTGAAGGGCAATCTTTCCGCGCAGTTCGAGCACACGATGATCGTGACCCGCGGCGGACCGCTGGTGGTGACGCATCCGCGCGCGCAGTGAGCTTGACCGAGCTTCCGAAAACGACGACCGAGAGACCGCAGCGTCCATGAACTTCAACATCCGCATCGGCGAGGGCTGGGACACGCACCAGCTCGTCGAGGGCCGCCCGCTGATCCTGGGCGGCGTGACCATCCCGCACACGCACGGCCTGCTGGGCCATTCCGACGCCGACGCGCTGGCGCACGCCATCACCGACGCGCTGCTGGGCGCCGCGGCGCTGGGCGACATCGGCAAGCTCTTCCCCGACACGGCGGCCGAGTTCAAGGGCGCCGATTCGATGGTGCTGCTGGACGAGGCTTATCGCCGCGTGCAGGGCAAGGGCTGGGTGATCGGGAACATCGACACGACCATCGTCGCGCAGGCGCCCAAGATGGCGCCGCACATCGACGCGATGCGGCGTCGCTTGTCGGATGTGCTGGGCGTGGCGATCGATCAGATCAATGTGAAGGCCAAGACGGCGGAGAAGATGGGGCCGGTCGGCGAGGGGAAGGCCATCGAGGCGCGTGCGGTCTGCCTGCTCGTGCGGCAGCATGCCGACTCTTGAATGAGGGGTCGAGCCACGTGAGTCCGTGGATGACTCCCTCTTTCAGGTACTCGCTCTCCGACTGACTCCCTCTCCGAATGACTCCCTCTCCCGCGGGGCGGGAGAGGGCAGGGGAGAGGGTGGGAACGCTGCACTACGCCAGAGCCCGAAGACCCTCTCCCCCGCCCTCTCCCGCAAGCGGGCGAGGGGGCCACGCGAGCCCTCTCCCGCAAGCGGGCGAGGGGGTAAGGCGGGCGTTGTCGCGCAAGCGGGTGAGGGTGGGCGCGTCGCAGGACCCCGGTCCCGCGCGGCCGCTCAGACACTCGCCCGCTTGAGCCTCAACTGCGCCACAAACCCGCTGTCATCCGCATTCGCCAACCGCAGCTGCGCGCCCAGCCGCTGCACCGACTTCTCCACGATCGCCAGCCCCAGGCCCGCGCCGTTGGCCGCGGTCCGCGCGCTGTCGCCGCGATAGAAGGGCGTGGTCAGCTTGGCCAGCTTGTCCGGCGGCACGCCCGGACCGTGGTCCCGCACCGTCAGCAGCACCCAGGCGCTGTCGGCCTCGGCCACGACTTCCACCCGCGCCGGCTCGTCCTCGAAGCGGCCATAACGGCGCGCGTTCTCGAACAGGTTCAGCAGGATGCGGCCGAACTCCGTCGGATCCGTCCAGATCCGCAGCGCTGCCGAGAAGCGCACCGAGATCTGGATCTGCTGCGGATCGCGGAAGCCCTGCGCCTCGCGCTCCACCAGCTCGCGCAGGTTCAGCGCCTGCAGCTGCAGCTCGCTGGGCCGCGCGTAGTCCATGAACTTGTTGATGATCGCGTCGAGCTGGTCGATGTCCTGCGCGATGTAGGTCCGCGCCTGCTCGTCGTTGACGCTCATCTCCGCCTCGAGCCGCAGCCGCGCCAGCGGCGTGCGCAGATCGTGGGAGATGCCCGCCAGCATCACGCTGCGGTCCTCTTCCATCTTGGCCAGCTCGCGCGCCATCCGGTTGAAGCCCATGTTGACCTCGCGGATCTCGCTGGTCAGGGTGCTCTCGTCCAGGCGCGAGTCGTACTCGCCCTCGCGGATGCGGCTGGCGGCGATGGACAGCTCGCGCAGCGGCTGGTTGATCAGCCGCGCGATCGCCGCCGCGCCCAGCAGCGACGCACCCAGCGCGATCGCGATCCACCACCAGTTGCTGGAGAAGCTGGTCGACAGCGGCGCCGGATTGGTCTGCAGCCAGAACTGGTCCGGGCCGACGTCGAAGCGGACCCACAGGCCCGGCACGCCGTTGAGCCCGCTGGCCAGCACCGTCTGCGGCCCCAGACGCGACACGAGCTCCTTGCGCAGGCGCTGCGCGAAGGGGCTGTTCTCATACGGGAGCCAGCGGTCGGTGGCCTCGGCCACCTCGACTTGCACCGCCTCGCTGCGCGCCAGCGACTTGACCACCGCCACGCGGTTGATCGCGTCGGTGCTGGACAGCGCCACGCGCGACAGGTTGACCAGACCGGCCAGCTGCTGGGCGGCCTCCAGCGCCTTGGGCTCGGCCTCCAGGGCCTTGAAGGTCTGCTGCCAAGCCAGCACACCCGCGGCCAGCAGCAAGGCCAGCAGCGCGAAGGTGCGCCAGAACAGGTTGAGCGCCAGACGGGGCGGCGTCACGGGATCAGGCCGCCTCGTCGGGCACGAACACGTAACCCACGCCCCACACGGTCTGGATGAAGCGCGGTTGCGCCGGGTCTTCCTCCAGCAGCTTGCGCAGGCGCGAGACCTGGACGTCCAGGCTGCGGTCGAAGGGCTCGAACTCGCGGCCGCGGGCCAGCATGGCCAGCTTGTCGCGCGACAGCGGCTGGCGCGGGTGACGCACCAGGGCCTTGAGCATGGAGAACTCGCCCGTGGTCAATGGGACCGGCTCGCCGTTCTTGGCCAAGCGGCGAAGCGCCAGGTCGAACTCGAAGGGGCCGAACTGGACCGTCATCGGTTCCTTGGACGGGGCGCCCGGCGCTTCCGGCGGGGGACGGCGGCGCAGCACCGCGTTGATGCGGGCCAGCAGTTCGCGCGGATTGAAGGGCTTGGCCAGGTAGTCGTCGGCGCCCACTTCGAGCCCGACGATGCGGTCCACTTCCTCGACCTTGGCGGTCAGCATGATGATGGGGGTGCTGTCGCCGGCGGCGCGTAGGCGGCGGCAGATCGACAGACCGTCCTCGCCCGGGAGCATCAGGTCCAGGACGATCAGATCGACCGTCTCGCGGGTCAGCTGCTTGTTCAGCGCCTTGCTGTCCTCGGCCAGCAGGACTTCGAAGCCTTCCTGCGCCAGGTACCGGCGCAGCAGGTCGCGGATGCGGGCGTCGTCGTCCACGACCAGGATGCGGTTGGGGCGGGTTGGGCTTTGCATGGCGAGGCCACTCCTGAATTTGTAACAGCGGGACTTTAAGGGCAGTTTTTCCCCGGTTTTGCTGGATGCAGCAGTCCTTACGGGTTGGTTACATCTTTTGTAACAGGCGCACGGACGCTCTACAAGGTCTTCACAAAACGCACACGAACGGTGCACGACAAGGGTCAACCGTGAACGAATGCTCAGCCGTTATGCTGGCCGCCCCCAGGCACAACTACGGAGGAACCCTGATGATCCGAACTTCCAAGACCAAGGCGCTCACCCGCGTCCTGCTGGCCGCCGGCGCCGTGGCCCTGGTCCCCGCCGCCGCGCAGGCGGAAGCCCCCCGAACCGATCTGCTCAACCTGAGCGCCTCCGCCACCACCGAAGTCCCCCGCGATCTGCTGCAGCTGCGCTTCTCGACGACGCGCGAAGGCAAGGACGCCACGGCGGTGCAGAACGAGCTCAAGACCGCGCTGGACGCCGCGCTGGCCGAAGCCCGCAAGATCGCCAAGCCCGGCCAGGTCGAGCTGCAGGCGGGCAACCTGTCCGTCTATCCGCGCTACGGCAACAGCAAGACCAACTCGGGCTCGCCGCAGATCACGGGCTGGCAGGGCAGCGTCGAGCTGCTGGTGCAGGGCCGCGACATGGAGTCGATCTCGCGCCTGAGCGGCAAGATCCAGACGCTGGCCATCGCCAACGTCAGCTACGGGCTGTCGCGCGAGGCCCGTGAGAAGGCCGAAGGCGACGTGGTGTCGCAGGCGATCTCGGCCTACAAGGCCAAGGCCGCGAGCTACGCCCAGCAGTTCGGCTACGCGAACTACCGGATCGGCGAGGTCAGCGTGAACGCCGATCAGCCGATGCTGATGCAGGCCGCGCCGCGCTTCAAGGCCGTGGGCATGTCTGCCGGCGCGGACGAGGCCCTGCCGGTCGAAGCCGGCAAGGCCACGGTGACGGTGAACGTCAGCGGCAACGTGGTGATGACGCGCTGATCCCGCGCCTCGCATGAACGACAACGCCCGGCATGACCGGGCGTTCTTCATGGGCGTGATCCAGAAGGATCAGGATGCGCTCTTGGCGCGATCAGCCTGTGATCACTGTGCCGTCCAGCCGCCGTCCATGGCCCAGGCCTGGCCGCGCACGTTGATCGCCGCGTCCGAGCACAGGAACACCGCCAGCGCGCCCAGTTCCTCCGGCGTCGTGAACTGCAGCGAGGGTTGCTTCTCGGCCAGCAACTGGCGCTTGGCCTCGGCGGGATCGAGCTTCTCGTTCTGGGCGCGGGTGTCGATCTGCTTCTGCACCAGCGGCGTCAGCACCCAGCCCGGGCAGATGGCGTTGACGGTCACGGGGAGCTGGGCGGTCTCCAGCGCCGCCGCCTTGGTCAGGCCGACCAGCCCATGCTTGGCCGCCACATAGGCCGACTTGCCGGCCGAAGCCACCAAGCCGTGCGTCGAGGCGATGTTGATGACGCGACCCCAACCCTTCTTCTTCATGCCCGGGAGCGCCAGCCGCATGGTGTGGAAGGCCGAGCTCAGATTGATCGCGATGATCGCGTCCCAGCGGTCGGCGGGGAACTCGTCGACGTTGGCGACGAATTGGATGCCGGCGTTGTTGACCAGGATGTCGCAGCCGCCGAAGTCCTGGTCGATGTAGCTCATCATGGCCTCGATCTCGGCCGGCTTGCTCATGTCGGCGCCGTGATAGCCGACCTTGACGCCCAGCGCCTCGATCTGGGCCTTGGGGCCTTCGTGGTCGCCGAAGCCGTTGAGCACGATGTTGGCGCCTTGCTCGGCCAGGGTCAGGGCAATCCCCAATCCGATGCCGCTGGTCGAGCCGGTGACGAGCGCCGTCTTTCCTTTCAACATGCGAGGTCCTCTTCAGGGTTGTTAGGATGGGTGCAAAGGATACGAGCGATGGCTGAACCGTTGTTGAAAAAACTCCAGGCGTTGAGCCCCTGCGGCTTGCACCAGGTGGCGTATTGGGAGTGGGGGCGCAGCGACAACCCGCGGGTGCTGGTCTGCGTGCACGGCCTGTCACGGCAAGGCCGCGACTTCGACGTGCTGGCGCAGCGTCTGAGCGACCGCTATCGCGTCATCTGCCCGGACGTGGTCGGCCGTGGCGAGTCCGATTGGCTCGGCGATCCGCGCAACTATCAGCTCCCGCAATACGTCTCGGACATGGTCGCGCTGCTGGCGCGCGTGGGCGTGGCCCAGGTGGACTGGCTGGGGACGTCGATGGGCGGCCTCATCGGTCTGGCGCTGGCCGCCATGCCGGCCAGCCCCATTCGCCGATTGATCCTCAACGACGTCGGCCCCGCGATCGAGTTCGCCGCGCTGCAGCGCATCGCCGGCTATGTCGGGCGCGCGCCGCAGTTCGAGAACTGCCAGCAGGGCGCCGACTATCTGCGCAGCGTCTCGCAGGGCTTCGGCCCGCACACGGACGAGCAATGGCTGGCGCTGTCGCGCGCGATGTTCAAGCCCGACGGCGACCGCTGCCGGCTGCATTACGACCCGCGCATCGGCCAGGGCCTGGCCGGTCTGACGCCCGAGCTGGCCAAGGCCGGCGAGGCGCAGCTGTGGGCCGCCTATGACGCGGTGCGGGTGCCCACGCTGCTGCTGCGCGGCGGCGACTCGGACCTGCTCACCCGCGCGACGGCGGAGCAGATGACCCAGCGCGGCCCCCGCGCCGAGCTGCACGAGTTCCCCGGCGTCGGCCATGCGCCGACCCTGGTGCAGCCCCAACAGATCGAGGTGGTCGAGCGATTCCTCGACCGCGGATGACGTCCGGCGGCGCGCGCGCAAGGGGCGACGGGCGCCGCGCCGGGACTGGAATGAGAGAAGTATGAAGACCGAACTGGGTCTGCGCCCGGAACCCGCGGCGCCCATCGTGGCGCTGCTCGACGGCGATCTGCCGAGCCGGCTTCCCAGCGCCCAACCGCAGACCGAAGAGAAGACCGATCCGGTGCGCCGCGCGCGCGCATTCGCGGAGCCGCTGCTGGCGGACCATCTGCTGGGCACCGGCGAGCTCGCGCTGGCGCATGCCGACGGCGTCGCGGCGATCCTGGCGGGCGTGGGCGCGGCCCCGTCCATGCAGGCCGCCTCGTATCTGGTTTATGCCGGCGACTACCTGAACAAGCCCGAGGAGATCGTCGCCAAGGCCTTCGGCGAGAGCGACGCCAGCCTGGTCAGCCATACGCGCCGCCTGGTGCAGATCCAGCGCGCCGCGCGTGAGGCCAAGGTCGAGGACCAGCGCAAGCAGGAGCAGACCGAGCTGGTGCGCAAGATGCTGCTGGCGTTTTCGCGCGATCTGCGCGTGGTGCTGCTGCGCCTGGCGTCGCGGCTGCAGACGCTGCGCTGGTTCGCGGCGAGCAAGACGCCGTGCCCGCGCGATCTGGCGGCCGAGTCGCTGCAGGTCTTCGCGCCGCTGGCCAATCGGCTGGGCATCTGGCAGATCAAGTGGGAACTCGAGGATCTGGCCTTCCGCTTCCTGGAGCCGGAGCAGTATCACCAGCTCGCCAAGGGGCTGCACGAGAAGCGCGTCGAGCGCGAGCAGTCGGTCGAGTCGGTGCGCGCGACGCTGGAGCGCGAGCTCCAGTCGCAAGGCATCGCCGCGCAGGTGCAGGGCCGGCCCAAGCATCTCTACAGCATCTGGAAGAAGATGCGCGGCAAGGGCCTGACGCTGGAGCGCGTCTTCGACCTGCGCGCGTTGCGCGTGGTGGTGGCCGAGGTGGCCGACTGCTACGCGGTGCTGGCGCGGCTGCACGAGCTCTACTCGCCGGTCGACGGCGAGTTCGACGACTACATCGCCCGACCCAAGCCCAACGGCTACCAGTCGCTGCACACGGTGGTGATCGCGGCGGACGGTCGGCCGATGGAGGTTCAGATCCGCACCCGCGCCATGCACGAGCACGCCGAGCACGGCGTGGCCGCGCACTGGGCCTACAAGGAGGCGGGGACCAAGGGCTATGCCGGCGTCACCGCGGCGGGCGAGTTCGAGGAGCAGGTCGCGCAGGCCCGCAAGGCGGTGCTGCGACAGCTGCTCGCCTGGGAGCGCGACTACGTTACCGAAAGCGGTCCCGCTTTCGACGACCGCATCTACGTCTTCACGCCGCAGGCCAACGTGGTCGAGTTGTGCGCCGGCGCGACCGCGGTGGACTTCGCCTATGCGCTGCACACCGACCTGGGCCACCGCTGCCGCGGCGCCAAGGTCGACGGCCAGATGGTCCCGCTGAACACGCCGCTCAAGAGCGGTCAGACGGTGGAGATCGTCGCGCTGAAGGAGGGCGGTCCCTCGCTGGACTGGCTCAATGCGGAACTCGGCTATCTGCAGAGCCCGCGCAGCAAGGCCAAGGTCCGCGCCTGGTTCAACGCGCAGGTGCAGACCCACACCATCGCCAAGGGCCGCGAGCTGGTCGAGAAGCTGCTGCAGCGCGAGGGCAAGACGGCGATCAAGCTCGACGACCTGGCCGCTCGCCTGGGCTTCAAGAGCGCGGACGCGCTGTTCGAGGTGGTGGGCAAGGACGAGTACTCGCTGCGCAACATCGAGACGCTGCTGCGCCCCCCGGTGCCCGAAGCGGACGAGGAGGAGCTGCTGGTTCAGAAGCACACCCGCAGTCCGGCCGCCGAGGGCCGCACGCCCAAGGGCGGCGTGCTGGTGGTGGGCGTGGACTCGCTGCTGACCAGCCTGGCGCGCTGCTGCCGTCCGGCACCGCCGGACGTGATCGCGGGCTACGTGACGCGCGGCAAGGGCGTGGCCATCCACCGTTCGGATTGCTCCAACCTGCGCCAGATGGCCAAGACCGCGCCGGAGCGCGTCATCGCCGTCGCCTGGGGCGAGCCCGCCGCGGATCGGCAGGGCAAGGCGGCGCAGTATCCGGTCGATCTGGTCGTCGAGGCCGCCGACCGGCCGGGCCTGCTGCGGGACGTGCTGGAGCTGTTCGCCAAGGACAAGCTCCATGTGATCTCGGTCAACCAGCAGAGCGGCAAGGGCAAGCCGGCGCGCAGCGATCTGTCGCGGATGAATTTCACCGTGGAGGTCAGCGACGCGCAGCGGCTGCAGCAGACGCTGGTGGCGCTGTCTCAGCTGTCGGGCGTGAGGAGCGCGCGGCGCCGTTGAATCAGCGTCGTGCGTTTATCGCTCAATTTCGGGCCGATTGATGGAAGACGCTCCGAATCCGGTCTATACTGCGAGGCTTCCTTAGGCGCGTAGCTCAGTTGGTTAGAGCACCACCTTGACATGGTGGGGGTCGTTGGTTCGAATCCAATCGCGCCTACCAAATTTGGTAGGCAAGTCCCTCGGGACTTACTTCAGCAGATCGCCCGATTCAAGCGGGCGATTTGTTTACCGGACCAGTGGATTGACCACCGCTGGCCGAGATCTTCAGGCGCGTAGCTCAGTTGGTTAGAGCACCACCTTGACATGGTGGGGGTCGTTGGTTCGAATCCAATCGCGCCTACCAAACGGTAGGAGGTTCCTCGGAACCAACTCTTGCAAAAGCCCGCTTCATGCGGGCTTTTTGCATTGGGGCGCGACGGAGCCTCGCGCCTGCCGAGCGTCCTCGTCCTCTACTGATCCCGGCTGGCTCTGATCGGCGCCGCCCAGACCCATAACGCCCAGGGCGGCACGTTCGCCATGCCCCGCCTGCGCGAGCAAGGCCTGACCCTACGCTCAGCCACGAGTACCGTGACAACCGCAGCAGCATCCCGCACGACCCTTCACCCCAGGATCGATCCTTGCCTACCGCCGCCATGACCACCGAGAACCCCGAATCCATCGACGTCTCGACCCTGCCGCTGAGCCAGCGGCTCAAGGCCGCCACGCGCAGCGCCCATGAGGGCCTGGACCATCGCATCATGGCCTTCCAGCCGTTCTCGTCGCTGGCGCGCTATGCCGCCTTCCTGCAGGTGCAGGTCCGATTCCATCGCGATGTCGCGCCGCTGTTCGGCGATGCGGCGCTGGAGCGCCTGCTGCCCGGCCTGAGCGATCGCCAGCGGCTCTCCGCCGTGATCGCGGATCTGGGCGACCTCGGCCAGGCGGTGCCGACCGGCTACGAGCCGGTCGAGCTCCCCACTGGCGCGGCACTGGACCTGCCCACCGCGCTGGGCTGGCTCTACGTGGAAGAGGGCTCCAACCTCGGCGCCGCCTTCCTGTTCAAGGCGGCCGCCGCGCTGGGCCTGGACGCGACGCGCGGCGCGCGGCATCTGGCGCCGTTGCCCGGAGGCCGCGCGATGAGCTGGAAGGAATTCGTCGCGCAGCTCGACGCCGTGCCGCTGACGTCCGCCCAGATCGAGCGCGCCGAGGTCGCTGCGCGCGCCGCCTTCGAGCGCGTGCGCCGGCATGTGGAGGTCTGCTGCCCGGTGGAGCCGGCGCCAGCCTCCGCGTCGTGACCCGGGCGCGGCCGAGTCGGCGCACGCTGTGCGGCGGCGCGCTCGCAGCGCTGTCGGCCTTCGCGGCGGCGAGCAGGGGAGGGCGGCCCTCGTGGGCGCAGACCTTCGTCATGGTGCGACCCCGCGCCTATGATCGGCGCCCATGTCGGAGAACGAATCCTTCCCTCGTCCCCGCCGCCGCAAGGGCAGCGGTGCCGTGACGCTGCGAGACGTCGCCCTGATCGCGGGCGTCGCGCCCATCACCGCGTCGCGAGCGATCAACACGCCCAACCAAGTCTCGCCCGAGGTGCGCGAGCGCGTCACCGAGGCCGTGCGCAAGACCGGCTATGTGCCCAACCTGCTGGCGGGCGCGCTGTCGTCGATGAAGAGCCGCATGGTCGGTCTGGCCGTGCCGACCATCGCCGGTCCGGTCTTCCTGGACACGGTGCAGAGCCTGACGGAAGCGCTGTTCGAGGCCGGCTATCAGGTGCTGCTGGGTCAGACCGGCTACGACAACGCCCGCGAGGAGGCCTGGCTGGACGCGATGATCGGCCGCCGCCCCGACGGCCTGGTGCTGACCGGCACCAGCCACTCGGAGCAGACCCGCACGCGGTTGCGCGCCTCCGGCGTGCCGGTGGTCGAGACCTGGGACCAGAGCGACGATCCGATCGACATGCTGGTGGGCTTCTCGCATGTGGAGGTGGGCCGCAAGGTTGCGAGCTTCCTGCATGAGCGCGGCCGGCGCCGTCCGGCCGGCGTGTCCGGCAGCGACGAGCGGGCGCTGCGCCGCTTCCGCGCCTTCCAGGAGCAGGCCCGAGCCCTGGGCGTCGAGGAGGTGCCGGTTGCGGCCGTGGCCACGCCGACGACGCTGGGCAGCGGCCGCCGCGGCCTGTGCGATCTGCTGGAGCGCCCGGGCGGGGTGGATGCCGTGTTCTGCAGTTCCGACTCGCTGGCGCTGGGCGTGCTGATCGAGGCCCAGGCCCGCGGCCTGCGTGTACCTGAGGACCTCGCCATCGTCGGTTTCGGCGATCTCGCGCTGGCCCGCGATCTGGAGCCGGCGCTGACCACGGTCCGCATCGACGGCTTCGCCATCGGTCGCCAGGCCGCGCGCTTCATCCTCGACCGCGCCGACGGCCCGGTCGAACGCCGCGCCATCGACATCGGCTTCGAGCTGGTGCAACGCGCCAGCACCTGATTCGATCGTCTCCCCGACTGCCCCTCGACCGTCCACGTCGCCCCTGGATCGTCCATGAGGTCCCTGGATCGTCCATAAGGACCCTGGATCGTCCATGAGGACCCTGGATCGTCCATGAGGACCCTGGATCGTCCATGAGGTGCCTGGACCGTCTCCGGTCCCCCCAAGTCGCTCGGTCTGACTCCCTCGCCCGCTTGCGGGAGAGGGCGGGGGAGAGGGTCTTCTCCCACGAGGGTCTCCCCGGTGGCCGCGCTGTCGGCGATGCCGGTGGGCACCCCTGCCGGGCCGGGGCCGGGCTTGGTCCGCCTCCCGCACAGCGAGGGAAAGCACCCGGCGGGGGGCTTGTCGGGGGCCTCCTAGAATGGGTTTCAAGACCCTCAGAGGAGACAGCATGGTGACGGCCCGACGCGGCAAGACCGCCCCCGGCAGCGAAGACCCCGCGCGACCCAAGGGTCCGCGGGTGCTCAAGAAGTATCCGAACCGCCGGCTCTACGACACGCAGACCAGCAGCTACATCACCTTGGCGGACGTCAAGAAGATGGTGCTGGAGGGGCTGGAGTTCGAGGTCCGCGACGCCAAGTCCGGCGACGAGCTGACGCGCTCGATCCTGCTGCAGATCATTCTGGAGGAGGAGATGGGCGGGATGCCGATGTTCTCGACGCCGCTGCTGGCGCAGATCATCCGCTTCTACGGCCATGCGATGCAGGGCCTGGCGGGTGCCTATCTGGAGAAGAACCTGCAGGCCTTCGGCGAGATGCAGGCGCGCTTCGCGGATCCGACCAAGAGCGGCGGTTTCGATCCGCAGCTGTGGGCGCAGTTCATGAGCGGTCAGGCGCCGATGATGCAGGGCCTGATGGGCAACTATCTGGAGCAGTCCAAGAACCTGTTCCTGCAGATGCAGGAGCAATTCCAGAGCGCCGGGAACATCTTCCCCGGGGTTCCCGGCTTCCCGCCCGGGCCGACGAAGAAGTGACGGCACCGGGGAGGGCGCGTGAGGCGCCGCTCCCCGATCTTGCGAGAGTGCCGCTACAGCCCATGCCGCCGATGCCATTCGGCGAGCGATTCATCCGGGTAATGCGCGAAGCGCGGATCCTCCGGCTTCCCCTCCACCAGCACCCATGGCGCCTTCGAGTCCAGCAGCCCGTGCACGTTCTGAGGCGGGATGGGGAGCGGCGTATCGATGGCGCCGGCATGCGGGTGGATGAGATCGGGCCAGGTCTCGTCGTAGAGCCAGAGCGCCGTGCCGCAGCGGCCGCAGAAGTGGCGCTGGCCGGTGCTCTCCTTGCCGTCGATGACGGCGCGGTAGACGCGCAGATGGCGCTTGCCCGTCAGAAGCTTGAAGGTCCGATGATCGGCGCCAAGGTTGATCGCGTAGCCGCCGGTGCCCGCCGTCTTGCGGCAGATCGAGCAGTAGCAGCGCATGAACGGGACCGGCTCCGTCGACTCGACGGTGAAGCGGACGCTGCCGCAGTGGCAGGAGCCTTCGAGGTGCATGGGGATCTCCAGTTCCGATCTGGAAACGGAGCAATCGACATGCCGTCACTTGATCGCGATGCCGTGCGTTCCAGCTCTTGTCACCGGCCTCTATCGCGTGCTGACCGCCGATCTTGCGACTGCCAGAGTGGTCATCCCTTCTCCGCGGGCCGGCAGGGCGGACAGCTCGGCCGCGAGAGGAAGTTCCGCTTCCGCGGACCTGCTCTCGCGTCGCGAATAGGCCCAATCGGGCGGTGCGCATTACAATACCGCCCCAGCTCTCAGCCAGATCTCCCGGCGGAATTTAAATGGAATCAACGACTTACGACCCCTCCGCCGGCAAGCAGGCCGCTGCTCCGAAGATCGGCTTCGTCAGCCTCGGCTGTCCGAAGGCCCTCACTGACTCCGAGCTGATCCTCACGCAGCTGCGTGCCGAGGGCTACGAGACCTCCAAGACCTTCGCCGGCGCGGACCTGGTGATCGTCAACACCTGCGGCTTCATCGACGACGCGGTGAAGGAATCGCTGGACACCATCGGCGAGGCGCTGGCCGAGAACGGCAAGGTCATCGTCACCGGCTGCCTCGGCGCCAAGGCGGGCGCGAGCTCCGACAACATGGTCCGCGAGATCCACCCCAGCGTCCTGGCCGTCACCGGCCCGCATGCGACGCAGGAAGTGATGGACGCCGTCCACACCCACGTCCCCAAGCCGCACGACCCCTTCATCGACCTCGTCCCCGAGGCCCGCGGCGTGGCCGGCATCAAGCTGACGCCCAAGCATTACGCCTATCTGAAGATCTCCGAGGGCTGCAACCACCGCTGCAGCTTCTGCATCATCCCGAGCATGCGCGGCGACCTGGTCTCCCGCCCCATCGGCGACGTGCTGTCGGAAGCCAAGGCCCTGTTCGATTCCGGCGTCAAGGAACTCCTGGTCATCAGCCAGGACACCTCGGCCTACGGCGTCGACATCAAGTACCGGACCGGCTTCTGGGACGGCAAGCCGGTCAAGACCCGCATGTTCGACCTGGTCGCCCAACTCGGCGAGATCGCCAAGCCCTATGGCGCCTGGGTGCGTCTGCATTACGTCTATCCCTATCCGCACGTCGACGAGATCGTCCCGATGATGGCCGAGGGCCTCATCCTCCCGTACCTCGACGTCCCGTTCCAGCACGCCCATCCCGATGTGCAGAAGCGCATGAAGCGCCCGGCCAACGGCGAGAAGAACCTCGAGCGCATCCTGCGCTGGCGCGAGATCTGCCCCGAGTTGGTCATTCGCTCGACCTTCATTGCCGGCTTCCCCGGCGAGACCGAGGCCGAGTTCCGGTACCTGCTCGACTTCATGCGCGAAGCCAAGATCGATCGCGCCGGCTGCTTCGCCTATTCGCCGATCGAAGGCGCCCCGGCCAACGCGCTGGACGGCGCGCTGCCCGATGAAGTGCGCGAGGAACGCCGCGCTCGCTTCATGGCTGTGGCCGAGGAAGTCTCGATCGCCAAGCTGCAAAGCCGCATCGGCGCGACCATGCAGGTGCTGGTCGACTCCGCGCCCGCGCTGGGCCGCAAGGGCGGCGTCGGCCGCTCGTATGCGGACGCGCCGGAGATCGACGGCACCGTGCGCCTGCTGCCGCCCGAGAAGGCCAGCAAGCAGCTGCGCGTGGGTGAGTTCACCCGCGCCCGCATCGTCGGCGCCGAAGGCCACGACCTGATCGCGCTTCCGATCTGATCGCTGGCTGTCACTCGCCCAGCAGCTGCTGGAGGTCGATGGCGTCGGCCATCGCCGCATATCCCGCATCGCCCGGATGCAAGTGATCGCCTGAATCGAAGGCCGGCGCGATGCCGACGCCGGTCGCGGGCCGGGCGACGGTCGCCGCATCAATGCGCAGCGGCGTGCTGCCGCACTAGTTCCTGAACTCCAACAGATCGTCGTGGCGGAGAATCGCTCGACCCCAAGATCTCGAGGAACTCCCGTGACCCAGCGCGGCATCGCCACCGACCTGATCCACCATCCATTCCGCGCGCCTGCGGGCTGGGACGCCGTGCCCGTGCCGGTAATGAAGGCCTCGACGGTGCTCTTCAAGGACACCGCCGAGTTGCACGCGCCGCGGCCGCGCGACGGCATCAGCTATCGCTACGGCCTGCCCGGGACGCCGACCACCTACACGTTGGCCGCACGCATCGCGACGCTCGAGCATGCCGAGCACTGCGTGCTCACGCCCAGCGGCGTGTCGGCGGTGACGCTGACCAGCATGGCCTTCCTGCAGCCCGGCGACGAGGTGCTGCTGCCCGACAACGTCTACGGCCAGAACCGCTACGTCACCGCCGGCCTGCTGAGCCGGCTCGGCATCACGCATCGCTTCTACGATCCGCTCGACGCCGCGGCCTTCGAGGCCATGCTGTCGGAACGGACCAAGCTCGTGTGGCTGGAGGCCGCAGGATCCATCACACTGGAGTTCCCCGATCTGATCGGCCTGATCCGGGCCTGCCGCGCCCGCGGCGTGCTGACCGCGATCGACGACACCTGGGGCGGCGGTCTTGCCTTCAACTCCTTCGAGGTCGCGCCTGCGCTGGCGCCGGGCCTGGGCGCCGACATCGCGATGCATGCGCTGACCAAGTTCCCGTCGGGCGGCGCCGATCTGCTGATGGGCGCGGTCTGCACGCGCGACCTCGCGCTGCATCGCCGGCTGGTCGAGATGCACGAGTTCCTCGGCTACGGCCTGGGCCAGAACGACGTCGAGATGGTGCTGCGCGGTCTGCCCAGCATCGCGCTGCGCTATCGCGCGCAGGACGCGGCGACGCGAGTGCTGGCGCGATGGATGCAGGGCCGGCCAGAGGTCGCGCGGGTGCTGCATCCGGCGATGGAGAACTCGCCCGGTCACGCCTTCTGGCGCCAGGTGAGCCCGGACGCGGCGGGCTGTCTGTTCTCGGTCGTGTTCAAGCCCGAGTACGAGCAGCGACGCGTCGACGCCTTCGTCGACGCGCTGCGGTGTTTCGGGATCGGCTACTCGTGGGCCGGGCCGATGAGCCTGGTCGTGCCCTACGACCTCAGCCGCAGCCGTTCGCTGGGGCTGCCGTGGACGCCGGAGGAGGGCGGCCAGCTGGTCCGCTTCGCGATCGGTCTGGAGGACGTCGAGGACCTGCGCGCCGACATCGAGCAGGCGTTGTCGCGACTGTCCTGAGTGGCCGTCACCGCGTGTCCGCTTGGCGGGTCCGGTTCTCTTCCCACCACAGGATGTCGGAGTCGGGTGACTTCGCCACCAGGTCCTGCAAACCCCATCGCTGTCGAGTGCTGACGAAATCGAGCGTGCGAGCCAGATCTTCGCTCAGACATTGGTAGCCATGTCGCTGTCCGAGTCCCGGCACCGGCGGCGCCAGCCGTGGGGCGGGCGATCCGCCCGCGCTGCCGAGTGCGGCGTCGAAACGCTTCTCCCAATCCATGGACGTCCTTCCCAGGCAGGCGGGGGCAGGGATGCAAGACTTCCGAGGCGGGTCGAAGCCGGCGCCCAGTTCCTGGAGCGCACGGCAAACGAAGGCCAGGGGAGCGTGCCCGATCGGACTCCGGAGCACGAGCAGGTTCTCGAAGAACGGACCCGGAGAGGCCCCCTTTCGAGCCGGGTCCTTCGATCCGCCCAGCCGGAAGAAGTTGCTCCGGTCGTCCGGCCCTGTCGGCATCGGCAGAACCGCGCGAAGGAGCTCCGTGAATGCGTAGGCATAACGCATGTCGATGGCGTCGGGCTGGTGCGGACTAGGTTGCGGAGGCCGCTCGGCGAGCGTTCTGGCGGTGCGGCACAGGTAACTGGGCAGGAAGGCGTGACGCGGCGGCGCAATCACGGCGCGCCAGACCTCTTCGCGGCTCAGCACGCCTTGGTTCGACAACCGGCTCAGGAGCGACATGTAGACGGCGTTCACCGTGCTTTGGGCCGCGTCTTGCCGCATCCAGGCGGCACGCGCTTGGACACCGTGATCGGTGGAGGCGGCCGAGAATTGCATGCGATGCGCTTCCGCATGGTTCATCTGCGTCATGTGCGAAACCATGCCTCGGCTCAGCAAGGCCAGGGCGAGCGCGCGACGCTCATGGTCCTCTGCGGGAGTTCCCGCCAAGTGAGCAGCGATCGCCCGCAGCCGGACCAGGACCTCCAGACTGCCATCCGAGCCGATCGGAAGCGAGCGCGCGACTCTTTGCACCGCGGCTGCGGGCTCGTTCAAGCGATGCTGACTCAGCAGGCTCGAGGGCTCGTCGGGCAGTGAGCGCTCGACTCTCCGCACCGCGGCTGCGGACTCGTTCAAGCGATGTTGACTCAGCAGGCTCGAGGCCTCATCGGGCAGTGAGCGGATGCGGGCATGCGTCGGCGCCGGTGGGTGCCGGACCGCGGCTCGCGGCATGGGCACGTAGCGGGGAAGCCCACGGGGCGAGCGTGCCGCTGCGGCCAGGTCGTCAGCGTCGCCATCCTCTGACGAACTGGCGCTCGGCGAGCGGGTGTACGTCGTGCGTCCGGACCACAGTCCGGCGGGGCTCACCGCCTCCTCGGCGGCGCCGAGTTGCCGTTGGCGTCGCAACAGGTGCATCGCCTGCTCGGGGTCGATGGGGAGGGACGAGTCGTCGAATGAGCCGTCCAGGCTCGCGTCCCAGGGCGGGGCCGGCAGGGAAGGGCCGGCTCCCAGGGGGAAGGACATTCATGGCTCCACGTGCTGAAAGACCCGTGAGTCGGGCCCGCACGTGAGCGGTGGAAGAATATGGAGGCGTCAGTCCTTCGCCGGCCCGGAGACCTTGTGTCGCATCAGGCGGCCCTTCTCGCGTTCCCAATCGCGTTTCTTCTCGGTCTCGCGCTTGTCGTGCTGCGCCTTGCCCTTGGCCAGCGCGATCTGCGCCTTCACCCGGCCGCCCTTGTAATGCAGGTCCAGCGGGATCAGCGTGAAGCCGCGCTGCTCCACCTTGCCGATCAGCCGGCGAATGTCGGCGCGGCTCATCAAGAGCTTCTTCGTACGGTCCGCCTGCGGATGCACATGGGTCGACGCGGTGCGCAGCGGATTGATGCGGCAGCCGATGAGAAACAGCTCGCCGTCCCGGATCACGACGTAGCCGTCCGGAAGCTGCACCTGGCCGGCGCGGATGGCCTTGACCTCCCAGCCCTCCAGGACCAGGCCGGCCTCGTACTGCTCCTCGATGTGGTACTCGAATCGGGCGCGGCGGTTTTCTGCGATGGACATGGCGTGCGGTGTTCTTCTGCGTGGGGCGGGCTCGTCGAACTCGTGCGAGCGTCGCCCGGATGACGGCGATGCGATCGACCAGATGGGGTCGAACGGGCCGCCTACAATCCCGCCATTCTAAGAAGCCCCATGAAGCAAGTCCGCAAGACAGTCCTCCTCTGGTATTCCCCGCGGGAGATGTACGAGCTGGTCACCCATGTCGAGCGCTACCCGGAGTTCCTGCCCTGGTGCTCCGCCGCGGAGGTCCTGGAGCGCCACGACGATGGCATGACGGCCAAGCTGTCGCTCTCCTACGCCGGCCTGCGCCACGCGTTCACGACCCGCAACAGCCACGAGACCGACCGCCGCGTGCGCATGCAGCTGGTCGACGGCCCGTTCTCCATGCTGGACGGCGACTGGCAGTTCCTGCCGCTGAACCGACCCGGCACCCCGCCCGGCGCCGAGCCGCAAGCCTGCAAGATCGAGTTCGAGCTCCGCTATGCGTTCTCCAGCTTCGCGCTGGAGGCCGTGGTCAGCCCGGTCTTCGACCGCATCGCCAACACCTTCGTCGACACCTTCGTGAAGCGGGCGGAGCAGGTTTATGGACCGCGCTGAGCTTGACGCGTCCGCGGTGTCGATGCCGGCCGCGGGGGCCGTCCCGCTGGTCATCGAGATCTTCTGGAGCCCGGCCGCCGGTGAGCTGCGAGAGCAGCGCCTGAGCCTGCCCGCCGGCAGTACGCTGCGGCAGGCGCTGCTGGCGAGCCAGTGGTTCGAGCCGTCGGCCATCGACAGGCTGAAGGCCGGCATCTGGGGCCGCGTCAAGCCGCTGGACACGCCGCTGCGCGAGCTCGATCGCGTGGAGGTCTACCGGCCGCTGACCGTCGACCCGAAGGAGGCGCGGCGCCAGCGCTACAAGGACACCGGCAGGCGCATCGTCACGCGACACCGGCCGCTGGGCCGCAAGGCCTGAGGCCGCGCGGTCCACCGGCATCCCCATGAAGAACGGCGACCGAAAGGTCGCCGTGTCGTTTCAGCGGGGTGGCGCCGGCCTTACTTGCAGTTGGCGCTGATGACGCTCTGCATCTGGCGGATCTCGTCCTGGCGCATCTGGTCGGTCATCGGCTGGGACTCGCCGGCTTGCGTGCCGCTGCGCAGACGCACGCCGGACTCCAGCACGCGCATGCGGTTCTGCGCGTTGCGGCAGTTCTCGGCCATCGCCTCGCTGCGCTGCTTCTCCTCGGCGGCCTTGCGCTCGCGCTCGATCTTTTCGCGCGAGGACGCCTCGCTCGCGGCCCGGCCCGGCGCGGAAGCGCCCGAGGCGGGAGCCGAGGAGCCCGTCGCCGCGGTCGCCGCGGGCGAGGCCATCGGACGCGAGGTGTTGGACGGGCGCTGCAGGATGTCCTTGTCGGTCACGCTGGGCGGGGGCGGGCGATCGCTGTACTGGACACGGCCGTCGGCGTCGCGCCATTTCCATTGCGCCTGCGCCGACGGGCTCAGCGCCAGCAGTGCGAACGCGCACAGCAAGCCGGTCGTGAGGCGCGGGAATCGATGAAGCGTCATGGCGGGGGGAAGACTCTTTTTTGCGGTGGGATTTACCGGCGTCGGCGAGTGTAGCGCTCGGCCTCTCTATAATGCGCCTTTGCGTCTGGAGCTTCCCTCATGCGCCTACTCGGAAAAGCGCTCACCTTCGACGACGTGTTGCTGGTGCCGGCGTTCTCCCAGGTGTTGCCGCGCGACACCAGCCTGTCCACGCAGTTCACGCGTGGCATTCGACTGAACCTCCCCCTCGTGTCCGCCGCCATGGACACCGTGACCGAAGCCCGTCTGGCGATCGCGATCGCGCAGGAGGGCGGCATCGGCATCGTCCACAAGAACCTCACCCCCCAGCAGCAGGCTTTTGAAGTCGCCCGCGTGAAGCGTTACGAGTCCGGCGTGTTGCGTGACCCGATCACCATCACCGCCTCGACCACGGTGCGACAGGTCAAGCAGCTCAGCGAGCAGCACGGCATCTCGGGCTTTCCGGTGCTGGACGGCAAGAAGGTCATCGGCATCGTCACCGGCCGTGACCTGCGCTTCGAGACCCGCATGGACGCCCCGGTGTCCGAGATCATGACCCCGGCCGAGCGGCTGATCACGGTCTCCGAGGGCGCCTCGCTGAGCGAAGGCAAGGCGCTGATGCACAAGCACAAGCTCGAGCGCGTGCTGGTGGTCAACGACGCGTTCGAGCTGCGCGGCCTGATGACCGTCAAGGACATCACCAAGCAGACCAACTTCCCCAACGCGGCCCGTGACGACCACGGCAAGCTGCGCGTCGGCGCCGCGGTCGGCGTGGGCGATGGCACGGAAGAGCGCGTGGACCTGCTGGTCAAGGCCGGCGTGGACGCGATCGTCGTCGACACCGCCCACGGCCACAGCTCCGGCGTGATCGAGCGCGTGCGCTGGGTCAAGAAGAACTATCCGCAGGTCCAGGTCATCGGCGGCAACATCGCCACCGGCGCCGCGGCGCTGGCGCTGGTGGAAGCCGGCGCGGACGCGGTCAAGGTCGGCATCGGCCCGGGCTCGATCTGCACCACCCGCATCGTCGCCGGCGTCGGCGTCCCGCAGATCGCCGCGATCGACTTCGTCGCCACGGCGCTCAAGGGCACCGGCGTTCCGCTGATCGCGGACGGCGGCATCCGCTACTCGGGCGACATCGCCAAGGCCATCGCGGCCGGCGCGAGCACGGTGATGATGGGCGGCATGTTCGCCGGCACCGAGGAAGCGCCGGGCGAAGTGATCCTGTACCAGGGCCGCAGCTACAAGAGCTACCGCGGCATGGGCTCGATCGGCGCGATGAAGGCCGGCTCGGCCGACCGCTACTTCCAGGAGAACGACGAGACCACCAACCCCAACGCGGACAAGCTGGTCCCCGAGGGCATCGAAGGTCGCGTCCCCTACAAGGGCTCGATGGTCGCGATCGTCCACCAGATGGCGGGCGGCGTGCGGGCGGCGATGGGCTACTGCGGTTGCGGCAGCATCAGCGACATGCATGACAAGGCCGAGTTCGTCGAGATCACCTCGGCCGGCATTCGCGAGAGCCACGTCCACGACGTGCAGATCACGAAGGAAGCGCCCAACTACCGTCTGGAGTGAGTCTCTTGTCCGACTCGGCGAAGACCGGCGGCGGCCCTGAGGCCGTCGCCATCCCGAACGCACATGGCGGCCGCAAGGCCGCCATGTCGTTCATCCTGATCGCGGTGCTGATCGACATGGTGTCGATCGGTCTGATCATTCCGGTGCTCCCCCCGCTGGTAGGCACCTTCACGCAGAGCGAGACCCAGCACACGCTGGCGCAACTCGCCGTGGCGTTCGCCTTCGGCATCGCCAACTTCTTCGGCAGCCCGATCCTGGGCGGCCTGTCGGACCGCTTTGGCCGCCGCAAGGTGATGCTGATCGGCTTCAGTGGCCTGGCGCTGAGCTTCTTCGTCACCGCGATGGCGGACGCGCTCTGGATGCTGGTCGTGGTCCGGCTGTTCTCCGGCGCGATGCAGGCCAATGCCGCCGTCGCCAACGCCTATGTCGCCGACATCACCCCGCCCGCCGACCGCGCCAAGCGCTTCGGCATGCTGGGCGCGGCCTTCGGCATGGGCTTCATCCTGGGCCCGGTGATGGGCGGGCTGCTGGGCAGCATCGACCTGCACCTGCCGTTCTACGTCGCCGGCACGCTGGCCCTGCTGAACTGGCTCTACGGCTTCTTCGTGCTGCCCGAGTCGCTGGCGCCCGAGCATCGTCGCCCCTTCGACTGGCGCAAGGCCAACCCGGTCGCGGCGCTGGGCCGCCTGCGCAAGCTGCAAGGCGTGGGGCCGCTGATCTACGTGATCGCCTGTTCGGGCCTGGCGCAGCTCGTCATCCAGACCAGCTGGGTCCTCTACAACCAGCACAAATTCGGCTGGGGCCCGCGCGAGAACGGCCTGTCGCTGTTCGTCGTCGGCCTGATGTCGGTGATCGTGCAGGGCGTGCTGCTGCAGCCGCTGATGCGCTGGCTGGGCGCGCGCAAGCTGGTGCTGATCGGCCTGGCCACGTCGGTGCTGACCAACTTGGTCTGGGGCCTGTCGACCGAGGCCTGGATGATGGTGGGCGCGATCTTCCTGAACATCGCCGGCATCGCCTCCACGCCTGCGATGCAGGGCCTGATTTCCAACTCCGCCGACGCGCGCACGCAGGGCGAGACCATGGGTGCGGTGGCCGCGATCAACAGCCTGATGGCGGTGATCTCCCCGATCTGCGGCCTGGGCCTGATGGCGCTGGTGGCCGAGCTCCCGAAAACCGACTGGCGCCTGGGCGCCCCGTTCTACCTCTGCGCCCTGCTGCAGCTGGTGTCGCTGTTCTTCGCGTGGCGTCATTTCCACGCGCCGGCCCAGCCCAGTGCAACAGCCCAGGCCAAAGCCGAGGCCGAAGCCGCGACCTGACTTCCGGCGACCTGATTCCCGCCGACCTGATTCCCGATCTCCAAGCATCCGCAAGACAAGACCATGCACGACAAAGTCCTCATCCTCGATTTCGGTTCCCAGGTGACGCAGCTGATCGCGCGGCGCGTGCGCGAGGCCCACGTCTATTGCGAGATCCATCCCAACGACGTCAGCGACGACTTCATCCGTTCGTTCGCGCCCAAGGCGATCATCCTGTCCGGCAGCCACGCATCGACCTACGAGGACCATGAGCTGCGCGCTCCCCAGGCGGTGTGGGACCTGGGCGTGCCGGTGCTGGGCATCTGCTACGGCATGCAGACCATGGCAGTGCAGCTGGGCGGCAAGGTCGAGTGGAGCGACCACCGCGAGTTCGGCTACGCCGAGGTCCGCGCGCACGGCCATACCAAGCTGCTGGACGGCATCCAGGACTTCGGCACGCCCGAAGGCCACGGCATGCTCAAGGTCTGGATGAGCCACGGCGACAAGGTCACCGCGCTGCCGCCGGGCTTCACGCTGATGGCCTCGACGCCGAGCTGCCCGATCGCCGGCATGGCGAACGAGGGCAAGGGCTACTACGCCTTCCAGTTCCACCCCGAGGTGACGCACACGCTGCAGGGCGCGGCCATCATCACGCGCTTCGTGCGCGAGATCGGCGGCTGCCAGGGCGACTGGATCATGGGCAACTACATCGACGAGGCCGTTGCCAAGATCCGCGAGCAAGTCGGCGATGAGGAAGTCATCCTGGGCCTGTCCGGCGGCGTCGATTCGTCGGTGGCCGCGGCGCTGATCCATCGCGCGATTGGTGACCAGCTGACCTGCGTCTTCGTCGATCACGGCCTGCTGCGCCTGAACGAGGGCGACATGGTGATGGACATGTTCGAGGGCAAGCTGCACGCGAAGGTGATCCGCGTCGACGCGAGCGATCTCTTCCTGGGCCAGCTGGCCGGTGTGACCGATCCGGAGCGCAAGCGCAAGATCATCGGCGGCCTGTTCGTCGACGTGTTCAAGGCGGAAGCCGAGAAGCTCAAGAGCAGCGGCCAAGGGCACAAGGGTGCGACCTTCCTGGCGCAGGGCACGATCTACCCGGACGTGGTGGAGAGCGGTGGCACCAAGACCAAGAAGGCCACGACGATCAAGAGCCACCACAACGTGGGCGGGCTGCCGGAGCAGCTGGGTCTGAAGCTGCTGGAGCCGCTGCGCGAGCTGTTCAAGGACGAGGTCCGCGAGCTGGGCGTGGCGCTGGGGCTGCCGCCGGAGATGGTCTACCGCCATCCGTTCCCGGGACCGGGCCTGGGCGTTCGCATCCTGGGCGAGGTCAAGAAGGAGTACGCGGACCTGCTGCGCCGCGCCGATGCGATCTTCATCGAGGAACTGCGCAACACCCGCGACGAGGCGACGGGCAAGACCTGGTACGAGCTGACCAGCCAGGCCTTCACCGTGTTCCTGCCGGTGAAGAGCGTGGGCGTGATGGGCGACGGCCGGACCTACGACTACGTGGTGGCGCTGCGGGCGGTGCAGACCAGCGACTTCATGACGGCCGACTGGGCGGAGCTGCCCTACAGCCTGCTCAAGCGCTGCTCGGGCCGCATCATCAACGAGGTGCGCGGCATCAACCGCGTCACCTACGACGTGTCGAGCAAGCCGCCCGCGACGATCGAGTGGGAATGAGCATCGCTGTCGCGATGAAATGAACAAGGGGCCCATGGGCCCCTTGTTTGCGTTTGGAGATCAGATCACGGAGCTCGACATGGACAAGGCGGCGGGCCTTGACTTGGGCCAGCCATCCCAATGCCCGTGTGGCTCACAAGCTGCCGGCAGACTCCGCCGGGGTGCTGGACATTTCGGATGGAAGACCACCGCTGGCAGTTCCTTGAAATGAGCATCGCAAGTGAGCACCTGGACACCGAGGCGCAGGGCAGTCGCATAGATGACGGCGTCAGCGGTGGCCAGCTTGTACGCCGCGTTGGCTGAGGCGGCCAGCAGAGCGGTTTCGCTATCGAGGAGCTCAATTTGACAGCGCTGCATCAGCTGAAGAATGCGGTCGTGCTGCTCTTCGCTCAACTCGCGCCGAGCCCACTTTGACAGCTCGAGCTGAACAATCTTCGGGACGATACATTGCTCGGGCCGTGCCAGGCGCGGGGAGAAAAGTCGGCCAAGGTCAGAGTCCGCGATCCACTCGATCCATGCAGACGTGTCGACCACGAACTGTGCCGCCGAAGCGTCGTCGGGCGGACTGCTAGTACCGATCCGATCGATCACGATAGCTCTCCGTGTTGGCGCCTTTGCCGATCCCGAAGACTTCGTCGGGGGAGATCAGCGGGCTGACGAAGACCCCGTTCTTGTGCTGGACCAGCATCAGCTTCTGACCGGGTTTCCAGTTCAAGGAGCTGCGTAGCTCCTTGGGGAGTTCAATGCGATGGCGCGGCGAGAGCTCGGCAGTTGGTGCAGGCATGGCGGCCTCCTTGGGTTGAGAGGCTGTCATTCTTGGTCTCACGTTCCCCCATGACCACGGCCCACACGAGTGCAGATCACGCGCGAGGTGCCATGTTTTGACAGCGGCGATTCCTTGGATGAGTCGCCCTGTCCGCAGCGCGGCCGTTATCCTCCGGATCATTCGATCGCCTGATCCGGAACCCCCTCGTGACCGTCCACGCGCTCTTCTTCTGCCTGCGACCCGATCTCGCGACGGCGCAGCGTTTGAGCGAGGTCTCCGATCAGATCGCGCTGAACTTCGGGTTGCGCGTACGTCCGCCGCGAACCGAGCGTCTGCACGTGACGCTGCATCACCTCGGCTGGTACGACGACGCCGTGGCCGAGCAGGCCGGCGCGATGGCCGAGGTGCGGACGCTCGCGGAGTCCGCCGCCAAGGCGCTGCGTCACGAGCCGACCCGGGTTGACTTCGACGAGCTGCTCAGCTTCCGCCGCAAACCGCGCAACCTGCCACTGGTGCTCAGCGGCGGCGCCTGCCTCGATGCCGTCCGTGCCATGCGGGCCGCGCTCGGTCAGCGTCTGCACGCCGCAGGTCTGCGCATCGATCCGCACTTCACCCCGCACCTCACGCTCTTCTACGACAACACGCCCATCGAGCCCCAACCCTTCTTCGTTCCCGGCTGGGACGCGAGCGACTTCCACCTGATCGACAGCCTGCAGGGCCGGTCGACGCATGTGGCGCTCGGGCGCTGGCCGCTGATCGCGCCGGAATGAAGAAGGCCTCGCGCCGGAGATCCCGAACGCGAGGCCTGCAGGCAAGGGCGGATCAGCCGCCCTCGTCGGGTGATGGCGCGATCACTTCAGCCCGGTACCGACCGCCTTGGCCAGCGAGCCTTGCGGATCATCGCCGGAGAACTCCCAGAAGAAGGCGCCGCCGAAGCCCTTGGACTTCACGTAGGCCATCTTGATGGCGATGGTCGCCGGCGTGTCGAAGCTCCAGAAGGTCGAGCCGTTGAAGATCCACTGCGCCTTGCTCACGTCGTCGACGCGGCTGGTGTAGCCCTGCAGGTTCTTCAGGACCTTGTAGTCCTCATTGCCCGCCTCGTAGGTCCCCGGCGCCGGCGTGCCGCTCTGGTACAGCCCGTTGTTGACGTTGGGCACGTTGGTCCAACCCCGGCCGTAGAAGCCGATGCCCACGTTGAGCTTCTTCGCCGGCACCCCCTTGTCCAGGAAGGCCTGCATCGCGTCGTTGGTGTTGTACTTCTTCACGTCGCCGGTGGACGGATCATTGGCCGGCGCGTACAGCGCCGAGTGGAAGCCGGTGATCGTGTCCCAACCGCCGTGGAAGTCGTAGGTCATGACGTTGATGAAGTCCAGGTACGGATGCACCTTGTCCGGGTCGTACTGGCGGATCTTGTCGACCCCCGCGCCCGACGCGATCGACAGCAGCAGCCCGGGGCGCACCGCGTCCAGCTGCTTGCGGAACTCCGCCAGCAGCGCGGTGAAGTTCTCCCGGTCCTCCGGCTGACCGCACGCCAGGCCACAGGCGTTGGGATACTCCCAGTCCAAGTCGATGCCGTCGAACACGCCCAGCGCCGCGCCCGCGCCGCCCGCGCCGTCCGAGACCGGCAAATTGCCCTTGATGTAGGCGTCCACGCAGCTCTGCACGAAGGCCACGCGGTTCTCAGGACGCGCCGCGCTGGAGAATCCCCGCGACCAGGTCCAGCCGCCCAGCGAGATCAGCACCTTCAGCTTCGGATACTTGGCCTTGAGCTTCTTGAGCTGGTTCCAGCTGCCGCGCAGCGGCTGATCCCAGGTGTCGGCCTTGCCGTCGACGCTCAGGTCCGCGCCGTAGGCCTTGCTGTAATCCGCGAAGGCGTCGCCGCCTTCCCCGGTGGTCTCGTTGCTCGGGATCACCTTGCCCACTTCGCAGCGGTTGTTGCGCACGTTGCCGAAGGCGTAGTTGATGTGCGTGAGGTTGGCCGCCGAGCCGCTGGTGTCGATGTTCTTCACGTGATAGTTGCGGCCGTAGATGCCCCACTGCGCGAAGTAGCCCAGCACCACCTTGTCGCCGCCCGTGCCCTGCGCATCGGTCTTCACCGTGATCGGGGCCGAGGGCTGCGAGCTGCCCGCCTGGTTGAAGGCGCTCACCGTGAAGCTGTAGCTGGTGTCGGGCGTCAGGTTGGCGACGCTGGCGCTGGTGGCCGCGCCTTGCGACACCTGCGTCGCGCCCTGGTTCACGCGGTACTGCACCGTGCAGTTCGGACCGGCGGCGACGGCGTTCCAGCTCAGGTTCACGCTGGTCGAGGTCTTGGACGGCGCGCTCAATCCGGCCGGCGTGCTCGGGGCCGTGGCGCAGCTGCCGCTGGCGGTGCTGGTCAGCAGCGCGGTGCTCAGCGCCGAGACATTGCCCGCCTTGTCCTTCGCACGGACCTGGTAGCTGTAGGAGGTGGCCGCGCTCAGGCCGCCGTCGGTGTAGGTCGTCGCGGTGGGCGAGGCCACCAGCATGCCGCCGCGCAGCAGCTCGTAGTTGGCGACGCCGCTGCCCGCGTCGGTCGATGCGGACCAGCTCAGCGTGATGCTGCTGGTGGTGGCGCCGCTGGCGCTCAGGCCGGCCGGCACTGAAGGGGGCGTGGTGTCGGCGCCGCCGCCGCCGTCGCAGGCGCCGAGCGACTTCCACACGTCCCACTGGCCCGAGTTGGTCGCGGGCGAGTTGTTCTGCGTCCACCACTTGGCCTGGAAGGCCGTGTTGTTCTGCTTGGCGAGCATGTTGGCGGTGTAGACCGCCGATGCGCTCCATTCGGGCACGGCGCTGCAGTCGTAGGCGTGGGCGCTGCCGGCCGTCATTGCGGCGGCCAGCGCGATCCAGCGCAGGCGAGCCAATCGGTTCGTCATGTCGAGCTCCTGGGTTTCGGGGTTGGTGGGTGGGAGGTCCTTGGATTCACTGGGATCACTTGCGGACGGTCGTCGTCGCGGACGACTTGGCGGTCGAGGCCTTGGCCGCCGTCGATGCCGCCGAGGCGGGCACGCCGCCGCGGCGCGCCTCCTGCGCCAGCGCATAGCTGCGACCGTTGAAGCTCACGGTCCAGTTGCTGGGCATGGGCATGGGCAGGTAATAGTTGACGGTCAGCGTGACGCTGGCGCCGGGGGCCAGGCTTTGCCAGCTCGGCAGCTTGAAGCTGGCGCGATGGAAGTCGCTCTTCAGCCCGCCGACGTTGTTGCCCGACGGATTCGAGCCGTTGCTGATCACCGCCAGGCCGAAGCCGCTCTGGTCCGTCACGGTCGAGGGAATGGCGGTGGGGACGTCGAACTGGAACTCGGTTCCGCCGGGCAGCGTCAGCGTGCTGTTGTTGGTCAGCGTGAGCTTGGGCGTGATCGGGTAGTTGCTGTCGCCCAGCGCGAAGCCGGCCAGCGCGAAGCCGATGTCCAGCGTCTCGGCCGGCAGCGTCGCGGACGTCAGTCGGTTGCCGTAGGCCGGCGCGGTCTTGAGCTTGTTGTAGAGCAGCGCGGTCAGCGTGTTGCCGATGAAGTACTCGTTGCGAGCGCTGTCGAAGGCGTAATCGCCGGCGAACTCCCAGAACATCACGCCGCCGATGCCGCGATCCGCGACGTACTGCGCCTTCACGCCCAGGGACTGCTCGTCCTCGATGCTGAGGAACACCTTCTTCTGCGCGTTCCACAGCCAGGGCGCGACCAGGGTCGCGTCGTAGTTGCGGACGTAGGTCCCGGTGAGCTGATCGGCGGGATTGCTCGCCGGATTCAGGCCGTAGGCGGCCAGGTAGCTGCCCGCGCGACCCGAGGCCAGGTTCATCGTGTGCCACAGCGGGTTGGAGCCGGCGGGCACCTCCTTGCTGGACACGTCCAGGTCGTGCCACAGGTTGTCGATGCCGACCGCGCCGTTGCCGCACTTCTGCACCGTGCCGCCGCCGGTGCCGGCCGGGCACTTGCTCTGGTCGGGCAGCGCGGCCTGGCCCCACAGGCCGCTGGTGCCGCCGCTCACGCCCTGCCAGCCGCGGGTGTAGTAGGGCACGCCGATGTTGATGCGGCCCGCCGGCATCGCGCCGCGGAAGTAGTGATAGGCCCAATCGGTGTTGAGGTAGCCGATGCGCGCGTACTGGCTGCTCGAGTAGTAATTCCAGGCCGTGAGCTCCGCGTCCTTGCCGTCGTCGAAGAGCGCCGCGTTCGGCCCGACGAACTGGTTCCAGGCGCCGTGCAGGTCGTAGCTCATGATGTTCACGTAGTCCAGGTATTGCGTAACCTGGAAGGCCTCCATCCCGCGCAGCAGATAGCCGGAGGAGGGGGCCGCGATCGTGAGCAGGTAATGACGCTGATCGGTCTGGCTGGCCGCGTCGAGCTTGGCGCGCAGCGTGCGCATCAGCACGACGTAGTTCTTCATCAGCGCGGCGCGGCGCGCATTGCTGATGGCGAAGTCCACCGGGTTGCCGGCGTCCTTCATGCTGGTGGGGTACTCGTAGTCGATGTCCACGCCGTCGAAGCCGTACTGGCGCAGGAAGGCCACGGCCGAGTCCGCGAAGGCGTTGATGCCGGCGGTGTTGGCCGAGCCGTCGCCGTTGGTCGTCATCGTGTAGAAGCCGCCCGTCTCGGCCCAGCCGCCGACGGAGATCAGCGTCTTCACGCTGGGGTATTGCTTCTTGAGCTTGTTCAGCAGATTGAAGTGGCCCTTGTAGGCATAGGCCGGATCCATCTCCGCGCCCGCGATGCCGGGCCAGGTCAGGCCGGTGGCGGGATTGGCGGCGTCGGCGGTGTTGCCGACGGAGAGCTTGTTGGCCGCGTCCACATGCGCGAACGCGTAGTTGATGTGCGTGACCTGCGACCACGGGATCTGGTGCGCGAGGAAGGCCGGCTGACCGGTTTTGCCGGTGCGCCAGCTGGTGAAGTAACCGATGATCCGGCGCGGCTTGTCGGCGCCCATCTTCTCGCGGCCCTGCTCGTCGTAGACCTTGCAGTAGGCGGGCGCGGTGCCGGCCGTGGTGATCAGGCCCTCGGGGCGGCAGCGCTCGTCGCCGGTGACCTGGCCTTGCACGGTGATGCGCACGGCGGCGCTGGTGGTGACGGCGCCCTTGTCGTCGGTGGCGCGCGCGGTGATGTCGACCACGCCGGCCCCGGCCGTCCAGTTCACGCTGAAGGGCGCGGTGCTGTCCTCGGCGACCAGCGCCCCATTCACGTAGAAGCCGACCTTGGCGATCGTGCCGTCGCTGTCCGCCGCGGTGGCCGACAGTGTGACCACGTCACCCGCCGTGGGACTGGCGCTCGCCGAGGGCGCCGTCAGGGCGACCGTCGGCGCCTGATTCGTGCCGCCACCGCCGCCGGTGTCGCAGGCGCCCAGCACCTTCCACACGTCCCACTGACCGGAGTTCGTCGCCGGCGCATTGTTCTGGGTCCACCACTTGGCCTGATAGGCCGTGCCGTTCTGCTTGACGACAGACGCGCCGCCGTAGGCCGTCGCGGCGTTCCAGTCAGCGACGCCGGTGCAGTCGTACGCGGCCGCCGAGCCGCCCGCCATCGCCAGCGCGACGGGCAGAACCAGCGGCAGCAAGGTCGGCAGCGATGGCAGCGAGGGGAACGAGCGAGGCAGGGGCAGCCAGGCGCGATGCGTCTCGGGACGAGCTCTCATGGGGTCTCCTTGAAATGTTGTGGCTCTAGTCGGGATGAGCGAGGCCGCATCGCGGCTGCGGCGCAGCGCGACGGGGTGGGGGCTCGAAGGGAAGAAAAGGCGCCGGTGGCGCTGATCGGCGTGAGGCCGAACAGGCGTCAGCCGGCCAAGGTGGCCGGACGCGAGCGCGTCACGCCGGCCATTCGGGGGCGAACGACACTGCGGTGGAAGCGGCGGCGCGAGCACTTGCGGCGCGTGCAGCGCTTGGGGTGCGATCGGCGCGATCGGCGCATGGAGCGCCGCGGGCGGTCCGGGGAAGGGCGCGTGCAGGCATGGAAGTCACTCCTCGCATTCGACGTGCTGTCCGCGGGTCGTGTCCTCCGTCCGGGGGGGCCGTCACGGGGGACTGGCGCCGGCCGGCGGTCGCCCGCTGCGGCTAGGAGATCGATACCGCCAGTGATCTCATAGTGGTATGCAATGTAGATACCACTAGCGTATGAATCATTCAGGTTAACCCTCGGACATCGAGTAACTGGCCGTAATGATGTCGTCCTGGGCGTCAACTGGCGTCAGTGATGGCCAAGAGGAGGTTTTCTCTGTCGAACGACGACGCGGTGTAGAGAAAACCAATGTGGGACCAGTGATTGCCCGCGGGCGCGCGCCCGGGGCGTTCCATCGAGGGGCGCGGAGCGCTCAGAACCAGCGAGTCAGGCGAAACCGCAGGCCTTTGCTGGCGGGGGAGACGGCCAGTTGCGATCCGCCGATCTGTGTCTTCAGCGCGAGTTGGAACTCCGGGCGAGGCGCCTGCGCGCCACACCGCAGCGCGGCGGCGAAGGTGTCGGCGGGCACGCGGCCAAGCGGCGGCAGGCTGGTGTCCGGCATGGACGCCAGCTTGTGGGGACGGCCCGACAGGCCGGGCAGGCGATGGATCAGCGGCGGCAGGCTGCGCAGCTGCAGCGCCTGATCGGGCTCGGCGGGCGCGGGCCGGAGATCGAGCTGCCAGTGCTCTTGCTGCATCTGCGCCAGCGGCACCAGCGGCGTGATCGAGGTGGCGCGCGCGGGTGCCGCGATCTGGACGCCCAGGCTGCCCGCCAGCGCGACCAGCATCGCGGCCTTGGACCAGCGGGGCGAACGGGCGACGTGCAGGCTGAGACGGATTTGGAGACAAGAGCCGGCGGCAGTCGCGGCGGCGGCGCGGAGGAAGGCCATGGGTCGCTCCCGGACAGAGGTCGAGTCGAAGAAGCGGCCTGAGTGGGAAGTCGCTTGGATCGCGCGGCGAAGCCGGTTCGCACGACGTGACCGGGTTCACGGGTCGATGGGCACGGCGGCGATGGGCTTGAGAGCCATCAGCGAAGGGGGGCGATGAGCGCTCGACCGCTCATCGAGGGCATTGACGGCTCAGCTCTCAACTCTCAGCGCGAGACGCGCTGCCACTGCCCCTCCCGGAGCAGTTCATGGGGCATGAAGCGGGCCTTGTAGGCCATCTTGTCGCTCTGCGCGATCCAGTAGCCCAGGTAGAGATTCGGCAGCCCGAGGTCCGCCGTCTGGCGCAACTGCCACAGCACGTTGAAGGTGCCGTAGCTGGCGTCGGCCTCGGGCTCGTAAAACGTATAGACCGCCGACAGCCCGTCGCCCAGGATGTCCAGGATGGAGACCATCTTCAGCGCGCCGGCCGCGTCGCGGAACTCGACCAGGCGCGAGTTGACGCGGCTCTGCAGCAGGAACTGCGTGTACTGGTCGACGCTGTCGTGGTCCATGCCTCCGCCGGAATGCCGGCCGGCCTGGTAGCGCAGATAGAGCTGGTAATGCTCGTCGCTGTAGCCCAGGCGCATGACGCGGGCTTGCAAGTCGGCGTGCTGGGTCCAGGCACGGCGCTGGCTGCGGTTGGGGCGGAACTCCGCCACCGGGATGCGCATGGGCACGCAGGCCTTGCAGCCGTCGCAATAGGGCCTGTACGTGAACATGCCGCTGCGGCGGAAGCCCGCGGAGACCAGGCTCGAATAGGCGTCGGCGTGGATGAGGTGGCTGGGCGTGGCGACCTGCGAGCGCGCTTGGCGGTCGCTCAGATAGCTGCAGGGGTAGGGCGCGGTCGCATAGAACTGCAGCTCGGCCAGCGGGAGTTCCTTGGGATGCGTCACGGTGGGTCGGCGTGTTCGGTGAGGCCCAGGTGGGCCCATAGGCGCGGATGATAGGTCCAATCCCCGGGCGCCTGCAGGCCCGTGTGCGCGGCCAGATGGGCCTCGAACGTGGTCCGCGTGACGGGCGCCGCGCCCAGGGAGGCCAGGTGCGCCGTCTGCTGCTGGCAGTCGATCCAGGGGATGCCGAACTCCCGGCACAGGCAGATCAGCGCGGCCAGCGCGATCTTGGAAGCGTCGGTCCTGCGCATGAACATGGACTCGCCGAAGAACATCCGGCCCAGGTTGACGCCGTACAGCCCGCCGGCGAGCTCGCCGTCCATCCAGGTCTCGACGCTGTGGACGGTCCCCTCCCGCGCGAGCTGCAGATAGGCCTGCTGCATCTCTTGGACGATCCAGGTCCCGTCCTGGCCGTCGCGCGGCGTGCTGGCGCAGGCGCGCAGCACGGTCTCGGTGGCGGTGTCGACGCGGATCTCGCAGCCGGGCGTGCGGATGAACTTCGCGATCGTCTTGCGCAGCGAGCGCGACAGCCTGAAGTCCTCGGTGCGCAGCACCATGCGCGGGTCGGTGGTCCACCAGAGGATGGGTTGGCCCTCGCCGTACCAGGGGAAGATGCCGTGGGCGTAGGCCGCGCGCAGCCGTGCGGGCCGCAGATCGCCGCCCGCGGCCAGCAGCCCCGGCGCGTCGCTGCGCGGGCCCAGCGCGCGCCGCGTCGGCGGGAAGTCCAGAGAGTCGTCGTCAAGCCAGGGGATCATCGTCTTCATGGTAGCGTGCCGCCTTCGTTCCCCGCTGTCCCTGACTCTGTCCCGACTCCCATGATCACCGTCTACGGCATCCCGAACTGCGACACCGTGAAGCGCGCCCGCACGTGGCTCGACGAGCAAGGTCTCGCCTACCAGTTCCACGATTACAAGAAGCAGGGCGTGCCCGCGGCCAAGCTGCCGGGCTGGATGAATGCGCTGGGCTGGGACAAGGTGCTGAACCGCGCCGGCACGACCTGGCGCAAGCTGGACGACGCGACCAAGGCCGGCGTGACCGACGCCGCCAGCGCCGCGGCTCTGATGGTCCAGCAACCGAGCGTGATCAAGCGCCCGGTGGTCGAGTGGGCGGACGGCCGGCTGTCGCTGGGCTTCTCGCCCGAGCTGTTCGCGTCGCACGTCTGATCGTCAGGAGGATCGCATCATGTTCACCGGCATCGTCCAAGGCATCGCGAGCGTCGCGCGGATCACGGACAAGGAGGGGCTGCGCAGCTTCACGCTGGACTTCCCCGAGGGCTTCTGCAAGGACCTGGAGATCGGCGCGAGCGTCGCCTGCGACGGCGTGTGCCTGACGGTCACCGCGCTCAAGGGCGACACCCAGGCCGACTTCGACGTCATGCAGCAGAGCCTGAACCTGACCACGCTGGGCGGGCTGGGGCAGGGCGGCCGTATCAACGTCGAGCGCGCGGCCAAGGACGGCGCGGAGATCGGCGGCCATCCGCTGTCGGGCCATGTGGATTTCATGGCGACCATCGCCTCGCTGCGCCAGCCGGCCAACAACCACGTGATCCGCTTCGCCGTCCCGGCCCCCTGGATGCGCTACATCTTCGCCAAGGGCTACATCGCGGTGAACGGCGCGAGCCTGACCGTGGCCGAGGCCGGCCGCGAGGCCGATGGCTCGGGTTGGTTCGAGGTCTGGCTGATCCCCGAGACCCTGCGGATGACGACCTTCGGCGAGAAGGGCGTGGGCGCGCAGGTCCACATCGAGATCGAGCGCCAGACGCAGGTCGTGGTGGACACGGTGCGCGACGCGGTGGCCGAGAAGATCGGCGCGCTGATGCCCGCGCTCAAGCTCTTCGCGAAGGAGCGGGGGCTGGATTTGGGGATCGAGTGAGACCTCTCCGCAACACTTCATGACCAAAGTCATCCCCGTCGGGGACAGCCCGGTGCGCTGAGCGCGCCGGGTATGGCCCCGACGTGAGCAGGGCTCTTTTCCGCCCCCCCGCGATGCTCGGCCGGCCGCGTCGGCCCCGTGTCCATCGGCCCTCACGGCGATCTTCGCCGACCCGCATCGTTCCTCGCGATCGCGGGGTCAGGTCATGCCGTACGGTGTCTTGTGCGGCCAGCGCGCCCGGCAGCCTCAAGAGCGCCCCGCGCGCCATCCCTCCGTCTAGGGTTCCCGGGAATCCACCACGATGGGGGCCTCGCTTTTTCCGATGCGCCACAGAACAATCCGCGCCATCCTTTGATCACAGAATCATGCAGGGGGAGTAAAAAATGATGGCCAGAGGCCTGATGGCAGCCGGACTGCTCGCCGCGTCGATCGCCGCGATCGCCCAAGTCCCGTACGTTTTCACGTACAACCCCGGTCCGACCCGGGGCACCAAGTGGGTCGCCAAGGCCTCCGATGGCGACACGGAAGGTTCCGCTTCCGTCATCTCCGCCGCCCCGCGCGCCGTGTGGGCCCGCGTCTGTTACACGATCGGCCCCTCCGACAGCACCGTCTCGCTCTACGCGCAGACCCGCAACGAAGACCCCCGCGCGCTGGAAATCGCCTGGGGCGGCTGTGCCGACGTCTTCGGCACCAACGTCTGGATCGGCAACCCGCACGGCCAGCCGGTCGGCGGCTATTACGGCGTCGCCCCGGCGACGCCCGCCGATTGAGGCCATCGAGCCGTCCAAGCCGACCCCTCGGCCGACAGCGTCCGCACCGAATCTCGCGCCCGTCCCAGGCTTCTCCCACGACCTGGCGCCCTTGACGACCCGCTCCCCCGGCCGTGCCGCCATCTCCCTGACCGGCCCGGCTTCTCTCGCCCGTTCCGATAAAAACTGGAGGATTCCATGCTTGCCACTCCCGCTCGTCTTGCCAGCTCCGCGCTGAAGTCCGCTCTCCTGCTGTCCCCGCTGCTGCTGGCGGGTTGCTTGGCCACCGCGCCGACCATGGGCGAGAACAAGGGCACCGTCTCCGGCGCAGCCGGCGGCGCGACGGCCGAGAACAAGAACAGCCAGCTCGAGCATTGCGACGAGACCCTGGGCACGCTGGCCATCTTCGAGGACACGAACGCCCCGTGGTGGGCGCAGCTGCGCGAGCGCCAGCTGGGCTCCACCCTGCCGGTGCTGCGCCTGATGGTCCAGCAGTCCAACTGCTTCGTCATCGTCGAGCGCGGCCGCGCCTTCGCCAACATGGAGCGTGAACGCGCCCTGATGCAGTCCGGCGAGACCCGTGCCGGCAGCAACTTCGGCCAAGGTCAGATGGTCGCCGCCGACTACACGATGAGCCCCGAGATCCAGTTCGCCGGCAAGACCGGCGGCGGTGGCGGCGGCATCGGCACCGGCGCGATCGGCCTGCTGACCGCGGTGGCGGCCAACATCAGCCAGAACGAGGCCTCGACCACGCTGCTGCTGGTGGACAACCGCTCGGGCGTGCAGATCTCCGCGGCCGAAGGTACGGCCAAGAACTTCGACTTCGGCATCGGCGGCGCCAGCTTCTTCGGCAACGCCGCCGTCGCGGGCGGTGCCTACGGCAAGACCCCGGCGGGCAAGGTCATCGTGACCGCCTTCGCCGACTCGTACAACCAGATGGTCAAGGCGCTGCGCAACTACAAGGCGCAGACGGTCAAGGGCGGCCTGGGCGCCGGCGGCCGACTGGGTGTGCAGGGCGGCACCACCGCCGCGTCGCAGGAAGTCGACGGCAAGGCCCAGGGCGCCGCCCCGAAGGCCGCGCCGAAGCCGGCCGCCAAGACGGCCCCCAAGAAGGCGACCACGACCAACAACACCACCGGCACGACCAAGTAATCGATCCAAGGCATCGATCCAAGGCATCGATCCGGCTGAATGAACAAGGGCGCTGACCGCGAAGTCAGCGCCCTTGTCGTTTCAGGCGAGCCGATATCTGCTGATACCGGCCGTTCGCGGCCTCAGGCCGCCAGCAGCTGCCGCAGCACGTAGGGCAGGATGCCGCCGTGGCGGTAGTACTCGACCTCGATCGGGGTGTCGATGCGCAGGATCAGCGGGACGCGGCGCTCGGCGGCGCCCTCGGCGCGGATCACGAGCGTCGCCTCGGACTGCGGCTTGATCTCGTCGCCCAGCTCGATGTCGATCAGCTCGCGACCGGTCAGGCCCAGCGACTCCCAGCTGTCGCCGGCGCGGAACTGCAGGGGCAGCACGCCCATGCCGACCAGGTTGGAGCGGTGGATGCGCTCGAAGCTCTTGGCCACCACGGCCTTGATGCCCAGCAACTGCGTGCCCTTGGCCGCCCAGTCGCGGCTGGAGCCGGTGCCGTACTCCTCGCCGGCGAAGATCACCGTCGGGATGCCGGCCGCGATGTAGTCCATGGCCGCGTCGTAGATGAAGCGCTTCTCGCCGCTGGGCTGGAACAGGGTCAGCCCGCCTTCCTCCCGCGCGCCGTCGGGCTTGGCCGGGATCATCAAATTCTTGATCCGGACGTTGGCGAAGGTGCCGCGCATCATGACTTCATGGTTGCCGCGGCGCGAGCCGTAGCTGTTGAAGTCGGGCTTGAGCACGCCCTGCGCCTTCAGGTACGAGCCTGCAGGCGAGGCTTCCTTGATCGCGCCGGCCGGGGAGATGTGGTCGGTGGTGATCGAGTCCCCGAACAGCGCCATCACGCGGGCGCCCTTGACGCCGGCTTCCTGGGCCTCGGGGATCTGCGTGAAACCGCCGAAGAAGGGCGGCTGCGCGATGTAGGTGCTGGTCGGCCATTCGTAGACCTGGCCGGTGACGCCCTTGATCTTCTCCCACAGCTTGCCCGGCTCGGCCTTGACCTTGCCGTAGTTGGCGCGGAAGGCGTCCGGATTGAGCGCCAGCTTGAGCAGCGCGTTGATCTCGTCGCTGGTGGGCCAGATGTCGCCCAGGTAGACCGCCTTGCCGCCCTTGCCGTGGCCGACGGGCTCGGTCATCAGGTCGCGGGTGACGTTGCCGGCGATCGCGTAGGCCACGACCAGCGGGGGGCTGGCCAGGAAGTTGGCCTTGATGTTGGGATGGATGCGGGCCTCGAAGTTGCGGTTGCCCGACAGCACCGCCGCGCAGATCAGGTCGTTGCTGGTGATGGCCTCGTTGATCTCGGGCGTCAGGTCGCCGGCGTTGCCGATGCAGGTCGTGCAGCCGTAGGCGGCGACGGTGAAGCCCAGCTTCTCCAGATACGGGAGCAGGCCGGCCTTCTCCAGGTACTCGGTGACGATGCGCGAGCCGGGCGCCAGCGAGGTCTTGATGTGCGGCTGGACCTTCAGCCCCGCCTCCACCGCCTTCTTGGCCAGCAGACCGGCCGCCAGCAGGACGCTGGGATTGGAGGTGTTGGTGCAGGAGGTGATGGCGGCGATCAGCACGTCGCCGTTCGCGATGGACAGGCCCTGCTGCGCGCCACCCAGCGGGAACTGCTTCGCGAGCTTCTCGGCCGGCTGATTGAAACCGTTCTCGGTCACCGGCTTGCTGTACAGCGAGGTGAAGGTCTTGGCCAGATCGGTGATGACGATGCGGTCCTGAGGGCGCTTGGGGCCGGCCAGCGAGGGGACGACCGCGCCCAGATCCAGCGAAACGACCTGGCTGTATCGGATGTCGCCGCCCTTGGGGACGCCGAACAGGCCTTGCGCGCGGAAATACGACTCGAAGGCCTCGATCTCCGCCTGTGTGCGGCCGGTGCCCTTGAAGTAGTCGATGGTGCGTTCGTCGACGGGGAAGAAGCCCATCGTGGCGCCGTACTCGGGCGCCATGTTGCCGATGGTGGCGCGGTCCGGGACGGACAGCGACTCCGTACCCTCGCCGTAGAACTCGACGAACTTGCCCACCACCTTCGCCTTGCGCAGGATCTCGGTCACCGTCAGCACCAGGTCGGTGGCGGTGACCCCTTCGCGCAGGCGGCCGGTCAGCTCGAAGCCGACCACGTCCGGCGTCAGGAAGTAGACCGGCTGGCCCAGCATGCCGGCCTCGGCCTCGATACCGCCCACGCCCCAGCCGACCACGCCCACGCCGTTGATCATCGTGGTGTGGCTGTCGGTGCCCACCAAGGTGTCGGGGTAGTAGACCGGGTCGGCCCCGGAGGTCTTGTGCACGCCGCGGGCCAGGTATTCCAGGTTGACCTGGTGGACGATGCCGAACCCGGGCGGCACGACGCCGAAGGTGTCGAAGGCCTGCATGCCCCACTTCATGAACTCGTAGCGCTCGCGGTTGCGCTGGAACTCGAGCTTCATGTTCAGGTCCAGCGCTTTCTTGTCGCCGAAGTAATCGATCATGACCGAGTGGTCGACGACCAGATCCACGGGGACCAGCGGCTCGATGGTCTTGGGATCCTTGCCCTGCTTCAGGGCGACGTCGCGCATCGCGGCCAGATCGGCCAGCAGCGGGACGCCGGTGAAGTCCTGCAGCACCACGCGGGCGACGACGAAGGGGATCTCCTCGTTGCGCGGGGCGTTGGGCTGCCAGTTGGCGAGCTGCTCGACGTGCTCGGCGGTGACGCGCTTGCCGTCGCAGTTGCGCAGCACCGATTCCAGCACCAGCCGGATCGACACCGGCAACCGGTTCACGTTCGGGAACTTCGCCGCCAGCTGGGGCAGCGAGTAGTACTTGCCGGTCGTTCCGGACGCGGTCTTGAAGCTGGCGAGGGTGTTGGCAAACGCGTGAGGCATGGCTACTCCTTGGCTTTTTGTTCGCGGCCCCTTCGCGCGTCCTTCACGGACTGTTCGCGAGGCCGGATCGGGGCGATTGTGGCGCGAGCGGGCTGCCCTGTGATGACTCGTTTGGGGCAGCCGTGCGAGCGAGCAACGGCTTCCCGGGGAGGGGCGATGCGAGCCTCGCCCAAAGTCCCCTGTCCGGGCGGGGCCGGTGGGGTGGCATCCCCAAAGGGAAGGAGGCATGGCTAATATGGGCGCACGACCCCGGGCCGCCCGCGCCCGGTCAGGGCCCGTCGCCGCCGAGCGGGGCAAGAACTGACCCTGCGGCGCTTCCGACCCACATGCTTTCGACCTTCTCCGGATGAGGAAGTGCATGGATCAGGAACTGTTGTCCCCCACGTCGTCGTCGGCCGCCCGTGCCGCCGAGGCGATCGCCAGCGCTGCGGGCGTGCCCCCGTTGCCGCCGTCCGGCCTGGCGCTGCTGCAGCGGCTGTTCTCCGCCTACCCCGGCAGCATGGGATTGCGGCTCGGCGGCTGGCAGACCGAGCTGGGCCGGGAGGCGTCGCGCGGCGTCGCGCCAGCATTCACCCTGGTGCTCAATGAGCCGGCGGCGCTGCGCAAGCTGCTGCTGGGCCGTGACCCGCTGCGATTCGCGGAGGCTTACTTCACCCAGCAGATCGACGTCGAGGGCGATTTCTTCGCCGCGCTGCAGCTCAAGGACCATCTGCCGGAGCTGACGCTGTCCTGGAGCGACCGGCTGCGGCTGGCGGTGCGGCTGCTGGCGCCCCCGCCCGGCGCGAGCGATCCGGAGCTGCGTTCGGGCCAGGTGCGCGGCCACACGCGGGCCGAGAACAAGGCCGCCATCGCCTTCCATTACGACCTGTCCAACGACTTCTATGCGCTGTGGCTGGACCCGGCGATGGTCTATTCCTGCGCCTATTACGAGACCGAGGACACCGGGCTGGCGCAGGCGCAGTGGTCCAAGCTGGACCACATCTGCCGCAAGCTGCGGCTGCAGCCGGGCGAGGAGCTGCTGGACGTGGGCTGCGGCTGGGGCGCGCTGGTGATGCATGCGGCGCGTCATTACGGCGTGAAGGCGACGGGCATCACCCTGTCGCAACGGCAGCTGGATCTGGCCAAGGAGCGCATCGCCACGGCGGGTCTGCAAGGGCAGGTGGAGGTGCGGCTGTGCGACTACCGCGACATGACGGGCCAATTCGACAAGATCTCCAGCGTCGGCATGTTCGAGCACGTCGGGCTCAAGAACCTGCCGACCTACTTCGGCAGCGTGCATCGGCTGCTCAAGCCGGGCGGGCTGTTCCTGAACCACGGCATCACCCATGAGGAGGACGGCTGGGGGCAGGCCTTGTCCTCGAAGTTCATCAACCGCTACGTCTTCCCGGACGGCGAGCTGGACCGCGCCAGCAACGTGATGCGGGTGATGGAGCAGCAGCAGTTCGAGCTCCATGACGTCGAGGGGCTGCGCATGCATTACGCGCGCACGCTGCGGGCCTGGGTGGCGAAGCTGGAGGAGCACCACGAGCAGGCGCTGCAGTACGTCGACGAGGCGCACTTCCGCATCTGGCGGCTGTACATGGCGGCCTCGGCGCTGGAGTTCGAGACCGGCGAGCTGGGCCTGTACCAGATCCTGGCCAGCAAGCGCGACGGCGGCGTGGCGCCGGTGCCGTTGACGAGGCGGTATATGTACGAGGCGCGATAGGCGACGCCATGCCCGCCCCCCGTTCTGCGTTCCGACATCACTCTGGGGTGGCCTTTTCAAGTCGGGGTTCTTATTCAACCGGTCAGTCATCTGACTCAAATTCGCTAGGTGCCGACACCGAGGCCAACGCTCTTCAACTTGCCTAGAGTCCGGCGATCACAAATGCCGACGTTTCGGCATCGATTCAGAGCTAGGTCTCCGCATGAAACAGAAGTTGTTGTCGGGTCGAAACTGCAAGATGGTCTTCAGGGCTACGTTCCTGGCATTCACCTTGCTTCAAGGCCCCGTGGCGGTCGCTGAAACGGTGGGGAAGCTCGGCGAGTACGAGGTACGTTTCGCGCCGTGGCGTGCGAAGGGCGAGAGGATGTCCGGCGACTTCGTGCCGAGGGCCGTGATCCAAGTGACGCGAGGCCGGACCGGAGGCCGTGACGAGATCCTCAAGGAGTTGTCTCCGCTCGAACCGGGTTGCGGCGAGGTCCCGGCGCTGGCTTCGCTTGCCGATCGATACGTGGTGCTGTGCGGTCATCTTGGTGGCCGCCATTTCACCTATCGCGTCTTCCGGCTGGGCGCCGGCGGACTCGAAAGCACGGCGCTCGATGCGTTCGATCAAGCGTCGCCGCTTGTTATCGATGCGCAGGATCGCATCACAACCTTGGTGACTCGGCGCGATCAGTTTCCTAGTGAACTGAAGGGGCCTCTGTACTTCCCCTTCGTCTATGCACTGCATGCGGATGAAAGTGGCATGGGATTCGCGCCGGCCTTTGACGAAGCAGCTCGGCCGCAGTACCTGCAGTTCTACGAGTGGACCAAGGCGAACAAGAACCTGTCGCAGTTCCTTCCTGTCATGTTGGCGGCCCTGGTGGCGTCGCGGGACCAGAAGGCGATTTGCCGGGAGATCAAGGAGTGGGGGACGGGGGAACAACAAAAGCGAGGTCGCACGGTGCCCGTCGACCGCGTGATCGACGATTGGGCCAAGCGGTTGCCCTCGATCGGCTATCCCCACTTTGATTTCAATAGCTGTCGAGTGGATTGAAGCGTCCCGTCTGTGCGAAGCCTTCAGAGCTCGAATGCTCGGAACCCGATGTGCGGCCTGCGCGCGATCCGGCCCGGATTATTTTCGGATCGCATTTAAGTTGCTCCCGCCCCCGGTCGTCCTGTGAGTGGGAGGGCAGCTGAATGCCCCGACCAACGAAGCGCGATGGCGCTTGACCCCTCTCTCTAGGAGCGAAACACCATGTTGAGCCTGCACACCAACGCCGCGGCCCTGTCGACCCAGAACTCGCTGAGCTCTTCGCAGAAGAGCCTGGCCACCTCGATGACCCGCCTGGGCACCGGCTTCCGCGTCAACAGCGCGATGGACGACGCCGCCGGCCTGCAGATCGCCACCCGTCTGGACTCCCAGACCCGCGGCATGGCCGTGGCCCAGCGCAACACCCAGAACGGCATCTCGATGCTGCAGACCGGTGAAGGCGCCCTGAACGAAGTCAGCAACATCCTGCTGCGCATGAAGGACCTGGCCACCGAAGCCTTCTCGGCCTCCTCGACCGCCACCGACAAGACCGCCATGCAAGGCGAGTACGACGCGCTGGGCACCGAACTGACCAACATCATCAAGAACACGTCCTTCGGCGGCACGCAGCTGTTCTCGAACGGCACGACCATCGACGGCACGCTGGGCAAGATGTCCGCCGCGATGAACTTCCAGATCGGCGCCTCCGCCGGCGAATCGATGTCCGTCAACGCCAGCACCCAGCTGACCGCCCTGACGACCTCGCTGGCCGCGATCTCGACCCAGTACGCCGCCACCCCGGCCGCCGGTACCGAACTGTCGGCCACCACGAACACGCTGCTGACCACCATCGGCACCGCGATCGACAAGGTCGGCGAAATGCGCGCCTCGCTGGGCGCCGCCGCCAACCGTCTGGACCATGTCTACAACAACCTGCAGAACATGAGCACCAACACGGCCGCCGCCAAGGGCCGGATTATGGACACGGACTACGCGACCGAGTCGTCCACGATGACCACCAAGCAGATGCTGATGCAATCGGGCACCGCCATGCTGAAGCAGTCCAACAGCATGTCCGGCCTGGTCATGTCCCTGCTGGGCTGATCGTCCGCGATCGACATCGGATCCCCGCGTGCCGCGAGCGCGCCGGGCCTCCGGTGGACATCGACACGGCAAGGCCGGGCGGCGACGTCCGGCCTTTCTCTTTTTGGATCTCGTCCGCTGAGCCGTCTGGGCTGGGCGGACCGCCGGAGCAGCTCCGGCTGCGGATGCGGACATGGCGACTTCCGGATCGACATCGGGCGGTGCGAGCGGCATCGGAGCGATTGGCGCGGTTGGCCCCGTCGGCGCGGTGACCGCGACGGCGCGGCTGCAACCCGTGCTGCGCGACCTGCCGGGCCTGCTGCCGGGCAGCGTGCTGCGTCTTGCCGGCGGGCCCATGCCCGGCGCGCCCGAGGCCGGCTGGCGTCTGGAGTCGCTGGACAGCGGCCAGGTGCTGACGCTGATCGAGCCGCCGCTCGACGACCTGCAACCCGGCGACCAGCTGCTGCTGCGCGTGCGCACGGTGTCGCCGCGGCTGGAGCTTGAGGTGATGGAGCGCCGGTCGTCAGGTGGGACCGCCGGCGGGGCCGGGAGCGGCGTCGCGCCCAGCGCCTGGGGGCAGCTCTCCGCGCTGCGCGCCGACCTGGCGCAATGGCGCCGTCAGTTGCTGAGCGCGCCCATGCTGGAGGCGCCGACGCTGCGCACGCCGGCGGCGCTGGTCTCGGCCTGGACGATCGCGCTCGCGCATGGGCAGGTGCCCACCGGTCCGAGCGGCGAGCCCCTGTGGCTGCTGCCGCTGCCGTACTGGGTGAGGCAGGACCGGCCGATGCCGGCCCATGCCGCGCCGTCTGAACGGCATCCACCGCAGGAGGGGGCTTCGCCCTTCGCGGGGGCAGGCTCCGCGCCGGACGAACCCGCGCTGAGCTTGCTGTTGCGCTGGCGCGGCGAGGCGATCGGATTGCAGCTGGAGGGCTCGCGGGCCGGGCTCTCGATCACGGTGCTGGCCGAGCAGGAACCGGTGCTGACGGCGCTGCGGGCCGAGCTGGCCCGGGTGCTGGCGGCGCTGGTGCGGGCGGGCTTCCGGCTGAGGAAGCTGACCTGGCGGCGTCAGCCGCTGTGGGTGCCGGTGGATCCGTTTCCGCCGATGCGGTCGGAGCCGGCGCTGCTGACCGCGGCGGCGGAACTGGTGGCGGCGCTGGGTTGAGCGGCACTTGCCGGATTCGGGCGCGGGCACTATTCCCCGTTCACGGGGGAAGGCCACATTGACCCGCTCCAGGGGGCGGGCGCAAGATCACCCGCCATGGGGATCCGTCATCACGAGGTCCGGCGCTGGCGAGGGGCGGTGGAGCAGGGCGCCTTCGGCGTCTGGGACCTGAATCCACCGCTGGAGCTGGTGCATTACTCGCCGCGTTGGAAAGAACATCTGGGCTTTCCGCATCCGGAACAGCCGGACAGCACGGCGTTCTGGCGTTGCCGCGTCCATCCGGAGGACCTCGAGCCGATGATGCTGACGCTGCGCGCGCATTTCGACGGCTTCACCGACATGTATGAACAGCGCTTCCGGCTGCGGAGCAATGGGTCGGGCTATCGGACGGTGCTGTCGCGCGGGCGGGTGGTGGCGCGGGATCACCGCGGGAATGTGCAGCGGATGCTGGGGACCATGGTCGATCTGACCGAGCGTCCGGTGGCGCCGTATGACGATCGGTATCTGGGGGAGAACCTACCGGCGGGCGCGTTGGGGTGCACGCCGTTTCATGCGCTGCTGAGCGTGCATGACGCGCGGGCGCCCGAGGCGGAGCTGCTGCCGAGCGACGACGCGTCGCAGTTGCTGGGGCTGGTGGCGGAGATTCTGGATCTGTCGTTCAGGCAGGTGACGGACGCGCGGTGAGGCGGGGGAGAGGATCTCAAGTCACCGGCGCCGGATTGAACAACACCAGCGCGTTGTGCAGCCCGTGTCGCTCGGCCCAGGTGCGGCGCCCGGAGGCCACGTCCAGCATCATCCGGAACATCTCCCAACCCGTCTCCTGGATGCTCTTCTCCCCGTCGGCGATCTCGCCGGCGTTGATGTCCATCAGGTCGTGCCAGCGGCGCGCCAGATCGCTGCGCGTCGCGACCTTGATCACCGGGCATTCCGCCAAGCCATAAGGCGTGCCCCGGCCCGTCGTGAAGACGTGCAGGTTCATCCCCGCGGCCAGCTGCAAGGTGCCGCAGATGAAGTCGCTCGCCGGCGTGGCCGCATAGATCAGCCCGCGCTGATCGCGGCGCAGCTTCTCCCCCGGTGACAGCACGCCCGAGATCGGCGAGCTGCCGCTCTTCACGATCGAGCCCATCGCCTTCTCCACGATGTTGGACAAGCCGCCCTTCTTGTTGCCCGGCGTGGTGTTGGCGCTGCGGTCCACGCTCCCGCGCTTCAGATACTCGTCGTACCAGGCCATCTCGCGGATCATCGCGTCCGCGACTTCCGGCGAGGCCGCGCGTGCAGTCAGCTGCGCGATGCCGTCCCGCACCTCGGTGTTCTCGCTGAACATCACCGTCGCGCCCGCCCGCACCAGCAGGTCGGCGCAGAAGCCCACCGCCGGATTGGCCGTCACGCCGGAGAAGGCGTCGCTGCCGCCGCACTGCACGCCCACCACCAGCTCCGACGCGGGCACCGTCTCGCGACGGCGCGCGTTCAGACGCTCCAGATGGACCTTGGCCTGCCGCATCACCGACTCGATCATCGACATGAAGCCCACATGCCGCGCGTCCTGCAGGCAGACGACGTCCAGACCGCCGGCAACGGCCGCATCGGCGACTGTGGGCTCGCCGCGCCGATCCGCGATCGGGATGGAGCCCGGCGGCATCAGGCGCTCGGGCTGCAGCTTCTCGCAGCCCAGGCTCACCACCATCACCTCGCCGCCGAAGTTGGGGTTGAGGCTGATGTTGCGCACCGTGCGGATCGGGATCACCGCGTCCGGCGCGTCGATCGCGACGCCGCAACCGTAGCTGTGCTCCAGCGCGACCACGTCGTCGACGTTGGGGTACTTGGGCAGCAACTCCTGCTTGATGCGCTCGACGGCGAACTCCACCAGGCCCGACACGCATTGCACCGTCTGCGTGATGGCCAGGATGTTGCGCGTGCCCACCGAGCCGTCGGCATTGCGGTAGCCCTGGAAGGTGTAGCCCTCCAGCGGCGCCATCACCGGTGCCTTCACCGTGGCGATGGGCAGGCCTTCGAGCTCGCGCGCCGGCGGCATGCGCAGCAGGCGCTCGTGCACCCAGCTGCCGGCCGGGATGGCCTGCAGCGCATAGCCGATGGGCACGTTGTAGCGGAGCACGGCCGCGTCGACCGGCAGGTCGACCAGCGCCACCTTGTGGCCTTGCGGCACGTGGTTGCGCAGCACCAGACCGGAGGGCAGCACCGTGCCCTCGGGTAGTCCGCCGTCGTTGGCGACGATGGCCACGTTGTCGGCCTCGTGCATCTGAATGGTCAGCGGGGAGGAAATCATGGGAGGTTCCTGGGTCGGATCAACCTGGGGAGGGTCAGGACTTGCGCGCGTTTCAAGCGACGGTCGTTCAGACGGGCTTGAGCACGACGCGCTTGATCTCGCCGACGATGAGCAGATAGCTCAGCACCGCGATCAGCGCGTGCGCGCCGACGAAGACCAGCGCGCCGTTGAACGAGTGCGTCGTCTGCACGATGTAGCCGATGACGATGGGCGTCACGATGCCGGCCACGTTGCCGAAGGTGTTGAACAGCGCGCCCGACAGGCCCGCGATCTCCTTGGGCGAGGTGTCCGACATCACCGCCCAGCCCAGCGCGCCCAGGCCCTTGCCGAAGAAGGCCAGCGCCATGATGCCGACCACCACGGCCTCGATGCCCACGTAGTTGCAGGCGATCATCGAGGTCGACAGCAGCATGCCCACGACGATGGGCACCTTGCGGGCGAAGGTCAGCGAATGACCGCGGCGCAGCAGCCAGTCGGAGATCACCCCGCCCAGCACGCCGCCGGCGAAGCCGCAGATCGCGGGCAGCGCCGCGACGAAGCCGGCGTTGAGCAGCGACATGCCGCGTTCCTTGACCAGATAGATCGGGAACCAGGTCAGGAAGAAGTAGGTCAGGACGTTCACGCAGTACTGCGCGATGTAGACGCCCAGCATCATGCGGTTGCCCAGCAGCTGCTTCAGATACGCGAGCTGGGGACCCGAGTCCTTCTTGTCCGCCTTGCCGGACTTCGCATTGCCCGACAGCAGCGCGCCGCCGGCCTCGATGTGCTCGCGCTCGGCGGCCGAGATGCCGGGATGATCGGCCGGGCTGTTGTGCATGGTGCGCATCCAGATGACGCTCATCACGATGCCCAGGCCGCCCATGAAGTAGAAGACCTCGGACCAGCCGATGGCATGGACGATCCAAGCCATGATGGGCGCGAACAGCACGGTGGCGAAGTACTGCGCCGAGTTGAAGATGGCGGACGCGGTGCCGCGTTCCTTCACCGGGAACCAGGCGGCGACCATGCGGCCGTTGGCGGGGAAGGAGGGGGACTCGGCCAGACCGACCAGCAGGCGCATCAGGAAGAGCGCGCTCACCGCCAGCGGCAGACCGAAGAGCATCGAATCCATGCCCATGTAATGGACCGAGCCCTGCAGCAGCGTGAACAGCGACCACAGCAGGATGCTCCAGGCATAGACCTGCCTGGCGCCGAACTTGTCCAGCAGCCAGCCGCCGGGCAACTGGCCCAGCACGTAGGACCAGCTGAAGGCCGAGAAGATGAAACCCATCTGGACCGCGTCGATGCCCAGTTCCTTGGACAGGACGGGGCCGGCGACGCCGACCGTGGCGCGGTCGGCGTAGTTCAGGACCGTGACGATGAAGATCATCGCCAGCACGCCGTAGCGCACGCGGCCGGCGGTCCCGGCGGCGGAGGAGGAAAGGGATAACTGCATGTTGTCTCCGGATCGGATTCGAGGGCCGGTCTCTTGGGAGACTCCGCATTCGGAGATCTCCAGCCGGCTTCCATGTCAGCGAACGACAGGCGCCCCATGGCCCGTCGTGTCCGTCGCGCCTCTTGAGCCGGGACTGGACCCGGATGATGCGCGCGATCGGACTCGTGGTCAGTTCTGCATCAGGTCTACATCACGCCTGGGTGTAGGCGGTTTTCACCGTCGTGTAGAACTCGGCGGCATGGCGGCCTTGCTCGCGCGGGCCGTAGCTGGACGACTTGCGGCCGCCGAAAGGCACGTGGTAATCGACGCCCGCGGTTGGCAGGTTGACCATCACCATGCCGGCCTGCGCGTGGCGCTTGAAGTGCGTCGCGTGCTTGAGCGAGGTGGTGGCGATGCCGGTGGCCAGGCCGAAGGGCGTGTCGTTGGCCAGGGCCAGCGCTTCGTCGTAGTCCTTGGCGCGGATCACGCTGACCACGGGGCCGAAGACCTCTTCCTGGTTGATGCGCATGGAGGCCGCGGTCTCGGTGAACAGCGCCGGCGTCAGATAGAAGCCGGGCGCGCCCGCCGCGTTGGTCGGCAGCGCCTCGCCGCCGGCGGCCAGGGTCGCGCCCTCGGCCTTGGCGATGGCGATGTACTCCAGGTCCTGAGCCAGCTGGCGCTCGTCGACCACGGGGCCGATGTCGGTGCCGGCCTTGCGGGCGTCGTCCACCTTGAGCGTCTTCATCTTGGCGACGACCGCGTCGATGAAGCGGTCGTGGATGCCTTCGGTCACGATCAGGCGCGAGGAGGCGGTGCAGCGCTGGCCGGTGGAGAAGAAACCGCTGTTGACGGCGGCCGCGACGGCCACGTCCAGGTCGGCGTCGTCCAGCACCACGAACGGGTTCTTGCCGCCCATCTCCAGCTGGAACTTGGCGCCGCGCGCGACGGCGGCGGCCGCGACGCGCTGGCCGGTGCCGACGCTGCCGGTGAAGCTGATCGCGTCGACGCCGCGGTTCTCGAGCAACTCGGCGCCGACTTCGGAGCCGCGTCCCATCACCAGGTTGAGCACGCCGTCCGGCAGGCCGGCGCGCTTGAGGATGTCGGCCAGGGCCCAGGCGGAACCCGGCACCAGATCGGCCGGCTTGAGCACGACGGTGTTGCCGAAGGCCAGCGCGGGCGCGAGCTTCCAGGTCGGGATGGCGATGGGGAAGTTCCAGGGCGTGATCAGGCCGACGACGCCGATGGGCTCGCGGGTGACCTCGACGCCGACGCCGGGGCGCACGGACGGGATCGTCTCGCCGCCGACGCGCAGCGCCTCGCCGGCGAAGAACTTGAAGATGTTGCCGGCGCGCACCACCTCGCCGATCGCTTCGGGCAGGGTCTTGCCCTCTTCGCGGGCGAGCAGGTCGCCGAGCTCGGCGCGGCGGGCCAGCACTTCGTTGCCGGCGGCGTCGAGGATGTCGAAGCGCTGCTGCGGCGTGGACAGGCTCCACTTGCCGAAGGCGGCGCGCGCGGCGGCGATGGCGTCGCGGGTCTGGGCCACGTCGGCCTGGGCGTACTCGCCGACCACGTCGCGCGTGTCGCTGGGGTTGATGTTGCGGGAAACGCGCGGGCCTTCGACCCACTCGCCGTTGATCAGGTTCTTGAACATGGACTGCTCTCTCGTCTTGCGTCTCGGGGCGCTTACTGCGGGCCAAGCTTGGAGATCAGCGCGCCCAGCTCGTCGACTTCGGCGGGCTTGAGGTCGGACAGGGGCGGGCGGACCGGACCGGCGGTGTGGCCGATCAGGGTGGCGCCGGCCTTGACGATGGAGACCGCGTAGCCGTGGCCCTTGTTGCGCAGGGCGATGTAGGGCAGGAAGAACTCCTGGATCAGGCGGTCGGTGGTGGCGGTGTCGCCGGCGGCGTGGGCGTTGTAGAAGTCGATGGCGGTCTTCGGGATGAAGTTGAAGACGGCCGACGAGTACACCGGGCAGCCCATGGCGCGGTAGGCGCCGGCGAAGACTTCGGCGGTGGGCAGGCCGCCCAGATAGCTGAAGCGGTCGCCCAGTTGCTGGCGGATGGAGACGAAGGATTCGATGTCGCCGATGCCGTCCTTGAAGCCGATCAGGTTGGGGCAGGTGTCGGCCAGCTTGAGCAGCGATTCGGGCGTCAGGCGGCAGGCGCCGCGGTTGTAGACGATGACGCCGAACTTGACGCTCTTGCACACGGCCTGGACGTGGGCGACGAGGCCCTCTTGGGAGGCTTCGGTCAGGTAGTGCGGCAGCAGCAGCACGCCTTGGGCGCCGAGGCGCTCGGCCTCCTGCGCGTATTGGATGGCGACGCGGGTGGGGCCGCCGGCGCCCGCGATGATGGGCATCTTGCCTTTGCAGGTCTCGACGGCGACCTTGATGATCTCGCTGTATTCCTTGGGCTCGAGCGAGAAGAACTCGCCGGTGCCGCCGGCGGCGAAGAGGGCGGTGGCGCCGTAGGGCATCAGCCATTCGAGGCGGTCGGCGTAGGCCTTGGGGGCGAAGTTCAGCTGGCTGTCGAAGTCGGTCAGCGGGAAGGACAGCAGGCCGTGGGAGATGGTGGTCTTGAGGTCTTGGGGCGAGGTCATGGCGGGACTTGTCTCCGGGAGGAATCGTGGCGGTGAACGTGTTGGTAGCGGTACCAATCGGAATTGATGGTAGCGATACCAATGCCGCGATTCAAGGAGAAGTCGTATGACTTCGGGTATCTACCTATCGAGGGGTCGCGCGGTGTCGCGGGGACGACAAGTGTTTGCGCGGAGGCGCAAACGAACCCGAATTAACTCCGCAACCTGAAGAGTGCGCGCGACGCCAGCTGCCCCATGCGAATCAAGACCTGCCGGGACCGCGCTAAATCCAGCTGTCGCCTCGATCGACAAGGTCTTGATTCATTGAAGGCGGCAGGAATGGCCACCCTACGGTCAATCTTCAATGCTCCCTCGCGCCTGAATCGAGCTATGCAGCGCGACGATCTGTTGCCTCGCGGAACAAGGCATTGACGGGGCGAAGGCGCAAGGCGTAGCGAAAATCAGGCACGCTTTGCTAAGGCGGAGGGCAATGGGCCCGGCCGGCAATCAGAACATCGTGTTCCCATTCGCCGCCTTCTCCGGCACGTCCTGCACGACGTCCCAGTGCTCCACGATCCGACCCTTCTCGACGCGGAAGATGTCGACCACCGCGGAGCCGCGATCACTCGGCTCCGCGCGGAAGTGCACGTGCAGATAGACCAGGTCGCCGGAGGTGGCCGTCCTCACGATCCGAGAACTCGTCTTCGGGTGCTGCTTGAAGAAGCCGCTGAAGTAGGAGACGAAAGGCGCCTTGCCGTCGGGCACCTCGGGGTTGTGCTGCTTGTAGCTGTCGGCCACGACGCTCGCTGCGCCGACCTCGTGCTTGTTGAAGAAGCGGTCGTAGAAGTCGACCACCAACGCGCGATTGCTTTCCTCTTGCTTGAGGTCGCGGGTCTCGGTCGGCGCCGCATGAACGGCGCCGGAAACCAGCATCGCGCCGGCAAAGAGGAAGGGCAGGGCGCGGGAGGGTTTGCGCATCGTCAACTCCGTGTCGATAAGAGATCCAGGAGGGCTGGCAGACGGCTGGCGTGAGCGCAGCATCCTAGCGCCCTGTCCGGAGCGATCGTCGAGCTGGAGGGACCAACGGAGTGCATCGCCTTGACCCACACCGCCGAATCCGAAGACGCAACCCTCGTCGCGAAACAAGATCCCGTCGAGCGACTGCTCGCAAGATGCAGGGAGCGAGAGTCGTCTTGTCTGCGCGAAGAGTTGGAGCATCGGCTTCGCGTTGTCTCGGCGATGGAGCAGTTGTTGGAAGAGCGTGGAAGCGACGAGCGTCGGCAGCTCGACCTATTGGTGACCCAGTCCCGATGGCTGTTCGGGTCGCTATATGAGGGTTCGGGATATCAGGCCCACGAGGACCTTTGGGCCGCTGCTCACGGTGTCCTGCGGGATCGGATGCTGCCTGCGACATCCGTCGATCGAAATGATCGTCAAGACCTGGCACTTCTCTCCAACATGTCGTACTCGATCACCTCGATTGAGCTTCCATGTCGGACGGGATCTGGCATGTCGGACGGACGGGACGTGCTGATGGTCGCGACCAAGGTGGAGCGATTGGAGATTGACCAGGAAGACCTGCGCCAGGTGTGGGAGGACGCTCGCGAAGTGAGCGAGCGCGCGGCATTGCGCGCGCTCCCAACGTTCACGGCGTTCGTCGTCGGGTACTCCGTGCCGCGGCATCTGAGGGGCGAGTCGCTCATGGTGAGCGGACCCGTCAATGCTTGCCGTAGACAGGCGTTCTCTTACGAACAGCTCATCCGATCGGCGCGCTATCGCTTGGAGCGCTCACGGAAGGCTGCTGAGCAGAGGCCTCAACCCACCCGCCTCCTCCCCACCGCCCACATCACCGGCAGCAGCCCCATCGCCCACAGCAGCGCCGTGCCCGGCTCCGGCACGATCCCCGGCGGCGCCTCGATGTTGACCAGCGCCGGCGCGACGATGTTCCCGAAGTCCACGAATCCCTCGTAGCCGGGCGGGCCGCCGGTGTAGCCGCCCGAGAACAGGTAAAAGTTGTTGGCCGTGTCCGTGCTCACGCCGCGGGTCGTCGAGAACCAGAACACGAGGTCCTCGTCGTACACGCCGTACGGGAAGGAGCTGGTCCATCCCCAGTACGAGCCCGAGAGCCCGACCGGTCCGGGCGCACCGCCGCCGGACAGGATCGCGAAGTTGAAGTCGTCGGGCTGACCCCAGGTGGTAGGCAGCGGCCCCGACCAGTTGATCTGGACGTTCTGCCGGATCGCGAAGCTCACATGCCCGATCGACGAGAGCACACTGGCATCGATGGTGTAGGTGTAGGTGTAGAGCTTGGTCACCGGGTCGTAGCTGACCGTGCCTGTGACCGCCGAGACCGCGTGCGCCGGACGCGTGGCCATCAGGCCGATCAGCATCAGCAGCACGAACGCGGCGATGTTCAGGACTCGCTTCATGGGGCTCTCCCTGGCTCCCGCTGCAGGGAGAGAGCGAGAGCCATGCTGGACTCTAGGCCTGGGGGGCGCGAAGGCAAGGCATCCAGCGGGAACGAAGCGCTTCAAGGGGACCTGGAGCGTCTCTTGCCCCTGGCTGCCTGCGATTGACGCTCCGCGGCCTGCGGAGACCCTCTCCCCCCGCCCTCTCCCGCGAAGCGGGCGAGGGGCCATGAGGGACCGAGCGCTTATCCCAGCGTCCCCACCACCGCGATCTCCTTCTGATCCGGCACCTCGTTGTACGACAGCACCGCCAGCCCCGGCGCGAAGAGCCGCGCATACCTTGCCAGCAGCGGCCGCACCTGCGGCATCACCAGCAGCGCCGGCGCCGTCCCCAGCGACTTCATCTGATCCCTCGCCCCCGGCATGTGCTGCTGCAACTGCGACAGCAGCTGCGGATCCACCGGATAGCTGTCCAGCTGGACCTTCGCCCCACCGGCACGCGCCTGATTCAGCGCATTCAACAGATGGTTCTCCAGCTCGCTCCCCAGGTTGAACACCTTCAGCGCGCCCAGCGCCCCCTGCGGTCCCTGCAACTGCGCCACGATCTGCCGCTTCAACGCGCAGCGCACTTCCGCCGCCAGCAGCACCGGATCCTTCGTCGCCTCCGCGTTCTCCACCAAGGTCGACGCGATCGTCTGAATGTCCTTCACCGCCACGCCTTCCGTCAGCAGCAACCGCAGCACCTTCAACAGCTGCGCATGCGTGAACGCCTTGTCCAGCGCGCCGCCCAGCTTGGGCGCGATCGCGTTCAAGCGCTCCAGCAGCGCCGAGACATCGTCGAACTTCAGCAGCTCCGGCATCTGCTCGCGCAGCACCTTGGACACGTGCGTCGCCACCACGCTCGCCACATCGACGACCTGATACCCCAACCCCAGCGCATGCGCCTTGTGCTCCGGCTCGATCCAGGTGACCGGCATCGCATACGCCGGGTCGAAGCCGGGGATCCCGTCCAGATCGCCCCAAACCTGGCCCGAGGCGATCGCCATCAGCCGATCCGGATAGACCTCCGCCTGCGCCACGATGGCGCCGCTCAGCGAGATCGAATACTGATTCGGCTTCAGCGACAGATCGTCCCGCACCGACAGCGTCGGCAGCAGCACGCCCAGCGTCTCGCTCATCGACTGCCGCATGCCTCGCACCCGCGTGCGCAGCGGCTCGCCCTGCGCCGGATCGATCAGGCTCACCAGCTTGTAGCCCAGCGTCACCGACACCGCCTCGACGACCGGCAGCGCGCGCCAGTCGATCTCCGGCGGCGCCGCCGCGATCAGCGCGCCCTCCAGCGGCGCGGCCGGCTTGACGCGCTGATTCGCGCGCTCGCCCATGCGCCACGCCGCATACGCCAGCGCCACCGCGAAGGCGCTGAAGGCCATCCACGGCATGCCGGGGATCAGCGCCAGCACCAGCATCACGCCCGCCGCGCTGTACAGCACTTGCGGCGAGGCCAGCATCTGCTCGCTGACCTGTTGCTCGAACTCGCCCGAGTCGCTGACCCGCGTCACGATGATGGCCGCGGCCGCCGACAGCAGCAGGGCCGGGATCTGCGCGACCAGCCCGTCGCCGATCGTCAGCAACCCGTACTGGCGAATCGCTTCGCCCAGGCTGACGTCGTGCATGAAGGCGCCGATCGCGACGCCGCCCACCAGGTTGATGATCAGGATCAGGATGGACGCGATCGCGTCGCCGCGCACGAACTTGCTCGCGCCGTCCATCGCGCCGTAGAAGTCCGCCTCGGTCCCGACCTCCTGCCGCCGCTTCTGCGCCTGCTCCTGATTGATCAGGCCGGCGTTGAGGTCGGCGTCGATCGCCATCTGCTTGCCCGGCAGCGCGTCCAGCGTGAAGCGCGCCGACACCTCCGAGATCCGCTCCGCGCCCTTGGTGACGACGATGAAGTTCACCACCATCAGGATCACGAAGACCACCAGACCGACGATGAAGTTGCCGCCGATGACCACGTTGCCGAAGGCCTCGATCACCTTGCCCGCGGCATGCGTGCCCTCATGGCCGTGCAGCAGCACCACCCGCGTCGACGCGACGTTCAGCGACAGGCGCATCAGCGTCGTCGCCAGGATCACGCTGGGGAAGATCGAAAAGTCCAGCGGCCGCTTGCTGTTCACGCTGACCAGGATCACCACCAGCGCCAGCACGATGTTGAAGGTGAACAGCACGTCCAGCAGCACCGGCGGCAGCGGCAGGATCACCATCGCCAGGATCGCCAGCAGGAACAGCGGCGCCGCCACGCGCAGATCGCGCAGCTGCGCGCCCAGGCGCGCCAGCCCGGATCCGGCCGGGGTCGTGGAAGAGGGGGTCTTGGGCTTCATGGGGACTCCGGATCGGAGAGATGTCGCGGCACCGGCAGCTCCGCCGCCAGGCTCGGTTCAGTCGGACGGCGGCCGGCGCGGAAGGCCTTCAGCTGCATGACGTAGCTCAGCACCTGCGCCACCGCCTGGTACAGCGAGGCGGGAATCTGCTGCTGCACCTGAGACGTGTTGTAGAGCGCGCGCGCCAGCGGCGGCAGCTCCAGCAGCTGCACGCGGTGCTCGCGCGCGAGCGAGCGGATGTACAGCGCCATCTCGTCCACGCCCTTGGCGACGACGTAGGGCGCCTCGGCCTTGGCGCTGTCGTAGCGCAGCGCGACGGCGTAATGCTCGGGGTTGACGATGACCACGTCCGCCTCCGGCACCGCCTTGCGGATGCTGCGCTTGGCCAGCTGCTGCTGCAGCTGGCGGATGCGCTGGCGGACCTCGGGACGGCCTTCGTTCTGCTTGTATTCCTCTTTGACTTCCTGCTTGCTCATGCGCTGCTGGCGCATGAAGAACAGGCGCTGCAGCGGCACGTCCACCAGCGCATAAGCCATCAGTACCGCCGCCAGCGTGAGCAGCGCATCCATCACCAGCCCCGCGGCCTGCGACAGCGCGTCGGGCAGGCTCATGGCCTGCAGCTGCACGTACTGCGAGGCGAAACGCGTCGTCACCCAATACAGCACGCCCAGCACGCCGCAGGTCTTGAGCAGCGTCGCGGCAAGCTCGCTGTAATGCTTGGTCGTGAAGAAGCGGCCCAGGTTGGACATCGGGTTCAGGCGCGAGAACTTGGGCGCCCAAAGGCTGGTCGTGAACACGATGCCGCCGCCCAGCTGCGTCGCGACGATCACCGCCGCCGGCAGCGCCAGCAGCGGCAGCAGCAGCTTGACCAGCAGCCAGAGCGACTCCAGCGCGGCCTCGCCCCACAGGCCGTCCAGGCTGGCCAACGCATCGGGGCCGTCCATCGGCGCCAGCGCGAGGCGGAACAGCCGCCCGAAGTCCTCGAGGTACATCGGCGCGACCAGGGTCAGCAGCTTCAACCCGGCGAAGAGCCCGATGGCCGCGCCGAGGTCCTTGCTGCGTGCGACCTGGCCCTGCTCGCGCGCCTTGCGCAGCTTCTGCTCCGAGGGCTTCTCGGTCTTGTCGGCGGTGTCGGACTCAGCCACGGGCGCCTCCGATCTCGGGCACGCCGCGCATGCCTTGCTCCAGCATGCGCAGCAGCTGCTGCGTCATGCGCAGATAGTGCTCGGGCACATGCGCCAGCACCTGCGTGAGCATGAACAGCCCGAACAGCGTCACCAGCGAGTAGCCCAGCGAGAACAGGTTCAGCGCCGGCGCCACGCGGTTGAGAAAGCCCATGCCCAGCTGCACCACCAGCGTCGCGGCCACCACCGGCAGCGCCAGCAGCAGGGCGGCGGAGAACACCCAGGCGAGGTTGTAGGCCAGGTTCTGCAGCGTGAGCATCGACAGTCCCGCGCCGATGGGCCAGGCGCGGAAGCTTTCACCGAGCACCGCGGTGAACAGCAGATGGCCGTCCATCGAGAAGAAGGCCAGCACGCACAGCACGTTCAGCAGCGCGCCGACGACGTCGGAGGAGCTGCCGTTGATCGGGTCGTTCAGCACCGCCATCGCGAGGCCCAGCTGCGAGGACAGCAGAAAGCCCAGCACGCCGATGACGGCCATCGCCAGATGGAAGGTCAGGCCCATCGCCAGGCCCAGCAGCGCCTGCTCGGCCGCGGCGAGCACGCCTTGCATCGAGAAGATCGGGATGTGCAGCGCGGTCGATTGCGACACCGGCATCAGCACCACCGCCAGCACCAGCGACAGCAGCACGCGCGCGGACACCGGCATGCCGGCATCGCCGATGGTGGGGGCCGCGGCCAGCATCGCGATGACGCGGCAGAAGGGCCACCACAGCGCGCTGAGCCAGAGCGTCAGCTGGCTGAAGTCGATCTCCACGATGGGGTCCTAGCTGACCAGCTGCGCCGCGCGCTCGAAGATCGAGACGCAGAAGTCCATCAGCAGCGCCACCATCCAGCGGCCCGCCACGCCCAGCACCAGCAGGGTCACCATCAAGCGGGGCAGGAACGCCAGCGTCTGCTCGTTAATCTGCGTCGCGGCCTGGAACAGCGCGACCAGCAGACCCATGATCAGCCCGGGGAGCACCAGCACCAGCACCAGCAGCATGGTCAGGTGCAGGCTCTCGCCGATCAGGTCGGTGGCGATCTCCGGCGTCATCCCGCCACCCCGCGCACGCTGGACACCAGCGTGTTCACCGTCAGCGTCCAGCCGTCGACCAGCACGAAGAGCAGCAGCTTCAGCGGCAGCGAAATCACCAGCGGCGACAGCATCATCATCCCCATCGCCATCAGCACCGAGGACACGACCAGGTCGATCACCAGGAAGGGGATGAAGAGCATGCAGCCGATCTGGAACGCGGTCTTGAGCTCCGACAGCGTGAAGGCCGCCAGCTTCACCGGGAAGCTGTGCTCCTCGGGCTTGGCGACGTTCGTCTCACCGGCCAGCTGCGCGATCTGGGCGAGGGCGCTCTTGCTGGTCTGCGCCAGCATGAAGCGCGAGATCGGCTTCTCCGCGATCTGCAGCGCCTGCACCAGCGTGATCTTGTCGGCGTCGTAGGGCTGCATGGCCTGCTCCCAGATCTGCGTGCCGATGGGCTTCATCACCAGGATGGTCAGGATCAGCGCCACGCCGGTCACCAGCCGATTCGGCAGGCCCTGCTGCAGACCGAGCGCCTGCCGCAGCAGCGACAGCACGATCACGAAGCGGGTGAAGCTGGTCATCATCAGCACCAGCACGGGCAGCAGCCCGAGCAGGGTCATGATGACCAGGACCTGCGTCTTCAGCGTGAAGTCGCCGCCGCCCGCGCCCGCGCCGGCAATGCGGATCGCCGCCTGCGCGGGGCCCGAGGCCGCCGCCAGCATCACCGGCAGCGCGAGCGCCGCCAGACGCATCGTGACGCGCGAGCCGGTCGAGCGCGACCGAGCGTCGCGCGAGTCGGCGTCATGACGCGGCCCGGCGGCGGTCAACGCGTTCATGAGCCCAGCCGGTCCAGGTCCAGGCCGTCGATGTCCAGCACGCGCAGCGCGTGGCTGTCGCCGCTGACCACGACTTCCGCATGGCCGATGGCCGTGCCGTTGACCTTGATGACCAGGGGGGCGCCGGCCAGGGTGTCCAGCTCGACCACGCTGTCGGCCTGCAGCTGCGCCAGGTCGTGCAGCGACAGGCGCGCCTCGCCGACTTCCAGCGTCAGCGTGACCGGGATCTTGCGCATCAGCGCGGGCAGGTCGCGACCGGCCGGCTTGGGCTCGATCACCGGCAGGTCCTGCACCGGTTCATCCAGCAGGCCCGCGATCAGATCGGTATCGCTCATCATCAATCACTCCAGGTCTTGGAAAGAGGTCAGGCACAACTTGCCCTGGTGCTCGGCCACGGCCGCGCTCATCAGCGCCGAGCCCTGCACCATCACGGTCGCGTCGGCCAGGCGAATCGGGATCAGCGCGCCGGGCACCAAGTCCAGCACGGTGCCCAGGTCGAGCTCGCGTTCCAGCAGCCGCGCCTGCAGCGTCAGCGTCAGGCGGCGGTCCAGCGGCGGCGCGCCCACGGCCGAGGCCGCGCGCGCCGGGCGGTGCTGGCCGGACAACCGGCGCAGCAAGGGCTGCAGATAGGCGCCGTCCAGGATCAAGCTGAGGGTCATGTCTTGCGCGGGCGTCGGCGCGGCCGGGGCGGGCTCGGCCGCCGCGTCCGGATCCGCCTGTTCATAGGCGCCGTCGGCGTCCTGCTTGTAGGACGCGTTCGCGGGCAGCGGCGCCGGCATCGCGGGCGTCAGGTCGCGCATGGCCACCGTGATCGCCCAGGCGTCGCTCATCGGGGGCAGGGGACCGGACTGCAAGGCCGGCAGATCGGCCAGCGGAGTCAGGTCTTGCGCGGCCGCGTCGTCGGGCAAGGCGGCTTGCGCCAGCCATTGCAGACTCAGGCTCGCGAACTGGCCGGCCAGCAGATGCAGCAGGCGGTCCTCGGTGGCGGTGGGCGGCGTGTCGGCGGTGGCGAGCGCGGTGTCCGCGCCCAGTCCCAGGCGGCGCGCCATCAGCGCCAGCACCAGCGGACGGTCGATGCGGCAGCCCAGCGGGCCGGCGGGACCGTTGGCGCGCAGCCATCGGGGCGCCGCGCCGGTGGCGGGCGTGGCGTCCTGATCGGCCGCGAAGGGACGCAGCGTCAGCGCCTGCAGTTCATAGCGGCTGTGATACCGGCGGTTCCACGGCTGGACCAGCGCGCGCTGCAGCGCCTCGCGCAGACCTTGCGCGACCTGGGGCAGCAGATGCACCGGACGACCCAGGCTGCGCGTGTCGAGCGCGGCGGGCCGAGGTGCCGAAGTGGGGCGGGACTGGGTGGTCATCCGTGAATCCGGTGGATTAATCCATAACCATCAGATTCTAGGAATCGATGGCGATTTCGACCAGCGTTGGAAACGTGTACGTTAGCGCTTGCAGGAATAAATCACAAACAAGCTGCCGCGATTCGCACGTGCACCGAGGAGGCGATTTAAGCCCGCACCGAAACGGGTCGCCATACCCTGGCGAAGCGCAGGTATTTTATTTTTCATATTTATCAGTACCGATACAGATCGGGCGCAGGGCGTCCGAATGGCGTCGGGTTTGGTGCTGCACATCGTGAACTTCTTCACGCTGGCTAAATGCGTCTTGACGCAGTGCACAATTGGTTCTTGTTGCGGACGAACACAAGGTCTACAGTCCGACACATCAGGGCACACCCGAGCGAAAGCCGGGGTCGCAAAGCCTCCGGTCTACCTTTCGGCGCTTCTCGATAGAGCGCGCCGGATCACGATAGCGGGGTTGCCAGACCTGAGTCTGTGGACCGCGTGACGCGCGGTTCTTAGGCGCTCGCCTGCCAGGCCCCACCCGGGCCTGTTGTGACCTGCTCGGCTGCCGCCGAGGTGCTGCCCGTTTATCAGCAAGACACTTGCGAGAGAGAGGACGGACATGCTCATTCACCGACAGTTCTTCATCCCCTGATCCGGCTGGTGCCGTCCGACCTGGATGGCGCCCGGGGTTCCGCGCGGCTGCGCAGCCGCGGCGCCCCAGGGGTTTCCTGACATTCGCGCGTTGAATCCGCGTTGGTATCGCTGCCGAGCATTTGAAAACTCGGCGCGAGGGGATTCTTTCGCCTGAATGTCCATGGTTGAAACTGTCTGTAAATAGCGCCGAATATGTCGCATACAAAATACGTGTCACACGGACGCGTCAAATAAAGCGGCGACATTCGAGTCCGCGATAAATCTCCAGACCTTTTGGGGATCGATGAATCAAGCGCGGGTTGCGCGCGGGTTATGAACCATTGACGAGAAGTGATGGGGGCCCGCCGAAAGAGTGATCGGAGCAGTCCGATCCAAGCCCACCAGGCGCCGTTGGTGAAAACCAATGGCGTACCAGTCAACGCTCGGGAGCCAGGGAATGTCGGTCACGACGCTCAATTCGGCCATCGGCCAGTCGGCCATGGAATCGCTGCTGAACCAGGACGCTGTACGCCTGCAGCGTGATGCGCAGTCGCTGTCGCATGGCGTGGGCGATAACCCATCCATGCCTGCTTTCGAGCAGATGCTGCGGCGCGTGGACGACCGCGACCAGGCCGCCGCGGCGCGCATGGAGGCGGTCGAGCGCGGCGAGAGCGACGACCTGGTCGGCGCCATGCTGGCCAGCCAGGAAGCGGGCTTGTCCTTCTCCATGCTGATGCAGGTGCGGAACAAGGTCGTCGGCGCCGTGGACGAGCTGATCAAGCTGCAGCTCTGAGGCCGCCAGGACCATGAACGATCTGCAGACCCTCTCCGCCGGCAACGCCGAGCAGCCCGCCTGGCGACGCCGCCTGGGCGGCTTGCTCAGCGGCCTGGGCAACGCCGCGCCGGCCGCCGGTGCCGGACTGCGCGGCGCCGCGCCGCTGCTGGTGCTGGCCGCCGTCGTCACCGCGCTGGTGCTCACGCTGCTGTGGCGCGACCAGGCCGGCTACAAGCCGGTCTTCGGTCAGCGCGAGCACGTGCCCACCGCCGACGTGCTGGCCGTGCTCGACGCCGAGCACATCGGCTATCGCCTGCATCCCGACAGCGGTCAGGTGCTGGTGCCCGATGCCGAGCTGGGTCGCGCGCGCATGCTGCTCGCCGCCAAGGGCGTGGTCGCCAAGCTGCCCGCCGGCCTGGAGCTGATGGACAAGAACGACCCGCTGGGCGTGAGCCAGTTCGTGCAGGACGTGCGCTTCCGTCGCGGCCTGGAGGGCGAGCTCGCGCAAAGCATGATGGCGCTGGACGCCGTCGAGTCGGCCCGCGTGCACCTGTCCATCGCCAAGAGCAGCTCTTTCGTCCTGAACGACGGGCAGAAGAGCTCGGCCTCGGTGGTGCTGACGCTCAAACCGGGCCGCACGCTGGGCAACGAGCAGATCGCCGCAGCGATCAACCTGGTCGCCGGATCGGTGGCCAATCTGGATCCCGCCCGCGTGAGCCTCGTCGATCAGCAGGGCAATCTGCTGTCGGCGCGCGTCGACATGAGCGAGGGCTTCGACGGCGGCGCGCAGGGCAACGAGGCGCAGCGCCGCATCCAGGACGAGGTCCGCCGCAATGTGCATGAGCTGCTGGCCCCGGTGCTGGGCGAGCAGAACTATCGCCTCAGCGTCACCGCCGAGGTCAACAACGACCGCGTGCAGGAAACCCGCGAGCAGTACGGCGACGCGCCCAAGCTGACCAACGAGGCCATGCGCGAGGAGCAGGACCGCGAGCGCATCGCGCTGGGCGTGCCGGGCTCGTTGAGCAACCGCCCGCCGGCCGCGCTGGCCGCCGCCGCCGCATCGGCCGCGCAGGGCGAGGATCCCAACGGCGCGGGCAACAGCAACACCGCGCGCAAGAACGCGTCCACCCGCCAGTACGCCTACGACCGCAGCATCACGCAGGTGAAGAAGAGCCGCGGCCGTCTGGAGCGGCTGAGCGTCGCGGTGCTGCTGAACACCGCCGCCGCGCCCGGCGGCGCCAAGGACTGGGCGCCCGCCGACATCGCCAAGATCGAGCGTCTGCTCAACGGCGGCCTGGGCATGAACACCACGCGCGGCGACAAGCTGAGCGTCTCCACGCTGGCCTTCCCGCAGGCGCCGGTGGCCGAGCCCTGGTACCAGCAGCGCGACAACCTCGTCGAGTTCGGCGGCTGGGGCGTGTACGCGCTGGCCGCGGCGCTGGGCTACTTCCTGCTGGCGCGTCCGCTGCTGCGCATGGGCCAGCAAGCGATGGGCATGGGCGGCGCCAAGGCCGCGAAGGCCGGCGCGCCGCGCGTGGCCGAGCGTCGTCCGGGCCAGCCCGAGATCACACCGCTGGAGCCGCTGCCGGGCAGCGGCGGCGCAGCGGCCGGGTCGTCCGCGACGGCCGGCGTGCTGGGCGCCGACAGCGGTCCTGCGCTGGGCCTGCCGGGTCTTCCCGGCCTGGCCGCCACGGCACCGCAATCCGGCTCGGCCGTGACGCCGCTGCTGGAGAACTTTGAGCTGCCGCCGCCGGGATCGCCGGTCGACGTGCTGGTGGACCACCTGAAGGTGCTCGCGGCCAAGGAGCCGGAGCGGGTGGCGGAAGTCGTCAAGCAATGGGTGCAGAAGAAAAATGGCCGAAGCGAGTGATTTCATTCCGCCCGGCAGCGCCGCGTCGCTGAGTCCGGTGGAACGGGCCGCCATCGTGCTGCTGAGCATGGGCGAGGAGCCCGCGGCCGCGGTGCTGCGCTGCCTGTCGCGCGAGGAGCTGCTGGACGTCACGCAAGTGATGTCGCGCCTGTCGGGCATCAAGGTCGATTGGGTGAAGACGGCCCTGCAAGGCTTCTTCGACGATTACCGCGAGCAGAGCGGCGTGCACGGCGCGTCGCGCAGCTACCTCAAGCGCTCGCTGGACCTGGCCTTGGGCGGCCAGATCGCGTCCAGCGTGCTCAACAGCATCTATGGGGACGCCATCCGTCCCAAGATGCAGCGCCTGCAATGGGCCTCGCCCAAGTGGCTGGCCGAGCAGATCAGCCATGAGCACCAGCGCATGCAGGCCGTGTTCCTGGCCTTCCTGCCCAGCACGCTGGCCAGCGAGGTGCTGGCCGCGCTGCCCGAGAACGCCGCCGGCGGCCGCGATCGCGTGCTGCTGCAGATGGCCCGGCTGTCGGAGGTCGACGCCGAGCTGCTGGCCGAGCTCGAGGAGCTGGTCGAGCGTTGCCTGTCCGGTCTGGGCCAGCAGGGCGCCGCGGTCGAGGGCGTCAAGCAGGTCGCCGAGATCCTGAACCGTCTGCCCGGCCAGCGCCAAGAGATGGTGGAGCTGCTGCGCGCGCACGACGCCGCGGTGGTCGCCGAGATCGAGACTTCGATGTACGAGTTCTTCATGCTCTCGCGCCAGAGCGAGGCCACGCTCACCCGCCTCATCGAGGAGGTGCCGATCGAGCTGTGGGCGGTCGCGCTCAAGGGCGCCGAGCCGCCGGTGCGCGATGCGCTGCTGGCCGCGATGCCGCGCCGTCAGGCGCAGAGCTTCGAGGACCTGATGCGTCGCGGCGGCCCCATGCCGCTGAGCCGCGTCGAGCAGGCGCGCGGCGAGATCATGGCCCAGGTCAAGGCCTTGGCCGACGCGGGCGAGATCCAGGTGCAGCTGTTCGCCGAGGACGTCGTCGAATGAAGACCACGCGCCCGCATCGCTTCCCGCCGCTGGCGCAAGTCGGCCGCGCCTCGGCCGCCCTGGACGGGCAGGCCGGCGCGCAGCTGCAGGCCAGCCTGGCGCAGGGCTTCCAGGAGGGCCTGGCCAAGGGCTACGAGGAAGGCTATGCGAGCGGGCTGCGCACCGGCACCGACGAGGCCCGCGCCGCCGCCGAGGCGGCCGGTCATGCGCAGGGGTTGGCCGCCGGCCGCGAGGACGCCAAGGTGCTGCTGACCAGCCCGGTCGCCGCCGTCGACACGCTGCTCAGCCATCTCTGCCAGCTGCAGCAGGACTATCAATCGGCGATGCGCCGCGAGGTGGTGGAGCTGGTCGAGCGCGTTGCGCGCCAGGTCATCCGCGCCGAGCTGACGCTGCGTCCGTCGCAGCTGATGGCGCTGGTCGACGAGACCCTGTCCTCGATGCCGCCGTCGCACGACGGCGTCGAGGTCTTCCTGAATCCCGAGGACCGTCAGCGCCTGCTGGAGCTGGGTCCGGAGCGCATCCGCGAATGGACGCTGCGCGCCGACGCCGCGCTGGATCCGGGCGAGTGCCGCGTCATCGCCGGCGGTCGCGAGGCCGATGCCGGCTGCCGTCAGCGCCTGGCCGCCACGATGGCGCAGGTCCGCGGCCAGCTGATGCCCGAGACGACGCTGGACGGTCAGGCAAGGCCTGACCCCGCCGAACTGGGCGACGCCGTCAACATGGCCGGTGCCGCGGCCGCTACTGACGGGGAGATCACGCCGTGATCAGCAACGCCCTGCGCCGGGTCGAGCTCGACGACGTGCCGGTGGCCACGCCCACCGGCCGTCTGGTCGGCGCCTCCGGCCTGTTGCTGGAGGCGACCGGCTGCGTGCTGCGCACCGGTCAGCGCTGCCTGATCGAGGCGCAGGGCGAGGGCTCGACCGGCGACTGGCTGGCCGCGCAGGTCGTGGGCTTCCGCGACCAGATCGCCTATCTGATGCCGTTCAAGAAGCCCGACGGCCTGGCCGCCGGCGCCCGCGTGCTGCCGGCGCCGGAGCGGTCCTCGCTGATGATCGGTCCGCAGTGGATGGGGCGCATCGTCAACGGACTGGGCGAGCCCATCGACGGTCTCGGCCGCCTGAGCGGCGATCAGCCGCTGCAGATGGTGCCGCCCAAGGTCAATCCGCTGCGCAAGAAGCCGGTCGACGAGCCGCTGGACGTCGGCGTGCGCGCGATCAACGGCCTGCTGACGCTGGGCCGCGGACAACGCGTGGGCCTGATGGCCGGCTCCGGCGTGGGCAAGAGCGTGCTGCTGGGCCTGATCACCCGCAACACCGTCGCGGACGTGGTCGTCGTCGGTCTGATCGGCGAGCGCGGCCGCGAGGTGCGCGAGTTCATCGACCTGTCGCTGGGCGCCCAGGGCCTGTCCCGCGCCGTCGTCGTGGTCGCCCCGGCCGACGAGTCGCCGCTGATGCGTCTGCGCGCCACCGAGCTGTGCCACAGCATCGCCGCCCATTACCGTGACCAGGGCCAGCATGTGCTGCTGCTGGTGGACTCGCTGACCCGCTATGCGATGGCGCGGCGCGAGGTCGCGCTCGCGCTGGGCGAGCCGCCCGCCACCCGCGGCTATCCGCCGTCGGTCTTCAGCCTGCTGCCGGAACTCGTCGAGAGCGCCGGCAACGGCGAGGGCGAGGGCAGCATGAGCGCCATCTACACCGTGCTCGCCGAGGGCGACGACCAGCAGGATCCGGTGGTCGACACCGCGCGCGCCATCCTGGACGGCCACATCGTGCTGTCGCGGGCGTTGGCCGAGCGCGGCCACTATCCGGCCATCGACGTGGCCCAGTCCATCAGCCGCTGCATGGCGCTGGTGGCGGACCGCCCTCAGCAACAGCAGGCGCGCGAGCTCAAGCAGCTGATGGCGCGCTTCGAGCAGGTGCGCGAGCTGATGCCGCTGGGCGCCTACGTGCCCGGCGCCGATCCGGCCACCGATCGGGCCGTCGCGCTGTGGCCGCGCATCGAGCAGTTCCTGCACCAGGGCACGCACGAGGGCGCGCCGCTGGCGCGGACCCTGGATCAACTCAAGGAGTTGCTGGCATGAGCGCCGACAAGGATTCGCTGCGCCGCAGCCTGGGCCGTCTGGCCGAGCTGCAGCAGCTGCAGCTGGACCGTCAGCAGGCCAAGCTGGTCGCGCAGCAGCAGCTGTGCCGCCGCGTGCAGGGCACGGTCGAGCGCCTGGAGGCGCTGGGCGCCCACGCCACGCTGGCCGGCGCGCAGCTGCCGGGCCTGGCGCAGAACAGCGCCGCCTACAAGCAGGCCATGCTGGGCTGGGCCGACCGTCAGCGCGAGGAACTGGCCCGCGGCCAGGCCGAGCTGGAAGTCGTCCGCGCCGAGACCCTGGCCGCCGCGCGCAAGCAGGAGACCCTGCGCCAGCTGGTCGAGCGCGCCGACGCCAAGGCCCGCACCGAGCAGGCGCGCCGCGAGCAGAAGGGGCAGGACGAGATCGCCAGCCAGGTCGGCGGCGGTGGGGCGTCTGGCGCCCGCAACGACAGCGCCTTCGGTGGTCTGAGCGCCTTCGGCGCGCTGACGGCGCTCAAGGCCACGCGAGGTCGCCATGGCTGAGCGCGCGCGGTTTAAGTCCCGGCCGGCGGCGGTCGTCTTCCACCAGGGAAGTCTCAACCCTGGAATCCGTGGAGGAGCCCGTCATGGCCACTAGTTTCGATCCCACCTCGACCGCCACCAGCCTGGCCACCGCCTACACGGCGCCGGCGCAGGCGCTGCTGGACGCCCAATCCAAGGCGGCCCAGGCCGCGTCGACCGGACTGACCCAGCTGCAGAGCGCGCTCAGCACCTTCAAGACCGCGCTGGCCGCGCTGTCGTCCAAGCCGGGTCAGAGCGTCACGCAGTACAGCGCCACGCCCAGCGACACGTCCTACATGACGGCCACGGCGGCCTCGGGCGCGCAGCCGACCAGCACGCCGCTGTTCGTCGAGCAGCTCGCCACCACCAACCAGGTCGCCTTCCAGGACCTGCCGGCGGTGCCGGCCGGCCCGGGCAGCATGTCCATCCAGCTGGCCAACGGGACCAGCTTCAACGTCGATCTGGCCAGCGCCGACGCCGACGGCGACGGCACGCTGTCGCAGACCGAGATCGCGCGCGCCATCAACACCGCCGCCAGCGGCAACGCCACGGCCATGGTCGTGACGGTGGGCGGCGCGACGCAGCTGATGCTGACCTCCGGCGTCAGCGGCGCGGGCGGCAAGCTGACCATCGACACCTCCGGCCTGTCCGGCCCGCTCAAGACGGCGCTGGACGACACGTCCAAGCGCAAGGAGCTGGTCGGCGCGCAGGACGCGGTCGTGTGGCTGGGCGCGCAGGGCACCGGCGTGCGGCTGCAGCAGGCCAGCAACACCGTCACCGCGATCCAGGGCGTGACCATCACGCTGAAGAAGGCGCAGACCACCGGCGACTCGCCGGTGACCCTGGCCGTCGCCCGCGACGACAGCGCCACCACGACCAAGCTGCAGAACTTCATCGACGCCTACAACACGCTGGAGAAGACGCTGGACGGCCTGACGCAGGTCGGCAAGGAAGGCGCGGCCAACGGCGCCTTCGCCAGCGACGCCGGCGTGCGCGCGATGCGCGACCGCATCGGCAACCTGCTGCGCGCCGATTACGGCGGCAGCAACCTGCGCACGCTGGGCGTGTCCGTCGCGCGCGACGGCTCGCTCAGCCTGGACAGCGCCAAGCTGAGCAAGGCGCTGGCCGCCACGCCGGACGCGCTGGACAAGGTGATGGGCTCCACCGCCTTGAGCAACTCGTCGGGCGTGCTGGGCGCGCTGGACAAGCTGGCCGACGGCTGGACCAACAGCTCCAGCGGTCAGATCAAGCAGCGCCAGACCACGGTGCAGGCGCAGCAGAAGAGCATCACCGACCGCCAGACCCGTCTGACGGATCAATACAACCAGGCGTACCAGCGCTATCTCCAACAGTTCACGCAGCTGCAGAACCTGCAGTCGCAACTGTCGGGGACGAGCAGCATGTTCGACGCCGTCTCGGCCTGAGAGCCGGGAAGACGAGTCCCCTCCGATGAGTCACGACGCCTACCAGAGCTACCAGACCGTCAACCTGCATGCGCAGACCGCGCAGGCCTCGCCGCTCCAGCTGGTGCTGGTGCTGATGGACGGCCTGCTCGACGAGCTGGCCCGCGCCCGCGCCCACATCGAGGCGCGCCGCTTCGAGCTCAAGGCGGCCAGCCTGGAGAAGTGCGTCGCGATCATCAACGGCCTGTCGAGCGCGCTCGACCTGGAGGCCGGCGGCGAGGTCGTCGCCAACCTGGCGCGGCTCTACGACTACTGCGCCGAGCGGCTGTACCGCGCCGGCGTGGAGCTGGACATCGCGCCGGTGGACGAGGTCCGCACCCTGCTGACGCAGATCCGTGGCGGCTGGCAGGGCGTGCTGGCCCGCGGCGCTTGAGGAGGGACGCGCGATGCCGATTTCCTCTCCCGTCACCGCCCGTCTGCAGATGCTGGGCGAGCGCCTGCGCGAAGCCTGCGGCGCGCGCAACTGGACGGCCGTCGCCCGCACCGACGCCGAGCTGGCGACGCTGCTGGGCGGTCTGGACACCTCCCAGCTCAGCCCGGGCGAGCGCGGCGCGCTGCAACAGCTGCGCCGCCTGCATGCGCAGGTGCGCGGCGACTGCGAGCGCGAGCTCGAACGCGTGCGCCAGACCCTGGACCAGATGCAGCAGCAGCGCCAGGGCTGGTCCGCCTATGCGGAAAGCCAGGCCTGGGGCATGGAGGCGCAAGCATGACGATGACGACGACCCCGCGCGCGACCGCGGCGAACACCGCAGCCGCCGACGTGCTGAACGCCGCCGCGGCCAAGCCCGCCAACGCGAAGGCCGCCCCGGCCAGCGGCAATAGCACCACCGACAGCTCGGCCAACGCCGGATCGGGCAAGACGTCCGCGAAGGACGCGGGCCCGTTCGCGCGCCTGATGGCGCCGGCCGACGAGGCCGCGACCGCGCGTGCCATGAGCCCGAAGGACGCCGAGAACGCCGGCAAGCTCGATGAACAGGGCGATGCGAACGCCATCGATGTCCTCGACGCCGAGCTGATGCGCGCGCTGGACGGGCTGCTGGGACGCGACACCGCGCTCGCCGCGGGCGAGTCCGCCGCGATCGGCATCGTCGGCGCGGGCGCCGAGGGCGATCATGACGCCGCCCGGACTTCCGACGACGATCAACTGCCGGCCGGATCGACGCCCGCGGCGCTGATGTCGATGCTGATGCCCACGCTGTTGCCGACGGCCATGCCGCCGGCACCGGTGGCGACGCGGGACGGCTCGAGCCCGTCCGGCGCCGCGACGGGGCAGGCCTCGACCGCGTCCGCGCTGGCGACCGATCCGGCGCGGCTGTTGTCATTGCAGGCGCAGGGCGTGACCTTGGCCGACGCCTCGTCGACCGCCGCCGCCCTCAATCCCGCGACCGTGGCCGCCGGCGACGACGGCGCCTGGCAAGGCCTGCAGCGCTGGAGCGCCGACCTGATGGCCGCGATGGCGCCGTCGGCTTCGTCGACGCCGACGCCGACCGCCGGAACGAGCACTGGAACGCCCGCTCCATCCGCCTCGACGCTGAGCCTGCCGGGCTCGCGCGACGCCTGGCAGCAGCCGCTGATGCAGGCGCTGGGCGATCGTCTGCAACTCCAGATCGCGCAGCGCAGCGACAGCGCGCGCCTGCACCTGGAGCCGCCGCAGCTGGGCCGCATCGAGATCGACATCCGTCAGCAAGGCGGCGCGCTGCAAGTGCAGCTGACCGCCAGCAACGACGAGGTCCGCCAGCAGCTGCGCCAGATCGCCGAGCCGCTGCGCCACGAGCTGGTGCAGCGCCATGCGGGCGAGGTGTCGGTGCAGGTGGCGACTGGCGCGCAGGCGGCCGGCGACGGTCGCGGCCGCGACGGCGCATCGGGCCAGTCGCACGCCGGCGGGCAGCCGCGAGAGGGCCAACGCCAGCCGGGCCGCGGCCTGGGCGATGAAGACAACGCCGGGACGACAGGGTCGTCCGGCGCCGGCGCGATGGCCTTCGCCGACGCGCTGGCCGGCAACACGAGGAACACGCGATGAAGAGCAAAGCCAAGCTGATCGCCATCGTCGCGGCGGTGGCCCTGCTGGCCGCGGGCGGCGCTGGTGTCGCCGTATGGTGGATGCAGCATGACAAGGCCGGCGCCAAGGGCGCGGACGGCAAGGACGTCAAGGTCGAGGTCAAGGACGAGAAGCCCGCGCCCGACTACAAGTACGTGACGCTGGACAAGGTGCTGGTGATGCTGCGCGGTCCCAACGGGGCGGCGGTCTCGCATTACATGGCGGTGGACATCGTCTTCAAGACCTTGCCCGACCAGGAGAAGCGCACCAAGGACCACCTGCCGCTGCTGCGCACGGTGGCGGTCAAGGCGCTATCGGCCTACACGCTCGACGGGGCGCAGGCGATGAGCGTCGAGGACTTCGCTCAGCTGCTCAACAAGGCCTATGCCGAGAGCTACGCGGCGGACCGGCGCGAGGCGCCTTTCGCCGAAGCGCTGATCGGCAAGCTGATCATCGAGTAAGCGGAGCCCGACCGTGCAGCACGCCTACGCCGAATGGGGCGCCGTCGCCACCGCCGGACCCGGCGCCGACATCGAGCAGCGCACGCTGCGCGAGTACGCGCCGTTGGTCAAGCGCGTGGTGCGACAGCTCTCGGCGCAGGCCAGCGCGGTGATGGACCGCGAGGACATGGAGCAGATCGGCCTGATGGGCTTGCTGGAGGCGCTGCGCCGCTACGGGATGCCCGACGCGGGCTTCGGCGCCTTCGCGGCGCTGCGCGTGCGCGGCGCCATCCTGGATGAGCTGCGCCGGCAGGACTGGCGTCCGCGCACGGTGCGCCAGGACAGCCACCGCCAGCGCGACGCGCTGCGCGCGCTCACACGTCAACTGGGCCGCGAGCCGGCCGAGGCCGAGGTGCTGGCGCATCTGAAGCTGACGCCGCAGCAGTACCAGGACTTCCTGCAGGCCGAGGTGGCCGAGGAGCTGGCCAGCTTCGACGAGCTGGTCGAGGAACTGGCCCAGCTGCCCAGCGACCACCGCAGCCCGGAAGCGCAGCTGATGGTGACGCGCTCGATCGCGCAGGCGCTGTCGGCGCTGAACGAGCGCGAGCAGAAGGTCATCCAGCTCTATTACGAATTCGACGCCAGCCTCAAGGAGATCGCCGCGGTGCTCGATCTCACCGAGGCGCGCGTCTCCCAGATCAACAAGGCGGCGCTCGCCAAGATGCGCGCCTTCCTGCAGCAGGCCTGAGGGCCGGAGTACGGACATGCAAGCTCTCGTCGGAATCCTCATCGTGCTGGGCTGCGTCTTTGGCGGCTTCATGATCCACGGCGGCTCGTTCAAGGTGATCTGGCAGCCGGTGGAGCTGCTGATCATCGTGGGCGCCGCGGTCGGCGCCATCGTGCTGGGCAACCCGGGCCACGTGCTGTCGGAGATGCTGCTGCAGCTGCGCAAGCTGGTGCGCCGCAACAGCCACGGCCAGGAGTTCCAGCGCCAGCTGCTGCTGCTGATGTACGAGCTGCTGCAAGCCGCCGCGGGCGGCTTGAAGGCGCTGGACGCGCACGTCGAGGCGCCGCACGAGAGCCCGCTGTTCCAGCGCTATCCGCTGATCCTGGACAACAGCAAGCTGCTGCACTTCATCGTCGACAACTTCCGTCTGATGGCGATGGGCAAGATCAACGCGCATGAGCTGGAGGGCGTGCTGGAGCAGGAGCTCGAGGCCATCCACGATGAGCTGATGCAGCCCTCCAAGTCGCTGCACAAGATCGCCGAGGCGATGCCGGGCTTCGGCATCCTGGCCGCGGTGCTGGGCATCGTGATGGCGATGAACCATGTCGCCGAAGGCGCCAGCACCGGCGAGATCGCGGTGATGGTCGCGACCGCGATGGTCGGCACCTTCATCGGCATCTTCTTCTGCTACGGGGTAATGGACCCGGTCTCCAACATGATGAAGCAGCTGGTGCACGCCGAGCTGGCCTCGCTGGAATCGGTCAAGGTGGTGCTGGTCACGCACGTGGCGGGCAAGCCGCCGCTGCTGGCCATCGATGCGGGCCGCCGCCTGGTGCAGCTGAACATCAAGCCCAGCTTTGCGCAGCTGGAGGGCTGGATCGACGCGCTCAACGACAGCGGCGACGACGCCGGATCGCGTCGCCGTCCGGGCGATCAGGGAGAGCGCCGTGCAGCCTGAACTCGCGACCCAAGGCGGCCGCGCCGTTCGCGGCGAGGCGCATCCCACCATCGTCAAGCGGTCCTCGCGGCGGCATGAGGACGAGGGACATGGCGGCGCGTGGAAGGTCGCCTTCGCCGACTTCTGCCTGGCGCTGCTGTGCCTGTTCCTGGTGCTGTGGTTGCTGGCCTCGCGCAACTCGGAGCGCATGCAGGTGGTGCTGCAGAACGCCGGCGCCAATCTGATCGAGGACGGCCAGGGCCTGACCAACTCGCTGGCGGCGGGCTCGCGCGGCAGCATGATCGAGCGCCATCCGGTGCCGGCTCGCAGCGAGGACCCCAGCGCCGGCGATCCGCAGCACGGCTCGACCGATGCGCGCGTCGGCCGGCCCAGCCTGGACTCGCCCGAGCAGCTGCAATCGCTGGCGCGCCGCATCGCCGGCCTGGCCGCGGAAGAGGGCCTGCAGGGGCACCTGCGCACGGCGGTCACGCCGCAAGGCCTGCGTCTGCAGTTGCACGACACCGAAGCCAGCGGCATGTTCGAGCGCGGCAGCGCGCAACCGGCCGCGCCGCTGCGCGCGCTGCTGCGCAAGCTGGGACCGATGCTGGCTCAGATCCGCAACCAGCTGCTGATCGTCGGCCACACCGACGCGACGATGTATCAGGACAAAGGGCCCGGCGCCTTCACCAACTGGGCGCTGTCCAGCCACCGCGCCATGGCCGCTCGTCATGAGCTGCTGGCCGGCGGCATGCCCGAGTCCAGCGTGCTGCAGGTCAGCGGCATGGCCGACGCCGCACCGCTGGATGCGCTGCATCCGACGGCGGCGGTGAACCGCCGCATCGAGCTGATGCTGCTGACCAGCGCGCAGGCGCAGTCCATCGCCGCGCTGTACGGGCCGGCCGGTCTGCGCGATCCCGCGCTGGATCCGGCGGACCAGATCCGTGGCTCGATCCCGCCCGCCGCGAGGAACGCCGCCCCTCACACAGCCTCCGTGGCCCAGCCCGCCGCGCCGGCGGCCTCTCGCTGAAGAGGCCCCGCATGCGTACCAGATCCAAGGGTGAACGAATGAAGATCACGTCCTCCGGCCCGCTGAATCCCGTGACCGGCGCGTCCACCGCGCAGGTCGAGTCCACCGACCGCGTCACAGTCGCCGCGGGTGCCGGTGTCGCCAGTCCCGCGCTGCAAGCGGCCGCGCTGGAAACCGATCTGCTCAAGCCCGCGCAAGCCGACCTGGCCGCGATGCCCGATGTCGACCAGACCAAGGTCGCCGCGCTGCGCGACGCGTTGGCCAAGGGCGAGATCCGCTTCGATGCGAATCGCCTCGCGCAGCTGATCCAGCGCTTCCACGGAGGCCGCTCGTGAGCGCAGTCCTGAGCGCAACGACCCCGCGTCGCCGCGCATCGACCGGCAGCGCCGTCGAGATGCTGCGTCAGCTGAGCATCGGCCTGACCGCCGATCTGCACGGTTACGCCGCACTGCGCGAGCTGCTGGAGCGCCAGTTCTACGCTGCGCTCAGCCACGACGCCGAGGCCATCAACGCGCTGTCCGCCGCCATCCTGGCGCAGGCCGCCGAGCTGGACGCGCAGCGCGCGCGGCGGCGCGAGTTGCTGGTCGCGCTGCTGGGCCGAGCCGCGCGTCCGGATCTGCGCACGCTGATCGCCAAGCTGCCGGCCGCCACCGGTGAGCCGCTGCTGGCGCTGCGCCGCGCGCTGGACCAGGCGCTGAGCGAGTGCAAGGCGCTGAACCTGCGCAATGCTCAGCTGATCACCGAGCAGCAAGCGCTGATGCAGCAGCTGCTGGGGCGCGAGGAGCACGTCTATGAGCAGCGCTGAGTTCGGCTTCGGTCGCGACGCCGGGGACTTCCCCGCGCTGGGCGGCATGAACGGGATGAGCGGCGCCGGCGGCATCGGCGGCGCGAACGGCCGTGCGGTGCCGGGCAACGGCGCGGGCGCGGAGCGCTTCGATGCGCTGTTCCAGCAGCTGAATCGCGAGGTCGTGCGCTACATCGAGCAAGGCGACGGCGGCACGTCCGGCACCGTGAGCGGCAGCGCCGCGCTGAGCCCGGAGGGCGCGTGGGGACGCCTGCAGGCGATGTCGGCGTTCGGCGTGGACGGCGTCGGCGGGTTCAACGGGTGGGGAGGCATCGGCGGTGCCGGTGTCATCGATGGCGGCATCAACGCTGGTGTCAATGGCGGCATCGATGGCGTGAGCGATGAGCAGCGTCAGGCCTTCATCGACCAGACGCTGCCGCTGGCGCGTCAGGCCGGCGCCAAGCTGGGCGTCGCGCCCGAGGTGCTGACCGCGCAGGCGGCGCTGGAGACCGGCTGGGGCCGCTCGCCGATTCGCGCGGCGGACGGCACGCCCAGCCACAACTACTTCGGCATCAAGGCCACCGGCTGGAACGGCGCCGTCGCGCAGGCAATGACGACCGAGGTCGAGCAGGGCGCGCCGGTCGCCCGCAGCGAGGCCTTCCGCGCCTACGCGTCACCGGCCCAATCCTTCGACGACCTCGCCCGGCTGATCGGCACCAACCCGCGCTATCAGGGCGCGCTCAACGTCGGCGCCGATGCGCGGGCTTACGGCGCGGCGCTGCAACGCGGCGGGTATGCGACCGATCCGGCCTATGCGGAGAAGCTCGCGCGCGTCGCTGCGCGAGTGCAGGGAGCGAGCAAGTGAACTCGCCCATGAACGCGTCCATGAACACGTCCATGAGCGCGCCGATGAGCGCGCCGATGAGCGAGCTTCTGCCCCTGAGCTCAGCGCAGCTCGGCGGGCTCCACGAGTCCGGGCTCGAGCACGCGTGCCTGGATCACGCGGCCGCTGGCGCTGTTGCGCACGCGGATCACCGCCTGACGCGCGCCGCTGTCCAGCGCCTCGCCCGCGCCTTCGACGCTGACGCCGCCGCGCGAAGCCTGGATGCGCACCGCGTCACCGCGCTTGACCACGATGGCCGCGGCCAGCAAGCGCTTCTGCAAGACCTGACCGACGCGCAAGGTGCTGCGGGCGGCCTGACCGGGTTCCAGCGTGGACAGCGCGTCGGGCGTCTGGCTGATGTCGCGGCGCTGCAACTGCAGCGCGTCGTCGTTGACCGGCTGACCGCTGGCCACGGACTGCGCGACGACCAGCACCTCGGCGCTGAGCGCGGCGCGCAGCAGGAAGTCCTGCGGCGGCACGCGGGCGGCGTCGTCGGCGCAGCGCGCGACCAGGCGCAGGCGCAGCAGGCTGCGACTGTCCTGCATCGCGACGTCCCAGCCGGCCGGGCAGGGCGGGCGAACTCGTGGGGCGGGCTGGGTGAGCTGGACCTCGGGCGCGATCAGACCGCTCTGCCGGGCCTGATCCAGCAGCGTGGCGCGGGCCGCCTCCATCACCTGCGCCTCCAGCGCGTCGCCGCCGCGCGGGGCGGCCGCCGGGGCTGCATTGGCGGACAAGGGCAGGCAGGCGGTCAGGCCCATCGCCACGACCGCCCAGCCGATCGCCGGGCGGGTCGTCAGGCCCATCGCCAGATCACGGGCTGAGGCCGCGACAGCGGACCGCAGCGAGTCAAGGGATTCGGAAACGAAGCAAGAAAGGGAGTCGCGCATGAGCATAGATTTCAGCAAGGCGGCCGGCGTGCATGACGACGCGCTGCGTCTGCGCGCGGAGCGCACCAAGGTCCTGGCCTCCAACATCGCCAACGTCAGCACGCCGGGATACCAGGCGCGGGATGTGGATTTTGCCGCGTCGCTGCGGTCCGCACTCGGCGATGACGCGTCGGGCGGTGGTTCCGGCGACGGCTTCGGCGGCGGACTCGCGCTGGACACCGGCGCCGAGGACACGCTGTATCGCGTCCCCTATCACCCCTCGCAGGACGGCAACACCGTCGAGCTGGGCGTGGAGCAGGCCGCCTTCGCGCAGAACGCGCTCGATTTCCAGACCAGTCTGACCTTCGTGACCATGAAGCTCAAGGGCGTGGCCAAGGCCATCGCCGGTCAATAACGCCCCGCGGCAACAGGAGCGATCCCCATGTCCTTCAAGCAGATCAGCCAGATCGCCGGCTCGGCGATGTCCGCGCAGACCGTGCGCCTGAACACCATCGCCAGCAACCTGGCCAACGCGCAGTCCGCGTCGGGCAGCGAGCAAGCGACCTATCACGCCCGCAAGCCGGTCTTCGCCGCGCTGGCCGCGCGCGAGGGCCTGGGCGAGCAGCAGCTCGCCGGCGCGCGCGTGCAGGTGCTGGACGTGGTCGAGAGCCAAGAGCCGCTGCGCAAGGCCTACGAGCCCGAGAACCCGCTGGCCAACGAGAACGGCGAGGTCTATTACCCCAACGTCAATCCGGTGGCCGAGATGACCGACATGTTGTCGGCCTCGCGCGCCTTCGAGACCAACGTCGAGGTGCTCTCCCGCGTGAAGTCCATGCAGCAGTCCCTGCTGCGCCTGGGCGAATCCTGATTCCATCGACGCCCCCGCGCCCCTCGCCAAGGACCCCGCCATGACCACCACCGTCAACAACAACACCGGCTCGAGCAGCAGCACCAGCAGCGACAGCATCGCCTCAAACGGCAGCCTGAGCAGCCTGTTCACCACGCTGCTGGTGGCCCAGATCAAAAACCAGGATCCGCTCTCGCCGCAGGACCCGTCGCAGTTCGTGAGCCAGCTGACGCAGCTCAGCCAGGTCGAGTCTATGCAGAAGCTGACGTCTCAAGGGACGACCAACACCAGCATGTTGGCCAGCCTGCAGCTGATGACGCTGGGGGCGCAGGTCGGCTCGACGCTGCAGGCCGCGGTGTCGCAGGTGCAGTTGTCCGGCTCGCCCGTCGAGCTGCGCTACACGCTGGATTCGAGCAGCCCGTCCAACACGCTGGTCGTCACCGGCAGCGACGGGCGCGAGCAGCGCATCGACCTGGGCGCGCAGGGCAAGGGCGAGCAGAGCTACACGCTCGATCCCGCCAAGCTGGGTCTGGCCGACGGCCAGTACACGCTCAAGTTCGAAGCCGGCGACAAGCGCGCGGTCTCGGTCGAGGCCGTCGCCCGCCTGGACGGCGTGCGTCTGTCCGCCGACGGCAACGTGATGCTGCAGCTGGCGGGTCTGGGCGAGGTGTCCAGCCAGTCCATCACGCAGTTCAAGGGACGCGCCGCGTCCTGATCGGCGCCGTCGCCGACCCCGTCCCGCATCTCCTTCATTCCCCAGATTCCAACGCCTTCGGAGGCCCCCAATGAGTTTCGAAATCGCACGTTCGGGCATCAACGCGGTCAACGCCAGCCTGGAGACCATCAGCAACAACATCGCCAACTCCGGCACCTACGGCTACAAGTCCAGCCGCAGCAACTTCTCGGCGATGTATGCGGACAGCCACCCGACCGGCGTCGAGGTGAGCTCCACCACACAGAGCATCGAGAACGGCGGAGGCCTGTTCAACACCGGGCGCGGCATGGACGCGATGATCCAGGGTCGCGGCTTCTTCGCGGTGCGCGATCCCGCCGGTCAGACCGTCTTCACCCGCGTGGGCCTGTTCAACGTGGACAAGGACGGCTACGTCGTCGACAGCCTGGGCCGCAAGGCGCAGGGCTATGCGGCGGTGCTGGACGCCAACGGCCGTCCGGTGCAGGGCGGCGGTCTGGGCGCGCTGGGCGACCTGCGCGTCTCCACCGGCCAGATCCCGGCCCAGTCCAGCGACAAGCTGAGCTTCAACGGCAACCTCAGCGCCGACTGGACCGTGCCGGCCGTGGCCACCTTCGACAAGGACGAGCCGCGCAGCTTCAACAGCTCGGTCACCTCCACCGTCTATGACTCGCTGGGCACCAAGCACAGCGTCACGCAGTACTTCGTGAAGACGGGCACCAACACGGTCAACGCCTATTACAGCTTCGACGGCGCGGCCCCGACCGGCGTGGGCACGACCTTCAACTTCGATGCCCAGGGACAGCTGACGGCGGTGCCGGCGGTGAGCATCAACGCCACGCCGGCCAACGGCGCGGCGCCGATCGCGATGACGGTGGACTACACCGGCCTGACGCAGTTCGCCGGCGACACGACCACCCGCACCAACGAGACCAACGGCTACGCCGCCGGCACGCTGACGGGCACCAGCCTGTCGGAGGACGGCTCGCTGATCGCGACCTACAGCAACGGCGAGAAGCAGACCGTGGGGACGCTGGCCCTGGCCACCTTCGCCAACGAGTCGGGCCTGAAGGCCATCAGCGACACCAGCTGGACGACCACCGGCGACAGCGGCGTGGCGCTGTACTCGCGTCCGGGCGCGGGCACCGCGGCCAAGCTGTCGGCCGGCGCGCTGGAGCAGTCCAACGTCGACATCACCGGCGAGCTGGTCAGCTTGATGGGCGCGCAGCGCAACTACCAGGCCAACACCAAGCTCATCTCGACCGAGAACGAAATGATGCAGGCGCTGATGCAGGCCGTCTGAGGCCGCGTCGACCCGCCTTCGTATGGAAGCCCTCGAGGCTTCAGACCTCAAGACCTGACCCTCAGAACGGATCACGACGATGGACGCCCTGATCTACACCGTCATGAGCGGCGCCGAGCGCATCCAGCGCGCGCAGGCCGTGCATGCCAACAACCTGGCCAACCTGGAGACGGCGGGCTTCCGCGCCAACCTGGAGCAGGCCTCGGCCGCGCAGGTGCAGGGCTACGGCTACGACGCGCGCCATCTGGCGCAGGAGCGCTCGGACGTCATCAGCGCCCGCGCCGGCAGCCAGCGCGACACCGGCCGCGAGCTGGACCTGGCCATCCAGGGCGACGGCCTGTTCGCCGTCGCGCAGGACGGCGCGGACGGGCAGGAGGCCTACACCCGCGGCGGCAACTTCACCGTCGACGCGGACGGCACGCTCAAGCTGGGCCGGCATGTGGTACTGGGCGAGGGCGGTCCCATCGTGATCCCGCCCAACGACAAGCTGCAGGTGCTGGAGGACGGAACCGTCAGCATCCTGACCGCGGGCAACACGGAGCTGCAGGCGGTGGATCGGCTCAAGCTGATCAAGCCGCAGTTCTCGCAGATGACCAAGAACGAGGCCGGCCTGCTGGTCACGCGCGACGGCAGCACGCCGCAGGCCGACGCGACCGTCAAGGTCGCCGCCGGCAAGCTGGAGGCGAGCAATGTCTCGGCCGTCGAGGAGATGGTCGCGACGATGAACCTGGCGCGCGACTTCGAACTGCAGATGCGGCTCTTCAAGTCGGCCGACAGCATGGCCGAGACCGGCAACCGCCTGGTGCGCGAGTGACGCGCCCGCCGCCGACCCACGAGCGACACGGCCGGCGACACGACAACCGAAACCGAATCCGAATCCGAATCCGAATCCGATTTCCAGCAAGGAGCGATCGATGAACCCCGCAATGTGGATCAGCAAGACCGGCGTGCAGGCGCAGGACGCGAAACTGCAGGCCATCGCCAACAACCTGGCCAACGTCAACACGGTCGGCTTCAAGCGCGACCGCGTGATGTTCGAGGACCTGTTCTATCAGGTCGAGCGTCAACCGGGCGCACAGGCCGAGGACGGCACGGCCGCGCCGACCGGCGTGCAGCTGGGCAACGGCACGCGCATGGTGGGCACGCAGAAGGTCTTCACCGGCGGCAGTCTGCAGACCACCGGCCAGAACCTGGATGTGGCCATCGTGGGCAACGGCTTCCTGCAGGTTGAGGGCCCCAACAACCGGCCGGCTTACACCCGCGCCGGCCAGCTGCAGACCAGCCCCGAGGGCCGCCTGGTGACGGCGCAGGGCCAGCGCATCCAACCGGAGATCACCATCCCCGCCGGCGCCACCGGGATCACCATCGGCGAGAACGGCATTGTCACCGCCACGCTGTCCACCAGCGCGACGCCGCAGGAGATCGGCCAGCTGCGCCTGACGCAGTTCGTCAATCCGGCCGGCCTGCTGGCGCTGGGCGACAACCTGTTCCAGGAGACCGGCGCCAGCGGCGCGCCGACCGAAGGCATTCCCGGCGAGAACGGCCTGGGCAAGCTCAAGCAGGGGGCGCTGGAGGGATCGAACGTGCAGGTCGTCGAGGAGATGGTCGACATGATCGCGGCGCAGCGCACCTATGAGATGAACACCAAGGTGCTGTCCGCCGCCGACAACATGCTGCAGACGCTGGCGCAAGCCGCGCGCTGATCGGAGCCGTCATGAAGCGCGTCGCTCTTCCTCGTGTCTCGTCGGCGCTCGCCGGCGTCGCCGCGTTCATCGCGCTGGCCACGCTGTCGGGCTGCGCCGCGATCGCCCCGCCGGCGCTGCCCAGCGCGGATCCGGGCGAGCTGCCGCTGCCCATCGCCCCGACGCCGCGCCCGCAGGGCGGAGGTGTCTTCGTCGCCGGACGCAGCGCCAGCCTGATCGCCGACACCCGCGCCTTCCGCGCGGGCGACGTGCTGACGGTGGTGCTGGAGGAAGCGACGCAGGCCAGCAAGAGCGCGGCGACGCAGAGCGGCAAGAAGAGCGGCTCGGACTTCGGGCTGGATCTGAACGGGAAGTCGCGCGCCTACGGCATCAGCGGCAACCGCGATTTCAACGGCAGCGGCAGCAGCACGCAGCAGAACACCTTGCAGGGCGCGATCACCGTGGTCGTGCAAGAGGTGATGAGCAACGGGCTGCTGCGCGTCTCGGGCGAGAAGAGTCTGACGCTCAACCAGGGCGAGGAGCTGATGCGCGTGGCGGGCTACGTGCGGCCTGCCGACGTGGACAGCGAGAACCGTGTGTCCTCGCAGCGCGTGGCCAATGCGCGCATCGCCTACAGCGGACGCGGGCAACTGGCCGACGCGAACACGCCGGGATGGTTGAGCCGCTGGTTCAACAGCCCGTGGAATCCGATCTGAGATCCGAGTTGAGGAGCGTCGTCATGAAGAAACTGCTGATCGCCTTGTGCCTGGGCGTCGCCGCCGGCGGCGCCTTCGCGGCGCAGTCGCTGCGCCAGCTCGTCGATGTCGAGGGCGTGCGGGAGAACCAGCTGCTGGGCTACGGGCTGGTGGTCGGACTGAATGGCAGCGGCGACAGCACGCAGGTGAAATTCGCCGGGCAGTCGGTGGCCAACCTGCTCAAGCAATTCGGCGTGAAGCTGCCGGAGAAGACCGAGGCCAAGTCGCGCAACGTCGCGGCGGTGATGGTCAGCGCGAGCTTCCCGGCGGGCTATCGGCGCGGGCAGTCGATCGACATCACGGTGTCCTCGCTGGGCGATGCGAAGAGCTTGCGTGGAGGGACGCTGATGCTGACCGAGCTGCATGCGGCGGATGGCGAGGTGTATGCGCTGGCGCAAGGGAACATGGTGGTCACCGGATTGAGCGCGCAGGGGCAGAGCGGCTCCAGCGTGACGGTGAACACGCCGACGACGGGGCGGGTGCCGAATGGCGCGACCATCGAGCGGGAGATCGGGACGGACTTCGACACGCGTCCGGATGTGGTGCTCAACCTGAAGCGGCCGGGGTTCCAGACCGCGACGCAGATCGTGGATGCGGTGAATCGGCGATTCGGCGAGGGCGTCGCGTCGACGCGGGATGGGAGCAGCGTGGCGGTGAGGGCGCCGGTGGAGCCGACGCAGCGGGTGGCGTTTGTGGCGCAGCTGGAGGCGCTGTCGATCGAGGCAGGGCAGGCGCTGCCGCGGGTGATCTTCAATTCGCGGACCGGGACGGTGGTGATCTCGGATGGCGTGAAGGTGCGGCCGGCGGCGGTGTCGCATGGGTCGCTGAAGGTGATCATCAGCGAGCGGCCGCAGGTCAGTCAGCCGAATGCGCTCAGCCAGGGGCAGACGCGGACGGTGCCGCAGTCGCAGCTCAAGGTGGATCAGGGGGACGGAAGGATGTTCCGGTGGCCGGCGGGGACGTCGTTGCAGGCGATCGTCGATATGGTCAACAGCATTGGGGCGAATCCGGATGATTTGATGGCGATCCTGCAGGCACTGGATCAGGCGGGGGCTATTGAGGGGGAGTTGCAGGTGATTTGAGGGAGGAAGACCCCCACACCCAGACCCACACAAAGCCATCATGAACACGATCGACTCTCAAAAGACCTCGCCGCTCACCGACGCCCCCCCCGACGTCCTCCCCGCCGTCGACCCCGCCATCAAGGCCAAGGCCACCGACGCCGCCGTCAAGTTCGAAGCCTTCTTCCTCAAGCAGATGATCAGCCAGATGCGCGCCGGCACGCGCGCGCTCGCCGACGAGGACAGCCCCGACAAGAAGCGCGTCAACCAGGACATGCTCGACCTCGCCGACGGTCTCGTCGCCGACGCGCTCGCCCAGCAGCGCGCCTTCGGCATCGCCGATCTGATGCTCAAGCAGGTGCTCCCTCAGGCCGCCAACGCCCCCGCCGCGCGCACAGCGTCCGCCGCCCCCGACGCGGCCTTAAGTTCCGCCCCCGCCAGGTCGCCTTCCAACGGGAAGACCTCGGCCTAAGGCTGGCATCGAGCAGGCCTCCAGCTGACTTTCAGCGCCGACCCAACCGGACCCTCCACCATGAGCATGCTTCTCAACGGCCTCACCGGCGCGCAAGCCGCCCAGGCCGCGCTGAACGCCACCAGCCAGAACGTCGCCAACGCGATGACGCCCGGCTACACCCGCACCGGCGTGCTGCTGGGCTCCATGCAGACGCCCACCGGCGGCGCGGGCGTGCAGGTGTCGGCGCTGCTGCGCTTCGCCGACAGCTTCAAGAACGTGCAGCTGTGGCAGGCCACCAGCCAGCTCGGCCAATACCAGGCCGGCCAGTCCTACCTGACCCAGCTCGAGCAGGTCATGTCCGATGACACGGCCAACATCAACAACGGCATCGACCAGTTGTTCGCCGCGCTCAACGCCGCCAGCGTCCAGCCCGAATCCGGTCCGCTGCGCGAGGCCGTCATCACCGCCGCCGACGGCCTGGTCAAGCGCTTCGACTCGCTGCAGCAGCTCTTCGCCAACCAGCAGACCGCCATCGCCAAGCAGCGCGATGGCGTGATCAACCAGGTCAACGCGCTGACCCAGGACATCGCGCTGCTCAACAAGCAGATCGCCGCGGGCCGCAGCGGCGGCACCAACGACGCGGGTCTGCAGGACGCGCGCGACGAGAAGCTCAAGGCCCTGTCCGCGCTGGTCGGCGTCCAGGTGGTGGACACGCCCGACGGCGCCAAGAGCGTCTCGCTCAAGGGCGGCCAGCCGCTGGTGGTCGGCGCCGACGCCGCCACGCTCTCGGCCAACGGCCCGTCGCAGCTGACGGTCAACTTCGCCAGCACCTCGTTCAAGATGAGCGACGCCGGCCAGGGCGGTCAGCTCGGCGGCCTGGCGGATCTGCAGAAGCAGGTGCTGGGCCCCTTGCAGACCTCCATCCAGGAACTGGCCCTGGGCCTGGGCGACGCCTTCAACGCGCAGCTGGCGGCCGGCTACGCGCCGCCGGCGACGACGCCGGGCAAGCCGCTGTTCGACACCAGCGGCGGCCATCTGAAGATGACCGGCCTGACCGCCAGCGAGCTGGCCTTCTCCAGCAGCCCGACCGTCAGCGGCGACAGCGGCAACCTCAAGGCGCTGGTGGCGCTGCAGGGCAAGACCATCGCGATGACGACCTTCGACGCTGCCGGCAATGCGGTCGGAACGCAGCAGACCGTCACCGGCGACGTGTTCACGCAGCTGGTGGGCAAGCTGGGCGTGGCGAGCGCGCTGAACCAGGCCTCGCAGAAGACGGCCACGACGGTGCGCGATCAGGCGGAGGAGGACTGGAAGTCCAGCTCCGGCGTCAACAGCGACGAGGAAGCCATCAGCCTGATGCAGTACCAGCAGATGTACCAGTCCAACATGAAGGTGGTCGCGGTCGCGAACCAGCTCTTCGACGCCACGCTGCAGTTGCTGGGCTGAGCCCCGCGCATCGATTGACCCGTCCCGAGCCGCCGCCCTCAGCTTCCACAGACCGCGAAAGACCGCCATGCGCATCGCCAGCACCCAGTACCACACCACGATGAACAGCGCGCTGCAGGCCGCCAACGAGGGCGTGGCCAAGGCGATGAAGCAGCTGGCCTCGGGGCAGCGGGTGCTGGTGCCCTCGGACGACAGCATCGCCGCGCTGCGCCTGGCGCGGCTGTCGCGGGACGAGGCCTCGCTGGCGCAATACCGCGACAACATCGGCGCGCTGCAGGCCCGGCTCAAGACCAGCGAGGTGACGCTGGACAGCATCAAGGAAGACCTCCAGAGCACGCGCGATCTGCTGGTGTGGGCGGCCGACGGCGGCAACACCGGCGCGGACCTGAACGCGATGTCGGGCTCGCTCAAGACCCTGCATGACAGCCTGCTGTTCCTGGCCAACAGCAAGAACGCCGAGGGCCGCTATCTGTTCTCTGGAACCGCCAGCGATCAACCGACGGTGGACGCGAGCTACGCATTCCTCGGCAACACGCAGACGCAGGAAGTCGCGGTGGCCGACAACCTGACCGTGCCGGCCAACGTCTCGCTGGAGACCATGGGCACCTTCCTGCAGCAGCTCAACGCGCTGCAGACGCAGCTCGCGGCGCCGGGCGTGACGGCTGAAAGCGCGCATGCCAACGTGCAGGCGATGATGGACACCCTGGACCAGACGCTGAACTCGGTGTCCGGCAAGATCGGCCAGCTCGGCGGCCGTCAGAACATTCTGTCGACGATGGATTCGAATCACGCCTCGGTGAGCCTGGCGAATCAGCAGAGCGCGCTGGACATCGGGCAAGTCGACTACGGCGAGGCCTCGACCCGCCTGAACAGCTACACGCTGGCACTGCAGGCGACGCAGAAGGCTTATGCGAAGGTCAGCCAGCTGAGCCTGTTCGACGCGCTTTGAGCCCGTCGACAACTGCGCTCCCCTTGATACTGCCGCCCCCCGACTCCCTGAACGCCCCGCGCGATCCACGCCCACGATGCTGCCCGCGACTTCCGGCCCGACTTCCTCGACGTCCACGTCCCATGCGCTCGCCGCGCCGGCGCAGCGCGGGTTGCTGAACGCGTCGGGCGACGCCTTGTCGCCGGGGGCGCAACGCGCGGCCTGGTCCGGCGGTGCCGAGGCGGCTGGACTGGCGACGCGTGAGAGCGCCCCCGCCGTCGCGACGCCGCGGGCGTCGACGCTCGCCGCGAGCGAGGCCTCACCGCAGCCGCTGCGTGGCGGCGATGCCGCGCCCGTGTCGCGCGAGCCCGGGCTGCAGGGCCAGGTCGGCCGGCTTCAACAGGGACTCGAGTACCTCGACCGCCTGGCGGCGTCGATGCAGCAGCTCAAGGGCGGTCTGAGCGCCACGCTGGCGCGGCAAGCGGAGCCCACGGCGGCGCTCAACAGTCAAGTCGACCAGTTGCGCCAGCTGTGGTCGCAGCGCAGCCGCGATGCGGGCGGGCGCGTGGACGGCGATCTCCAGACGGCGCCGCAGGACGGCAGCTCGCGCCAGCGCTTCAAGCTGCGCGGGCTGGATCTGTCGGTGCTGGAGCAGGGCGGTCGCGAGACGCTGCGGCTGCAGCTCCCCGGTCAATCGCAGGAAGGCGGTGGCAAGTCCGTGGCCATCGCGGTGACGCTGGACGGCGAGGGCACGCAGCAGCAGTTGCAGGCGCTGACCAAGGCCTTGTCGCCGGCCGGGCTGACGGTGCAGACGCAAGGCCAGGAGATCGTGTTCAGCGTCGCCGAGACTCAGTGGCCTGCCTTGCGCGACGGCATGACGCTGCGCGGCGAGGGCAAGCGCTTCCCGAGCGGTCAGCCGGTGCGCGCGCTGCTGGAGCCCGCGCCCGAGGCGATGCAGCCGCAGCGCTGGGATCTGAAGGATGCGGCGGGTCAGCGTCAGGCCTTGGGTCAACTGCTGCAGGCCCAGCCCAAGGTCGCGAAGGCGCGTGAGCGCCTGAGCGAGCAGCTCGATGCGGTCGCGTCGCGCTCGGCTACGGGCCTGGCGCCCGCGCAGGCCGGTGCGCTGGCAGATGCGCTGGCCGGCTCGCTGTCCGGGGCGGAGTACTCGGATGTCGGCGCCTTGCTGCCCGCGTTGCGAGGCATGCATCGGGATCGGGTGAGGCAGTTGCTGGCGGGTTGAGCGCGTCGCCCGCCGACCCAGATCCACCGATCAATCACCGGTGCAAGCTGCGGCTCAGCGGAAGGCGTTGGACATGAAGTCAGACACCAAGCGCGCGACCAGCTCGTGAGACCGGTCCCGGGCGATCTCCGCGGCCTCGCCTTCGAGGCCTGGCATGGCGAAACCATGATCGCCGCCCACGACGGCGACGCGCAGGGCCGGCGTCGACGAAGCAGCGAATCGATGCAGCTGGCGCGTATCGCAATAGGGATCGCGATCGCCGCTGACGAGCAGCGTGGGTCGTTGTTCCGCTTGCAGCGAGCCGTAGTGGAGTTCGGCCGTGGAGGTCGAGTCGCTCCGCCCCGGCTCGACTTGCGAGACGAGCGGCGTCAGCAACACCGCGCCCGCCAGCGAGGCATCGGCTTCGAAGGCGCGAGAGGCAACCACTGACCCCATCGACTTGCCCGCGACGACGATGCCATCCGAGCGGATACGCGCGTCGCTGCGTGCGAGCGCGATGACCGCTTGCAGCTCGGCCAGCTCGACGGACAGGTCGGCGGAGGGCTGCCCCTTGGGCTCCGCTGCGAGATAGCGCCAGTTGAATCGATAGACCGCGATGCCGTGCTCGCGGAGGGTGGCGGCGACGCGTGCCATGAGCGGCATCCGCAGGTGGTAGCTCACGCCCGGCGCCAGCACGAGCACCGGATGCGGGCCGGGGCCCGAGGGCATGTCGATGAGGACGTTGGAAGGCGAAGGTGCTTGCATGGCGGGGGATTCTCCCCGCTATGGGGTCATGCTTGGCGGGTATGCCGTGCCGGCTTCTTGTCTTGGGCTGAGCGGGCGGTAGAGCTGAGACGCCGTTAGCGCGTCACGCGCCGCAGGTTCTCGCGGGCCTTGTCCTCCAGCTTCTCCCGCAGGCGCGCGCCCATGAGCGGTGGAACAGGGCAGTCATGGCGGCGATTGTGGCGCCAGGCAGAAGGAAGGGTCAGGCCGTGCCCGCGCTCACCCGCCCCGCATCCAGCTGCGCCCGCAGCGCCGCGATCTCCGCCGCGAAGTTGTCCCGCGCCGTCGTCGCGCCGACCAGCTCCATCTCCGCCGCGAGCCGCGCGTCGGACTCCGCGGCCGAGGTCGCCACCTGCCGTTCCAGCTGCTTGCGCAGGTCGGCCAGCTGCGAGTCCTTGCCCGCGATCGCCAGCTGATCCTTGGCTTTCCCCACCAGCGCGTCCGACGCGATGTCCCGCGCATGGCGCAGCTCGACCGTCAGGCGCTCGATGGCGGCCTCGCGCTCGGCGAGCTTGGACAGCGCCTGGTCGCGCTGCTCGGTGATCTGCGCCAGCTGACTGTTGAGCGCGTCGCGCTCGGATTCCGATTGCTGATGCGACTGCCGTGCCGAAGCCAATTCGTCCTCGGTGCGGGACAGGCTGTCGCGCAGCGGCGCCGAGGCGCTCTCCATGACTTGCCTGGCCCAGTCGCCCAGCGCGGCGATGAGCGCCTCGGGCACTTCGACGCCGGGGGCGCCAGGAGAGAGTCGCACGGCGAGGGCGGGTTCCGGGGACGTGATTGCTTGGCCAGACATGTCGAGTTCCAGGGAGAGATTCGATCTTCGGAAATGAAAAGGCGACCGCCTCGGGTCGCCTCTTAAGCGTCGCGGCCCGCGGGTGCGCGCGGCCGTGCAATCCTGCTCAGTCCACCAGGATGTTCCGGTTCTTGAGCGTGAGGTGGATCTTGTCGCCGATGGTGTCCTTGTTGAAAGGCTTGACCACGTAGCCCGACGCGCCCAGTTGGGCGGCGCGGATGATGTCCTCCTTGCGGCCTTCGGCGGTGACCAGCAGCACGGGCACCGAGCGCACCGGGTCGCTTTCGGGTTTGCCGCGCAGGGCCTCCAGGAACTGGAAGCCGTTCATCACCGGCATGTTCACGTCGCTGAGCACGAAGTGCACCGGCTCGCCGGACTCGGCGGCGCCTTCGATGATGCGCAGCGCGACCTTGCCGTCCTCGGCCTCCAGGATCTTCTTGAAGCCCAGCTCGCGCAGCAGGCCCGAGATGATGCGGCGCATGGTCGAGAAATCGTCCACCACCAGAAAACAGAACTCTTCGCGCTTGATCGTCGTGACCATGTCCAACTCCGTGAGGACGGAATCGTAGCGCGCATGGGTGATCGCGCGGGAAGGCCGGCGGCGCAGGGCGCCCAGCCGGCAGCCCTCGCAGGGATGCGCGGCGCCGGTGCCAAGGCGCGTCGTGGGTCGGTGCGGGATCTGCCGGAGGGGGCGCCGCCGCGCGTGGCCGCGGGCCGCGGACCGAAGTCGATCCCTAGGATGGAGGGACGTTGTTCATCCCGAAGTCTGTGGATGACGCGCCAAGGCGGCCTGCGCATGCTGCGCAGCTCGACGAGAAAGGGAGCAGCATGCAGTGCCAAGAATGCGATGGCGTGGACGGACGGAGGTCCGCCTCGTCGCGATGGGCGTCAGGTCGTGCCGCTGGCGTGCGACGCGCCTGGATGGCGATCGTGGCGCTGTCGGTCAGCCAGGCGATGACCGGCTGCGCGCTGCTGCATCGTCCGGACGACGACAAGCTGGCGCAGAGCGCCTCCAAGTCCTTTGACGAGGCGGCGCTCGGCAAGACGCTCGATGCCGAGCGAGAGGCGCTCACCAAGACGCAGCAGGAACGGCAGGAGCTGGTGAAGCGCTCGCAGTTCGCGTTGCGTGACGCGATGCTGGCCGGGGTGATCGGCGGGACGAGGCCGGACACGACCTGGGGGGCGCTCAAGAACGAGGTCGACCAACGGATCCATTACCTCAAGGACGAGAAGACCGTCACGCTGCCGCAGGACTGCAATCCTCGCTTGAGCGATGCGCAGACCGACCGGGAGTTCGCCAACACCAGGACGCTCCTTCTTGCGGACAAGGTGAGGATTGCGGCGCTCACGCTGGGCGAGAGCGTGCCCTTGTCCTGCGCCAAGCAGCCGACGCCGCTGCCGGCGAGCCAGGCCGGCAACGCCGGATTCAAGGCGCTGGTGGAAGCGTACGACCGCGCATGCACCGATCTCACGAAGCAGCAGGCCTGTGTCAGCGCGCATCTTCAAGGCGGCGAGCTCGCGCTGACGCTGGCCCGGATCGGCGCCGCGGACGACGAGCAGCGGACAGTCAAGGAGAGGATCGCCGCGGCGACCAAGTCCTATCAGGACGCGCTGGCCGAGGCCGACCGCGCCAAGCCCACCGCCGGCGCGGCGCAAGCGCTGGCCGATTCCCTTCAGAAGCAACTCGACGCCATCGGCGAACTGGCCAAGAAGGCGGACGGCGTCAACGACAAGGCCGCCAAGCTCGGCTTCTCCGAGCTCGCCACCCTCGAGTCGCTGGAGCAGCGAAAGGCGATTCTCGAAACCTATATCAAGGCCTTGCTGGGCGAGGATCCGGGTGCGAAAGAGCTCCCGGCGCATCGCGCCTATCTCATCGCCAATCTGGTCAACCGTGCCAGCGAGAAGCCCGCGCCGCCCACGGCCGGCATCGTGCTGCAGGCCGAGCTCTATCGGCAGCAGATCGCGAACTCGCAAGCGCGGCTGCGACGCGTGAACGACAAGGTGGCGGCGCTCAAGGCTCGGTACGCGGCCCTGACGACGGAGCTCGCCGAGCTTCAGAAGACCCGCGGCCACCTGGCCGGCGCGCAGGGCGGCAACGGCGGCTGCAATCAGGCCGTGTCCTTCTATGAAAGCCTCTCGGCCGGCAAGGGCTGCGAGATCCACGCCGGCGGCGCGCTGTTGTCCTTCAACAATGCCTGGACCCTGGGCCGCATGCCGGCCGAGCAGGCGGCCTATCGTGAGATCGACATCCAGGAGCAGATCGCCTTGGACGACTCCGAAGCGGGGCTGAAGCAAAGCCAGACGGTGCTCCGAGCCTCGCTCGATCAAATCGTCAAGCTCAACGCCGCGGGCATCAAGCCCGAGGACGTGGCGGCGTTCTGGCAGGCCCTGGGCATCACCGCCATCGCGGTCCGCGTCAAGTGAGGCAGCACATGCGAACCCTCGTCACTCCCGGTACCTCCGCACTGCCTCTGACCGTGCTGGTCACGGCGGCGACCGTGCTGCTCGCAGGATGCGGCGGCATGCAGAGCCTGGAGGAGACCCGCAAGGACACGCGCACGGTGGGCCTGCTGGTCAAGTCCGTGTCCACCAGCGTCGAGAACTACCAGAAGCAGCGTGATGCGATCGCGGTCTCGTCCCTGCGCAATCGGCAGGCGCTGGAGGCCCTGGCGATGCAGTACGAAGCCAGCTCCGCCGCCGCGATCGCGGTCTGGGAAGTCGGCGGCGATGCCAAGCGCAAGGACCTCTTCACCCGCGTGCACACGCAGGCCGACGCGCTGGCGGCGGCCAACGAGCAGCGCGCCGCGCGTAAAGCGGAGCAGGAGAAAGAGATCGCCAAGGCCCGCAGCGCGGTCAACGCCAACACCGCCAAGCTGGCGGAGACCTCAGTCGCGCTCATCAAGCTGGGTGAGGCGAAAAGCGCCAAGGACGAAGCGGCCTTCTACCTGCAGTTCGCCAAGGACACGCAGGCGGAGATCGCCAAGGCCAGCGAGGCGGCCGCGTCCGCCGCCAACAGCAACGCCGCGGCCGCGACGGCTGACAAGGGAGTTCAATGATGGCCAAGAAGATCCAGTTCGCCACCTTGGCGTTCCCCGCGAAGGAGGCGCCCGGCGTGGCGCCGCGAGCGAGCACGGCGGGCGAGCGCTATCTGCTCGCGCTGCTGGACTCCCAGCGCGCCCTGGACATCGCGCTCAGCGCGTTGATCGCGCGGGCGGCCGAAGCCGATCAGGAGGAGTCCGCCTACATCGAAGTCCAGAAGGGCAACGTCAAGGCGGACTACCTGAAGCTGGACGCCATGCTCAACGCCTATCTGTCCTCGCAGGCGATCTTCAAGCCGATCAGCGATCAGGAGCTGACCAACATCCGGTCGATCCTGGACAAGATGCAGAAGTTCACGGCGAAGAGGGAGAAGGCGGCGGCCATCATGCAGGCCGTCACCGACCTGCTCAACGAATGGAGCCCGGACGACGCCTGATCACCTTCAGTCGTTCATGGCGTCGGCGCTTCAGATCTTCGTATCCCACGGCTTCGACAGCCGCATCGCCCCATTGATGATCCCCACCATCGAGTAGGTCTGGGGGAAGTTCCCCCACAGCTCCCCGGTCACCGGATGCGTGTCCTCCGACAGCAACCCCAGGTGATTCCGCGACGCCAGCAGCGCCTCGAAGATCTCCCGCGCCTGATCCTCCCGCCCGATGCGCGCCAGCGCATCCATCCGCCAGAACGCGCAGATGTTGAACGAGGTCTCCGGTTTGCCGAAATCATCCGGCGCCTCGTAGCGCCGCATGTAAGGCCCGTCGCACAGCGTCGCCTCCAGCGCGTCCACCGTGCTCACGAAACGCGGATCGCGCGGATCGATGAAGCCGACCTCCGCCATCAGCAGCACGCTCGCATCCAGGTCCTTGCCGCCAAAGCTCTCGACGAAGGCCTTGCGCTGCTCGCTCCACGCATTCGTCAGGATCTTCTGCTTGATGAGCTCGGCCCGCTCGCGCCAGGTGCGCGCGCGTTCCGGCAGGTTCAGCTGCAGCGCGATCTTGGCCAGCCGATCGCAGGCGGCCCAGTTCATCAGCACCGACGAGGTGTGCACCCGCGAGCGCGTGCGCAGCTCCCACATGCTCGCATCCGGCTGGTCGTGGATGGCGAAGGCACGCTCGCCTGCGCGCTCCAGCAGCGCGAACTCATCCACGCCCGCGCGCTGATGCAAACGATGATCGAAGAAAGCCTGCGCCGAGCCCAGCACGATGTTCCCGTACACGTCGTGCTGGAAATGCTCGTAGGCCTGATTGCCCACCCGCACCGGCCCCATCCCTCGATAGCCGCGCAGATGCGGGACCATGAACTCGGTGAGCTTGCTCTCCAGCCCGATGCCATAGAGCGGCTGGACATGGCCGTCCTGCGACTGCGCCACCACGTTGCGCAGCCAGCGCAGGTAGTCCTCCATGGTGCCCGTCTCCGACAGGCTGTTGAGCGCGCGCACCACGAAGAAGGCGTCGCGCAGCCAGCAGTAGCGGTAGTCCCAATTGCGCTGCGTGCCCGGCGCCTCGGGGATGCTGGTGGTCATCGCGGCGACGATGGCGCCGGTTTCCTCGAACAGGCAGAGCTTGAGCGTGATGGCCGCGCGGATCACCGCTTCCTGCCATTCCAAGGGGATCGCGAGGCGCCGCGTCCAGTCGCGCCAGTAGGCGACGGTCTTCTCCTCGAGCGTCCGCGCCGCGTCCTCGACCGACCGGTCCAGCGTCTCGTCGGGGCCGAAGATGAAGCTCATCGGCATGTCCAGCGCGAAGGGCGTCTCGTCGTGGACGTAGGTCAGCGGCGCGTTGGTGGTGAGGCGGACGGTGAACTCGGGTCCGACGAAGCGCAGGTGGTTGCTGCCGCGCGTGCGGGCCGGGTGCGCGGAGCCCCACTGGACCACGGGTCGGAGGATGACGCGGATGCGGGGGTGGCCTTGCAGCGGGCGGATGCGGCGCACCAGCATCTCGGGCCGGAAGGGGCGGTCGTAGAGGAAGAAGCGCGGCATGAAATCGGTGATCTCGATCGCGTTGCCGTGCAGGTCGTAGAGGCGGGTGCGCAGGACGGCGGTGCCGTGGAGGTACTCCTGCTCGCTGTGGGAGAAGTCCTCGAGCAGAACCTGGAAGGTGCCGTCCGGGCCGATGCCTTCGGGGGAATCGATGAGCGCGTTGAAGACGGGGTCGCCGTCGAAGCGTGGCGCGCAGGCCCAGACGACGCGGGCGCGATCGTCGATCAGCGCGCTCACCGCGCAGTTGCCGATCAGTCCCAGCTTCAGCGATGCCGCTTCCATGCGTGTGCTCCTCTTCTTGCGATGGGGAGGCCCGGCCCCGCCCGGCGGCAGGAACGGACCGGTCGCGCGATGCGGCAAGAAGCGCTCCTGGGAGTTCGCAGGAGCGCGAAGACCCTCTCCCCCGCCCTCTCCCGCAAGCGGGCGAGGGGGGCAACAGCGCTCGCCCGCTCGCAAGGGCGCGTGTGTTACTCCCTCGCCCGCTTGCGGGAGAGGGCGGGGGAGAGGGTCTTCGGGGCCTCCGATCCTCGGTCCCTAGTGATCCCCCCCCACCTCCGCCCCCCGCAACAGAACCAACAGCACCACCGCCGTCATCACCGTCACCAGGGCCAGTCCTTGCGCCAGTTGCGAGAACGCCTGCTCATAAGCCATCACCAGCGCCCCGGACGGCATTGCCGCATGAACTGCCGTCGCCTCGCCCAGCCGCCCGGTCGCGAGCAACGGCGCCGCCGCCTGCATCTCCACCGGCAGCCGTGCCGCGATCAACGCCGTCAACGTCGACCCCACGACCGCCAGCGCCACGCCTTCTCCCGCGACCCTCACCGTGCTGAAGATCCCCGCCGCCATCCCCGCCCGCTGCGGCGGCACCACGCTCACCGCGAGCCCGTCCATCAGCCCCCACGGCCCGCTGATCCCGATACCGATCAGCGCCATCGCCGGGATCGCCTCGACCCCGCCCTTCGCGTAGGACAACCACCACAGCCCCGCCGCCGCGATCAGCAGCCCCGCGCCGCACAGCGTTGCCGGCGAGCACCACCGCGTCGCGCGCCCCGCCGCCAGCGGCAGCACCAGCAGCGGCGCCGACAAGGCCGCGATCAGCCACCCGGTGAGCGACGCGGACAGCCCCTCGATGCCGGCAAATCGAATCGGCAGCATCACCAGCAGCACGACGAAGGCATAGGCCGGCGCGGCGGCCAGCAGCTGAATGCCGATGAAGCGCCGATACCGGAACAGCGAGAGGTCCAGCATCGGCGTGGGACTGCGCTGCTCGACCCGGGCGAAGACGATGAAGAGCATCAGCGAGATGACCAGGCCGATGACGACGCCTGCATCGGACCAGCCTCGTTCCGACGCATGCAACACCGCCCAGGTCAGCACCGACAGCGCCGTCGTGAACAGCGCGGCGCCCGCCCAGTCGAAGGGACTCGCCTGGCCGTCCCGCGACTCCCGTATGGCGCCAGCGCCTATGAACAGGGCGATCGCGATCGTCGCCATCACCAGCACGAAGATCGCGCGCCAGCCGAAGGCCGTCGACACGAAGCCCGCGGAAATCGGTCCCAGGACCAGCCCGATGCCGAAGCTCGTGCCCAGCCAGCTGAAGGCGCGCGTGCGAGCGGGGCCGTCGAATTCCTGCGCGAGCAGCGCGGCGCCGCTGCTGAGGATGGCCGCCCCGGCCAGCCCTTGCAGACCGCGCAACACGTTGAAGGCCCACATCGCCTGCGCGACCGGCAGCAGCGCCGACGCGATCAGGAAGAGCAAAGCGCCCGCGCGAAACACGCGCCGACGCCCGATGCGATCGGCGAGCGCGCCCGCCGCCAGCATGAAGCCGCCGAAGGCCAGCATGAAGGCGTTGGTCACCCAGGCCAGCGCGGCGGGGGAGGCGACGAGGTCGTCGGCGATGCCGCCCAGCGCGACCGCCGCGCCGGTGAAGACCATCGGCATCGTGGCCGAGGCCATGCAGACCGTCGCCAGCACGCGGCGTTGGCGGAGAGCGTCGCGGCCGGCTTCGCGGTCCGCCGCTTTGGCCGCATCGCGATCGAAGAAGGTCGTCGTCGCGGTCCTTGAATCGGAAGAGCTCATGAGGTCATCGTGAAAAGCAATCGAGCGATTGAAGATACGATGGCCTGATTCATTGAAAAACAGGGCTGGATTCCGACCAATACGGAATCAAATGCTTGAATCGCGATGGACCCTTCCTCCGGTTTCTCCGGCCTGCTGGCTTTCGTCCGCACCGCCGATCTGGGCAGCTTCGTCGCGGCGGGGCGGGTGCTGGGCATCTCGGCCTCGGCGGTGGGCAAGGCGGTGACGCGGCTGGAGCAGGAACTCGGCGTGCGCCTGCTCCAGCGCAGCACGCGCAAGCTCGCGCTGACCGAGGAGGGACGCCAGTTCCACGAGCGCTGCCGGCGCATCCTCGACGACCTGGACGACGCCAAGGCCACGATCGCGCATGCGACCGCCGCGCCGCGTGGCCGGCTGCGCATCAGCGTGCCCATCGTCGCCTACCACTTGCTGCTGCCTCTGCTGCCGGAGTTCCTCGGCCGTTACCCCGAGATCGAGCTCGACATCGACTTCAACGATCGCCTCGTCGATCTGATCGAGGAGGGCGTGGACCTGGCGATCCGCAGCGGCGACCTGGGCGATTCGCGCTTCGTCAGCCTGCCGCTGCGGCCTTACCGCTTGCTGCTCTGCGCCTCGCCCGACTACCTCGCGCGCCGCGGGGAGCCGCGCCATGTCGAGAACCTCGCCGCCCATGACGGCATCCGCTTTCGCTTTCCCAACTCGAGGCGTCTGCAGACCTGGCCGCTCGTGCCGGCGAGCGACCTGGACCCCTCGGCCACAGCGCTCTCCGAGACCGCGCCCGAGCCGCGGCTGCGGCGCTCGCTGGTCTTCAACAACATGGAAGCGGTGCGCGGCGCGGCGCTCGCCGGCCTGGGCATCGCGTGCCTGCCGGACTTCCTCGCGCTGGAGCCGCTGCGCGATGGCCGGCTGCGCCGCGTGGTTGCGCTCGACGATCAGCCCGCCGGCCGCTTCCACGCGCTGTGGCCGACCAGCCGGCATTTGTCGCCCAAGGTCCGGGCCTTCGTGGACTTCCTGAAGGAGCGGCTGCGGGACGAATGAGCGCAGCGCGGCCCGCGTGTCGATGGCGCGAGGCGTCGCGCTCAGCCGCGTGCCGGGTCTTGCCTGAAGAACTCGACGAAGAGCCGGTACAGCCGCGGCTGCTCCGCGAGCAGCTCGCGCGGCGCGACGAAAAAGGCCTCGACGGCGACGGCGTAGAACTCCTCCAGCGAGCTCTCGCCGTAGGGGTCGATGAGGGTGGGGACGCCCGCGTCGACCTGGTCGCAGAACCAGTCCCACTCGGCTTCCATGGTGGCCTGCCAGCGTGCGCGCAAGGCCTTGTCCGCGATCGGCGGCAGGCCCTCGGTACCCTCCGGCGCGTCCATCGTGAAGATGTGGGCGAACTCGTGGATCACGACGTTGTAGACCGGGTCCATGCCCTCCAGACGGTGCGCGGCCTCGGGGGTGATCTCGTTCCAGGCCAGCATCATCGGCCCGGCGCCGGGGGCTTCGCCGACCACCGGCTCCTCGTAGATCTGGACCACGCCGTCCTCGTCCATGACTTCACGCGTCGCCACGACCTCGCCCTCGTGGACAAGGATCACGAGGAAGCGGTCGTACCAGTCCAGCCCCAGTCGCAGCACCGGCAGGCAGGCCTGGGCCGCGATGGCCACGGCCATCTCGTCGGTCACCGTCAAGCCGCGCGCGCCATGGAATTCCTTGGAGGCCAGGAACAGCGAACAGAGGCGGCGGAGCTCGGCGCGATCGGCCTCGTCTCGCCGAGCGAGGAAGGGGTAGTGGGCGAGCGTCAGCTGCCACAGCGAATCGGAGATGGCGAAGCGCTCGAGCAGCTTGCGCTCGCGGTGCTCGCGCCAGCGTTGCAGCAGGCCGCCGATCATCGCGGCATCTGCGTGGGCATCGGCATCGGCATCGGCGGCGGTGCCTGCGTCAGCGGCTCGACGCGATGCAGGCCATCGGCATCAATGACCAGTACATCGCCGCGCGCGGGACCGTGGGCGCCGTCGTAGTCCCAATCGGAGAGCACCGCGCGGATCAGACCGTCGCCCAGGTCGTGCATGGCCGGACGATGCGTGTGGCCGTGGATCAGCGTGTCGCAGCCCGACGCGCGCAGCCAGGATCGCGCGGCGTCGTCATCGACGTCGGCCCAGGTCGACGGGTCGGCTTGATGCATGCGGCTCTTTGCTCGCAGATGCCGGGCCAGCGCCCGGCGCGCGAAAAGCGGGAGCGCGCGTAGCGCGGCGAGGACGTCGAGCCGCCGCACCACCGCGCGGGCGCGCAGGTACCCGACGTCGCCCAGGCAGAGCTGATCGCCGTGGCTCAGCAGCCAGACGCGGCCGAAGGCCTTCAAGCGCGTGGGGTCCACGAGCAGCCGCATGCCGGCATCCGCCGCCATCGGCTCGCCCAGGGCGAAATCGCGGTTGCCGTGCATGAAGAAGAGCGCGAGCGGCTTGCCGTCCGCGCGGCCATGGCCGCTGGCGGCGTCGCGCAGCAGTTGCAGCGCGTCCTGCTCGAAGGTGCCGGCCTGCCAGCGAGCGTCGTCGCCGATCCAGGCCTCGAAGATGTCGCCGAGCAGAAAGACCGCATCGGCGGGCGTGACCGCCAGGTGCCGGCGCAGGCGCGCCAGCGTCGCCGGCATGTCCGGCGAAAGGTGCAGGTCCGACAGCAGATCGATCCGCCGCCAGCCCGGCGCCGCCTCCAGCGACGTCAGCGGGCCCGGCAGCGGGAACTCAGCGGCGGACCTCGGGATCACTCGACCGCGACGGCGCGCTCGATGATGACCGGCTCGGCCGGCACATCGTCATGGAAGCCCGAGCGGCCGGTCTTGACCTTCTCGATCTTGTCCACGACGTCCGTGCCGCCGACGACCTTGCCGAACACGGCGTAGCCCCAGCCGGACGGGGACTCGCTCTTGAAGTTCAGGAAGTCGTTGTCCACGGTGTTGATGAAGAACTGCGCGCTGGCCGAATGGGGCGCGTTCGTACGCGCCATCGCCAGCGTGTACTTGTCGTTCTTCAGGCCGTTGTTGGCCTCGTTCTGGATCGGGGCGTCCGTGTCCTTCTGACGCATGCCGACCTCGAAGCCGCCGCCCTGGGCCATGAAGCCCTTGATGACGCGGTGGAAGATGGTGCCGTCGTAGTGGCCCTTGGCGACGTAATTCAGGAAGTTGGCCACGGTGCCCGGGGCCTTGACGTCATCCAGTTCCACCGTGATCAGACCGTGGTTCGTGTGCAGTTCGACTTTTTTGCTCATGCTGGGACTCCTAATTTCTCGACCGTGGCCTTGTTGATGAGGATGGGGGTGTCGGGCAGGTTCTGGAAGGCCGGGTTCTTCGGGGACTTCGAGGTCTTCACCGCGCGGATCTTGTCCACGACGTCCATGCCTTCGGTGACGTAGCCGAAGACCGCGTAGCCGCGGCCGTCCGACGCGTAGCCCGGATCCAGGCCGGGGTTGTCCACGACGTTGATGAAGAATTGCGAGGTCGCGGAATTGGGGTCGCCGGTACGCGCCATCGCGATCGTGCCACGGATGTTCATCAGGCCGTTGCCGGCCTCCAGCGGGATCGGCGCCTTGGTCGGCTTCTGCTTCAGATCTCGCGTGTAGCCGCCGGTCTGGATCATGAAGCCGTCGATGACGCGGTGGAAGATGACGCCGTTGTAGTGGCCGGCCTTCACGTAGGCCAGGAAGTTGGCGACGCTCTTGGGCGCTTTCTCAGGGTCCAGCTGGACCTTGATGTCGCCTACCGAGGTCGACAGCTTGACGACCTGCGCCTGCGCCAGCGAGCCGGCCAGCGAGAGCGCCGCGGCGCCCAGCGCCAGCAGCAGTTTGGATGTCCTCATGATGCGGATGCCCGTGTTGCGGAAGAATTGGATGCGAGCACGAAAAGCCAGGAAACGGGACACGGGCCTGGCGTTCAGCGCGCTGGAGCGCCCTTGGCGTCGGCGCCATTGAACGCGATCACGCGCTGCAGCTTGAGCTTGAGCGCCGTGTCGTCGCCCAGCGCCTGCTTGAGCGCCCGCTCGTAAGCCTGCTGGGCCAGGCGCATCAGCACGTCGCCCAGGTTTTCCTGCGCCTGCCCGTGGTCGGGCTGCAGGTCCAGCGCGCGCATCAGGTTCTGGCGCGCGGCCTCGTACTCGCCGCGCGCGGCGTTGATGACTGCCAGGTTGTTGTAGGGGTCGGCCAGGTCGGGGAAGTCCTCGGTCAGGCCGGTGAACAGGACCTTGGCGCGCTCGAGCTGCTGCTGTTCCAGCAGCATGGTGCCCAGCGCGAAGCGCAGGCGCGGATCCTCGGGCGTGTTCTTGAGCGCGTCCTCCGCCATCTTGATGGCCTGGTCGCGCTTGCCCGCGGCCCACAGGCCCTGGGCGTCGTCGACGACGCCGGCCGCTTGCGACAGAGGAGCGAAGCCCAGCGCCGCCAGGACGAGGGCGAAGGAGCGGAGCAGGGGGGTGATTCTTGGCATGGTCGGGCCGCTATACTGCCGGGCATTCTAGAGCGAGCTTTCGTCTCCCGCTCGTCACCCGGCCGGCTCTTCCGCCTCCACCGCACGACACGCCGCACTCCGACGCCCAGCAACACTGCGCGGGCCCGGTGGTAGCGGCGTCCCGTGCCCGCGGCGGATCTTCCGGGGTGGACGTCCGGCGCGACACATCCATGTCCTCCTTGCGCATCTACAACACGCTGACCCGTCAGCTGCAACCCTTCGAACCGATCGAGCCGGGCAAAGTCCGCATGTACGTGTGCGGCATCACCGTCTACGACCTGTGTCACATGGGGCATGCGCGCATGAACATCGCGTTCGACGTCGTCTATCGCTGGCTCGCGGCCAGCGGCTACGACGTCAACTTCGTGCGCAACATCACCGACATCGAAGACAAGATCATTCGCCGGGCGCTGGAGCGGGGCATCACGATTCGCCAGCTCACCGACGAGATGATCGCGGCCATGCATCGCGACTTCGCGGCGCTGGGTATTTCGACGCCCACGCACGAGCCGCGCGCGATGGACTTTGTCCCGCAGATGCTGGACATCATCGGCAAGCTTGAACAGAAGGGCCTGGCTTACCAGGCCGACGGCGGCGACGTGAACTACGCGGTGCGCAAGTTCGCGGGCTACGGCAAGCTCAGCGGCAAGTCCCCGGACCAGCTGCGCGCCGGGGAGCGCGTCGCGGTGGACGACGGCAAGCGCGATCCGCTGGACTTCGTGCTGTGGAAGTCGGCCAAGGCCGAGGAGCCCGCCGAGGCCAAGTGGGCCAGCCCCTGGGGCGAGGGCCGCCCGGGCTGGCACATCGAGTGCTCCGCGATGAGCTGCGCGCTGCTGGGCGAGCGCTTCGACATCCACGGCGGCGGCATGGACCTGCAGTTCCCGCACCACGAGAACGAGATCGCGCAGAGCGAAGGCGCGTTTGGCCGTCCGTTTGTCAATGTCTGGATGCACAACGGCTTCCTGAACATCGACGGCGAGAAGATGTCCAAGAGCCTGGGGAATTTCTTCACCATCGCGGAAGTACTGGAGAAGTTCGACGGCGAGTCGATTCGCTTCTTCATGCTGCGCACGCAGTACCGCAGCCCGTTCAACTTCAGCGACGTCAGCCTGGACGACGCGCGCACCGCGCTGCGCCGGCTCTACACCGCGCTGGACGCGGTCCCGGCGGACGAGGTGGCCATCGATTGGACCCGCGGTCATGCGGCCGCGTTCAAGGCGGCGATGGACGACGACTTCAACACCCCCGGTGCGCTGGCGGTGCTGTTCGAGTTGGCCAATCAGGTCAATCGCGATCGCTCGTCGGCCGACGCCGGCCTGCTGAAGGCGCTGGGCGGCGTGCTGGGCGTGCTGCAGCAGCAGCCGAAGGCCTTCCTGCAAGCGGGGACCGGCTTGGACGAGGCCGCGATCGAGGCGCAGATCGCCGCGCGCGCGGCGGCCAAGGCGGCGCGCGATTTCGCCGAGGCCGACCGCATCCGCAAGGCGCTTGTCGAGCAGGGCATCGAGCTGAAGGATGCCCCGTCGGGCACGAGCTGGGTGCGCATCGCCAAAGCCGGAGACCAGGCCTGATGGCGCGTGTGGCGACTGCCGGGGTGACCCCGGACTATTGGGACGAGGCTTGTCGTCATCTGGTCAAACGCGACCGGGTCATGAAAAAGCTCATCCCGCAATTCGGCGAGGCCCGGCTGCAAAGCCGCGGCGACGCGTTCACGACCCTGGCGCGCTCCATCGTCGGTCAGCAGATCTCGGTGAAGGCGGCCCAGGGGACCTGGGACAAGCTCGCCGGATTGATGTCGGGCCCGTCCAACCGGATCAAGCCGATCGAAGTGCTGGGCCTGGACAAGGACGTGCTGCGCGGGGTCGGGCTGTCGGCCCGCAAGGTCGAGTACCTGAGCGACCTGGCGCAGCATTTCGAATCGGGTCAGGTCCACGTGCGCCAATGGGCGCAGATGGACGACGAACCCATCATCGAGGAGCTGGTGGCCATCCGCGGGATCGGTCGCTGGACCGCCGAGATGTTCCTGATCTTCCACCTGATGCGGCCCAACGTCCTGCCGCTGGACGATCTGGGATTGCTGAAGGGCATCAGCCAGCATTACTTCAGCGACGAGCCGGTCTCGCGGGCGGAAGCCCGGGAACTCGGCGAGGGCTGGGCCCCGTATCGCTCGGTGGCCACATGGTACATTTGGCGGAGCCTTGATCCGCTACCGGTGGATTATTGAATGAGCAAGAAACACTTCCTCGAATTCGAGCAGCCGATCGCTGAGCTCGAGACCAAGATCGACGAGCTCCGCTACGTGCAGAGCGAGTCCGCGGTGGATATCTCGGAAGAGATCGACCGCCTGGGCAAGAAGAGCCACCAGCTGACGAAGGACATCTACGCGAATGTCCTCCCGTGGCAGGTCTATCAGATCGCCCGACATCCGCAGCGTCCGCAGACGCTGGACTACTGTTCGGAAGTCTTCACCGAATTCCAGGAGCTGCACGGCGACCGGCACTTCGCGGATGACGCCGCGATCGTCGGCGGTCTGGCGCGCTTCAACGGGCAAGCCTGCATGGTCATCGGCCATCAGCGCGGCTCGGACGCCAAGGAGCGCACGCTGCGCAACTTCGGCATGCCGCGCCCCGAGGGCTATCGCAAGGCTCTGCGCCTGATGAAGCTGGCCGAGAAATTCGGCCTCCCGGTGTTCACCTTCATCGACACGATGGGCGCGTACCCGGGCATCGGCGCCGAGGAGCGCGGCCAGTCGGAAGCGATCGGCCGCAACATCTTCGAGATGGCCCAGCTGGAAGTGCCCATCATCGCGACGGTGATCGGCGAGGGCGGCTCCGGCGGCGCGCTGGCCATCGGCGTGGCCGACCAGGTGCTGATGCTGCAGTTCTCGGCCTACTCGGTGATCTCTCCCGAAGGCTGCGCGTCGATTCTGTGGAAGACGGCGGCGCGCGCTTCCGAGGCTGCGGAAGCGCTGGGCATCACCGCGCATCGCCTGAAGGCGCTGGGCCTGATCGACAAGATCGTCAGCGAGCCCGTCGGCGGCGCGCACCGCGATCAGAAGCAGATGGCTTCGAATCTGAAGCGCGCGCTGGGCGACGCCCTGCGGCAGGTCTCGGACCTGAAGACCAAGGATCTGCTGGACCGCCGCTACGAGCGTCTGCAGGCCTATGGCCGTTTCGGCGACACCAAGAGCCGCTGATCCCGACGTCGCGGCGTCCGGTTTTTCGACTGCACGCCGCGTGATCGCGGTCGCCGCGAGCGGCGGCCGGGATTCGACGGCGCTCCTCCACGCCACCACCGTTGCGGCCCACTCGCTGGGCTTGCGCGTGGTGGCGTTGCACATCCATCACGGGCTGAGTCCCCACGCCGACGCGTGGCTGGCGCATCTGCAGACGCAGGTCGACAGCTGGGCGGCGCAAGGGCTGCCGGTGACGCTCGTCCATGAGCGTTTGAGCGGCTCGCCCTCCGCCGGCGAGAGCATCGAGGCCTGGGCCCGCGGCGGGCGCTTCCGCGCGCTGCAACGCCTGACCCTCGCAGCCGAGGCCGATCTGCTGCTGCTCGCCCATCATCGGCGCGATCAGGCCGAGACCTTCCTGCTCCAGGCGCTGCGAGGCGCCGGCGTGGCCGGGCTCTCGGCGATGCCGCGCGCGCAATGGCGCGACGGCGTGTGCTGGGTGCGGCCCTGGCTCGACCATCCGCGCGAGGCCGTCGAGGCCTACGTCGCCGCGCACGATCTGCGCTTCATCGATGACGACAGCAACACCGATCCTCGCTTCGCGCGCAACCGCCTGAGGCAGGCGGTGTGGCCGCGGCTGCTCGCCATGTCGGCGGGCGCGGAAACGGCGCTGTCCAACGCCGCGCAATGGGCGCAGGAGGCGGCCGAGCTCCAGCACGAGATCGCCGAGCAAGACCTGGCACGCTGGGCCGATGAGACCGGTCTGGATCAGGCGATGCTGACCCGCTTGAGCCCGGCTCGCGCGTCGAATGCGCTGCGGGCCTGGCTGCGCCGCATGAGCGGACGCACCGCGCCGGCGACCCTGATCCGACGGCTGCTCGAGGAGGGCCGCCTCGGCGCCGTCGCCCGGTGGCCCTTGGGCGGCAGCGAGCTCCATCTGTATCGCGGCCGCTTCTTCGTTCAGGCGCGGCCCGTCGCGCCGCCGAGCGCCGCGGCGCCGCCCGCATCGCTCGCCGGCCTGGGCATCGCCATCGGCGGCGATACGGCGGTCATCCGCCGCGATTTCGCGCGTCCGGGTCGTCATGAGGTGGCGGAGTGGGGCGGTGCCTTCGATGTCGAACCCGTGACCGAGGGTGGACTTGCGCTTTCTGCGCTCAGCAATGTCGAGTTGCGTCCGCGCGAAGGCGGCGAGCGCTTCCAGACGCATGCCAAGGGCCTGGCGCGCGCGCTGAAGAAGTGCTGGCAAACGGCGGGAGTCCCCGCTGTTCAGAGGGAAGGGCCGCTGATCTACGGCGACGGCCGACTGCTGTTCGTGCCTGGGCTGGGCATTGACGCGCGCTGGTCCGCGGCGCCCGGTGAAGCACAAATGACGCTGCGTTGGACGCCGGATGCATGCGGATCGCGCATGGCTCGCGACGTTGCGGGCAGGGACGGGTCTTAGAATCGTCGGCTGTGGTCGCGGCGCACCTCCTTCCCGCGGTAATGCGGACGTCGGCATGACGTCCTTCAGCAGTCATCTGACACTCCCATGGCATTGATCGTTCACAAGTACGGCGGCACCTCGATGGGGTCGACCGACCGTATCCGCAACGTGGCCAAGCGCGTCGCCAAGTGGGCACGGGCCGGTCACCAGATGGTGGTCGTCCCGTCCGCCATGAGCGGCGAGACCAACCGCCTGCTCGGTCTGGCCAAGGACCTTTCCCCCGCCAGCTCCTCGCCCGCGCTGATGCGCGAGCTGGACATGATCGCCTCCACCGGCGAGCAGGTCGCGGTCGGCCTGCTGGCCATCGCGCTGCAGGCCGAAGGCATGGAGGCCGTCAGCTACACCGGCTGGCAGGTCGGCGTGGCGACGGACAACTCGTACACCAAGGCGCGCATCGAGAGCATCGACGACGCCAAGGTCAAGGCCGACCTGGACGCCGGCAAGGTGGTGGTCATCACCGGCTTCCAGGGCGTGGACGAGGACCGCAACATCACGACGCTGGGCCGGGGCGGCTCGGACACCTCGGCGGTGGCGATCGCCGCGGCCATCAAGGCCAGCGAATGCCTGATCTACACCGACGTCGACGGCGTGTACACGACCGATCCGCGCGTCGTGCCGGAAGCGCGTCGCATGACGACGATCAGCTTCGAGGAAATGCTCGAGATGGCGTCGCTGGGCTCCAAGGTGCTGCAGATCCGCTCGGTGGAATTCGCCGGCAAGTACCGGGTGCCGCTGCGCGTGCTGAGCAGCTTCACGCCCTGGGACATCGACATCAACGAAGAAGCCAAGTCCGGCACCCTGATCACTTTTGAAGAGGACGAGAACATGGAACAAGCCGTCGTCTCCGGCATTGCATTCAACCGTGACGAGGCCAAGGTGACGCTGCTGGGCGTGCCGGACAAGCCCGGCATCGCGTTCCAGATCCTGGGCCCGGTGGCCGACGCCAACATCGACGTCGACGTGATCATCCAGAACGTGTCTCAGGACGGGAAGACCGACTTCTCGTTCACCGTGCACCGCAACGATTACCAGCGCGCGATGGAGCTGCTGGAGAAGACCGTCGGTCCCGCGGTGCAGGCGGCCAAGGTCGTCGGCGATCAGCGCATCTGCAAGGTGTCGATCGTGGGCATCGGCATGCGCTCGCATGTGGGCGTGGCGTCGAAGATGTTCCGCTCGTTGTCGGAAGAGGGCATCAACATCCAGATGATCACGACCAGCGAAATCAAGACCTCCGTCGTCATCGACGAGAAGTACATGGAGCTGGCGGTGCGCGCGCTGCATCGCGCCTTCGATCTGGACCAGGAAATTGAAGCCTGATCTCGGTGCGAATGAGCGATTTCAACCGGAGTTTCGGTTGAGGGCTCGAATAGCCGTGCTATAGTCTCGGCTTGCCCGGTTGGAGACGTGACCGAGTGGCCGAAGGTGCTCCCCTGCTAAGGGAGTATGCGGGCAAAACCTGCATCGAGGGTTCGAATCCCTCCGTCTCCGCCAACCAGATGTGAAACCCCCGTAGCGCAAGCTGCGGGGGTTTTCTCTTTCTGGTGTTGAAACAGGTCAGCGCTGTTCTGCACGCGGCGGGCGATGTGGCCTACAGTCTTCGCTCATGTACACGCCCAAGCACTTCGACCTGCCGGATCTCTCGCATGCGCGGCTGATGATCCAGGAACATCCGCTCGCCACGCTGATGCTGATCGACCCGGTGCACGGGCTGTCGGCCACGCCGGTGCCCATGATCTGGCGCGCGCCCAGCGAGCCGACGAAAGGTGGGGGCTGGTGGCTGGAAGGCCACCTCGCGCGCGCCAATCCGCATGTGGCGGCGTTGCTGTCGGGCGAGCTCGATCGGGTCCTGGTGCAGTTCAACGGACCGGGCGCCTACGTCTCGCCTTCGCTCTACGACACGCCGCTCTCCGTGCCGACCTGGAACTATCTGACGCTGCAGGTGCAAGGGCCGGTGCAGGTCATCGACGACGAGCACGGCAAGGACGCGCTGCTCAAGCGCCTGATCGCGACGCAGGAACCCGACTATGCGGCGCAGTGGCGCGGCCTGCCGGCGGACTATCAGCGCAAGATGCTGGGCGCGATCGTCGGCTTCAGGATTCCGGTGGAGCGCTGGACCATGAAGGCCAAGCTCAGCCAGAACCGCAGCGCGGTGGAGCGCGAGCGCATCCTCGCGCATCAGGAACATGGCTCGCTGGAGGAGCAGATTCTCGCGAGCTGGATGCGGGAGCTGTCGCCCCGCTGAGCGCTCTGCGGCAAGCCTCGCGATGCGTCTTTCCAATAGCAAAGGCCCGCCGATGGCGGGCCTTGTCGTTGAAGCGCGGACGGGGCGCAGGCCCCGCGCGGCTTACATGCTCACGTAGTTCGGGCCGCCGCCGCCTTCCGGCGTGACCCAGACGATGTTCTGGGTCGGGTCCTTGATGTCGCAAGTCTTGCAGTGCACGCAGTTCTGCGCGTTGATCTGCAGGCGCTCGCCGTTGTCGTCGGTCTTCACGAACTCGTAAACGCCGGCCGGGCAGTAGCGGCTCTCCGGGCCCGCGTACTTGGCCAGGTTCACCGCCACCGGCACGCTGTCGTCCTTGAGCGTCAGATGCGCCGGCTGGTTCTCCTCATGGTTCGTGTTGGACACGAACACCGACGACAGCCGGTCGAAGGTCAGCTTCCCATCGGGCTTCGGATAGGCGATCTTGGGCATCTCCGACGCGGGGCGCAGATAGACGTGATCGGGCTTGTCGCGATGGATGGTCCAGGGCGGGCTCTTCATGCCGAGCTTGGGCAGCAGCCATTGCTCGATGCCGGTCATCAGCGTGCCGACGGTGTTGCCCTTCTTGAACCAGGTCTTGAAGTTGCGCGATTGATTCAGCTCGTCGCGCAGCCAGCTCTGTTCGAAGGCCGCCGGATAAGCCGAGAGCTCGTCCTGCGCGCGACCCGCGGCCAGGGCCTCGGCGATCGCGTCGGCACACATCATCCCGGACTTGATGGCCGCATGGCTGCCCTTGATGCGGGCGGCGTTCAGATAGCCGGCGTCGTCGCCGACCAGCGCGCCGCCGGGGAAGACCAGCTTGGGCAGGCTCAGCAGACCGCCCGCGGTGATCGCACGCGCGCCGTAGCCCAGGCGCTTGCCGCCCTCGATGTGCTTGCGGATCGAGGGATGCGTCTTCCAGCGCTGCATCTCCTCGAACGGGGACAGCCACGGGTTCTTGTAGTCCAGGCCCACCACGAAGCCCAGCGTCACCTTGTTTCCCTCGAGGTGGTACAGGAAGCCGCCGCCGTAGGTCTCCTTGTCCATCGGCCAGCCGGCGGTGTGCACCACCAGGCCGGGCTGCGCCTTGTCGGCGGGGACTTCCCACAGCTCCTTGATGCCGATGGCATAGGTCTGCGGATCCTTGCCGGCGTCCAGCTGGAACTTCGAGATCAGCTGCTTGCCCAGATGGCCGCGCGCGCCTTCCGCGAAGATCGTGTACTTGCCGTGCAGCTCCATGCCGAGCTGGAATCCCTCATGCGGCTCGCCGTCCTTGCCGACGCCGACGTTGCCGGTGGCCACGCCCTTGACGCGGCCTTGCTCGTCATAGACCACTTCCGCGGCGGCGAAGCCGGCGAAGATCTCCACGCCCAGCGCTTCGGCCTGCTGCGCCAGCCACTTCGTGACGTTGCCCAGCGAGATGACGTAGTTGCCGTGGTTGTGGAAGCAGTCCGGGATCAGGAACTGCGGCGTCTCGGTGGCGCCGGTCTCGTTCAGGAACAGCACCTGGTCGCCGGTGACTTCCTGATTGAGCGGGGCGCCCAGTTCCTTCCAGTTGGGGAAGAGCTCGGTGATGGCCTTGGGATCCATGACCGCGCCCGACAGGATGTGCGCGCCAGCCTCCGACCCCTTCTCCAGCACGACCACCGAGATCTCCTGACCCTTCTCCGCGGCGAGCTGCTTGAGGCGGATCGCGGTGGACAGGCCGGCGGGACCGCCGCCGACGACCACCACGTCGTATTCCATGCTGTCGCGAGGTCCGTACTGGGCGATGAGTTCTTCGGAGGTCATGGTCTTCCTTGCTCGTTCTAGTCGTGGGGGCCACGTCCGGTCTGCGGGGTCGGCTCAGGCCGGCTCGCTGTCTGGCTGGGGCGGGTTGCGACGCATTCTATCTGTCCAATTTGGAAAAAAGAACGACCGTGCTTTTTATTCGAGCCCGCGCTCGAACGCTGTCGCGTGCGCGTCGCGACGGCGGCATGCCGCCGTGCTTGCGTGTCCCGTCCGTGTCCCTTGCCTGTCCCTCGCGCGACCCCGATGGATCCCGGGATCGCGGGGGGTGAGACCGCGCAGTCGCGGACTTAGGGATGAGGCCGCGGCGCGCTTGGTGCGACAACTGCGCCGCATCGCCCGGCCTTCGCCGCGGCAAGGGAGCACGAGATGGCGGAAGTCAAGCCTCAGACGGCACCGAAGGACGCATCGTCCGGCGCGGCCGGCGCGTCCAGTTCCACGACCCTGCTGGAGGGCTGCTCGGCCGAGATCCCGGTCGGCAACGTGACCCGGGTCTTCGACTTCGGACAGTTCATCGAGCTCTTCGATCCCGGCACCGGACCGAACCCGCAACCCCAGCGCATCGTGATCGATCCGGTGGGCAGCTTGAAGGTGTCCACCCAGGTCCTGCGCGCCAAGATGCGCAAGGACAACGGCGCCGGCGAGGCCGACGCCGACAGCGCCGAGCTGATGCGGCTGGGCGGGCGATCGCTGCAGGCGCTGCTGGCTTCCACCGACGAGCGCGACGCGCCGCAGGTCGAGCTCGATGAGCTCGCCCAGGTGCTGGCGCGCGGGATGCTCGAGGTCGAGAAGATCGAGTACCAGTTCGCGCTCAGCCGCGCGCAACGCCAGGTGCTGGTGGGCGGGGGCGAGCTGCTGGTGGAGTTGGCGCGGCGCGACGGGGCGGGGCGCCGGTCGGTGCTGCTGCGCTTGGCGGTCGACGAGCTCAGCGTCACGGCCGCGCAGGCGGCCACGCTGATCGCGACCAAGACGATGACGGTCGGCGAGCAATCGGCACGGGTCCGCGTCGACGCGGCGGTGGTGTCGGCGCTGCTCGACGAACAGCCCGTCGACACGGAGCTGCTGGACGAGGCCGACGAGGTACGTCGGCGTCTGCGCCTGAGCCCCGCGGTCGGCGAGCCCGCGCCCGGGACGGTCGAGATCGTCGACCTGCCGGCGTTCCTCGCCGCGCCCACCGCGCCCGACGAGCGCGGCCGAGCGGCACCGCTGGTGCTCGACGCCAAGCAGGTCGCGGCGCTGCGCCTGGGCGGCGAGGCCACGATGAGCGTGCGCGACGGCCCGCTGCGCCTGGTGGTGAAGCCCGCGATGACACTGCGCAAGAAGATCTACAACCCCAACGGCGGCGGCGCGGACGACGGCAAGGACATCGACGACGAGCCCGATGGCGGCAAGGGCGGCGGCAAGGGATCGGGCTCCGCGGGGTCCGGCGGCGCGTCGTCGGGCGGCGGTGGCGACGGCGGTTTCGTGCTGGTGGGCGACGTGACGCTGATGCCCATCGTCGTCGAATGGGTGGTGCCCGCGCCGGCGCCGGCGCCGGCCGATTCCTCCAACCGCGGCGTCGGCGATCTGGTCGAGCCGCGCCTGCCGGGCGGGCGCGGCATTCCGGTGGCGGTGATGGTGCCCTGGCGCCAGACCTGGACCCTGACCGGCTTCAGCCGAGGCGCGCTGCTGAGCTCGCTGGCGCTGACGCCGCAGGAGGAAGTGCTGATCGAGCTGAGCAGCTGGGAGCGCCGCTCGCGCTCGCTGACGCAGTCCAGCGAGACGGAGACCGAGCAGAGCTGGGAGAGCAGCGACACCAGCAAGGACAGCGACGAGACCTTCGACGAGCTCACCAGCAAGCAGGACTTCACTTGGCAGGTGGGCGGATCGCTGGACGTGTCCTATTCGCCGGGCGTGGCGTCCATCCAGGTCTCGGCCAACGCCAGTGTGCAGAGCACGCAGAACGTCGCCAACGTGGCGCGGACCACGGCCTCACGCACGCAGGAGGCGACGCAGAAGGCGGCGGCCCGGGTGCGCTCGCGCCGGACCACGACCATCACCGAGACGGTCGAGTCCGGCTCGGAGCAGCGCGTCACGCGCCGCATCCGCAATGCCAACCTCACGCGCACGCTGACCTTCGATTCCTTCGAGACCCTGGCCCATTACGAGATCGGCCTGAGCTTCGTGCCGGAGCGGCTGGCGGTGGTGGCCTTGATCGAGAACCCCGAGCTGCGCGCCGGCCCCGATTTCACCGAGGCCATGATCCGGCAG
>NZ_JBCNLU010000013.1:0-146152 GCF_039595295.1 Roseateles sp.
GCGAGAAATACACTGGGACGCGGCCATGGCTGCCCCCTGCGAAAGTGAGTCTCGACAACTTCAACTTAGCAGGTGCAGCACCTGGCCGCGTCTCGTTCTTCCCCGCACATCGGCGAAGAACCTTTTTCTTTGGCTCGTCGAGCTTGATCAAAACGAGGTCTGGCGTACGCATTCCGCTTGCTTGTTTCCCTGAGCTCCAAACAATACGACGTTTCTCGTACACTTTGGGCTTGGCGTGGCTGGACCGAAAGGATTCAAGGCAGTGAAGCGTGCGGTCATCGCGTCGCTTCAATGCGGCGACTATGAGCACGAAGCGCGCGCGGACTTGGACGTCAAGAACCTCTTGGCAACGGGCGCGGTGTCCGCAGATTTCGTCGTCGACGTCATCAAGGCAAGCTGTGGCGCAGACTATGAATGCTCGCCACTTCATGCGAACGGTCGGATCACCTGCCATCTGATCAAGGCGCGTGGCTGGTACGTGAAGTTCTACTTCGTCGACCCCGCCACGATGTTCATCAGCGTCCATCGTTGAGCTCGAGATGAAGATTCTTCACGAAGGGGATCACAGCAAGGCCTTCTGCCATGACTGTGGGGACGTCGTTCAGACGACCTTCATGCGTCGGGATATGCCGTTCAGCGACGGCAAGGGCGTTGCTCCCAACATCCTTGTCGGCGTATGCGATCGCTGCCATCGCACCGTGTCGTTACCCGCTCAATCCACGCCCGCCGTAGCCAAGGCGAGGAAGGCGGCCACACAGGCGATCGAGGCGAAGCTTCCGGCGATCTACATTGACGTTCTGGACCACGCGGTGCATCACATCGATAGCCAAGCTTCGACAGATTTCCGTCGAGCCCTCCTGACCTACTTCGTCCACAAGGCGGCTCTGGACTCGCATTCGGGAGCGCTACTCAGAGCGTCTCACCGGAAGGCCATCGAGCGATTTCCTGAGGAACGTGGCGTTGCCCGCCGACGCCTTTCGCTTAGGGTCCCCACCCGAGTGATCGACGATTTCAGGAAGCTGGAGGCGTCGACGGAGCTGAATACGACCGAGCTGCTCAAGTCGGTCGTCTTCTTGATCCAGACAAGAGTTCTGGAGGAGCCGCGCCCGAGGCTGATTGGCGAACTCAGGGCGCTCTCTGCGATCTGGGCCTGACGCCCCTCAGCCCTCTACCCCCACGATCACGCTGGTCGCCTTGAAGATCGCCGTCGCCTCGCGGCCGACGACATGGCGGCCGACCGTCGCGAACAGCAGCCGGTCCGCGTGGGCCCAGCCACTCGGCGCCGTCGACCTGCTCCTTCACGGTGAAAGCGCGAGGGGCGGAAGGTCGCGGTCTCGGCGCTATGCGCTCACGGCCAGCTCGCCGACTTCGGCCCGTACTCCCACTCGAAGGGCACGCCGGTCTCGCCGAGCAGTGCCCGCACGATCGACGGATAGAGCCGTTCCGCCCTGACGTCGTTGGACAGCAGCACCGCGCAGGCCTTGCGACGCTCCACGCAGACCCAGGTGTTACCCGTCGCGTCGTCGTGACCGCCCTTGAAGAAGCCGCGTCCCTGCGGCCCCTCGAAGACGACGACGCCCAGGCCCGCCGCCAGATCGCGGCGACGCCGCTCGGGCGGCAGCTCCGGCTGCAAGGTCGGGAACTGCGAAGCCGTCGTGATCGGCGCCTGCGGACGGACCAGCTCCGCGCGCGATCGCGGCGTCAGTCCATCGCCGCGCACATACCCGGCGGCGAAGCGCGCGAAGTCCTCGATCGTCGTGTCCATCGAGCCCGCCGCCCGCACGCGGCCGCGCGGATCGTGCGGCTCCCAGCGCCGCTCCATCGTCAAGCCGTCGGCCAGATTCGCGGCGAAGTCGGGCCGCCACATCATGCTGGTGGTCGCCATCCCGAAGCGGTCGAAGACGCGGCGCTGCATCTCGCGTCCCAGATCCAACTGGAGCCGGCCTTGCTCCAGCACGAACTGCAAGAGGATCAGGCCTTCGCCCGAGTAGGCGTAGCGGCTGCCCGGATCGAAGTGGAATCGCAGCTTGCGGTCCGGCTCCAGGAACGCGAAGTTGCCGAAGCCGCTGCGATGCGTGAGCAGGATGCGCGGCGTCAGCTGGCGCCATCGCGCGTCCTCACGCAGATCGCGCCAGGGACCGTAGCGCGAGTCGTTCGGATAGTCGGGCAGCGGCTTGTCCAGATAGCGCTCGATCGGCGCGTCCAGATCGATGAGCCCCTCGTCGACCAGCTGCATCACCGTATAGGCGAAGACGGCCTTGGTCAGGGACGCGCCGTACATCACCGTGCCGGTCTGCAAGGCCTGGCCCGCCGCGTTGCGGTGGCCGTAGGCGCGGACCGCGACGATGCGGCCGTCCTCGACATAGGCCATCGCGAGGGCTTCGATGTCGCGCGACTTGATGGCCTGCGTGATCAGCGCGTCAGCCGCATCGACGGCCTTGCCGGCGTCGACCGGGATGGCGGCGGTGCGCCCCGCCTCGATGCGATGCGACGGGCTGCTGCACGCGGCGAGCCACGGCAGCGTCGCGGCGCACAGCAAGGCGGGGGCGACCAGGCGCGTGATCGCGGCCCTCATGCGGCGAGCCGGAAGGCGCTCACCAGCTGGTTCAGCTGCTCAGCCTGCGAGCGCAGGCTGCCGGCCGCGGCGGCGGACTCCTCGACCAGGGCGGCGTTCTGCTGAGTCATCTCGTCCAGGCGTTGCACCGCGACGTTGACCTGGCCGATGCCGTCCTTCTGCTCGGCCGCGGCGGTGGCGATCTCGCCGACGATGTCCGCGACCTGCCGCACGCCGGTGACGATCTCGCCCATGGCCGTGCCCGCGTCCTGCACCAGCCGCGTCCCGGCGTCCACGCGCGACACGCTCTCGCCGATCAGCGACTTGATTTCCTTGGCCGCCGCCGCGCTGCGCTGCGCCAGCGCCCGCACTTCGCCGGCCACCACCGCGAAGCCGCGGCCCTGCTCGCCCGCCCGCGCCGCTTCCACGGCGGCGTTCAGCGCCAGGATGTTGGTCTGGAACGCGATGCCGTCGATGGTGCCGATGATGTCGCTGATGCGGCGCGAGCTCGACTCGATCTGCTGCATCACCGCCACCACCTCGCCGACGACCTCGCCGCCCTTGGAGGCCGATGCCCGCGTCGCGCTCACCAGATCGTTGGCCTGCTGCGCCGAGCTGGCCGTGTGCGCGACCGTGCCCGTCAGCTCCTCCATCGACGAGGCCGTCTGCTGCAGGTTGGACGCGGTCGCCTCGGTGCGCGCGGACAGATCCTGATTGCCGGTGGCGATCTCCTGCGTCGCGACGTTGATGGTCTCCGTGCCGTCGCGGACCTGCCGCACCATGCGCCGCAGCGCGTCCTGCATCACGCTGAGCTGCCGCAGCAGCACGCCGATCTCGTCGCTGCGATCCACGCGGATGTCGCGGCTCAGGTCGCCGCTGGCGATGGTCTGCGCGACCTCGCCGGCCTGCACCATCGGTGCCCGCACTGACACCGTGATGCGCCACGCGATCACCACGCCCAGACCGATCGCCACCGCCGCCAGCGTCAGCAGCACCGCCGACGCATTGCTGGCTTGCGCACGCTGGCTGGCCGCGAAGGCCTCGGTGTCCTCGGAAATCAGCTTCACCAGCTTCTCGACCTCCCCGAGGTAGGCGGCCGCCGCAGGCGCGAGGCTTTGATCGACCTGCCGCCGACCGGTCTCCGGATCCGACTTGATCGTGTCCATCACGCCCTTGCGCATGTCCACGTAGCGCTGCCGCGCCGCCGCGATGACCGGCAGCTGCGCCTTCTGTTCGGGGTCGTCGATGGACTGCTCCAGCTCCTTCTGCATCGCGTTGATGCGCTCGGTCGTGCGGCTCATCTCGCCGGACAGAAAGCGGCCCAGACCCTCATGGCCGTCGGAGCGGGCCAGCGACATGACGCGAGTGAGGTTGAGCTCCGTGGCCGCGCGCCAGTTGGTGGCCATCAGCCGGCGCTGCTCCTGCAGATGCAGCTCGTCGCCGAGCCGCACCATCTCCCGCAGTTTCATCACGCCCACCCCGGCCATCAGCGCCGCCATCGCCAGCACGGCGGCGAAGCCGACCTGCAGGAGCGTGGTGATCTTCATCCGGTTCAGCGTCTGCAGCATGAGGGACTCCAACGATCGTGGTGCGGTCGATTATGGGAGCGCCCCCTGGGACGGGCAAGCCAGGGCGCACACGGTCTTCCCCCGAGGCACGGGGGATGCCGGACGCCCTGCGCCTCAGGCGAGTCGGAACACCCGGACCAGATCGGCCAGTTCGCCGGCCTGTTGGCGCAGGCTGTCGGCGGCCGCGGAGCTTTCCTCGACCAGCGCCGCGTTCTGCTGCGTCACCTGATCCAGCTGGGTCACCGCCTGCCCGATCTGCACGATGCCGCGGGTCTGCTCCTGGCTGGCCGACGCGATCTCGCCGATCAGCACGCTGACCTGCTTGACCTGCTCCACGATGCCCTGCATGGCCGAGCCGGCCTCGTCGGCAAGGCCCGACCCCGACTCCACCTGCTCGACGCTGCGCACGATCAGCGCCTTGATCTCGCGAGCCGCCTGCGCCGAGCGCTGCGCCAGCGCGCGCACCTCGCTGGCCACCACCGCGAAGCCCTTGCCCTGCTCGCCGGCGCGCGCCGCCTCGACGGCGGCGTTCAGCGCCAGGATGTTGGTCTGGAAGGCGATGCCGTCGATCACGCCGATGATGTCGGCGATCTGCTTGGACGAGCTGCTGATGTCCTGCATCGTGCGCACCACCTGCTCCACCACGCCGCCGCCCTGGCCGGCCGCCTCGGCCGCGCGCGTGGCCAGCGAATCCGCCTGGCCCGCCGTCGAGGCGTTGTTCTGCACCGTGCTCGACAGCTCCTCCATCGAGGCCGCCGTCTGCTGCAGGCTGCTGGCCTGCTCCTCGGTGCGCTGACTCAGGTCCAGGCTGCCGGTGGCGATCTCGCTGGAGCCGGTGGCGATGCTCTCGCTGCTGTTGCGCACCCGGCTGACGATGTCGCGCAGCGAGCCCGCCATCGCGTCCAGCGCAGCGATCAGCCGCGCCGCCTCGTCCCGGCCCGGCGCGGCCTCGCGGCTGCGCAGGTCGCCTTGCGCGACGGCCTCGGCGAAGCTCACCGCCTCGGCCATCGGCGCGGTGATCGAGCGCGTCGTGAAGACGCCCGCCACCAGGGCCACCAGCATCGCGGCGGCCGTGGCGGCCAGGCTCCACCAGCGCACGGAGGCGTTCGTGCTGCCCGCGATCTGATAGGCCTCGGCGCCGACGCGCACCTGCAGCGACAGCAGCGCGTCGATGGCCTCCTTGGCCTTGGCGCCCAGCGGCACGATGCGTTCGCCGTAGAGCTGATTGGCGCGGCTGACGTCGCCGGCCTTGACCGCGTCGCGCGTGGCCAGCAGGCCCTCGCGGACGTAACTGGTCCGGACCTCGGCGAAGGTCTCGGCCAGGCGTTTTTCCTCGTCGGTGAGGTAGGTGTCCATGTACGCCTTCCACAGCGAGGAAACTTGGCCGATGTTGGTCTGCAGCTGCTGGTCGAGCGTGGACAGCTGGGCCGGATCGCGGACCATCTCCATCACCAGGATGCGGTTGCGCAGCATCAGGCTGTCGATGTCGCCGATCTGCTTGAGCGGAATGGTGCGGTCCTCGTAGAGCGTCTTGAGCTCGGCGAAGACGCGGCCGCTGCCGGTGATGCCGACCGCCGCGATGACGACGATCAGCAGCAGCATCAGGCCGAAGGCGAGCGACAGGCGGCGGCCCGTCGTGAAGCGTCGGAGGATGGACATGGGGGACCTTTCCAGCGGAACTCGGGGATGGACTTGCCAGTCTCCATTGCACGCCATGTGCCAGCCGAAGGAAAGTCCCGCAGCTGCGGGCCAGGAATCCGCGACGCGCGCGGATTCGGTCACGCGACGGCCGCCCGGGAGGCTAGCGCTGCGGGCGCGCGGCGCCGGTGGAGCATTTCAGCACCTGGGCCGAAAGCGAGCCGAATCGGATCGGCGGTCGGGGCAGGGTGGTCTCGAAGCGGACCAGGTTCCTGGCCTTGTCCAGCCGGACGGCGCCCGCCCGACCATGGCGGTCGATCGCCACCACCTGCGGGGCGCGGAGGATGCACAGGTCTGGGAGTTCATCGAGAAAACGGTTGACCGTCGCGGCTGCGCAGCCTGCCGGAAGCTGAACCTCGGTCGTGTGTCGACCGCAGTGAGGGAACGGCATCTCGGCCAGGCCGGCGAGCCAGCCATCCGCGAGGCCGTCCAGCAGATCGGGCGACAGATCGCTCAGGTCGGCTGGAGCGTTCAGGCGCTTCAAGCGAGTGATGAGCTCGATCTGAAGCTCCTTCAGCGACATGCCAGCCGGCGGGCGCGCGGGCAGGGGAGGTGGCTGCTCCGGGTCGGGGAGCGGCCCGGGGAACAACGACGGCGATGCGATCGACAGCATGGCGATTCCAGGACGTGGAAAGCCTGCCTAGTGCGGGGGCGGCGGTCTCGCGCAGTCGAGGCACGAAACTTGCGCCGCGTCCGGCGTGACCGCTCCGCCCGACCCCACCAGCCCGCTGCCAGCGCCCGTCGATGGCGGCATCGTTGCGCCCGCGTCGGGCCTGCGGGTGCTGCTCATCGACGATGGCGCGCATCGGGTGGACTTGCTGAGGGATGCGCTTGCGCGTCAGGGCTGTGAGGTGGTCGGCGTGGTCGAACAGGCGACGCTGATCCACGATTGCGTGCTGAGGTTGCAGCCGGACGTGGTGATCGTGGATGCGGAGTCGCCGACGCGGGACACGCTGGAGAACTTGGCCACCTTGTCGGCAAGGATGCCGCGACCGGTGGTGGTCTTCGCCGAAGACGGCGATCAGGGGCCGATGCGGCGCGCGATCCAGGCCGGCGTGAGCGCGTATGTCGTCGCGGGTTTGCAGCCGCAGCGACTGGCGCCGGTGCTGCAGGTGGCCATCGCGCGCTTTGAGCAGGATCTGGCGTTGAGGGAGGAGCTCAGCAAGGCGCAGGCGCAGCTGGCTTCCAGAAAGCAGGTGGACAGGGCGAAGGGCATTCTGATGCGGGAGCAGGGGCTGGATGAGGAGCAGGCTTATCAGCGGCTGCGCAAGCTGGCGATGGATCGCGGCGAGCCGATCGCGCAGGTGGCCAAGCGCGTGATCGACGCGCACGACCTGCTGCGGGGCTGAGCGCACCGGATCGGCGCAGCGGCGCTGCGAGACAGTGCGTTGGGGCGCCCGAAGACCCTCTCCCCAGCCCTCTCCCGCAAGCGGGCGAGGGGGCCCGGCACGCCCTCCGGCAAGCGGGCGAGCGGGCCTGGCACGCTTCCTGCGACGTCCTCATCAAGCCCGCACAACGGCGTGCGGGCCGCACCAGCAAGGTCCGGACAAAGGCGTCCGATCGAGCCCCGCGCCACAACGCGGGTCCGATCGCGACGCCTTTTTCGTTTCCGTCTCTCTGATCAGCACGGCGCGCCACGATCGCGCCACCTGGAGGTCCCGCATGAATCTCGGTCCCAAGGAGGGTTTGATGAGCGCTGAGCGTCGCCAGCTGCTCGCCACCGGCGCGGCATTGGGCGGGCTGTCCGCGCTGCCTGGCGGCGGCGCGTTCGCCGCCGGCTCGGACAAGCCGGAGAAGGAAGAGGTCCGCATCGGGTTCATCCCGCTGACCGACTGCGCCTCGGTCGTCATGGCCGCCGCGCTGGGCTTCGACAAGAAGTACGGCATCAAGATCGTCCCGACCAAGGAGGCCTCCTGGGCCGGCGTGCGCGACAAGCTGGTCAACGGCGAGCTCGACATGGCACACGTGCTCTACGGCCTGGTCTACGGGGTGCACCTGGGCGTCGCGGGTCCGAAGAAGGACATGGCGGTGCTGATGACCCTCAACAACAACGGCCAGGCGATCACGCTCTCCAAGAAGCTGGCCGACGCGGGCGCGGTGGACGGGGCCTCGCTGGCCAAGGCGATGGCCAAGGAGCAGCGCGACTACACCTTCGCGCAGACCTTCCCGACCGGCACGCATGCGATGTGGCTGTATTACTGGCTGGCCGCGGCGGGCGTGAATCCGATGAAGCAGGCCAAGGTCATCACCGTGCCGCCGCCGCAGATGGTGGCCAACATGCGCGTGGGCAACATGGACGGCTTCTGCGTCGGCGAACCCTGGAACCATCGCGCCATCATCGACGGCATCGGCATCACCGCCGCGACCACGCAGGACATCTGGAAGGACCATCCGGAGAAGGTGCTGGGGACCACGGGCGACTTCGTCAAGAAGTACCCCAACACCGCGCGCGCCGTCGTGATGGCGGTGTTGGAGGCGGGCCGCTGGATCGATGCCAGCCTGTCCAACAAGCAGAAGATGGCCGAGACCATCGCCGACAAGGCCTACGTCAACACCAGCGTGGACGCGATCAACCAGCGCATCCTGGGCCGTTACCAGAACGGCCTGGGCAGGACCTGGGACGACCCCAACCACATGAAGTTCTTCAACGACGGGCTGGTGAACTATCCCTGGCTGTCGGACGGGATGTGGTTCCTGACGCAGCACAAGCGCTGGGGCCTGATCAAGGAGCACCCGGACTACCTGGGCGTCGCGCGCCAGATCAATCAGGTCGAGCTGTATCGCCAGGCGGCCTCGGCGCTGGGCGTGTCCCTGCCCAAGGACGCGATGCGCAGCGCCAAGCTCATCGACGGCGTGGTCTGGGACGGCAAGGACCCGGCCAAGTACGCCGACAGCTTCAAGGTCCGCGCCTGAGGCGCGCCGCGATCAGGACAGAGGAGAGCCCCATGAGCACTGCCGTCTTCCACGCGCCGGACGAGGGGTCCGGCGAGCCGCTGACCGTCTCGGTCGCCACGCCCAAGCCGCTCGCGCGCGAGGCGGCCAACGAGCCCGCCGCGTCGACATCGACGCCCGCGACCGCTTCGACCGCCGTGCCGCGTCCCGGCTTGGACTGGCGTGCGCTGTGGATGCGCGTGCTGCCGCCGGTGATGGGGCTGGGCCTGCTGTGGCTGGTCTGGTTCGTCGCGACGCTCAAGGGCGGTCCGTTCCCGACGCCCGGCGCGACCTGGGACGCGGCGGTGCAGCTGTTCGCGCATCCCTTCTATCGCAACGGGCCCAACGACCAGGGCATCGGCTGGAACATCCTGAACTCGCTGCAGCGGGTGGCGCTGGGCTTCGGGCTGGCGGCGGCGGTGGGGATTCCGCTGGGCTTCATCATCGGCCGCTTCGAATTCGCGAGCCGCATGCTGTCCCCGCTGATCAGTCTGCTCAAGCCGGTGTCGCCGCTGGCCTGGCTGCCGATCGGGCTGCTGGTCTTCAAGAGCGCCAACCCCGCCGCGATCTGGACCATCTTCATCTGCTCGATCTGGCCGATGGTGGTCAACACCGCGGTCGGCGTGCAGCGCGTGCCGCAGGACTATCTGAACGTCGCGCGCGTGCTGCGGCTGTCGGAGTGGAAGCTGATGACGCGCATCCTGTTCCCGGCGGTGCTGCCCTACATGCTCACCGGGGTGCGACTGTCGGTGGGCACGGCCTGGCTGGTGATCGTCGCGGCGGAGATGCTCACCGGCGGCGTGGGCATCGGCTTCTGGGTCTGGGACGAATGGAACAACCTCAACGTGCAGCACATCATCATCGCGATCTTCGTGATCGGGATCGTGGGCTTGATGCTCGAGTGGCTGTTGATGGCGCTGGCCAAGCGCTTCTCTTTCGATGATTGAGGTCGGCTGAGTTCGACGATCACTTGGAGATTCCGATGAGCACACCCTTCATCCGCGTGCAGCAGGCCGACATGGTCTTCTCGACCCGCAAGGGCCGATTCCATGCGCTGCGCGAGATCGACCTGGACATCGCCAAGGGCGAGTTCGTGACGCTGATCGGCCATTCGGGCTGCGGCAAGTCGACGCTGCTGAACCTGATCGCCGGGTTGCTGCGGCCCACCTCGGGCGGGCTGCTCTGCGATGGGCGCGAGATCGCCGGGCCGGGGCCGGAGCGGGCGGTCGTCTTTCAGAACCACTCGCTGCTGCCGTGGCTGACCTGCTTCGACAACGTGCTGCTGGCGGTGGAGTCGGTCTTCGGCGAGCGCGAGCTCAAGCCGCGGCTGATGGCGCGCACGGAAGAGGCGCTCCATCTGGTGGGGATGAGCCATGCGATGTTCAGACGGCCGAATGAGATCTCGGGCGGGATGAAGCAGCGGGTGGGCATCGCGCGGGCGCTGGCGATGGAGCCCAAGGTGCTGCTGATGGATGAGCCGTTCGGGGCGCTGGATGCGCTGACGCGGGCGCATCTGCAGGATGAGCTGCTGAAGATCGTCGCGGCGACGCACAGCACGGTGGTGATGGTCACGCACGACGTCGACGAGGCGGTGCTGCTGTCGGATCGGATCGTGATGATGACGAACGGGCCGGCGGCGACGATCGGACAGGTGTTGCCGGTGGAGCTGGCCCACCCCAGGGATCGGGTGGCGTTGGCGGAGGATGCGGGATACGTCCATGCGAGGAAGGCGGTGATCGACTTCCTCTATACGAGGCATCGGCATGGGGAGGCGAGGGCGGCTTGAGGCTCTTCGTAGCTTCAACGGCCCTCACCCCAACCCCTCTCCCGCAAGCGGGAGAGGGGCAATTCGCGCCGCGCGCCGCGGGAGCCCCTCTCCCATGAAGTGGGAGAGGGGTTGGGGTGAGGGCCGTCGCACACCAGAGAGCAGCGCTTCGGGCTGTGGTGAGGGCTGCCAGACATCAGAGCGCAGAGCCCACCCCATTCCCCTCATCCCAGAATGATCTGCAAGCTCTGCTGATACTGCCCCGTGAGCCGATCCAGCCGATCGAGCAGCACCTCGCTGCTGCGCGCCAATCCAGCCGCCGCTTCCCGCCCATGCGTATCCCGCAGACTGCGCATCAGCCTCAGCCACTCCGCCCCCACCTCCGCCAGCAGCGCCCGAATCGCTTCGCTCGACAGCGGCGACGCCTCCAGCTCCGCCAGTCCCGCGCCAAACCGATCCAAGCTGTCCAACAGCACCTTCGGATCCCGCGCCGGCAGCAGATCCGCCAACAGCGCCTCCTTCGCCAGCTGCTGGCTCAACATCCTTTGCCGCCCGCACAGATTCACCACCTGCAGCGGCTTCCCCGCGCCGCTCGCCGCCACCGCGGTAGCCAACGCATCCGACCGCATCAACAGATCCTGCGCCGCGCCATCCGCGGCGATCAGCGCCTCCGCGCTGGGCTTGCCGACCAGCAGCAGCTCCAGCCGCCGCCACGCCTCAAGGATCCCATCGAGCTCCCCCCCCGTCGCCACCGTCCCCGGCAGCAACCCCGGCAGCCGCGCCAGATTCGCCGCGACCCTTTCGCACGACTCATCCTGCAACGCCTTCGCCCGCTTGGGCTCGATGCCCGCCGCGCGCTGCGCCATCAGCTTCACCAGCCGCTGGCTCAACATCCGTTGCTGCCCCGCGAGGTTCACCGCCTCCGCCAGCTGCGCCGAATGCACCACCGATCGCGCCACCTCGCCCAGCCGCAGATGCGCATGCATCGCGGCCTCGCGCAGCAACCGGAACGCGCTGTCCTCATCGAGCTCGCGCGCGGCCATCAACAAACCCTTGGCCCGCTCGGTCCACTTGCGGTCGTCCAGCTGCGCGCGCAGCCCCGCATGGCGCGCCTGCAGCGCCATCGCCCATCCCAACTGCCGATGCAACGCCTCGTTCCCGGGCAGGGTCTCCAGCCACACCTGGACCCCCAATGCCATCGCACGATGCCGCTGCGCCGCCGACCCCGCCGGCGCCACGCAGACGCCCGCCACGGGTAGCGCCGCCGCCTCGATCGCATCGAGCCACGCGTCGAGCTGACCATCGAATGTCGGACCTGCCGCCACCACGATCACCAGCGCCTGCGCTTCCCGTTCTTGTGCGGCGCGCACCAAGCTGTCGCGTCCGGGCTGGTGCACCGATGCCGCGATCCAGTGCGGCGGGGCCTCCCCGAGTCCCGGCTCGGCACCCAGCCAGAGCACGCGGCGCGGCAGGGCGTCGTCGGTGGAGAGGTCGTCAGCGGCGGCGGGCGCGGTCGGCTCGGACATGGTCGCTACAGAGGGAAGACACACGATGCGCGCGCACGGATCGCGCCGTCGCGCCAGGGCGTCGCAGCATAAGCCCATCGCTCCGACCCTGGACGAATTCGACGCCCCGCCTCGCATCTGGCACGCGACTTGCGAAAGAGAGCCCGTGGCGCAACGACGCGCCGCACCCGCGCGGAGTCCAGGCTCCGCGATCTCGATACCGCCAGGCGGTGTCAACGCCCCGGCGCCGCGCAGCGGTGCCGCCTCCGAAAGGCCACGACCAGCCCGGTGCTGATCGCGGCCTTTTTTCGTTCCGCTTCACCAGAGCCCTTTCGCCATGGCAGCGTTCCGCACCTTTCTGAGAGCAGGCCACGCCCCGACCCTCGGCGCCGCGTTCCTGTACTTCGCGTTCTCGTGCTGCATCTGGGTGCTGAACGGCGCGCTCGCGCCCTTCATCAGCGAGGCCTATCAGCTCACCGCCGCGCAGAAGGGCCTGATGCTCTCCATCCCCATCATGGCCGGTGCGCTGATGCGCTTCCCGCTGGGGCTGCTGTCGCAATACATCGGCCGCAAGAACGCGACGCTGGTGGAGATGGGGCTGATCGCCGTGGCCATGAGCTACGGCTACTTCATGGTCGACGGCTACGACGACCTGCTCGCCATGGGCGTGCTGCTGGGCATCGCCGGGGCGAGCTTCGGCGTGGCGATGTCGCTGGGCTCGGGCTGGTATCCGCCGAAGTACAAGGGCCTGGCCATGGGCCTGGTCGGCGCGGGCAATGTCGGCACCGCGGTCTCCGTGCTCGTCGCGCCGCCGCTGGCGCAGTGGCTGGGCTGGCAGAGCGTCTATGCCATCGCCGCCGCCGCGATCGCCGTGCCCATGCTGGTGATGATCGTCTTCGCCAAGGAGCCCCCCGACGTCGACAGCCATGCCGGCCTGCGCGACCACGCCGCCTGCCTGTTCGAGAAGGACGGCTGGGCCTTCAGCCTGCTCTACGCGGTGACCTTCGGCGGCTTCATCGGGCTGACGACCTTCCTGCCGACCTACTACCACGACCAGTTCGGCGTTTCCAAGATCGCCGCCGGTCAGCTGACCATGCTGGCTGCCTTCATGGGCGCGGCGGTTCGGGTGATCGGCGGTGCGCTGTCGGACCGCTGGGGCGGCGTCAACGCGCTGACCGCGGTGCTGGTGGTGGTGACCGGATCGCTGCTGCTGATCGGCCCGGCCAACGGCTCCCTAGCGCTGACGACCTTGCTGCTGGTGATCTGCTTCGCCGGCCTGGGCGCGGGCAACGGCGCGCTGTTCCAGCTGGTGCCGCTGCGCTGGCCCGCGGCCACCGCGGTGGCGGGCTCGATGATCGGCGAGATCGGCGCCCTGGGCGGCGGCGCGGTGCCCAACCTGATGGGCCTGTCCAAGCAGATGGCCGGCACCTATGCCTGGGGCTTCGTCGCCTTCGCCGGCTTCGCTGTCGTGATGCTGGCCGTGCTTCGCGTGATGCAGCGCCGCTGGACGAGCACCTGGGCCACCGACGGCGGCCGCGCGCTCCCCCTTACCCCCACCTCCACCCCACTCCCTCTCCCGCTTGCGGGAGAGGGCAGGGGAGAGGGTCTTCCCGCCGTCTCGATCCCCGCCTTCCCCCAGGAGCGTGCCGCATGAATGCCCCGACCGAACTGGCCCCGCTGATGGACGTCCCCGCCCCGACCCCGCTGAAGAAGATGAAGCTCGTGATGGTCGGCAACGGCATGGCCGGCGTCCGCACGCTGGAGGAGCTGCTCAAGATCGCCCCGGACCTCTACGACGTCACCGTCTTCGGCGCCGAGCCCCACCCCAACTACAACCGCATCCTGCTCAGCCCGGTGCTGGCCGGCGAGCAGACCCTGGATGAGATCATCCTCAACCCGCTCAGCTGGTACGAGGACAACGGCATCACGCTGCACCTGGGCAAGACCATCACCCGAATCGATCGCATCAAGCGTCAGGTGATCGCCGACGACGGCACGGTGGCGGACTACGACCGCCTGCTGATCGCCACCGGCTCGAATCCCTTCATCCTGCCGGTGCCCGGCAAGGAGCTCGAGGGTGTGATCGGCTACCGCGACATCACCGACACCAACACGATGATCGAGGCGGCGACCAAGTACCGGCACGCCGTCGTCATCGGCGGCGGCCTGCTGGGTCTGGAAGCCGCCAACGGTCTGATGCTGCGCGGCATGCAGGTCACGGTCGTGCACATCGCGGGCTGGCTGATGGAACGCCAGCTCGACGACCAGGCCGGCGATCTGCTGCGCAAGTCGCTGCAGGAGCGCGGCCTGCGCTTCCGCATGGGCGCGCAGACCGAGGCGCTGATCGGCGACAAGGACGGCCGGGTGATGGCGGTCCGCTTCAAGGACGGCGAGGAGATCCCCGCCGACCTGGTCGTGATGGCCGCCGGCATCCGCCCCAACACCGCGCTGGCCGAGAGCGCCGGCCTGCACTGCCATCGCGGCATCGTCGTCACCGACACGCTGCAGACCGTCACCGATCCCCGCATCTACGCGGTGGGCGAATGCGCCGCGCATCGCGGCATCGCCTACGGTCTGGTGGCGCCGCTGTTCGAGCAGGGCAAGGTCTGCGCGAACCACCTGGCGCAGTTCGGCATCGGCCGCTATCTGGGCAGTCAGACCAGCACCAAGCTCAAGGTCACGGGGATCGACCTGTTCTCCGCCGGCGACTTCATGGGCGGCGACGGCACCGAGGAGATCGTGATGAGCGATCCCTTCGCCGGCGTCTACAAGAAGCTCGTGATCAAGGACGATCAGCTGGTGGGCGCCTGCCTCTACGGCGACACCGTCGACGGCAGCTGGTACTTCAAGCTGCTGCGCGAGGGCCGCAAGATCGCCGACATCCGGGACAAGCTGATGTTCGGCGAATCCAACATCGGCGACGTCGGCCACCAGGGCCACAACAAGGCCGCCGCGATGGCCGACAGCGACGAGGTCTGCGGCTGCAACGGCGTGACCAAGGGCGCCGTCTGCAAGGCGATCAAGGAGAAGGGCCTGTTCACGCTGGAGGAGGTGCGCAAGCACACCAAGGCCAGCGCCAGCTGCGGCTCCTGCACCGGCCTGGTCGAGCAGCTGCTGATGTTCACCGCGGGCGGGGACTACTCGGCCACGCCGAAGAAGAAGGCCGTCTGCGGTTGCACCGAGCTCAGCCACCAGGAAGTGCGGGACGCCATCTTCAAGGAACACCTGGTGAGGATGGGCGACGTCTTCGAGCGGCTCCACTGGAAGACGCCCAACGGCTGCGCGACCTGCCGTCCGGCGCTGAACTACTACCTGATCTCGTCCTGGCCCAAGGAGGCGGTGGACGATCCGCAATCGCGCTTCATCAACGAGCGCAGCCACGCGAATATCCAGAAGGACGGGACCTACTCGGTGATCCCGCGGATGTGGGGCGGGGAGACGACCGCCGATGAGCTGCGTCGGATCGCCGACGCCGTCGACAAGTACAAGATCCCCACGGTCAAGGTGACCGGCGGCCAGCGCATCGACTTGCTGGGCGTGCGAAAAGAGGATCTGGTCGACGTCTGGCGCGACATCGGCATGCCCAGCGGCCATGCCTACGCCAAGGCGCTGCGCACGGTGAAGACCTGCGTGGGCTCCGAGTGGTGCCGCATGGGCACGCAGGACAGCACGCAGATGGGCAAGGACCTGGAGCGCGCGATGTGGCGCATGTACGCGCCGCACAAGGTCAAGTTCGCGGTCAGCGGCTGCCCGCGCAACTGCGCCGAGGCCGGCATCAAGGACGTCGGCATCATCGGCGTGGACTCGGGCTGGGAGATGTATGTCGCCGGCAACGGCGGCATCAAGACCGAGGTCGCGCACTTCCTGGTCAAGCTCAAGACGGCCGAGGAGGTCATGGAGTACACCGGCGCCTTCATGCAGCTGTATCGCAAGGAGGGCTGGTACCTCGAGCGCACCGTGCATTACGTCGGCCGCGTCGGGCTGGACCATGTGAAGCGGCGTATCCTCGATGACCACGAGGGGCGCAAGGCCCTGTGGGCCGAGCTGCAGCATGCGCTCGACGGGGAGCCGGACCCGTGGTTCGAGTTCGCGAAGGCGCAGGTGGACGTGCGTCAGTTCGAGCCCGTCGCCAGCCTGTCGGTTTGAGGATGAGGAGCAAGCACATGACCCACTGGATCACCATCTGCGCCGTCACCGACATCCCCGTGCTGGGCTCGCGCCGCGTGTCCCGCGAGAAGGGCCCGCAAGTGGCGCTATTCCGCACCGCCGACGATCGCGTCCATGCGCTGCTGGACCGCTGCCCCCACAAGGCCGGTCCGCTGAGCCAGGGCATCGTCTTCGGCAACGCGGTGGCCTGCCCGCTGCACAACTGGACCATCGCGCTGGACAACGGCTGCGCGCGCGAGCCCGACGAGGGCCGCACGCCAGTGTTCCAAGTCAAGGTCGAGGACGGCCAGGTGTTGCTGGACCGGCACGAGCTGGACACCGTGGGCATCGACCTGCCGCCGGTCAAGGCCGGTCCCTGCACCCGCGTCGCCTGCTGAGCGGAGCGCCGCGATGATCGAGACGCGCTCGACCTGCCCCTACTGCGGCGTCGGCTGCGGCGTGCTGATCGGCACCACGGGCGAGGGCGCCGACGCGCGCGTCATCGGCGTGCGCGGCGATCCCGATCACCCGGCCAACTTCGGCCGGCTCTGCACCAAGGGCTCGACCTTGCACCTGACGGCGACGCCGCTGGTGCGACGCGAGCAGCGGCTGCTGAGGCCCGCCTGGCGGCCCACGCGCGAGGAGGCGCTGCAGCCGCAGGACTGGGACACGACGACGCGGCGCCTCGCCGACCAGCTGCTGGCGATCCGCGCGGAGCACGGGCCGGACGCGATCGGCTTCTATGTCTCGGGCCAGCTGCTGACCGAGGACTATCACGCCTTCAACAAGCTGGCGCGCGGACTGGTCGGCACCAACGACATCGACAGCAACTCGCGCCTGTGCATGAGCTCGGCGGTGGTGGGCTACAAGCAGTCGCTGGGCGCGGACGCGCCGCCTGCCTGCTACGAGGATCTGGAGCGGACGGATTGCCTGTTCATCGCGGGCTCCAACACGGCCTGGGCGCATCCCATCCTGTTCCGGCGCATCGAAGCGGCGCGCGCGGCGCGGCCCGACATGAAGATCATCGTCGTCGACCCGCGCCGCACCGAGACGGCCGAGTTCGCCGACCTGCATCTGGCGCTCAAGCCGGGCAGCGATGTGGCGCTCTTCCAGGGGATGCTGCACGCGTGCATCTGGGAAGGCTGGGTGGACGCGGCCTTCATCGAGCGGCACACGGCGGGCTTCGCGCCGCTGAAGGCGCTGGTGCGCGGCATGACGCCCAGCGAGTCGGCGCGGCTGACGGGGCTCAAGGAAGAGCAGATCCTGCAGGCGGCGCAGTGGTTCGCGCAGTCGCCGTCGAGCTTGTCGCTGTACTGCATGGGACTGAACCAGAGCAGCAGCGGCGCGGCCAAGAACACCGCGCTGATCAATCTGCATCTGGCGACGGGGCAGATCGGCCGCGCGGGCGCGGGGCCGTTCTCGCTGACCGGCCAGCCCAATGCGATGGGCGGCCGCGAGAGCGGCGGCATGGCGACGCTGCTGCCCGGCCATCGCGATCCCGGCAATGCGGCGCATCGCGAGGAAGTGGCCGCGCTGTGGGGCGTGGACGCGCTGCCGGAGAAGCCCGGCCGCACGGCCGTCGAGATGTTCCAGGCGGCGGCGCGCGGCGAGATCAAGGCCTTGTGGATCGCCTGCACGAATCCGGCGCAGTCGATGCCGGATCAGGCGCTGGTGCGGACGGCGCTGTCGCGCTGCGAGCTTGTCATCCTGCAAGAGGCTTTCGCGGGCACCGCCACGGCGGAGTTCGCCGACGTGGTGCTGCCGGCGACGACCTGGGCGGAGAAGGAAGGCACGGTCACCAACAGCGAGCGCCGCATCAGCCGCGTGCGCGCGGTGCTGACGCCGGCCGGCGAATCGCGCGCGGACTGGCGCATCGTGCGCGACGTCGCGCGGCGCATGGAAGCGGTGTTGCGGCCGGGGCGGGAGAGCCTCTTCGCGTGGGAGCGGGCGGAGGATCTCTGGGTCGAGCATCGCGAGGCGACGCGGGGGCGGGACCTCGACATCGGCGGCTTGAGCTATGCGCTGATCGAGGAGGCGCCGCGGCAATGGCCTTGGCCCGAGGGCGCGAGCCAGGGGCTGACGCGGCTGTATGAGGACCGCTGGTTCGCGCATGCGGACGGGCGGGCGCGTTTCATCAGCAAGTCCTTCACGCCGCCGGCGGAGCCGCAGGATGCGAAGTACCCGATCGCGCTGAACACCGGTCGCCTGCGCGATCAATGGCACGGGATGAGCCGCAGCGGCACGGTGGCCAAGCTCTTCGCCGGGGAGCCGTCGCCGGCGCTGTCCATGCATCCGCAGGACATCGCGCGGCGTTTGCTGGAGGCGGGATCGCTGGTGCGGGTGCGGTCGCGGCGCGGCGCGCTGATCGTGCCGCTGCGCGCCGATGAGAGCGTGGGGCCGCAGCGCGCCTGGCTGCCGATGCACTGGGGCAGCGAGTTCCTCGGGGGACGCGGGCAGCTGGGCATCAATGCGCTGACGCAGCCGGCGTACTGCCCGGACGCGCGGCAGCCGGAGCTGAAGTTCGCGGCAGTCTCGGTGGAGACGGTGAATCTGCCGTGGCGCGTGTTCGGCGCGGCATGGGTGCGGCCGGGCGAGGGCGCCGCGCTGCGTGCGCAACTGCGCGTGCTGATGGATCAGGCCGAGTACGCCTGCTGTCTGCCGGGGCCGGCGCCGGCGCAGGACGGGCGCGAGGGCTGGAGTCTGGAACTCGCCTTTGCGGAGGCGCCATCGGCGCCGGTGGTGCAGGCGCTGTCGACGGTGCTGCGGCTCAATGGCGTCGGCGTGCTGCGTTATGCGGATGGGCGACGGGGGCGGAGCCGCTCGCTGCGCTTGGATGGGGAGGGCGCGCAGGCGCGGCTGCAAGCGCTGCTGCGCGTGGGCGAGGGCAGCGAGGGCGCGTGGCTGGATGCGCTGTGGCGCGAGCGCGCGCCCGTGATGCCTTTCGGGCGGCGGCTGTTGGCGCCGGATGCAGAGCAGCCGAGCGCGCCGGCGAGTCCGCAGGTCTGCAACTGCTTCAACGTGCGCGAGGACGCGATCGCGGCGTGCTTGAAGCGGCAGCCGGACGGGGCGCCGGAAGAGCGGCTGGCGCGGTTGCAGGGCGAGCTGCGCTGCGGGACGCAGTGCGGGTCCTGTCTGCCGGCGCTGCGGCGAATGGTGAAGGCGACGCCGGCCGCGCGGTCGGCGGATGGGGTGACGATGTCTGGGGAAGTGAAGGAAGCGACATGAATGCCTGCGATGCCAGCCTTGGAATCGGCGTGCCGATGGTGTCTCTCGTCGGCGCGGGACCGGGGGATCCGGAGCTGTTGACGGTCAAGGCGCTGCGACGGCTGGAGCGGGCGGAGGTCGTGCTGACGGATGACCTCGTTGATGGGCGGGTGCTGGATTGTTTGCCGTCGACGGCGCGGGTGTTGCGGGTGGGGAAGCGAGGGGGCTGCGTGTCGACGGAGCAGCGCTTCATTCACGAGCTGATGATTCGCGAGGCCAGGGCAGGGGCACGGGTGGTGCGGCTGAAGGGCGGGGATCCGTTTGTCTTCGGGCGTGGAGGGGAGGAGGTCGATGCGCTGCGGGAGGCGGGGATCGAGGTCGAGGTGATCAATGGGATCTCGGCGGGGATCGCGGCGCCGGCGGCGGTGGGCGTGCCGGTGACGGATAGACGGTGTACGCCGGGGGTGGCCTTCGTGACGGGGCACAACGGGGATGGCGGCGTCGCGCCGGATTGGGCAGCGTTGGCGAGGAGCCGGTTGACGCTGGTGGTCTATATGGGGCTGATGCGCGCGGCGATGATCGCTCAGGCTTTGCAGGCAGGCGGACTGGCGGCGACGACGCCGGCCGTGATCGTGAGCGCGGCGCATACGCAGAGGCAGCGCGAGTGCTTCACGACGCTGGAGGAACTGGCCGGTGCGATCGCCAGGGAAGGGATGATGAGCCCGGCGCTGCTGGTGATCGGGGAGGTCGTCGCGCTGTCCGCGCGGTGGCGGGAGGAGGTCGCGCTGGACGGAGCGGTTGAGGAGGCAAGGGGACTGGCGAGGACGGCGTGAGGCTCTGCGTAGCTTCAACGGCCCTCACCCCAACCCCTCTCCCGCAAGCGGGCGAGGGGCAAAGGAGCCCCTCTCCCATGAAGTGGGAGAGGGGTTGGGGTGAGGGCCGTCGCATGCAGCGAGACCTCGTCAGAACGTCTCCCAATCATCCCCAGGCGCTGACGTCGCGCTCGGCCCCGCTGGCGCTGGAGGCGCCACCTTGGGCGCAGGCGCCGCGCTCGGCGTCGCGCGCGCCACCGGCTTCGCTGCTGGCGCCTTCGCTGCTGGCGCCTTCGCGGTCGGCGGCTTCGCCGCGGGCGCAGGCTTGATGGCCGCCTTCGTCGCGGTCGCGGTTGCCGCCTTCTTCACCACCGTCGCCTTCGCCCCCGTGCCCACGGACATCGCGGCCTTCGCCGCGACTGGCGCGTCGCCGCCCGCCGACTTGGGCTCGCTCACCTTGAAGTGCCCCACCAGCGCGGCCAGCTTGCGCGCCTGCTCGCTGAGCGACTCCGCCGCCGCCGCCGATTCCTCCACCAGCGCCGCGTTCTGCTGCGTCATCTGATCCAGATGCGCCACCGACCCGTTCACATTGCCGATGCCCTGGCTCTGCTCCACCGTGCTCGCGCTGATCTCGCCGATGATGTTCGACACCCGCTGCACGCTGGCCACGATCTCCGTCATCGTCGCCCCCGCGTCCCGCACCAGCTGCGACCCGGTCTCCACCTTGGCCACGCTGTCGCCAATCAGCGCCTTGATCTCGCGCGCCGCCGTCGCGCTGCGCTGCGCCAGCGACCGCACCTCCGACGCCACCACCGCGAAACCCTTGCCGTGCTCGCCCGCGCGCGCCGCCTCCACCGCGGCATTCAAGGCCAGGATGTTGGTCTGGAACGCGATCCCGTCGATGGTCCCGATGATGTCGTGGATCTTCTTGGCCGAGTCGTCGATCTGCACCATCGTGCCCACGACCTCCGACACCACCGATCCGCCGCGCTCCGCCACCTCGGCCGCGCTCCCCGCCAGCTGATTCGCGGTGCGCGCGCTGTCCGCGCTCTGCTGCACCGTGCCGGTCAGCTGCGCCAGCGACGAGGCCGCATGCTGCAGGTTGGACGCGGTCTGCTCGGTCCGCACGCTCAGATCCTGATTGCCGCTGGCGATCTCCTGGCTCGCGGTCTGCATGCCGTCGGCACTGGCCCGCACCTCGCGGATCACCTTGCGCAGCGAGCTCTTCATCGCCGCCAGCGCGCGCTGCACGTCGCCGATCTCGTCGGCGCGGTACTCGCGATCGACATGGAATAGGTCGCCCTCGCCGATGCGATGCGCCTCGGACACCAGCGACTTGAGCGGGTCGGAGATGGTCCGCACGAAGTAGGCCGTGGCCAGCGCCAGCAGGCCCACGATCAGCCCCATCACGCCCGCCACGCCCCACACGGTGCGCATGCGCTCGGCGCCGGCCGCCTCGCGCAGCGCGGCGGACTTGCCCTGCTGCAGCGTGACGAAGTCCTGCTGCGCGGCCAGGTACTGCTCGATGGCGGGCACCACCTTCTGCTTGAGCGCCGAATGCGCGCCCTCCACGTCGCCGCCGCTCTTGAGCTTGTTGGCGTCGTTGCGCGCGGCGATGTAGGCCTGCCGGCGCTCGGCGATCTTGGCCATCGCGGCCTTGTCGTCGTCGGTGTCGGCCAGGGCCTCGAGCTGCTTCTGCACCTCGTTGATGGTCTCGGTGGTGCGGCCGATGTCGGCCTTCATGGCGTCGGCCACCGCGTTGTCGTTGGCCGCCAGGCCTGCCTGCACGCGGCTGGCGTTGGCCTCGGTCAGACCGCGCCAGCGCAGGGCGAGCTCGAAGCGCTGCTGCTGCCGTTCCTGCGTCACCTGGGCGACTTCGAGCAGCGCCCGGGTGCGGGAGGCGGCACCCAGCGACATCACCACCGTCATGGTGGCCATGACGGCGACGGGGATCCAGAGGCGCGTGGCGATGGAGAACTTCATCGGATCCGGAACCTTGTCTTGCATGGCGGACGCCGCCCCGGGATGGTGCGGCCAGTCTGCATCTCATCCTAAATCGGCCAGTACACGCACCGGCTTGAGGACAAACACTGCTAACCTGCCGCCCAGCCCCTCGCAGACCCCCGAACCATGACTTTTCTGGCGATCGACATCGGCAACACCCGGCTCAAGTGGGCGCTCTATGCGAGCCCCCAACCCGGCAGCGCGATGCTGGCGCATGGCGCGCAGTTCCTCGAGAACATCGAGAAGCTGGCCGATACCGACTGGGCCCAGCTCCCCGTCCCCGCCACCATGCTGGGCTGCAACGTGGCCGGCGACGGCATGCGGCACCGCGTCGAGGAGCAGCTCGAGCTCTGGGACCTGGAAACGCGCTGGGTCGCGTCGACGACGCAGGCGGGCGGCGTGACCAACGGCTACGACCATCCCAGCCGGCTGGGCGCGGACCGCTTCGTGGCGCTGATCGGCGCGCGGCATCACGTGCTGTCGCGCCTGCGCGGCCATCCGCCGCGGCCGGCGCTGGTGGTGATGGTGGGCACGGCCGTGACCGTGGACGCGCTCGATGCGGACGGGCGATTCCTGGGCGGGCTGATCCTGCCGGGTCACGGGATCATGCTGCGCTCGCTGGAGGGCGGCACCGCCGGTCTGCGCGTGCCGACCGGCGAGGTGCGGGAATTCCCGACCAACACCTCCGACGCGCTCACCAGCGGCGGCAACTACGCGATCACCGGCGCGATCGAGCGCATGCATCGCCACATCGTCAAGCGCTGCGGGCAGGAGCCCGTCACCTTGATGACCGGCGGCGCGGGCTGGAAGGTCTCCCCGGCGCTGGACATCCCCCATGAGCTGGTGGACTCGCTCATCTTCGACGGCCTGCTGGCGCTGCAGGCGCATCGATTGGCGCTGTGAGCGCCGGGCTGCGACGACGCAGCCTTGCGCTCGACCCATGAAAAAGGGCGGCCACCCGGGCCGCCCTCGATCCCGGCGCGCCGCACGACGCGCCGCCTCCCGCGCTTACAGGATGAACCGGCTCAGATCCTCGTTCTGCGCCAGCGCGCCGAGCTTCTCGTCGACCTGCGTGCCGTCGATGGTGACCGTCTTGCCGGCGTGCTTGTGCGCGTCGAAGCTCAGGTCGTCCAACAGCCGCTCCAGCACCGTCGCCAGGCGCCGCGCGCCGATGTTCTCGGTCCGCTCGTTGACCTCGTAGGCGATCTGCGCCAGTCGGCGGATGCCGTCCTGGCTCAGCTCCAGGGTCAGCCCTTCCGTCGCCAGCAAGGCCTGGTACTGCTTCACCAGGCTCGCATGCGTGCTCGACAGGATGGCCTCGAAGTCCTCGACCGACAAGGACTTGAGCTCCACCCGGATCGGGAAGCGGCCTTGCAGCTCGGGGATCAGGTCGCTGGGCTTGCTCAGGTGGAAGGCGCCCGACGCGATGAACAGGATGTGATCGGTCTTCACCATCCCGTACTTCGTGTTGACCGTCGTGCCCTCGACCAAGGGGAGCAGATCCCGTTGCACGCCCTGGCGCGACACGTCCGCGCCGCCCGCATGCTCGCTGCGGGTCGCGACCTTGTCGATCTCGTCGATGAAGACGATGCCGTTGTCCTGAGCATGCGCCAGCGCCGCGGCCTTGAGCTCGTCCTCGTTGACCAGCTTGGCGGCCTCTTCCTCGACCAGCAGCTTCATCGCCTCGCCGATCTTGACCTTGCGCGCCTTCTTGCGGTCCTGGCCCATCTGCGAGAACAGCCCCTTGAGCTGTTCCGCCATCTCTTCCATGCCCTGCGGCCCGACGATCTCCATCGAGGGCTTGGCCTCGGCCAACTCGATCTCGATCTCCTTGTCGTCCATCGCGCCTTCGCGCAGCCGCTTGCGCATCACCTGACGCGCGGTGTTCTCGCCAGCGGGCTCAGCGGCGGCCGGCGCCGCGAAACCGGTGGAGCGGGGCGGCGGCACCAGCACGTCCAGGATGCGCTCCTCGGCGGCGTCCTCGGCGCGGGTGCGCTGCATGCGCATCTGGCGCTCGCGCTCTTGCTTGACCGCGATGTCCACCAGATCGCGCACGATGCTGTCCACGTCCTTGCCGACGTAGCCCACTTCGGTGAACTTGGTCGCCTCGACCTTGATGAAGGGCGCGTCCGCCAGCTTGGCCAGACGCCGCGCGATCTCGGTCTTGCCCACGCCGGTCGGGCCGATCATGAGGATGTTCTTGGGCGTGATCTCGCCGCGCAGCTTCTCGTCCACCTGCTGGCGCCGCCAGCGGTTGCGCAGCGCGATCGCGACCGCGCGCTTGGCATCGGCCTGACCGACGATGTGGCGGTCGAGCTCGGAGACGATCTCCTGCGGGGTCATGCTGCTGCTCATTCCAGAACCTCGATCGTGTGATTGCCGTTGGTGTAGATGCAGATCTCGCCGGCGATCACCAGCGACTGCTTGACGATGTCCACCGCGCTCAGCTCGCTGTGGTTGAGCAGCGCCTTGGCCGCCGCCTGCGCATAGGCGCCGCCGCTGCCGATGGCCACGATGCCCTGCTCGGGCTCCAGCACGTCGCCGTTGCCGGTGATGATCAGCGAGGCCGTACGGTCGGCCACCGCCAGCATCGCCTCCAGCCGCCGCAGCACGCGGTCCGTGCGCCAGTCCCGCGTCAGGTCCACCGCCGCGCGGACCAGATTGCCTTGGTGCTTCTCCAGCTTGGCCTCGAAGCGCTCGAACAGCGTGAACGCGTCCGCCGTCGCGCCGGCGAAGCCCGCCAACACCTGGTTCTTGTGGAGCTTGCGCACCTTGCGCGCCGTCGACTTCACGACGATCGAGCCCAGCGTCACCTGGCCGTCGCCGCCGATGGCGACCTGGTTGCCCCGCCGCACGCTGACGATGGTCGTGCCGTGATACGGGGGAAGCGGGGAGGAGTGGTCTTGAGACATGGTCAGGATTCCAAACGTCGGAGGCGACCGTGAAGGTCGCGAACTGCTCACGTGGGATCCCGTTCGAGGATCACAAGGTGAGAAAAAATCTGCGGCGCCGTGTGTGCGAATGCCGATGATGAGCCATCGGAATGCGCAACGGGGCCAGAGGCCCCGTCGCTGCGAAGGTCGCGGATGCGGTCGATGTCGCCGAGCGCGCGGACCGCGTCCTCAGACGTGCCGCACCTTGACCTTGGCGTGCTCGTTGATGCCCATGGCGCCGAAGAACAGCGCCACCAGCCGGTGCGCGTCGGTGAAGACGACGGCGCGGTTCTCGCTGCGGCGCGCCAGCACCCAGTTCAGCAGATCGCCCGCGGCCATGAAGTCCAGGCGGATCAGCTTGGGGCAGGCGATGGTCACCAGCGAGGCGCCGCCCAACTGCTCGGTCATCAGCTGCAGCGTTTCGCTGATGTCGCCGCTCAGCTGGCCGGAGAGCTCCATCAGCGCCGCCGTGTTCATCGCGTCGGTCATCGTCGACTCGAGGAAGGCGATGCCGGTGTCCAGACCCGCCGGCTGCACCGTCGACTGCGGCGAGCTGGTCGACAGCGCGTTGCCGCTGATGCGCAGATGGGCCTGCGCCCGTTCCCAGCTGGGAGGGGAGACCTCGTAGGTCACGCAATAGTCGATCGCGACCTCATCGAATTGATCCGGGCGGTTGGCCAGTCGCAGCGCCTCCAGGCGCAGCATCCAGACGATGGGGTCCGCGTCGCGATTGCCGACCGGTGCCTGGTCCTTGAGCACCTGGAAGAAGTGATCGCCGGCCAGCCAGCGCAGGTCCAGCGTCTGCTGGGCCCAGAGCCGGAACAGCTCGCGCAGCCGTGCGCAGGCTTCCGTGTCGATCTGCTTGAGCGGGCCCCAGTCCAGCACCCAGGGCATGGGCAGGTTCTCGCAGCGCGCGCGCATCTGCGTGACCGCCTCGACGTCCAGATACTCCGGACTGGTCCAGGACACGCTGCTCGCGCGGCCACGCGGGGCGCGCTCCTGCTGCACGGCCTCGGCCACCAGCTTGGGGAGCGAGAACCACTGCGGGGACGACAGGCTGAACTGCTGCGCGTAGTCGTTGGCCAGTTGCTCGAACTTGCCCTGCTGACCGGTCGCCCGGTACAGGTCGAAGAGCACCAGCCAGGTCTCGGGATGATCGTTGCGCTGCGCGCCCGGGCTGGTGAGCTCCGACAGGCTGCGCTCGCAGTGCTCGTAATCGCCGTTGGCGAAGGCGATGACCGCCTCGTCCAGCTCGGCGTCGTGCACGACCTCGCTGACCTCGACCTGCGGATCCGCGACGCGGAAGCTCAGGGTCGGGATCTCCTGCTTGAGCTGCGGGATCGGGGCCGCCGCCGAGGACGACAGCGGGGCCATGCCGCCGCCCATCGAGGCCACCGCCGGGGTGGGCGCGAGAGACAGGCGCTCCATCTCGTCCGGGGGCGCGAAGTCGGACACCCGCGCGACGATCTGGTCGGCCGGCTGCGTCATGGCGAAATTCACCGGACGCGTGCTGGTCTCGAAAAATCCGGGGGGGTGCTGGCCCTGCACCTGCGTGGGAGCGAAGGCCTCGCCCACCATTTGCTGCTCGATCTGGTCGATCTTGGCTTTGACGCTGGCCTCGTCGCGGCGCGCGCCCTGGATCTCGCTGATGCGGCCCAGTTCATCGATGCCCGAGGTCGCGTGGCCGCCCAGGGCCGCCAACTGCTCGGGCGTCAGGCCCTCGCGCCGAATCTTGCGCAGCATGTCGAGCTCGCGCTTGCGCACGAAGTCGTTGCGGCGCTTGCGCTCGACCATCGCCCGCAGCTCCGCCTTGGCCGCATCGGCCTCGGGATCGTCCTGGCGGGAGTTGATCTCCGCCCAGTCGGTCGTCGGATTGGCGACGAAACGCGCCACCTTGCGGAAGAAGCTTTCGCCGTCCTTGCCGTTGACGTCTTTGGGGTCGGCCATGCGCGCGTGTCGGAATCAGTCGCCAAACATCTTCTGCTTGAGCTCGCGACGCTGCTGCGCTTCCAGCGACAGCGTGGCGGTCGGGCGGGCGATCAGCCGGCCCAGGCCGATGGGCTCGCCGGTCTCGTCGCAGTAGCCGTACTCGCCGCTGTCCAGACGCTGCAGGGACTGCATGATCTTCTTCAGCAGCTTGCGCTCGCGGTCGCGGGTGCGCAGTTCCAGCGCGTGCTCTTCCTCGATCGTGGCACGGTCGGCCGGATCGGGGACGATGGAGGTGTCCTCGCGCAGGTGCTCGGTGGTCTCGCCCGCGTTGGACAGGATGTCCTCCTTCAGCTGCGTCAGCTTGGCGCGGAAGAAGTCCACCTGCTTGTCGTTCATGTATTCGCTGTCCGGCATGGCCAGGACTTCAGCGTCGGACAGTTCAGCGCCAGGCTTGGACTTCCAGGCGGAGGAGAGTTTGGGATCAGGCTTCACGGCGGGTCGGCTGTTCTGGTTCGAGGTTGAAGTCGGAGTCGCGGGCCGGACGGGCGTGTCCAGCAGCGAGACCGTGCTGTCCGGCGCGTCGGTCGCCTCGGACTTGTCCGCGGAGGACGCGGCCTTCGCGGGCTTGGAGCTGGCCTTGGGCGCGGCGGTCTTGGAAGCCGGTGTCTTGCTCACGTTGCTCTCCTAGCGGCTCTTTATTACCTGCTCGGGATGAGGGGCCGGAGCCTCCCACCGGTGCGCAAGGGCCTGGTTCGGGCGCGGCGGATTGTAGCCACCTCCGCCGCCGCCCGAGACCGTCGTCGAGTGTGGCACTAAGCCAGGCACCCTTCCAGCCCCTGCATCAGGATGTCCTTCGGCAGATCGATACCGATGAACACCATCTTGCTGACCTTCTTTTCCCCCGGCATCCATTTCGGTCCGAGATCCGAGCCCATCAGCTGATGGACGCCCTGGAAGATCACCTTCTTGTCGGTGCCGTTCATGTTCAGCACGCCCTTGTAGCGCAGCATCTTGGGCCCGTACACCTGCACGATCGCGCCCAGGAAATCCTCCAGCTTGGCAGGATTGAACGCGCGCTCCGACCGGAAGACGAAGGACTTCACGTCGTCGTCGTGATGGTGGTGGTGCGGGTGGTTGCAGGCCTCGCCGGGTGCGTGGTCGTGGCCCTCGTGACCATGGTCATGTCCGTGGCCATGCGCGTGGTCATGGCCATGGTCGTGGTCGTGGTCGTGGTCGTCGACGGACAGGAACTCCGGGTCGATCTCCAGCTTGGCATTCAGGTTGAAGCCGCGCAGGTCGAAGACGTCCTTGATCGGCACCTCGCCGAAATGAACCCGCTGCTGCGGAGCGCGCGGGTTCATGTGCTTGATGCGGTGCGAGAGCGCCTCCACCGCCTGGTCGTCCACCAGATCGGTCTTGCTCAGGAAGATCTGATCGGCGAAGCCGACCTGGCGGCGCGCTTCCTGGCGTGTGTCCAGCTGCTCGTTGGCATGCTTGGCGTCGACCAGCGTCAGGATCGAGTCCAGCAGGAAGGTCTCCGCGATCTCGTCATCCATGAAGAAGGTCTGCGCCACGGGGCCCGGATCGGCCAGGCCGGTGGTCTCGATGACGACGCGCTCGAAGTCCAGTTCGCCCTTGCGGCGGCGCATGGCCAGGTCGGCCAGCGTGGTGCGCAGGTCCTCGCGGATGGTGCAGCAGACGCAGCCGTTGCTCAGCTGGATGATCTGCTCCTCGGTCTCGCTGACGAGGATGTCGTTGTCGATGTTCTCCTCGCCGAATTCGTTCTCGATGACGGCGATCTTCTGGCCGTGGGTCTCGGTCAGCACGCGCTTGAGCAGCGTCGTCTTGCCCGAGCCGAGGAAGCCGGTGAGGATGGTGGCGGGGATGAGCCCGGGGGCGGATTGCGTATCAGCGGTGGACATGATGTACAGCCAGTGAGAAGAGAGAGCTAACGGCGCTGGGGGATTCCGTCGAGGGAACGTCCGGGCCTCGGCAACTGAGGGCGGACGACTGTGTTTCAAGCGAATGTCAATGTCAATCGGTTATTCTGGCGCCTCCTCAACGACGGCACACACTGCAGTGTCTGAACCTCAGCCTAGTCGGCCCGCCAAACACGGCGGGCGTGGCAACGACCATCGCGGTCTTCTGGACCGCGTCCTGGAATTCCTCCACCCGGGACCTGACTCGACCAGCGAGCTGATCGAGAACTTCGCCGAAGCGGAAGAGCGCGACCTGATCGCGCCCGAATCCCGCCAGATGCTCGAGGGCGTCCTGCGCATGGCCGAGCTCAGCGCCGGTGACGTCATGGTCGCCGCCCCGCGGATGGACCTGCTGGACATCCATGCCGGCACCGACGAGCTGCTGGCGACCGTGATCGACACCGGCCACTCGCGCTTCCCGGTCTACGACGGTCAGCGGGACAACATCATCGGCATCCTGCTGGCCAAGGATCTGCTCAAGCTCCAGCGCGCTCCGGAACTGAATCTGCGCGCCTTGCTGCGCCCGGCAGTTTTCGTGCCCGAGAGCAAGGGCCTGAATGAACTGCTGCGGGACTTCCGGTCCAACCGCAATCACCTGGCCATCGTCATCGACGAATTCGGCAACACGGCGGGCCTGATCACGATCGAGGACGTGCTCGAGGAGATCGTCGGCGAGATCGAGGATGAATTCGACGTTGGCGACGGCGACGCGGGCATCTACACGCTGGCCGACGGCAGCTACCGCGTCGCGGGCGACGCGCAGATCGAGGCGGTGAATCACGCGTTCGGCCTGTCGCTCCCGCTGGACGATTTCGACACCATCGGCGGCCTGGTCGCGCATGAGCACAACCGCGTGCCGCGCCGCGGCGAGACGGTCGAGGTGGCCGGCCTGCGCTTCTCGGTGATGATCAACCGCGGCGGCGCCGTGCGCTGGTTCAAGGTGACCCGCGCGCCGGCCGCCGAGGCCGACGACCTCAGCGGCTGATGCGGCGCGCGTCCTGGCTCCAGGCGGCGCGGCATCCGGCGCTGGCGCTGGTCGCGGGCGCGCTGCACACCGCCTCCTTCGCCCCCAGCCCGGCCTGGTGGCTGCAGCTGCTGACGCTGACCTGGCTGTTCTGGGCCTGCGGCGCGACACGGCCCCGGCGGGCCGCCGTCACCGGCGCGCTCTTCGGCACCGGCTGGTTGGCCTCCGGGCTGTGGTGGCTCTACATCAGCATGCACGACTTCGGGCAACTGCCCGTGGCCGCGTCGGCCGGCGCGGTGCTGCTGCTGGCGCTGTTCCTGTCGCTCTACTACGCGCTGGCGATGGGCCTGGCGGCGCGCTTCACCGGCGGCGGCGCGGCGCATGCCGATGCCATCGGCGATGCCGTCGGCCATGCCGACGCGAAGCGCGCTCCGCTCCGCCAGGCGCTCGCCTTCGCCGGGCTGTGGCTCGCGGCGGAGCTCGCCCGCGCCACGCTGTTCACCGGCTTCCCCTGGATCGCCAGCGGCTACGCGCATGCGCAAGGTCCGCTGGCCACGCTGGCGCCCTACATCGGCGTCTACGGCATCACCGCGGTGGCGGCGCTGATCGCGGCCTCGCTCGCGAGACGGCATTGGCCGCTGCTGGCGGCGCTGGTCGTGGTCGTCGGCGCGGTGCATTTCCTGCCGCACGACTTCACGCGCTCGACCGGCACGCTGGCGGTCTCGCTGGTGCAGCCCAACATTCCGCAGGATCAGAAGTTCGATCGTGCGCGCTTCACCGAGAACCTCGACCGCCTCACTTCGCTGATCGAATCGGCGCGGGGACAGGTCGTGATCACGCCGGAGTCGGTTCTGCCGCTGCCGCTGGCCTATCTGGACGACGAGCATGTCCAGCGCCTGCAACGCGACGCGCGCGAGCGGCCGCTATTGCTGGGCACCTTCCTGGGCAACGACAAGGACGGCTTCGTCAATTCGCTGGTGGGCTTGGGCTTCGCGCAGCCCTACGACTACGGCAAACGCCATCTGCTGCCCTTCGGCGAATTCATCCCGCCGGGCTTCCACTGGTTCGTCAGGGCGATGAACATCCCGATGGACGACCAGGGCAGCGGCACGCACCAGCGCGCGCTGCCCTTCGCCGGCCAGCGCCTGCGGCCGCTGATCTGCTACGAGGATCTGTTCGGCGAGGACGTGGTCGCCAGCGCGCTCGATCACGGCGATCCGGCCGCGACGGTGCTGGTCAACGCCAGCAACCTGGCCTGGTTCGGGCCGCGCATGGTGCAGGACCAGCATCTGCAGTTCTCGCAGATGCGCGCGCTGGAGTTCCAGCGCCCCATCGTCCGCGCGACCAACACCGGCGCCACCGCCCTGGTCGACCACCTGGGCCGCGTCGTCGCCCGGCTGCCCGCCGAGAAGGCCGGCGTGCTCGAAGTGACGGTGGAAGGCCGCAGCGGCGTCACGCCCTATGCGCGCTGGCTCGCGGCGCTGGGCCTGTGGCCGCTGTGGGCGCTGGCGGTGCTGCTGATCGCCCCGGCGGCGCTGGCGCGCCGAGCGGCGCGCGGCCATCGCTGACCGGTGGACGCGGTCGCCGCCTGAATCGGCTGCGGGCCTGCCGCAACAGGGTGGCCGCGCTCGCCGATCGCTCTTCCGAGGACACATAGAATCGGGCGCTTTCCCCCAACGCCCGATCCACGGCCCGACGCCCATGCTGACTTTCCAGCAACTGATCCTCCGCTTGCAGGAGTACTGGTCCAAGCAAGGCTGCGCGCTGCTGCAGCCCTATGACATGGAGGTCGGCGCCGGGACCAGCCACACCGCCACGTTCCTGCGCGCGCTCGGCCCCGAGCCCTGGAAGGCCGCCTACGTGCAGCCCAGCCGCCGCCCCAAGGACGGCCGCTACGGCGAGAACCCCAATCGCCTGCAGCACTATTACCAGTTCCAGGTCGTGCTCAAGCCGGCGCCCGCCAACATCCTGGAGCTCTATCTCGGCTCGCTGGAAGCGCTGGGCTTCGACCTGAAGCAGAACGACGTGCGCTTCGTCGAGGACGACTGGGAGAACCCCACGCTGGGCTGCTGGGGCCTGGGCTGGGAGGTCTGGCTCAACGGCATGGAGGTGACGCAGTTCACCTACTTCCAGCAGGTCGGCGGCATCGACTGCAAGCCCATCACCGGCGAGATCACCTACGGCCTGGAACGCCTGGCCATGTACCTGCAGGGCAAGGAGTCCGTGTACGACCTGGTCTACACCGACGGCCTGACCTACGGCGACGTCTTCCATCAGAACGAGGTCGAGCAGTCGACCTACAACTTCGAGCACAGCGACGTGGACTTCCTGCTGGGCGCCTTCGGCGCCTACGAGCGCAAGTCCAAGGACCTGATGGACGTGCGGCTGGCGCTGCCCGCGTATGAACAGCTGCTCAAGGCCGCGCACACGTTCAATCTGCTGGACGCGCGCGGCGCGATCAGCGTCACCGAGCGTGCCGCCTACATCGGCCGCATCCGCAACCTGGCGCGCGCGGTCGCGCAGGGTTACGTCGACAGCCGTGCCCGCCTGGGCTTCCCGATGGCGCCCAAGGACTGGGCCGACGAGGTGATCGCCCAGATCGAGAAGAAGAACGTCGAGCAGTCGGCGAAGGCGGAGAAGTCCGCGGACAAGAAGGCCGCCGCCTGAGCCGGGGAAGCAGCAGCATGAGCACCAAGAATCTTCTGGTTGAACTGTTCGTCGAGGAACTGCCGCCCAAGGCGCTGAAAAAGCTGGGCGAGGCCTTCTCGTCGGTGCTGGCCGAGGCGCTCAAGGCGCAAGGCCTGACCCCGGCCGACGCGGCCGTCACCGCGTTCGCCACGCCGCGCCGTCTGGCCGTGCACGTCGCGGGCGTCGCTTCGAAAGCGGCCGACCGCGCCGTGCAGCAGAAGCTGATGCCCGTGGCCGTGGCGCTGGACGCCTCGGGCAATCCGACGCCCGCCCTGCTGAAGAAGCTGGCTGCCGTCGGCGCCGATGCGTCGGTCGTGCCCTCGCTCAAGCGCGCGCCGGACGGCAAGGCAGAGGCGCTGTTCCTGGACACCGTCGTCGCCGGCGCCTCGCTGCAGGACGGTCTGCAGAAGGCGCTGGACGAGGCGCTGGCCAAGCTGCCGATTCCCAAGGTCATGACCTATCAGCTGGCCGACGGCTGGAGCGATGTCAAGTTCGTCCGCCCGGCCCACGGCCTGGTCGCGCTGCATGGCGACGAGGTGGTGGCGGTTACCGCGCTGGGCCTGAAGTCGGGGCGCACGACGCGCGGTCATCGCTTCGAATCCAAACTCGAATCCATCGAGATCAAGAATGCCGACAGCTACGAGCAGCAGCTGCGGGAAGAGGGCGGCGTGATCGCCAGCTTCGAGCAGCGCCGCAACGAGATCGTGCGCCAGCTGCAGGCCCAGGCCGCCCCGCTGGGCCTGACGCCCATCGACGCGCCCGAGCTGCTGGACGAGGTGAACGCGCTGGTCGAGCTGCCCAACGTGCTGTCGTGCCAGTTCGAGCCCGACTTCCTGGCCGTCCCTCAGGAATGCCTGATCCTGACGATGAAGGCCAACCAGAAGTACTTCCCGCTGCTGGACGGCCACGGCAAGCTGACCCACCGCTTCCTGGTGGTCAGCAACGTGCATCCGGCGGACGCGTCCAAGGTCGTCGAGGGCAACGAGCGCGTGGTGCGCCCGCGCCTGGCCGACGCCAAGTTCTTCTTCGACCAGGACCGCAAGAAGACGCTGGCGTCGCGCGTCGAGGGCCTGGACAAGGTCGTCTATCACGGCAAGCTGGGCAGCCAGGGCGATCGCACGCAGCGCGTGGTCGCGATCGCCCATGCCATCGTGAACCAGCTGCGCATGGCGCAGCATCCTTACACGGTCGAGGCCAAGGACGAGTTCGACGTCCTGGACAGCAAGGTCAAGGAAGCCGCGCTGCTGGCCAAGGCCGACCTGCTGACCGACATGGTGGGCGAGTTCCCCGAGCTGCAAGGCATCATGGGCGGCTACTACGCGCGCCATGAAGGCCTGCGCGACGGCGTGGCCAAGGCCATCGAGGACCATTACAAGCCGCGCTTCGCCGGCGACGCGCTGCCGCGCAACCACACCGGCACCGTGGTCGCGCTGGCCGACAAGCTGGAGACCCTGGTCGGTCTGTTCGGCATCGGCCAGCTGCCCACCGGCGACAAGGATCCCTTTGCGCTGCGCCGCCATGCGCTGGGCGTGATCCGCATCCTGGTCGAGAACCACATGAACCTGGAGCTGCCGGAACTCATCCGCGGCGCGCTGCCCGCGTTCGGCGAGCTGATCCAGGATCCGAGCGAGGCGCTGCTGGGCTTCTTCTCCGACCGGCTGGCCGTGAGCCTGCGCGACCAGGGCTACAGCGCCCAGGAAGTCGACGCGGTGCTGGCGCTCAACCCGACCCGCCTGGGCGACGTGCCCAAGCGCCTGGAAGCGGTGCGCGCGTTCGCGGCGCTGCCCGAGTCCGCTTCGCTGGCCGCGGCCAACAAGCGCGTGGGCAACATCCTCAAGAAAGTCGAGGGCGAGCTCCCGACCGAGGTGAAGCCCGCGCTGCTGGTCGAGGCCGCCGAGAAGGCCCTGGCCGACGCACTGGCCGGCGTGAAGCCGCAGGCGGATCAGCTGTTCGAGCAGCATGATTACGCCGGCTCGTTGAAGGCGCTGGCGGCGCTGAAGGCGCCGGTTGACGCATTCTTCGACGACGTGATGGTCAATGCCGAGGACGCCGCGCTGCGCGCCAATCGCCAGGCACTGCTCAAGCAGCTGCACGAGGCGATGAACCGCGTCGCCGACCTGTCGCGTCTGGCGGTCTGATCGACGCGTCTGGTCAAACCCTCACCGCCCACGTTCATCGGAGCCCGCCATGCCCAATCGGTCCGACCATCCGCACGGCATGAAGCTGGTGATCCTGGGCCGTGACGGCACCATCAACCGCTACCGCGACGACCACGTCAAGGCGCCCGAGGAACTCGAGCCGCTGCCCGGCGCGCTCGAGGCGATCGCCCGGCTGAATCACGCCGGCTGGCACACGGTGCTGGCCACGAATCAGCCCGGCATCGGCCGCGGCCTGCTGGACATGGCCTCGCTGAACGCGATCCACCTGCGCCTGAACCAGCTGCTGGCGGAGAAGGGCGGTCGCCTGGACGCCGCCTTCTTCTGCCCGCATGCCCCGGAAGAAAACTGCAACTGCCGCAAGCCGCTGCCCGGCCTGATCGAGCAGATCGGCGAGCGCTTCGGCGTGGACCTCCCGCAGGTGCACATGGTCGGCGCCAGCGTCCGCGACGTGCAGACCGCGCGCAACGCCGGCTGCGTCCCGCACCTGCTGCGCGGCGACCGCCTGGGCGAGGTGGACGAGGTGCAGCTGCAAGAGCAACTCGCGCTGGTGCCCGGCACCCGCGTGCATCAGGACCTGTCCGCGTTCGCCGACGCGCTCATCCTCCAGGACCGCCGTGCGCGCGCCGAGTCGCGCGGCGAATCCATCCAACCCGCCACCGGCCCCGGAGATCTGAGCTGATGCTCGTCCTGCGTTCCCTTCTTTTCGTCCTCTACCTGATCGTCACCGTCGTCCCCTGGGGCACGGCGGTCGTGGTGTGCTCGCTGTTCCTGAACAGCACCCGGCTGTACTGGATGTGCGCCGGCTGGCTGCGCGTCGCGATCTGGGGCGCGCGGCTGATCTGCGGCGTGCGCTGGCGCGTGCGCGGCATGGAACATCTGCCGACCGATCCCAAGCAGTCGGCCATTCTGCTGTCCAAGCACCAGTCGACCTGGGAGACCTTCGCCTACCCGATGCTGATGCCGCGTCCGCTGGCCTACGTCTTCAAGCGCGAGCTGATCTACATCCCGTTCTTCGGCTGGTCCATGGCGCGGCTGGACATGATCCATATCGACCGCAGCAAGCGCAGCGAGGCCTGGAACAAGGTCGCCGCGCAGGGCAAGCGCATCGCCGCGCAGGGCAACTGGGTGATCATGTTCCCGGAAGGCACGCGCGTGGCGCGCGGCAAGGCCGGCGACTACAAGAGCGGCGGCACCCGGCTGGCCGTCGAGACCGGTCAGCCGGTGATCCCGATCGCGATGAACTCGGCCACCTGCTGGCCGCGCAAGAGCTTCCTGCTGCGCCCGGGCGTGATCGACGTGTCCATCGGCCCGATGATCCCCAGCACCGGCCGCAACCCGGCGGAGCTGATGAAGGAAGTCCAGCAATGGATCGAGACCGAGATGCGCGTGCTCGACCCGGCGGCCTATCCGGCGGGCGACCCCGGCAGCGCGGCATCGGCTCAGCCGCCCGCGCCGGCGAAGGCCTGATTACACTCGCAGCCCATGCTCCCTTCCAAGCTGCGGGGCCTGGCCGGACTGCTGAACTTCACCCAGCTGTCGCTCTTCGACAGCGAGCCCGAGCCCAAGCCGCCGCGTCCCGCGCCTGATCCCGTCGTCACGCCGCCGCGTCCGCGCGCGGACGGCGCCAGCACGCGCCAGGTCTTGCTGCAAGGCCAGTCCGTCCCCTACGACCTCAAGCGCGCGCGCCGCCGCAGCATCGGCTTCACCGTGAGCGAGGACGGCCTGCGCGTGTCGGCCCCGAAGTGGGTGCCGCTGGGCGACATCGACAAGGCGCTCCAGCAGAAGGGCGAGTGGATCCTGCGCAAGCTGGTCGAGCAGCGCGAGCGCGCCCGCCGCACGCAGGCCGCGCGGGTGCACTGGGGCGACGGTTGCTCGCTCCCCTATCTGGGCGAGCCGCTGATCGTGGTGCTGGATCCGGCGTTGACCGGAGCCCGGCTCGACGAAGGTCAGGCCGATGCTCAGCCCACGCTGGCCAGCGTCGCGCGCCGCATGCTCTACATCGGCCTGCCGCAGGACGCGGCGCCGGACCAGATCCGCGACACGGTGCAAGCCTGGCTGCAACGCCAGGCGCGCCAGCGCTTCGAGCAGCGCTGCCGCCATTTCGCCGAGCCGCTGGGCGTGACCATGACCGGGCTGCGGCTGTCCTCGGCGCAGACGCGCTGGGGCAGCGCCAGCGCCGACGGGATGATCCGGCTCAACTGGCGGCTGATCCACTTCTCGCCCGCGCTGATCGATTACGTCGTCGCGCATGAGCTGGCCCACCTCAAGGAGATGAACCACAGCCCGCGCTTCTGGGCCGTGGTGCGTTCGGTGATGCCGGATTACGAGCTGGCCCGAGACCGCCTCAAGCAGGCCGTGCTGCCGCTGATGGACGAGGCCTGAACACCGAGCGATCGAGATGCCTGATCACGGACCCGTGATCGGTCAATGACTTATCTCGGTAAGGTGAAGAGTTCTCGTTTCCCCCTTTGGGGGGGCTTGTGACTCAAATGAGTGACGCGCACACTCGCCAGCGCTGTCATCACCGCATCTGAGGCAACCGCGCAAAAGGTTCTCTCCCGGTGGCGCCAGGATCCCCCAGCCCCGAGGCTGCGCCAGGTCGATCCGCGCTGGCAACCGTCAAACTGATGCATAAAGGCTCAGCGCCGCTGCCCCGATCGGGGCGGCGGCGACTGATTCCGCGCTCAGCGATTCAGACAGCAGCAGCGCCCCGGCGACCCGGGCGCGCCATCCCCCACCCGCTCAAGCAGAGAACCGGTAGACGCCGTCCGCGTCCAGCGTGCGCGTCAGCGTGCCCGCCAGCCAGAGCCGGTTCAAGTGGGCGACCGCCTCGCCCATGGCGAAGGTCGTCTGATGCAGGTCCAGCGGCCGGCGGAACATCATCGGCAGCAGCTCCGCCGCGTGGCAGGGCTTGGCGGTGCAGGCATCGACGACTTCGGCCAGGCGCTCGGCGTGGTGCTCCTGCAGTTGATCGATGCGCGAGCGCAGACCTCGGAAGGGCTTGCCGTGGGCCGGCAGCACCAGCGTGTCCTCGGGCAGCGGCAGCAGGCGGGCCAGCGAGTCCAGGTACAGCGTCAGCGGATCGGCCTCGGGCTCCACGTCCACGACCGAGACATTCGTCGAGATGCGCGGCAGCACCATGTCGCCGGAGATCAGGATGCCCAGCGTGTCGCTGAACAGGCTGATGTGCTCGGGCGCGTGGCCGTAGCCGACGATGCAGCGCCAGGCGTGGCCGCCGATCTCGACGCTCATGCCGTCGAGCAGACGACGGAATGCGGCCGGCACGGCGGGCACCATGCTCGGGTAATAGCTGGCGCGGCCGCGGATCTTGGCCAGCGCTTCCGGATCGCTCAGGCCGTGGCTGCCGAAGAAGGCCGCCGCCGCCTCGCCGCCCATGCCCACCGTCGAGGACGAGGCCAGCTTGGCGAGCTGATAGTCGGTCGCGCTGATCCAGAGCCGGCACTGCCAGCGCTCGGTCAGCCAGTGGGCCAGGCCCATGTGGTCGGGGTGGAAATGCGTCACCAGCACGCGCAGCACGGGCAGGCCGTCCAGGTGCTCGGCGAAGACGCGCTCCCAGTTCTGCTGGGTCGTGTCGCTGTGGATGCCGCAGTCGACGATGGACCAGCCTTCGCGGCCGTCGATGCGGTCGCGCAGCAGCCAGAGGTTGATGTGGTCCAGCGCGAAGGGCAGTCCCATGCGGACCCAGCGGACGCCGGGCGCCACGTCCAGCGTCGCGCCGGGGGCGGGCAGGGCGTCGCCCATGGGATAGGAGAGTTCCGATTCGCGGGGATTGGCCATGGCTGAGGACTCTTTAGACTTTAGACTTACGTTTACGTCAACGTCATTTGCCAGTGTAGCCATGAGCACCGAACCGCGTCCGAGCCTAGGTGACACCCCGTCGGATGCCGATCCTGGCGGTCCGCTGTTCACCATCACCGAGCTGGCGGCCGAGTTCGACATCACGCCGCGCGCCATTCGCTTCTACGAGGACATGGGCCTGCTGACGCCGGCTCGCGCCGGGCGCAATCGCGTCTACACGCAGCGCGATCGCACGCGGCTGAAGTTGACGCTGCGCGGCAAGCGGCTGGGACTGGCGCTGCAGGAGATCAAGCAGCTGGTCGACATGTATGACAGCCAGGCGGATACGGTCGCGCAGTTGCGCGCGTTCCTCGAGGTGTTGCAGCAGCATCGCCGGCAGTTGCATCAGCAGCTCAGCGACATCGAGGTGACGATGGCGGAGATCGCCCAGCATGAAGAGCGATGCCGCGCGCTGCTGGCTGAGGCGGGGCAGCCGGCGGATTGAGTCCTGGGCTGTTCGCGGCCCTACACTGCGCCGCCATGAACGGCCTGCATCTCACCGCCGACCTCTCCGGCTGTCCCTTGTTGACGCTGCTGGTCGATGAGCACGAACTCGCATCGCGCACCCGCGCCGCCGCCGAGGCCGCCGGGCTGAGCGTCGTCGGCGAGCAATGGCACCGCTTCCCCGATGCGCCGGACGGGCAGCCGGGCGGCGTCACCGGCATGCTGCTGCTGGCGGAGTCCCACGCGGCGTTGCACACTTGGCCGGAGATCGCGTCGGTGACGCTGGACGTGTACGTCTGCAATTACGGCGGGGACAACTCGGCCAAGGCGGAGGCCATGATGGCGGCGCTGATCGAGATGTTCTCGCCGGCGCAGGCGCGGCGGCAGCGCTTGGAGCGCGGGCTGCTGGGGGGAGATGCGGTCGCTTGAACGGCGCGGCGCTTGAACGGCGCGGTGCGTGAGTGGGGAGGGCGCTTGAAGCTCCCTCGCCCGCGAAGTGGGAGAGGGCGGGGGGAGAGGGCCGTCGCAGGCTGCGGAGCGTCAATCGCAGTCGGACCCGCTCCGACTCGCGCTCTGGACGCTCACCGGCCCTCTCCCCAACCCCTCTCCCGCAAGCGGGCGAGGGGCTCAGGAGGGCTTACTTCGCCGCGGGCGTCGCGCCGGCCGATCCTTCCTTGGCCACCGCGGTCGCCTCCGGCTTCACCACCGGCTTGAACATCCCCATCACGTCACGCTTGCCGCGCTCCAGATAGGGCACCGGCTGGTCCATCCACGTCGGACGCGGGCTGCCCAGCAGGTAATGGTCGAAGAACTCGGCCATGTGCACGGTGTAGTGCTTGGTGTTGTCCCGGTCCCGCAGGCCGTGCTTCTCACCGTTGTAATTGAACCAGTACGCTTCCTTGCCCAGGCGGCGCAGCGCGGTGAAGAACTCGATGCCCTGGTACCAGGGCACCGCGTCGTCATCGTCGTTGTGGATGGTCAGGTAGGGCGTGGTGACCTTGTCGACCCGGAAGATCGGCGAGTTCTCCACGTACAGGTCCGGACGCTCCCACGGCGTGCTGCCGATGCGGCTCTGACCGTGCTCGTACTGGAACGCGCGGCTGATGCCCGCGCCCCAGCGGATGCCGCCGTAGCCGCTGATCATGTTGGCCATCGACGCGCCCGCCTCGGCCGCGCGGAACATGTTGGTGTGCGTGATCAGGTAGTTGATCTGGTACGCGCCCCAGCTGTGACCCTGGATGCCCACCCGCTTCGGATCCACGTAACCCTTGGCGATCTGCTGGCGGATCGCCGGCAGCACCGTGTTCATCGCACTCTTGCCCGGATGACCCGTCGTGTAGACGATGTCCGGACGCAGCACGAGGTAGCCGTTGGACACGTAGCGCGAGACGTTGATGTTCTGGCTCGGCGCCGGCGGCACGTAGCGGTACCGGTTGTCCGTCATCTTCTCGTAGATGTAGACCATCATCGGGTACTGCTTTTTCGGGTCGAAGCCGGCCGGCTTGGCCAGCAGCGCCCGCAGCTTCTTGCCGTCCGCCGCGGTGTACTCGATCAGCTCCTGCGTGCCCCAGGCGTATTGCGCCTGCTGCGGATTGGCGTCGCTGATCTTGCTCGGCGACTGCAGGCCCAGCGTCGCGGTCCACAGGTCCGGGAACTCGCTGAAAGTCTGCTGCGTGAAGACGACGCGGTCGGCGTTCTTGGCCTTGATCAGGCCGCCGATCATCTTGTCATCCTGGATCAGCGTCTTGGGCAGGCCGCCCGTCGCGTCCACGCGGTAATAGCCGCTGGCGCGCGACACGTCCTGCGTGCCGGCCAGCGTCAGCGTGTCGGCCGGCAAGGGCTTGGCTTCCGCGTCCTCGGGATCGAGCGGCACCACGCGCAGCTCCAGACCCTGCTTGCGGCCCCAGCCTTGCGTCAGGTTCCGGGACTTGCCGGTGGCGGGCTGGATGGACCAGAGGTCGAACTTGTCGTAGATGACGACGCTGTCGTCATCGGCGGTCCAGCCGGCCGCGCCGTAGGGCGAGGGCAGGTCCGGCACGTCGCGATCGTCGTTGTCGAAGCGCGACTTGATCTTGCCGGTCAGGTTGATCGCCTCGCCGGTGTCGGTGCGCCAGGCCATCCAGCGCACCGCGTTGGCGTCGAAGCCCAGCACGTACTTGCCGGCCGGCGACAGCTTGGGCGCGTGACGTAGCTTGCGGCCCAGCGGCTTGGCCGCGCCGGTCTGCAGGTCCACCGCGTAGGCGTCGAAGTACATGCCTTCCCAGGACATCAGCTGGCGATAGGGCAGCTCGCTGAGGCCCAGCGCGACGCGGCTGTTCTCGTTGACCTGCACCGTGGGCAGGTCCTTGGTCGCGAGTTGCACGAAGCGCGCCTGATCCACGTCGGTGCCCAGGTGCACGACGGCGCGGTAGCTGCGCGCGCGTTCGCGCTCGGCCTTGACCTTCTGCGCCGATTGCAGCTCCGGATCCTTCCAGTGCCACAGATCAACCTTCACCGGATCGGGCGCATCCTTGGGCTCGGCGGCGGGCAGCTCGGCCGTGCCCAGGAACAGGCGCTGGCCGTCCTTGCTGAAACTCAGCGCTGCATGCTCGCTGGGCGTCCAGCCCGAGGGCATGCCGGCGGTGTCGCCGCTGACCAGCACCGAGGCGGACTCCGCACCCGCCTTCCACAGAAAGAGCTTGAACGGCGTCGGCTCCGGCTTGGCGTCGGGCTTGGTCTCTTCCGCCTTGGCGTCAGCGGACTTGGCCGACTTGTCGGACGCCTTGGCCTTGTCCTCGGCCGCCTTGCGCTTGGCGGCGGCGGTCACGGCCAGGTGGTCCCGATTGGTGACGAAGGCCAACTGGCGGCCTTCCTCGTCGAAGCGCAGCTGCTTGTAGTGGCCGGCGCCGCTCAGCACCGCGCGCGACTTGCCCGGCTCGGCCGGATCGACGACATACACGCCCTCGCGAGCGGTGTCGTCGGCGGCGGCCTTGGCGGGCGCCTTGGCATCGGCGGGCGCGTCGGCCTTGGCTTGCGCCTTCGCGTCGACCGGCGGCGTGGTGGCCGCGCCCGACGCGGCGGAAGCCGCAGGCACCGCAGCTGCCGTCGCCGGTGCGGTCTTGGGTTTCGGGGCTTCCTTGGCGGGCTCCTTCACCGACACGGTGTAGGCCAGCAGGTTGCCTTGGCGCGCCCAGGCGAAGTCGGACACGTCCTTGAACGCGTGACGCTCACGGGTCGCGGCGTCGATCAGGATCAGCTCGGTGCCGGGGGCCTTCTTGGCCGACGGTCCGCCCGCGCCGCCTTCCCCCGCGGCTTCCTGGTCGAGACCGTTGCCGGTCACCGCATCGAAGGCGGCCGAAGCGACGGCCTCGCCATCGATGCCATCGGCCGCATCATCGCGATCGGCCTTGGCGGGAGCGTCCTTCGCGCCGTCCTTCTTCAGCGGCGCGTCGAGCAGCAGGGCCAGGGTCTGGCCGCCGTCCTTGCCCCAGGCGAAGCGCTTGACGCGCTCGACGATCTCGACCTTGCCGGTGGCCAGGTCCATCAGCGCGGCGCCGGCCTTGGGCGCGTCCTCGCCCTTCTTCTTGTCCTTCTTGGCCTTGTCGAGCTCGACCCGCGTCGGCTGCACGGCGAAGGCGACGAAGCGGCCGTCGGCGCTGAAGGCGGGCGCGGTGCCGCGCGGGGCGCGGTACTCGCGGCCGTCGGCGACGTGGCGCACGACCAGCTCGCCATCGGACTCCTGGGCGACCAGCGCGTAGGCGACCCACTGGCCGTCACGGCTGAGCTGCGTGCCCTGGATGCTGCGCCAGGTGGCGTAGACGTCGTGGGTGATGGGCAGCTTGGCGGAGGCCGGCGCGACGACCGAGGCCGCGGCGGCCGCGACCGGGGTGGCGGACTGCGGCGGCGTGGCCGCGCTCAGCGGCGCCAGGGGCAGGAGGGCCAGCGACAGCGCCGGCAGGGACTTGAGCAGGGAAGGGTGCATGGGGCGGGGTTATAGCAAGCGCCCCCTCGCCCGGAACGAAGACATTCCCCAGGTTTCGGGCCCGCCACAACCCCGACGGACACCGCTTGTGCGGTGTTCGCCGCGCCGGGTTGAAGGGCGCTCGCGCGGTCGGCTCTGCGCCCGCCGGGGCTCAGCCGGCGGCGGCCGTCAGCGTCTTCACCAGCCAGGCCTGCAGGGCCTGGATCTCGTCCATGCTGACTTCGTGGGCCATCGGGTACTCGTGCCACTCGACCTCGTGGCCAAGCCGGCGAAGCTCGGCCAGCGAGGCCTGCGCGCGAGCCGGCACGACCACGCCGTCGTTCGTGCCGTGGGCCAGGAAGATGGGCGTGGCCGCGTTGGCCGCATGGCGCTCGGCCTCGGTGGTCTCCAGCAGCGGCAGGTAGCCGGACAGGCCGACCAGACCGGCCAGCCGGCGCGCGTGGCGCAGGCCGGTCATCAGCGTCATCGCGCAGCCTTGCGAGAAGCCCATCAGCACGACGCGCTCCGGCGGGATGCCGTGATCGCGTTCCTCGCGGGCAATGAGTTCTTCGATCAAGGCCTGCGAGGCGCGCACGCCGTCGGCATCCTCGCGGCGGGTCAGGTCGCCGTTGCGGATGTCGTACCAGGCCCGCATGCGCATGCCGCCGTTGAGGGTGACCGGGATCTCCGGCGCGGTGGGCAGCACGAAGCGCAGCCCGCCGAGCGCGAGCACCGGACGCAGGTCCAGCGCTTGGCACACGGGCACGAAATCGTTGCCGTCCGCGCCCAGGCCGTGCAGCACCAGGATGCTGAAGCGGGGCGTTTCGCGGGTTTGCAGTTCGATGGTGGCAAGGGATGTCATGGCGTGCATCCTAGTCTTCAGCGGCCTATCGCATGACTCCGCAGTTGGTCGCATCCGGCGCGCGCCGCGGCGACGCGCTGCGTAGTCTTCGCTCCATGGCATCACGAGATGCCCGACATCGAAAGGAGCTCCCCATGTCCGACAGCGAAGAACTCAACCGTCTGGCCGATCTGCATCAGCGCGGCATCCTCAGCGACGAGGAGTTCGCCAAGGCCAAGGCCCGCGTGCTGACCGGCGAGACCGCCGGCACCGCCGGTGCGGCCGGCGCCGGGACCTCCGGGGCCTGGACATCGACGGGCCCCACCGGCACGGCCTACGGCCCCGACAGCGCGTCGCACGGCTCGGCCCGCTACGCGACGCCGCAGGGCGGCGCGCCCGCCATCAACGCGATCAACGCGCTGCGTCGCAGCCGCGACGATCGCTGGATCGGCGGCGTGTGCGGCGGCATCGCGCGGCTCACCGGCATCACGTCCTGGTTCTGGCGCATCGTCTTCGTCGGCCTGACGTTGTGCGGCGGCGTCGGTCCGCTGCTCTACCTGCTGATGTGGATCTTCATCCCGCAGGAGGATTGAGCGAGCCCGAAATCCGACGAGCGCAACGAGCGCGATGAGCGCTACGAACGCGACGAGGGTATCGGCTCAGCGCCGACCCCGTAGCAGATAGGCGGAGGCGAGCCAGCGGCGCTCGACCTCCGCCTCTTTCATTCGGGCCTCAAGCTGGCGCCACGGGCAGTCCAGTCCGTCCATGCGCGTCACTGAATGCGCCGCCGCGCCCAGCACGAACAGATTGCTCAGCGGCAGCCAGGGTGGCGCCCAGGCCAGTCCCGCCGCGACGACGCGTCCGCCCGGCTTGAGCACCGCCAGCGCGCGCTCCAGCGCCGCGATGCTCTGCAGCACGTCGTGGGTGAAGAAGAACAGCGCCGCGTCCGCGCGCCGCTCGCCGAGCGCGGCCTCATAGGGCGCGTCCTGCGCCGCGGCGGCCAGGAAGTCGACGGGGGCGCCGAGGTGGTCGGCGCGGCTGCGCTCGCGGGCTTGCCGCATCATGGCTTCGCAGGGCTCGACGGCGATGACGCGGCCGTTCGGGCCGACAGCCTCGCACAGACCGGGCAGGCTGAGCCCCGTGCCGGCGCCGATGTCCAGCACCGTCTCGCCCGGCTGCAGGTCCAATGCCGCGATCGCCTCGCGGCGCAGCGGCGCCACCGGCATCAGCTCGTAGTCGTAGACCGCGGCGCGGCGGCCGTAGAGCGCGTTCAGCGCCTGCAACGCAGGCCGCTCGTCGTGCGTGTTCATGGACTCCCTTTGGCGCTCGCCGAGCCTGCCGACATGACGTCGGGATGCGGGGCGCTCTGTCGGCGCCTGGGTCGCTCCGTCGGCGATCCCGGAGCGCGGACCAGCTTCGCGTGATGCGGCGCCCGGGTCAAGCTGGAAAAGCGAGCATTCGACGCACAGTCACGGAACCGTCATGCGCGATGGAAAGAATCCGCGCCCATGCGCGCCACACATCCCAATGGCATGCGGCTTGCCCGCCGTGCCGCCCTGCTGAGCACGGCCCTCGCCGCGATCCTCGCCACCTCCCTGGTCCGGGCCGACCCCGCGACCGATTCCAGCGCATTGACCGCGACCACCTCGACGTCCGCCGCCCCGGCCGCGGCGGCCCTGGACCTCAAGTTCGCCCAGTTCTTCAAGACCCCGATCGGTCCGGCCGGCCTGGAGCTGTCCGACGCGCTGCGCGGCGCCGACGGCCGCCAGGTCCGCATGGTGGGCTACATGGTCGCGCAGGAGAACGCTAAACCCGGTCGCTTCTGGTTCACGCCGCGCCCCGTGCGCATGAGCGAGCACGCCGACGGCGAGGCCGACGACCTGCCCGCCGCCACCGTCACCGTGCTACTGGACCCGGCGCAGAAGGAACGCCTGATCGCCCATCGCGCGGGCCTGGTGGTGCTGACCGGCACGCTGTCGGTGGGCCGCCTCGAGGACGAGTCCGGGCGCGTGTCCTGGGTCCGCCTGCAACTGCCCGCCGGCGCGCTCGAATCGCAGGCCTCGGCCGCCCAGGCCGATGGCCACGGGCATTGAGGCCGGCGCCACACCTCGTTCCACGCATCCGGTCCGCGGCCGTCGCGCGCGGTCCTTCCGATTTCTCCGACTCCGGTCCACTTCGATGAAACACCTGCCTTCCCTGATCGCCGGCGCTTGCGCGCTGCTGGCGCTGACCGCGCAAGCGGCCCCGACCGTCACCCGCCTGACGCCGCCGAGCGAGCTGTTCTCCAGCGGCCAGCCCGAGCCCGTCATCGCACGCTTCCTGCCGGGGCAGCGCTTCGACCTGCAGGCGACGATCAAGCCGGACGCCGGTCAGCGCATCAACGCCGCGCGCTTCCTGATCGACGGCAAGCCGGTCGACGCGTCCGTCGCGCTGCGCGACTGCGCCGCCGGCTGCGTCAAGGGCGTGAGCGCCGAGACCGCGATCGCCACCGTGCGCGCGATGGGCATCGAGAAGCCCGGCCGCCACCAGTTCAGCGTCGAGGCCACGCAGGCCGACGGCCAGAAGGTCAGCGCCACCGGCAACTTCGACGTCATCCCCTTCGCCGCCGCGATGGGCCCCAAGATCAAGAACGTCATCATCCTGCTGGGCGACGGCATGGGCGCGGCGCAGCGCACCGCGGCGCGCATCGTCAAGGGCGGCTATGCGCAGGGCAAGGCCATCCAGCCGCTGGCCATGGACACCTTCCCGGCGACCGCGCTGGTGAAGACCTCGTCGCTGAACTCCATCGTCACCGACTCCTCGCCGGGCATGACCTCCTACGTCTCTGGCAACAAGAACAACAACAATGAAGAGGGCGTGTTCCCCGACGACACCGTCGACGCCTTCGACAACCCGCGCATCGAATACCTGTCCGAGTACCTGCACCGCACGCAAGGCAAGGCGCTGGGCATCGTGACCACGGCCGACGTGTTCGATGCCACGCCTGCGGGCAACGCGGTCCACACCAGCAACCGCGGCGCGGGCACCGGCATCGTCGACCAGTTCTTCGACGACCGCTCGCGCACCGGCCTGACCGTGCTGATGGGCGGCGGCCGCAAGTGGTTCCTGCCGGCAGGGACGCCGGGCTCGGAGCGCGCGGAGGCCAACGACTACGCCTTCTCCGCCACCGATCCGCACACGGCGGAGATCGTCAAGCGCTGGGGCGCCGCGCCGGGCGCCAAGGACAAGGACCGCGACCTGATCAAGGAGTTCCAGTCCGCCGGCTACCGCTACGCGCCGACCAAGTCCGAGCTGGACGCGGCCATCGCCGGCCAGGGCGCGGACAAGCTGCTGGGCCTGTTCGCGTTCTCCAACATGAACGTGGCGCTGGACAAGATCGACGGCCGCCGCGGCGTGAAGAAGGGACTGGGCGGCGGCAGCGTCGTCGACGATTACGGCTTCCCCGACCAGCCGATGCTGGACGAGATGGCCAAGGCCGCGATCGCGACGCTGAAGAAGCAGCCCAAGGGCTTCGTGCTGATGATCGAAGGCGCGTCCATCGACAAGCAGGCGCACAACATGGACAGCGAGCGCTGGATGCTGGACACCATCGAGTTCGACCGCGCGGTCCAGGTCGCGCAGGACTTCGCGCGCGAGAACGGCGACACGCTGGTCATCGTGACCGCGGACCACGAGTGCTCGGGCGCGGCGCTGATCGGCGGCTCGATGCTGACGGACAAGGCGCTGCAGGATGCAGCCACCAAGAAAGGCGCGGCCAATTTGCGCGACAAGGTCGTGGGCGTCTACGAGAAGGCCGGCTTCCCGCGCTACCGCATCGCGGCCGACGGCTATCCGGAAGCGACCGACATCGACTTCCGTCTGCTGGTCGGATACGGCGCGAACGCCGATCGCTACGAGGACTGGCGCACCAACAACACGCCGCTGCGCGACTCGCAGCAACCGCTGGCCAAGAGCGAGCCGCTGAAGTGGTATCCGGCGAACGCCGCCGAGCGTGATGACGCGCTGGGCGAGTACCTGGTCACCGGCCAGGTGCCCGGCGAGCAGGCGGTGCACACGGCCACCGACATTCCGCTGTCGGCCTTCGGTCCCGGCGCGCTGGCCTTCACTGGCGTGATCGACAACACCGACGTGTTCTTCAAGCTCGCGCAGGCGGCGGTGAAGGGCGTGACCGCGCCGGCGGATTCGAGCGGCGCGAAGAAGCCGGCGAAGGCCGTGAAGCCGTGAGCGTGGGCGCAGGCACGCATGCCTGGGAGGTCCAGGTCCGCGCGTGTCCAGGAGGGGTCTTGCGGCATGCCCCGTCGAGATCGAAGAAGGCCGCCTGACATGGCGGCTTTCTCTTGGGTTCTGGCCAATGATTCGCGAGACTGAACGTGCTCCCTTGATCCTTCAGGAGCATTCATGCGTTCTCTCTTCGCCCCCGTCTTGTTCGCGCTCGCGGTCGGCTGGTCCGGCGCGGCCATGGCGACATCAGAGCCTGTCAAACCTCCGGCAGGGGCGCTCACCGAGTGGAAAGAGTGGTGGGGAGGTTGGGTGCGGCTGGAAGCCGACGGCAACATGAGTTGCCTCAGTCCCGACGGGGTGCACTGCTACTGGCATAAGCAAGTCACCGATCCGAAAATCTACGGCACGTCGAAGCTGAACCCGCTGGTTTGCGGGGCACCCCACAAGGAGAAGTGGGGAATCAATGGCTACAACGACAACAACCGGGCATTTCACAAACGCCACTGGTGTCGATCCGCGTACGCGACGCGCTTCGCGAAGTGGGTCAACTACTCCTTTCTGGGGGTGAAGAAATGGTTGGCCGAGACGCCTGCCGGCGATGTCATGTGCCATTCATCGAACGGCGTCTTCTGCACCGAGGCTGCTTTGGGGGAGACGATTCCGCCGCAGGTGCCAGAGGTTCATCCACTCGTCTGCGGGGCGCACTACCGCCGGATATTCGGCAAAGAGAGCTACGACGAGCCGGGTCACTGGTGCCGAACCCCGAAGATTGACGAAGACTTCGGCCAACGCGTCGCCAAGGGCGACTCCTGGCAGGAAGCGATCGGCAATGGATGGCACAGCGCCATCGAGCCCGCGATTCTCGTTCGCGCGCATGTGCCCGAGGGGCGGACCTTGGCGTTGCGAACGATGGCAGAAATCAAGGACGGTGCAATCTACAGAGGAAACCTCTTCGCGGAAACCAATTTCGGTTTCGAGTTCGGGAGGCAGACCGGCTTCCACCTTGGGAGTTCCGAAATCGCGACACACATCCCAAGCTGGAGGACGCCGGCGGCAAGTCAGGGTCATTTGATGGCAGCCATGACGGTGACCCCGCGTGGAAATGCCTGTTTCTTCGTCGCCCCGGACAGCGGAGCGCGCGAGACCCCCTTCTTCGCCCAGAAGAACTTCATCGGCAGCACCGTGAACATCTTGGACGACCGTGGCCGTCCCATCCTCTTCACTCGGAGCCCCGGCTTCACATTCAGCCAGTGGGGGAAGTCGCCCTCCGAATGGCGTGCCGACAAAGGCGAGGACTTCGTGATCGAGAAGGTCGTGGCGCTCTACGACCGATCCGTGCCTGACGAGAAGAATCCCGGCAAGAAGCGCTTCATCACCTATGCCGCGCAGTGCGACGGGGCGGATGCCCTGAGCGCGGACTGGTGAGTCAGCAACATCCGGTGGATCGAGCGGAGGGACGTCAAGGCGATGGTTGCCACCCTCCGCCCAGCGCCCGGATCAACGCGAGCCGATTCTCCAGCTCGCCCTGCCGAATGCGGATCAGCTCGTTGTCCTGCGCGAAGAGATTGCGCTGCGCGTCGAGCTCCTCCAGGTAGCTCGCATAGCCCGCGTCGTAGCGGTCATGCGCGTACTGCAGCGAGCGCGCCAGCACCTCGCGTCGCTCCTGCGCGAAGCGGCGCTGGCGGTCCAGGCGCTCGATGCCCGCGAGCGCGTTCTCCACCTCGGTGATCGCCGTCAACACGCGGCCCCGATACGCATAGGCCGCTTGATCGCGCTGCGCGGTGGCGGTCTCGAACTGCGACTGCAAGCGGCCGGAGTCGAAGAGCGGCGCAAGCACGCTGCCGCCTAGGCTCCATACGCGCAGCGGGTCGTAGTCCAGCGCGGCCACGTAGAGCGTGCCCGCCGAGGCGCTGAACGAGATCTGCGGCATGAAGGCGGCGCGACGCGCGGCCAAGGTTGCGTCGCTTGCCGCCAGCGTCAGGGCCGCCTGCGCGAGGTCGGGCCGACGCTCCAGCAGCGCCGAGGGCAGCACCACCGGCGTCGCCGGCAGCGCCAACTCCTCGAAGCGGCGACCGCGCGGCATGTCCCCGGGCGACTGACCGGTGAGCTGCGCCAGCGCGTTCTCCTGCCGCCGGATAGCGAGCTCCAGCTGCGGCACCTGCTGCGCGACGGAGGCGTACTCGGCCTGCGCCTGCGTGAGCTGCAGCTGAGAGATGTAGCCGGTGCGCGCCTGGTCCTGCGCCAGCCGCAGTGCCTCGGCGCGCGAGTCCAGCGTGGCCTTGGACAAGGCCAGCTGCGACTCCAGTGCCAACAGCGCGATGTAGGACTGCACCGTGGTCGTCGCGACGCTGAGCGCGGCGCCGTCGCGGTCCGCCTCGCTCGCCGCGACCCGCAAGCGCGCGGCGCGGGTGAGGGCGCCGAGCCGATCCCACAGGTCCAGTTCCCAGGACGCCGACAGCCCCGGCTGCACGATGTGCGACTCGGAAATCCCCGTGACCTGCAAGGTTCGCGAGCCCTGCGCGGCCAGCGTCGCGTTGAGCTGCGGGCCCTCGGCCGCGCGGCTGGCGGCGAGCGTCGCGCGCGCCTCGTCCAGCCGTGCGCCGGCCAGCAGCAGATCGTTGTTGCGATCCAGCGCGCGCAGCACCAGACCGCTGAGCACCGGATCGCCGAAGTCTTGCCACCACTCGGCGCGGATGGCTTCACGCGGCAGGGCGTCGGCGGCGGGCGCCGAGGCCGATGAGGCGTTCGACACAGGCTGCTCACGCCATGTCGCCGGGAGATCAAGCCGCGACGCCGCGGGCGGCGCGCGCAGGGCGGGCGCACAGCCGGCCAATCCGAGCATCGCAATGGCGGCGACTCGTCTCACTGTGATGCTCCAGAAGCCGGTGCAGGCGCTGGCGCTGCCGTTGATGCTACGGCCGGCGCTGACGTGGATGGTGGCGACGGGGTCGGCGCCGATCCAGCCTCGGGCGCATTCGTCTCGACGGTGACCTCCACCGACATCCCGGGCCGCAGCCGCTCCAGCGCCGCTTGCCCCGGATCCAGCGCGATTCGCACGGGCAGTCGCTGCACGACCTTGGTGAAGTTGCCGGTCGCGTTGTCGGCCTTGAGCACGCTGAACTCCGAGCCCGTGGCCGGCGCGATCTGCTGCACGCGGCCGCTGAAGCGCACGCCTTTTAGCGCGTCGGCCTTGAACGAGACCTTCTGGCCGACCTGCATGCGACCGGTCTGCGTCTCCTTGAAATTGGCGACCACCCAGAGCTGCTGCGGCACGACGAACATCAGCTGCGAGCCCGCGCTGACGTACTGCCCCAGCCGCACCGAGACTTCGCTCACCTGCCCGTCCACCGGCGCGCGCACGACGGTGTTGGCGAGATTGATGCGCGCGGTCGCGAGCTGGGCGTCCGCCGCCTGCACGCCGGCATGCAGGCCGCCGCGGCTGACGCGGGTGGCCTTGATGCGTTCCTCGCCGATGCGGATGTCGGCGCGGGCCTTCTCGACGTTGGCGGCCGCCAGGCGGTTGCTGGCGCGGACGCGGTCACGCTCGTTCAGCGACACGGATCCGCGTCCCGCCAGTTCCTCCACCCGCGCCAGCTCCGCGTTGGAGCGCGCCAGCTCGCCCTCGGCCGAGGCCAGCGTCGCGCGCGATGCGGCCAGCGTCGCCTGGTTCTGCGCCTGCGTCTGATCGAAGTTGTCGAACTGCGCGGCGGCGTTGGCGCGTTGCGCCTCGACCTGGGCGACGGCGGCGGCATAGAGCCGGTCGTCGATGCGCGCCAGCGGCTGGCCGGCCCTCACCTGCTCGAAGTCCTTGACCAGCACCTCCACCACATAGCCGTTGACCTGCGGCGAGAGCACCGTCACCGCGCCGCGCACGTAGGCGTTGTCGGTGGTCTCGTTGCTGGTGTCGAAGGGGCCCAGCTCCCAGGCCCGCAGGATCAGGGTCACGCCGACGATGGCCACCAGCGCCATCGCGACGATCGCCGTCATCGAGGCCTTCAGGTACTTGGGCGGCGCGGCGGGCTCGGCGGGCGGGGCGGCGGTCATCGTCGGCTCAGGAGCGGGTGGCAGAGCGGGTGCGGACGTACTCGGCGGCATCGGCTTACCCGCGCCTTCGCCATCGGTGGGGAGCGGCAGGTCGGCACCGGCGGTCCCGGTCGCCGAAGGCGCCATCGCCACGCTGGGCGACACCGGCGGCGACGGATAGCCCGGCGGATGGGCGGGCGTCGGGACGAACGGCGAAGTCGGCGATTCCGGCGAGTCCGGTGATGGGCGGCGGGCGGGGTCTGACGGAGTCGGCGCTGGGCTCATGGTCGTGCGGACGGCGAGGAGAGTGGGGGCAGGGCGGCCGGTGCCCCTGCGGCGGGCGGCCCCGCGGCGGCAGGTCGGCGAGCGAGGCGCTCGCGCAGGGCGGTGCGGCCCAGCAGCGCGAGCAGCCACACGAGGAAGGCGATGGCGGTGACGGCGCTGAACATGAAGACGTCGTTGTAGGCGCGGACGTTGGACTCGCGTCGCGCGGCGGCGGCGAGCCGCGCCGCGCCCTGCGCCGATCGCAGCACCGGATCACCGATCACGGCGCTGAGCGCGGCGGTCTGCTGCGCCATGCGCATCCCCACCTGCGGATCGGTGCGGTCCAGGCCGGCGACGATGGAGGCGGAGAACTCGTGCTCGCGATACAGCTGATAGGTGTTGAGCACGGCGGAGCCGACCAGTCCGCCCAGCGTCTGGGTGATCGAGAACATCACCGAGAAGGTCACCATGTAGGCCGGTCCGTTCTTGAGGGCCTGGCCGATGCCGATGAGCATCAGCGGCCCCATGAACATGCCGGCGCCGATGGAGAGCAGGAACTGGCTGACGTAGAAATCCTGCGGCCGGTCCAGGCTGGTGCGGTGGTGGTCCAGCAGGCCCGCGACCGCGAAGAGCACGATGGACAGCAGGATCTGCGGGACCATGGTCTTGGGCGTGAAGGTCAGCGAGCAGGCCAGCATGCCCAGGATCATCCCGGCCAGGACGACCGCGAACAGCGGCTGCAGCTGGTCCGGTCCCATGCCCTGCGCGCGCAGGAAGCTGACGGCGCCGACCGACTGCTCGGCGGTCAGGAAGCGCAGGATCATCCCGCCGATGACGAAGCGCAGCGTGCTCCCGTTGAAGAACCAGCGGGTCTGGATGAGCGGGTTGATGCGGTGATGTTCGATGAACACGGCGATCACGAGGAGCAGCAACGCGGCGATCAGCAGCCAGGCGAGCCAGGGCGTGTCCAGCCACCAGTGCAGATAGCCCTGGACCAGCACCGCGCAGATCATGGCGACGGCGGGAGCGACGAGCGCGAAGGTCAGGAAGTCGACGCGCTCGAAGACCTTGATCTGGACGCCGGGCGGCAGCTTGAGCATGACGACGGCGGCGAAGCTGCACAGCGCGAGGCCGGCCTCGAAGAGATAGAGGTTGTGCCAGGAGCCGCCGCCCTGGTTGAGCAGGGCGGGCGAGATGACCCAGGCCAGCGGGGCGGCGAGCTGGCCGATGCCCACGCCGATGACCAGCATCTTGCCGGTGTGGGTGCGGGGCATGCTCTGCAGCATGTAGAGCAGACACAGCGTGGAGCAGGCCGCACCGGCCAGACCGCTGGCGGCGCGCACGGCGAGGGTGGTTTCGAAGGTGCCGACGGCCAGATGGAGCAGCGTCAGCACGGCGTAGACGCCCAGGCCGATCTCGGCGAACCAGCGCATGCCGAATTGCTGGCGGCATTTGAAGACCAGCAGGTTGGCGGTGACGTTGACCATCACGTAGGCGGCGGACAGCCAAGCGCCTTCGGAGGGGGTGAGGCCGAGCTGGCCTTGCAGGACGGGGAGGTTGGCGGTGACCAGGCCGTTGCCGAGCGCGCCGGTGATGCCCACCAGGATGGCGACGAAGGCGTAGGCGACGCGGCGCCAGGGCGGATGCCAAGGCATCGACGGAGAGCCCGGCATGCTGGGCTTCTCGTGCTCCTGCCAGTCGGGGACCGGCTTCAGGTAAGGGGAGGTGGCCACGGCGGTCGCTGCGGTGGGGACCGGGCGATTATTCAGCTAGACCAGCATCCCGGAAAGCCGAGCCATTGCGTCGTCAATGACCTCGGGAGGTGCCCGTTCCAGGCGCCGGGCATCTCGCGCACTCAAGTCCATCATGCGTATCTTGTTCATGAGGGCCGCCCCTTGCGTCTTGCAGCCCGTGCCGCTGAGCGTTACCGCGAAGCCGGCGAAGCGCGCGAAGTCGCCGCCTTGGGTGATCGGGGCCACCAGCACGTCGCCAAGCTGATTGAACTCCTTGGACGTCAGCACCAGAGCCGGGCGGGTGCCGCGTTGCTCATTCCCAAGTGATGGATCGAAGGGGACGGTGACGATGTCGCCGCGTTCGAATACTTTCCGCCTCACCATACCTCGCCACCCTCAGGCTTCATGGTGTCCCAATCGACCATGTCGGCAGGCGGGGGGGCGGACAGATCGCACTGGGCGATCATTTCCGCGAGCGTGTATTTGCGCTTGGGCGTCAACACGATCCTGCGATCAGCCGTGGTCTCCAGATTCAGCGCATGGCCGGCGCTCAGCCCAAGGTCCCGAAGCACGGTTGGCGGGACGATCAATGCGGTACTGTTGCCCATCTTCTTCAACACCACTTCCATGACCACGCCTCCAGGAGCAAGCAAGCCCGGATTCTAGGAAGCATCGTGGTCGCTGTAAAACAAAGTTGTACGTCCGCCGCGACGCCGGCCGACTCCAGGGAGGGTGGAGGCGATGCAGCCGGAGCCGACCGGCGTGCAACGGACGAATGAATGGTGCCCAACGGAGGCCTCGAAAGAAATCGCGCGAAGGGTGGAGGCGATGGGGGATGTGACGGACCCCAATCCGGGGGAGCGCACGACTGAGATCGACTGGCCCGCCCCATCTTCCGGGTGAATGACGGGGCGATCTCAGCCCAAGCGCCCCCTCTCCACCATCTCTTCCGCCGCCCTGACCAGACACATGGCCGATGCGCCGGCGGCGACACCGGCGCGCCATTGGCGATCCGTCAGCACCCCGCCGATCCCGACCACCGGCACTCCCGCCATCCACGACCACCACCGCAGTTGCGCCAATCCCTGCGGCAGCCACGGCATGTCCTTGGTCGTCGTCGCCCACAGCGGGCCGCAGGCGATGTAGTCCGGCGCCACGCCTCGCGCGCGGCACAGCTCCCACAAACTGTGGCTCGACAAGCCCAGCCTCACGCCATGTCGCGACCGGCGCTGTTGCAGCTCCTCCCGCGCCGTCGCATCGAGCGACGCCCAATCCTCCTGGCCCAGATGAAAGGCCCGCGCGCCCTCGTCGAGCGCCAGCTGCCAGTGATCGTTGATCCACAAGGTCGCGGAACGGCCGGCCATGTCCCGCACCGCCTCGCGGATCGCCGCGCGAAGCGCGTCGTCGGTCAGCGCGTCGGCGCCGTCGCCGCGCTTGACCCGCAGCTGCACATGCTCGAAATGCCCGCTCACCGCGAGCGCCGCGATCCGCTCGGCGCGATCGGTGATCGCGTACAGGCCTTTCGCGAAGGGCGCGGACCGTCGCGTCGTCGGTGACAGCACCTCGCGCCATCGCGTCAGGGTCGCGCGATCGGGCGAGGTTTCGTCGTCAAAGCCCATCACCGGCAGCGCGCGGGGATCGTCGACAAAGCGCCGATCCGGGCGAAGCGGACCCGAGCCCGCTCCCGCCGCATGACCGTCGCGCAACGCGGTCCAGGTCAGCATCTTGGCCAGGATCACCGCGTCCGGCACCGCGAAGCCGCGCGCAAGCGCCGCCGCGGCGGCCGTCGCGAAGGTGCAGCCGCTGCCATGGTGATGCAGCGGTTCGCCCTTGCGCGGGACCAGGCGCGGCATCGCGATCCATCCGGTCGCCAACCTGCTGTCCAGCCAGTCCATCGCCAGCCCGTCGACCTGCGATCCGTCATCGCCGCCCGTGACGCACACGGCTCGAGCGCCCAGCCCGCGCAGCATCGCCGCGAGCTCCGGCACCGGGTGCTGGCCGCTGGCGACGCCGAGCAGCCGCTCCGCCTCGCGGCGATTGGGCGTGATCAGCGCGGCGCGCGGCAGCAACTGGTGGCGATAGGCGTCGAGCAACGCGTCATCGCAGAAGGCCACACGACCGGTCGATCCTCCGCTCGAACCGCTCGCGCTGCCTGCCGTCGCGCCGAGCACCGGATCCACCACCAGCGACGCATCGCCGACCTGCGCGAGCAACGCGTCCGCCGCAGCCGCGCTCGCGAGCAGGCCGGTCTTGATCACACGAGGCGGCAGGTCCTGTCGTAGCGCGCTCAGCTGCGCGCGGATCTGCGCGGCATCCAGCGGGAACACCGCGCTCACGCCCAGCGAATGTTGCGCTGTCACCGCCGCGACCACCGGGCACAGGTGAACGCCCATCGCGGCCGCCGCGCGCGTGTCGGCGCTCAGGCCCGCGCCGCCGCCGCTGTCCGTGCCGGCGACGCTCCAGATGACGGGGGGATGGGGATCCTCGGTCCATGGCCGCAGCGACGCCGCGTCGGGGTCGATGGCCGGCGCCCAGGGCGAAGGCAGGCTCGGATGCGGGACGAGCGTCCCGCACGATCCCGAGGCACCGAGCGATCCCGATGCGCCGTGGCTGCCGACCGTATCGCGGCGATCTACCGTGCGCTCACTGCGCAGGTCATTGCCGCGATCCTCTGCGCGCCCGCTCATGCGTCCCCCAGCAGGAAGGCGTGACCGCTGACCGGTGTGCTCGCGACGGCGAATGACTGCGTCGGCATCAGCCCGGCGCGGAAGGCCGCGCGGCCCGATCGCGCCGCGTCGCGGAAGGCGGCGGCCATCGCCGCTGGATCGCCGGCCTGCGCCACCGCGCTGTTCAGCAGCACCGCGTCGAAGCCCAGCTCCATCGCCCGCGCCGCTTGCGACGGCGCACCCAGTCCGGCGTCGATCACCAGCACCGTATCGGGCAAGCGCTCGCGCAGCGTGCGCAGGCCGTGCAGGTTCAGCAGCCCCTGACCGGAGCCGATCGGCGCGCCCCAGGGCATCAGCAGCGGGCAGCCGGCGTCCAGCAGGCGCCGGCCCAGGATCAGATCCTCGGTGCAGTAGGGGAAGACGACGAAGCCCTCGCGCGTGAGCTCGGCCGCCGCGGCCACCAGCTCGAAGGGATCGGGTTGCAGCGTGTGCTCGTCGCCGACGACCTCCAGCTTGATCCACGCGGTGCCGTAGAGCTCGCGCGCCATGTGGGCGAGTTGCACCGCCTCGCGCGCGCTGCGGCAGCCGGCGGTGTTGGGCAGCAGGCGCGCGCCTTGCTCACGACCGACGGCCAGCGCCTGCGCGAGCGCGCCGTTGTCGCCCGCCTGCAGCGTGCGCTTCAGGCCCACGGTCAGGAGCTGCGTCGATGACGCGCGGATCGCGTCGCACAGGACGGCCGGGCTCGGATAGCCGGCCGTGCCGAGGAAGAAGCGGCTCGCCAGCGTGACGCCGGCGATGGTCAGGTCGTCCGACATCTCAGCCTCCGACGATGGGTTGGAAGAACAGCACGATGTCGCCTTCACGCAGCGACGTCGTGTCGCGCGCGGCGCGCGGGACGAAGCAGCCGTTGAGCGCCGTCGCCACGGCCTCCGGCTCGCGTTGCTCCTGCGCGAGCAGCTGCGCCAGCGTCGAGCCCGCGCCGATGGACACGGCGCGGTCGTCGAGCCGGACCGTGATGAATGAGGAGCGCGGGTCATCGCTCATGTGGTCATCTCCAGAGTCGCTTGATCGTCGGGCTTGGCCTGCTCCGCTCGACCCGCTCGATTCACTCGATCAACTTGGGTCGCTTGATCGGCCGCATCGGCGGGCTGGGCCAGCGTCGCCAACCCGGCCTCGACGAGCAGCCGCTCAACCAGCGCTGGCGCGAGCAGCCAGCCGTGGCGGTACAGGCCGTTGAGCCGCAGCAGGCCGGGCTCGTGATGAAGGAAAGGCAGGTTGTCGGGCAGGGCGGGGCGCAGGTGCCGATCGAGACGCTCGATGCGCGCTTCCGACAAGGCCGGGAGCACGCTCTGCGCCGCCGCCATCAGTTCCACCGCCGAGCGCAGCGAGACCGGGCTGCGGTCCTCGCTCTCGATCTCGCTGGCGCCGACCACCAGCTCGCTGTCGCTACGCGGCACCAGGTACACGCGATGCCGCGGATGCAGCAGCCGCACCGGTCGCCGCAAGCCGTGACCCGGCAGCGAGAGCGTGACGATCTCGCCCCGCACGCCGCGCAGCGGAAGCGGCGGCCGCGCGCCCAGCCCCCGCGTGTCGAGCGCCCAGTCGCCCGACCAGCGGCCGCCGTCGGCGAAATGGATCTCACCCGGCAGCACCTGATCGACCGCGCGGTCCCAGTGCCAGCGCGCGCCCTCGGCGCCGGCATGCAAGGCGGCCATCGCGGGAATGGGCGCGATCAGGCCTTCGCGTGGCAGATGCCAGCCGCGCAGCCCCGGCGCCAGCATGGGCTCGAGTGAGGCCAGTTCCTCCGCGCTCAAGGGCTCGGCGCCCGGCATCCGCATCAGCGCGCGTTGCGCCGCGCCCAGGTCCGCGCGATGCGCGAGCAGCAGGCTGCCGTCGGCCCGTAGCGGCACCGGCAGCGGCAGCGCCGCGACGATGGCCGGCCACAGCGCCAGGGAGCGCCAGCCCAGCGCCGCGATCTCCGCGCCGCCTTGCTCCTGCTCGGCGAGCGGGCTCAGCATGCCGGCCGCGCTGAACGCGGCCGCGCCGCGCGCGTCGAAGGACGGTGTCCGACCGGGCGCCGCCTCGAAGACCTCGACGCGATGTCCCGCGCGCACCAGCGCCCACGCGCACAGGCGCCCGGCCAGGCCGGCGCCCGCGATGGCGATCGTGGCCATCGCGCTCAGGCCTGGCGGATGGGGATGTAGAGCTCGCCGCCGCCGGCGAGGAACTCCGCGCTCTTGGCTTGCATGGCCTCGCTGTATTCCCGCACGTCCTGCGTGATCTTCATCGAGCAGAACTTGGGCCCGCACATCGAGCAGAAGTGCGCCACCTTGGCGCTGTCCTTGGGCAGGGTCTCGTCGTGGAACTCGCGTGCGGTCTCGGGATCGAGGCCGAGGTTGAACTGGTCCTCCCAGCGGAACTCGAAGCGCGCCTTGGACAGCGCGTCGTCGCGCGCTCGCGCCGCCGGATGGCCCTTGGCGATGTCGGCCGCATGCGCCGCGATCTTGTAGGCCATCAGCCCTTGCTTGACGTCGTCGCGATCGGGCAGGCCCAGGTGCTCCTTGGGGGTCACGTAGCACAGCATCGCGCAGCCGAACCAGCCGATCATCGCGGCGCCGATGCCGCTGGTGATGTGGTCGTAGCCGGGCGCGATGTCCGTGGTCAGCGGCCCCAGCGTGTAGAACGGCGCCTCGTCGCAGTGCTTGAGCTGCTCGGTCATGTTGGCCTGGATCATGTGCATGGGCACATGGCCGGGGCCCTCGATCATGGTCTGCACATCGTGCTTCCGCGCGACCTTGGTCAGCTCGCCCAGCGTGCGCAGCTCGGCGAACTGCGCCTCGTCGTTGGCGTCCGCCAGCGAGCCCGGCCGCAGTCCGTCGCCCAGCGAGAAGCTGACGTCGTAGGCCTTCATGATTTCGCAGATCTCTTCGAAGTGCGTGTACAGGAAGTTCTCGCGGTGATGCGCGATGCACCACTTCGCCAGGATGGATCCGCCGCGCGACACGATGCCGGTGCGGCGCTTGACCGTCATCGGCACGAAAGGCAGGCGCACGCCGGCATGGATGGTGAAGTAGTCGACGCCCTGCTCGGCCTGCTCGATGAGCGTGTCGCGGAACAAGGCCCAGGTCAGGTCCTCGGCCACGCCGCCGACCTTCTCCAGCGCCTGGTAGATCGGCACGGTGCCGATGGGCACGGGGCTGTTGCGCAGGATCCAGTCGCGCGTCGTGTGGATGTTGCGGCCGGTGGACAGGTCCATCACCGTGTCCGCGCCCCAGCGCGTGGCCCAGACCAGCTTCTCGACCTCCTCTTCGATGCCCGAGCTCACCGCCGAGTTGCCGATGTTGGCGTTGACCTTGACCAGGAAGTTGCGGCCGATGGCCATCGGCTCGACTTCCGGGTGGTTGATGTTGGCCGGAATGATGGCGCGTCCGCGCGCGATCTCGTCGCGGACGAACTCCGGCGTGATCACCGCCGGGATCGCGGCGCCCAATCCGTCGCCGCGCAGGCGCTGCTCGCGCTCGGCGTCGGTGAGGTACTCGTTCATCCAGGCGCGGCGGCCGTTCTCGCGGATGGCCACGTACTCCATCTCCGCCGTGACGATGCCGCGCTTGGCGTAATGCATCTGCGTGACGTTGGCGCCCGACCGCGCGCGGCGCGGCGTGCGCGACAGGCCCGCGCCGTGCGCCCGCAGCGCCTGCTGCTGAGCGGCCTCGCGCAGGCCGTCGTCGAACAGCTGCACCGGGCGGCCGGCGTAGGCCTCGGTGTCGCCGCGCGCGGCGATCCATTCGGCGCGCGGCGTCGGCAGGCCGCGGCGCACGTCGGTCTGCACGGCCGGATCGGTGTAGGGCCCGGAGGTGTCGTAGACGGCGATGCGCTCGCCGTTGGTCAGCGCGATCTCGCGCAGGGGCACGCGCAGCGCCGGGTGGATCGCGCCGGCTTCGTGCGTCTTGGCCGAGGCGGGCAGCGGCGCGCGGCTGGCGGCCAGGCGCTCGTGGAAGTCGACAGCGGCATCGGCGGCGGTCGTGGCGGGCGGCGTCGACAGGGACAGGTCTTGCGTCATCGGGGCATCTCCGGTTGGGCGCCGGAGGCTGGACCGATGCGGTCGTGAAGGCGTGGGGAACCGGGTCCTTCAGCGTGACGGACCCGGGCCGGCACGAGCGGATGTCGCGGACCTGGGCCGGGCCTGGGCGGTTCGCTCGCGTGCGGGACACGACGGCGGACCGTGAAGGACGGGCTCTTCTTACGCCGGTACGAACCGGATCAAGTTCAGCGGGTCCACGGCTTCATCGCCATGTCTCAGCCCGTGCCGCGTCATGCGGCCCAGGGCACCCCGGAGCAGGCGCGCAGTATAGGCGCGGGTCGCCGGCGATGTGAATCGTTCGTGAAATCGTGGGCACCCGGCGGCGGCGGCCCGCGCCAGCCCGGGCAAACCCCGAGGCCGCGTCACGCACGTGACTTCATACACTGCGGCGCTCGCGCTCGGGTGCGATCTGCAGAACGACAAACCAACAATTCAACCGACCCGCGCGCTCCAAGAGGGTGGAGTGATGAGCCGCAGAAGTCCCCAGTCCCCGCGCCGGCAAGACCCGGCACGGCGCCTGCCATCGACGTTTCCGTCGATAGCCGCCTCGGCATCCGCCGTGGCGCTCGTCCTGATGACCGTCGCCGGCGCCGCGCTGGCGCAGACGACCGCGCAAGGCACGGTCGCTGCCGATCCCAAGGCGCCGATGAGCGACGTCGACCGCGCCAAGCGTGACGCCGACAAGGTGTTCCAGTGGATCAAGTTCCACGCCGAGAAGGGCGAGGCCCGCAAGGCCGCCGAGAACAAGGCCGCCGAGAAGCAGCACGAGGCCAAGGCCGAGCCGCCCAAGCCCGCCGCCAAGGCCGCGCCCGTGACCGCGCCAGCGGCGCCCGCCGTGGCGAAGCGTCAGGACCTGGATCCCGCCGCGGAGCGTGCGGTCGCCGAGCGTGCTTCGGAACGCAACGCCGCGCCGGCGCAAGGCCTGACCCCGCCGCCCGCGACGCAGACTGCCGCAGCGACGCCGACCAGTTCGGCGACCTCGCCGATGCCGACCGCGGCGCAGCTCCCGCCGCCGCAGGTCGTCGCGATGGCCGCGCCGGCGACCACCGCGCCCGCCGGCAAGCCGGCCGCCGTCCCCGCTGCGGAGCCGGAGGATGCGCCGCTCAAGCTCGTCCACAAGGTCGATCCCGAGTACCCGCGCAGTTGGCTGGTCCAGCAGCGCAACGGCTCGGTGCTGGTGAGCTTCACCGTCAAGCCCGACGGCACGGTGGACGACGCGCAGGCGCTGCGCTCGCCCGATCGCAAGGTCGCCGCGGCCGCGCTGGCCGCGGTCAAGCAGTGGCGCTTCGAGCCCGTGGCCAAGCCCAAGCAGGTGAGCGTGGAGATCGGGTTCCAGGTCGAGTGACGCACACGGATCTCTCCGGAACCCTGACGGTCACGGAGAAACTGAAGCCGCTTCAAATTTTTGGAGCTGCCTATGCTGCGTGCGTGCAACGTCCCGTCGGTCGACACCAGGCTCGCTTCCGGCGTCGGGCAGGCCGATGACGCATCGCGACAACGACTGGATCGCGCCATCCAGATCGCAAAGGGCCAAACTCACTTCTACGATGAGCGCGTCCACACGCCAGAGAAGTTCAGGCGCGCGGAGGAGCTCTACGAACAGGCGAGGCTTGAGCTCTTCTGCACCTTTCAGTGGCTCGTCGATCTGCTCCCCCCGGACAGTGCGGATGCCCTGGTGCGTGAGGGTATCCGGCTCCATGGGTGTGAGCTGGCGGGGCTTCCGACTCACATGTCCGAGGACTGGGCGCGTCTGTTCGGCGAGGGAAAGCGGGCCCTGCTGGCACTGTGTCGAACGCTTGAGGCCGATCCGCGGCCGAGCCATATCGCGGCCGCCTGCCGCGAGCTGCGCACCGCGTTCGAGAAGGTCACTCCGCTGGCCGAATCCATGGCGGCATCCATCGTTGATGCGCTCGCGGCTGTTCAGTCAGACCGCACGGCCGTACGAACCGCCGCGCAAGCGATCGTGCCCGAGAGGGCGGCTCCTTCTGTCCCGAATGCGCTGAGGCGCGCGGTTCCGCGCAACGGCGAAGAGGCACGCGTCGCCGCGATGCAACTGGCCTTGGGCACCGACGAAGTGGCGCTCGAGGCGGGGCGGCTTCGTGCCGGCTTCGACCGCTTGATCGCGCTCGTGCCTTCGTCCCATGACCGCGCAGGATTGCGGGACCATCTGAGCACGTGGCGCGATCGCTTCACAAGCCTTCCGGACGAGCTGGGTGGTCACCACCTGGAGATGCTGGGGAGCGGCCCGCTGATCCTCGGCATGCTCGGCGACGAGCTCGACCGCATGGAGCCGGACCGGCAACAAGAGGTCCTTGATCGATTGGAGGCACTCGTCCTTCGGCAGGCGTGGGCCAACTCTCCGGCAGCCGAGCTGGCCAAGGTTCTGCTGGCGGCCGAGAGCGCCAACACCGACTCGGAGAATCCCCATCTCGCCCGCCGCCAACAAGCCCTGCGTGCGTGGACCGGACCTCAGCAGGCGCTTGGCGAAGTCTCCAGCGGTCAGGCCGCCGACGCGATGCAGAGCCTGGGTCTGCATGAGCCGCACATTGTCATTTGCGGTCCGTTGAGCGAAATGGACACCGCCCGAAAGAACTTCGCGTGGCGCCTATGCTTGGCCCCGTCGACAGGTCGTGTCGATCCGCATCCGCTGTCGGACTACGGTCGCACGGATCTGGCAGCGGCGATTTTTGGGCTGCGGAAGTGCTGCGCCGACTTCGGCGTGGACAACCTGACCCCGTTGACCGAGTTTGCGGATCGATGGTTGGCGCAGGCGGCGTCGGGCAATCAGGATGACCCGGTGGGCAATCTCCAACTGATGGGCGTCGGCGCGATGAAGCGCATCGAACAGCGTCTGAACAGTTGGATGGGGGACCGCGAAGCCGTGCGTCGGGAGCTGATCGCGATGATCTCGGATCTCGAGAAGGCCCAGGATCCGGCGGCCACGCTGCTGCACTTCGCGCGCTACCGGATCCCCGACGAGCCCAGGAGCGCGGAGGCCAGCATCGACATCGCGCGACGGCAAGCGATCCGTGCTGCGGCGGAGGCGTCCGCGCGGCCGCTGCTCAGGGACGTTGACGAGGCGGCCAAGGCACGGCTGATCGGTCAGGCCTGCCGCCGCTTGCAGGATTTGCTGGGCGTGCGTGCCGCCGACGGCGATACGCATGCCTCGGACGCCGGGGGGCTGATCGACACCTCGTCCGTCGCGCTCCACAGGCTCAATCAACGGGTCCGCCAGGCGGCTTCCCAAGCGCTTGATCAGCCCGCCTGAGACGCGCGTCCGCGGCCCGAGTATCGGTCGCGGCTGCGAATCGCTGAATTCACTTCTTGGAGCAAGGATAGTGAACCCGTTACCTTCTGCGTCGATCGATCCGAACCAGGGTTTTGGCATCGGGCAGACCTCCGAAAATGCCCACGAGTGTCTGGAGTCGTGCATCGAGACGGCACGGAACCAGAACTGCTTTTACGACTCCGATCGCCAGTCGGCGGAGGAGTTCATGGCTTCCCTGGCGGACTACCGGCTTGCAAAGCAAGAGTTGCTCTGCACCGCGACGTGGCTGGTGAGTTTGCTGCCAAGAGGCGGTCCGGATTGGGCGGTTCATTCTGGATTCAAGCGCTGGTGCCAGGGGTTGGACGGTTCTTCGAGCGACGTGACTTTGGAGGGGGTGGGGCTTCTTGGCAAGTGCAAGCGGACCTTGTTCGCGCTGTGCCTCGCGCTCGAGGCCGACAATCGGACAAGTACCGTGGCCGCAGCTTGTCTGGAGCTTCGCGAAGCGTTCCGCGAAGGCGAAGTCCAGAGTGACTCGCTGACGAGGGCCGCGAGCGCCGCGCTGCTCGCTGTGCGTGCCCAGGACGGAACGTCGCGGCCCGTTGCGACGCCTGCGCTTCAATCGCGTCCCGCGGCGCCCAAGCGAGGCACCGGCGACATCCCGGAGGACTGTTTCACCGGCTTGGTCCCGACGAAAAGCGGCACGGAGAGCTTCGACGCCTTTCTCGCCCGCAACCGCGGTGACGCGGTCGGCCAGCTGGCAAGCGCGCTTGACGTCCTGGAGTGCAAGGCCCTCGATGCGGGCGTGGTGCCGGACGAGGCGGCGCGCGCGCTCGCGCCGTGTCGGGCGAGCGCCAGCGCGATGGCCTCGCAGGGGCCGTCCGGTACCGACGATGAGGTCCTGTCTCTGGGGCTCAAGCTGTACGCATTGGATCAGTTGTTCTCTCGCCTGGATTCGCCGCACGGTGATCCCTTGACCAAGCGAGACGCGGTGGCTCGTCTGATGAGCGAGTGGGCGTCGAGCTCGTCGTCCTCGTATGCCCAAGTGGGTGCGCTGTTTCAGACCCTCAGGGAGCTGGACATGCGGCTGGCCGGTTCGGACCCGTTGTCTTGTTCCTTCCTCGATGAGCGCGCTCGGCTGATGACGGAAGTGCTGGCTCAGGTGGTGGAGGGAATGGACGACGAACGCGACGTCTTTCGAGGCAGTAGGGACCACTTCATCGCCGCCGCGCATGAACAGCTGAGGTACCTGCTGGGGTTGCCGCCATCAGCGCCCATATCGGACCGCGCAGAGCTGGACGCGACCACGCTCACGCGGGTCTTCTTCAAAACCATGCCCGCATGGCGGGACGGCGCGGTGATTGCTCGAATGGCGGACCGGCAACTGAGGAATGTGATCCCGGCCGTGGAGGCTCGTGTTCAGGCCCAATTGGAAGCTGCTCGACTGGCGGAACGGCAACGGGGGAATGTGATCCCGGCCGTGGAGGCTCCTCTTCAGGTCCGCTGGGAAGCGATCGACGTCGACGCGGCGCAGGGAGCTCTCGCGGAGCTGTCGTCGCTTGCATCGGCGGGAGATCGCCAATGGAGCTTGCCGATGAAGGTGGAGTCGTTCTGTCATGTCAACTCGCGACGCGAGGCGCGCTTGCATCGTGACTCCAATCCCACGGGGCTCTACTGGGCGTCGCTTTTGCGCGAGCGGGGACTGGTCTGGGCGAGCGTTGATCGTATTGCCTCTTGGGAGGAGCGTGAGCATCCGACCTTGGCGGCACGCGGGTCGGTGTGCCATGTCCAGGGGGCGCTGTGCGGAGTCAGGTCGGGGGGGAATTGGTACACGATCGGGCCCTGGGCGGCGGATCAGTTCGCCCCGAAGTTCATGTCCGACCGGCTCAGGCGTGTCGTCATCGATGCCATCGAAGCCGCCCAGCCTGACGCCTCGCACCGGCTCTCGCAGTGGAGGATCAGCGCCGATGGTGCGATTACGGTGGTCGAGCCGACCCCCTCGCTAGCCTCCGCGACCCCTGCGGTGACGGCTTCGCCGACGCAAGCATCGCTGGCGGCAGTGGCAGAGGCGGCTTCGGTGGAAGCGCGCGGCGCGACCGCCTCGTCGTCGCCGGCGATCGACGCGGAGCCCCCCGCGTTCGAGGCCGATGCGTTCTTGGTGCGGCTGTTGAGCGTGGTGGAGCAGCTTCGCGACCACGTGGTCGATGCGGGTCTTCGAGAGGGCGGACTGGATTCACTCCTGAAGCGCGTTGACGGCCAACGCCCCAACGGCACCGATCACGACGAGATCGGCATGCTGCACCTGCTCGGGATCGATGGGCTGAATCGCATCTGCGATGCCCTGGACCGCATCGTGCCCGGTGAGCTGTCGGCGAAAGGGCCGCTTGATTACCTGCTCGAGTTTCTGAAGGGCCCGAACTCGACGATGGGGATCCTCAACGTTGCGCTTCAGCTCAGCCCTCGCCTGTGGGGGCAGGAGGACGCGCGGAGGATGCACAACGCTCGGAAGAACTTTCTCCAACATGAACTGGAACGTCGAGCCCTGGCGCTTCCTGTGGATCAACGGCACGCAGCGGTCTCCGGCGCGAGGGCTACCGTGAGACAGCTGTTGGGATGGGAGCCCTTTGCCTTCCTCAGCACCACGCAGTGGAAAGAGGCGGCGCGCCTCGTCGACCTGTCGGCGCCCGGCTTGTTTGCGCTGCATCAAGCGGCCGAAGCGGCCGCTCTCCGAAAGATCCAAGCGCGCCGCGCACAGTGACGCCCTGCTCCGGCACGGGCCACCGCGCCTGCTTCCCTTTCTTTTCCTTCCTTCCCTTATTGGGAGCCGCTCATGCCGAACACCTGGGACGCCCCACCGATCGACACCAGCCTGCCTTCAGCCATCGGGCAGGCCTCCGACGAATCGCGCGCCGTGCTGGCGGCTTGCATCAGGACCGCCAAGAACCAGCGCTGCTTCTATGACGCCGATCGGCAAAGTCCGGAGCACTTCAGAGCGTCCTTGGCGTACTACAACCGGGCGAGGTATGAGCTGTTCAGCACCTTTCAGTGGCTGATGGAGATGCTGCCGGATGAAGGGCCCGATGCGCCCGTCCGCCGCGACATCAAGCAGCGCGCCGGCGACTTCACCCGACTGCCGATGGGCATGACAGCGCAGAGTGCGCGCCTGTTCGGCGATGGCAAGCGGGATCTGCTGGCGCTGCCTCAATGGCAGAGAGAAGGAGACGTTGAGCGATGCCTGCGCGTGGTCCGCAGCGAAGCCGCCCATCGAGCCAATGAGTCGCAGGCGTGGCTCTCTGAACGCGAGCGCGAGGAGGCCATCGATTCCGAGGTCCAGGTCGCGCTGAACCGGCTGGGCATCGCCTGCTCCGTCGGTGGATCGTTCAAGCCGCGACCCTCGGGACTGATCGACCTGTCGACCGACGGACTGGTGGCGCTGCTGCTGAAGATCGAAGCCGACGAACAGATCGGCATCCAGCGCGCCGGCTGAGGCCGCCGTTCCGCTATCCCTCACATCCCGTACATCGCCGCCTGATCGAAGGGCGTGAGCTCCGCCGCCAGCGCATCCAGGAACAGCCGGGTGCGCAGCGGCATCAGGCGGCGCTGCGGGAACACCGCCCAGCAGGTCGAGGGCTCCGCGCACCAGCCTGGCAGCACCCGGACCAGCTCGCCGCGATCGACGAAGGCCTGCGCGTACTGGTTGCCGACCCAGGTGATGCCCAGCCCCGCCCGAGCCATCTGCAGCAGCATGTCCGGCGCGTTCACCAGCGTGCGGCGCTCCGGCACGCCCACCCACTCCCGTCGCTGATCGGCCTGACCGTCGACGATGCCGAACAGCCGCCACGGCAGCGGCTCCCCCGCGCGGCTCAGGATCATCAGCCCGTGCATGCTGATCAGGCCCTCGGGCAGTTGGGGCTCGCCATGCCGGCGCAGATAGTCCGGCGACGCATACAGACCGCTGCTGAACATCGCCATCCGCCGGGCCGCGAGCTGGCTGTCCGGTGGCAACTGGCCCATGCGCAGCGCGATGTCGAAGCCCTCGGCGATCAGGTCCACCCGGCGCGGCGACAGGTCCAGCTCCAGCTGGACTTCCGGGTAGTCGCCGACGAAGCGGCTCAGCATGGGCGTGAGCATCTGATGTGCGAAGTCCGCCGGCATCGAGACCCGAAGCCGACCGGTGGGACGCTGTTGCCGGTGCAGCGCCAGCGCCAGCGCGCCGTCCACCTCGCCCGCCAGCACCCGCGCGTGTTCCAGCACGCCCTGGCCGAAGTCGGTCAGCGTCAGCCTCCGCGTGCTGCGCTGGAGCAGCTTCTCGCCCAGCCGCTCCTCCAGCGCCGCGATCCGGCGCGAGACCGTGGACTTGGGCAGCTGCAGCCGCTCGGCGGCCCGGCTGAAGCTGCCGCTCTCGATCACGCGGGCGAAGACCAGCAGGTCGTCGGCGTCAAGGCTCATGAGAGAGCGCTCCGATTGTTCGTGCAATGGAACAATCTTATCCAGATCCTTGGCTTCCGGGCTCATGGGGCGATCAATACAGTTCAGTCATCCCCTCTCACCGGCCCTACCGGCCATCACCGAACCCGGAGCAACGCACCATGAACATCCTGCAAATCAACTCCAGCGCCCGCCGTCTGCATGAAGGCCAGGGCTCCGTGTCGACCCTGCTGGCCAATGAGGTCGTGCAAGGTCTGGTCGAGCGCAACCCCGGCGCCCAAGTGCATGTGCACGACCTGGCCGTGCGCCCGCTGCCGGCGATGGACGAAGCCACGCTGGGCGCGCTGTTCACCCCGGCCGACGCCCGTACGCAGGCGCAAGCCGACCGGGTCGCCTTCAACGACCAACTGATCGCCGAGCTGCAGGCCGCCGACGTCGTCGTGCTGACCGCGCCGATGATCAACTTCGGCGTGTCCTCGCAGCTGAAGAACTGGATCGACGCGGTGGCCCGCGCCGGCGTGACCTTCCGCTACACCGCCACCGGCCCGGAAGGCCTGCTGACGGGAAAGAAGGTCATCGTCGTCAGCAGCCGCGGCGGCGTGCACCGCGACCAGCCCAGCGACAACATCGTTCCCTACCTGAAGGTCACGCTGGCCTTCCTGGGCATGAAGGACGTCGACTTCGTGCTGGCCGAGGGCCTGAACATGGGCGAGGAAGCCGCGGCCAAGGGCCTGGCCAGCGCCCGTGAAGAGATCGCCGCCATCCTGGGCGAAGCCCAACCGGCCTGAGCCTGAGGGAAACGCCGAAGCATCCGCATCATCCAAGCAAAGGAATTCATCATGATCGCCGCCACCCCTGTCACCACCATCACGACGCCCCGCCAGGTCGAGCGCCTGGTGCAGGGCACGGCCACGCGCGACGGCGCGGGCGTCAAGCTGACGCGCGTGCTGACGCACGACCTGCAGCGGCGCCTGGATCCTTTCCTGATGCTGGATGCCTTCGGCACCGACAACGCCGACGACTACATCGCCGGCTTCCCCGACCACCCGCACCGCGGCTTCGAGACCGTGACCTACATGCTGGATGGCCGCATGCGTCATCGCGACTCGGCCGGCAATGAAGGTCTGCTCGGTCCCGGCGGCGTGCAGTGGATGACCGCCGGCCGCGGCGTCATCCATTCGGAACTGCCGGAGCAGCAGGAAGGCCGCATGGAAGGCTTTCAGCTGTGGCTGAACCTGCCGGGCCGCGACAAGATGCGCGACCCCTGGTACCGCGACATCCCGAGCGAGGAGATCCCCGAGCTCGCGCTGCCCGGCGCCCAGGTGCGCGTCATCGCCGGCGAGAGCCATGGCGTGACCGGCGCGGTGCAACGCGACGCCACGCAGCCGACCTACCTGGACATCCGCCTGGAGCCGGGCGTCCGCTTCGAGCAGGCGCTGCCCGCGACCCACAATGCCTTCGTCTACGTGTACCGCGGCGCGCTGCGCTTCGACACCGGATGCCTCGTGAACAGCGGCCGCATGGCGATCCTGGCCAACACGCCGGGCTCGGACGGCGTGCGGCTGACCGCGTCGGAGGAGGGCGCCCGCGTGATCCTGATCGCCGGACAGCCGCTGGGCGAGCCCATCGCGCAGTACGGTCCGTTCGTGATGAACACCGAGGGCGAGCTGCTCCAGGCGGTGCGGGATTTCCAGGCGGGCAAGTTCGCCTGAGCCGCGGGCGCCCGTGGCGCGCCATGACCGGTCCGCGAAGGCCGGCCCCGGCGCCTCGATGACAGCGGAAGGCCGTCGCGATGCGACGGCCTTCGTGCTTTCCGCGCCCCCTGGCCTCGCGGCCGGGACGGCCGTTACTGCGGCGCCTTGAGGGGCGGCACGACCGGGGCTTTGAGACGCGGACCGTCGAAGCCGTGCACCGCGCCGAAGCGGCCTCCGTCCTCGCTGGCGTTCCACTCTTCCGCGTAGACGAGCATCTCCTCGCGCGAGCGGCCGACGAAGTTCCAGAACAGCAGCACCGGCTCCCCGAAAGGCGGGCCGCCCAGCAGCAGCGCGCGGCTCTTGCCACCGCCCGTCAGCAGGTGCAGCGACTGCGCGCCCGGCGCGAGGTAGAGCAGCTCGCCGGGCTTGCTCATGCCGGTGGATTCGCCGTCCACGGTGACCGACAACTCGCCCTCCAGCACCATCAGCCCGTACTCATGGTCGGGACGCAGCGCCAGCGTCGCCTCGGCGGCGCGGGTCGCGCTCAGGTCCATGCCCAGCAGCGGCGTGTGGCTGGGCACCGGCGAGCGATGGCCGCCGAAATCGCCCACCAGCAGCATGGTGTCGAAGCCGCCGGTGGCGAAGGACGGCAGCTCGGGGAAGTGTTCGAACAAGGGCGGGCAGTCGCGCACCGCGTCCGGCAGCGCGATCCACAGCTGCGCCAGTTGCAGTCGGTCGGACTGCGATTCCTCGGTATGGCTGATGCCGCGGCCGGCGGTCATGAGGTTCACCTGACCCGGACGCAGCATCTGCAGGGAGCCCAGGCTGTCGCGGTGCAGGACCTCGCCCTCGATCATCCAGCTGAAGGTCTGCAGACCGGTGTGCGGATGCGGGCCCACGCGCATCGCGGTGGTCGGCGTGAGGTCGGCCGGACCGGCGTGGTCGAGGAAGCACCAGGCGCCGACCATGCGGCGTTTGGCGGTGGGCAGCGCGCGGCGGATGGTCAGGCCGCCGACGTCGCCCAGGTGGGCAGTGAGGCGCTCCCAGCGGGCGGGAGGCGGGTCGAAGGGCGAGGTGCCCGGGGCGGTGTCGTGGGGTGTGTCGCTCATGGGGCGGCTCCTTGGGAGAGATCGTCGAGGATGGGGCAGTCGGGGCGGTCGTCGCCGTGGCAGCAATGCGCGAGCTCGGCCAGCGCGCGGCGCATGGCCTGCATCTCGGCCATGCGGCGGTCCAGGTCGGCGATGTGGGACTCGGCGATGCGCTTGACTTGCGCGCTGGCGCGGCGGCGGTTCTGCCAGAGCTTGAGCAGCTCGGCGATCTCCACCATCGAGAAGCCCAGATCGCGCGCGCGCCGGATGAAGCGCAGCGTGTGGACCTCCTTCTCGCCGTAGAGGCGGTACCCGGATTCGGTGCGGGCCACGGGGGGCAGCAGGCCGAGCGATTCGTAATGGCGCAGCATCTTGGGCGACACGCCGGAGCGCTCGGCCGCCTGGCCGATGGTGAGCGGCGCGGCGGCGGTGGAGGCGGTCATCGCGAGGCTCCTTTCCAACGCTTGAGCAGCAGCGCGTTGCCGAGCACGGACACGCTGGACAGCGCCATCGCGGCGCCGGCGATCACCGGGCTGAGCAGGCCCAGCGCGGCCAGCGGCACGCCGAGCAGGTTGTAGACGAAGGCCCAGAACAGGTTCTGGCGGATCTTGGCGACGGTGGCGCGGGACAGCGCGATCGCGTCCGCGACCAGACGCGGATCGCCGCGCATCAGGGTGATGCCGGCGGCCTCGATGGCGACGTCGGTGCCGCCGCCCATCGCCAGGCCGACGTCGGCCGCGGCCAGCGCGGGCGCGTCGTTGATGCCGTCGCCGACCATGGCCACGCGCGACCCGGCGGCGCGCAGCTCGGCGACGATGCGGGACTTGCCTTCGGGCAGGAGCTCGGCGCGTACTTCGTCGAGGCCGAGCGACGCGCCGACCGCGGACGCCGCGGCGGCGTTGTCGCCGCTCAGCATCAGCGTGCGCAGGCCCATGGCGCGTAGCTGCGTGATGGCCTCGGCGGAGCCGTCCTTCACGCGGTCGCCGAAGGCGAGCATCGCGAGCAGGGTTGGGGGGGCGGCATCGTCGGACGCGGCCAGCCATGACAGCGTGCGGCCTTGCGCGAGGGCAGCGTCGGACTGCGCGCGGAGAGGGGTCAGGTCCACGCCGAGCTCTTCCATCCAGCGGCGGCTGCCGAGCAGCAGGTGGGTGGATCGAGCGCGAAGACCCTCTCCCCCGCCCTCTCCCGCAAGCGGGAGAGGGAGTGAGCGGGCGTCATCCGCTGCAGCAAGCGGGAGAGGGAGTGAAGGCGCGCCATGCTCTGCAGCAGGCGAGGGCGAGGGCGAGGGCGAGGGCGAGGGCGAGCGTGCGCCGTGCCAGTCGCGGACGCGACCGCCGATGCCGCGTCCGGCGGACGCGCGCAGCTCGCTGGCGACCGGCACCGTGAGGCCGCGCTGTGCGGCGGCATCCCGAACGGCGCGCGCCAAGGGGTGCTCGCTGCCTTGTTGGAGCGCCGCCGCGAGGGCGAGCGCATCGGCCTCGTCCTGACCAGGCGCCGCGATGAAATCGATCAGGCGCGGCTTGCCTTCGGTCAGCGTGCCGGTCTTGTCGAATACGACCAGATCGACGCCGCGCGCGTGTTCCAGCGCCTCGGCGTCCTTGACCAGCAGGCCGCGGCGCGCGGCCACGCCCGTGCCGACCATGATCGCCGCCGGCGTCGCCAGACCCAGCGCGCAGGGGCAGGCGATGACCAGCACCGCGACCGCATGGATGAGCGCGCGTTCCCAGTCGCCGGTCGTCAGGCCCCAGCCCAGCAGCGTGACCGCGGCGATCACCAGCACCGCCGGCACGAAGACCGCACTGACCTGGTCCACCAGGCGCTGGATCGGCGCCTTGTGCGCCTGCGCCGACTCGACGAGCCGCACGATGCGCGACAGCGTGGACTCCGCGCCCAGCGCGGTGACCTCGATCAGCAGCAGGCCTTCGCCGTTGACGGCGCCGCCCACGACGCGGTCGCCCTCGAGCTTCTCGACCGGCAGGCTCTCGCCGCTGATCAGCGACTCGTCGACCTGGCTGCGGCCCTCGTGGATGCGGCCGTCGGCGGGGATGCGCTCGCCGGGACGAACGACCATCAGGTCCTTCAGGCGCAGGCGCGCGATCGGGAGATCGATGTCGGCGCCGTCGCGGCGCACGCGGGCGTGTTCTGGCCGCAGCTGCTTGAGCGCGGCGATGGCGCTCAGGGTCTGGCGCTTGGCGCGGCCCTCCAGCCACTTGCCCAGCAAGACCAGCGTGATCACCGCGGCGGCGGATTCGAAGTAGAGCGCCGGACTCATGGGCCCGTCGCGCAGCAGCTCATAGACGCTCAAGCCGTAAGCGGCGCTGGTGCCGAGCGCGACCAGCATGTCCATGTTGCCGCTGCGGTCCTTGAGCGCCGCCCAGCCCGCGCGATAGAAGCGCGCGCCCAGCCAGAACTGCACCGGCGTGGCCAGCGCGAGCTGCCACCAGCCGTCGATCATCCAGTGCGCGCCCCACAGCATGCCGATCATGGGGGCGACCAGCGGCAGCGACAGGGCGGCCGCGATCAGCACCGGCCAGCCGGTCGAGGACCAAGCGACGGGGCGGGGCGCGTCCTCGCTCTGGTCCGCCAGCGGCTGGGCCTCATAGCCCGCCTTGACGATGGCGGCCACCAGGGCGTCCGCGCCGACGCCGGGGGCGCGCACGGTGGCGGTCTCGGCGGCGAGGTTGACCTCGGCCAGCTCCACGCCCGGCACCTTGCGCAAGGCGCGTTCGACGCGGTTGACGCAGCTGGCGCAGGTCATGCCGGAGACGGCGAACTGCAACTCCGCGCCGTCGGGCGCGGCGTGCGGGGCCGGCGAGGGAAGAGGGGTGGTGGTGGCGGTGTTCATGGCGGAAGTCTCAAGCTTGCCATGATGGGAAGGTCAAGGCCATGCCCCGTTCGAGAGAAAGGGGCATGACGGTCGGCCGACTCCGCGCACTCGCGCATCGAGCGCCGAGCGCACGCGGCGGGTGCGACCTTGACGCCGGTGGGGTGACAGGTGGCATCGCGGTTGACCTTGCCACGATGGCAAGGTTTAACCTTCGGGCCACTGTTCAAACCAGGAGTCTTCTCGATGCATGAATTCAAGTTGCCCGACATGAGCTGCGGCCACTGCCGCGCCGCGGTGACCGAGGCGGTCAAGGAAGTCGACGCGCAAGCCGAGGTCGTCGTCGACCTGAGCGCGAAGACCGCGCAAGTGAACAGCGCCGCCACCCGCGAGCAGCTGGTGGCGGCGCTGACCGAGGCCGGCTACCCGCCGGCCTGAGCGCGGCGACCCGGTGACCTGAGCGCTGATCTTCAACGGTCCCGGACCGTGGCGAACCCCTCTCCCGCAGCGCGGAAGCGCTCCCCGCACCGCGGTCAGGCCCCCTCTCCCGCAGCGCGGAAGCGCTCCCCGCACCGCGGTCAGGCCCCCTCTCCCGCAGCGCGGGAGCGCCTCCCGCAGCGCGGTCAGGCCCCCTCTCCCGCGGCGCGGGAGAGGGCGGGGGAGAGGGTCTTCAGGCCTTCTTGAGCGCCTCCGTATCAAACGGCAGCTGTCGCAGCCGCTTGCCAGTGGCCGCGAAGATCGCATTGGCCACCGCCGGCGCGATCGGCGGCGTCCCCGGCTCCCCGATGCCGCCCGGCGCCGCATCGCTCTGCACGATGTGCACCTCCACCTTGGGCATCTCGTTCATGCGCAACACCGGGTAATCGTGGAAGTTGCTCTGCTCCACTTTCCCGTCCTTGAAGGTGATGCGCCCATACAGCGCCGCCGTGAGCCCATACACCACGGCCCCCTCGATCTGCCGCGCGATGGTCTGCGGATTCACCGTCTGACCGCAGTCCACCGCCGCCGTCACCTTGTGCACCCGGATCGCCCCGTCCTTGCCGACCGAGACCTCCGCCACCTCCGCCACATAGGTGCCGAAGCTCTCCGCCACCGCCAGGCCGCGGTATCGGCCCTTGGGCGCGGGCTTGCTCCAACCCGCCTTCTCCGCCGCAAGCGCCAGCACCCCGCGCGCGCGCGGCTGCTGCTCCAGCAGCCCCAGCCGGTACTTCAGCGGATCCGCCTTGGCCGCATGCGCCAGCTCATCGATGAAGCTCTCGATGAAGAACGCGTTCTGCGAATGCCCCACCGAGCGCCAGAACCACACCTGCGGACCCGGTTCCGCGCGCCCATAAGCGATGCGCTGATTCGGAATCGCATACGGATGGTCGGCCAAGCCCTCCACGGCCATCGAGTCGACGCCGTTCTCCGGGATCTTCATGAAACCGGAGGCCGCCATGATGGACGGGCTGGCCACGTCGGCGCGCAGCATGCGGGGCTGGCCCTTGTCGTCCAGACCGGCCTCGAAACGCACGCGTGAGGTCGGCCGGTAATAGCCGGCGGCCATGTCGTCCTCGCGGCTGTAGATCAGCTTGACCGGGCTGCCGCTGAGCTTGGACAGCAAGGTCGCGTCGATGGTGAAGTCCGGCGCGAAGCGGCGTCCGAAGCCGCCGCCCAGCAGCAGCGTGTTCACCTTGACCTTGGCCGGGGTGACCTGCGCCACCTGCGACAGGATGCCCTGCGCCGGGCCCTGGCTCTGCGTGCCGGCCCAGATCGTGACCTCGTCCCCGCGCACCCAGGCCAGGCAGTTCAGCGGCTCCATGCAGGCGTGGGCCAGATAGGGCACCTCGTACTGCGCCGAGACCTGTCGGGCCGAGGTCGCCGCGCCGTCCTTGACGTTGCCTTCCTCGCGCGCGATCGCGGTGGCGTTCTGCAGGCCGTCCTCCAGCGCCGAGGACACCTTGTCCGAGGACAGATTGGCGTGATCGCCTAGATCCCACTCGACGGCCAGCGCATCGCGGCCCTGCTTGGCGGCCCAGTAGCCGTCGGCCAGCACCGCCACGCCCGACGGGATCGCGATGACCTTGCGCACGCCCTTGACCGACTTGGCCTTGGCCTCGTCAAAGGCCTTGGGCTTGACGCCGGCGATCGGCGCTCGCGCCATCACGGCCACCAGCATGCCGTCGACCTTCGCATCGATGCCGAACTTGGCCGTGCCGTTGATCTTGGCCGCGCTGTCCAGGCGCCGCGTGGGCTTGCCCATGATGCGGAAGTCCTTGCGGTCTTTCAGCGCGGGCTTGTCCGGCACCGGTTGCTGCGCTGCCGCCGCGACCAGCGCACCGTAGCCCAGCTTGCGGCCGTCCGGGGCGATGACCTGGCCGCGCTCGGTGCGCAGCGAGGCGGCGTCGAGCTGCCATTGCTTGGCCGCCGCCGCGATCAGCATCTGCCGCGCGGCCGCGCCGGCTTGCCGCACCGGTGTCCAGTGCGCCCGCACCGTGGTGCTGCCGCCGGTGGCCTGCATGCCGAACATGGGGTTGTTGTAGGCGGTGTTGGCCGGAGCCTGCTCGACCGAGACCAGCGCCCAGTCGGCGTCCAGCTCCTCGGCCACCATCATCGGGATCGCGGTCAGCACGCCCTGGCCCATCTCGGCCGAGCCGCACACCACGGCGACCTTGCCGTCCGGCGTGATGCGCAGCCAGGCGCTGGGCGCGAAGGTGTTGCTCGGCGCCGCGGCGTCGGCCGACTGCGCGAGCGCGCGCCCGGCGGCGAGCGGCAAGGTGAAGGACAGCGTCAGCGCCGCGCCGCCCTTGAGCAGGGAGCGGCGCGAGGTCGACGCCGGCGAGCCGGCCTCCGACGCGGAGGCGGACGCGGCCAGGCTCGCCGCGTGTTCGAAGGTGATGCCCATGATCAGCCTCCCTTCGCCAGCGTGGCCGAGGCGTCGTGGATCGCCGCCCGGATCTGGTTGTAGGTGCCGCAGCGGCAGACGTTGCCGCTCATGGCGTTGTCGATGTCGGCGTCGCTGGGCATTTTCTTGCCGGCCAGCAGCGCGCAGGCGCTCATGATCTGGCCGCTCTGACAGTAACCGCATTGCGGCACGTCGATCTTCAGCCAGGCCGCCTGCACCGCGCGACCGGCGCGGGTGGCGCCCACGCCTTCGATGGTGGTGATCTTCTTGCCGGCGGCCGCTTCCAGCGGCGTCTGGCAGGCGCGCACCGGTTGGCCGTCCAGGTGCACGGTGCAGGCGCCGCACAGCGCCATGCCGCAACCAAACTTGGTGCCGGTGAGCTGCAGATCCTCGCGCAGCGCCCACAGCAGCGGCATCTGCGCGTCGGCTTCCAGCGTCACCGCCTGGCCGTTCACGGTCAATGAGATGGACATGGGGGTCTCCTCCTGGGGGATGGGGAAGGCGGCGGCGCTCGGCCTCGGGCGCCTTCCGGGTCGGGAACCGGCGCAGCCTATCCCTTTCAGGATGCGAACGTGAGAGCACCCGCCCCAAGCCCGACCGGGGCACTCGTCCCCGGCTGAAACCGATCATTCGCGCACCGTTTTGAGGCTGGCCGTCGCTACCAAACCGACATCAAACTGTCGTCCGATACTCGGTTTGTGTGCGATTCGCGGGTTATCCCGCATGAAAGTGCGGTCACCGCACCTGAATGGTGCCTGCTTGTGTCAGAAGGGTTTTCCCTCGGTTTCAGCGAGATGACCGCCCATGGAACCGGCTTCATCTGTCGCTTTTGAAGCATTGGGGCGACAGCCGCCCGAATTCGGTGAAGAGTGAATGCGACGGCGTGAACCTTTGTTGCTGATCTGCAATAGGTGACGAGGCGCCGGGGCCGGGAGGCTCCTCAGAATCCGCCCCCTTGCGTGCCCACCCGGGAAACCCCCAGGGCGCGCCGCCCGCCCGGCGCCGCATCCGGCGACCGGTTTCCTCGGCCCACAAGGCCCTTCATCAATTCGCAAGTGGAAGTATGAAAAAGAACACCCAGCTCTCCCTGTCGCTGTGCGCCACTGCGGCGCTGCTGTGCTGCGCTCAAGTGGCGCATGCACAGGAAGAAACCACGCAGCTGCAGCGCGTCGAGGTCACCGGCTCCAACATCAAGCGCCTGGCCTCCGAAACGTCCTCGCCGGTCCAGGTCTACAACCGCGACGAGATCCGTCGCACCGGCGCCAACACCGTGCGCCAGGTCCTGGACACGCTGACGTCGACGTCGAGCAATGAAATCCGTGACGACGGCAACAACACCAGCTTCGCCTCCGGCGCCACCGGCGTGTCGATGCGCGGTCTGGGCAAGGGCGCCACGCTGGTGCTGCTGAACGGCCGCCGCGTCGCCAACTTCGGTCTGGCCGACGGCGCCAAGGACACCTTCGTCAACGTCGACTCGATCCCGGCCGACGTCATCGAGCGCGTCGAAATCCTGAAGGACGGCGCCTCCGCCATCTACGGCTCCGACGCCATGGCCGGCGTGATCAACATCATCACGCGCCGCAGCTACAACGGCGTGGGCGGCTCCGCCAGCTACACCTTCCGCGAGCACCCCAGCGCCGGCGGCGAGCGTCAGGCGTCCATCGTGGCCGGCTACGGCGACCTGGACAAGGACCGCTTCAATGTCTTCGCCAACGTCGAGGCCTACAAGCGCGAGGGCTACACCGTCGCCGACGTGAAGGACTCCTACGCCGCCTGGCACAAGGGCATCTTCAACCCGGCCTTCGGCGACCCCAGCCTGGCGTCCTACCCCGGCAACCTGCGCATCAACGGCCAGCGCGTGGCGGTCAAGGGCTGCACCACGCTGAATGCCGCCGGCCAGTGCGTGACCGACGTCAACGGCCTGAACCCGGTGTCCGATCCGGCTGAACGCGTCAACGTCTTCTCCGCCGCGCGCCTGAAGATCACCGAGGACATCCAGGGCTTCGCCGAAGCCTCGTACTCCAAGACCAAGACCGACTACCGCAACTTGCCGCAGACCCTCTCGGCCGGCGGCACCTCGCGCTGGTACGACGGCTTCAACAAGGTCGCGCAGTCCGTGCCGATGCCGGTGCTGGGCGCCAACAATCCGGTCAACCCGACCGGCGCGCCGGTGGGCATCGACTACCGGTTCATGGACGACCCGAGCCTGTTCAACTACACCGGCAACGGCAGCCAGTACCGCGTGCTGGCCGGCCTGCAGGGCACCTTCCGCGAGTACGACTGGGAAGTCTCGGTCGGCCGCGTCGGCGCCGACGCCGACAAGCTCAGCCGCTGGGGCTCGCGCGACCTGTACGCCGCCGTCGCTTCCGGCGAGTACAAGATCGGCGGCCCGAACAGCCGTGAGCTGCTCGAGCGCCTGTTCCCGATCAATGGCTCCGAAGGCAAGAACCACCAGAACTGGGTGGACGCCAAGATCAGCGGCGAGCTGATGCAGCTGCCCGGCGGCCCGCTGGCCTTCGCCCTGGGCGCCGAGCACCGTCAGGAAGGCGTGTCGATCAAGTCGACCGACAACGTCATGAAGGCGCAGATCATCGGTCGCGGCTCGGTCCTGATCGACGGCTCGCGCAACCTGGACGCCGCCTTCCTGGAGCTGAACGCCCCCGTGGTCAAGCACCTGGAGCTGAACGGCGCGCTGCGCTTCGACAAGGCCTCGGGCTTCGACGGCCGCGTCTCGCCCAAGCTGGGCATCCGCTATGAAGTGATGCCGCAGCTGCTGCTGCGCGGCACGGTGGCCGGCGGCTTCCGCGCGCCCAACATCCCGGAAACCCTGGGTCAGGTCGGCGTGACCGGCTTCTTCAACAACACGGTCGACCCGCGTCGTTGCGAGACCGCCACCAAGCTGCGCGACATCCTGAAGAACGGCACCGACGCCGACAAGGCCGACGCCACCGCCGCCTACAACAGCGGCTGCCTGGCTTCGGTCCCGGCCATGATCTCGGCCAACCCCAACCTGAAGCCGGAAACCTCCAAGAGCTACACGCTGGGCTTCGTCTTCGAGCCGACCAAGAACGCGTCGATCGCCGTCGACTACTTCAAGATCGAGCGCAAGAACGAGATCAACTCGCGTGATCCGTCCTACGTGCTGGAGCGCGAAGGCAAGGCCGGCTACGAGAACATGATCAGCCGCGGCGGCCTGACCGAGCAGGAACAGCGCTGGGTCACCCGCGCCAACGAACTGTCCCCGGGCAGCGTCGCCAACTGGCAAGCCGGCCAGATCACCTCGCTGCTGCTGCAATACGAGAACTTCGGCAAGACCGAGACCTCGGGCATCGACATCGACGTGAAGGGCCGTGTCGCTTCGGGCTCGTTCGGCACGCTGAACCTGGGCCTGGCCGCGACCTACGCGCTGACCTACAAGCTGTGGGACGTGGACGCCAACACCTGGCGTCCCAACCAAGTCGGCAACTACCAGCAGCCGCGCCTGAAGGCCGTGCTGTCGGCCGCGTGGAGCAAGGGCGACTGGACCACGGGCGTGCGTTTCAACTACACGTCCAAGACCTCGCTGAACTCGGATGAGACGGACATCGCCAGCTGGGGCGAAGCCGCCTGCAAGACGCGTCTGAAGCCGGGCAGCCTGCCGTGCTTCATCGATGAAGACATGCGCACCGACTTCAACCTGGCCTACACCGGGTTCAAGAACATGCGCCTGTCGCTCAACATCAACAACCTGCTGGGCGACGAGCGTCCGGTCAACCTGCGCGACGGTTACAGCCTGCGTCCGCGGACCTACAAGGTCGGCGTGTCTTACGACTTCTTCTGATCGAGAAAGTCACCCGCCCCGCCATGGTGCGTCCGCGCCCTGCGCGGGGTGGAAATACGAAACCCGGCTTCGGCCGGGTTTTTTCGTTTGCGGACCGCGGATCGACCGAGTTTCAAGCGAGTTTCCGGCGAGTTCTAGCCCGTTTGGACTATTCGTACAGCGTCATGACCGACGGCCATCACAGCCGGAAGTCATCAGATTGACCCTCTAGGCCAGTCAGAAATTGGTGTTAATCCCGAGGAGATTTGCTGGGGTTAACCCGGCATCGCCAGCCCATTTTTGTTAGCAAGGAAGGGTTAGCGCCTATTGGTGTGTGGCGTTCCAGTATCAAAAAACGACCGGGCTTCGCGTCGAGGCAGCACAACTTTGGGTGGGTGAAACAATTTGAAGCTCGCATTCGTCATTGCGTCATCCGCGCATGGTGCGAGCAGCGAATACCAAACGGCGCCATACCTGGCGCGGCCTGACCACAAGAGGACCGTAATGTCTCGTCTTAATACCCATGGGAAGCAGCTGGTTCTGACCAGCATCGCCATCGCCGCCACGCTCTCCTGCGGTGCGGCGTTCGCGCAAGAATCGACGACGCTGGAGCGCGTCGAGGTCACGGGCTCGAACATCAAGCGCGTCGACGCCGAGACGGTGTCGCCCGTGCAGATCATTTCGCGTGAGCAGATCGAGCGGACCGGTCAGCCGACCGTCGCCGACGTGCTGCGCAACCTGCCGTCCAACACCGGCAGCCTGGGCGAGAGCTTCAGCAACAGCTTCGCCCCTGGCGCCGCCGGCTTCTCGCTGCGCGGCCTGGGCCAGAAGACGACCCTGGTGCTGCTGAACGGCCGCCGCGTCGCCGGCTACGGCTTCGCGCAGAACCTGCAAGACACCTTCGTCGACCTGAACTCGATCCCCTCCGCGGCGGTCGAGCGCATCGACATCCTGAAGGACGGCGCCTCCGCGATCTACGGCTCGGACGCCATCGCCGGCGTGGTCAACATCATTCTGCGCAAGGACTATCGCGGCTTCGACATCACCGCCTCGAAGGGCTTCTACGAAGGCAAGGGCGACTACCGCGTGACCGCGGCCGGCGGCCTGGGCGACCTGTCGACCGATGGCTTCAATGTCTTCGGCACGATCGACTATTACAAGCGCGAAGAGCTGCTGCAGTCGGACGTCGAATTCACCGAATCGCGCGATTTCCGCAAGTACGCGGGTGGCCGCAACTTCCAGAGCCTGACCGCGGGCGGCACCTGGCGCCAGGTGACGGCCACCGGCGGCAACACCAGCATCTTCCGAGCAATCAGCGATTGCAAGGGCAAGGTCATGACGGGTCCTGAAGCCTTGGCGGCGGGTCTGATTGATCCGAACACTCAAGCGGCGTTCGCCGCGGCCACCAACACCTTCTGCACGCTGGATCAGAACGGTCAGTTGTCCGCACTGCCTGGCACCGAGCGCATCGGTTTCCTGGGCCGTGCTACCAAGGTGTTCTCACCCAACGCAACGGGCTATGTTGAGCTGGGCCTGAGCCGTGCCGACACCGAGCAGACCTTCACTGCACCTTCGTTCGCAACGACGGCTCTGAAGAAGCTGAGCCCGACCGCTTGGCAGCCGTTCACCTACAACGTGACTTTCGCGCCCAACGTGGCCGGCAACCCGATGGGCGCAGACGCGCGCTACACCGGTTCGCTGAACGACATGGGTACGCGCGACGCCAAGATCCGCTCGGACGCGACCCGGGTGCTGGCCGGTGTCAACTACTCGATCGGCAGCTGGGACCTGGATAGCGGCGTCGGTTTCTCCCGGACCGAGACCAAACAGGACAACCTGAACCGCCTCTCGTTGCCTGGTGTGTCGGCCGCGTTCGGCGTCGGCACTGGCCTGCAGCCGCCGATTCCGCGCTCCACTGGCTCCACGTACAACCTGGACAAGTGGACGACCAACAGCGACGCCGTGCGTGACTCCATCCGTGCCAACTTCGACCGCAAGTCGACATCGGAGATGCAGTTCATCGACACCAAGGCCAACACGACGCTGGGCGCGATGCCCGGCGGCGACATCGGCTTGGCCATCGGTGCCGAGTACCGGTCCGAGAAGCTGAAGGACTCGCCGGCCAAGATCGCCGACGACGGCAACGTTCTGGGCCAGGGCATCACTGCCACGGACGGCAAGCGTCACAATTACTCGGTCTTCACCGAAGTGTCGATGCCGTTCACCAAGAAGCTGGAAGTGCAAGCCGCTGCCCGCTTCGACAAATACAGCGACTACGGCAAGTCCACTACCCCGAAGCTGGGCGCCAAGTACAAGGCTTTCGACGGCCTGCTGCTGCGCGCCAACTGGGGCAAGGGCTTCCGTGCGCCGACGCTGCCGGAGATCTCGCCGTCGTCTGCGACCTTCTTCACGAGCGTGATCGATCCGCAGGACAGCCAAGTTCGTCAGGTTTCGGGCGTGTTCAAGGGCAACCCGGGCCTGCAGGCTGAAACCTCGACCAGCACCACCTTCGGTGCGGTGTTCGAGCCGACGAAGAACTTCAACATCGGTATCGACTTCTACAAGATCGACTGGCGCAACGTGGTGGCGTCCCGCAGCTTGCAGGACATCATCAATGACTCGTGCCCGACGCCGCCCCCGGCAGGCAATACCGATCCGACGAAGAACTGCCCGTCGACGGCCGACATCATTCGTGACGGCAACAACCTGGTCGCCACGATCATGTCGCAGTACCAGAACCTGGCCCAGCGCAAGACCAGCGGTATTGACATCGACAGCACCCTGCGCGTTCCGACCAGCTTCGGCAAGTTCACCTTCCGCGGCAACCTGATCTACGTGTCGAGCTTCAAGGAAGACGGCGAAGAGTACGTGGGCACGAACGGGGGCTCCAACACGATTCCCCGCATCCGCGCCGGTTTCACGACGGACTTCGACTACGGTCCTTGGTCGATCACTGGTGGTTTGAACTACACCCACAAGGTGCGTCAGACGCTGCTGCCGGGTTCCTATACGTCGGTCTACGACCCGACCGGCAAGTACCAGAACGGCGCGTATCCGGAATTCGTCCGCTCGAACACCACGTTCGACCTGTACGGTCGCTACAACATCACCAAGAAGCTGCAAGCCAGCGTCTCGGTGCTGAACGTGTTCAACCGCATGCCTCCGTACGATCCGGGCTTCAGCAGCACCTCGCTGTACGACTTCAGCCTGTATGACACCCGTGGCCGTCAATTCCGCGCCACGCTGAAGTACTCGATGTAATCGAGCTTCGGAGCAGGACCGGCAGCGCGAGCCGCCGGTCTTCAAGAGCCCGCGAGACGCCAGTCCCGCGGGCTTTTTCGTTTCCGCCCCGTCACTTGCGCTTCTTCGGCACGACGGGTGCGGGCGGCAGGATGCGCGCCTGATCGCGCGAACTCTCGAACTTGCGCGCCACGGCGTCGATGAACAGCCGCGTGCGCGGCGGCAGCAGCCGGCGTGAGGGGAATACCAGCTGCAGCGGCGCGCTGGTGCCGGCCCATTCGGGCAGCAGCTCGACCAGCCGGCCGTCGTCGAGCTCCTCGACCACGTCCCACACCGAGCGCCGCACCAGCCCCAGTCCCGCGAGCGCCCAGTCATGCGCCTGCTCGCCGTTGTCGGTGACCAGCCGCCCTGTCACGTCGACCGCTTGCGGCCCCGAAGCGACGCCTGCGTCGCGCGGCTCGAAACGCCATTCGGAGCGGCGCGTGGCGATGCGTTCCTGCAGGATGCATTCGTGCTGGGCGAGGTCCTCCAGCGTGCGCGGCCGACCACGCCGCTTCAGATACGCCGGCGATGCGCAGAGGACGCGCCGATTCGGCCCCAGCGTGCGTGCGGCCAGCCGCGAGTCCTGCGGGCCGCCGATGCGGATGGCGCAGTCGAAGCCGTCCTCGATCAGGTCCACCAGCGAATCGGACAGCGAGAGCTGTACGGTGACCTCGGGATGGCGGCGCATGAACTCGGCCGCCAGCGGTCCGATGCAGCGCCGGCCCATGGCCACGGTCGCGGTCACGCGTACGAGTCCGCGCACCTGCTGCCGCCCCTGGGCGAGCTCGGCCTCTGCGTCGTCGATGTCGGCGAGGATGGCCTGGCAGCGCTCGTGATACAGCGCGCCCTCGTCGGTGAGCGCGAGCCGCCGCGAGCTGCGCTGCAGCAGCCGCACGCCGAGCCGGGTCTCCAGCCGCGTCAGCCGTTTGCTGCCCACGGCCGGCGAGAAGCCGAGCTCGCGTCCCGCGGCGGAGAGGCTGCCGGCGGCGACGGCGCGCACGAACAGGCGCATGTCGTCGAGTTCATTCATGTGGAGGCTCCTGAGGCTCGATCCGCAGGCGGTCGCCTCTCCCGTCGCTCCCGCCTCTCTGATCTCTCCCGATTGCGGGAGGGGGCGGAGGATCGCGTGGGGGTAGGGCTGACGCCTTTCAAGCTTTCCAATCTGGAACAGATGCTTGTGCGGCTGGACGGATTCTCATCCAGAAGCGGAAAGCTCACAGTGCGAGTCCTGCGAGAACCGCGAGGCGCCACGAAGGCGCGCAGCGGGAGCACTCGCGCATGGAGAACACAGATGAACGTCGCTTCCGCCTCGACCGGGTCCTCCGGGTCGACCGCCGCGTCCTCGGGGCGCGGCTTCCCTTTGCCGATCCTGGCCTTGGCGCTTGCCGCCTTCGCGATCGGCACCACCGAGTTCGTCATCATGGGCCTGCTGCCTGCGATGGCGCGGGACCTCGCGGTCAGCCTGCCCGGCGCGGGCCTCCTGGTGACCGGCTACGCGCTGGGCGTGGCCCTGGGCGCGCCGCCGCTGGCCGCGTTGAGCGCGGGATGGCCGCGCAAGCGGGCGCTGCTCGTGCTGATCGGGCTGTTCATCGCGGGCAATGCCTTGTCGGCCGTCGGCGGCGATTACTGGATGGTGATGGCCGGGCGCATCGTCGCCGCGCTGGCGCATGGCTGCTTCTTCGGCATCGGCGCGGTGGTGGCCAGCGAGCTGGTCGCGCCCGATCGCAAGGCCGGCGCGATCGCGCTGATGTTCACTGGTCTGACGCTGGCCAATGTGCTGGGCGTGCCTCTGGGCAACCTGATCGGCCAGGCCTGGGGATGGCGCGCGAGCTTTGCCGGCGTGGCGGTGCTGGGCGTGATCGCCGCGATCGCGCTGATGGCGCTGCTGCCGAAGTCGCTGGCCTCGCATGACGAATCGGCCGCGGGCAACGACTGGTCGGTGCTCAAGCGGCCGCAGGTGCTGATCGCGCTGATGCTGACGGCGATCGGCTTCGGCGGCGTGTTCACCGCGTTCACCTTCATCGCCCCGATGCTGGAGGATGTCACCGGCCTGTCGCCCGGCGCGGTTACGGCAGTGCTCTTCCTCTTCGGTCTGGGGCTGACCATCGGGAACACGCTGGGCGGGAAGCTCGCGGACTGGAAGCTGATGCCTTCGCTGATGGGCGTGCTGGTGGTGCTGGCGCTGATCCAGCTGGTGCTGGCGGCGGTGCTGGGCTGGAAGTGGGCGGCGATCGCGGCCGTCTTCGTCTGGGGCATGGCCGCCTTCGCGACGGTGCCGGGTCTGCAGATGCGGATGATGCAGCAAGCGCCTGATGCGCCGGCGCTGGTGTCGACGCTCAACATCGCCGCGTTCAATCTGGGCAACGCCGGGGGCGCTTGGCTGGGCGGGTGGATGCTCGATCACGGCGCGTCGCTGCGGGCGCTGCCGGTGGCAGGGGCAGGCCTTGCGGTGGTGGGATTGGGGCTGGCGGCGGTCAGTGTGGGGATGGAGCGGCGCGCGCGCTGAGCCTGAGGAAGGGTGGTCCTTGGGGACCACCCATGGCATGTTCCTCCTACCTTCGTCGGCGTGGGCTCGTCCGCGACGGAGGCTGTGGCCAGTTACGTCGCGAGTGCTCGAAATTGAGGATGCGCAGCTTTGTCCTGAGCACGCGGTAGACGATGAAGAAGTTGGGTCGAATGACCATCTCGCGCACGCCAACGACGCGAGTGGACTCTCGGTAGAGCTTGGGATAGACCTGAATCAGCGAGAGCTTCTCGAGGACGTCGTCATTGAACTCCAGCGCCGCCAGCGCGTTCTTCTCCGCGAGCTCATCGAGGAAGTTGTCGTAGGAGCGGCGCGCCCTTGGACTCCATTCAAGACTTCTTCGGGCGAGCATGGAGCCCCCCGATCTTGCGAATACGTTCGTCCGCCTCGCGCCAAACCTGGCGATAGTCCGTGCCCGGACGTTTGTCCCGAAGGGAGATTTGGATCTGCTCCTTGAACCAGTCATCCCATGTCGACGGTTCGCAAGAGTGATCGGCGTTCGACCGGGGCGACAAGCTTGCTGTGTTGCGCGCGGAGAGGGGGGACGGGGTGGGTGGGCGAATGACTTCGAGATCCACGATGTTGAGCTCCAGCAGTCGTCTGGCGAGTGTCTCGAGGCTCTGAAACCTTCTTGGCGCTCCACGTGCCGTGACCAGAAGATGCCAGACCTCTCGCCGATTCACTCGCAGATGCCAGACACGACCTTGAGCGACGGCCTCGGCTCGCATCGACGCGTCTGACATCGACCACTGCTCAAGAGTGGGCTCGTCAATGGAGGTCGTTGAGGTTCCGAGGGCGGTCATGATTCCCTTCCAAGGGTGTCTTGGCGATAGCACGAACTGCTGAAGATTTGACCTGGGCAAGTCTTACGCAGAGCGACGCTTTGTGCTGGGGTCAGTCCTTGCCCGTCACGCCGCCGATCCCCGCCGGCTCCTTCAACGCCTGCGCCACGCGCTCCTTCATCCGCCGCAGCGCGTGGAGCTCCTGATCCGGCGCCTGCAGCGCCGGCCACAGCAGCGCGACCAGATCGCGCGCCGCGTCGTCCACGACGATCTGCCGGCCCGCGATGATGACCTCCCATAGCATGTGCTCCATCGGCCCGAACACCAGCGAGCGCAGCAGCCGCAGCGGGATGTCCTGCCGCACCTCGCCGCTGGTCTGGCCGCGCGCCAGCAGGTCCATCAGCGGCGCCGTGTAGCGCCGCTGCAGATCGACGAAGGCGGCGCCGAAGTCCTCCTGCGCCTCGCCGCGCGCGGGCAGCGTCTCGCGCTTGCGGCCCTCCGACAGGACCAGCTCGCACAAGCCCGTCCCGTGGATCAGGAACAGCCGCAGATGCGTGTGGACCACGAATTCCAGCTGGTCCCGGATTGAGCGATCCCGCGGCAGACCTGACTCGATGGCCTCGATGATCTCGTCGTACCAGTCGCCGATCACCCGCATGCACAGCTCGCGCTTGCCGCGGAAGTAAGTGAAGACCGTCGCCTCCGAAATCCCCAGGCGCTGGGCGATCTCGGTCGTCGTCGCGCGCTCGTAGCCGCGCTCGGCGAAGACCGCGCGGCTTTCCCGCAGGATGTCGCGCACGCGCTGCTCCGACTTGGCGCTCACGGGGGCGCGGCGCTGCGACGGCAGGGCCGCGCGGCTGGATGCAGAAAGGGTGGACCGCTCGGTCCGGACATTGGCGCTCATGACGGGCGCATTCTCGCCATTTATTGAGCCGGGCTCAAGTCATCTTGGCGACCTCGCGCATCTGCCGTATGCTTCGCGCCTTGCGGCCCTCCGGCGATCCCGGTCGGCCCGGGCGGGTCATCCGGCATCAACGAAGTTGAGCCGGGCTCATGATCCGTGGAGATGCCGCCAGCTGGCTGGAGAAGCCGCCAGTTGTCGCGAACCGCCGCCAACAGCGTCGAACGCGAAAGCGCCTCAGGCGCAGACAAGTCGAAAAGCCATCAGGAGACCTCATGCCCTCGTTGTCCACCAAGCTCAACGCCCGCTCGGCCGATTTCAAGGCCAACGCGGACGCGATGCGCGCCCTCATCGACGACCTCAACGCCCGGCTGGCGAAGATCGCCGAGGGCGGCGGCGAGGCCGCGCGCGCCAAGCATGTGGCGCGCGGCAAGCTGCTCCCCCGCGACCGCGTCGAGATGCTGCTGGATCCCGGCACCCCGTTCCTGGAGATCGCCCCGCTCGCGGGCCTGAACATGTATGACAACGCCGCCCCGGGCGGCGGCGTGATCGCCGGCATCGGCCGCGTGTCCGGCGTCGAGTGCGTGATCGTCTGCAACGACGCGACCGTCAAGGGCGGCACGTATTACCCGGTCACCGTCAAGAAGCATCTGCGCGCGCAGGAGATCGCCGATCAGAACCGGCTCCCCTGCATCTATCTGGTCGACAGCGGCGGCGCCAACCTGCCCAATCAAGACGAGGTCTTCCCCGACCGCGACCACTTCGGCCGCATCTTCTTCAACCAGGCGAATCTCTCGGCCAAGGGCATTCCGCAGATCGCCGTGGTGATGGGCTCCTGCACCGCCGGCGGCGCCTACGTGCCCGCGATGAGCGACGAGACCGTCATCGTCAAGAACCAGGGCACCATCTTCCTGGGCGGCCCCCCGCTGGTGAAGGCCGCCACCGGCGAGGTCGTCAGCGCCGAGGACCTGGGCGGCGGCGACGTCCACACCCGGCTCTCCGGCGTGGCCGACCATCTGGCCGAAGACGACACCCACGCGCTGGCCATCGCCCGCCAGTCCGTCGCTCGCCTGAACTGGCGCAAGCAGGGCGAGCTGCTGACGCAGGCGCCGCGCGCCCCGCTGCATCCGGCGGCCGAGCTGCACGGCGTGATCCCGACCGACACCCGCAAGCCCTTCGACGTGCGCGAGGTCATCGCCCGCATCGTCGACGGCAGTGAGTTCGACGAGTTCAAGGCCCGCTACGGCAACACGCTGGTCTGCGGCTTCGCCCACATCGAGGGCATGCCGGTGGGCATCGTCGCCAACAACGGCATCCTCTTCGCGGAGAGCGCCAACAAGGGCGCCCATTTCATCGAGCTGTGCTGCCAGCGCAAGATCCCGCTGGTCTTCCTGCAGAACATCACCGGCTTCATGGTCGGCCGCAAGTACGAGAACGAGGGCATCGCTCGCGCCGGCGCCAAGATGGTGACGGCCGTGGCCTGCGCGCAGGTGCCCAAGTTCACCGTGATCATCGGCGGCAGCTTCGGCGCCGGGAACTACGGCATGTGCGGCCGTGCCTACTCGCCGCGCTTCCTGTGGATGTGGCCGAACGCGCGCATCTCGGTGATGGGCGGCGAGCAGGCCGCGTCGGTGCTGGCCACCGTCAAGCGAGACGGCATCGAAAGCAAGGGCGGCCAGTGGTCTGCCGACGAGGAGGAGGCCTTCAAGGCGCCGATCCGCCAGCAGTACGAGGACCAGGGCCACCCGTATTACGCCAGCGCGCGCCTGTGGGACGACGGCGTCATCGATCCGGCCGACACTCGCCGCGTCCTCGCGCTGGGCCTGGCCGCGTCGCTGAACGCGGAAATCCCCGAGACAAAATTCGGCGTCTTCCGCATGTAAGAACCCCCATGACCGCGACGCTGCCCGACCTCACCCTACGACCGCTCGATTCCCGTGATTCGATCGAAGCGCTGACCGCGCTGCTGCACGCGTCCTACGCGTCGCTGGCGGCGCAGGGCTGGAACTTCACCGCCGTCGACCAGAGCGTGCAGACCACGCGCGAGCGCGTCGCGGCGGGGCAGGCCTTCGTCGCGGTGACGGGGGAGGGCGCGATGGTCGGCACGGTCACGATCGCGCCGCCCAAGCAGGTCGACGGCCGCTACCTCGGCGATCCGGTGCCGGACTGCTACACCCAGCCCGACACGGCGATCCTGGCGCAGCTGGCGGTGCATCCGTCCTGTCGCGGCCTCGGCGTCGGTGAGCGCTTGATGGACCTGGCCGAGGACTGGGCCCGCGCGCAGGGCTACGCGCAGGTCGCGCTGGATACCGCCGTACCGGCCGAGGCGCTGCGCCGCCGCTACGAGCGCCGCGGCTACGCGCTGATCGGCGACGTGCAATGGGCGGGGAAGACCTATCGCAGCGTGCTGATGCGCAAGGCGCTGAACGACGTCGTCAAGGAGCTGTCGGCATGATGCGTTCGACCCTGTCTCTGGCCGCGCTCTGCCTGGGCGCGGTGCTTCACGTCGCGATGCCCGCGCTGGCGCGCGCCCAATCCGCCGTGACGGATCCTTCCGTCGGCGAGGAACGCCCCGCCGCTTCCGCGACACCGTCGGCGCCCGCGGCGCAGCCGCGCATCGCCACGGACATCCGTGAGGCCGTGGTGCGTGTCCCGACCTCGGTCGAGAACGCCTTCGGCAAGCGCCTGGACGCGGACCTCGTCGTCACGACCTATCGCCCGCCCGGCCCGGGACCGTTCCCGCTGGTCGTCATCAATCACGGCCGCGCGGTGAGCGAGAAAGACCGCGCCGCGATGCAGCGTCCGCGCTTCGAGTCCGCCGCGCGCTTCTTCATCCGCAAGGGCTTCGCCGTCGCGGTGCCGATGCGCATCGGCTATGGCGAGCTCGCCGCCGTCGGCGACCCCGAGGCCAGCGTCCGCTGCGACGCGCCGCGCTACGAGTCCGCCGCCAAGGCGGCCGCGACCGAGGTCGCCGCCGTCGTCCGCTTCATGCAGGGCGTGTCCGACATCGACGCGCGCCGCGTCGTGCTGATCGGCCAGTCCCTGGGCGGCTACGCCACCATGGCGACCACCGGCGAGCGCCTGCCCGGCGTGATCGCCGCGATCGACTTCGCCGGCGGTCACGGCGGCAATCCGGACACGCGCACCGGCGAGCCCTGCCGGCCTGACGAGCTCACCCGCCGCTTCGCCGACTTCGGCCGCCGCGCCGGCGCCGACGGCCATCCGCCCCCCACGCTGTGGGTCTTCACCGCCAACGACCGCTTCTTCTCTCCACGGTATCAGCGCCGCTGGTCCGACGCCTACCGCGAGGCCGGCGGCCTGGCGACGACGCGCGAGATGCCCGCGTTCGGCGAGGACGGCCACCAGCTCTTCGCGCGCGGGAACGACCTCTGGCAGCCGGTCGTCGACGAGTTCCTCAAGCCGCTGGGCTTCGACATCCCCGGCGCCTTGCCGATCCCGAGCGGCGGCAGCGTCGCGATCGACGATGAATCCGCGCTCCCGGGCGCGCGTCTGGACGTGGGCTATCGCAAGTTCCTCGCGGCCAAGGAGCCGCGCGCCTTCGCCACCAACGGCCGCCACTGGGGCTATGCCTTCGGCGACGACGCGCAGTCCCGCGCGCTCGCCCTGTGCGACCAGAACACCAACGCCGCCGAGCGCTGCCGGCTCTACGCCGTCAACAGCACTGTCGTCTGGAGCAAGCCATGACCGCCTCGACCCGCCATCCCGACCCCTTCCTCGACGGCCCGACCACCTTGCGCGTCGAGCGCCACGGCGCGGTGGCCCGCGTCACGCTGGACCGGCCCGACGTCCGCAACGCCTTCAACGACACCGTCATCGCCGAACTGACCGCCGTCTTCGAGGCGCTGGGCCGCGACGACTCGCTGCGCGCGATCGTGCTGGCGGCCGAGGGCAAGGCCTTCTGCGCCGGCGCGGACCTCAACTGGATGAAGGCCATGGCCGGCTACAGCTGGGACGAGAACCACGCCGACGCCGGCCGGCTCGCCCACATGCTGTGGACCCTCTACAGCTGCCCGGTGCCGGTCATCGCGCGGGTGCAGGGCGACGTCTACGCCGGCGGCGTGGGGCTGGTGTCGGTCTGCGACATCGTCGTCGCGACCGAGTCCGCCGGCTTCTGCCTGTCCGAGGCCAAGCTGGGCCTGCTGCCCGCCACCATCGGGCCCTACGTCGTGCGCGCGCTGGGCGAGCAGGCCTCGCGCCGCTACTTCGTGACCGCGGAGCGCTTCAGCGCCGCCGAGGCGCATCGGCTGGGCCTGGTGCATGAGATCGTCGCGGACGCCGAGGCGCTCGACGCCAAGGTCGACGCGCTGACCGTCGCGCTGCTGGCCAACGGCCCGGCGGCGGTCCGCGCCTGCAAGCGACTGGTGCAGGACGTCGCGCAGGCGCCGATCACGCCGGAGCTGCGCGACGACACCGCGCGCCGCATCGCCGACATCCGCGCCAGCGCCGAGGGCCGCGAGGGCGTGCAGAGTTTTCTTTCCAAGGGCAAGCCCTCGTGGCTGGCCTGATGCGGCGCGCGTGAATCGGCGCCGCGACGATGTTTCCCATCAGCAGTAGATCGAATGTCTGAAGCAGTACGACAAGACTGGCAGCGCCGCAGCCTCGCGGCGGTCTGGCACCCGTGCACGCAGATGGCGCGCGCGCAGGACGTGCCGCCGCTGCCCATCGCCCGCGGCGAGGGCCCCTGGCTCATCGACCACGACGGCCGCCGCTATTTCGACGCCAACAGCTCGTGGTGGGTCAATCTGTTCGGCCACGCCGACAAGGGCCTGAACGACGCCATCAAGCATCAGCTCGACACGCTGCCCCACGTCATGCTGGCCGGCTGCACCCACGAGCCCGCCGTGCGTCTGGCCGAGCGCCTGTCCGCGCGCACCGGCGGCGCGCTGGGTCACCTGTTCTTCGGCAGCGACGGCGCCTCGGCGGTCGAGATCGCGCTCAAGCAGAGCTTCCACAGCTGGCGCAACCGCGGCCGCGCGGACAAGCGCGAGTTCGTCTGTCTCAAGAACGGCTATCACGGCGAGACCATCGGCGCGCTGGCCGTCACCGACGTCGCGATCTTCCGCGACGCCTATGACCCGCTGCTGATGCGCAGCCACATCGTGACTTCGCCCGACCAGCGCCTGGGCAACGAGGCGCAGGCGCTGGACGAGATGCGCGCGCTGCTGGCGGACCGCCACGATCACATCGCCGCCGTCATCGTCGAGCCGCTGGTGCAGGGCGCCGCTGGCATGTCGATGTACGCGCCGTCCTATCTGAAGGCGCTGCGCGTGCTGTGCACCGAGTTCGGCGTGCACCTGATCGCCGACGAGATCGCCGTCGGCTGCGGCCGCACCGGGACTTTCTTTGCCTGGGAGCAGACCGTGCCGGCGACGAAGGCCGACTGGCCCGACTTCCTGCTGCTGTCCAAGGGCATCACCGGCGGCACGATGGCGTTGTCGCTGGTGCTGACGACCGACGAGATCTATGAGGCCTTCTGGTCGCAGGACGTGACGCGCGGCTTCCTGCACTCGCACAGCTACACCGGCAACCCGCTGGCCTGCGCCGCCGCCAACGCGGTGCTGGATCGCTTCGACGCGGCTCAGCTCGAGCGCAACCAGCAGCAGGCCGCCTGGCTCACCGCGGCCTTCGCGCCGCTGGCCTCGGATCCGCGCGTGATGCATCTGCGTCAGCGCGGGATGATCCTGGCCTTGGACATCAATCCGAAGACCACGGTGCCGGTCGAGCGCTTCGCCGAGAAATTCCACCTCGCCGCGCGCCGGCACGAGCTGCTGATCCGCCCCATCGGCCAGACCGTGTATCTGATGCCCCCGTACTTGATCGACGAGGCCGCGGCGAAGTTCCTCGCGGCCGCCGTCGCCGCGACGCTGGAGGAGGTGGTCCATGCTGCTTGATCACCTGCAGGCCAAGCTTGACGCGATCCGCGCGCAAGACCTGACCCGCTTCACCCGCATCGCCGAGACCGGCACCGCCCCGCGTCAGACTGTGCGCGGCGCCGACGGCGTGGCGCGCGAGCTGACGATGTTCTGCGCCAACGACTATCTCGGCCTGGCCGCGCATCAGGCGGTCGCCGAGGCCTTGGCCGAGGGCGCGCGCCGCTATGGCGGCGGCTCCGGCGCATCGCCCCTGGTGAGCGGCCATTCCCGCGCGCATCACGAGGTCGAGGCACTGCTGGGCCGCTGGTTCGAGCCCCACATCCCCGGTGCCAAGGCCATTGGCTTCTGCACCGGCTACATGGCCAATCTGGCGGTCATCACCGCGCTGGGCGACGCCGACGCGGAGATCTTCAGCGAGACCCTGAATCACGCCTCGCTGATCGACGGCACGCGCTTGGCGAAGGCACGCGTGGCGCGCTACGGCCATTGCAATGTCGAGGAGCTGCGCGCGCTGCTGAGCGCCAGCCGCGCCCGCATCAAGCTGATCGTCACCGACGCGGTGTTCAGCATGGACGGCGACATCGCGCCCTTGCCCGAGCTGCTCGCGCTGGCCGAGGAATTCGATGCCTGGCTGATCGTCGACGACGCGCATGGATTGGGCGTGCTGGGCGCGACGGGTGTCGGCACGCTGGAGCATTTCAAGCTGCGCAGCGAGCGGCTGATCCTGGTCGGCACGCTGGGCAAGGCGGCCGGACTGGCGGGCGCCTTCGTCGTCGCGCATCCGACCGTCACCGAATTCCTGTTGCAGGCGGCACGCAACTACATCTTCTCGACGGCCTCGCCGCCGGCGGTGGAGCATGCGCTGCTGACCAGCCTGGACCTGATCCGCGGCGAGGTCGGCCATCAGCGCCGTGAGCGCCTGCGCGCGCTCCAGGCGCGGCTGCGCGCCGGCATCACCGCGATGCTGGACCGCCATCCGACGCTGACCTGGACGCTGGCCGATTCGCAGTCGCCGATCCAGCCGCTGATCGTGGGCGGCAACGCCGAGGTGATGGCGCTGGCCGCCGCGCTGGAGCGAGAGGGCCTGCGCGTGCCGGGCATTCGCCCGCCGACCGTGCCCAAGGGCGAGGCGCGCCTGCGCATCACGCTGTGCGCGACGCATGAGGAGACGGACGTCGATCGCCTCGTCGCCGCGCTGGAGGCTTGCGCATGAAGACGATGGCCAACCGAGAACCGAATCCGGCGACCACCCCGTGGCCGCTGCACGGCTTCTTCATCACCGGCACCGACACCGAAATCGGCAAGACCTGCATCACCGCGGGCCTGACGCGCGCCTTCGACGCGCTGGGCCGTTATGTAACGCCGATCAAGTCGCTCGCGGCGGGGCAGGCCCAGAACGCCGAGGGAGTCTGGGTCAACGAGGACGTCGCCCAGCTGCACGCCGCGCAGTCGCAAGGCATGACGATGGACGAGGTCGGCCCGCTGCAGTTCCGCGAGCCCTGCGCGCCGCACATCGCCGCCCGGTTGGAAGGCCGCGGCATCGATCGCGAGGCGCTGCTGACCGACATCCGCCGTTCGGCGTCCAAGGGCGACCTGGCGCTGATCGAGGGCGTCGGCGGTTTCCGCGTCCCCCTGACCGACGACTGGGACACGGCCGATTTGGCCGTGGACCTGGCGATGCCGGTGGTGCTGGTGGTCGGCCTGCGGCTGGGCTGCATCAACCACGCGTTGCTGACGGCCGAGGCCGTGCTGGCGCGCGGGTTGCGCCTGGCCGGCTGGGTCGCCAACACCGCCGACCCCCATCAACCGCATGTGGCGGACAATCTCGCCGCCTTGCGCGCGCGCATCGACGATGCGCTCGGCGCTCCCTGCTGGGGCCATGTGCCCCGGCTCTCCGATCCTTCTCCCGCGGCTGTCGCCGCGCACCTCGCGCAGCCGCAGTTGCTGGCCGCCTTGAACGCCCTTTGAAAGTCCCGGTGAGGGCCAAGAAAGCATGACCATGAAGCAGACCGTCAACCAGATCCAGACGCTGACCCCGACCACCGACGAGCAGCGCCGCAACGCCAAGCCCTGGACCGTGAACGAGATCGCGGCGCTCTTCGAGCTGCCCTTCAACGATCTGCTGTTCCGCGCGCAGCAGGTGCATCGCGAGCACTTCGATCCCAACGCGGTGCAGCTCTCGACGCTGCTGTCGATCAAGACCGGCGGCTGCGAGGAGGACTGCAAGTACTGCCCGCAGTCGGCCCACTTCGACACCGGTCTGAAGGCCGAGAAGCTGATCCCGCTGCAGGAGGTGATGGAGGCGGCCCGCGCCGCCAAGGCCAACGGCGCGACCCGCTTCTGCATGGGCGCCGCCTGGCGCTCGCCCAAGGAGCGTCATCTGGAAGCCATCGGCGAGATGATCACCGAGGTCAAGGCGCTGGGCCTGGAGACCTGCCTGACCGCGGGCATGCTGGGCGACGGCCAGGCCGAGCAACTGCGTGAAGCGGGCCTCGATTACTACAACCACAACCTGGACACCTCGCCCGAGTTCTACGGCCAGATCATCACGACGCGCACGTATCAGGACCGTCTGGACACGCTGGATCGCGTGCGCGGCGTGGGCTTGAAGGTGTGCTCGGGCGGCATCGTGGGCATGGGCGAGACGCGCCGTCAGCGCGCCGGCCTGATCGCGCAGCTGGCCAATCTGGAGCCGTATCCGGAGTCGGTGCCCATCAACAACCTGGTGCAGGTCGAGGGCACGCCGCTGGCGGGCACGGCGGCGCTGGATCCCTTCGAGTTCATCCGCACGATCGCGGTGGCGCGCATCACGATGCCGCGCGCGATGGTGCGTCTGTCCGCCGGCCGCGAGGAGATGCCCGAGACCATGCAGTCGCTGTGCTTCCTGGCCGGCGCGAACAGCATGTTCTACGGCGACAAGCTGCTCACGACCAGCAACCCGCAGGCCGAGAAGGACCGCCAGCTGATCGACCGCCTGGGCATGCACTGCGCGACCGAGGCCGAACTGAGCGCCGAGGCCGGCGCCGGCCACGCGCACGGCTGTGCGCCGGCCGGCGAGGACGCCGCGGCGTCCTGCGGCCATCGCCACTGATTGCGCCACCTGAGCGCGCCACCTGAGCGCACCCGGCGCGCCGCGGCCACCAGCAGCGGCGCGCCGAGGAACTGACAGCATGAGGAGACACCCGTGTTCAAGAAGATCCTGATCGCCAACCGCGGCGAAATCGCCTGCCGCGTCGCCGCCACCGCACGCCGACTCGGCGTGAAGACTGTGGCCGTCTATTCCGACGCGGACGCCACTGCGCGTCACGTGCAGGTCTGCGACGAGGCCGTGCGCATCGGCGGCCCCGCGCCGCGCGACAGCTATTTGCAATGGCAGCGCATCCTCGAGGCCGCCAAGCAAACGGGCGCGCAGGCGGTCCATCCGGGCTACGGTTTCCTCAGCGAGAACGAGGAGTTCGCGCAGGCCTGCGCCGACGCAGGCCTCGTGTTCATCGGACCGCCGCCCTCGGCCATCCAGGCCATGGGCCTGAAGGCCGAGTCCAAGCGGCTGATGGAGCAGGCCGGCGTGCCGCTGGTGCCGGGCTATCACGGTGCCGATCAGGATCCCGCGCTGCTGCGCCGCGAGGCCCAGCGCATCGGCTATCCGGTGCTGATCAAGGCCAGCGCCGGCGGCGGCGGCAAGGGCATGCGCGCGGTGCTCGCGGACGAGGACTTCGACGCAGCGCTCGCGTCCTGCAAGCGCGAGGCGATCAACAGCTTCGGCGACGACGCGGTGCTGATCGAGCGCTACGTCCAGCGTCCGCGCCACATCGAGATCCAGGTCTTCGGCGACAGCCACGGCGATTGCGTCTATCTCTTCGAGCGTGACTGCTCGGTGCAGCGCCGCCATCAGAAGGTGCTTGAGGAGGCGCCGGCGCCCGGCATGAGCGCCGAGCGCCGCGCCGAGATGGGCGCCGCCGCGGTGGCGGCCGCGAAGGCGGTCGGCTATCAGGGCGCGGGCACGGTGGAGTTCATCGCCGAGCAGGACGGCCGCTTCTACTTCATGGAGATGAACACGCGGCTGCAGGTCGAGCATCCGGTGACCGAGGCGATCACCGGCCAGGATCTGGTCGAGTGGCAACTGCGCGTCGCGTCCGGCGAGCCACTGCCGCTCAAGCAGGACCAGCTGCGCATGCACGGTCACGCGATCGAAGCCCGTATCTGCGCCGAGAACCCCGAGGGCGGGTTCCTGCCGGCGACCGGCAAGCTGTCGGTGGCCCGCTGGCCGGCCCATGCGGCCTTCCGTACGGCGCCGGTGCGCATCGATTCGGGCGTGGGCGAGGGCGACGAGATCAGCCCCTTCTATGACTCGATGATCGCCAAGCTCATCGTCTGGGGCGAGACGCGCGAGCAGGCGCTGGCGCTGCTGGATGCGTCGCTGCGCGACACGCACATCGTCGGACTGCACACCAATGTCGCCTTCCTGCGCCGTTGCGCGGCGACGGGCTCGTTCACGAACGCCGATCTGGACACCGCGCTGATCGAGCGCGAGAAGGATGTGCTGTTCGGTCAGCCCGGGCTGCCGCTGGACGAGGCGGCCGCGGCCGTCGTCGCCCACACGCTGGCGGAGGAGGGCATCAGCGAGTCGGCCGATCCCTGGAGCCGCCGTGACGGCTGGCGCCTGTTCGGTGCGGCGCAGCGTCGCTTCGAGCTGGAAGTCGACGGCGAGCGCCATCAGGTGCTGCTGGCGCGTCACCATCAGGGCAGCCTGGCGCTGACGGTGCAGGGCCGCGTGCTGCCGGTGGCGCTGCGCTCGACGGGGACCGAGCGGCATGAGCTGCATCTGGAGGGGCGTCGCGTCGTGGTGACGACCTACAAGGTCGGCGAGCAGGTGGCGGTGTTCGGCGCGAACGGATCGGCGCTGGTCACCGAGGTGGACCTCATCGCCCATGCCGGCGAGGGGACTTCCGAGGCCGGTCGCCTGACCGCGCCCATGCCCGGCAAACTGGTCGCCTTCCTGGCGCAGCCGGGCGATGCGGTCAGCAAGGGCCAGCCGCTGGCGGTGATGGAGGCGATGAAGATGGAGCACACCATCATCGCGCCGCGCGACGGCGTGGTGGCGGAGCTACTGTTCGGCATCGGCGATCAGGTTGGGGACGGCGCGGAGTTGCTGCGGCTGCAGAGCGTGGGTTGAGCGGGAGAAAGACCCTCTCCCCCGCCCTCTCCCGCAAGCGGGCGAGGGAGTAAGCAGCGCGATGCCTTCTGACTCCCTCTCCCGCAAGCGGGCGAGGGCAGGGGAGAGGGTGGGAGGGTTGCAGTACGCCTGAGCCCGAAGACCCTCTCCCCCGCCCTCTCCCGCAAGCGGGCGAGGGTGCAAGCTCGAATCGAAGGACCAAAGGAAAAGTCATGAGCTCATTGCCCAATCGCGTCACCCTCGTCGACGTCGGCCCCCGCGACGGCCTGCAGAACGAGAAGGAGAACGTCGGCACCGCCGACAAGGCCCGCCTCGTCGCGATGCTGCAGGACGCCGGCCTGAAGGAGATCGAGGTCACCAGCTTCGTCTCGCCCAAGTGGGTGCCGCAGATGGCCGACAACACCGCGGTGATGGCGGCCATCGAGCGCCGCCCCGGCGTGCGCCACAGCGTGCTGGTGCCCAACATGAAGGGCCTCGAAGGCGCGCTGCCGACCAAGCCCGATGAGATCGTGGTCTTCGCCGCAGCCTCCGAGGCCTTTTCGCAGAAAAACATCAACTGCTCGATCGCCGAGAGCATCGAGCGCTTCGCCCCGGTGGTCGCCGCCGCGCACGAGGCCGGCATCAAGGTGCGCGGCGCGCTGTCGTGCTCGGTCGGCTGTCCCTATCAAGGCGAGGTGTCCGCCGACGAGGTCGAGCGCGTCGTGAAGCTGATGAAGGACATCGGCGTGGACCACCTGGGCGTGGCCGACACCATCGGCGTCGGCACACCGCGCAAGGTGCAGGCCGCGATGGAGCGGGCGCTCAAGCATTACCCGCTGGTCGAGCTCAGCGGCCATTTCCACGACACCTACGGCCAGGCGCTGACCAACATCTACGCCTGCCTGGAGATGGGCATCCACACTTTCGACGCCAGCGTCGCGGGCCTGGGCGGCTGCCCCTATGCCAAGGGCGCGACGGGCAACGTGGCGACCGAGGACGTGGTGTTCCTGCTGAACGGCCTGGGCATCGAGACCGGCATCGATCTGGACAAGCTGGTCGACGCCGGCGCCTTCATCTCCGGCGTGCTGGGCCGGCCGCCGGTGTCGCGCGTGGGGCGCGCGATCCTGGCCAAGCGCAAGGGCTGAGCGGGCTTCGGGTTCAACCCCGAACCCGCTCCACGAACCACCACAGGTGCCCGTCCAGATCCAGGGCGCCGTAGGTCTTGTCGGCCCAGTACTCGGGCCCGTAGTCCTCGACCTGGGGGCCGTGCACGATGGTCGCGCCGGCTTGGCGCGCACGCGCGCAATGCGCGTCGGCATCGTCGACAAAGATCATCACGCTCTGCGTGTTGGCCGCCCTTAGCGCTTTCGGGCTCCGCAACGGAATCCCGAAGCGCTGCGGCTTCCCGTCCTTGCCGCCCTCGCTCACCATCACCAGCGCCTCCCCGTAGACCAGCTGGCTGTGGACGACGGATCCATCCTCCCCATCCACCCGCAGCTGCACCTCGAACCCAAAGGCTTCGCACAGCCACGGGATCGCGCGCGCGGCGCTCTCGTAATAGAGCGCCGAGGACAGGCGCGGCCAACCGGCGGGCGTGGGCTTCATGAGCGACTCCGGATCGACAGTCAGAAGTGACCAGCATAGGCCGCGTTCCCTGCGCATCACAAGCCAGTGAGCAGCATGTGCATGTCGAACTTCCTCGGCCTCGAATGGCAACTAGCTGCTTTTCAACCGCGGAAAGTCATGCCGATGAAGGTCTCTCTCAGACAAATCGATGGCCCCTGGACGGCCGGCTACGTGCTGGACAAGCACATGCTCAACAGCGTGTACCTGGGCGACGACGCGCAGGGTCACCCGCAATTCCAGAACACTCGCACCGAGGCGGGCGAGGCCTTGTTTCAGCTCAAGTACCGCTTAGAGCCCAGCCACGCCGGGACGCTGGCGCAGGCGGTGCTCGACCACATCTGCCCACGACTGCCCCCGATCGGCTTTGTCGTGCCGATGCCGCCCAGCCGCGCTCGGCCCTGGCAGCCGGTGGCTGTCGTCGCGCGCGAGCTCTCACGGCGCCTGGGCGTTCCCACCTTCGAGCGCCTGCTCATGAAGTCTCCGCTGGCGCGTCCGCTCAAGGACATGGAATCGCGCGAGGAGAAGCTGCATGCGCTCGCCGGCGCCTTCTTCCTGCAGGACGAGATCCGCGCGCAGGGCTGCTGGAACGCGCTGCTGCTGGACGATCTCTTCGACAGCGGCGCCTCCATGGAGGCCGCGAGCATCGCGCTCGCCGGCTACGCCAAGGTCCATCAGGTCTGCGTGGCCGCTCTCACCTGGAAATGAATGCCATGGCTGCATCCCACCACACCCCGAACGACCTCCCCACGGACCGCCCCGAGGATCAGCCCGTCGAGGCCGCCCACGCGACGCCCGACGAGTCCCACGAGGACATCGTCAACGAGCACGCCAAGCCTGCCGACAAGTCACCGGCGCCTCCACCGCGCGTGTTCGTCGCCGGCTCGCTGAGCATCCGGCAACTGGACTCGCGCGTGCGGGCGCGCATCGAGAACATCGTCGCGCAGCGGCTGGAGATCGTCGTCGGCGATGCCGAGGGCGTCGACACCGCGGCGCAGCGCGTGCTGCTCGAGATGCCGCAGGCGCGCGTCACCGTCTTCTGCACCGGCACGCCGCGCAACAACCTCGGCGGCTGGCGCGTCGAGTCGGTCGAGTCCGAGCATCAGGTCGGCTCGCGCGCCTACTTCACCGCCAAGGACCGGCGTCTGGCCGAGGTCGCGGACTTCGGGCTGATGATCTGGGACTGCCGCAGTACCGGCACCTTGGGCAACATCCTGGAGCTGCTGGCGCGCGGCAAGAAGACCGTGGTCTTCGTCCACCGGCTGCGCGACTTCCGCATCGTCGCCAATCCCGAGCAGCTGCGCGAGCTCACCGAGCTCATGTCGGATCCCGCGCGCCGCAAGGCGGAGGAGAAGATCCAGCTCAGCGAGCGCCTCGCGGCGCTGCGTCAGGGACGGATGTTCGAGTAGCCCGGCGCCGGCTCAGGCACCGGCCAGCGTCTGCGCGACGCTGGTCCGGAACTTGGCCGCGCGCTCGGCGTCGGACTGCGACTCGATGCGGGCGCAGCACAGCTCGACCCACTCCATGAAGCGGCTCTCGGTGTCGGCCTGGCGGGCCAGGTCGCGCAGCTCACCCTCGCGGCCCGCCAGCATGCGCGTCACCAGATCCAGCGCGAAGAATTTGGTCGACACCAGACGGCGCGCGCGCTCCATCGTGGCGCGCGTGTCCACCACCCGCGGCAGCTCCACCAGGCCCTGGTCGACCAGGCGCTCGAGTCCATCCTCCAGGCCGAGACCTCGGCCGAGCCGGCGCAGCTCGTCCGCGTCGCGCTTGCCGTCGACGGTGATCAGCAGCGCGCGCAGGGCGCCGGGCAACTGGCGTTGGCCCTGCGCGAGCAGCTCGCGCGCGCGGTCAGTCTTGCGGGGCGGGGTGAGGGTGGCTTGCATGGCCGGCGCATGTTGCGCAGATGCGATGCAGGCTTGATGACAGTTCCGCGTCGCTCTCCCTAGACCGTGCGTTGCCGCACGACCCTTCGATGACCACAATTGCCCCGACAAGGGAGGACTCCATGGACAAGCTGATCGTCCTGCACCGCGCCGCCTTGCGCGCGAAGTACGGCGCCCAGGCGCTGACCAAGATCGACACGGCGCTCAAGGCGCTGGTCAAGGCCGACGCCAAACGCGGCATCGACACCCGCGTCATCGCCGCCGACCTGGCCGCCACGATGAAGCCCTTCGGCGTCGCCCCCTTGCCGACGCCGGCCACCGCGAGGGCGCTCAAGACCGTGATCGATGCGCTGGCCAAGGCGCGCAACCCGCATTACCTGGTGCTGATCGGCGGTCCCGATCTGCTGCCCATGGTGGCGCTGAAGAACCCCGCGCCCGATGACGACGACGCCGACGTCCCCAGCGATCTGCCCTATGCCTGCGAGGCCGCCTACAGCACCGACCCGAATCGCTTCCTGGGTCCGACCCGCGTGGTCGGGCGGCTGCCCGATCTGCCGGGCGCGAAGGATCCGGCGCTGCTGCTGTCCCTGATCGCCGCGGCGACCTCGCACAAGCCGCTGCCGCGCGATTCCTACCTGGAAAGCTTCGGCCTGTCCGCCGAGGTCTGGCAGGACTCGACCCGCATGAGTCTGACCAACACCTTCGGCAGCGCCGAGCAGCTCAGGCTCTCCCCGCCCAGCGGCCCCAAGTGGAAGAAGGCGGACCTGGCCCCGCGCATGCATTTCATCAATTGCCACGGGGCCGATCACGATCCGACCTATTACGGTCAGCGCGGTCGGTCCTATCCGGAGGCGATGACCTCGACGACGGTGAAGGGCCTGGTGACGCCGGGCACGGTGGTCGCGGCGGAGTGCTGCTATGGCGCGCAGGTCTTCGCGCCGACGCCGGACGCCAAGGGGAATCCGGGGCCCTGGCCGATCTCGCTGCGCTATCTGGGCGACGGCGCCATCGCCTTCGTCGGCAGCACCACCGTGGCCTACGGCCCCAGCGCCGGCAACGGCTCGGCGGATCTGGTCTGCCAGTACTTCCTGCAGCGGGTGTTGGCCGGCGCGTCCACCGGCCGCGCGCTGCTGGAGGCGCGTCAGAAATTCGCCGGCGAGCGCACCCATCTGGATCCGGTCGACCTCAAGACGCTGGCGCAGTTCTATCTGCTGGGCGATCCGTCGGTGCAGCCGGTGACCTTCCAGGGCCATGCGCTGGCGCGGACCAAGGCCTTCAAGCAAGCCTTCTCCGCCGTGCAGGACCGTGGCGTGCGCGGCCTGCGCCGCGAGCGCCTGCAGCGGGAGGGCCAGAACCTGGCGCGCAGCCTGCCGCGCCTGCAACCCACCGACGAGGCGCCCGCGGCCGCCGTCGTGAAGGCGGTGACGCCCATGCTGCGCGAGTCGGGCCTCAAGCCCAAGGACTGCCGGCTGGTGAGCTACCGCATCGTGGGCGCGCCGGACCATCGCACGGTGCATGTCTACACCGCGCTGCGTCAGGTCGGGAAAGGCGAGGGCGCCGAGGGGGCCAAGGGCGACGCCGCGCTGCCGCTGTCCTTGGTCGCCACTGAGCAGGACGGTCGTCTGCTGCACGTGAGGCGCATGCATGCCCGCTGACGCCGATCCCAAGCCCGAGCGCCTCGTCGGTCGCCTGGTGCTGGCCGAGCGCTCGCCCGGCAGCAAGAGCGAGCGCGTCGCGCCCTTGTTGGAGCTCGACGACGGGCGGCGCGAGGTCCTGCGGCGCCTGGGCGCCAATCCCTTCCACGATCCGGAGCTGGAGGCGCTGGAGGGTCAGGTCTTGATCGTCGAAGGGGAACACCGCGGCAGTCATTTCCTGGTGCGTCGCTATCGCGTGCGGGGCGATGATTCGCCGGGCGGCGAATCGTCAGGCGATCCGGTCTGAAGCCCAGGCACGCCGTCTGCCCGTACACCGCATCCTTGTCTGGGCAAGACCGCGCGGCGCGCTCGGACTAAGCCGCCGACTTGCCCGCCACTGCTCGATAGACGTACAACCGGACGTTCCGGTGCCGGGTCGCCCGGCGCCGTCCGACCATCAACCCGAAAAAGGAGTGCTGCTCATGGCCAAGACTTCCCCTTCCGACCGCCTGCTGACGGACCTGCACCAGGTGGTGACGGATGCCGAGTCGCTGCTGCGCGCGACCGCCGACCAGACCAGCGCCGGGGCTTCCGAGCTGCGCGCCCGCGTGCAGTCCACGCTGGACCGCGCCAAGACCAGCCTGGGCGAGTTCCAGTCGGTCGCGGTGGAGCGTGCCAAGGCCGCCGGCAAGGCGACCGACGACTACGTGCACGACAACCCCTGGCAGTCGATCGGCGTGGCGGCCGGCGTCGGCCTGCTGGTGGGGCTGCTGCTCAGCCGCCGCTGAGCGGAGACGCCGTGCGGACCTGCGGCGTGGTCGCGGGCTGCGCGCCGTCGGCGCCGGCCGTCTCCCAGGGCTTGGGCGCGGCCAGCCAGCGCTCCAGGTCCTCGGCCGGCATGGGGCGGGCGAACAGCCAGCCCTGACCTTCATGGCAGCCCAGCGCCAACAGGTGCTGGCGCTGCTCCTCGGTCTCGATGCCCTCGGCGACGACTCGCATCCCGAGGCTGCAACCCAGGTTCACCACCATCTGCGCGATCGTCGCGCCGGCGGCGGAGCTCTGCGCCTCGCGCACGAATGCGCGGTCGATCTTGAGGCGCTCCACGTCCAGCCGCCGCAGCTGGCTGAGCGACGAGAAGCCCGTCCCGAAGTCGTCGATCGCGACGGAGGCGCCCGTGCCGCGGATCTCCGCCAGCACGCGCAGCACCGCCGAGACCTCTTCCATCGCCATCGATTCGGTGATCTCCAGCTCCAGCGCGGAGCCGGGCACCTCGGCATCGGCCAGCGCGCGCCGCAGCGTGTCGATGAAGGCCGGATGGCGGAACTGCGCCAGCGAGATGTTGACCGCGATGCGGAAGTCCGCGAAGCCGTGGTCGCGCAGCTGACGCACCTGATGACAGGCGGTCCTGAGCACGAATTCCCCGATCGGGACGATCAGGCCGGATTGCTCGGCCAGCGGGATGAACTGGTCCGGCGGCACGAACTGCCCCTCGGCGGTGCGCCAGCGCAGCAGCGCCTCGGCGCCGACCACGCGCAGCGTCGTCAGCTCCACCTGTGGCTGATAGACGACGAAGAGCCGGCGCTCCTCGAAGCTCGCGCGCAGGCCCTTGAGCAGCTTGAAGCGCTCGCGCGCGTCCACGCCCATCTCCGGTGAGAAGTACTGCGAGGCGCCGCGGTTGCCCGCCTTGGCGCGCTTGAGCGCGATCTGCGCGTCGAGCAGCAGCTCCGATCCCAGCGCGCGTGACTGCGCCAGCCGCACCAGGCCGGTGGTCGCGGAGAGCTGCAGGCGCTCGCCCGCGACGGTGAAGGGGTCGTCGAAGACCGCGCCGATGCGCTGGCCGTTGACCATCTCGTCCGGGCCCAGCAGGCCGAAGGCGTTCGAGGAGATCCGCGCCATCGCGGTGTTGAAGCCCAGGCGCTGCGCCATCCGCTGCGACACGGCTTGCAGCACCTGGTCGCCGAAGCGATGGCCGAAGGCGTCGTTGACGTCGGCGAAGTCGTCCAGGTCGATCAGCGCGAGCGTGATGCCTTCGGGGCTCTTGAGGTTCTGCTCAAGCAGCTCGATGAAGCGGGTGCGGTTGGGCAGCTGCAGCAGCGGGTCGTTGTAGGCCTGGTCCGTCAACTGCGTGTAGAGCATGACGTTCTCGAAGCCGACCGAGATGTTGGAGCAGAAGGCCCGCAGCAGCTGCCGGTCGAGGTCGTCGAGCTCACGCTGGACCTCGACCAGCGCGGCCATCGCGCGGCCGCTGGGCAGGCCGAAGTGCAGGACGGTGCAGCCGTCCTCATGCAGGTTGTGGCCGGCGGCCAGGCAGCGCGCGAGCAGCTCCCGCACCTTGGCCACGGGCACCGCATGCAGCGGCCGGTTGATCAGCGAGCTGTACTGGCCGGCGGCCGCGATGACGCGCGCGTCGCCGCTGGCGTCGTTGTGGGCCTGCACGCAGACCAGGCCCTCGGGCAGCGTGCCCAGCAGCGCGCACAGCTGCGTCACCACGCCCTCGGCGAAGCGATGCAGGCCGTGCTGGCGGCCGAGCTCGGTGCTGGCCTCGACGATCATCTCCAGGCCTTGCCGGTTGGCTTCGAGCGCGCGGATCTGCCGATAGGAGCGGATCGCGGCGGTGAGCACCGTGTACAGCCGCGTGCGGGTCAGCTCCGACTTGGTCTTGTAATCGTTGATGTCGTAGGTCTGGACCGTCTCGATCTCGGGCGCGTAGCCGGGCTGGCCGGTGCGCAGCACGATGCGCACGGCGCGCTGCCGCAGCTCCTCGCGGATGTGGCGGACCAGCTGCAGGCCGGCGTCGTCGGACTCCATCACCACGTCCAGCAGCACGACGGCGATGTCGGGCTCCGCGACCAGCAGGGAGCGGGCCTCGGCGGCGGACTTGGCGTGGAGGAAGGTCAGCGGCTGGCCCTCGATGGGCAGGCCTTGCATGGCCAACTCAGTGGCCTTGTGGACGTCGGTGTCGTCGTCGACGATCAGCACGCGCCAGGGAGTGCGCGGGGTTGGGGGCTCGTCGTGGGCGTGATCGTGGTCGTCCAGGAACTGCAGCAGGTCGTCGTCCTCGACGACGGCGGTGTGCGGCAGGGGCTGGCGATCAGGCATTGAAAGGACCTTGTCTGTCCGGCGGCGCGGGGCGCAACCAAGCGTTACCGCGCACTGTAGCCCAACGCCTGTGGGCCGGATCCCCAAACATCGCCCTCGTTTCCCCCGATTCAGTGATAGCTTCCGCATTCCGGGGGGAGAGACACGGAGGACAAACCAACGATGGATGCACACGATCCGAGCCTGGCGGACCGGCTGCGCCGGATGGCGGAACGCGCGCTGGAACTGGCCCGCGTGCGGTTGGAATTGCTGGGCGTGGAGCTGCAGAGCGAGCTGCTGCGGCTGTTCGGCGCGCTGACCGCTTTGCTGCTCGCATTGCTGATGGGCGTGGCGGCGCTGGTGATGCTGATCTTCGCGGGGCTGCTGTGGGTGCCCGCCGAGTGGCGCGCGCCGGTGGGCGCGGGACTGGGCGCGGCCTTCGCGATCGCGGCGGTCCTGTGTTGGCAATGGGCGAAGCGCCAGCTGTCGACCGGTCGCCCCTTCGCCGCGAGCGTGGCGGAACTGGCCCGCGACGGACGCGCTGTCGCTCCTGAGAGTGACGCCGACACCGGTCGCGGCGGGGAGCGCAGGTGATGTGGCGAGAGTCCCGTCAACGGCTGAAGCTGCGTCAGCTCGAGCTGCAACTGCGCAGCGCGGAGCTGCGTCTGGGATTGCTGCACGACGCCGAGGCCTTCGAGCGCCCGATGCGCTGGGCAGAGCGCGGTCATTCGCTGTGGCGACTGGCGGGCAGCCTGCCGCGCTTGTGGCGCACGGCTGCGGCGATGGCTGCTGCGGGCGGACTTGCCGGCTTGATGCGGCGCTGGGGCAGGCGCGGCACGAATGCGTCGGAGGACGCGGGCGCCGCGCCGGGACGCATCGCGCGCGCGTGGGCGTGGGTCAGCCTGGGGTGGAAGGTGTGGCAGTGGGTGAAGCCGCAGGCGCCGACGCCGTCCGCACCGGCGACCCCCACCGAGGCTCAGCGCTGACCGCGCTTCGCGCCCGGGCGATTGCCTGGACGCGGAGTCGTCGTCGAACCTGCAGCCGGACGAACACCGGCGCCGGCCGGACGCTGCGGCGTACGGGCCGCCCCGGTCTCCCTCGGCGGCAGCCCCGTGTGCTGCGTCAGGATCTGCCCCGCGCGCGGCTTGTTCGGCGCGACCTTCTGACCCGCGTTGGTCGAGTTCTTCCGGCGCGCCGATTCGTAGCCCGCATCCGTGCCCGTGGGCTGGAAGGTCGGGATCAGGTGATGCTTGCCGTTGCCGATCAGATCGGCGCGGCCCATCTCCTTGAGCGCGTCGCGCAGCAACGGCCAGTTCTTCGGGTCGTGATAGCGCAGGAAGGCCTTGTGCAGGCGCCGACGACGCTCGCCCTTGACGATGTCGACGGCCTCGCTGTCCCGGCCCACCTTCTTCAGCGGGTTCTTGCCCGAGTGGTACATCGCCGTGGCCGTGGCCATCGGGCTCGGATAGAAAGTCTGAACCTGGTCCGCGCGGAAGCCGTTCCGCTTCAGCCACAGCGCCAGATTCATCATGTCCTCGTCCGCCGTGCCGGGGTGCGCGGCGATGAAGTACGGGATCAGGTACTGCTTCTTGCCCGCCGCGGCGCTGGCCGCCTCGAACAGCTGCTTGAAGCGGTCATAGGTGCCGATGCCCGGCTTCATCATCTTGGACAGCGGGCCGCCCTCGGTGTGCTCGGGCGCGATCTTCAGGTAGCCGCCGACATGATGCGTCACCAGCTCCTGGATGTACTCGGGTGACTCGATGGCCAGGTCGTAGCGCAGGCCCGAGCCGATCAGGATCTTCTTGACGCCGCGCAGCCCGCGTGCGCGCCGGTACAGTTTGATCAGCGGGCCGTGGTCGGTGTGCAGGTTGGGGCAGATGCCCGGATAGACGCAGCTGGGCTTGCGGCAGGCGGCCTCGATCTCGGGGCTCTTGCAGCCGATGTGCCACATGTTGGCCGTCGGGCCGCCCAGGTCCGAGATGACCCCCGTGAAGCCCTTCACCTTGTCGCGGATGTCCTCGATCTCGCGAATGATCGAGTCCTCGCTGCGGCTCTGGATCACGCGCCCCTCGTGCTCGGTGATCGAGCAGAAGGTGCAGCCGCCGAAGCAGCCGCGCATGATGTTCACGCTGAAGCGGATCATTTCCCAGGCGGGAATCTTCGTGGCGTGATCGTGGCTGCCGTCCTGGTCCGCGTAGCTCGGATGCGGGCTGCGCGCATAGGGCAGGTCGAAGACATGGTCCATCTCGACCGTCGTCAGCGGAATGGGCGGCGGATTCAGCCAGACGTCGCGGTCCACGCCGCTGGACGAGTGCCGCTGCACCAGCGCGCGTGCGTTGCCCGGATTGGTCTCCAGATGCAGCACGCGGTTGGCGTGGGCATAGAGCACCGGATCGCTCTTGACTTGCTCGTACGCCGGCAGGCGAATCACTGTGCGGTCGCGCGGCGTGACCAGCGCGCGGCCGTCGCCACCCGTCCTGGACAGCGTCTGGCGAATGATCTTGATCGGCTTGACCTCGGCGATGCCGGCTTGCGCGGGCGCTGGGGCTCCGTTCGCAGACGCGGCCTGCTCCTGCTGCTTCGAGCAATCGGTGCCCTGATCGGCGGCCGCTTCCTCGGTCGTCATGTAGGGGCTGAGCAGCGCGTCGATCTTGCCGGGGACGTCGACCTCGGTGGAGTCGATCTCGAACCAGCCGTTGAGCGACTCGTCGTCCGGCTTGCGCATGAAGGCGGTGCCGCGCACGTCGGTGATGGACTCGATCGGCTTCTTCTGAGAGAGCCGATGGGCGATCTCGATGATGGCGCGCTCGGCGTTGCCGTAGACCAGCAGGTCGGCCTTGGAGTCCACCAGGATTGAGCGGCGGACCTTGTCCTGCCAGTAGTCGTAATGCGCGATGCGGCGCAGCGAGGCCTCGATGCCGCCGATGATCACCGGCACGTCCTTGAACGCCTCCTTGCAGCGCTGCGTGTAGACCAGCGTCGCCCGGTCCGGCCGCTTGCCCGCCAGGCCGCCCGGCGTGTACACGTCGTCCGAGCGGATCTTTCGGTCGGCCGTGTAATGGTTGATCATCGAATCCATGTTGCCGGCCGCCACGCCGAAGAACAGGTTGGGCTTGCCCAGCGCCCGGAACGCATCGGCCGAATTCCAGTCCGGCTGCGCGATGATCCCCACCCGGAAGCCTTGAGCCTCCAGCGTCCGCCCGATGACCGCCATGCCGAAGCTCGGATGATCCACGTACGCGTCGCCGCTGACGATGATGATGTCGCAGCTGTCCCAGCCGAGCTGGGTCATCTCGTCGCGCGACATCGGCAGGAACGGGGCGGGACCGAAGCGCTTGGCCCAGAACGGACGGTAGGCGGTCAGCGCCTTCTGGCCGGTCTTCTTCAGATCGGACAGGGGACGGGTCGGGGGCGGGGCAATGGACACGGCGTCGGCTCGGGCGTGGGCAACCGGGTATTGTCGCCGCACACCCGGGTTCCCCCCAGGGGAGACCTCACATTCGCGGGGATTTCGCCCGGGATTGTTTCAGCGAGGGGGCGAATCGGCGGGCGTGGCGGGGTGGTCGTCCGCGTCGCAGGCGGCCCTGCCGCACATCGGCTGGCGGCCCAGGGCATGGCGTTCGGCCTCGGTCAGCGGGGCGAAGCGGTTGGGCACGGTCACCGTGAGGCTGGACAGGTAATGCTCCAGCCGGGCCTGGCCGACCACCATGATGTCGAAGGACTCCGGATCCATGATCCAGTGGTGCAGCAGCCCGCCCACCATCGCCATCAGGCCGATCGCGGCCTGGTGCGTGTCCAGGCCCTTGGGCAGCTGGCCCAGCGCGATGGCGCGCTCGAAGGTGTCCTGGTTGCGGGCGGTCCACTCGCGGTGCGCGTCGACCTTGCGGCCGTGGATGGAGGCCATCTCCCCGACGAACTCCACCCGCAGGTTGGCGATCTCGAAGGCGCGCCGTGTGCGGGCATTGAACGCCGCATGGTGCATGACGTTCAACAGACGCAGCCGGAGCTCGTCCAATGGGCGCTGGGCATGGCCCAGGACGGCGTCGTCGAAGCCCTCCTCCAGCGGCATGGTGGCCCGCTCCATCATCGCGTTGAAGAGCTGGACCTTGTCCTCGAAATGCCAGTACACCGCGCCGCGCGTGACGCCGGCGGCCTGGGCGATGTCCTGCAGCGAGGTGCGGGACACCCCGCGCTCGTGGAAGAGCCGTTCCGCCGCGTCGATCAGACGGGCGCGTGTCTCCTGGGCTTCTTGTTTGGTTCGGCGGGCCATGGGGCGGATTCTAGAACATGGGGGAAACATACATACGCGAATGTATGTATATACTCCACGCCTTTCGGGTCTACCCGGAGTGGGCTGCCCCCGCCTTCCCGCCAACGCTGTCGATCCGCGACGACGCCCTCCGTCGTTGCGGAAGGGCCGCGACTTGCCAGAAGATGCGCCGCGTCCGTCGTCCGTGGGTCGGTCCGACCGCTCACTCGAATCACATGAACTGCGAGAGGAATCCCATCGTGATGTCTAGCCCTCTGACAAAAGAACTGCCGGGGACGGAGCGTCCGGGCCTGAAGGTCGGCGCGCGCGTGCTTTATCTGCTGCCCCTGGTGATCTCGCTGGCGGCCGTGCTGACCGGCTGCGGCAAGAGCGATCAGGCGGCGGGCGCGCACGGCGGCGGCATGCCGCCCGCCAACGTCGGCGTGGTCACGGTGGGTGCTCAGCCGGTGGCCCTGGCCAGCGAGCTGCCCGGCCGCATCGAGGCCCTGCGCACCGCCCAGGTCCGCGCCCGCGTCAACGGCGTGGTGCTCAAGCGCCTGTTCACCGAAGGCTCGGAAGTGAAGGCCGGCCAGCAGCTGTTCCTGATCGACCCGGCCCAGTACCAGGCCGCGCTCGACAGCGCCAACGCCACGCTGGCCAAGGCGCAAGCCAATGAAGCGCAGGCCGCCGCCCAGGCCGCCCGCAACAAGCCGCTGGCCGACGCCAAGGCCATCAGCCAGCAGGAATACATCACCTCCGTCGCCACCGCCAAGGCGGCCGCCGCCGACGTCGCCGCCGCCAAGGCCGCCGTCGCGCAGGCCAAGCTGAGCGTCGATTACGCCCATGTCTACGCCCCGATCTCGGGCCGCATCGGCCGCGCGCTGGTGACGGAAGGCGCGCTGGTCGGCGCGTCCGACGCGACCCAGCTGGCGCTGATCCAGCAGGTCAGCAGCGTCTACGTGAACTTCACCCAATCGGCCAACGAAGTGCAGAACATGCGCCGCGCGCTGGCCGCGGGCCAACTGCGCAGCGCCGGCGCGGGCGCCGCGCAGGTCGAGGTGCTGGGCGACGACGGCAAGGTCGTGCGCACCGGCAAGCTGTTGTTCACCGATCTGACCGTGGACCCGACCTCCGGCCAGGTGACCCTGCGCGCCGAAGTCCCGAATGCCGACGGCCAGCTGCTGCCGGGCCAGTACGTGCGGGTGCGCGTCGCGCAGGCCGAGCTGCCGTCCGCCATCCTGCTGCCGCAGCAGGCCGTCACGCGGGGCTCCAGCGGCGACACGGTCCTGGTCGTGGGCGCGGACAACAAGCCCGCCACCCGCCAGGTCAAGATCGGCAACGCGGTCGGCAACCAGTGGATCGTGCTCGACGGGCTGAAGTCCGGCGAGAAGGTCATCGCCGACGGCTTCCAGAAGATGTTCGTGCCGGGGGCGCCGGTCAATCCGGTGCCGTTCAACCCGGCCAGCGCCGCGTCCGGTGCCGCCGCTCCGGCCGCGTCGGCCGCGAGCCGCTGAGCGCCTGACGCTCGGGAAGGATCCAAGACATGGCACGTTTTTTCATTGATCGCCCCATCTTCGCGTGGGTGATCGCCCTGTTCATCCTGGTCTTCGGCGGCGTGGCGGTGACGCAGCTGCCGGTGGCCCAGTACCCCACGGTGGCGCCGCCCTCGCTGTCCATCAACGTCGCTTACCCCGGCGCCTCCGCCAAGACCCTGGACGAGGCGGTGATCTCCGTCATCGAGCAGGAGCTCAACGGCGCGCCCGGGCTGGCCTACATGGAGTCGGTCAGCCAGGCCAACGGCACCGGCGCGATCACGGTGACCTTCGAGTCGGGCACCAACATCGACCTGGCGCAGGTGGAAGTCCAGAACCGTCTGTCCCGCGCGACGCCCCGGCTGCCCGCCGCGGTGACGCAGCAGGGCGTGCGCGTGGACAAGGCCCGCTCCAACTTCCTGCTGTTCGTTACGCTGTCGTCCAAGGACGGCTCGCTGGACCCGATCGCGCTGGGCGACTACGCCGCCCGCAACGTCGTGCCCGAGATCCAGCGGATCGCGGGCGTCGGTCAGGCGCAACTGTTCGGCTCCGAGCAGGCGATGCGGATCTGGCTGGACCCGGCCAAGATGCAGTCGTTCAACCTCAGCCCGTCCGAGGTGAACGCGGCCATCACCGCGCAAAACGCGCTGGTGCCGGCCGGCGTGCTGGGCGACCGCCCCAACACGAGCAGCCAGACCATGTCCGCGACCATCGTGGTCAAGGGCCAGCTGGAGAACAAGGAACAGTTCGGCAACATCGTGCTGCGCGCCAACACCGACGGCTCCACCGTGAAGCTCAAGGACGTCGCGCGCATCGAGATGGGCGGCCAGAGCTACAGCACCTACGCCCGCCTGAACGGCCAACCCTCGACCGGCGTGGGCGTGCAGCTCTCGCCCACCGGCAACGCGCTGGGCACCGCCAAGGCGGTCAAGGCGCGCATGGAAGAGCTCAAGAAGTTCTTCCCGGCCGGCGTCGAGTACAGCGTCCCCTACGACTCGTCCAAGTTCGTGCAGATCTCCATCGCCCAGGTGGTGGAGACCCTGATCGAGGCGGTGGTCCTGGTGTTCCTGGTGATGTTCCTGTTCCTGCAGGACTGGCGCTACACGCTGATCCCGACGCTGGTGGTGCCGGTGGCATTGCTGGGCACCTTCGGCGTGATGCTGGCGCTGGGCTTCTCGATCAACGTGCTGACGCTGTTCGGCATGGTGCTGGCGATCGGTATCCTGGTCGACGATGCGATCGTGGTCGTTGAGAACGTCGAGCGCATCATGAGCGAGGAGGGCCTCTCCCCGCGCGAGGCGACCAAGAAGGCCATGGGCCAGATCTCGGGCGCCATCATCGGCATCACCACGGTGCTGATCGCGGTGTTCATCCCGATGGCCTTCTTCGCGGGCTCGGTGGGCAACATCTATCGCCAGTTCTCGCTGGCGATGGTGGCCTCGATGGCGCTGTCGGCGCTGATGGCGCTGTCGCTGACGCCCGCGCTGTGCGCCACGCTGCTCAAGCCGGTCGACGCCGGTCACCACCACGAGAAGCGCGGCTTCTTCGGCTGGTTCAACCGCGGCTTCTCGCGCACCGCCAAGGGCTACGAGGGCTGGGTCGCCAAGCTGCTCAAGCGCAGCGGCAGCATGATGGTCGCCTTCGTCGCCATCGTGGCGGTGGTGGGCTGGCTGTACGTGCGCATGCCCACGTCCTTCCTGCCCAACGAAGACCAGGGCTACCTGATCGTCAACGTGCAGCTGCCCCCGGGCGCCACGTCCAACCGGACGGAAGCCGCCGTCGCCGCCGTCGAGCAGTTCCTGCACAAGCAGCCGGAAGTGGCCGACACCATCGGCGTGATCGGCTTCTCGTTCTCGGGTCAAGGTCAGAACGCCGCGCTGGTGTTCGTTCCCCTGAAGCCCTGGGACGAGCGCAAGGGCGAGGCCCACAGCGCGCAGGCGCTGGCCGGCCGGGTGATGGGCGCGATGATGGTGGGCGTGCGTGACGCGTTCATCTTCCCGCTGTCGCCCCCGCCCATCCAGGAACTGGGCAACGCCACCGGCTTCGCGCTGCGTCTGCAGGACCGCGGCGGCCTCGGCCACGAGGCGCTGCTCAACGCGCGCAACCAGCTCATGGGCATGGCGTCCAAGAGCAAGCTGATCGCGACCATCCGTCCCGACGGTCTGGAAGACGCGCCGCAGCTGCAGATCGACATCGATCGCGCCAAGGCGCAGGCGCTGGGCGTCAGCTTCGACACCATCGCCCGCGTGCTGGGCACGCAGCTGGGCTCGGCCTATGTGAACGACTTCCCCAGCGCCGGCCGCATGCAGCGGGTGGTGGTGCAGGCCGATGCGGCACGCCGCTCGACCCCGGAAGACGTGCTCAGGCTGAACGTCACCAATGCCGCGGGCACGGACGTGCCGGTCTCCGCCTTCGCGACCAGCCGCTGGATCACGGGTCAGATGCAGGCCACGCGTTACAACGGCTATCCGGCGATGCGTCTGGCGGGCGATCCGGCCGCGGGCGTGTCCTCGGGTCAGGCGATGAAGGAGCTCGAGAACATGGTGGCGCAGCTGCCGGCGGGCATCGGCTACGAATGGACCGGTCTGTCGCGTGAAGAGCAACTGTCGGGTTCGCAGGCCGGCATCCTGCTGGCGTTCTCGCTGCTGGCCGTCTTCCTGTGCCTGGCCGCGTTGTACGAGAGCTGGTCCATCCCGCTGTCGGTGATGCTGGTGGTGCCGCTGGGTCTGCTGGGCGCGCTGCTGGGCGCGACGCTGCGCGGCATGCCCAACGACGTGTACTTCAAGGTCGGCCTGATCACCATCATCGGCTTGTCCGCGAAGAACGCGATCCTGATCATCGAGTTCGCCAAGGACCTGCAGGCGCAGGGCAAGGGGCTGGTCGAGTCCGTGCTCGAGGCGGCGCATCTGCGCTTCCGCCCGATCATCATGACCTCGATGGCCTTCATCCTGGGCGTGGCGCCGCTGTTCTTCGCCACGGGCGCGGGCTCGGGCAGCCAGCGCGCGATCGGCACCGGCGTGCTGTCCGGGATGATCTCGGCGACGGTGCTGGCGGTGGTGTTCGTGCCGGTGTTCTTCCTGGTCGTGCGCCGCTTCTTCAAGGGCAGCGAGCGCCAGCGCAAGATGTACACGCATGAGCTGGACGGCCCGAATCCGGCCAAGGCGATCGAAGCCGCCAAGAACGCCGACGGAGTCTGACGATGATGAAAAGAAAACTCTCTGTGATGGCCGCGGCGGCCGCGACGGTCGCGCTGCTGGCCGGTTGCGTGAACCTCGCGCCTGAGCATCAGCGTCCCGAGGCGCCGGTATCCCCGCAGTGGCCGCAAGGCCCCGGCGCGGAAGCCGCCGACGCCAAGGTCGCGACCGAGCTGCAATGGCAGCAGTTCTTCCGCGACGAGCGGCTCAAGCAATTGATCGAGCTCTCGCTGAAGAACAACCGCGATCTGCGCATCGCGCTGCTGAACGTGGACGTGGCGCGGGCGCAAGCCAACGTCACCGCGGCCAGCCGCTGGCCGACGGTCAACCTGGGCCTGTCGGCCCAGCGCGGTCCGCAGACCACCAGCAACGGCGACAGCAAGATCACCAGCGTCTATCAGGCGGGTCTGCAGATCACCTCGTACGAGATCGATCTGTTCAGCCGGGTGAAGAACCAGAGCGCGGCGTCCTTCGCCACCTACCTGGCCACCGGCGAGGCGGCGCGATCGGCGCAGATCAGCCTGGTGACAGGGGTGGCCTCCGCCTATCTGGCGGTGCAGGCCGACGAGGAGCTGCTGGCGCTCACGCGCCAGACCCTGGCCACGCGCGAGGACAGCCTCAAGCTGATGCAGCTGAAGTTCGACAACGGCGCGGCGTCCAACCTGGACCTGAGCACGGCGAAGTCCTCGTACGAGTCGGCGCGCGCGACGCTGGCCCAGGCCGAGCGCACGCGTCAGCAGGACCTGAACGCGCTGACCCTGCTGGTCGGCCAGACGCTGCCGGACACGCTGCCGACGGCGCAGAAGCTGAGCGACCAGACCATGGGCGCGCTGCTGGCGGGCATTCCGTCGGAGGTGCTGGTGCGTCGTCCCGATGTGCGTCAGGCCGAGCAGCAACTGGTCTCGGCCGAAGCCAACATCGGCGTGGCCCGCGCGGCTTACTTCCCGAGCATCACGCTGACCAGCAGCGTGGGCACGGCGAGCGGCGCGCTGCGTGACCTGTTCAGCCAGAGCGCGTGGAGCATCGCAGGATCGGCGCTGATGCCGATCTTCGACGCGGGGCGCGTGCGCAACAACGTCGAGGCGGCGAAGGCGAATCGTGAGATCGCGGTGGCGCAGTACGAGAAGGTCGTGCAGACGGCCTTCAAGGAAGTCGCCGACGCGCTGGCCGGACGGGCGACGCTGGACGAGCAGTTGCGCGCGCAGGATGCGCAGGCGGCGGCGGAAGCGACGCGGCTTCAGCTGGTCGACCTGAGCTATCGCAACGGCGCGGCGTCGACGCTGGACCTGCTGGATGCGCAGCGTTCGAGCTTCGCGGCTCAGCAGCTCGCGCTCCAGGTGCGGTTGGCGCAGTTGCAGAACCAGGTGCAGCTCTACAAGGTGCTGGGGGGCGGGCAACCGTCTTGATTTGAGGTCTGTCATTTCGACGCCTTGACGGCGCCGGTTCGCGTTGAGCGGCCGGCGCCGTTTTCGTTGTTATGACTCCCTCTCCCGCTTGCGGGAGAGGGCAGGGGAGAGGGTCTTCCGCGCGCCCTCGCAGTCAACCATTCGAGCCGGCATCTTCCATGGTGCCGGGGGCGTTCTTGGGGAGCTGTGAGAGCTCGAAGACCCTCTCCCCCACCCTCTCCCGCAAGCGGGCGAGGGAGCCATCCATCGCTCTCCCGCAAGCGGGCGAGGGAGCCATCCATCGCTTCGGCAGGCGAGGGGGCCATCCATCGCTTCGGCAGGCAAGGGAGTGACTCGTGCGGCGACCGAGGCTGGCGGCGAGAAGACGCGCGGTGCCGTATTACCCCCTCTCCCGCGGGGCGGGAGAGGGCGGGGGAGAGGGGGGGAGCGTTGCCGACCTCGGTCGGCGAGGCCAAGCCGTCGAAGCCCTCTTCGATTGACCTCAATCTGTCATTGCGACCTTGTCATTCGCCGTGGTTGCCGACTGCGGCGCCCGCGAGGGGCGCATCAGTGCAGCGCTCTTGCCGGTCGGTTGCATTCGCAGATCGCCACTTCTCCCCATATTTGCGGATCCTTTGACTTGCCTCATACATGACCGCGATGGCTGCTGACGAATGCGCGGGGGCTACGCATCATCGGCGCCCTCCCTGAATCCACAGCGCAGAGGTCGCGACCATGTATTTCCCCTATCTCCATGGCAAACAAAAGGAGGTGCTCGCCCTGCGGCACCTCGCGGCGGTACTCGGCACGGACGGCGTCGTGCAACCCATCCTCGAACCGGTCCGCCAAGCCGCGACCTCGCTGCGCCACACGCTCGAAGCTTGCGAGGCCCACAAGCAGCAGATCTGGCTGGTGGTGAATCCCACCCGCCAGGACTTCGAGCCGCTCAAGCCCGCGCAATCGCTGGAATGGGGCCACCGGCTCTACACCTCGCTCCCTCAGCGCCAATGGATCCACCCGGTGCTGAGCCTGGGCCCGGCGCTGACGCCGGAACTGGTGCGGCGCTTCGCCCATGTCTTCGGCACGCGGCCCGTGGGCATCGTGGTCGGCCACGACGCGCCGCCGCTGCACGACGTGATGGCGCTGCTCGGCGGCGTGCAGGTGCAGCGCGTGTTCTTCCGCGACGCCGAACCCGCGCCCAAGGCCCGCGCGTCGGCCGGCACCGCCGGCTGCGTGTGGGTCGAGGATCGCCGACTGCCGGACGCCGCCGATCTGCGTCAGCGCGATCGCCACCCCTTCACCGATCGCCATCTGCATTACCGCGCCGAGGGCTTCGTCGGCTTCTCCGACTACACGACGCTGCCGTCTCGGCCGGACATGCCCGACGCGCCCCCGCGCTCGGAATGCTTCCGCATGAGCTACATCCACCACGACGCGCAGCGCGGCGACTCGATCTGGACCGAGCACTTCACCGGCTACCGCGTGTCGGACGAGCGCGGCGGCAGTCGCTTCGACCAAGCCTTGCAGTGCTTCCGCGAATCGCTGGACCGCGGCGACGCCTCCTTCGGCCCGACCGAGTCCGTTCGGCGCTACCTGTCCAGCCTGATCACCGCGACGCCGCCCTCCCGCGCGCTCAGCAAGCAGTGGGAGGTGATGCACCACCTGGAGCTGGTCAGCGGCCTGCTCAGCGGGCGCTTCGCCGGGCACTTCCCGGCGCGCGTGCCGGAGGATCTGCTGGGCCGCACCGCGCAACCGCCGGCCGGGCTGTCGATCAAAGCGGGGGAGTCGCCGCGCTGAGCCGCACCGGAATGCCGCTCAGCACCGAGGTGCCGGAGACCGGATCGCGCGCTTCCTCGTCCAGCAACCGGTTCATGTTGACGCCCGGATGCTGCGCGGCGACGCCGAGCCGGCTGCCCGCCAAGTCGTGGCCCCAGCCATGCGGCAGGCTGACCACGCCGGGCCGCATGTCGGCGCTGATGCTGATCGGCGCGATCAAGCTGCCGCGCGCGTTGCTCAGGCGCGCCGGCTCGCCATCGGCGAGGCCCGCGCGGGCCGCGTCGTCCGGATGCACGAGCAGTGTGCAGCGATCGCGGCCCTTGGCCAGCACCGGCAGGTTGTGCATCCAGCTGTTGTTGCTGCGGGTCTCGCGTCGGCCGATCAGCAGCAGCTCGTCGCCCGGCGGCAAACGCAGCGCCGAGGCGACATGCGCGAGATCCTCCAGCAGCGGTGCCGGCGCGAGTTCGATGCGGCCGGACGCGGTGCGCAGCAGCTCGGGCACGCGGGGCTGGAGCTCGCCCAGGTCGATGCCGTGCGGCGCCGCCCGGACCTTCTTCAGCGACAACCCGTCGGGCCGCGCGCCGAAGCCGTCGCCATAGGGGCCGGCGCGCAGACCGAGATCCAGCCAGCGCGCGGGACCCTCGTCGCCATCGAGCATCGCGAAGATCGCCTCGGCGCGATCGCCGGCCTGGCGCTTGAGTTCGGCCATCAGCGCGGCGTCGTCGATGGGGCCGAGGTCGGCGTCGTGCGGCACGCCGTTGACGATGGACGCGAGGCGCAGCAGCGTGCGCCACTCGGGATGCGGCGCGGGCGCGGCGTCGGTGATGCGATGGCCTGGATCGCCGTGTTCATCGGCGGTGTCGGCTGAGCGTCGCGTGGGAATGACCGCGTCCGACCAGCGTGCGTGATTGCGCCACGAGAGCTGCGCGAAGACCATGTCGTAATGCCAGTCCTCGAGCGGCGAGGGCGGCGGCAGCACGAGGTCGGCATGACGGCTGGTCTCGTTGATGTAGGGGTCCAGGCTGACCATGAAGTCCAGCGAGTCCAGCGCCCGCGCGAGCCGTTCGCCGTTCGGCGACGACAGCACGGGGTTGCAGGCGATGGTGATCAGGGCCTGGACCTGGCCTTCGCCGGGCGTCTCGATCTCCTCGGCGAGGCAGCTGATGGGGAGCTCGCCCATGACCTCGGGCGCGCGGCTGACGCGGCTGTGGCGGCGCCCGGTGCTGACGCCCTTGCCCCGGCCGGGGCGGCCCAGCGTGTTGGCCGCGAAGGCCGCGGCCTTGGGGAACATCAGCCCCCCTTCGACGTCGAAGTGGCCGGTGAGGATGTTGAGCGCGTCGATCAGCCAGCTGTTGATCGAGCCGAAGCGCTGCGTGCAGGTGCCGATGCGGCCGTAGAGCACGGCGCGCTCCGTGGTCGCGAACTCGCGCGCGAGTCGGCGCTGCGTGTCCGCGTCGATGCCGCAATGGGCGGCGCAACGCTCGGGTGGGAAGTCGGTCGCGGCGGCGCGCAGCGCGTCGAGGCCTTCGACGTGATCGGCGAGCTTGCCCAGATTCACCAGACCTTCGTCGAACAGCGTGTGCAGCAGGCCCAGCAGCAGATAGACGTCGCCGCCGGGGCGGATCGCGAGGTGCTCGTCGGCGGCCTGGGCGGTCTCGCTGCGGCGCGGGTCGATCACGACGATGCGTCCGCCGCGGGCGCGCATGGCCTTGGCCTTGCCGCGGTAGTCGGGGCTGGTCCACAGGCTGCCGTTGCTGACCATGGGGTTGGCGCCGAGGACGATCATGAGGTCGGTGCGCGGCAGGTCCGGCACCGGGACGCTCAGCCAGTGGCCGTACATGAGGCCGCAGGCGAGCTGCTTGGGCATCTGGTCCAGCGTCGAGGCGGAGAACAGGTTGCGCGTGCCCAGCGCGCGCGCCAGATGCGGGAAGTAGCTGAACAGACCGATCTTGTGCGAGGCGGGATTGCCGATGGTCAGGGCGATCGCGTCGGGGCCGTGGCGCTCGCGCAGGGCGGGCAGGCGCTCGGCGATCTCGGCGAAGGCCTGGTCCCAGCTGATCGGATCGAAGCCGCTGCGATCGGCGCGACGCTTCATCGGCTGGCGCAGGCGGTCCGGGTCTTCGTGCAGGTCCTTGAGGGCGACGCCTTTGGGGCAGAGGAAGCCGCCGCTGAAGGGGTCGCGGGCTTCGCCGCGGATGGAGACGACCGAGCGGCCGCTCGGGTTGTCGCGGGTGCGGATCTCGAGGCCGCAGCAGGCCTCGCAGAGCGGGCAGATGCGGAAGTGGGACTGCTCGTGGTCGGAGCTTGCGGCGGCGTCGCCGCAGGCGGCTTGAGCGGCGTGATCGGCTGTGGCGTCCAGGGCCATGGCGTGTCTCCCATCGTCGGTCCCGGGGGGCGGGAATGGCGGCGATTGTGGGAGGGGGCTCAGGGCGACGTGGTCATGTAGGCGACAGGGTGACGCCCCCGCTCACATCTGCCTGAACAAATGCGTATAGCTCTCCGCCACGATCAGCGCGTCCTCGCTCTCCTTGAGCTTGACCTGCATGCGCCCACGGAAGTCACGCGACACGCCCGCCACTGCCGCGGCGTTCACCAGCGTCGACCGATGGATCTGCCAGAACTGCTGCGGGTCGAGCTCATCCACCAGCTCCTTCAGCGGCTTCCGGATCAAGGCCTCCCCCTGCCTGGTCGCCACCCGCGTGTACTTGTTGTCCGACTGGAAGTAGAAGACCTCATCCACGGTGATGAGCTTGAGCGTCTGCCCGACCGACGCATTGATCCATCGCAGGTACTGCCGCTGCGGCGTGGCCCCGCCATGCGCCCCCAGCTGGCTCAGCACCGCCCCCAGATCCACCGGCGGCCCGGCCAATCGCTGCTTGACCCGATGAATCGCCGTGAACAGCCGCGCCGGCTCCAGCGGCTTGAGCAGGTAATCCACCGCCCCCTCGTCAAACGCCGACACCGCGTACTGGTCGTAGGCGGTGACGAAGACCACATGACTGCGCCCCCGTACCTGACGCGCGACCTCCAACCCCGTCGCGCCCGGCATCTGGATGTCCAGGAAGAGCACATCCGGCTCGCACTCCTGCAGCAGGCGCAAGGCCTGGACGCCGTCGGCGGCCTCGCCGACCACGCTCAGCTCCGGCCACAGCTGCGACAGTCGCTCGATCAGTTCATGACGCAGCGTCGCCTCGTCCTCGGCGACGACCGCGGTCGGGGCGGCGGGGTTCGGGCTCATGCAGGCAGCTCCAAGGTGAATTCGGTGTCCTCCGCATTGCTGCGGCAATGCAGGCGCGCGGGCGTCGCGCCGTCCGACGGACCGGCGCGTTCCAGCCGCTCCAGCCGCTCGCCGAGCGCGCGCAGGGCGCCATCCTCGCCGATCAGCCCGCCCCGGTCGAAGGCCAGCCGCAGACGCAGGCCGCCACCGGCGGTCTCGTTGGCGCTCAGCCGCGCCTGCGTCGGCAGCCGCGTCGCGTCGCGCAGCATCAGCTGGGCCAGCGGCAGCAGCAGCATCGGCGGCAGCGGACGCGCGGACAGCCAGGCCGGCCAGTCGGTCGACAAGCTCAGCGCGCGCCGCTGCCGGCCGGCGACCACCGCCAGATAGCTGTCCAGCAGCGCGCTCTCGGATTCCAGCGTCACGCCGCTTTCGCGCAGCCGCGGCAGCGCCACCCGCAGATGGCGGATCAGCCGTTCCATCTGCTCGGGCGCCTCGGGCTCGCCCTGCTCATAGGCGCGCTCGATGTCGACCAGCGTGTCGAACAGGAACTGCGGCTCCACCTGCGCCTGCAGCGTGGCCAGACGCGCGGCGGCGGCGTCGCGCTGCATGGCGCTCTGCTCGCGCAGCAGGACCTCCAGCCGCGCGCGCGTGCGCCGGCGGCGCAGCACCGCCTCATACCAAGCGACCGACAGGCTGGCGGTGACGCAGATGACCAGGCACTCGCCGATGAAGTTGGCCGAGTGCACCGGATCCAGCGCCATCTCGCCCTTGCGCTCCCGGGCCAGATCGCCGATCGAGGGCAGATGCAGCAGCGGCATCAGCCAGTCGTAGAGCAGCTTGGACGCGACCGCGCCCAGCAGCACCGCGGCGCACAAGCGCGCGATGCGCCACGGGCTGTCGACCGCGCTGCGGTTGGCGGGCAGCCAGGCCAGCAGGATGACCAGCGCCACCAGCAGCGGCGTCAGCAGCTGATTCGCGAGCGCCGCCGGCCAGCGCGGGTTGTCGACCACGTAGGCGATGGACGTCACGTCCACCAGCCCATAGAACACGCCCATCAGCAGGAACCAGGTCAGCTCCTCGCGTCGCAGCGAGGCCCAGGAGCGCCAGAAATGGCCGGGGATTTCGGACCAGCGGACGGGACTCGTCATCGATGCCGCGCTCATGTGGCCACCCGGGCTTCGGCCGAGGCCGTGGCCTGACCGGCACCGCGGCGCGAGTCCAGCAGCGGCACCCGCACCCGGGCGACCACGCCGCGCGGCGCGGCTGCCTCGAGCTCCAGCCAGGCCTCGCGCCCGAACATGGCGCTCAGCCGCGCCCGCGTGTTGGCCAGACCGACGCCGCTGCCTCCGCTCGCCGCGAAGCCCTGGCCAGTGTCGCGCACCTCCAGGGTCAGGCCGTCGCCGCCGGGCTCGCGATGCGCGCTGATGTCGATGCGACCGCCCTCGGGCAGCGCCGACAGGCCGTGCTTGATGGCGTTCTCCACCAGCGTGGGCAGCACCATGGGCGGCAGCGGCGTGGCGAAGAGTGCCGCGTCGGCCACGATGTCGAAGCGCAGGCGATCGCCCATGCGCATCTGCAGAATGGTCAGGTAGCTGCGCGCCAGTTCCAGCTCCTGGCCCAGCGTGGACATGCCCTGGCGCATGCTCGGCAGCGCCGCGCGCAGATAGGCGATCAGGCTGGTCAACATGTCCCGGCCGCGCTCGGGGACGGTCTCGTAGAGACGCTTGACGTTGGCCAGGGTGTTGAACAGGAAGTGGGGCTCGATCTGGGCGTTGAGCGCGGAGAACTGCGCCTCCATCTGCTGCGCCTGCAGCCGGTCATGCTGGCGTGCGAGCTCCACCAGATGCGCCTGAACGCGGCGCTCCTCGCGCAGGGTCTGCAGCAGCGCGCTGAAGAGGCAACCCAGCAGCAGCCACAGCAGCGTGGTCGACAACAGCCAGGCCCAATGCAGCGGCGCCTCCGGATCGCCCATGTTGGCGACCTTGAAACGCAGCAACGTGCCGACCGCGGCCCCGATGGCGATGGCGACGCCGCGCACCACGATCGGCGCGCCCGGCCGGCGCGCCAGCCAGGCTTCGGCCACGGCCAGCATGGCCAGCACGCTGAGCGCGGTCAGCAGGGTCTGGCGGGTAAAGGTGGCCCACTCGAAGATCCAGTCGGCCACCGTGTCCGTCTGCGTCATCCAGGTGAGCGAGCGGGCTCCCGCCATCGCCAGGCAGAAGTAGAAGGCCGCCGCGATCATGCGCAGGTTGAAGAGCTGCAGCGCGGCCTCCCGTGCAGGGCGCAAGGGACGCGCGGCCGCCGTGGCGGCGACGGGCTCGAGGGACGGGGACGCATCGGACATGGGCGGCATTCTGTCCGCCTGCCGACCGGGTCGCCACCGCCCATGCGACGAAGCCGCCCAGGGCGGGACGAGTCCGCCCCTCAAGGGACCGAGGGCGCGGACTTGCCGCGGCGTGGCGGGCGCAGGCCGATCCGGCCTCGCGCGCGCGGGCTGCCGGCCCGGGGACGGCGGCGGCATACTCGCCGGCCATGAAGATCCATATCGGTGGCGGCGCACGCCTGTTCGTGGACGTGGAAGGGCCGGGCCTGGTGCCGGACGGCGCGACCATGCGGGAGAAACCCACGCTGATCTGCATGCACGGCGGCCCGGGCTTCGACCACTCGGCCTACAAGCCGGCCTTCAGCCGGCTCGCGGACCTGGCGCAGATCGTCTATTACGACCACCGCGGTCACGGCCGCAGCGATCCGCGGCCGTCCTCGGAATGGACGCTGGACATGTGGGCCGACGACATCGTGCGCCTGTGCGATGCGCTCGGCATCGACAAGCCCATCGTGCTGGGCCAGTCCTTCGGCGGCTTCGTCGCGCAGCGCTACATCGCGCGGCATCCGGGCCACGCGTCCAAGGTGATCCTGTCCAGCACCTCGCACCACATGGGCTTGGAGCGCAAGCTCGCCGCCTTCGAGCGTCGGGGCGGACCCGAGGCGCGGCGTCTGGCCGAGGACTTCTGGGCGCGCCCGTCCAAGGCGACGTTCGACGCCTACTGGGCCGGCGTGCGTCACCTGTACAACACGCAGCCGGCCGCCGATCCGGAGGCGGGCTCGCGCACGCTGGTGAACCTGGACATCCTGCTGCATTTCGTCTCGGGCGAGAAACAGGACCTGGGACTGCTGCGCGGCCTGGAGAAGGCGCAATGCCCGGTGCTGGTGATGGTCGGCGAGGACGACCCGGTGTGCCCCCTCGAGGACGCGCTGGACATCCACGACGCGCTGCCCGAACGTTGGCGTCAGCTGGCGCGCTTCCCGGGCGTGGGCCATGGCGCGTGGCGCGACGATCCGGAAGCCGCCTTCGCGGTGCTGCGGCGTTTCATCGCCGAGTGAGGAGGAGGGGCCTCGGCCCCCGCTTCAGAGCGCCGCCAGCGCCTTGAGGTCGCGCTCGGCCAGCGCGGCGTCGCCGAGGTTGAGTTCGATGACGCGGCGCAGGTGGGTGATGCTCTCGATGTCGATCCCCAGGCAGAGCAGCCCGGCGCGATCACCGTTCACATGCGCGAGCTGTGCGGCCATGGAGATGCGGCCCTCGTGCGGGGCCAGCGGCAGATCGAGCAGGCACAGCGCGCCGGGCTCGATGGCCGCGCTCTCGGGCAGCAGGAGCAGGGCACCCTTGAGCGACAGGTCCAGCACCTGCACCGGCAATCGCTGCTCGACCGTGACGAGCTGGGCCGGACCCGCGAACGCGATCCGAGAGAAGTGACGGCGTTCGGAGTCGGTGGTGCTCATGGGGGGCTCGCGGCGGTCGGCTGAAGGAAGGCCGCGGGTCCGACGATGTCGGGCGCCGCGGCGCGGTCGGCTCGGATCAGAGCTCGGCGTAGATCGTGCTCTTCTCGATCGCCTGGTGCAAACGCGAGGGCGCCAGCGGCTCCAGGCCCATGGTCTCCAGCAAGTACCAGCCCGCGCGCAGCAACGCGGACGTGGCCTGACGCAGCTCGGTCGCCTCGGGCGATTCCTGGCGCGACAGCATGGCTTGCAGCTGGCGCGACTGGTTGTGGCCGGGCACTTCCGGCACGGGCTGGCTGATGTGGTCCTGGGCGAGTCGGGCCAGCAGTTGCTGAACCTCGGCGCCGTGCTCCGGCGACTGGATCAGGCGGGCGAGGTCGCCGAGCAGGCGTTCGCCCGCGGCGGCCAGCAACTGCGCCGAATGGTCGGCGCCGCCGGCCAGGTACAGCGCGGACGCCATGTCCAGATACTCCAGCGCTCGGGCCAGACGGGGCAGGTCACTGCTCACTGCATGTCCTCCTTGACGCACTCTTGTCACGACTGCTGTTTGCATGCATCGCCGCTCCTTGTTGGTCTTCGGGAATCCCTCTGCGTCGGCGTTCGCGGAGTGTATAGGCGCGACATGTCGATCCGCCATGCCGTCCGTCACCAGCCGGCGTAGCATTCGTCAGTTCGTAGAGCGGGCATCCTGATTGCCGGCTCGCCGAAGACCGACACCATTCCGATTAACCCGGAGACCTCGCATGAACCGCCACGATTCCCAGCCCCTGATCCCTGCCGCCACCGAGCTGCAAGACCTGGACGGCCAGCCGCTGCTGGCCCGTCGCGACGCGCTGAGCCGTCTGGGCCGCTACACCGCCGCGGGGCTGGTGCTGCCGGCGGGCCTGGGCGCGCTGCCTGCGCTGGCGGCGGAGAACGAGGACGACACCTATGACCAGGACTCGGTGCTGAAGGCCGCGACGGACTTCTTCGGCGAGACCACCGAGGGTCTGGCCAAGGTGATTGAAAAGGCCTTCAAGGACCAGGGCCGCCCGAACGCCTACATCAAGGGCCAGGAGGCCGGCGGCGCCATCACGGTGGGCCTGCGCTACGGCGAGGGCGAGCTGCTGATGAAGCGCGGCGGCGGCGGCATGGTCTATTGGGCCGGCCCGTCGGTGGGCTTCGACCTGGGCGCGAACGCGTCCAAGGTATTCACGCTGGTCTACAAGCTGCCCAAGGCGAGCGCCATCTATCGCCGCTTCCCGGGCGTGGACGGCAGCCTGTACTACATCGGCGGCGCGGGCATCAACTACCAACGCGCCAACGGCATCACGCTGGCGCCGATCCGTCTGGGCGTGGGGCTGCGCGCGGGGGCCAGCGTCGGCTACATCCATTACCGCCGCGAGAAGACGATCAACCCGTTCTGATCGCCGGGATGCCCCCGAACCCGTGCGCCGTCAACCGGTCGGTCCGCCGATCGGTCAGCCGGTGCGCAGCGGGGCGCCTTCGCGCTGGCTGCGGGCCAGCGCATGTTCCGCGCGACCGAGCAGGCCGCTGCCGGTGTCGCCGGGACCGCGCCAGGCGGTCAGGCCCATGCTGAGCGGACCGGCCGTGGGCTGCTGCTGCATCCAGACGGCGCGGAAGCGCTCGCAGACCTTGCGACCGGTGGGCAAGTCCACGTCATGCAGCAGCATGAGCATGGCCTCGCCCTGACCGAGCGCGAGCACGTCCTGCGCGCGGCATTGCTGGCGCAGCATGTGCGGCAGCGCGCCGGCCGGCGCCCGCGCCGCGGCCAGCGCGACCAGGCACCAGGCCATGTCGGAGGACTGCTGTTGCTGGCGCTCGACCAGCCGCGCCAGCAGCTGGTCCCGCGATGCCAGCGGCGAGGACGCGCCGGCCTGCATGGCCAGCGCATGGAAGCGCTTGTAGTGCGACAGCGCGGCGGGCAGGTCGCCATACGCCTCGGCCACGGCGCTGAGGGCCTCCTGCAACGGGGCCTGCTCCTCGCCATGGGTCTTGCGCAGCTCGTCCAGACGAACGCGGGCCGCGTCGACCTGGCCGTCCAGGATCAGACGGCGGGCGTCGGCGCAGCCTTGTTCCAGATCGCCCAGGGTTCCGGGGCTGGCACGCAAGACCTTGTCAAGGTTCATGGCGAAAAAGGATAGCGTCCGAGATTCGGACATCCCATGCGGGCTTACCAGTGGAGGACTAGGATGGTCCGTCCCTGGTGTTGCTTGGAGGCGTGGCGCATGAATCCGTCGACCGATTCGAAGTCTTCTCGGACTTCCCCCTCTCCCGAGGGCTCGTCGCCCTCGCCGACCACGTCGGTGAAGGCCAGCGCCGAGAGCCTGCCGGCGCAGGACATCAGCGCGGAAGTCCTGCTCGAGAAGTACGCCAAGGGGGGCGAGCGCAGCCTGGACGAGGTGAGGGCGAGGGTGGCGCGCGCGCTCGCCGCGGCGGAATCGCCCGAGCAGCGCGCGCATTGGGAGGCGCGCTTCCTGGACGCGCAGCGGCGCGGCTTCGTGCCCGCGGGACGGATCGCGTCGGCGGCGGGGACGGGGCTGTCGGCGACTTTGATCAATTGCTTCGTGCAGCCGGTCGGCGACGCGATCGCCGAGGAGAAGGATGGCTATCCCGGCATCTACACCGCGCTGACGGAAGCGGCCGAGACGATGCGGCGGGGCGGGGGCGTGGGCTACGACTTCTCGCGCATCCGGCCCAAGGGCGCGTATGTGAAGTCGACGCAGTCCAGCGCGTCGGGACCGGTGAGCTACATGCGTGTCTTCGATCGCAGCTGCGAGACGGTGGAGTCGGCGGGCTCGCGACGCGGCGCGCAGATGGGCGTGCTGCGTTGCGACCACCCGGACATCGAAGAGTTCATTCACGCCAAGGACCAGGGGGACCTGCGCAACTTCAACATCTCGATCGCGGTGACCGACGCGTTCATGCAGGCGGTGGAGGCGGACGCCGATTTCGAGCTGGTGCACAAGGCCGCGCCCGGCGACAAGCAGCGCGCGGCGGGCGCGACGCAGCGGGCGGACGGGCTGTGGATCTATCGGCGGATGCGGGCGCGCAAGCTCTGGGATCTGGTGATGCGCTCGACCTACGACCACGCGGAGCCCGGGGTGCTGTTCCTCGACCGGATCAACGCGGACAACAACCTGAATTACTGCGAGACGATCAGCGCGACGAATCCGTGCGCCGAACAACCCCTGCCTTCTTATGGGTGCTGCTGCCTAGGATCCATCAATCTGACCACCTCAGTTCGGGACCCTTTCACCCCAAACGCCAGCTTCGATGAGCAGGGCTTCACCGACCTCTGCCAAGTCGCCACCCGCATGCTGGACAACGTCCTCGATGTGACACCGTGGCCGCTGCCGCAGCAGGCGCACGAGGCGTCCAACAAGCGGCGCGTCGGGCTGGGCTTCACCGGATTGGGCGACGCGCTGGTGATGCTGGGCTTGCGCTACGACGGCGAGCCCGCCCGCGCGATGGCGCGCCGCATCAGCGAACTCATGCGCGACGCCGCCTATGAGGCCTCCGCCGATCTGGCCGTCGAGCGCGGCGCCTTCCCGCTCTTCAACGCGGACCTGTACTTGTCCGGCGGCAACTTCGCGTCGCGGCTGCCGCCCTGGCTCAAGGACAAGATCCGCGCGCAGGGGCTGCGCAACTCGCATCTGCTGTCGATCGCGCCGACCGGCACCATTTCGCTGGCCTTCGCCGACAACGCCAGCAACGGCATCGAGCCCGCCTTCTCCTGGAGCTACACCCGCAAGAAGCGCATGCCCGACAACAGCTTCAAGGAGTACGCCGTCGAGGACCACGCCTGGCGTCTCTACCGCCACATCTTCGGCGCCGACGCGCCGCTGACCGAGGCCTTCGTCACCGCGCTCGAGCTGCGCGCCGCCGATCACGAGGCCATGGTCGCCGCCGTGGCGCCCTATGTGGACACGTCCATCTCCAAGACGGTGAACGTACCGGCGGACTATCCCTACGCGGACTTCCAGGACCTCTACGCCCTGGCCTGGAAAAGCGGGCTCAAGGGGCTGGCGACCTATCGACCCAACAGCGTGCTCGGCGCGGTGCTCAGCGTCGAGCCGGTCGCCCAGCCCGAACCGCTCAAGCCGGAGACCGGTCCCAATCAACGCCTGCGCGTGGAGCGATTGCCCAAGCCCGTGCTGGCCTCCTTGCGCTGGCCCAGTCGGCCCGAGCTGCCGGGCGGCAACCCGGCTTGGTCCACGATGATCCGCCACCCGCATGGCGACTTCGCGCTCTTCGTCGGCGAACTGCCGGCCGAGGGGCCGGAGGCCGGGCTGTTCGGCCGCACCTTGCCCTTCGAGGTCTGGGTCAACGGCGCGGAGCAGCCGCGCGGACTCGGGGCGATGGCCAAGACCTTGTCGATGGACCTGCGCGCCAACGATGCGGCCTGGTTGCGGCTCAAGCTCGATGCGCTGGCGACCGTGGCCGAGGAGCGCTCTTTCGAGATGCCCATGCCGCCGCTCGGCGAGCCGCGGCTGTTCCCCGGCGTGGTCGCGGCGACAGCGGCGGTGATCCGCTGGCGCTGCGAGCAGCTCGGCGCCTTGCAGGAGGGCGGCCCGACGCCGGTGCTGGACGCGATGTTCTCGCGCGAGGAGCCGCGCACCGGCACCGCCGGCACGATGGCCTGGGCGGTGGACGTTGACAACCCCGCCACCGGCGAGCTGTTCACGCTGACGCTCAAGGAAGTCAGCCTGCCCACGCCCGACGGCGGCAGCGTGACCCGGCCTTGCGCGATGGGTTTCTCAGGCAACTACCCGCGCGCCTTTGACGGTCTGGCGCGTCTGCTGTCGCTGGACATGCGGGTGCTGGACCCGGGCTGGATCGGCATGAAGCTGCGCAAGTTGCTCAATGTGGGCGAGCCGCTGGGGCATTTCATGGCGCCAGTGCCGACGCTGTCCGGCGAGCGCCGCCAGCAGGTCTGGCCGTCGACGGTCGCTTACGTCGCGCGGCTGGTGATCCATCGCTACGCGATGCTGGGCGTGCTGGACGAGCAGGGCTATCCGCTGGTCGACATGGGACTTCTGCAGCAGGCGCCAGCCGCGAAGGCGCGGACGGGCGCCGTGCCGACCGGCGTTCCGGCGATGGCCGGCAAGCGCTGTCCGGAATGCGGGAACGCGACCTTGATCCAACGTGATGGCTGCGAGTTCTGTACGGCGTGCGGGTTCGTGGGGCAGTGTGGGTGAGCAGGAAATCACATCCCGCTTCCCCCCACCCGAGGGAGGTTCCCTAGGCATTCCCCCACTTCTTCACGCGAAGACAAATCTGCAATTTCTGCAGCTTCGTTTTCAAAAGTAGCATTTCACCTGTTTCCTTCCCGCGCTTCCGTCGTGCCTCACGCGTTCGGGTCAGCGCACTCTCGCCGCCGCCATGAGCGGGCTCCCTGCGGACCTCTTACCCGGAACAGGACATGAACGGTCTCACGATCAAGAAACAGCTGACCCTCGCGTTTGCCGCCCTCGTCGCGGCGGTGATGCTGGTGAGCTTCGTCGCGCTGCGCGCGCTCGGCGCCTCGGACGCGCGCTTCTCCGGCTTCGTCACAGGGATCAATGAGCGCGAGATGATGGCGACCGATGTGCGGGCCTCCGCCAACCGCCGCGCCATCGGCGTGCGCGACATGGTCGTCGTCAAGGACGCTGCCGACGTCGACAGTTCCAAAGCCTCCGCATTGGAAGCGCACGCCGCCATCGCGCAGCAACTGGACAAGCTCAAGGCCGCCGTCGCGAGCGCCGACGACGCCACCCCGCGTGAGCGCGAGCTGCTTGCCCGCATTGTCGACGTCGAGGACAAGTACCGACCGGTCGCCGAGCGCATCGTCGGCCTGGCCGCCGCCGGCCATCGCGACGAGGCCATGTCCACCATGACTCACGATTGCCGACCGCTGCTGGCCGCGCTGCTCAAGGACGTGGGCGAGTACGTCAAGTACGCCCGCGCCACCGCCGATCAGCGCGTCGAGGACTCGACCGCCGCCTACGCGGCGCAGCGCTGGTGGCTGAGCGCCATCAGCCTGGCTGCCGTGGCCGTCGCCATCGGACTGGGCTGGCTGATCGTGCGCCGCCTGATGAAGGCGCTCGGCACGGAGCCCGCGCTGTTGGCCGACGCCGCCCACCGGATCGCCGACGGCGATCTGCGTCCCGTCGAAGGTGTGCACGCCGCGCCGGCGAACAGCGTGCTCGCCTCAATGGGCGTGATGCAGCGTCAGTTGGTCGATCTGATCGGCCAGGTGCGCCGGTCCGCCGAGAACATCGCCCTCGCCAGCGGCGAGATCGCCCGCGGCAACAACGACCTGTCCTCGCGCACCGAGGAGCAGGCCTCGGCGCTGGAGCAGACCGCCGCGTCGATGGAAGAACTCAGCGCCACCGTGCGCCAGAACGCCGACAACGCGCAGCAGGCCAACCAGCTGGCGCGCAATGCCAGCGAGGTGGCGCTGCGCGGCGGCGGCGTGGTGGGGCAGGTGGTCGACACCATGCGCGGTATCCATGAGAGCAGCCGACGCATCGAGGACATCATCGGCGTCATCGACGGCATCGCCTTCCAGACCAACATCCTGGCGCTGAACGCGGCCGTCGAGGCGGCGCGCGCGGGCGAGCAGGGCCGCGGCTTCGCGGTGGTCGCGTCGGAAGTCCGCAATCTGGCGAGCCGCTCGGCCGGCGCCGCCAAGGAAATCAAGGCGCTGATCGGCGAGAGCGTCAGTCGCGTCGAGCAGGGCTCGAGCCTGGTCGATCAGGCCGGCGCGACGATGGAAGAGGTCGTCGGCGCGATTCGCCGCGTCAGCGACATCGTCAGCGAGATCAGCGCCGCCAGCGTCGAGCAGAGCACCGGTGTCGGCCAGGTGGGTGATGCGGTCACCCAGATGGACCGCGCCACGCAGCAGAACGCCGCCCTGGTCGACGAGAGCGCCGCCGCCGCGGACCGCATGAAGCAGCAGGCCGACGACATGGTCGCGGCTGTCGCGGTGTTCCGCACGGATGAGGATCTGCGCTCGCCGATGAAGCCAGCCGTGGCCGTGGCCTCGCCGAAGTCGGGCGCGGCGTCGACGATCCATTCGACCCACGCGTCGGACGCGAAGCCGATGGCAACGGCGGTCCCGGCGCCGAGTCCGACCGCGAAGCCGGCGCTCGTGGCGGCGGCCCGCAAGCCGGTCGCCGTTCCCGCCGGGAAGCGCGAGCCCGCTCCGGCCCGCCATTCCGTCGCCGCGCCCGCCTTGCAGGTGGTCCGGGCGGCTCCGGCCGCGCGGCCCGCCGCCCAGGCGGTCACCGCCGGCGACGACGACTGGACGACGTTCTGATCGAGGAGTGCCACAGGGTTTGCATGTCCCGAATCCATGGGGGTATCGGCGTCGGATCGCCGTGGCTATGCTGGCCCGCTGAAAGCCAAGGCCGCAGAGCCCCACCGTCGTTCGAGGAGATCTTCATGTCGGCAGTCAGCCCGCTGGTGCGCATCGCCTATCCCCACCTGGCCCGTCGCGAGATGCTGGCCTTCCTGCCCAAGACCTGTCCGCGGCTGCTGGACGTGGGCTGCAACACCGGCGCTTTCGGCGAGGCGGTCAAGCAGGCGCGGCCCGGCACCGAGGTCTGGGGCATCGAGCCCGACGGCGGCGCGGCCGAACGGGCGCGCAAGCACCTGGATCATGTGCAGCAAGGCTTCTTCGACGGCTCGCTGTCGCTGCCGGACGGGCACTTCGACGCGATCTCCTTCAACGACGTGCTCGAGCACATGCCCGATCCGTGGGCGGCGCTGCACCATGCGCGCAGCCTGCTGACGCCGGAGGGCGTGGTGGTGGTGTCGCTGCCCAACCTGCTGCACCTGGACACGATCTGGCCGCTGCTGCACGACCACGACTTCCGCTACGAAAGCAGCGGCGTGCGCGACCGCACCCATCTGCGCTTCTTCACCCGCGTCAGCGCGCTGCGCATGTTCGAGGAATGCGGCTACGAGGTGCTGAGCGTCACCGGCATCAACGAGCAGTGGTGGAACACCTCGCTCAAGCGGCGGCTGACGTACCGGTTCTTCGGCCGCTGGCTGACGGAGACCAAGTTCGTCCAGTACGCCTTCGTCGCCCGACCCGCTCGCCGCGCGGTCGAGCAGGAGCCGGCCACGAGTTCGGGGATGCGGCTGGCGTCGTGAGCGGCCGACGCGGCTCTGGCGGATCGAGAGCCAGCCGTCTCCCAAATGGGAGAGCGACATGGGAGAGCGAGTCGCGCCTAATCGCCCCACCGCCGACGCGCCTCATCGCCAGCCGCGACAATCGGTGCCTATGCGCGCCCTGATCGAACTGCTGGTCCAGCACGATTTCCTCCTCATCTTCATCGTGACCTTGGCCGCGCGCATCGGCGCGCCGGTGCCGGCCGCCCCGCTGCTCGTCGTCGCCGGCGGGCTGGCCGCCGCGGGACGGATCTCGGCCGCCTCGCTGGTCACCTCGGCGGTGCTGGCCAACGTCCTGGGCGACGCCCTCTGGTTCATCGCCGGCCGCAACTACGGCCACCGTGTGCTGCGCCTGCTGTGCCGCGTCTCGCTCTCCCCCGACGTCTGTGTCCGTCAGAGCGAAAGCCTCATCGCCCGCTGGGGCGGCAGCTCGCTGCTGGCGGCGAAGTTCCTCCCAGGCATCTCGGTCGTCGCCGCGCCGATGGCCGGCGCGCTGGGCATGGGCTGGCGCCGCTTCATCGCCTACGACGCCGTCGCCGGCCTGGTCTGGAGCCTGTGCTTCCTCGGCCTGGGCCTGGTCTTCAGCGACCAGATCCAGGACGTGCTGGACGCGCTGTCCAACGCCGGCCTGATCGCCCTGGCCGCGATCGGCGCGCTGCTGCTGGTGCTGGTCGGCAACCGCTGGTGGCGCCGCCGCCGCATGGCCCGCCTGCAGGGCGAGATCGAGCGCATCAGCGTCGAGGACGCCGCCTCTCTGATCGACCAGGACATGGCGCCGCAGTTCATCGACGTGCGCAGCGACGCCGGCCGCGCCGCCGATCCCCGCACGCTGCCCGGCGCGCTCAACATCCCGCTGCCGCGATTGGCCGAGTACGCCGATCAACTCCCCGACGACCGCCTGCTGGTCCTGTACTGCAACTGCCCCAACGAGGTCTCCGCCATCACCGGTGCGCATCAGTTGCTGGAACGCGGCCACGCCCGGGTGCTGGCGCTCGAGGGCGGCCTGGACGGCTGGGATGCGATGCAGCGCCGCCGTCAGCGGGATCGGGGCGATCGCGGCGACGACAGCGGCCGTGAAGGTCGCGACAGCCGCATGGACCCCGCCGATCCGTCGGTGCCCCCTCCTTCGGTGCATCCGGCCGTCCCCTGATTGGAGGAGGGACGCCGGGCTCGGCCTGGCCCGGGGCTTGCATACTCGCTGACATGGCCGTACTCGACCCCGTCGCGCCCACCGTGGCGCCCACCATCCTGGACCTCGAGGCCAGCGGTTTCGGCCGCGGCAGCTATCCGATCGAGATCGGGTTCGTCGAGGCGACCGGGCTGCCCTTCTGCTCGCTGATCCAGCCGGCGCCCGAGTGGCAGCACTGGGACGAGCAGGCCGAGCAACTGCACGGCATCTCGCGCGAACTGCTGCTGCGTCACGGTCGGCCGCGCGAGTGGGTCGCGGAAGAGCTCAATCGGCGACTGGCCGGACAGACCGTCTACTGCGACAGCTGGGGGCACGATTACAGCTGGCTGTCCAAGCTCTTCGAGAGCGCCGGCTGTCTGCCGCGTTTCAAGCTTGAAGACCTGCGGCGCTTGCTCAGCGAGGACGAGGCGGGCCGCTGGTCCATGGTGCAGGCGCAGGTGCGCGACGAGGCGCGGCTGCGCCGCCATCGCGCCAGCGCCGACGCCAAGGTGCTGCAGATGACGCTGATGCGCATCAAGCACGGCGCCGATCTGGCGACCACCACCCTCGGCGGACGCAGCCGGGACGAATTCGGCAACTGCGGCGGCTGACGCCCTGGCTCAGTTCGGCAGGCCCGCCGGCCGCGCCGCGCAGACACTGCCGCTGGCCCGGCCGCGGCCGGCGCGCTTGGCGCGATAGAGCTGTTCGTCCGCCTGCATGACCAGGGCGTCGATCTGCACGCCGCGCGCCCATTGCACGCAGAAGCCGACGCTGGTGCCGATGTGCAGCTCCAGCGCGCCGATGCGGAAAGGCATGGACAGCGCATGCACCAGCTTGTCCGCCACGATGCGCGCGTCCTCGGGACGCGCGACGTGGTGCAGGAAGATCGCGAACTCGTCGCCGCCCAGGCGCGCCACCAGATCCTGCGGCCGCAGCGCGTGGCGCAGCCGGCCCGCCACCGCCTTGAGCAGCGCGTCGCCGACCGGATGGCCGTACTCGTCGTTGACCGGCTTGAAGCGGTCCAGGTCCAGGTAGAGCAGGGCCACCAGCTCGTCGCGGTCGGCGGCGCGGCGCAGCGCGGTGTCCACGTAGGCCGAGAAGCCCGCCCGGTTGAGCAGCTCCGTCAGCGGATCCGTGTTGGACGCCTTCAGCAGCCGCATCTGCTCCTGCTTCACCTCGGTCACGTCGCGCGCGACGCCGTAGGCGCCGATGATCGCGCCGGCGTCGCTGTACAGCGGCGCGTAGCTCAGCTCGACATAGCGCACCTCGCCGCGACCGTCGCCGTCCCGCGGCATCGGGCGGCTGGCGGCGAGCGGATCGAGGTCGTCGTCGTCGCGCATCTCGACCACGCTGGTCTCGCCCGCGAAAGCGCGGCGGATCAGCGGTCGGACGATGGCGTAGCGCGCCTCGCCCAGCAGCTCCGACGCGCCGCGGCCCAGCCAGGCCCGGTGCGCGATGTCGAAGCGCTGCTCGAAGGCCTTGTTGCAGAACAGCACCTGCTCGTCCGTGTCGACGGCCAGCATCATCACCGTCACGCTCTGCGCCAGCGCGCTCATCACGGCCTGGCTGCGTTCGCGCTCGCGCTCCACGGCCAGCTCGGCGCTGATGTCGCGCAGCATCCAGGAGATCGTCGACACCCGCCCCATGTCGTCGCGATGCACGATCACGGTGCAGTCCACCGGCAGATCGCGACCGTCGGAGGCGCGCACCGCCCAGCGGCCGTGCCAGTGACCGTCGCGCTCGGCGGCGGGGAGGATCTCCTCGCGGTAGCGCCGCAGCCCGCCGTCGACGAAGAAGCGCTCATGCCGCAGCTCGTCCAGCGGCGCGTCCGGCGCCAGGCCCAGGCGCCGACGCACGGCGGGGTTCAGATAGAGCATCCGCCCGTCCGGCGCGGTCTGCGCGATGTAGTCCGGCGCCAGATCGATGATGGCGCTCAGCATGCGCGAGGCCTGCTGCTGGCGCGCGTTCTCAGTGATGTCCACGACCGTGCCCGCATGCGCGACCACGCGGCCGTCGATGCGCATCGGCCGCATGCGCATCGCCACCAGCATCTCGCTGCCGTCGCGCCGGGTCAGGCGTCGAACGCGATCGACCGAATCGTGGGTGGCCACCAGGGCGGCCCATTGCGAGCGGACCTGTTCGCGGTCGACGTCCCCCAGCCGTTCCATCCAGCCCCAGGCCAGATTGGCGGGCTCGACCTCCATCATCCGCAGATAGGTCTCGTTGGCGTAGACCACGCGGCCCGTCAGGTCGCAGCGGAACAGACCCATCGGCGAGGCGTCGGCGGTGGCCTGGCGCTCCGCCTCGCGCAGCCGGGTGCGGGCCTGCATGCGGACGAACCAGGCCATCAGCCCGATCGCGATGACGCTCACCAGCAGCGAGAAGCCCAGCAGCGCGCGCCGTTGCGTCAGATAGCCGGCCAGGATGCGGTCACGCTCGAAGGACACGAACAGCCGCAGCGGATAGTCCTGCAACGCGCGGTAGGCGACGATGCGCTCGTGCCCGTCGACCGGGCTGGCCGCGATCAGGAAACGTCCGCTGGCGGGCGGATCGGGCGGCAACGCCCGAGGGCCGGTCTGCGGGGTCAGATTGCGGCCCACCACGCCGTCCACTTCGGGCCAACGCGCCAGCGCGATGCCGTCCTTGCGCTGCAGCAGGATGGCCATGCCGGGCCGCATCACGCGCGGCCTGTACAGGCGCAGCAAAGCGTCCAGATCGATGAACGCTATGGCGGTGTCGAAGTCGCTGGTGGCGGCGCTCAGCCGCGTGGCTACCGGCAGCACCATGTGGGCGCCCGGACGCAGCCGCACCGGCACGCCGATGACGATGCTCGGTCCGCCCGGCGCGCGCAGCGCTCTCAGGAAAGCCGGCTCGGGCAGTTGCAGATAGGGCTCGCCGGAGACCGAGGGGATGCGCCATAGCCGGCCGTCGGTGTTGGCCAGCATCACGTCGGTCAGGCCGCGCGAGCTGTCGCGCAGCGAGTCCGCCAGCAGCGACACCGTCGCGTCGCGGTCCTGCTGAGCGCTTTTGCGGGTCAGCAGCAGCAGGTCGATGGTGCGCAGACTGCCCTCGGTTTCGCGCAACAGGTTTTCCGTTTCGGTGGTGGCGTCGCGGGCGACGTTCTGCAGGTCTTCCTGCAGGTCCTGCACCAGGGAGCGCGGATAGATCAGCGCGAACCAGCCCACCAGCGCCCACAGCACGACCAGCACCAGCCCCAGCGCCAGAAAGGGGCCGAGCAGCAGCGCGCGCATGCGGCGCGCGTCCAGGCGCGCGACGATGGACTTGCGGAACAGGGAGGAGGGCATGGCCGACATTTTGGCCGTGCGTCGTACGTGGGCAAACGCCCAACAGCGGGGGCGGCGCCGTCCTTATGTGTCTTTGCGCACAGGCGGCGGACCGGGGCGGGCGGGGACCTGGCTGTCGGGATCGTCCGCGGCCAGCTCGGCCAGGCAGCGCAGGCACAGGCAGCGGCCGGGCCAGCGCTCGCGCAGCTGCCGCTTCAGGCCCTCGCCCAGCCGCGTGCCGAAGCAGGCGCACCACCCCTCGTCCACGCCGCAATGGAAGCCCCCGCCGCAGCGCGGGCAGGCGAGGTTGTCGGGCAGCGGCGAGGGCGAGCTCACGTGAACAGCTCCCGATGGCGCTCGCGCAGCAGGTTCTTCTGCACCTTGCCCATGGTGTTGCGCGGCAGCTCGGGCTCGACGAAGACCTGCTTGGGCACCTTGAAGTGGGCGATGCGGTCCTTCAGCGCCGCGACCAGCACGGCGCCATCCAGCGACGCGCCGGGCCGCGGCACGACCACGGCGATCACGCCCTCGCCGAAGTCCGGATGCGGCACGCCGACCACCGCCGACTCGGCCACGCCGGGCAGCTCGTTGAGCCAGCCCTCGATCTCGGCCGGGTAGACGTTGTAGCCGCCGGTGATGATCAGGTCCTTGCTGCGGCCGACGATGGTCACGTAGCCGCGTGCGTCGCGCCGGCCTACGTCGCCGGTCTTGAACCAGCCGTCGGCCGTGAACTCTTCCTTGGTCTTCTCCGGCATGCGCCAATAGCCGGAGAACACGTTGGGCCCCTGAACCTGCAAGTGGCCGATCTCGCCGTCGCCCTCGGTGGAGCACGGCGCGCCGGCGTCGTCGACCACGCGCAGACCCACGCCCGGCAGCGGGAAGCCGACGGTGCCGCCGATGCGCTCGCCGTCCTGCTCGCGATAGGGGTTGGAAGTCAGCATGACGGTCTCGCTCATGCCGTAGCGTTCCAGGATGGTATGGCCGGTGCGGCGACGCCAGTCATTGAAGGTCTCGATCAGCAGCGGGGCGGAGCCGCTGATGAACAGCCGCATCCGCGCGCAGGCCTCCCGCGTGAGCGCGGCGTGCTCCAGCATGCGGACGTAGAGCGTGGGCACGCCCATGAACAGCGTCGCGTCGGGCAGGCGGGCGATCACGCCGCGGGCGTCGAACTTGTTGAACCACAGCATGCGCGCGCCCGCGATCAGCGCGCCGTGCGAGGCCACGAACAGCCCGTGGATGTGGAAGATCGGCAGCGCATGGATCAGCACGTCGTCCGCGCGCCAGCCCCAGTAATGCTTGAGCGTGCGCGCATTGGCCAGCATGTTGCCGTGGCTCAGCATCGCGCCCTTGCTGCGGCCGGTGGTGCCGCTGGTGTAGAGGATCACCGCCAGGTCGTCGGCGCCGCGCTCGGCCGCCTGATGCGTGTCGGGCATCTGCACCGCGCGGTCCAGCAGCGTGCCGGTGCGATCCTCGTTGAGGGTGAAGACCCAGGGGACCTTGGCCTGGAAGGCCATCTTGCTGACCCAGCCGAAATGCTTGCCCGCGCAGACGACCACGGCGGGCTCGGAATTGCCGATGAAGTACTCGAGCTCCGCGGCCTGATAAGCCGTGTTCAGCGGCAGGTAGACGTAGCCGGCGCGCAGCACCGCGAGATAGAGCAGCAGCGACTCGACGCTCTTTTCCGTCTGCACCGCGACGCGGCTGCCGGCGGGCAGGTCCAGCGAGTCCAGCAAGTTGGCGATCATGGCCGTGGCACGGTCCAGGTCGCGCCAGCTGTAGCGCTTGCCGGTGTCGGCGCCGTCGGCGATCTCGATGGCGCAGGCGTCCAGGTCGTCCGGGAAGGACGCGCGCAGGGCGGCGAAGAGGTTGCCGTTGAGGTCGGCGACGGCGTGTCCGTGACCGGTCGGGGGCGGGGTCGTGTCGAGCATCCGGAGAGTTTCGCACCCCCGGGTCATCCCCCGGAGCGGGAGCGCTTCTTGCGCGGACTCACCTGCTACATTGGCCCGCATCAGATCCGCCGCGCCGGCGCCAAGCCGGGATCCGCAGGCGGACGCACGGGCACTCGGGCCCGCCGCCCAGGAGACAAGTCATGAGCGACATTCCTCAGGATGCCGACGCGGTGCTGCGCCTGGCCGCGCAGTCGATGTTCGACGTGCTGGCCAGCACGGCGCAAGGCGCGATGGTGGTCAACCGCGAGCACCGCGTGGTCTGGATCAGCGAGGGCTACAAGCGCTTCCTGCCGGCGCTGGGCTTCCGCGACGAATCCGAGTTCGTCGGCCGCCGCGTCGAGGAGCTGGTGCCCAACACGCTGATGGCGCAGGTCATCGACACGGGCCAGCCCATCCTGGTGGACCTGCTGACCAACAAGGCCGGGACCTTCCTGGTGAGCCGACTGCCGCTGCGTGGCCCGAGCGGCGAAGTCATCGGCGCGATGGGCATGGTGCTGCTGGACCACCCCGAGACCACGATGCAGCCGCTGATGAACAAGTTCGCGTGCTTGCAGGCGGAGCTCGACGAGACGCGTCGGCAGCTCGCCGCCGAGCAGTCGCGCAACCGGCGGCCCAAGCACCGCATCATCGATTTCATCGGCACCAGCGCCGCGGCGCTGGACGTCAAACGCCAGGCGCGCCGGGTCGCGCAGACGGATGCGACGGTGCTGCTGCTGGGCGAGACGGGCACCGGCAAGGAGCTGCTCGCGCACGCGATCCATGCAGCCTCTCGACGTGCGGCCAAACCGCTGGTGTCGGTCAACATCGCCGCCGTGCCGGAAACGCTGCTGGAGGCGGAGTTCTTCGGCGTCGCGCCTGGTGCCTACACCGGCGCCGAGCGCAAGGGCCGGGACGGCAAGTTCAAGCTGGCCGACGGCGGCACGCTGTTCCTGGACGAGATCGGCGACATGCCGCCGGCGCTGCAGGCCAAGCTGCTGCGCGTGCTGCAGGAACAGGAGCTGGAGCCGCTGGGCAGCAACGAGGTGGTGAAGGTCGACGTGCGCGTCATCGCCGCGACCAGTCGCGACCTGGCGACGATGGTGGCGCGCGGCGAGTTCCGCGCCGATCTGTTCTACCGGCTGCATGTGCTGCCGATCCGGCTGCCCGCGCTGCGCGAGCGGCTCGAGGACATCGAGGCGCTGGTCGAGGTGCTGCTCGAGGACATCGCCCGCCGCGGCGGTCTGGCGCCGAAGACGCTGGGGCATGAAGCGCTGCGCGCGCTGATGGCGCAGCGCTGGCCGGGCAATGTGCGCGAGCTGCGCAATGCCTTGGAGCAGGCCTTCCTGATGAGCGACGACGGCCTGCTGGAGCCTAAGCATTTCGGCTTGGGCGCCCCGCAGGAACTGCCGCGCCAGGTCGAGCCGATGCCGGAGGTTCCGAGTTCGATGTCGGCGACTGCGACGAGGCAGGAGGGGCCGAGCGCGACCTTGCCGATGCGCAAGGCGTCGCTGGAGCGGGAGGCGATTGCGCAGGCGTTGAGGCGGACGGGGGGCAATCGGGTGGCGGCGGCGCGACTGCTGGCGATCTCGCGCGCGACGCTGTACGAGAAGCTCAACAAGTACCCCGAGCTCGCACGGCAAGCCCTCGTGACCGAAGGTCACCCGGGGCCGGTGCCGACGGCGAGCGCACGCGGAGCGTGCATCGACAACTGACTGGGCGCGTTCTGTCTGAGGGCAGCGAGCCGGAGGCGAGCGGACCGAGTTGAGCGCCCTGAGGGGTGAGCCGTCGGCACCGGCCCCGGGTGATCTTCGGTCGCCGCTCGGTCCCCGCCGGGCCACACCTGCTGTCCGTCCCTTCAGGGACAAGCCCTCCAACGAACCCGCAATAGCGCCACATCGTCACGACCTTCGCGTTGCGCCCGCACGCCTAGAGGGTTCACCGGGCTTGCCGACGCTGCCGCCCTGTGCGCATATTGCGCACAGGGACCAAAACAGAACGACAAGCCACGACCCCGGTGCCGTTGGGCCGGCGAGTCCAGGAGACATCGATGACGAGCATTACCGCGGCCGTTGCGGCCGACCGTCCCTCTTCCGCGTCCGCTGCCGGACGCACCCGCCGCGCGTGGACGCTGGCGACGCGATTGCGAGTGGCCGTGCTGGCCGCGGTGGTCGCTTTCGTCGTGCTGGTGATGTGGCTGAGCCACCGCTCTGCGATGAGCCTGCTGGACGTGAAGATGATCACGACCGTCGAGCAGGTCAAGAACGCCGAGCAGATCGCCAAGCGCTACTTCGACCGCATCGGCGCGGGCGGCCTCACCGATGCCGAGGCCCGCAAGCAGGCGGCGGCGGAGATCGGCAGGATCCGCTACTCCGGCAACGAGTACATCTGGATCAACGACATGACCCCCAAGATGGTCATGCATCCGATCAAGCCGGAGCTCAACGACAAGGACCTGTCGGGCAACAAGGATCCGAACGGGCTGAAGCTCTTCGTGGCCTTCGTCGACACGGTCAAGGCGCAGGGCGCGGGCTTCGTCGATTACCTGTGGCCCAAGCCCGGATCGAGCGATCCCGAGCCCAAGCGCTCCTACGTGTCGGGCTTCAAGCCTTGGGGTTGGGTGATCGGCTCCGGCGTCTACACCGACGATGTGGCGGCGATCGCGCGCCGCGACGCGCTGATGGCGCTGGTGCTGGTGATCGTCTTCGGCGTCGGCGCGATGGTGGCGGTCGAGTGGTTCGCCCGCGGCCTGAAGCGGCGTCTGGGTCAGATGCGCGAGGTGGTCGAGGCGGTGGCCAACGGTGATCTGCGCGCGCAGGTCGGCGACGGCATCGGCGCGCAGTCGCAGGACGAGATCGGCGTGGTGCTGACGCAGGTCGCCGCGATGCAGCGGCGGCTCAGCGAGCTGGTGCGCGCGATCCGCGACGCGACGGACTCGATCCAGCATGCGTCGCGCGAAGTCGCGATGGGCAGCCAGGACTTGTCGCAGCGCAGCGAGCAGGCGGCGTCGAGCCTGCAGCAGACGGCCGCCTCGATGCAGGAACTGACGCAGCAGGTCTCGCATTCCGCGCAGGCGGCGCAGCAGACGAATCAGCTGGCCTTGGGCGCGGCCGATCGTGCGCGTCAGGGCGCCGACGTGATGGGCGAGGTCGTGCAGACCATGGACGGCATCTCCGGCGCGAGCCGCAAGATCGCCGACATCATCGCGGTCATCGACGGCGTGGCCTTCCAGACCAACATCCTGGCGCTGAACGCGGCCGTCGAGGCGGCGCGTGCCGGCGAGCAGGGGCGAGGCTTCGCGGTCGTCGCCAGCGAGGTGCGCGCGCTGGCGCAGCGCAGCGCGGGGGCGGCCAAGGAGATCAAGACGCTGATCAACGACTCGGTCTCGCGCGTGGACGCGGGCAGCGCGCAGGTCGGCCGTGCGGGCGAGGCGATGGGGCAGATCCTGGACTCGGTGAAGCAGGTGTCCGGCACGGTGGCCGAGATCAGCCAGTCCAGCGCCGGGCAGTCCGACGGCCTGGCGCAGATCAACCAGGCGGTCGCCCATCTGGACGACATGACGCAGCAGAACGCCGCGCTGGTCGAGCAGACGGCCGCCGCCGCCGAGTCGCTGCAGCAGCAGGCGAGGTTGCTGAACGAGCAGGTGGCGACGTTCAGGACTTGATTCGCCTTGACTGTCTGGACGTCGGACACCGTCCGAATTTCAGACATTGAATTGATCGCAGCCTCGCGCCGCTGTCTGAAATCCGGACAGCGGCGTCGTCGTTTCTGGCGGAAACCGGGCGATGCGGACGCGTTTCCTGCGGGTTCTCCCGGACGGCACGGGCCTTGCGAAGTGAGCGGACCGAGACCGGCGCACGACCGGTCCGTCACGACAGGAGACAAGGCACATGACCCATGGCTTCATCCGCGCCGCCACCGGCGCGGCGCTGGCGTTGAGCGCCGCGCTCGGCGCGAGCGCCCCGGCCCTCGCGCAGGGCAAGGAGATCCGCATCGCCCACGTCTACAGCCGCACCGGCCCGCTCGAGGCCTACGGCAAGCAGACACAGACCGGCCTGATGATGGGCCTGGACTACGCCACCGGCGGCACCATGACCGTGGCCGGCCGCAAGCTCGTCGTCATCGAGAAGGACGACCAGGGCAAGCCCGACGTGGGCAAGAGCCTGCTGGCCACCGCCTACGGTGACGACAAGGCCGACATCGCCGTCGGCCCGTCCTCCTCGGGCGTCGCGCTGGCCTTGCTGCCCGTGGCCGAGGAGTACAAGAAGATCCTGCTCGTCGAGCCCGCCGTCGCCGATTCCATCACCGGCGACAAGTGGAACAAATACATCTTCCGCACCGGCCGCAACAGCTCGCAGGACGCGATCTCCAACGCCGTCGCGCTGGACAAGCCCGGCACCGTGATCGCGACGCTGGCGCAGGACTACGCCTTCGGCAAGGACGGGGTGAAGGCCTTCAAGGACGCGATCAAGAAGGCCAAGGTCGTGCATGAGGAATACCTGCCCACGACGACCACCGACTTCACCGCCGGCGCGCAGCGCCTCATCGACAAGCTCAAGGACCAGCCCGGCCGCAAGGTGATCTTCATCATCTGGGCCGGCGCGGGCAACCCGTTCAAGATCGCCGATCTGGACCTCAAGCGCTACGGCATCGAGATCGCCACCGGCGGCAACATCCTGCCCGCGATGGCCGCCTACAAGGCGCTGCCGGGCATGGAAGGCGCGACCTACTACTACTTCGGCATCCCGAAGAATCCGGTCAACGAGTGGCTCGTGGCCAACCATTACAAGCAGTTCAAGACGCCGCCCGACTTCTTCACCGCCGGCGGCATGAGCGCCGG
>NZ_JBCNLU010000014.1:0-118460 GCF_039595295.1 Roseateles sp.
CTTTCATAGCTTCATTCATTTTCCGTGAGCATCTAGCGATTTAACCTTCTCAGGTCGCTCGTCCAGACGCCCACGCTTATCGGCTGTAAATTCTTAAAGAACATCGAAGCAGCTTTCGCCAGCTTCGCCGCGTCACCGACTTGTCGTCAGCAGCGCAGAAGCGAGATTATGATCGATTTCTTTCGAACTCGTCAAGCAGTCAGAGAAATTATTTTCATCGTCGACTGCGAGAATCTCGCCGCCAAGTAGACGCCAACCAAAACCGCGTCACCTGACTTCTCTCCGGCAGTTCCTCCGGGGAGCCGCTGCAAAACTGTTGTCTGTGCAGCGAAGACCGCGACTATAGCATCGCCTTTTCGCGGACCGCAAGAGTTGCGAGAGAAACTTTCAAGTCTGTCTCCGCGATTCGCACGAACTGCGGACAAGCCCTTGTTTCATATGAGCAGCCCTCCCCGTCGCCCTGCGCTGGGCCAATGAAAAGGGCCCGCCGAAGCGGGCCCTTGAACGGAGCGAGGAGCCGAAAGCCGATCAGTCGGCGTCCTGGAACGCTTCTTCGCGCTTGTTCTTGATAGAGGGCAGCGTGACGATCACCACCATCAGCGCCGCCGCGACCAGCAGCCCCGCGGACAACGGCCGCGTCATGAACGTGCTCCAGTCACCGCGCGACAGCAGCAGCGCCCGGCGCAGGTACTCTTCCATCATCGGGCCCAGGATGAAGCCCAACAGCAGCGGCGCGGGTTCGCAGCTCAGCTTGTAGAAGACGTAGCCCACCACCGCGAAGGCGGCCGTCATGAAGACGTCGAAGTTGTTGTTGTTCAGCGTGTAAGTGCCGATGCAGCAGAACACCGCGATCGCCGGGAACAGGAAGCGGTAGGGCACCGTCAGCAGCTTGATCCACATGCCGATCAGCGGCAGGTTCAGGATCACCAGCATCAGGTTGCCGATCCACATCGACGCGATCAGCCCCCAGAAGAGCTGCGGGTTGCTGGTCATGACCTGCGGACCCGGCTGGATGCCCTTGATCGTCATCGCGCCCACCATCAGCGCCATCACCGCGTTGGGCGGGATGCCCAGCGTCAGCATCGGGATGAAGGAGGTCTGCGCGCCGGCGTTGTTGGCCGACTCCGGTCCCGCCACGCCCTGGATCGCGCCCTTGCCGAAGCGCTCCGGCGTCTTGGACACCTTCTTCTCCAGCGTATAGGCCGCGAACGAGGCCAGCAGCGCGCCGCCGCCGGGCAGCACGCCCAGCACCGAGCCCAGCGTCGTGCCGCGCAGCACCGCCGGCCAGGCGTCATGGAAGTCCTGCTTGGTCGGCCACAGGCCCTTCACGTCCTTCGTGAACACCTCACGGTGCTCGGCCGGCTGGCCCAGGTTGGCGATGATCTCGCCGAAGCCGAAGATACCCATCGCGATGACGACGAAGTTGATGCCGTCGGTCAGCTCGGGGATGTCGAAGGAGAAGCGCGGGGTTCCGGAGATCACGTCGGTGTTGATCTGGCCGAGCAGCAAGCCCAGCACGATCATCGCGATCGCCTTGAGCAGCGAGCCCGAGGCCAGCACCACGGCGCCGATCAGGCCCAGCACCATCAGCGAGAAGTACTCGGCCGGGCCGAACTGGAAGGCCAGCTCGGTCAGCGGCGGCGCGAAGGCCGCGATGATGACCGTGCCCACGCAGCCCGCGAAGAACGAGCCCAGGCCCGCGGCGGCCAGCGCCGGACCGGCACGGCCCTTGCGGGCCATCTGGTAGCCGTCGATCGCGGTCACGACCGAGGACGACTCGCCCGGCACGTTGATCAGGATGGCGGTGGTGGAACCGCCGTACTGCGCGCCGTAATAGATACCGGCCAGCATGATCAGGGCGGGCGTCGCGTCCAGCGAGTAGATGGACGGGAGCAGCATCGCAATGGTCGCGACCGGGCCCAGGCCGGGCAGGACGCCGATCAGGGTGCCCAGGAAGCAGCCCAGCAGCGCGTAGCCCAGGTTTTGGAGGGTCATCGCCGTGGCGAAGCCCATCATCAGGTTGTCGATGAGTTCCATGCGTGTCTCCTCAGCCGCCCAGGAAGGTCGGCCACACCGGGATCACCAGCGACAGGCCCTTGATGAACACCGCCCAGCTGCCGACCGTCAGGATCACGCAGCTCAGCACCAGATCTCGCCAGCGGATCTCGTCACCCGCCAGCGAGGTGATGATGATCAGCAGCGGCAGCGTCACGGCCAGACCCAGACGGGGCAGCGCGAAGCCGAACACCACGATCGCGCCGACCACGATGGCCAGCGGCTTCCAGGCGATGTCGCCGATGGGTTGGCCGTCCGCGGACTCGATGGTCAGCGCCTTGAACGCCAGCACCGCGCCCAGCAGTCCGAGCAGCACGCCCAGACCGAACGGGAAATAACCAGGCCCGGGACGGGCGGAGGAGCCAAAGCTGTAGTTGCTGACCGAAGCCCACGCGAACGCGACGCCAACGACCAAGAACATCAGCCCTGACCAGAAGTCGCGTTGACTCTTGATCTTCATCGAGGGAACCCCTAGCGGCTTGAATTGCGGCGATTCTAGGAATGGGGTCCCCTTCGGGCTCTGTGGATATCACGTAATGACGTCGGACGCCATTCGCACGCGACATTCCACGAGCTTCACGTCGATCCCCGGCGTGTTAAGCCGCCGAGCCGCTCAAGCCTCCCAGGAGGGCGTGCTGCGCAGCACTTCGTCCATGGTGGTCAGGCCCTCGGCGACCTTCATCGCGCCGGCCAGTCGCAAGGGTCGCAGCCCCTCCTGCACCGCCAGCCGGCGCAGCGCCGTCATGTCGGTCACCGGATGCAGGTGCTTGCGGACGGTGTCGCTCAGCAGGAGCAGCTCGAACAACCCTGCCCGCCCCCGATAGCCGGTGTTGCGGCAGTCCAGGCAGCCGACCGGTTTGTAGGGCTTGACACCCCCGTTCAGGCGCCAGGGCTTGAGCATCTCGTTGAGCGTGTCCCGGGTGACGTCGGGATCGGGCTGTTTGCAGGCCGGGCACAGCGTGCGCACCAGGCGCTGCGCCAGCACCCCGATCACGGTGGCGTCGATCAGATAGTTCGGGACGCCCAGATCCACCATCCGCGTGATGGCCGAGGCCGAATCGTTGGTGTGCAGCGTCGAGAACACCAGGTGGCCGGTCAGCGAGGCCTGGATCGCCATCTCGGCGGTCTCCAGGTCGCGGATTTCGCCCACCATGATGATGTCCGGGTCCTGCCGCATCAGCGCGCGCAGGCCCTCGGCGAAGTTGAAGTCGATGACGGACTGGACCTGCGTCTGGTTGAACGCGGGCTCGATCATTTCGATCGGGTCCTCGACGGTGCAGACGTTGACCTCGTCGGTCGCCAAGCGCTTGAGCGTCGAGTACAGCGTCGAGGTCTTGCCGCTACCGGTCGGTCCGGTGACCAGGATGATCCCGTGCGGCCGCGCGGTGAGCCGGCCCCAGCGTTCCGCGTCGTGACCGGAGAAGCCCAGCTGAGACAGGTCCTTGACGGCGGTGTCCGGGTCGAAGATCCGCATCACCATCTTCTCGCCGAAGGCGGTGGGCAGCGTCGACAGCCGCATCTCCACCTCCTCGCCGGCGGGGTTGCGGGTCTTGATGCGGCCGTCCAGCGGGCGGCGCTTCTCGACCACGTCCATCCGTCCGAGCAGCTTGATGCGCGAGGTCATCGCCCCCATCACCGACGGCGGCAGCTGGTAGACCGTGTGCAGCACGCCATCGATGCGGAAGCGGATCACGCCCATGTCGCGGCGCGGCTCCAGGTGGATGTCACTGGCGCGCTGGTCGAAGGCGTACTGCCAGAGCCAGTCCACCACCTGCACGATGCCTTGGTCGTTGGCATCAAGCTGGCGATTGCTGCGGCCCAGCTCGACGAGCTGCTCGAAGCTGGCCTGCTGGCTGGTCTCCCCGCTCTTGGCGGCGGCCTTGACGGAACGCGCCAGCGTGAAGAACTCGGTGGTGAAGCGAGAGATCTCCTGCGGATTCGCCAGGACCAGCTTGACCCGCTTGCGGGTGTGCGACTCGATCTGCGGCACCCAGCTGGTGTCCAGCGGCTCGGCCGTGGCGACGGTGACCTCGTGCAACCCGACCAGGATGGGCAGGCAGCGACGGGCTTCCGCGTAGTTGGCCGACATCACGTCGGCGACGCGGCCCACGTCGACCTTGAGCGGATCGATGCGCACATACGGCAGCTTGAGCCGACCGGCCAGCCATTCGGTGAGCTGCTCGGCGTCGAGCGGCTTGCCGGTGGCGGTTCGCACCAGCCCGGCATTGCCCAGCCGCACCAGCGGATGCAGCGCGCTCTTGGCGACGCCGAAACGGCTCTCGGTGCGCTGCACCTGCTCGTCATCGACGACGCCGTCCTCGGCCAGCCAGCGCAGCATCTGATGCCAGTCGAGCTTGGTCGCCTCGCTTCCCGATCCCGATCCCGATCCCGATCCCGATCCTGATCCTGATCCCGACTTCGACGCCACGCCCGGCGTCGTGCTCGTGCCGGACGTTGTGGCCTGGCCCGAGGTCGATCCGGGCGCCGGAGGCGGCGTGGCCGCCGGCTTGAGCGTCGCGGGTCCTGCGTCGGCCTTGGTCGAGGAGCTCTTCATGGTCACTCGCGGATCTGGTTGATGATGTTCATCGGCAGCGGCCGGACCAGCTTGAGCCACTTGCGCGCCGGCAACTCGTGGCGCTGCTCGATGTGGGCAGCGCGCTGCTCCAGCACCTCGCGCGAGGGGACCTGCACGCCGCGCCCGGCCACCACGACGGTGTTGCCCTCGCGGGTCGGCGTCAGATGCCAGACCTGGTCGGAGCCGAAGACCTTGGCGATCCGCGCCGCGCTACGCGCGAAGCTGGCGCTGCGTCCGAACAGGTTGACCGTCACCAGCCCGCCGTCCGCCAGCACATGGCGGCAGTCGGCATAGAAGGCTTCGTCGTCCAGCACCGGCGCGGCAGCCTCGTGGTCGTACAGATCGATGTTGAGCACCTGCGCCGTGCCCCAGTTCGCCGCATCGGCGACCCACTGGCCCGCGTCCTCGTTGACGACGCGGAAGCGCTCATCGTCCTCGGGCAGGTGGAACCAGTGCCGGCAGGCGGCGATGACGGTGGGATTGATCTCGACCGCGGTGGTCTTCATCTTGAGCTGTTTGCGGCAGAAGCGCGACAGCGCCCCGGCGCCCAGCCCGAGCTGCACCGCGAGGCCCTGGTTGAGCTCGCGCGCATCGCGCCAGAGCATCCAGGCCATCATGCGCTGCACGTACTCGAGCTCCAGCTTCTCCGGCTTCTTGACCCGCATGGCGCCTTGCACCCAGATCGAGTCCAGGTGCAGAAAGCGCACGCCGTCGAACTCGCTCAGCGTGGCCTCGACCCAATCGATGGCCTTGCTCTTCTTCTTGTCCCGTTTGTCGCTCACGTGTGATTCCCGCCTTCATGGCTCGGCGAGCTGCCGCCAAGCCGCAAGCTTGGCATCGTAGGGCATCGTGTAGGCGGGACTGGAGCTGGGCAGGCTCAGGATGCGGTAACCAGCCGCAAGCGGGCCGAGCTGGCGCAGCCCGTAACGCGCCGCGGTGCCGCCGTTGAAGCCGATGGTGCGCAGCGCCGGCAGCTGGGCGATCAACCCGCCCAGGTCGCTGGCGAAGGGATTGCGGATGGCGCTGTCGAGGCTGCCCTCGCGCTCGGTCTCGGTGATCACGTCCCACACGGCGATGCGATGACGGCGCAGCGCGGCCAGCCGCTCGGGATAGGCCATCGCGACCAGGTCCAGGCCGAAGACCTCGCCCACCAGTCGCCAGAACTGGTTGCGCGGATGGCCGTAGTACTGGCTGGCCTTGAGCGAGGCCACGCCCGGGAAGCTGCCCAGCAACAGCCACTGGGCATCCGGCGCGTGAACCGGTGCCAGGCCTTGCCAGCGTGCGCCGAGCGTGTCCCGCGGCGCCTTGCCGTCGTCGTCGATCACGCAGTGGCCTCAGGCGCTCAAGGCCGCCAGTCGGGGCAGCGCGGCGATCGCATTGCGTCGCGTGGTCTCGGCGGCCTGCTCCGGCGTCCAGCCGCGCAGCTCGGCCAGCACGGCGCCGATGCGCGGCAGCTCGCCCGGTTCATTGCGCGAGGTCGCGCCCGCGGCGCGTTCCTCGGCGGTGCGGTAGAGCCAGTGCGGCGGAATGTCGGGGGCGTCGGTCTCGAGGACCAGCACCTCTTCCGGCAGCTCCTGCGCCAGCCGCCGGATCTGCAGCGAGCGCTCGAAGCTCAGCGTGCCGCCGAAGCCCAGCCGGAAGCCCAGCTCAATGAAGGCCTCGGCCTGCTGCCGGCTGCCGTTGAAGGCATGGCCGATGCCGCCGGTCGTCAGTCCCACCCGGCGCAGCCCGCCCAGCAGCTGGTCCGCGCTGCGCCGCACATGCAGGATCACCGGCAGGCCGTGTCGCTTGGCGAGCTTGAGCTGCGCCAGATAGAAGTGCTGCTGCGTCGCCGGATCCAGGTCCTTCACGAAGAAGTCCAAGCCGATCTCGCCGATGCCGACCAGGCGTGGGTCATCGCGATACTCGGTCAGCAGGCGGTCCAGCAGCGCGAGGTCCTCCTCGCGCGCATGCATCACGTAGAGCGGATGAATGCCCAGGGCATAGGCGAAGCCGTGCTCATGGGCGAGCGCCCTCACCCGCTCGAAGTTCCCCGCCACCACGGCCGGGATCACGATCTGCGACACGCCCGCCGCGCGCGCGCGCGCCACGACCGCGTCGCGGTCGGCGTCGAACTCCGCCGCGTCGAGGTGGCAGTGGGTGTCGGTCCACATGGCAGGCTCTGGCGATTCGCGCGCGGCGGACGGGAGCGGATCCGCGCTCAGCGGAAGACCACGGTGCGGTGACCGTTGAGCAGCACGCGGTGCTCCGCGTGCCACTGGATGGCGCGGGCCAGGGTCACGCACTCGGTGTCGCGGCCGATGGCCACGAGCTGATCGGGCGTCATGCTGTGGTCGATGCGGGCGACGTCCTGCTCGATGATCGGGCCCTCGTCCAGATCGGAGGTCACGTAATGCGCGGTCGCGCCGATCAGCTTGACCCCGCGCTCATGCGCCTGGTGATACGGGCGCGCGCCCTTGAAGCTGGGCAGGAAGCTGTGGTGGATGTTGATCGCGCGGCCCTCGAGGAACTCGCACATCTGCGGCGACAGGATCTGCATGTAGCGCGCCAGCACGACCAGGTCGATGCGCTGCTCCTCGATCAGCTCGCGGATCTTGCGTTCCTGCGCCTGCTTCTGCTCCTCGGTGGACTGCAGCAGCGGGAAGTGGTGGAACGGAATGTCGTGTGAGGCGGCCAGCTGATAGAAGTCGCGGTGATTCGAGACGATGGCCGGGATCTCGATGGCCAGGTGCCCGGTCCGGACGCGGAACAGCAGATCGTTCAGGCAGTGGCCGAGCTTGGACACCAGCAGCAGCACGCGGGTCTTGCGTCCGGTGTCGACCAGCTCCCAATCCATCTGCAGACGCTGGGCCAGCGGGGCGAAGACCTCGCGCAGGGAGCCGGCCGTGCGGGGCTGGGCGCATTCGAACTCGATGCGCATGAAGAAGCGGTGGTGGTCCGCGTCGCCGTGCTGGGCCGAGGTCAGGATGTTGCCGCCCTGCTCCAGCAGCAGGCCGGTCACGGCATGCACGATGCCGGCCTGATCCGGGCAGCTGAGCTTCAGGATGAAGCGGGTCGACGGGGTGTCCGGGGTACTGATGGCGGCGTTCATGGTGGAGCGCATCCTAAACGAGCGGCCACCGGTGATCGTCGCGGAGCCGCGCTCGCGAGGCGGGCGGCCCCTCGCGATCGGGCAACCCAGCCTCGGCGGACGTGGCGACCGAGGCGCCAAATCCCAGAGGGTCACGACTGCCGCGCTTGTCGCGCGGCCCGGCGCGTCAGTCCAGCGGTCGCAGCGCGCCGCCGACCAGGCGGCGCTGCTGCTCGCAGCGGCGCGCCAGGTCCTGGTCGTGGGTGACCATGACGAAGGCGGTGCCGTACTCGCGCGCCATCTCCAGCATCAGGTCGAAGACGGTGCCGGCCGTGGAGCGGTCCAGGTTCCCGGTGGGCTCGTCGGCCAGCACGCAGGCGGGCCGGGTCACCAGCGCACGGGCGATGGCCACGCGCTGACGTTCGCCGCCGGAGAGCTCGCCCGGGCGGTGGTCGACGCGCGCCGCCAGCCCCACGCGCGCCAGCACCTCGGCGGCGCGGGCGCGGGCCTGCTCCTGCGGCATGCGCCGGATGCGCAGCGGCATGGCGACGTTGTCGACCGCGCTGAATTCCGGCAGCAGGTGGTGGAACTGGTAGATGAAGCCCAGGTGCTGGTTGCGCCAGTCGCCGCGGGCCTTCTCGCCCAGGGAGCCGAGCTCGCGGCCCATCAATTCGACGCGGCCGGCGCTGGGCTTGTCCAGCCCGCCCAGCAGGTGCAGCAGCGTGCTCTTGCCCGAGCCCGAGGCGCCCAGCACGGCCAGGGTCTCGCCGGCCTTGACCGTCACGTCCAGGCCCTGGAAGACCTGCACGTCCAGCGGCCCCTCGACGAAGCGCTTGCCCAGGCCCAGCCCCTGCAGCACCACCTGTCCCGGCGGCACGGCGGGCGCGGTTGGCTTGATCTCATTCATAGCGCAGCGCCTCCGCCGGTTGGACGCGGCTGGCGCGCCAGCTCGGATACAGCGTGGCCACGAAGGCCAGGATCAACGAGATCACGGTGATGGGCACGATGTCGGCCCATTGCGGATCGCTGGGCATGTGGCTGATGACGTAGATGCTGGCGGGCAGGAAGGTGGTGTGCAGCAGGCGCTCGATGAAGGGGACGATCACGTCCAGGTTGTGCGCGACCAGCAGACCCAGACCGAGACCGCCGAAGGTGCCCATCACGCCGGACAGCGCGCCCTGGATCATGAACACGCCCATGATCGAGCGCGGACTGGCGCCCAAGGTGCGCAGGATGGCGATGTCGGCCTGCTTGTCGGTGACGGTCATCACCAGGGTCGAGACCAGGTTGAACGCGGCGACCGCGACGATCAGCGTCAGGATGATGCCCATCATGCGCTTCTCGACCTGGACGGCGTCGTACCAGTTGGCGTTGGTGCGGGTCCAGTCGCGGACGTAGATATCGGGGCCGAGCGCGTGCTGCAGCTGGGCGGCGACCTCGCGGGCCTGTTGCACATCGTGCAGGCGCAGCTGGACGCCACTGGGCGTGCCGGTGCGGAAGAGGCGGGCCGCGTCGCCGACGTGGATCAGGGCCAGGCCGCTGTCGTACTCGTAATGCCCAGCCTGGAAGACGCCGACCAGCGTGAACTGCCGCAGCGTGGGCAGCACGCCCAGCGGGGTCACCTGTCCGGCCGGGACCGCCAGCGTGATCTTGTCGCCGGTCTGCACCCCGAGCTGACGCGCCAGCTCGATGCCCAGGATCATGTTCCATTCGCCCGACTTCAATCGGTCCAGCAAACCGTCCTTGGCCAACTGCGCGGCGATCGGCGTCACCGCCGGCTCCAGCGCCGGATCGATGCCCCGCACGATCGCGCCGCGCATGTCCTCGCCTCGGGCAATCAGCGCCTGCGACGAAATGAAGGGCGCGGCGCCCGCGACCTGCGGGTTCTCCTTGGCCTTGGCGGCGACCGCCTGCCAGTCAGGCAGGCCCTCGCCGCTGTAGTTCATCAACTCGACGTGGGCGATGACGGACAGCATCCGCTCGCGGACCTCCTTCTGGAAGCCGTTCATCACCGACAAGACGATGATCAGCGCCGCGACGCCCAGCGCGATGCCGAACATCGACACGCCGGAAATGAAGGAGATGAAGCGGTTGCGGCGCCCCCCACGCCCGGCTCGCGTGTAGCGCCAGCCGATCTGCAACTCATAGGGCCAATTCATAGGGGGTGGATGCTAACCGCTCGCCTTGCGGGCTCGGCTTAGGTCGTGCTGATGCGGCGGGGGACCGAGCTTCGGCCATCCGGGGCGGGGGCCCCGGCGGCCGGCAGAGGCCGCGCCCCCAGAGCGCCAACTCACTCCGCTCACCTTCGGCTCGCTGCGTTCAGACAGACGGCGCTCAGTCAGATGACAAGGGCTCGGCCTCTGCCGGCCGCCGGGGCCCCCGCCCCTTCTGGCCTCATTGCACCGAGTCCCGCCCTTGGGTGCCGTCAGTGCGCCTCGTCCCAGTTGGCACCGACACCGACTTCCGCCAGCAGCGGCACCTTCAGCGCGGCAACGCCCGCCATCAGCGTCGGGATCTCGGACTTCACCCAATCCAGCTCCGCGTCGGGAACCTCGAAGACCAATTCGTCATGCACCTGCATGACGATGCGGGTCTGCTTGCCCTGCTCGTCCAGCGCCTGCTGGACCGCGATCATCGCCAGCTTGATCAGGTCGGCCGCCGTGCCCTGCATCGGCGCGTTGATGGCCTGACGCTCCGCGCCGCTGCGTCGTGGTCCGTTGCCCGAGTTGATCTCCGGCAGCCACAGGCGGCGCCCGAAGACCGTCTCGACGTAGCCCTTCTCCTTGGCGAATTGCTTGGTGTCGTCCATGTACTGGCGCACGCCGGCGAATCGGGTGAAGTAGCGGTCGATGTAGTCCTTGGCCGCCTTGTTCTCGATGCCCAGCGACTGCGCCAGCCCGAACGCACCCATGCCGTAGATCAGACCGAAGTTGATGGTCTTGGCGTAACGGCGCTGCTCCGGCGTCACCGCGTCCAGCTCGGCACCGAAGACCTCCGCGGCGGTCGCGCGGTGCACGTCCTGACCTTCCTGGAAGGCCTTGAGCAGGCCCGGGTCCCCGCTCATGTGCGCCATGATGCGCAGCTCGATCTGCGAGTAGTCCGCCGACACGATGTGATGCCCCGCCGGCGCGATGAAGGCCTCGCGGACCTTGCGGCCGTCGGCCGTGCGGATGGGGATGTTCTGCAGGTTGGGCTCGTTGCTGGACAGCCGGCCCGTCACCGCCACCGCCTGCGAGTAAGTCGTGTGCACGCGGCCGGTGCTGGCGTTGACCATCAGCGGCAGCTTGTCGGTATAGGTGCTCTTGAGCTTGGACAGCGCCCGGAACTCCAGGATCTTGGCCGGCAGCGGGAAGTCGGCCGACAGCTTCTCCAGCACCTCTTCATCCGTGGACGGCGCGCCCGTGGCGGTGCGCTTGACCACCGGCAGTCCCAGGCGGTTGAACAGGATCTCCCCGATCTGCTTGGGCGAGCCGATGTTGAAGGGCTGGCCCGCGATCTCATAAGCGGCCTGCTCGGCCGCGACCATGCGCTGGGCCAGCTCGGCGCTTTGCGCCTGCAGCTTGGCGGCGTCGATCAGCACGCCGGTGCGCTCGATGCGCGCCAGCAGCGCCGACACCGGCATCTCCACCTGCTCGTAGATGAACTTCAGGCCCGCGTCCGCTTCGAGACGCGGCATCAGCGTCTGGTGCACATGCAGGCACATCTCGGAGTCCTCGCAGGAGTACTCCGAGGCTTTCGCCACCTCGACCTGCGCGAACGGGATCTGGTGCGCGCCCTTGCCGCACAGGTCCTCGTAGCTCAGGCCCTTGCGGCCCAGCACGCGATCGGCCAGCGCCTCCAGGCCATGGCCGCGATGCGCCTCCAGCACGTAGCTCTCCAGCATGGTGTCGAAGGCCGTGCCCTGCACCGCGATGCCGTGATTGGCCAGCACGTGGGTGTCGTACTTGACGTTCTGCGCGACCTTCTTCTTCAGCGGATCCTCGAACCAGCCCTTGAGCTTGGTCAGCACCTCGTCCATCGGCAGTTGCTCGGGCGCGTCGGGGCCCTCGTGGCGCAGCGGGATGTAGGCGGCCTCGCCCGGCTTGACGCTGAAGCTGATGCCGACGACGCGCGCCTTCATCGGATCCAGCGAGTCGGTCTCGGTGTCGAAGGCGGCGAGCTCGGCGGCATGGAGCTTCTCGATCCAGGCGTCCAGACGCGCAAAGTCGATGATGGTCTCGTATTGCTTGTCCAGGGGGATCGCTGGCGGCTCGTGCTCGGCGAAGGCATCCACCTGGCGCGGGCCGCCCAGGTCGGCCTCGGCGGCCGCGTGCTTGGGCGCGGCGCCGCCCAGCTTGCTCTCCAGGTCCTTCTTCCAGGTCTTGAAGCCGTTGCGGGCGAAGAAGTCCAGCAGGCCGGCCTCGTCGACGGGATTGAAGGCCAGCGACTCCAGCGCGGGCCAGCCGCTGACGTGCAGGCACAGGTCGCAGTCCAGCTTGACGGTGACGAGCTTGCGGCCCATGGGCAGCCAGTCCAGCGCCTTGCGCAGGTTCTCGCCGGCCACGCCCTTGATCTTGTCCGCGTTGGCGATCACGCCATCCAGCGAGCCGTGCTCGCCGATCCACTTGGCCGCGGTCTTGGGGCCGACCTTCTCGACGCCGGGCACGTTGTCCACGGTGTCGCCCATCAGGGTCAGGTAATCGATGATGCGGTCGGGCGGGACGCCGAACTTGGCCAGCACGCCGGCCTCGTCCAGCTTCTCGTTGCTCATGGTGTTGATCAGCGAGACGTCCGGCGTCACCAGCTGCGCCAGGTCCTTGTCACCGGTGGAGATCACCACCTGATGCCCCGCCTGCGCGGCCACCCGCGACAGTGTGCCGATGCAGTCGTCCGCCTCGATGCCCGGCACCGTCAGCACCGGCCAGCCCAGCAGCTTCACCACTTCATGGATGGGATCGATCTGCGCGCGCAGGTCCTCGGGCATGGGCGCGCGCTGGGCCTTGTACTCCGGGTACCACTCGTCCCGGAAGGTCGGGCCGGAGGCGTCGAAGACGCAGGCCGCGTGCTCCGCGCCGTACTCGTCGCGCAGCTTCCTCAACATCGCCACCATGCCGTGGATGGCGCCGGTCGGCTGACCGTTGGGCCCACGCAGATCGGGCATGGCGTGGTACGCGCGGTAGAGATAGCTGGAACCGTCGACCAGCAGCATCAGGGGTTTGCTCATCCGCGCATTGTCGCAAGCCCGGACCGCTCGACCTGTCAGCAGAGGAGGAGTCCTCCCCCGCGCACCGCCCACGCTTGGCCCGCCAGGCTTTTCGCCTCGCCTGGGGGTTGTCAGCCGCAGGCCCCGCCTCCAGGGGGAAACGCCGCGACCGACGGGGGATTTCCCGGACGCGGGCATAGAATCGCCCCCACCATGAAAGCCACCCGCCTCGCCCCCCTGTCGAGCTTCATCGGCCTGGCCGCCTCCGCTCTGATCGCCCTGGCGATTCCGGTCGGCGCCGCCCAGGCGGCTGACGCGCCGCCCGCCGCGCCGGCTCCGGCTTCGGCATCGGCCGGTCCCGGCGCCTTCCGCGACGTGCCCGAGGTGAAGGTCGAGCAGCTCGTCAATGAGGACGGCAAGGTCCGCATCGAGGAGACCCGGGTGCGTGGCCTGACCCAGAAGGTCGTGGTCAAGAACAAGGACAGCAAGGCGCCCGAGTACGAGATCCTGCTCGGCGACACCGGTCGCGACATCCCCACCCGCCAGGGCTCCGACCGCGGCAACGCGGGTTCGCGCGTCTGGCGCATCTTCAATTTCTGATCGGCGCGGCCTGACCCGCTCGGGTCGGCTCCGGTCCTGTTCTTTTTCCGCTTCATGGCCGTTTTCACCGACGTCTCGACCGGGCAGGCGCAAGCCCTGCTCGACACGCTGAACCTGGGCGAGCTGCAATCGCTCCGGGGCATCTCCGCCGGCATCGAGAACACCAACTACTTCGTCACCACCCGCCGCGACGGCGTCGAGCACGAGTACGTGCTGACCGTCTTCGAGCGGCTGAGCTTCGAGCAGCTCCCGTTCTATCTGGAGCTGATGCGCCACCTCGCCCGCAAGGGTGTGCCGGTGCCCGCGCCGCAGCCCGACGCGCAGGACCGCATCCTGCATCGCATCGGCGACAAGCCGGCCGCGGTGGTCGACAAGCTGCGCGGCGGCCATCAGCTGGCCCCGGACCAGTTCCACTGCGAGCAGGTCGGCGCCGGTCTGGCCCGCATGCACCTGGCCGGCCAGGACTTCCCGCTGCATCAGGACAACTTGCGCGCCCTGCCCTGGTGGCGCGAGACCGTGCCGGTCGTGCTCCCTCATCTGACGCCGGAGCAGGCCGCGCTGCTGAGCGCCGAGCTCGCGTTCCAGGAACAGCTGGCCGCGGCCACCGCCGCGCTGCCTCGCGGGCCGGTGCATGCCGACCTGTTCCGCGACAACGTGATGTTCGAGGGCCTGCCCGGGCGCGAAATGCTCAGCGGCTTCTTCGACTTCTATTTCGCCGGCGTCGACAGCTTCCTCTTCGACCTGTGCGTCTGCCTGAACGACTGGTGCATCGACCTGGACAGCGGCCGCCTGGACGAGCAGCGCGCCGGCGCCTTCGTGAAGGCCTACGAATCGGTGCGGCCGCTCAGCGGCGCCGAGCATCGGCTGATGCCCGGCCTGCTGCGCGCCGCCGCGCTGCGCTTCTGGATCTCGCGCCTGTGGGACTTCCACCTCCCGCGCGAGGCCAGCCTCCTCAAACCCCACGATCCCACCCATTTCGAGCGCGTCCTGCGCGAGCGCATCGCCAAGCCCTGGCATGCGCTGGAGTCCTTGCCATGATCCTGCACCTCCAAACGGTCCCGCCGCGCAACGGCCTGCTCTGGGTGCGCCACGGGCTGAAGGTGCTGCAACGCAAGCCGATCGCGCTGATCGGCCTGTTCGCCGTCTTCCTGCTGGTGTCCTCGCTGCTGCAGCTGATCCCGCTGCTGGGCCAGCTGGTGGTGCTGTGCGCGCTGCCGCTGGTGTCGCTGGCCTTCATGCTGGCCTCGCACCAGGTGCTGCAGTCGCATACGCCGACCGCCGCCGTCTTCGTCCAGCCGCTGCAGCTCACGCCCGAGCGCCGCGTCGCCCAGCTCAAGCTGGGCCTGCTGTACGCGGTGTCGACGATCGCGGTCATCTTCCTGGCCCATTGGCTCGATGGGGGGGCGCTGACGCGCGTGGTCGGGGACATGGCCAGCGCCGGCGAGAAGGGCGACCCCAAGGCCCTCGAGTCCGCGATGGCCGATCCCTCGCTGACCAGCGGCATCGCGCTGCGGCTGCTGTTCACCGGGCTGATCTCCATCCCCTTCTGGCATGCGCCGGCGCTGATCCACTGGGGCGGCCAGGGCGTGCTGCAGGCGCTGTTCTCGAGCACGCTGGGCGTGTGGCGCAACAAGGGCGCCTTCGCGCTGGCGGGACTGGCCTGGGTCGGGCTGACCTTCGGCACGACCATGGTGCTGACCATCGTCGGCGTGCTGCTCGGCCTGGGCAACTTCATGGTCTACGTGCTGGTGCCGCTGGGCATGGCGCTGACCACGGCGTTCTACTGCTCGCTGTACTTCACCTTCATCGACTGCTTCATGTTTGGCGCGCCCCGCGACCTGCCGATCGACGCGCCCGCGCCTGCGCGCCAGGACCCGCCACAGGATCCGCCCGCGCCGTCCGAAGGCGCGTGAGCGCCTGATGTCCTCCTCGCCGGACCGCCGCGGTCCGCGCGAGCGACGGACCGTAGTTCGCAAGAATCATTGCCTTCAGGGTTTCCCGCCGACTTTTTAACGCTGTCGTCACGCCTGCTTTCCAGAATCCGCCCGCACTTTCGTTAGCGGAGCCTTTACGCATGAGCAAGCAACACGACATCGTGGCCAGCCCGGTCAACGAGTACGACGAGGACAACGTCGTCAATCCCTCCAGCAACCCGCACTTCGACGAGATCCTGGCCGCGCGCCTGTCTCGACGAGTGGCCCTGAAGGGCGGCATCAGCACCACCGCGGCGGCGCTGCTGGGCGGCTCGATCCTGAGCGCCTGCGGCGGCAGCGACGATCCGGCGCCCGCGCCCGGCCCGGCTCCGGCCCCCGCCCCCGCGCCCGCCATCAAGCTCGGCTTCACCGCCGTGGCCAAGAACAAGAACGACCTGGTCACCGTGCCGGACGGCTACAACGTGTCCATCCTGCACGCGCTGGGCGACCCGATGCATTACGGCGACCTGTCCTGGCAGGACGACGGCTCCGAAAGCGCCGACTCCTACAACCGCCGCATCGGCGACGGCCATGACGGCATGTACTGGTTCGGCCTGTCCGACACCACCGGCGGCTTCCAGGCTGACCGCTCCGACCGCGGCCTGCTGGCGGTGAACCACGAGTACGTGGTCGCGCCCTACGCGCTGCACCCGGCCGGCCGCTCCACAGGCGCCGCGCGCAACGCCACCGAGGTCGAGAAAGAGATCTACGCCCACGGCGTCTCCATCGTCGAGGTGAAGAAGGACACGGCCGGCGTGTCCATGGTGCGGGGCTCGCGCTTCAACCGCCGCATCACCTCGGCCACGACCATGGACTTCACCGGCCCGGCCCGCGGCAACGCGCAGCTGGCCACGCTGTTCAGCACCGGCGCCACGCAAACCCGCGGCACCAACAACAACTGCGCCAACGGCTACACCCCCTGGGGCACCTACCTGACCTGCGAGGAAAACTACCTCAACGTCATCAGCCGCGCCGCCGGCGACGACGCGCAGCGCAGCGCCAAGGAGATCATCAGTCTGAACCGCTACGGTCTGCCGCAGAACCGCAAGAGCCCTTACCTGTGGGACACCGCCGGCGTGACCGACCTGTTCGTCCGCTGGAACTCGTCGGTGACGGGCGCGGCCGCGACGGCCGATTACCGCAACACCATCAACACCTTCGGCTGGGTGGTGGAGATCGATCCGTTCAATCCGGACTCCACGCCGGCCAAGCGCACCGCGCTGGGCCGCTTCAACCACGAGGGCGCCTGGCCGGCGCCGGCCGTGGCCGGCAAGCCCATCGTGATCTACATGGGCGACGACTCGCGCAACGAGTACATCTACAAGTTCGTGTCCAAGGCCAACTGGGACGCGTCGGACGTGGGCAAGGGCATGGCCGCCGGCGCCAAGTACCTGGACGAGGGCACGCTGTACGTGGCCAAGTTCAACGCCGACGGCACCGGCACCTGGGTGGAACTGACCTTCGGCAAGAACGGGCTGACCTCGACCGCCACGCCGTACGCCTTCGCGGATCAGGCCGACGTCGTGATCAACGCGCGTCTGGCGGGCGACCTGGTGGGCGCGACCAAGATGGATCGTCCGGAATGGGGCGCGGTGCATCCGACCAGCGCCGAGGTCTACATGACCCTGACCAACAACAGCAACCGCGTGGCCACCACTGCGACGCCCACGGGCAGCCAGCTCAAGCCGGACGCCGCGAACCCGCGCTACTACGTGGACGTGAAGAACGGCACCACGCAGCAGCCGGGCAACCCGAACGGTCACATCATCCGCTGGAAGGAAGACGCCACCGACGTGACCAAGATGACCTGGGACATCTATCTGTTCGGCGCGCAGCAGGACGCGGCGGCGGACGTGAACCTGTCGGGTCTGACGGACGTGAACGACTTCTCCAGCCCGGACGGCCTGTACTTCGACAAGCGCGGCATGCTGTGGATCCAGACGGACGACGGCGCCTACACGGACGTCACCAACTGCATGATGCTGGCGGCGATCCCGGGCAAGGTGGGCGACGGCGCCAAGGTCACCGCCGCGGGCGGCACGGCGACCATCGCCGGCGCGAAGGCCACGGCGGACACGGTGCGCCGTTTCCTGGTCGGTCCGAAGGAATGCGAGATCACCGGCATCGCGATGACGCCGGACAACAAGACGCTGTTCTTCAACGTGCAGCATCCGGGCGAGGACACGACCCCGGACTTCGCGGGCAAGAGCTTCGGCAGCTACTGGCCGTCCAGCCAGACCGACGCGAACGCGCGCAAGCGTCCGCGCTCGGCCACGGTGGTGATCACCCGCAAGGACGGCGGCGAGATCGGCATCTGATCACGCTCAGCCTCTGAGAACGGAGCCCGCCAGATGGCGGGCTTTTTCGTTGGCGCGTCAGGACACGACGCCATCGGACAGCACAAAATTAGTGAAACTGTGGAGCACAATATTAGTGCAACAATACAGCGCGTCATTAGTGCCGATGTCCGAAACCATGGCCACTCCGAACGAAAAGCTCGCTGACTCGCTGTCTCAGTTGAAGTCGCTTCAGGACCAAGCGCGTCGCGTGATCCGAAGCGGGGATCTCTCACGCACGCACCGGGAGCGACTGGTGCGCGCCGGCTTCCTGGAGGAGGTCATCAAGGGCTGGTACCTGCCGGCACGGCCAGACGCTGGCCCGGGACCATCCGGCACCACCGCAGCCTGGATGGCCGGGATGCGCGACTTCGTCGTGGGCTACTGCAACGAGCGATTCGGCAACGGCTGGCATCTGGCTCCGGAGCAATCGCTGCTGTTGCGCTCAGGCGAGCGTTCTCTCCCGCGCCAACTTCAGATCTGGTCGCCCGCTGGGAACAACCAGCTGGTCTCGCTGCCGCACGATTGCTCGCTGTTTCTTTATCGTGCCGCCGGAGTCCTGCCGAACGAACCCAGCGCCGACGACGCGGGCATGCGCCTTGTCGAACTGGCCGACGCTTTGGTCGGAGCCTCGCCCGCGTTCTATGCACAGCAGCCATTGGCGGCGAGCATCTGCCTGGGCTTGCTTGAGGATCCCGCGCCGGTGCTGCGATCGCTGCTCGAGGGGTCTCGGACGGTCGTTGCAGGTCGGCTCGCGGGCGCCTTCCGTGCACTCGGTCGAGGAGATTTCGCGGACGACATCGTCGGCACGATGCGCAATGTCGGACACGTGATCAAGGAAACGGATCCGTTCATCGTCGCGCCATCTCCGTTGAAGGATGGGCGCCCCGAGTCTCCCTACGTCCAGCGCATGCGGCGCACATGGGCCACCATGCGCGAGCTCGTCATCAAGGCATTCCCCAAGCCGGCCAAGTCGCAGGGGAACGCAGTCGCGGCCCTTCGAGACATCGAGGCACGCTACGTCGCCGATGCGTATCACTCGTTGTCGATCGAGGGTTACCAGGTCACGCCCGAGCTCATCGAGAAGGTCCGGCTGGGCTCCTGGGATCCCGACGGGATCGATCGTCAGCAGCGGGACGCGATGGCGGCGAAGGGCTACTTCGAGAGTCACCAACTCGTCGCCGCCTACGTCTCCGAGGTCATGCGCGAGACCGGAACGAGCACGCCCCTCAGTCGCTCACGTGCGCTGCGCGAGGCCGTCGCCGGCTGGTACCGGGCCTTGTTCAGTCCCAGCGTGCAAGCAGGCGTCCTGAAGGCCGCCGATCTGGCGGGTTGGCGCAACGAGCAGGTCTTCATCCGTGGCGCGCAGCATGTGCCGCTGTCAAAGGAGGCCGTGCGCGATTGCATGCCCGTGTTGTTCGAGTTGATCGCCGATGAGCCGCATCCCGCCGCCAGAGCCTTGCTCGGTCACTTCTTCTTCGTCTACATCCACCCCTACATGGATGGCAACGGACGCTTGGCGCGCTTTCTGATGAACGCCTTGTTGGCAACGGGCGGTTATGTCTGGACGATCATTCCCGTGGAGCGGCGCAGCGATTACATGGATGCCCTGGAGCAGGCCAGCACCTACGGCGACATAGAACCGTTCGCGGCGTTGGTGGCGCGGCTGTGCAAAGAGCAATCGACTCGCCCCTTGCCTCGACCGACCTGAAGTCCGCCCGGGAGTTGACCGACCGGCACGCCCCCACATGGCGGAGGAGGTTCACGACGAATCGACATCGGTCTTCGGAATCGACGCGGCCATCGCGACTTGGCGCTCGCAGGCCGGCAAGATGCAGGAGAGGATTCCATCCAGCACACGCCTGGGCACTTCCTGCGCAAGTGTCTCTCCCAGCGCCTCGGCCTGGGTCCGCACGAGCTCGCACATGCGCCGCAACTCCAGCGACAGATTGCGCGGCGCCACTCCGCCTCGACGGGCGAACTCCACCCACGCAACCTCGTCGATGCGCAAGGCATCGGACACCCCACCCATGTCGATCGCGTGGGCCTCCCGCACGCCGAGCGCGGGCATGCACGCGAGGTCACAGGCAGCCGCCACGCGCAACCCGCCGTGGTCGACATGAAAGGCCAAGTCCTTGGCCCTTGCTTCGCTGTTACCGATCAGCCGTTGAAAGATCAACCACCGCAACAGCGCTCGGCTATCCACCAGCGGCGTCGGACTGTGCCGCAGCAGCCCGAAGAGCTCGGCTGACGAGACCGTGCGCTGCTCCTGCGCGCGCACGCCCAATGCCTGACACGCATCGATGGCATGCAACCGTCTGACCCGACCGTCCTTGAGTCGCTGCCGATCAAATCGCTGCACCAGCAGCACCGGCTCAGGCACGTGATGGAGCTCGACGCGCGCCACGTCCAGGCCCACTCGCTCCGCGAGCCGCATGCAGAAGAACTCGTTGAAGGGCCGATCGCTCAGCGCCGGCTCGACGGGCGCCGGCTTCAGCACATGCGTCGACGCCATCTGCGGGCCGTCGACCAGAGACCAGTCGCTGCGATCGACGTAGACACCGAGCTTGTCCTGACGTCCCGGCAGCGCGCCCCGCACCCGACCGTCCCAGACCGCGAAGGGCTGCGTGTCCCTATGCCGGATGCGCTCCGACAACTCGTCGCGCGAGATGTGCCGCTGCATCGGCGCGGCGCCTCGTCCGCCGTGGTCACGCTGGGCCTCATCGTCGATCACGCGGAGCGCGCCCGCCACGTCGCGCCCCATCAGCGAAAGCGCGCCCCAAAGATCGTCTGAAGAGAGGCCGAGCGCCGCAAAGGTCGACACACGCGCCTCGCCCTCCGGCAGCAGGTTGTCGAAGAATGAAAGCACCGCGTCGCCGGCGATCTCCTCGCCCGGCCCGCCGCGCGGCGGCAAGGGCAGCGAGGTCGCCAGCGGATGCGTCAGCGGCTCCGCGACCCAGCGTTCGAGATACCCCAGCGTCAGGCGCTGCCCTGGCCGCTCGTCGTCGATCCGGCGCAGCCAGCCGACCTCGCGCTCATCGAGCCACAGTCCCAGCCGCGTCATGCGTCGTCGAGATCGGAGAACTTCGAGTCCCGCGCGCCGCGGATGGCGCGCCGCACCACCTCGCGGTCCTGAGATGGGACGGCGAACAGGCTCACGCCGAGCGCTCGCGCGGCCTTGAGCACGGTGGACAGGCTCACCCCGCCCTGCCCTGTCTCGATGTTGATCAGCGTCTGGCGCGACATGCCCAGCGCTTCGGCCGCCTCCACCAGCGGCAGCCGCGAGCCGGTCCGCGCGGCCCGCACGGCGGCGCCCAGCGCCACCGCGTCTTCAATCATGGGATCGTCCGGCGGATCGATCGGTACAACAGTGCGCATGGAGATTCCAGAATCAAAACTGCATTCATCGGATCTCCCTCCCCGGCAAGCGTGATTCCTGTTTGCTGGAACCTTTGCTGCCTCCGCGCCGCGAGCGTATCAGGCCGGCCCAGGTCACCCTGGCCGGCCTGCATTCATCAGCCTGAACGCGTCAGGCGACGGCGAACGCGCTCAATCAATCGGCGTCAGCTTCGCCACGCTCAAGGCCAGCCACTTCGTCCCGTGGCGGCCGAAGTTCACCTGCGCGCGCGCATCCGGCCCGCTGCCCTCGAGCGTCATCAGCACGCCCTCGCCGAACTTGTTGTGGAACACGCCCTTGCCGACGCGCAGCCCGCCGTGCTCGTCGCCGGTCTTCTGCGCGGCCGACTGCTTCATCGCGCTGGGCACCGGCGCCTGCGGGAAGCCCGCCGGATCCACGCGGCCCGCGCCCACCATGGACTTCAGCCCCGAGCCCCGCTGCCATGCCTGCTGATAGTCCTTCGCGAAGCCCGAGCCGAAGCCCTGGTTGCGCGGCGTCAGCCACTTGAGCGTTTCCTCGGGCAGCTCCTCCATGAAGCGGCTCTTGATGTTGTAGCGGGTCTGGCCGTGCAGCATCCGCGTCTGGCAGAAGCTGATGTACAGCCGCTGCCGCGCGCGCGTGATCGCCACGTACATCAGCCGGCGCTCTTCCTCCAGCCCGTCGGCGTCGGACAGCGAGTTCTCGTGCGGGAACAGCCCCTCCTCCAGCCCGGTGATGAACACGGCGTCGAACTCCAGCCCCTTGGCCGAGTGCACCGTCATCAGCTGGATCGCGTCCTGCCCGGCTTGCGCCTGGTTGTCGCCGGCCTCCAGCGAGGCATGCGTCAGGAACGCGGCCAGCGGCGACATGATCTCGCCGGTCTCCGCGTCCGGCGTCGCGGGCGCGGCCGGAGCGACCGCGTTCGGCAGGCCCTCGGCGATCGCGCCGGGCGCGTGCTCGTCCACCGGCAGCGCCACCGCGTCCTTGCCGAAGCCCTCCTGCGTCACGAAGGCCTCGGCGGCGTTGATCAGTTCGCCCAAGTTCTCCAGCCTGTCCTCGCCTTCCTTCTCGGCGCGATAGAAGGCCGTCAGACCGGACTGCTCGATGACGTGCTCGATGATCTCGCGCAGCGTGAGACCGGCGGTGGCCTCGCGCATCAGGTCGACCATCGCGACGAAGTTGCCCAGGCTGGAGCCGCCGCGACCGCTGATCGCGCCCACGCTCTGGTACAGCGAGCGGCCGCTCGCGCGCGCCGCGTCCTGCAGCAGCTCGACAGTGCGCGCGCCGATGCCGCGGGTCGGGAAGTTGACGACGCGCAGGAAGCTGGTGTCGTCGTTGGGGTTCTCGATCAGGCGCAGGTAGGCCAGCGCGTGCTTCACTTCGGCGCGCTCGAAGAAGCGCAGGCCGCCATAGACGCGATAGGGGACGCCGGCGTTGAACAGCGCCGATTCGATCACCCGCGACTGCGCGTTGCTGCGATAGAGCACCGCGATCTCGCTGCGCGGCAGGCCTTGGCGATGCAGCGCCTGCGCCTCCTCCAGCAGCCATTGCGCCTCGGCGAAGTCGCTGCTCGACTCATAGACCCGCAGCGGCTCGCCCGGGCCGGCCTCGGTGCGCAGGTTCTTGCCCAGGCGGCGGCTGTTGTTGCTGATCAGCGCGTTGGCCGCATCCAGGATGTTGCCGAAGCTGCGGTAGTTCTGCTCCAGCTTGACGACCTTGCGCACGCGGAACTCGCGCTCGAAGTCGGCCATGTTGCCCACGCGCGCGCCGCGGAAAGCGTAGATGCTCTGGTCGTCGTCACCGACGGCGAACACCCCCTGCCCGCGCCCTGGCGGCGCGAACATCTTCAGCCAGGCGTACTGCAGCTTGTTGGTGTCCTGGAACTCGTCGACCAGGACGTACTGGAAGCGGCGCTGGTAATGCTCGCGCAGCTGTGCGTTGTCGCGCATCAGCTCGAAGCTGCGCAGCATCAGCTCGGCGAAGTCGACCACGCCTTCGCGCTCGCATTGGTCCTGATAGGCCTGATAGATCTCGACCAGCTTGCGGGTCTGCTCGTCGCGCAGGTCGATGTCCTTGGGACGCAGCCCGTCCTCCTTGGCGCCGGCGATGTACCAGGACACCTGCTTGGGGACGAAACGCTCCTCGTCCAGCTTCATCGCCTTGATGACGCGCTTGACGGCGGACACCGTGTCACTCGCGTCCAGGATCTGAAAACCTTGCGGCAAGCCCGCGAGCTTCCAATGCGCGCGCAAGAAGCGGTTGCACAGGCCATGGAAGGTGCCGATCCACATGCCGCGCACGTTCACGGGGAGCATCGCGGACAGCCGGGTGACCATCTCCTTGGCGGCCTTGTTGGTGAAGGTCACCGCCATCACGCCGGCGGGGGTCACCAGGCCTTGGCTCATCAGCCAGGCGATGCGCGTGGTCAGCACCCGCGTCTTGCCCGAGCCCGCGCCCGCCAGGATCAGCGCCGGTTCCTGGCCGAGCGTCACCGCCGCGTACTGCTCGGGGTTCAGGTTGTCCAGCAGGCCGCGCGGGACGCGCGGGCTGTTGAACAGGTCGTCTTGCGGGGCGCTGGGATCGCCGAAGTCCTGGGAATTCATCCAGCCATTCTAGAGAGGCTGGCATGATGCCGCCCTCATGAAGCCTGAAAAATCCAGCGCCGCGGCGAACGCCACGGCCTGTCCCTGCGGCAGCGGCCGCCTTTACGACGCCTGCTGCGGCGTCCTGCACCGCGCCTTCGCCGAGTCCGGCGCCCTCACCGCCCCCGATGCGCAGGCGCTGATGCGCTCGCGGTACAGCGCCTACACGCTGGACCTGATCGACTACCTGCTCGCCAGCTGGCATCCGGACACCCGGCCCGAATCGCTGGAGCGCGGTCAGCCCGACCTGCGTTGGCTGGGTCTGGACGTGCGCCGGCATGAACGCCAGGACACCGATCACGAGACCGTCGAATTCGTCGCGCGCAGCAAGTCAGGCGGCCGCGCGCAACGCATGCACGAGATCAGCCGTTTCGTGCGCGAGCGGGGCGTGTGGCTGTATGTGGACGGCCAGATCGATTGACCAGCCGCACGGCCGGGGCGCGCCGCACGGCGTCGCCCAATGCGGTCAGCAGCCGATCCAGAAGGGACCGGTGACCGACGTGAAACTCCTGAGGCATGGCGTACTCCTGCTGACCCGTGACCGATGGACGATGCGTGCTGGACGAGGACTGCCCGGTCTTGATGATGGGCAGTCCAGATGACAGGATTTTGGCGACCACCTCTGTGGTGGGCCGCTCCCCCGAAACGGGGAAAAGCGCGCTCAAACACGGGACACGGTGCGATGCGCGTTCCGATCGACCCATGACGACTCCCACTTCCCCTGCATTCCCCGCAGCCCTTTCCGGCGCCGACCCCGATGGCGACGCTTCGAGTGCCGCAGCCGGTGGCAAGCACGATGCCCGCATCGACGCCGATGCCCGCGTCGCGCCCGCCTCGGCGCGCCCGCTGCCGCTGCTGTTCCTGGACGACGCGCTCGCGATCATCGACAAGCCCGCCGGACTGCTGGTGCATCGCACGGCGCTGGACGCCCACGAGCAGGACGCCGCGCTGCAGCGCTTGCGCGATCAGCTCGACCGGCCGGTGTGGCCGGCGCATCGACTGGACCGCGGCACCTCGGGCGTGCTGGTCTTCGCGCTGGACTCGTCGGTGGCGAGCGTGCTGGGCGTCGCTCTGGCCGAGCGCCGCACTCGCAAGCGCTACCTGGCGCTGGTGCGCGGCTGGCCGGCCGAGGACGCAGGCGTGATCGACCATCCGCTCGCGCGCGATCCCGAGCTTCCCTCCGCCGGACAGCCCCTGCTGGACGCCCAGACCGAGTGGTCCTGCCTGAACCGCCTCGAGCTGCCGCTGAGCACCGATCCGCGCTTCCCGACGACGCGCGTGGCGCTGCTGGCTTGCGAGCCCGTGCAGGGACGGCGGCATCAGATCCGCCGGCACCTGAAGCACATCGCCCATCCCATCGTCGGCGACTCGAATCACGGCAAGGGGCCGCTGAACCGCGCCCTCGCCGCGCACTTCGGACATCAGCGCCTGTGGCTGCATGCGCAGCGCATGACGCTGGCGCATCCGCTCTCCGGGGCGGAACTCTCCGTCGAAGCGCCCCTCGGGCCGGAGTGGGCGCCGTTCCTCGCAGGCGTGGCAGCCTCGGCCGCCGGCGATCCGCGCGAGGCGACTTGAGCGCCTTCGCGCTCGCCCGGACTCTCGCTCAACCGAATCGCAGCGCGTAGATCGGCGGCAGGTGTCCGGAGACAAGACGCCATCGGTCGCCCGCGTCGTCGCTGGCCCAGAGGTTGCCCGTCGTGCTGCCCATCAGCAGCCGCCGGCCGTCCTCATGCGCGGCCAGCCCGTGGCGGTAGATCAGGTCGTAGCAATGCGACTGCGGCAGGCCGGCGCGCAGCGTCTCGAAGCTGCGGCCGCCGTCGCGGGTGCGGTTGACGACGAGCGCGCCCTCGACGGGCATGCGCTTCTCGTCCTTGATGCCGGGGACGAACCAGGCGGTGTTAGGGTCGCCCGCATGCGCGGCCACCGCGAAGCCGAAGCCCGACAGCGGCGGCTTGATCTCGGACCAGTTCGCGCCCCCGTCCACCGATCGCCACACCCCGTTGTGATGCTGGCACCAGAACACGTCGGGATCGGCCGCCGAGGCCACGATGCGATGTGGGTCCTGCGTGTTCTCCTCGCCGGCCTGCTCGGGCGGCATGAAGTCGGCGCGCATGCCCTTGGCGCTGATGCGCCAGCTCGCGCCGCCGTCCTCGCTGCGCCAGGCCCCGCCGCAGGAGATGCCCAGCAACAGCCGTCTCGGATCGCGCGGGTCCACATTCACCGAATGGATGCCCGGCGCGTCGTAGCCGCCGCCGAACCAGCCCAGCCGCTCCGGGCGGTGCCAGAGCGTGTCCACCAGCTGCCAGGATTCGGCCTCGTCGTCGCTGACGAAAAGCGCGCCGGGGATGGTGCCGGCCCACAGCCGCCCGTCGCCGCCGCGCTCCAGCGACCAGATCTGCTGGAGCTTCCAGGCCGGGCCCTCGGCGTCCTCGGGCTGCGGCGGGAAGGCGGGCGGCGGCAGCTCGCGCCAAGTCGCGCCGCCGTCGTCCGAGGCCTGCAGCTTGCAGCCGAAGTGACCGAGATTCAGCGCCGCGAGCATGCGTCCGCCGCCGGGCGGCGCCGGCAACACCATGCTGACCGGATCGCCAACGAAGCTGTGCCGGGCGATCGCCCAGCCGCCGCTCGCGGCGTCATGACGCTGCTGCAGCTCGAAGAGGCCCTTGCGGGTGGCGACCCAGGCGGTGGCGGTCATCGGTGTCTCCTTGGCGGGGCCTGGTCCGACCAGGCCGATGGCGGCTGAGATGAGATCGACGTTCGAAGCCGGCGGAAATCGACATCGACATCGACATCGACATCGACATCGACATCGCCTTCGACATCGCCTTCGACTTCGCCCTTGACCTTGACCTTGACCTTGACGGCGCAGTCCACGATTTGGCCAGCCGACGAGGGCGACGATGGGGCGTGCTCGTCATCCTCCCGACAAGGCCTGCAGCACATAGACCTTGGACGCCGAGACCAGCGGATCGCTGAGCCCTTCACGGTCGCGCGCCTTGTGCCCGTCGATGAAGACGGCCACGTGCGTGCGCAGATGCCCCTGGTCATCAAGGATGTAGCCGCGCAGGCGCGGGTTGTGGTCGAAGGCGAGCGAGAGCGCCGCGCCCAGGGTGTCCGCATCGCAGTCGAGCCGGGGCGTATCGACGAAGCGATGCAGCTGCGAGGTGAATTCGACGATGGCCATGGGGCCGCATCCTGCGCCGACGACCGCGAGACAGCAAGGGCGGGAACGCTTGGGCAGAATCGCGGACCCGCGCCGCTCCGGCCGACCGCCCACGCCCATGACTCAAGACACCTCCGATGCCGCCGCCCACGCGGCCCATGCCCGCACCGGCATGCTCTTCGCCGCGCTGGCCTACATCGCCTGGGGGCTGTTCCCGCTCTACTTCAAGCGCTTGTCGGGGGTCGACGCGCTGGAGGTCATCGCGCATCGGACGGTGTGGTCGCTGGTCTTCGTGGCGATCGTGCTGGCGGTGCTGCGCCGCTGGGCCTGGCTGGGGCCGGTGCTGCGCTCGCCCAAGCTGCTGGCGACCTGCACCTTGTCCGCGCTGCTGCTGTCGAGCAACTGGCTGGTCTACGTCTGGGCGGTGCAGCACGGTCATGTGGTCGAGGCCAGCCTGGGCTACTTCATCAACCCGCTGGTCAATGTGATGCTGGGCTTCGTCTTCCTGCGGGAGCGGCTGCGGCCGGTGCAGTGGCTCGCCATCGGTCTGGCGGCGGCGGGCGTGATCTGGCTGACGGTCACCGCCGGGCGCTTGCCTTGGATCGCGCTGGTGCTGGCGTTGAGCTTCGGGTTCTACGGGCTGATGCGCAAAACCGCCCATCTGGGGGCGCTCGAAGGGCTGACGCTGGAGACGCTGATCCTGTCGCCGTTCGCGATCGCGGCCTTGGTCTGGTGGACCGCGCGGGGGACGAGCGCGTTCGCCACGGGCGAGCCGTCGCAGGTCGGATGGCTGCTGATGGCGGGGCCGCTGACGGCGGTGCCGCTGCTGCTGTTCGCGGCAGGGGCGCGCCGCATCACGCTGACAACGCTGGGTCTGGTGCAATACCTGTCACCGACGATCCAGTTCCTGCTGGGGGTGTGGCTGTATCACGAGCCGTTGGCGGGGGCCCGCTTGGTCGGCTTCGTGCTGATCTGGTCGGCGTTAATCGTCTACAGCGCGGAGAGCCTGTGGCGGGGTCGGCTGGCAGCCCGCGCCCCCTCTCCCTAGCCCTATACCCCTCCGGGGGCGAGGGGATCGCCCCCCGACCTGCGTCCCGGCACAGGTGTCACCCTTCTCCTGGCACAGGTGTCACCCATGTCCTGGCACAAGGAGCCCGTCTTGCCCCCTCGCCCGCTTGCGGGAGAGGGCTGGGGAGAGGGTCTTCAACTGCCAGAGCCCCAACGACAACGCCCCTCACGGGGCGTTGTCTCTCGAAGCCGGCCGAAGCCGCCCATCAATTCCGGATCAGATGATCGAACGCGCTCAGCGCCGCCTTCGCCCCATCGCCGGCCGCGATGATGATCTGCTTGTAAGGCACCGTCGTCGCGTCCCCCGCGGCGAACACGCCCGGCAGCGAGGTCTGCCCCTTCGCATCAACGATGATCTCGCCGTGCTTGGACAGTTCCAGCGTGCCGCGCAGCCACTCGGTGTTGGGCACCAGACCGATCTGCACGAACACCCCTTCCAGCTCGATCCGCTTGGCCTCGCCGCTCACGCGATCCGTGTAGTTCAACCCGTTGAGCTTCCCGCCCGCCCCCGTGAACTCGGTCGTCTGCGCCGACGTCACGATGGTCACGTTGGCCAGGCTCTCCAGCTTCCTCACCAGCACCGCATCCGCCCGCAGCTGTTCGCCGAACTCGATCAGCGTGACATGCGCCACCAGCCCGGCCAGATCGATCGCCGCCTCGACGCCGGAGTTGCCCCCGCCGATCACCGCCACGCGCTTGCCCTTGAACAGCGGACCGTCGCAGTGCGGGCAGTAGGCCACGCCCTTGTTCTTGTATTCCTGCTCGCCCGGCACGTTGACATTGCGCCAGCGCGCGCCGGTCGACAGGATCACCGTCTTGCTCTTGAGCACGCCGCCATTGGCCAGCTGGATCTCCACCAGCCCGCCGGGCGTCGTCGCCGGAATCAGCTTGTCCGCGCGCTGCAGGTTCATGACGTCCACGCCGTAATCCTTGACGTGCGACTCCAGCGCCATCGAGAACTTCGGACCGTCCGTCGACAGCACCGAGATGTAGTTCTCGATCGCCAGCGTGTCATTGACCTGACCGCCGAAACGCTCGGCCGCGACACCCGTGCGGATGCCCTTGCGCGCCGCATACACCGCGGCCGCAGCGCCGGCCGGGCCGCCGCCGACCACCAGCACGTCATAGGGCTCCTTGGCCGACAGCTTGGCCGCGTCCTTCGCCGCCGCGTTCGTGTCGAGCTTGGCCGCGATCTCCTCGACGGTCATGCGGCCCGAGCCGAACTCCTGACCGTTCAGATAGACGGTCGGGACGGCCATGATCTCGCGGGCGTTGACCTCGTCCTGGAACAGCGCACCGTCCACGATCACCGTCTTGACGCGCGGGTTCAGCACCGCCATCAGCGACAGCGCCTGCACCACGTCCGGGCAGTTGTGGCAGGACAGGCTCATGTACACCTCGAAGAGGTAGTCGCCGTCCAGACCCTTGATCTGGTCGATGGTCGCCTGCTCCGTCTTCGGAGGATGGCCGCCGGTCCACAGCAGCGCCAGCACCAGCGAGGTGAACTCGTGGCCCAGCGGGATGCCGGCGAAACGCAGGCTCTGCTCGGAGCCCGTGCGCTTGAGGCTGAACGAGGGCTTGCGCGCATCGTTGCCGTCCAGGCTCAGGGTGATCTTGTCGGACATCCCGGCGATGTCCTGCAGGAGCTGCTTGAGCTCCGTGGAGCTCTCGGAGTCGCTCAGGGAAGCTTCGATCTCGAAGGGGAGCGTGACCCGCTCCAGGTAGGCCTTGAGTTGCGCCTTCAGGTTGTCGTCCAACATCGTTGCTTCCTTTCGATTGCTTCTATTGCTTCAAGCGACTTCGAGAACCGGCCTCCCTGGATCGCGTCGATCCGTCATGTCCAAGCAGGGGCGGCCGAGCGCCCTCCCGCGGACCGGTGCGGTCCGCGAGCAGCGCATGTGCAGTGAGGGGTTGAGGATCGTCCTCATCCGATTCACCGGTCCGGAGCGAGGGCCGTTGCCGGCCGCCCGCTCCAGCGGTTGGCTGATCCTTAGATCTTGCCGACCAGGTCCAGGGACGGGGCGATGGTCTTCTCGCCTTCCTTCCACTTGGCCGGGCAGACTTGACCCGGGTGAGCGGCGGTGTACTGGGCGGCCTTCAGCTTGCGCAGGGTTTCCGACACGTCGCGGGCGATTTCGTTCGAGTGGATCTCAGCGGTCTTGATGACGCCGTCCGGGTTGATCACGAACGTGCCGCGCAGCGCCAGACCTTCTTCAGGGATGTGCACGCCGAACGCGTTGGTCAGGGTGTGGGTCGGGTCGCCGACCAGGGGGAACTTGGCCTTGCCGACGGCCGGCGAGGTTTCGTGCCACACCTTGTGCGAGAAGTGCGTGTCGGTCGTGACGATGTAGACCTCGGTACCCAGCTTCTGGAACTCGGCGTAGCTGTCGGCGGCGTCTTCGACTTCGGTCGGGCAGTTGAAGGTGAAAGCGGCCGGCATGAAGATCAGCACGGACCACTTGCCCTTGAGCGATTCTTCGGTGACGGTGATGAACTTGCCGTTGTGGAAGGCTTCGGTCTTGAAGGGCTGAACTTGGGTGTTGATCAGGGACATGTGCTCTTCTCTCGCTGTGAGGGTTGATGGGATGGGTTGAATCATAGGGGCCGCCCCTCTGACGCGGGGTTGAATTCCCCAATGAGGCCTATTGCGAATCCCTATTGATGAAGACTATTGAATTACATTTATCTGATAGCGAATGTCGATCAAATGACAATGGCCCACCTTCCGGCGGGCCATGCGCTGGCGGGCCTTCCGAGATCAGGCTTCAAGCGCCAGCAGCTCCTCGACCGTCTGACGGCGGCGGATCAGGCGCGATCGGTCGCCATCCACCAGCACCTCGGCGATCAGCGGGCGGCTGTTGTAGTTGCTGGACATGGACGCGCCATAGGCGCCGGTGTCGTGGATGACCAGCAGGTCGCCGACCCGGGCCTCGGGCAGCTCGCGCGTCAGGACCACGCCGCCGTCGCCCTGCGTGAACACGTCGCCCGACTCGCACAGCGGGCCCGCGACCACGGTCGCGCGAGTGGCGCGGCGCTCACCGTCGGCGGGAATCAGGTCCATCGCATGGAAGCTGCCATACATCGCGGGACGCATCAGCTCGTTGAAGCCGGCGTCGACCAACAGGAAATGTTGCCCGCCCTGACGCTTCACCGCACGGACCTCCGCCAGCAGCACGCCCGACTCGGCCACCAGATAGCGGCCCGGCTCCAGTTCCAGTTCCAGCCCATGGCCGACGACGCCCTCGGCCTGCTTGCGCGCCGCATCCCACAGGCTGAAGTAATGCGCGACGTCGATGCGCGCGTCGCCGTCGCGGTAGGGAATCGACAGGCCGCCTCCCGCCGAGATCGCCTGCAGATCCAGGCCCTTGGCCTTGACCACCCGCACCAGTTCGACCATCGCGCCGCAGACTTGCGCCAGGTGGCCGTAGTCGACGCCCGAGCCGATGTGCATGTGCAGCCCGATCAGCGTCAGCCCTCGGCGGGCGATGACCGCCAGCGCGTCGCCGAGCTGTTCATGCCAGATGCCGTGCTTGCTGTGTTCGCCGCCGGTGTTGGTCTTGTTGCTGTGGCCGTGGCCGAAGCCGGGATTCAGGCGCAGCCACACCGGATGGCCAGGCGAGACCTCGCCCAGTTGCTCCAGCATGTCGATGGAGCCGGCGTTCACCGGCACACCCAGGTCGACGACGGTCTTGAGCGTCTCGCGATCCAGCAGGTCGGCGGTGAAGACGATGTCCGAGTGCACCGCGTCGGCGCCGCGGCCGACCTTGTAGCCCGCCGCCACCGCGCGCAGCAGCTCGCCGCGCGACACCGAGTCCACCTTCACACCTTGCTCGCGCATCAGCTGGAGGATGTGGGTGTTGGAGCAGGCCTTCTGCGCGAAGCGCACCGTGTCGAAGCCCTTGAGCGAGGCGGCGCGCTCGCGGATCACGGCCGCGTCGTAGACCCACAGCGGCGTGCCGTGCTGGGCGGCGAGCGTTTGAAGTTGCTGTTCGCGGGCGGGGGTGAGCGCTTGGGGCATGGCCGTCGGTCCTGGCGGTGAGAGGAATGAAAGAACAGAAGGGGAATGGCCAGAGCATCGTTGCCCCGAGGCATTCAATCAAATGCTTTGTTTTGATTGGCGAATTCATTCCTGATATGCACTGCTATGCTGCCGCACATGTCCGCCAGCGCCCTCCCCGGCCCCACCGCCTCCCCTGCTCCGCCGATCACCCATCGCCACATCGAGATCTTCCGCGCGGTGATGACCGCCGGCAGCGTCACGGGGGCGGCGCAGCGGCTGTTCACCTCGCAGCCGACGGTGAGCCGGGAGCTGGCCCGGATGGAAATGCTGCTCGGCTACGCGCTGTTCGAGCGCACGCCCGGTCGCGTCCGCCCGACGGCGCGCGCGCTGGCGCTGTTCGACGAGGTCCAGCGCGCGTATCAAGGTCTGGATCAGGTCGTCGCTCGGGCGCAGGCCTTGGGCCGGGCCGAGGATGAACGCCTGCGAGTCCTCACGCTTCCGGCGCTTGCGCACGCGCTGCTGCCGACGGCCAGCGCGGATTGGCTCTGCGCCCATCCGCAGGCGCAGCTGACGCTGACGCCGCAGGAGTCACCGCTGCTGGAGGAATGGATGGCCGCGCAACGCTTCGACCTGGGCTTGAGCGAAGTCAGCGCCGCCGTGCCCGGCACCGTGGGCGAGACGCTGGCCGAGCTCGACGAGGTCTGCGTGCTCCCCGCCGGCCATCGCCTGCTGGAACGGGCGGTGCTGACACCGGCTGATTTCGCCGGGGAGCGCTTCGTTGGCCTGGCTGCGGACGACCCCTATCGACGCCAGTTCGACACGATCTTCGCCGCCGCAGGCGTACAGCGACGAGAACAGCTGGAGACCCACAGCGCCATCGCCGTCTGCGCGCTGGTCCAGCACGGCCTGGGCATCGCGCTGGTGAATCCGCTGACGGCCCGGGCCTGCGAGGGGCCGGCGCTGCACGTACGGCCGTTCTCTGTGTCCGTGCCCTTCCGCATTCAGGCGCTGCGACCGCTGAATCGGCCGGCCCATGCGCTGACGGAGGACTTCATCGCCGCGCTGCGGAACGCACTGGCGCCCGCTCTGGCCGAACAGGCCGAACGGGCCGCGGTCATCGCGCATCCCACAAAAGCAAAACGGCGCTGACCGCAAGGCCGGCGCCGTTCGGCGTCGAGATCGGCAACCTCAGCTGTTCGCGACCGAACGCAGCACCGGCGCGACCGGCGTCAGGAAGCGCTCACGGATGGAGTGCTCGATGCCCGCGGCGTCCAGGCCGCATTGCGACATCAGCTTGCCGGGTTCGCCGTGCTCGATGTACTCGTCGGGCAGGCCCAGCTGCAGCACCGGGAGGGTCAGGCCTTGCGCCTGCAGCGCTTCCATGACGGCACTGCCCGCGCCGCCCATGATGCAACCGTCCTCGACCGTGACCAGCGCGTCATGCGTGCGAGCCAGTTCGGCAACCAGCGCCGTGTCCAGCGGCTTCACGAAGCGCATGTTGGCCACGCTCGCATCGATCGCCTCGGCGGCCTTCAGCGCCGGATACAACAGCGTGCCGAAAGCCAGGATGGCGATCTTGGGCGTGCCGCGGCCCTGCGCCAGCGACGAGGTGCGGCGCATCTCGCCCTTGCCCCAGGCGAGGGCGGTCATGTCCTTCTGGATCTCGGCGCCCACGCCCGCGCCACGCGGGTAGCGCACCGTCACCGGGCCGTCGTGCAGATGGCCGGTGTAGAGCGCCTGACGGCACTCGTTCTCGTCCGCCGGGGTCAGCACGCTCATGTTGGGGATGCAGCGCGTGAAGGCGATGTCGTAGTTGCCGGCGTGCGTCGCGCCGTCGGCGCCGACCAGGCCCGCGCGGTCCAGCGCGAAGAGCACGGGGAGGTTCTGCAGCGCCACGTCATGGACCAGCTGGTCGTAGCCGCGCTGCAGGAAGGTCGAGTAGATCGCCACCACCGGCCGCATGCCTTCGCAGGCCATGCCGCCGGCGAAGGTCACCGCGTGCTGCTCGGCGATGCCGACGTCGTAATAGCGGGTCGGGAAGCGCTTGTGGAACTCCACCATGCCCGAGCCCTCGCGCATCGCGGGGGTGATGGCGACCAGCGTCGGATCGGCCTCGGCCATGTCGCACAGCCAGTCGCCGAATACCTGCGTGAAGGTCTTCTTCGCGGGCGTGGTCGAGGGCTTGATGCCTTCGGCCGGGTTGAACGGGGTCGGACCGTGGTACTTCACCGGGTCGGCCTCGGCCAGCTTATAGCCCTGGCCCTTGCGCGTCACGACGTGCAGGAACTGCGGGCCCTTCTTGTCGCGCAGGTTCTCCAGCGTGGGGATCAGCGCATCCAGGTCGTGGCCGTCGATCGGGCCGACGTAGTTGAAACCGAACTCCTCGAAGATGGTCCCGGGCACGAACATGCCCTTGGTGTGCTCCTCGAAGCGACGGGCGAACTCGTACAGCGGCGTGTGCTTGAGCACCGACTTCGCGCCTTCGCGGGCGGCAGCGTAGAACTTGCCGCTCATCAGCCGGGTGAAGTACTTGTTCAGCGCGCCCACGGGCGGGCTGATCGACATGTCGTTGTCGTTCAGGATCACCAGCACGTCGCCCAGCAGGCCGCCATGCGCGACGCCCGCGTTGTTCAGCGCCTCGAAGGCCATGCCGGCCGTCATCGCGCCGTCGCCGATGATGGCGACCGCGCGGCGCGACTCGCCCTTGAGCCGGGCGGCCATCGCCATGCCGTGCGCGGCGGAGATCGAGGTGCTCGAGTGCGCGGTGCCGAAGGTGTCGTACTCGCTCTCGTCGCGGCGCGGGAAGCCCGAGATGCCGCCCTGCTGGCGCAGCGTCGACATCTGGTCGCGGCGTCCGGTCAGGATCTTGTGCGGATAGGTCTGGTGACCCACGTCCCAGACCAGCCGGTCACGCGGCGTGTCGTAGACGTAATGCAGCGCCAGCGTCAGCTCCACCGTGCCGAGGTTCGACGACAGATGGCCGCCGGTCTTGGACACGCTGTTGAGCACGTGCGCGCGCAACTCGTCCGCCAGTTGCGGGAGTTGGCTGCGGGAGAGCCGGCGCAGGTCGGCCGGTCCTTCGATCGTGCCGAGCAGCGTCTGCGAGGCCGGAGCCTGCTGCGCCTGCGTATGTTCGTTGTCGCTCATGAACCGGGTCCCCGTTTCAGTTGTCGCGCTCGACGACCTTGTCGGCCAGCAGGCTCAGCCAGGCCGTGTCGGCCAGGCCGCTGTCGGCCAGCGCCTGATGCGCCTCGTCGCGCAGTCGAAGCGCGTACGCGCGGGCGGGCTCCAGGCCCAGCACGCTGACGTAGGTCGGCTTGTTGTTGTCCTGATCCTTGCCGGCGGTCTTGCCCAGCACGGTCGAGTCCTGCGTCACATCCAGGATGTCGTCGACGACCTGGAACGCGAGCCCGATGGCCGCGCCATAGCGGCTCAGCGCCTCGGTGGCCGCGGCCGGAATCGCGCCGCAGGCGGCGCCCATCAGCACGCTGGCCTGCAGCAGCACGCCGGTCTTGCGGCGGTGCATGTCGCGCAGCTGCGCCTCGTCCAGCGGCTTGCCGATGCTGGCCAGATCGATCGCCTGGCCGCCGGCCATGCCGTCGTAGCCGCTGGCGCGGGCCAGCAGCTTGCACAGCTGAGCCTGCAGCACAGGCTCGATGCCGGCGTCCGGGGTCAGCACGTCGAAGGCCAGGGCCTGCATCGCGTCGCCGGCCAGCATGGCCTGGGCCTCGCCGTACTGGACGTGCAGCGTGGGCTTGCCGCGGCGCAGCACGTCGTTGTCCATGCAGGGCATGTCGTCATGGGCCAGCGAATAGGCGTGGATCAGCTCCACCGCGCACGCGGCACGCATGGCGGCTTCCCGGTTGCCGCCCACGGCTTCGGCGGCCGCCAGCACCAGCAGCGGCCGCAGCCGTTTGCCGGCGCCCAGCACCGCATACCGCATCGCCTCTCCCAGGCCCGCGGGGGCCGCTTCCGGCACCCACGCTTCCAGCGAGAGCTCGACATCCGCCAGGGACTGCTTCACCCAACGTTCGAACACACCAGCATCCAATTACTCTTCTCCCCAAGCCTGCGCGCCGCTGTCTTCGATGACCTGTACTTGTTGTTCGACGGCCTGCAGCCGCGCACGGCAGAACTTGAGCAACGCCGCTCCGCGCTGGTAACTGGCCAGGAGCTGGTCCAGCGGTAGCTGACCGGCTTCCATGGCTTGCACCAGGCGTTCCAATTCCTCCACCGCCTGCTCGTAGCTGGCGGGCTCCGACCCCTCCGGGGGCTGGTTGGGCGCCGACTTGGCGCTGGCGGATGGCTTGCTCATTTCAAAACGCGAAAAGGCTGATTGTAAGCACCACCCTTGTGCCGTCCGCCGTCCGACCATCGAGGGATGTGAGCCAAGCGCCACAACCGTCAGCCGGTGTTACCGGCGTCTTGACGTCGCCCTGGGAGCGCCGTCACCCCCGCCCGGGTACAATCACCGGTTCCCCTGCCCGCACCGATGCCCTAAAAGGGCCCGGCGGTCGTCGATTCAGCGATTCGAGGCCGTCGGCGCGGCATTTGTTTCACGTTCAGTCCAACATGTCGGCTCGTCCAATCTGGGGGGCGACCCGGCGACGGTTGACATTGGTTTCTTGGAGACCCTCTTGGATCATGTCCGACCTGAGCATCCCTCTCAGCTCTCTTGAACGCAGCACGGCTCAATCCACGCTCCAGCTGCCAGTCACAAGCTACTTTGATGAAGACCTGTTCCGCCGCGAACAGGAACTGATCTTCCAGCACGGCCCCCGCTATCTCGGTCACGCGCTCGCCGTGCCCGAGGTCGGCGACTACTACGCGCTCCCCCAGGAAGGCGAAGGCCGCGCGATCGTGCGCAGCGCGCAGGGTCTGGAACTGATCTCGAATGTCTGCCGTCACCGCCAGGCGGTGATGCTGCGCGGACGCGGCAACACGCAGAGCAACATCGTCTGCCCGCTGCACCGCTGGACCTACGATCTCAAGGGCGAGCTGGTCGGCGCCCCGCACTTCAAGCAGGACCCCTGCCTGCACCTGAACCGCTACAAGATCCGGGAGTGGAACGGCCTGCTGTTCGAGGACAACGGCCGCGACATCGCGGGGGACCTGGGCAAGCTCGGTCCGCGCGGCGCGCTGGACTTCAGCGGCTACCAGCTCGACAAGGTCCACGTCCACGAATGCGACTACAACTGGAAGACCTTCATCGAGGTCTATCTGGAGGATTACCACGTCGGCCCCTTCCATCCGGGACTGGGCCAGTTCGTCACCTGCGACGACTTGGCGTGGGAGTTCGGTCGCGACTACTCGGTGCAGACGGTGGGCGTGAACAAGGACCTGGCCAAACCGGGCTCCGAGGTCTACCGCAAGTGGCATGAGCAGGTGCTGGGCTTCTCCGGCGGCGAGGCGCCCGAGCAGGGCGCGATCTGGCTGACCTACTACCCCAACATCATGGTGGAGTGGTACCCCAACGTGCTGGTGGTTTCGACGCTCTTCCCCAAGGGCCCGCAGAAGACGACCAACATCGTCGAGTTCTACTACCCCGAGGAGATCGTCGCCTTCGAGCGCGACTTCGTCGAGGCCCAGCAGGCCGCCTACATGGAGACCTGCATCGAGGACGACGAGATCGCGCTGCGCATGGACGCCGGCCGCAAGGCCCTGATGGAGCGCGGCGACAACGAGGTCGGCCCGTATCAGAGTCCGATGGAAGACGGCATGAAGCACTTCCACGAGTGGTACCGCGGCCTGATGAAGCGCTGAGCCCCTGAGCCGCCGACGCCGGCGTCACACGGCGATTTCGCGCTTCACCGGCCGGTCCGGTGCGCACAACGCCCCGCTCTCGCGGGGCGTTCGCTTTTGTGACTGCTTTGCGCCCGCTTTGCGCCCGATTCGCGGTTTCGCGCGACAGGTGCGAAGGGGGAACGGCGCGAGAATCCGCGCCATGTCTGCACCCCTTCTGATGGTGTTGGCGACACTGCTGTTCGCCACCATGGGCGTCTGCGTCAAGTTGGCCTCGGCCTACTACGGCGCCGGCGAGATCGTCATGTATCGCGGCCTGGTCGGGACGACCTTCCTCTTCCTGATGGCCAAGACGCGCGGGCTGCCGCTCAAGACCTCGGTGCCGGCGATGCACTTCTGGCGCAGCCTGTCGGGCGTCATCGCGCTGTCGCTGTGGTTCTTCGCGATCAGCAAGCTGCCGCTGGCCACCGCGATGACGCTGAACTACATGTCCTCGGTCTGGATGGCGCTGTTCCTGATCGGCGGCGCGGTGCTGATGGGCGCGGCCAAGGTCGACCCTCGGCTGGTCGTCACCGTGCTGCTGGGCTTCCTGGGCGTCGGACTGGTGCTGCAACCCGCGATGCAGGAACAGCAGATGTGGCATGCGCTGGCCGGACTGGCGTCCGGGATGCTGTCGGCGATCGCCTACCTGCAGGTGACCTCGCTGGGCCGCGTGGGGGAGCCCGAGTACCGCGTCGTTTTCTATTTCTCGATGGGCGGCATGATCGCCGGCGCGCTGACGACGGTCGCGACGCACGGCGGCTGGCACGGCCATACTTGGCAGGGTGCGCTGCTGCTGCTGGCGGTCGGCGTGCTGGCCACGACGGCCCAGCTGCTGATGACGCGCGCCTACGGCACCGGCAAGCCGCTGGTGAACGCCTCGCTGCAGTACCTGGGCATCGCGTTCTCGGCGCTGTATGGTGTGGTGTTGTTCGGCGACCTGCTGGGGTTGGCCTCGTGGATCGGCATCGCGCTGATCGTCGTCGCCGGTCTGGGCGCGACGCTGCTGCGGGCCCGCAACACGCCCAAGGACGCGCAGCACTCGGTCAGCGAATCCTGATGCGGGCCGACAACGCTGAACCCTGAAGACACGGATCGAAGAGGACACCCGCGATGAACGGCAACGGCTCGGGCCACGGCACTCGTCATGACGGACTGATTTCCGTCGAGGAACTCCAGGCGCTGCTCGCGTCGCCCTCGCCCGCGGCCGGGTCCGCTCCGCCCTTGATCCTGGACGTGCGCTTCGATCTGGCGGACGTCGAGGCCGGCGAGCGCGCCTATGCCGCCGGCCACCTTCCCGGTGCTTTCTATCTGCATCTGGACCGGGACCTCAGCGGCGCCAAGCAGGACGCCTTCGGCGCCTTTCGCGGCCGGCATCCGCTGCCCGAGCGCGAGGCCTTCGCCGCGCGCTTGCGCGAGCTCGGCATGTCGCCCGGTCGGCAGGTCGTCGCTTACGACGCCGCCGACGGCATGTACGGCGCGCGCGTCTGGTGGATGCTGCGCTGGCTGGGCCACGAAGCGGTTGCCGTGCTGGACGGCGGTCTGGCGGCCTGGCAGCAGGCGGGCGGCGCGATCTCGACCGACTTGCCCGTCGCCGCCACATCGACCTCCGAGTTCCAAACCGCCGCGCCGCTCGAGGAACCGCTCAGCGCCGCCGATCTGCTCGCCCGCCTGGGCCGCGTCCGGCTGATCGACGCCCGCGCGGGCGAACGCTTCCGCGGCGAGGTCGAGCCGCTGGACACCCAGGCCGGCCACATCCCCGGCGCGACGAATCGCTGCTTCAAGGACAACCTGTCCGACGGCCGCTTCAAGTCGCCCGCGGCGCTGCGCGAGGAATTCGCCGCGGTGCTGGGCGCGCTGCCGGCGGACGAGACGGTGCACCAATGCGGCTCGGGCGTCACCGCCTGCCACAACCTGCTGGCGATGCACCATGCGGGGCTCGCCGGCAGCCGGCTCTACGCCGGCTCGTGGAGCGAATGGAGCGCCAATCCGCGCCTCCCGCTGGCCAAGGGTTGAGGCCCCGTGGCGGTCCCGTGGCGCGCCCGTATTGACTTTGCGCATGGCGGGAGCACCATGACGAGGTCAGACTGCGACGGCAAGCCCTGACCCCAGGCACGACGATCGCCTGGGGCATCAGGTCCACCCAGCGACCCATCGTCCGCAAAGGAGGCTCGCCATGTTCCAACGCATCCTGATCCCGACCGACGGCTCCGACATCACCGCCAAGGCGGTCGACACGGCCATCCAGCTCGCGAAGTTCCACAACGCGAAGCTCTTCGCCATCAGCGTGAAGGAGCCCTTCCCCTACAGCGCCGTGTCGGAGATGCAGCCGACCCCGCCGCAGGAGTTCTTCGACGCGCAGGAGCGCATCGCCCAGGAGCGCCTGGCGCAGGTGCTGACCAAGGCGCGGGCCGAGGGGCTGGAGATCCAGGCCCACAGCGTCGAGGCGCTGCACGCTTGGGAAGCCATCATCGAGCACGCCAAGCGCGTCGAGGCCGACCTGCTGGTGATGGCCACGCACGGCCGGCGCGGGCTGCAGGCCCTGCTGCTGGGCAGCGAGACGCAGAAGGTGCTGACGCACTGCGCCTTCCCGGTGCTGGTCGTGCACGGCGACCAGGCGGCGTCCCCGTGATCGCCTGAGGCGCGGCCCGCGAAGCGCGGGCCGCGCTCCGTCTCAATGCACGTGCTTGCCGCCGATGACCAGCAGCACGAAGCCGATGCCCACGCCCAGCCACAGCAGTTGCAGCACCGTGTCCTTCCACGGCAGCCGGCGTTGCAGCTGCGGGATCAGGTCGGCCACCGACACGTAGACGAAGCTGCTCGACGCCGCCACCAGCAGGAAGGGGAAGAGCTGCTGCCAGGGGCCGACGATGAAGTAGCCGACCAGGCCGCCCACCACCGCGGCCATGCCCGACACCGCGTTGAAGAACAGCGCCTTGCGGCGCGAGAAGCCGGCGTTCAGCAGCACGATGTAGTCGCCGACCTCCTGGGGAATCTCGTGGGCGATGATGGCCATCGCCGTCACCCATCCGAGGTGGTGATCGGCCAGGAAGGCGGCGGCGATGATGATGCCGTCGCAGAAGTTGTGGATCGAATCCCCCACCAGCACCGACAGACCGCCCCGGCCCGCCTGTTCGCGGTCGAAGTGGTGATGGTGATGGTGGCCGTCCCCCTCGTGATGGTGGGTGTGGCGGTAGAGCTCGGCCTTCTCCAGCAGGAAGAAGAACATCAGACCCGCCAACAGCGCCAGGAAGAGGTGGTGCGGATCGGCGCCGCTCTCGAAGGCTTCGGGCAGCACATGCAGCAGCGCGGTCGACAGCAGCACGCCGGTGGACAGGCTCACCAGATGCTTGACGATCCGGCTCAGCAGGCCGACGGTCAGCATCGCCGCGATGGTCACGGAGGCCAGGCCGCCGGCGAAGGTCACCAACAGGATGTAGGTCAGGGTCATGGATGAAAAAGGCGCACCGCGAGGGGTGCGCCGGATGGGTGACCTCAAAATTGTCTCAGAGTCGTCAAGCCCCTCCCCCTGGAGGGCCACCCCTGGGGGACCCGTCCCGGGGCGATTGACGGAGCGGCGCGATGAACCCTGACGCCTCGGGCGAGAGGCGGATCAGACCCCGTGTTGCTTGAACCACGCCTGGCACCGCTCCCAGCCATCCTTGGCCGCGGCCGCCCGATAGCTGGGCCGATAGTCGGCATGGAACGCATGCCCCACGTCCGGATAGACCACAAACTCACTTGACTTGGCCGCCGGGCTCCCGGTCTTGAGCGCCTCCTGCATGGCCGCGACGCTGGCCACCGGGATCCCCCCATCCTGCCCGCCATACAAGCCCAGCACCGGCGCATGCAACTGCCCGACCACATCGATGGGATGCTTCGGCGTCATCGCATTGGTCTGCCCCTGCAACCGCCCATACCAAGCCACGCCGACCTTCACCGCCTTGCTGTGCGCCGCGTACAGCCACACGATGCGGCCGCCCCAGCAGAAGCCGGTGATCGCCAGCCTGGCGGTGTTCCCACCATGGGATTTCGCCCAGGCGACGGTGGCATCCAGATCGGCCATGACCTGCGCATCAGGCGTCTTGCTGATGATCTCCGCCTGCAGCTTGGCGATGTCGCTGATCGCCTTGGCGTCGCCCTGGCGCGCGAACAGATCCGGCGCGATCGCCAGATAGCCCAGCTTGGCGAAACGCCGCGCGACGTCCGCGATGTGCTCGTGCACGCCGAAGATCTCGCTGATCACCAGCACCACCGGTGCGTTCTTCTTGCCGGCGGGCTGAGCCACGTAGGCCGGCACCTTGAAATCGCCGGACTCGATGCTCACCGGGCCGGCGTCCAGGCCCTGCGTGTCCGTGGTGATGGTCTGCGCGGTGACCGGCATCACGGCGGCGGCGAAGCCGCTGCCCACCGCGGTGCCGACGAAGGCCCGCCGGCTGAAGCCGCGGCCGGGGGTCAGGCTGTCGATGTCGGCGCGGGCGGCCTCGGCCACGTCGGCTCCCCCGGCATCGGTGGCGGTGGGGACCTCGGTCGCGGTCGTGGTCGAAAGATCGGCTTTCGTCATCTGCGGCTCCTGTGAATGGATTCCGGATCGGGCGCGGACGATTCTAGGGTCAGGTGTCGCCGGGTGTCCGGGCGAGGCGCCCGCCCGGTCCGAGCGCGGCCCCAACGCCTTCGGATGACAGCACGATGACACCGATTCGGGGCTCGGAACGACACCAAACGCGCCGACAATCGGCCCCATGAATCAAGCGCACGCTCCCACGATCCTGGCCGCCATCGACATGGGCTCCAACAGTTTCCGGCTCGAGATCGCCCAGCTGCAGCACGGCCAATATCGGCGCATCGACTATCTGAAGGAAACCGTGCGACTGGGCGCGGGGCTGGATGCGCAGAGCATGCTGACCGAAGAGGCCGCGCAGCGCGGGCTGGAGTGCCTCAAGCGCTTCGCCGACCGGCTGGCCGACCTGCCCACGCGGCAGGTGCGCGCGGTGGCGACGCAGACGCTGCGCGAGGCGCGCAACCGCAACGCCTTCCTGGCGCGCGCGCAGCAGGTGCTGGGGCATCCGATCGAGGTCATCTCCGGACGTGAGGAGGCCCGCCTGATCTACGCCGGCGTGGCGCGCATGCAGACCGCGGAGGACCCGCGGCTGGTGATCGACATCGGCGGCCGCTCGACCGAAATGATCCTGGGCCGCGGGCCGCAGCCGCTGCGGGCCGAGTCCTTCCAGATCGGCAGCGTGAGCCTGTCGATGCGCTACTTCCCCGATGGTCGCTTCACGTCCGAAGCCTTCCGCGAGGCGCAGGTCGCGGCCGGCGCGGAGCTGGAAGAAGCCATGAACCAGTTCGCGCGTCACACCGCGCAGCCGCGCTGGCGGCAGGCGCTGGGCTCGTCGGGCACGGTGGGCGCGGTGTCGCAGATCCTCGCGGCCAACGGGGTGAGCGCCGATGGAAGCATCACGCTGGATGGACTGCGCTGGTGCATCGAGCACTGCCTGGACGCCGGACGCGTGGACACGCTCAAGCTGGCCGGGCTGAAGGAAGACCGCCGCGCGGTTGTCGGCGGCGGGCTGTGCATCCTGTACACGCTGCTCACCCATTTCGACATCGACTGGCTCTATCCGGCCAAGGGCGCGCTGCGTCAGGGCGTCATCTTCGATCTGGCCGAGCGGCTGGATCCGCAACTGCTGGGCGGCGCGCGCGACATGCGGGAGCAGTCGGTGGCGGAGCTGCAACGCCGCTTCGCGGTGGATCGCGATCAGGCCAATCGGGTGCAGCAGATCGCGCAGCGCCTGCATGCGCAGCTGTCGCCCAAGGCGGAAGAGGAACATCGCCGGGAGCTCGGATGGGCCGCGGCGCTGCATGAGATCGGGATGATGGTGTCGCATCACGATCACCATCGGCACAGCGCGTATCTGCTCTCGCACGTGGACGCGCCGGGGTTCTCGCAGAACCAGCTGCGCAGGCTGGGGGATCTGGCGCTGGGGCAGCGCGGGGGGCTGAGGAAGCTGGAGGAACAGCTGCAGGACGAGTCCGTCGTCTGGCAACTGCTGTCGCTGCGCTTGGCGGCGATCAAGTGCCATGCGAGGTCGGCGGTCGACGCGTCGGCGATGAAGCTCCGTCGGGATGGGGATCAGGTCACCATCGAGCTCCGCAAGGGCTGGGCGGACGGACATCCGCGGGCGCACTTCCTGTTGAAGGAAGAACTGGAGGCGTGGTCGAAGCTGGGACGGATTCAGCTGGCGCTGGACGATTGAGGCCTCAGCCTCTTCACTCGTCCCGATACATCCGCATCAGCGCCTGCTGCGCGCTGATCGCATCCAGCCTGGCTTCATTCCCAATCCGCTGCGACGTCCCATCCGGCCCCAGCTGCCACGAGTCCAGCGTGTCGTGCAGATACGGCGTCAGCCCCTCATCGAAGACGCGCTGGCGCAGCTTCGGATCCGTCACCGGCCACGCGACCTCGATCCGGCGCAGCATGTTCCGGCTCATCCAATCCGCGCTCGACAGATACAGCGCCTCCTGCTCATCCCCCTGCCCCCAGCGGAAATAGAAGATCCGCGAGTGCTCCAGGAAGCGCCCCACCACCGATCGCACCAGGATGTTGTCCGTCACGCCCGGCAATCCCGGCGGCAGCATGCAAGCGCCGCGCACGATCAGATCGATCTTCGCGCCCGCCTGCCCGGCCCGGATCAAGCCATTGATCAGCTCCGCATCCGTCAGCGCATTCATCTTCACGACCGCCCGCGCCGGCTCACCCCGCTTGGCCGCCGCCTCGACTTGGGCGAGCAGCTCGCACATGGTCTTGTGCAGGTTGAACGGCGCCAGCAACAGCTTCTTCGGCGCCTTGAACTTGGACAGCGATGCCAGTTGGCGGAACACCAGATCCATGTCCGCCGTCAGATCCGCATCCGCCGTCAGATAGCCCAGGTCGGTATAGAAGCGCGCGGTCTTGGGGTTGTAGTTGCCCGTCGACAGATGCCCATAGCGACGCAGCTTGCCGCCCTCGCGGCGCGTGACCAGCAGCAGCTTCGCATGCGTCTTCAAGCCGACGATCCCATACACCACCTGCGCGCCGACGGCCTCCAGCCGCTCGGCCCAGTTGATGTTGGCCTCCTCGTCGAAGCGGGCCTTGAGCTCCACCACCGCCAGCACTTCCTTGCCGCGGCGCGCCGCCTCGATCAGCAGATCCGCCAGCACCGACTCGCTGCCGGTCCGGTAGATGGTCTGCTTGATCGCCAGCACGTCCGGATCCTCCACCGCCTCGCGCAGCATCTGCACGACCGGGTCGAAGCTCTCGAACGGGTGATGCAGCATCACGTCGCCCTTGGTCCGCAGTTTGTCCAGGATGGACTTGCCGCGCGGCAGCCGGCCCTTGGGCCAGCTCGGTTCATAGGGCAGGAAGCGCAGATCGTCGGCGTCGGTCTGGTCGATGAGCTCGTTCAGGCGCACCAGGTTCACCGGCCCGTTGACACGATACAGCGCCGCCTCCGGCAGATCGAATTGCTCCAGCAGGAAGCGCGACAGCTCCTCCGGGCAGGTGTTCACCACCTCCAGCCGCACCGCGCGGCCGAAGTGACGTGTCGTCAGGCCCGAGCGCAGCGCATGGCGCAGATTGGCGATCTCTTCCTCGTCCACCTCCAGGTCCGAGTCCCGCGTGACGCGGAACTGGGAGAAGGCCTCCACATGCCGGCCAGGGAAGAGCTCTTCCAGATGCGCGCGGATCACGCTGGTCAGCAGCACAAAGCTCTGCTTGCCGCCGCTGATGGCCGCCGGCACCTTGATGACGCGCGGCAGCACCCGCGGCACCTTCACGATGGCGATGCGGTTGTCGCGGCCCAGCGCGTCCTTGCCCGACAGCCGCGCGATGAAGTGCAGCGACTTGTTGGCGACCTGCGGGAACGGATGCGCGGGATCCAGCCCGACCGGCACCAGCAGCGGCCGCACCTCGCGCTCGAAGAAGCGACCGACCCAGGTGCGGATCTCCTCGTTGCGATCGGCGTGGTTCAGGATCTGGATGTTGTGCTCGTGCAGCGCCGGCATCACCTGGTCGTTGAAGATCCCGTACTGCAGATCGATCAGGTCGTGGGCGGCGCGGCCGACGCGCTCGACGTCGCGCGGGGTGACCAGACCGCTGCCATCGCGCTGCGCGTCCAGCATGTCGGCGAAGCGCACCTCGAAGAACTCGTCGAGGTTGCTGGACACGATGCAGATGTAGCGCAGACGCTCCAGCAGGGGGACATCGGTGCGCTGGGCCTGGGCCAGGACGCGGCGGTTGAACTCGAGGATCGCGTTCTCGCGATTGAGCAGCTGAACGTCGGGCAAAGTCATGAACTCATTCTATGAAGCTGTCATGACAGCTCCATGACCCCCGAACGGGTCATTGCAGGCAACGCCTCTCGCCCCTTCGAGGGGCCATCCGCTCAGGCCGGCGCGCGCATCGCCGCGGCCACGGCGGCCTGGGCGTCGGCGGCTTGAGCGCGCTGGCGCTCGGCCCAATCGAGGATCTCCAGATGCCCGTCCGGATGCTCGACCAGCGCGGTGAGGCTCTCCACCCAGTCGCCGTCATTGGCGTAGAGGATGCCGTCGATGTCGCGCAGCTCGGCATGGTGGATGTGGCCGCAGACCACGCCCTGCACGCCGCGCTTGCGGGCCTCGCGCGCCAGCGCCTCTTCGAATTCACCGATGAAGGAGACCGCCCGCTTGACCTTGAGCTTGAGGTACTTGCTCAGGCTCCAGTACGGCAGCCCCAGGCGCGCCCGCAGCGAGTTGAGATGGCGGTTGAGCTTGAGGGTGAATTCATAGGCGCTGTCGCCGAGGTAGGCCAGCCACTTGGCATGCTGGATGACGCCGTCGAAGAGATCGCCATGGGTGACCCAGAGCTTGCGGCCGTCGGCGGTCTCGTGGATCCACTCCTGCGCCACCTCGATGCCGCCGAAGCTGTGCTGCAGATACTTGCGCGCGAATTCGTCGTGGTTGCCCGGCACGTAGATGACGCGGCAGCCCTTGCGCGCCTTGCGCAGCAGCTTCTGCACCACGTCGTTGTGGGCTTGCGGCCAGTACCAGCTGCGGCGCAGCTGCCAGCCGTCGACGATGTCGCCGACCAGGAAGAGCTGCTCGCACTCCACTTCGCGAAGGAACTCCAGCAGGGCCTTGGCCTGGCAGCCGGGCGTGCCCAGGTGCAGATCGGAGATCCACACCGTCCTGACCCGCAGCGAGCCGCCGTCTTCCGCCTCGGCCACGGGCGGATCGTTGGAGATTGCGGCGGCCATGAGGGTGTCGGTCAGCATGGCCCCACAGGTTGCGCGCCGCGGATGAAAGCTTGATGACCGGGTTTCTCAAAGGGGTGCGTCGATAATCTCACCCATGCACCTGATGATTCCCCATGCCGGCTCGCTGGACCCTCATTTCGAGGCCGCCCTGCGCGAGCTGGAACTGCCCGCCCTCGGCCGCCTGCTGGGGCTGCTGACCCCGACCGGCGCCGACGTCGGCGGCCACGCGGGCGACGGCGACGAGCACACGCCCTGCCCGCCGCACGAGCTCTTCCTGGCGCGCCTGCGCGGCGTCGCCGACGACCACCCGCCCCTCGCCGCCTGGCGCCTGCGTGCCGCCGGCCAGTCCCCCGACACCGCCGCCTGGGCCCTGCTGACCCCGGTGCACTTCGCCATCGGCACCGAGGGCGTGACCGCGATGGACCCCTCGACGCTGGACCTGGACGAGGCCGAATCGCGCGCCTTCCTGGACCTGCTCGCGCAGACGGTGTTCCCCGCCGCCGAAGGCTGGCGCACCGCGTGGCTCGCGACGAACGAATGGGCCGTCGCGCATGACGACCTCGACGGGCTCGCGGCGGCCAGTCCCGATCGGATCCTGAATCGCGGCATCGAGACCTGGATGCCGACCGCGCGCCGCCTGCGCACCTTGCTGCACGAGATGCAGATGGTCCTGCACGAGCACCCGCTCAACCAGGCCCGCGAGGCGCGCGGTCTGCGGCCGCTGAACGCCGCCTGGCTCAGCGGCTGCGGCCGCGATCGCGGCGGCGAGCTGCCGGCGGACCTGATCGTCGACGACCGCCTGCGCGGTCCTCAGATGACGGGCGATCTCTACCGCTGGAGCGAGGCCTGGAAGGTGCTGGACCAAGGTCCCGTCGCCGCCGCGCTGCGTGCCGCGCAGCAGGGCGAGCCGGTCCGCTTGACGCTCAGCGGCGAGCGCATCGCCCGCAGCTGGACCCGCGTTCCAGCCGGCAGCTGGCAGCGCCTGAAGGAGCGCTTCTCTCCCCCGACCGCCTCGGTCCCCGCCGCCCTGGAGGTCCTGTGAGCACCGGTCCCCGCATCCTGGTCCGGGACGTCCCGCCCGATCCCGCCTTCGCGCTGGAGCAGGCCGGCTTCTCGCCGCTGCTGTCGCGGCTTTTCGCCGCGCGCGGCGTGCTCAGCGGCGATGAGCTCGATCCTGATCTCAAGCACCTGCTGCCGCCCGAGGGGCCGCAAGGCCTGCTGGGCATCGCGCGCGCCGGCGAGCTGCTGGCCGATGCGATCAGCGCAGGCGACAACATCTGCATCGTGGCCGATTACGACTGCGACGGCGCCACCGCCTGCGCGGTGATGCTGCGCGGCCTGACGCTGCTGGGCGCCAAACGCGGCACGGTCAGCTATGTCGTTCCGGACCGCGCGGTCCATGGCTACGGCCTGACGCCGACCATCGTGGAGCTCGCGCTCAAGCACGAGCCCAAGCTGCTGGTCACCGTCGACAACGGCATCGCCAGTCACGCGGGCGTGGCCTTCGCGCGCGCGCTGGGCGTGAAGGTGCTGGTCACGGATCACCACCTCCCCGCGGTGACCGCCGACGGCCAACCCACCGTGCCGGATGCCGACGCGCTGGTGAATCCGAATCAACCGGGCTGCCCCTTCCCGAGCAAGAGCCTGGCCGGCGTGGGCGTGGCCTTCTACGTGCTGACGGTGCTGCGCGGCGAGCTGCGCCGCCGCGGGGCTTTTGGCGACAACCCGCCGCCGAATCTGGCGGGGCTGCTGGACCTGGTTGCGCTGGGCACGGTGGCGGACGTCGTCAAGCTCGACGCCAACAACCGGCGGCTGGTCGCGCAAGGCGTGCGCCGTATGCGCGCGGGCCGCATGCAGCCGGGCGTGCGGGCGCTGTTCACCGCGGCGGGCCGGGATGCGTCGCGCGCCAACAGCTTCGATCTGGGGTTCGCGCTGGGGCCGCGCATCAATGCGGCCGGTCGGCTTGAGGACATGACGCTGGGGATCACCTGTTTGACGACCGAGGACGAGGCGCAGGCCTTGGAACTCGGCCGCGAGCTGGACCGCATCAACCGCGAGCGCCGCGAGATCGAGGCCGGCATGCAGGAGCAGGCGCTGGCGCTGCTCGAGCGGCTGATGGCGGATCCGCGATTGAAAGGCGAGCCGCCGGCGGCGCTGGCGATCTTCGATGCGGACTTCCATGAGGGCGTGGTCGGGATCGTCGCCTCGCGCATCAAGGACCGGCTGCATCGGCCGGTGTTCGTCTTCGCGGAGGGAGCGGATGGACAGCTCAAGGGCTCGGGGCGATCGATCGCGGGCTTCCATATGCGGGATGCGCTGGATCTGATTTCGAAGCGGCATCCGGAGCTGCTGCGCAAGTTCGGCGGGCATGCGATGGCGGCGGGTTGCACGCTGGCGCCCGGCGGGGTCGAGGCGTTTGCCGCGGCCTTTGAGGAGGTGGCGCGCGAGTGGCTGGATGAGGCGGCGCTGACGCGGACGCTGAGGACCGACGGGCCCTTGCCGCCGGAGGCGTTTTGTCCGGAGACGGTGCAGGAACTGGAGTCGCAGGTGTGGGGGCAGGCTTTCGAGGCGCCGCTGTTCTGCGATCGGGTGCAGGTGGTGCACCAGCGGCTGGTCGGGGAGCGGCATTTGAAGCTGCGGTTGAGGCAGGGGGCGATGCTGCGGGATGCGATCTGGTTTGGTCGGACCGAGCAGTTGCCGGAGCAGGTGACGCTGGCTTATCGGTTGAGCTTGGACGAGTACCAGGGGCAGCAGCGGGTGCAGATGGTGGTGGAGGCGATGGCGGATTGAGGGGCGGGGGCGGCGAAAGCTAAAACGACGGCGCTCGCTGCCTTCCACGGCCCTCACCCCAACCCCTCTCCCGCAAGCGGGCGAGGGGCTCCGACAGTGCCCGGCGCGTGTTGCCCCTCTCCCATGAAGTGGGAGAGGGGTTGGGGTGAGGGCCTGTGCAGGCAGCGAGCCCTGAGCCCACCAGCAAGGCATGACGATTGCCGCCCTCCTTTCGACACGACTCGGCCTCACGGCCGCTCAATCGAAAGGAATCACGATGCCTGCCTACAAAGATGACGGAAAGCTCTGGGTCCTGGTCGCCGACGAAGGCGTGGCGCGCCTGCTGCGCCTGCCCGAGGAAGGCGGCGACCTCGAGGACGTCACCACGCTGACCGACGCCGCCGCCCATGCCGACAAGGCCGACCTGCGCCGCGACGCCGAAGGCCGTCGCGGCAACTCGGTGGTCTCCTCCGCCGGCGTGGACGAACTCCATCAGGAAGCCATCAGCTTCGCCGCCCGCGTCGCCAAGACGCTGGACGACGGCTACAACAACGGCGAGGTGACCGCGCTGCGCATCGTCGCCGCGCCGCGCTTCCTGGGCTTGCTGCGCAAGGCCATCAGCCCGCAGATCGCCCGGATCGTGCTCGACGAGACGAACGTGGACGTCGTGCATGAGAGTCTTGGGGAGCTGACCTCCCGGCTCTTCCCGGAGCGGGACTTCAGCAAAAGCAAGTCCTGATCGTTGCAGGAAGACCCTCTCCCCTGCCCTCTCCCGCAAGCGGGAGAGGGAGTCCAGGCACAGCGTCTCTCCCGCAAAGCGGCAGAGGGAGTCCAGGCACAGCGCTTCCCGCAGGGACACTGTCCGTAGAGGGAGTCGATGCAGCACGCGTCGACAGGCAAGCCCTGACCCCCTCGCTGACCCGCGGTCGACGGTGCTTTTTCACGCGGGGGTCATGCTGTAACTCTTTGTCAAAGCGATGACATAGAGGCCGCCCAGAATGGGGACACCACGACCTTGTTGGCATCGCCGTGGTCACTCCCCATGCCCACCACGCATCTGCAACCGCCCGACCCGCTGAGCATCGCCCTGTCCGCCATCATTCGCGACGGGTCGCTCGACATCCACTTCCAGCCGCTCGTCGAGGTCGAACGCGCGCAGATCCTCGGCTACGAGGCCCTCACCCGAGGCCCCGCCGACACCCCGCTGCATTCGCCGCTGGTGCTGTTCGAGACCGCCGCCCGCGCCGGCCGGCTCGTCGAGCTCGAACGCCTGGTCGTGCGCCGCGCGCTGCGCCGCTTCAAGGAGCTCAAGCTCCCCGGCCAGCTCTTCCTGAACCTGACCGCCGACACCCTGCTCGCCACCAGCGACCGCGGCGCGCTGATCGCCCGCGAGTTCGCGCAGCTGGATCTGCCCGCCTCCCGGGTCGTCATCGAGCTCACCGAGACCCGCCCCATCCTCGAGCCCGAGCGCCTGCAGGACAGCATGCGCAGCCTGCGCGAGCTGGGCTTCGTCGTCGCGCTGGACGATCTGGGCGAGGGCTTCGCCAGCCTCAAGCGCTGGATGGACATCCGGCCGGACTTCGTCAAGATCGATCGCCACTTCATCGACGGCATCGCGCAGGAGCCGCTCAAACAGCAATTCGTGCGGTCGATCCTGGAGATGGCCGCCACCTCCGGCTGCACCGTCGTGGCCGAAGGCCTGGAGCAGCTCAGCGACCTGACCGTGCTGCGCCGCCTGGGCGTGCCCGTCTGCCAGGGCTATCTGCTGGCCCGCCCCAGCGCCGCCCCGCGCGCCGCGCTGCGGGCCGAAGTGGACGCGCTGCTCGCGCCCGAGCACCGCCGCCGCAATGCCGACTGGGTGCGCCTGCCGCCGGACGCCATCACCACGGCCGCGCAGCTCGCGCGCCGCAGCCACACCGTCACGCCCAAGCTCAACTGCCAGACCGTCGCCGACATGTTCCAGCGCGACGAGCAGCTGTTCTCCATGCCGGTGCTGGACGACAGCAACCGCCCCATCGGCATCCTGCGCTCGCTGCAGGTGCTCAAGCGCAGCGCCGAGCGCTACTTCATGGACATCCATGAGAAGCGCCCCTGCACCGCGCTGATGGATCCGCATCCGCTGATCTTCGACGCCGGCACCCCGCTGCGCGAGATGAGCGAGGCCATCGCCAGCCTGGACGACCGGCTCATGGTCGACGGCTTCATCGTGACCCGCAACGGCGAGTACTTCGGCACCGGCCGCAGCACCGACCTGCTCAAGGCGGTGTCCGACCTGCAGGTGCACAGCGCGCGCTACGCCAATCCGCTGACCCTGCTGCCCGGCAACGTGCCCACCGACCAGCACCTGGACGCGCTGCTGCACGAGGGCCGCGAGTTCGTCGTCGTGGCCTGGGACATCGACCACTTCAAGCCCTTCAACGACGTCTACGGCTACGCCGCGGGCGACGACATCATCAAGCTCTGCGCGCAGATCCTGCAGACCGCCGCCGATCCCGAACTGGACTTCGTCGGCCACATCGGCGGCGACGACTTCGTGATGGTGCTGGGCTCGCCCGACTGGACCGCCCGCATCACCCGCGTCTGCCGCGAGTTCGACCGCCAGATCCGCCCCTTCTTCTCGTCGGAGCACCAGGCGCTGGGCGGCTACGTGACGCTCAATCGCCAGAACCAGGAATCCTTCAATCCGCTGCCGACGCTGAGCGCGGGCGTGATCCAGGTGCAGCCGGGCGCGTTCGACAGCGTGCGAGCGCTGTCCGCCGCGCTGGCCGAGCCCAAGCACGTCGCCAAGTGCGGCACCGGCCCCAGCCGCTACTTCGTCGACCGCCGACGCGGCGCGCCCGCCTCCGCCGAAACGCAGGCCGAGGCACCGCCCGAGGAACTCCGGGCGGCCCCGCCGGCCGCGAAGGCGGCCTGAGCGCGCCCATCACGGCCTCCTGACACGAACGATCCTGCGGCGCCGGCGCGGTCATGGCGTCGCTCCTAGAATCGACCGCGTGAACACCTCTCTGTCCGCCGCGCTGCCCGCGACACCCCGCCCCAGCCTGCATCCGCAGACCAATGCGGACCTGCACTGTCACTCGACCGTGTCCGACGGGACGCTCGCGCCCGAGGCGCTGGCCGAGCGCGCCAAGGCCAACGGCGTGGAGCTCTGGGCCCTGACCGACCACGACGAGGTCGGCGGCCAGCAGCGGGCGCTGGACGCCGCCCGCAAGATCGGGCTCCCGTATCTGACGGGCGTGGAGATCTCGGTCACCTTCGCCGGCAAGGTGGTGCACATCGTCGGACTGGGCTTCGACCACCACGACCCGCGCATCGTCGAGGGCCTGCGCGCGACGCGCGGCGGCCGCGGCGCGCGCGCCAAGGAAATGTCCGAGGGGCTGGCCAAGGTCGGCATCCACGGCGCCTATGAGGGCGCGCTCAAGTACGCGGGCAATCCGGAACTGATCTCGCGCACCCACTTCGCGCGCTTCCTGGTCGAGTCCGGCCATTGCAGCGACGTGCCCGAGGTCTTCCGCCGCTTCCTGACCGAGGGCAAGCCCGGTTTCGTGGCGCACCGCTGGGCGGCGCTGCGCGATGCGGTGAGCTGGATCACCGGCGCCGGCGGCATCGCCGTCATCGCGCATCCGGGCCGCTACGGCTTCACGCCCACCGAGGAATACGCGTTGATCACCGAGTTCATGGCCCATGGCGGCCGGGGCATCGAGGTGGTCACCGGCAGCCACACCGCCGCGGACGCGGTCCAGTACACGGCGACGGCGCAGGAATTCGATCTGCTGGCCTCGCGGGGCTCGGACTTCCACAGTCCGGAGGAAAGCCGCGTGGACGTCGGCAAGCTGGACGAGCACCTCTCGGGCAAACTCAACCCCGTCTGGAACGCGCTCGAGCATCGCATCCACTGGCCGGACTGATCCCGGCGATCCGAACCCATCGCGGCGCGAGCCGCCCGGCGTGCACGCCGATTGCCCAACGCGAGGACCATGGCCCAAACCTTCGAAGTCCATCCCGACAACCCGCAGGCCCGCTTCCTGCGCCAGGCAGCGCAGATCCTGGCCCAGGGCGGCATCGGCGCCATCCCGACCGACTCCAGCTACGCCCTCGTGTGCCAGCTGGACAACAAGTCCGCGGCCGAGGCGCTGCGCCGCATCCGGGGCGTCGACGACAAGCACCACATGACGCTGCTGTGCCGCGACCTCAGCGAGCTGGGCAGCTATGCGCGCGTGGACAACAAGCAGTACCGGATGATCAAGCTGGCCACGCCGGGCCCCTTCACCTTCATCCTGGAGGCGACCAAGGAAGTGCCGCGGCGCCTGTCGCATCCCTCGCGGCGGACCATCGGGCTGCGCGTCCCGGACCATCGGGTCACGCAGGATTTGCTGGCCCTGATCGGCCAGCCGCTGCTGGCCACCACGCTGATCCCGCCGGGCGAGCATGAGCCGCTCAACGACCCGGCCGAGATCACCGCCCGCTACGACAAGCTGATCCAGCTGATCATCGACGCCGGCGCCTGCGCGATGACCCCCACCACCGTGGTCGACATGACCGAGGACCCGCCGGTGCTGGTGCGGCGCGGCTGCGGCGATCCGGCCTGTCTCGGCCTGGAGCTGCAGGACGCCGAAGCCGACGAGTGAGGTCGGCGACGCGACAAGAAAAAACGCCGGCAGCTGCCGGCGTTCTTCATGGGGCGTCGCGGATCAGACCGCGGCGGTGATCACGATCTCGATCTTCCATTCCGGCTTGGCCAGCTTGGCCTCGACGGTGGCGCGGGGGGGCGTGTGGCCGGCCGGGACCCAGGCGTCCCAGGCGGCGTTCATGCCCGCCAGATCGGCCACGTCGGCGATGTACAGCTGCGCGCGCAGGATCTTGGTCTTGTCGCTGCCGGCGCGGGCCAGCAGCTTGTCGATCATGCCCAGGACCTGTTCGGTCTGGCCCTTGACGTCGGCGGTGGCGTCGTCAGGCACCTGGCCGGCGAGGTAGACCACGCCGTTGTGCACGGCCATCTCGGACAGACGGGGGCCGACGTCGAAGCGTTCGATGTTGCTCATTTGCTGTGATGCTTGGGTTTGTGGGAATGCTTGTGCTTGTGCTCGCGCTCACGTTCGCGGGACTGCTCGTGGCGGTGCGACTTCGCCGCCGCGGCTGCGGGCGCTGGCGCGGCCTTCTGGCCGAGCTTGCTTTCCGTGCCGGCCATCAGCTTCTTGATGTTGGCCGCATGGCGCCAGATCAGCAGCAGGCTCATCAGGGCGATGGCGGGCAGCTCCGGCCCCACGCCCCAGATCAGCATCTGCAACAGCGGCGCGGCGACCGCGGCGGTCAGAGAGGCCAGCGACGAGTAGCGGAACACCACCGCCATCGCGATCCAGACGGCCAACACGCCCAGGCCCAGCCAGGGGTTGATGGCCAGCAGCACGCCGGCCGCGGTGGCGACGCCCTTGCCGCCCTGGAAGCGGAAGAACACCGGGTACAGGTGGCCGATGAAGGCGGCCAGACCGGCGAGCGCGGCGCTGCCCTCTTCCAGCCCATGGGCGGGGCCGTACTTCTGCACCAGCAGCACGGGGATCACGCCCTTGAGCGCGTCGAAGACCAGGGTCAGGATGGCCGCGGCCTTGTTGCCGGAGCGCAGCACATTGGTGGCGCCCGGATTGCCGCTGCCGTAGCTGCGCGGATCGGACAGGCCCATCAGCCGGCTGACGATCACCGCGAACGACAGCGAGCCGATCAGATACCCGGCCAGCACGGCCAGGACGAGGAACAGGGTGTCTTGCATGGGGCGCTATTCTGCCCCGGACTTCAGCGCGCACCGGACCGGGCGGGCCTCGAGCAGCTCCGTCAAAACCCGGGGTTCGAGGCTGACCAGATAGCCGCGTCGGCCGCCGTTGATGAGGATGCGCGGCAGCTCCAGGATCGTCGCTTCGACGAACACCGGCATAGCCTTGCGCGTCCCGAACGGGGAGGTGCCGCCCACCAGGTAGCCGCTGTGCCGCTGCGCGACGTCGGGCTTGCAGGGCTCGACCTTCTTGCAGGGGATCTGCCGCGCGAGCTCCTTCAGGCTGACGGTGCAGTCCCCGTGCATCAGCACGATCAGCGGCTGCGCTTTCTCGTCCTGCATCACCAGCGTCTTGACGACCTCGTGCTCGGCCACGCCCAGCTGCTTGGAGGACTCGCCGGTGCCGCCGTGGTCGACGTAGTCGTAGACGTGCTCACCGAAGGCGACCCGGTGCTGACGCAGCACCTGGGTCGCCGGGGTCTCGCTGACATGCGCGGATTTCTTGCTCATGGGGAGGGATTCTCCGCGCGACCCGGGGCCGCGCGCTTGTACGAGCTTGCGCTCGGCGGGCGCTCGACGCGCGCTTGGCGGGCGTCACTGCGCCGGGTCGCGGATCTCCCAGCGGATGCGGTCGATGCGGGCCAGCGTTTCGGGATCGAGCTTGAGGTCGAGCGCGGCAATGTCCTCGTCCAGCTGCGCCGCGCTGGTCACGCCGATCAGGGTGCTCGCGGTCTGCCAGCGCGACGCGACCCAGGCAATGGCCAGCGAGGACGGGCTGATGCCCAGCTCCGCCGCCAGCGCGCTGTAGCGGCGCGCGGCGGCCAGCGTCTCGGGGCGCGCCCAGCGCTGCTTCTTCATGCCCTCGAAGATCGCCAGCCGACCCGGCTTGGCGGGGTCGTCGATGCCATGCGCGTCGTACTTGCCGCTCAGCACGCCGAAGCCCAGCGGCGAATACGCCAGCAAGCCCACCTGATGCCGATACAGCGCCTCATCGAGGCCGTTCTCGACGATGCGGTTCACCAGGCTGTAGGGGTTCTGCACGGACGCGATGCGCGGCAGGCCGTGCTGCGCGGCCAGGTGGACGAACTCGCCGACGCCGTAGGCGGTCTCGTTGGACAGGCCGACGTGGCGGATCTTGCCGGCGCGCTGCAGCTGGCCCATCGCTTCGAGCTGCTCATGCATGGACGCGACGCGGCGGTCCTTGGACGGATCGAAATAGACCGCGCCGAACATCGGCACCTGCCGCGACGGCCAGTGGATCTGATACAGGTCGATGGTGTCGATCTGCAGCCGGCGCAGGCTGGCTTCGCAGGACTGCACGATCTCGGCGGCCGTCAGATCGGGGCTGGCGTCGCGGATCCAGTCGTAGCCGCGCAGCGGGCCGGAGACCTTGGTCGCGATGACCAGTTGCTTCCGCAGGCCGGGGCGAGCTTGCAGCCAGCGGCCGATGATCTCCTCGGTCACGCCGAAGGTCGCCGCGCGCGCGGGGACGGGGTACATCTCGGCGATGTCCAGCAGGTTGATGCCGGCGGCGACCGCACGATCCAGCATCACCTGGCTGCCGGCCTCGTCGACCTGCTCGCCGAAGGTCATCGTGCCCAGGCCGATGCGGCTCACCGACAGGTCGGATTGGCCGAGGGTGACGCGTTCCATCTTGTTCTCCATGTGAGGCGCTCGCCCTCGACAACCGGGCGCGGCAGGCGGGCAGTTTGCATGAGCGCGCGGGGCCTTCGTGCGCTGGCGCGCCTTCGCTTTACCTCTCACGTCGTTGCCAGCCTGAAATTATTGTTTTACAGTAATTTCTTGCCGATCCACGGTAAGACCGATTCAGGTCGACGCGAACATGAACGACGCCTCCTCTTCCGTCCCGCCGCGCGCCGCGCTGCCCGCCGGCCTGCAGCGCATCCGCTGGATCGCGCATTGCGTGCGTGCGATGGCCCTGATCGCGATGGTCGCCCTGGTGGGCTTTCACGCGGTGTTCTGGACCGACGCCGCCTGGGTCGAGCGCAGCATGAGCAAGAGCAGCATGTCCGACACCGCAATGCAGTTCGACGCCGTCTCGCGCGCCTGGGCCCTGGTGGCGAATCTGCCGTTCACACTGCTCACGCTCTTCGCGCTGCTCAGCCTGTGGCGGCTCTTCGGCGGCTACCTGCGCGGCGAGTTCTTCTCCGATGCCGCTTCACGCCACCTGCGGCGCATCGGCCAGTCGGTGACGTTGATGGCGCTGGCGATGCCCCTGACCGACACGGCGACCGTCCTCGCGCTCACGCTGGGCAATCCGCCGGGGCAGCGCGTGCTTGCCTTCCACCTCGGCAGCACGCATTACGTCGTGCTGCTGCTCGGACTCGTGCTGACAGCGATCGCCGCGGTGATGCGGGAAGCCCATCGCATGGCGCAGGAGAACGCCGAGTTCATCTGAACTCGACGCGACCTCGACCACCGCTGCATCGCCCCACCGCTCACCGCACGAAGACCCTCGCCCCATGCCCATCGTCGTCCGACTCGACGTGATGCTCGCGCAGCGCAAGATGCGCTCGAAAGAGCTGGCCGAGGCCATCGGCATCACCGAGGCCAATCTCTCGCTGCTCAAGTCCGGCAAGGTGCGTGGCGTGCGCTTCGACACGCTGTCGCGCATCTGCGCGGTGCTGCAATGCCAGCCGGGGGACCTGCTCGCCTGGGAGCCCGGCGATGACGACGCGGGAGGCGCCGATGACGAGCGATGACCTGGCCTTCGGCAACGCGCCGCGACGCGGTCGTGGCGCGATCGTCCTCGCGGTTGTCGCGCTGCATGTGCTGCTGGCGTTCTGGTTGCAGAGCTCCTGGCATCGCGGCACCCCGCATCATGACGCGCAGCATCGCTCGACGATGCGCATGATCACGATCCAGTTGCCGCCTCTGACGAAGGACAGCGCCCCGCGCGCCGAGCCGCGCGGCGCGGCGCTCGCCAAGGCAAGTCCTGGCACGTTCGGTCGCACGCGCCCGCGTGAGAACGAAGCGGTCACGCCTCTGCCACGGGTTGCAGCCACTCCATCGATCACAGCTGACAGGACGGTGGTGCCTGACGAGGCACCGCCCACCGAGCCACGATCCACGCTCGTCCTCCCGACGCCGCAGCAGACGTCGCAGTCGCAGATCGCGACCTCGCCCGCGCCATCGGCCTCCGGACCGACTGGCCGCGATCTCATGTATGGCGCCGCCACGCAGCGCGCGCTGCGTCAGGGCACGCAGGGCCAGCCGCTGCTCGCCGAGCGCATGGATCAGGCCAGCCAGGCGCCGGAGCGGGTCGAGGCCTCCGCGAAGCTGGGCAAGGAAATCATGAAGGGCGCGACCACCGACTGCCTCAAGGGCGAGTTCGCCGGCGCCGGCATGGGGTTGCTGAGCGCACCCTTCCTGCTGCTGGCCGAGGCCCGCGGCAAGTGCCGGCGCTGAGCCGCCCCACCGCGACACGGCACGACACGACACGACACGACATCGAATCATCACACCGGTCAACCGCGCGAGACGCGGCGCCGTTCACCGTCGGACCGTCCGCGCGAACCCGCGACGGCGGCACCGACAGGACCTCAGGGAGAGATCAAGAAGTGACTACCGACGCGCGACCACCGTTCCGGCAAGACCTGGCCCCGACGGGCCATTCCGCTCCTTCGATCCCGGTCCTGCGGCGCACCGCCGCGGTGCTTGCCGCCGCGACCGCGCTGGCCACGATCTCCGCATTGACCGCGATGCCGGCGTATGCAGCCGAACCCGCCGCGACCGCCGTCACGACGACAGCCGCCAGCGCCGATGCCGCATCGGGTCCGGGCTCAACCGCGACCGCATTGCCCACGGTGCAGACCGACATGAAGCGCGGCACCTTCATGCCCTACAAGACGCTCAACGAGGTGCTCAGCAAGCTGCGCACCGAGGGCGAAGGCCTGTTCGTGACGCGCTTCCAGCTCAACGACACGAAGGAACGCGACAAGCCGCCGGCCCCTGGTACCAAGCTCGCGCTGATGAGCGACGAGGAGTACATCCCCATCCCCATCGACGAGAAGGGCCGCTTCGACCTGCCGACCTTCCCGGAGGCCAAGGCCAAGACCATGGAGCTCGGCAGCAACACGCCGCCCAAGTCCATGGGCATCCAGCTGAGCATCGACATCGCCACGCCGCCGGAGCAGCTGGACATGAACACGGTGCGCCGCATCGTCACCGTCGGTCAGCGCCTGCGCGGCGAGCTGCTGCCCTGGTACCTGCGCTGGCTGTTCCCGCAGGTCGACGGCGTGATCATGTGCAGCGACCAGCCGCAATGGGCACTGGAATGGCCCGAGGGCGGTCAGCGCCTGCGCCTGGACCTGCCGGCCGATCCCAAGATCCGCGAATCGGGCACGCCCAAGGACAAGCCCTCGCGTCCCTGCACCACCCTCACCGGCCAAGAGCAGTGGCCTGACGCCGCGCGCCTGACGACGCCCGCGGGCAGCAACACCAAGCTGTGGGTGCTGCTGCGCAAGACGCGGCCGAGCTGATCGCCGACGGGATCGCGATCCGGCGGATCAGGCCGCGCGTCCCGCGGCGCGATCCGCCTCCAGCTGCCGCAGCACGCGGCGCTGCAGCTTGCCGGTGGTCGTCATCGGCAGGCTCTCGAGGAACTCGATCTCCTTCGGATACTCGTAGGGCGCGAGCCGCTCCCGCACGAAGGCCTGCAGCTCGGCGGTGAGCTGCGCGCTCGGCTGCCGTCCGGGCGCGAGCACGATGAAGGCCTTCACCAGCGCGCCGCGCTCGGCATCGGGCTTGGGCACGACCGCCGCATTGGCGACGGCCTCGTGCCTGACCAGGCAGTTCTCGATCTCGCCCGGTCCGATGCGGTAGCCCGCGACCTTGAATTGGTCGTCCGAGCGGCCCTCGTACCAGAGATAGCCGTCCTCATCGGCCCGCGCGAGGTCGCCAGTCCGGCACCAGCTGTTCATCGGGTCTCCGGTGAACTTGGCCGCAGTCGCGGCCTCGTTGCGCCAGTAGCCGAGGAAGAAGATGGGATCGAGGTCCCCATGCCCGTCGCGGCGGTGGACGGCGATCTCGCCGACCTCCCCCACCGGACAGACCTGACCCTGATCGTCGACCACCGCGACGCGATGGCCCGGATAGGCACGGCCCATGCTGCCCGGCCGCGCCGGCCACAGGCGCTGGCAATTGCCGACGACGTAGTTCATCTCGGTCTGGCCGAACATCTCGTTGACGGTGATGCCCAGCTCCTGCTGGACCCAGTCGAAGACCGCGTCGCCCACGGCCTCGCCGGCGCTCATCAGCGCGCGCAGCTGGAGCTGGTAGCGCTCGGCCGGATGCGGGATGGCCTTCATCATGGCCTTGAGCGCCGTCGGGAACAGGAAGGTGTGGGTGATGCGGTACTGCTGCATCAGCTCGAAGGCCTTCTCCGGCGAGAAGCGCCCCTGGTAGCCCAGGATGGGCCGCCCGAAGCTGAGCACCGGCAGCAGGCCGTCCATCAGGCCGCCGGTCCAGGCCCAGTCGGCGGGCGTCCAGAAGATCGCGTCGCTGGGCTTGGCGGGATCGTGCGGATCGAAGCCGAACCAGTCCTGGCTGGCGATGAAGCCGGTCAGGTTGCCGAGCAGCGCGCGCTGCGGCAGCAAGGCCCCTTTGGGCGCGCCGGTCGTGCCGCTGGTGTAGATCAGGATGGCCGGATCGTCGGCCGCGTTGTCGCGGGCGGTGAAGCGGGCGTCCTCGGACTGCAGCGCGCCGACCCAATCGGACTCGCCCTCTCGGGGCTCGGACGCGCCGACGACGAGCACATGACGCAAGGCCTGGCACTGCGCGCGTACGGCGCGGACGGCGTCGAGCGCTCCGCCGTCGACGATGGCCAGGCAGGCCTGGCTGTCGTTGAGGCGGTACTCCAGCGCCTCGGGGCCGAAGAGCATGGACAGCGGCATCGCGACGGCGCCGAGCTGGTTGATCGCGATGTGCGCGGCCGCGGTCTCGAAGCGCTGCGGCAGCACGAGGGCGACGCGGTCGCCGGCCTCGACGCCGAGGCGCTTGAGCGCGTTGGACAGCCGGTTGGCGGCGCGTTGCAGTTGGCCGAAGCTGTACTGGGCGCGGCACCCGCTGTCGCTGTCGAAGAGGATGGCGGGGGCCTCGGGCGTCTCTCGGGCCCAGCGGCCGCAGCAGAGTTCGGCGATGCTGAGCCGATCGGGGACCTGCCAGCGGAAGGCGGCGTGGATGTGGGAATACGCGTCGGCGGCGGCGGCACGCGGGAGCGAGGGAGCGATGCGGGCCGCGGCGCCGGCATCCGGGTCGGTGGTGCCGGCCATGGCGACTCTCCATCCTGGACTGAAACAAGAGCGTGGATGCTAGCGAGCGGGTCAGGCACGGTCGTCATGGAAAGCCCGTAGCACCAGGGGCGCGCGGCGCGCACCAGCGCGAGGCTCGCCCAGGGCGGACTCTCTACACTGCCCGTCCATGAACATGACGATCTTGCACAACCCCCGCTGCTCCAAGTCCCGCGAGGCACTCGCGCTGCTGCAGGCGCGCGGCATCGAGCCCGAGGTGGTGGAGTACCTGGCCACGCCGCTGACGCTGGCGGAGCTGCAAGCGCTGCAGGTCAAGCTCGGCGGCCCGGTCCGCGCGATGCTACGGGAGGGGGAGGACGACTATCGCGAGCTGGGGCTGGCGGACGCCTCGCTCAGTGACGAGCAGTTGCTGAGCGCCGTGGCGGAGCGGCCGAAGCTGCTGCAACGCCCCATCGTCGTCAGCGGCGAGCGCGCGCTCATCGCCCGTCCGCCGGAGCTGTTGAACGACTGGTTGGACTGACCAAGCTGCAGGCTCTGGTGTGCGACGGCCCTCACCCCAACCCCTCTCCCGCAAGCGGGCGAGGGGCTCAACGCGGCGGGTTCCGTGTGCTCAGCGCGTCGCGGCCAGGTCCGCGAAGAAGCGCGCCGGCGGCTTGCCCACGGCCTTCTTGAACATGGTGATGAAGGCCGTCACCGACTCGTAGCCCAGCCGCTCCGACACGCGCTGCACCGACGCGCCGTCCGCGAGCAGCCGCATCGCGGTCACCAGATGCAGCTGCTGCCGCCAGCGCCCGAAGGACAAACCGGTCTCGCGCTGGACCAGCCGCGCCAGGGAGCGCTCGCTCATCGCGACCAGCCCGCCCCACGCCGCCAGCGTGCGCCGATCCGACGGATCCTCCGCGAGCATCGTCGCGATGCGCCGCATCCGCGGATCCTCCGAGGTCGGCACATGCAGCCCCTCGACCTTCATCCGCGCCAGCTCGTCCAGCAGCACCAGCGCCTTGCGGCCGACGGGGCCGTCGGACTCGTACTCCCACGCTTGCTCGGCCATGTCCAGGATCAGCTCCCGCACCAACGGTGAGAGCTCCAGCGTGCAGCAGCGCTCGGGCAGCCGCACCGCCCCCGGTTGGACGAAGAGATAACAGAGCTGCGCATTGGCCGTGGCGCGCACGCTGTGCGGCGTCTGCGACGGGATCCAGATCGCGCGTAGCGGCGGCGCGATCCACACCGCATCGGGCGCCTCGCAGGTGACGCCGCCGCTGGCCGCGAACACCAGTTGACCCAGACGGTGCGAATGCACCGGCACCTCGCTCTTCTGCTGACCGGCATCCAGGCGCCAGCCCGCGACCAGGCTGCGCACATGGCGCTCGTCGAAGCCCGCCAGCACGGTGTCGAGCTGACGCGGTCGCGGGGTCTTCTGCATCTTGGCCGGATTCAGCGATAGGAAGTCGGATTATCTGAATTCAGCCGGCGCGCGTCCCGGTAACTTTCAATCCCCATCACCACCTCCCGGAGCCGCGCCGTGAGCTCGAACCTCGCCGACCGATCCCGTCCCTCGCCCACCGCGCCCACCGCGCCCATGGCGACGGTGCACGCCACCTCGCATGCCGGCGGCACGGCCCTGCTGCTCATCGGCCTGCTGCTGGTCGCCACCAACTTCCGCGGCCCGATCACCGGCGTCGCGCCGGTACTGGGCCAACTGCGCGAGGCCTTTGCGCTGTCGCCCGCCGAGGCCGGCCTGCTGACCACGCTGCCGCTGCTGGCCTTCGGCATCGTGTCGCCCTTCGCGGCGCTCTTCGCGCGGGAGTACGGGCTGGAGCGCTCGCTCTTCGCGTCGCTGCTGCTGATCGCGGGCGGGGTGCTGCTGCGGTCGGCGGGTCTGGCGTGGTGCCTGTATGTGGGAACGGCGGTGATCGGCGTGGGCATCGCGATCGGCAACGTGCTGCTGCCCAGCCTGGTCAAGCGCGACTTCCCGTCCCGCGTGCCCGCCATCACCGGCGCCTGCGCGCTGACCATGGGCGTGAGCGCCGCGCTGATGTCGGTGGCCGCCGTGCCGGTCGCGGCGCAGGCGGGCTGGCGCATCGCGCTGGGCATGGCGGTCGTGCTGCCGGTGCTGGCCGCGCTGGTGTGGAGCCGGCAGCTCTCGCAGCGCAGCGCGCCCGCGCCGGGCACGGCCTCGCCGCCGCATGGCGGACCGGTGTGGCGATCGGCCATCGCGTGGCAGGTCACGCTGTTCATCGGCACCAACTCGCTGCTGTACTACATCGTCATCGCCTGGCTGCCGACCATCCTGACCTCGGCGGGACTGTCCGCGACGGCGGCGGGCTCGCTGCACGGCGTGATGCAGCTGGCGACCTCGGTGCCGGGGCTGTTCCTCGGCCCGCTCATCGCGCGCATGAAGGATCAGAAGCTGATCGCGGCGCTGTTGAGCGCGCTGCTCGGTGTGGGCTTGCTCGGCTTCGCGCTGTGGCCCGCGATGGCGACGCTGTGGGCGGTGATGTTCGGCTTCGCCTCGGGCGGGACCTTCGTGCTGGCGCTGATCTTCATGGGAATGCGCAGCGCGAGCCCGCAACAGGCGGCGGCGTTGTCGGGCATGGCGCAGTGCGTGGGCTATCTGCTCGCGGCGGGCGGGCCGTCCGCCGCCGGATGGCTGCATGACGCCATCGGCAGCTGGACCGGCGTGCTGCTGGGCGCGGCCGCGTTGTCCGTGGTGATGGGCGTGTGCGGGGCGCTGGCGGGGCGGAATCGGACGATCGGCGGAGGAGCGTCGGCGCGCTGACGCGGCGATGCGCTGAGCCTGGCTCAGCCGTCGGCGCGCTCGCTGAGCAGCGCGAGCGACTCGCCGGTGACGCGGCACAGGCGCCAGTCCGGGAGGATGGCGGCGCCCATCTTCTCGTAGAAGCGGATGGCGTTCTCGTTCCAGTCCAGCACGCACCATTCGAAGCGGCCATAGCCGCGCTCGACGGCGATCTGCGCCAGGCGCGTCAGCATGCGCTTGCCCAGGCCGGCGCCGCGGTGGGCGGGCTGGACGTAGAGGTCTTCGAGATAGAGACCGGGCTTGGCCAGGAAGGTCGAGAAGTTCACGAAGGTGAGCGCGAAGGCGACGACCGTGCCGTCGGCGTGCTCGGCGACCAGCGCCTCGGCGACGGGTTGATCACCGAAGAGATGGGGGTGGAGCTTCTCGGGTGTGACCTCCATCAGGTGCGACAGGCTCTCGAAATCGGCGAGCTCGCCGATCAGGCCGACGATGGCGGGGACGTCGGCGGGACGGGCGGGGCGGAGGGTGTAGGGGGTGGACATGGTCGGGAAGGATTTGGCATAGATCGGTCGGCGCGGAGGGTACACCGGGCTTGCGGGAGAGCCGGAAGACCCTCTCCCCTGCCCTCTCCCGCAAGCGGGAGAGGGAGTCTCCATCGCGAGCGCCGCCGCATTGCTCCCTCGCCCGCTTGCGAGAGAGGGAGTCGTGGTCACCGAGCGCCTACGCGCGAGGCACTTGTGGCCCCCTCGCCCGCTTGCGGGAGAGGGCGGGGGAGAGGGTCTTTCGGGCCCCACTGAAGCCACGCCGAGCGCCGCCGCATTGCTCCCTCGCCCGCTTGCGGGAGAGGGAGTCGTGGTCACCGAGCGCCTACGCGCGAGGCACTTGTGGCCCCCTCGCCCGCTTGCGGGAGAGGGCGGGGGAGAGGGTCTTCGCGCCCGCCCGTTGTCTCCATGGCGAAAGCCTTCTCCCCTGCTCCGCCCTACAGTGCTCATCCATGAGCCCTGCCCCGTCCTCCACCGACTACGCCGTCCGCCGCGCCCCGCGCAGCGAGTTCCTCACGCTCCGCGGTCTCCGCTACCACCTGCTGCGCTGGGGCCCGCCGCCGGACGGCACGCGTCCGCTGCTGGTGATGGTCCATGGCTGGATGGACGTCGGCGCCTCATTCCAGTTCATGATCGACGCCTTCCGCGAAGACCGCAGCGCCGTGGCCATCGACTGGCGCGGCTTCGGCCTCACCGACGGCAACGGCGGCGACTCCTACTGGTTCCCCGACTACCTCGGCGACCTCGACGCGCTGCTCGACGCCGTCAGCCCCGACGCGCCGGTCGACCTTATCGGCCACAGCATGGGCGGCAACATCGCGATGAGCTACGCCGGCGTCCGTCCCGAGCGCCTGCGCAGGCTGGTGAACCTCGAAGGTTTCGGCCTCCCCGAGACCACGCCCGACATGGCGCCGGGCCGGCTCGCGAGTTGGCTGGACGAGCTCAAGCAGCCGCAGCAGCTCAAGACCTATGACGACGTCGAGGGCGTCGCGCAGCGGCTGATGAAGACCAACCCGCGCCTGAGCGCCGACAAGGCCCGCTGGCTCGCCCCGCGCTGGTCCCGCCAGGCGGAGGACGGCCGCTGGCACATCCTCGGCGACCCCGCGCACAAGCGGACCAATCCGGTGCTGTATCGCAAGGCCGAGGCGCTGGCCTGCTGGTCCGCCATCACCGCCCCGACGCTGTGGGTCGAGGGCAGCGAGACGCGGCTCTCGCAATGGTGGGGCGACCGCTATCCGCGCGAGGACTTCGACACTCGCCTGAGCGTCGTGAAGGACCTCCAACGCGTCACGCTCCAGCAAGCGGCGCACATGATGCACCACGACCAGCCCGAGGCCCTCGCCCGCGCCGTCCAGGAATTCCTCGGCTGAATCCTCTCCGACTCCCCGCCCTTGTCTTACCCCCTCGCCCCGCTTGCGGGGAGAGGGCGGGGGAGAGGGGTCTCCGCAGGTGCTCCAGCGATGGCCCTGCTCACCCCGCGGACACCACCGCCGCCTGATACGCCTCGATGAATTCAGCCGGCATCCGCTTCGGCCTCCCCCCGCTGATGTCGATGCACACGAGGTCCCACTTGCCCCGCATCACCGTCTGCCCATCGCCCGCCCGGCGCAGCTGAAAACGCCGCTCCATCGACAGCTTCCCGTCCCCCGCCGTCAGCCACGTCCCGAGCACCAGCGCCTCTCCCTCGAAGGAAGGCAGCAGATAGTCATACCCCCCATGCCGGATCGCCATCGCGCGGTCCAGCCGGCGGTAGTCCTCGATGTCCAAGCCCAAGGCCACCGAATGCGACCACCCCACCTGCTCGCACCAGCGCACGTAGACCGCGTTGTTGGTGTGATTGAGGCCGTCGATGTCCTCGGCGCGGGGGCTGACCGCGAGGCAGTGCGGTGTCGGGTAGTCCCAACCGTCGACGAGCACGTCGACGCCGGCAGCAGCAGCACCATCGCCCTGGGCTTCGGAGAGGGAAGGATCTGAAGGGGTCGCGCTCATCGCGGGCAATGTCCCGGAAATCGTGGAAATCCGACCCACGTGGTCGGGGTGCGCCAGCTTAGCGCCGCGGATTGGGCAGAATGCCGCCCTTTTCCGGCGACGTCCGTCGCCTGCGCGACCTGCGCCCGTTCACCGGGTCGCGGGCCGCGATCCGCTCCGCCCTACCCGCCCCCGCTGCTGCTGTCGTCCCCATGGAAAACATCATCGTCACCGAAGAACTCAAGGCCTACATCGATCCGCTGACCGAGGACGAGTACGCGTCGCTGGAGCGCAGCATCCTCGCCGAGGGCTGCCGCGACGCGCTGGTGCTGTGGGGCGACATCCTGATCGACGGCCACAACCGCCACAGCATCTGCACCAAGCACGGCCTGCCCTTCCAGACCATCCAGAACACGCGCTTCAAGTCGATGGAGGACGTGCACCTGTGGATGATCGACCAGCACCTGGGCCGCCGCAGCGTCTCCGACTTCCAACGCGGCGTGCTCGCGCTGCGCAAGAAGGAAATCATGGAAGCCCGCCGCCTGGCGGTCCTCGACGACCCGACGCCCGACGCGACCGCCGCCGCCGCCGGGTCGACCGCCAACGCCAGCGACGCCGTCGTCCCCGAAGCTCCGCCGCTCAAGAGCCGTGAAGCCATCGCCCGCGCCGCGCGCATCAGCAGCGCCACCGTCGGCCAGATCGAGAAGATCCAGAAGGCGGCCGCGCCGGAGCTGGTCGCCGCGGTGAAGTCGGGCGAGGTCTCCATCAGCGCCGCCGCCGTCATCGCCGAGCTGCCCGCCGAGGAGCAGGCCGCCGCCGCCGCGGGCGGCAAGAAGGAGCTGCGTCAGGCCGCCAAGCGGGTGCGCGAGTCCAAGGTCGGCAAGAAGGCCGCCGGCGACGCGGTCGCCGAGGCCGCGGTCGCCGTGCTGGACGTCCCCGTCAACGAGGACGGCGAGCTGGAGCAGGATCCCGCCGTCGCGCTGCTGCGCGCCCAGGTCAAGGCGCTGCAGGAAGAGAATGTCGCGCTGCGCGCCCAGGTCACGGACCTGCAAGGGCAACTGGCCGCCGCCAAGTTCGCGAACGCCGGCTGACCACCGGCTGACCTGCGCGGCCCCGATCCGGCCGCGCCGGATCAGAAGCCCGAGATCCGCCCGGCGCGCTCAGTTCGCTCGGGCTGGGCCGAGAGGTCGGGCGGCAGCTCCGCGGCCTCCGCCTCGCGCCGGTTCATCGCCCAGGCGTAGACCACCACGATCAGCACGTAGACGATCAGCGCGCCCTGCGAGCCGACCCAGAAGCTGAAGGGCCAGCCGAAGAGCTCGAAGGTCAGATCGCGGGCGAAGAAGGCCACCCCGAAGGTGACCGCCGCCCACATCGCCAGCAGGGCTGCCGTGAGGCGCCAGGTGCCGCGCAGAAAGCGCCTCGCGGCGCGGGAAACGGGAGTCTCGGAAGCCATGCCACCATTGTTGGGGAGGCTCCCTGTGGCGCCATGAGAAAATACCCGGTTTCGATCGCCCCTTCGGGTGGTCGCACCCTCGTCTAAGAACACACCATGGACATCGAGCAAATCAATGCGATCGGCAGCACGCTGACCGATCTGCAAGCGCGTACCGACGCGCTAAGGGGGTACCTTTGACTACGACCGCAAGTCCCTGCGGTTGAATGAAGTCAACGCGGCTCTCGAGAACCCCAACGTCTGGAACGATCCCAAGCGCGCTCAGGAACTGGGCAAAGAGAAGCGCACCCTGGACAAGGTCGTCGAGACCATCAATCACCTGACGTCGAATCTCTCCGACAACCTCGAGCTCTACGAGATGTCCAAGGAAGAGAACGACATCGCCGGCCTGCAGACCATCGAGGCCGACTCGGCCAAGCTGACGGAGCTGGTCGAGGAACTCGAGTTCCGCCGGATGTTCAACAACCCGGCCGACCCGAGCAACTGCTTCATCGACATCCAGGCCGGCGCCGGCGGCACCGAGGCCTGCGACTGGGCCGGCATGCTGCTGCGCCAGTACCTGAAGTACTGCGAGCGCAAGGGCTTCAAGGCCGAGGTCGAGGAACAGACCGACGACGAGGTCGCCGGCATCAAGAGCGCCACCATCAAGGTCGAGGGCGAGTACGCCTTCGGTCTGCTGCGCACCGAATCCGGCGTGCACCGCCTGGTCCGCAAGAGCCCCTTCGACTCCTCCGGCGGCCGCCACACCAGCTTCGCCTCGCTGTTCGTGTACCCGGAAGTGGATGACTCGATCGAGATCGACATCAACCCGTCGGACGTCCGCACCGACACCTATCGCGCGTCCGGCGCCGGCGGTCAGCACATCAACAAGACCGACTCGGCGGTGCGCCTGACCCACATCCCGACCGGCATCGTCGTGCAGTGCCAGGACGGCCGCAGCCAGCACAGCAACCGCGACGTCGCGTGGAAGCGGCTGCGCTCGCGCCTGTACGACCACGAGATGAAGAAGCGTCAGGCCGAGCAGCAGAAGCTCGAGGACAGCAAGACCGACGTGGGCTGGGGCCACCAGATCCGCTCGTACGTGCTGGACCAGAGCCGCATCAAGGACCTGCGCACCAACGTCGAAATCTCCAACACGCAGAAGGTGTTGGATGGCGATCTGGACGCATTCATCACGGCGTCCCTCAAACAGGGCGTCTAAGGACATGTGCCGCCCTACTGCGCGGCCCGACCTCGCGTCTGCGCTCCTCGCCGTACTCGGGTACGGCCCTGGTGCTCCACGCAATCTCGGGCCGCTCGCTACGGGCTTCCCATGCCCTTAACTCGCTAAGAGACAACTTCAATTCCCATAAGGAAGCCCGTCATGCGTGAAGGCACTGCCACCCTGGTCCGCCGCGAGGACTACGTCGCGCCGATCTTCTGGATCCGCACCGTCGACCTGTGCTTCGACCTCGATCCGGCCAAGACGCTGGTCGCCAGCAAGATGCGCCTGGAGCGCAATGCCGCGGTCGCCCACGGCCCGCTGCGCCTGCATGGCGAAGAGCTCAACCTGCTGCGCGTGCTGATCGACGGCGAGAGCGTCTCCTTCCGCCAGGAGGGCCACGAGCTGATCATCGACAACGTCCCCGACGCCGATTTCACGCTCGAGATCCGCAACACCTGCGCGCCCGAGAAGAACACCGCGCTGTCCGGCCTGTACACCTCCGGCGGCGGCTTCTTCTCCCAGTGCGAGGCCGAGGGCTTCCGCCGCATCACGTATTTCCTGGACCGCCCCGACGTGATGGCGGTCTACACGGTGACGATGCGCGCCGACAAGGCCAAGTACCCGGTGCTGCTGTCCAACGGCAATCTGCTGGAGACGGCCGAGCTGGACAACGGCCGCCATCTGGCCAAGTGGCACGACCCCTTCCCCAAACCCAGCTACCTCTTCGCGCTGGTCGCCGGCGACCTGGTCGCGCGTGAGCAGCGCGTCCGCACCCGCGGCGGCAAGGACCATCTGCTGCAGGTCTTCGTCCGTCAGGGCGACCTGGAGAAGACCGAGCATGCGATGAACTCGCTGATCGCCTCGGTCGTGTGGGATGAGGCGCGCTTCAACTTGCCGCTGGATCTGGAGCGCTTCATGGTAGTCGGCGTGTCCGACTTCAACATGGGCGCGATGGAGAACAAGGGGCTGAACATCTTCAACACCTCGGCGCTGCTGGCCTCGCCCGCGACCGCCACCGACGCGGACTTCCACCGCATCGAGTCCATCGTCGCGCACGAGTACTTCCACAACTGGACCGGCAACCGCGTCACCTGCCGCGACTGGTTCCAGCTGTCGCTCAAGGAAGGCCTGACGGTCTTCCGCGATCAGGAGTTCAGCCAGGACATGGCCGCGACGCCCAGCGCGCGCGCCGTCTGCCGCATCCAGGACGTGCGCGCGCTGCGCGCCGGCCAGTTCCCCGAGGACGCGGGCGCGATGGCTCACCCGGTGCGCCCGGACCAGTACGTCGAGATCAACAACTTCTACACCGCCACGGTCTACAACAAGGGCGCGGAAGTGGTGCGGATGTACCAGACCCTGGTCGGCCGCGACGGCTTCGGCAAGGGCATGTCGCTGTACTTCGAGCGCCACGACGGCCAGGCCGTGACCTGCGACGACTTCGCGCAGGCGATCGCCGACGCCAATCCCGGCTCCGCGCTGTCCACCCGTCTGGACGCGTTCAAGCGCTGGTACTCGCAGGCCGGCACGCCGCGTCTGCAGGCGCGCGGCCAGTACGACGCCGCCGCGCAGACCTACACGCTGACGCTGCAGCAGATGACGCCCGCCACGCCGGGCCAGGACGGCAAGCAGCCGCAGGTGATCCCGGTCGCGCTGGGCTTGCTGAGCCGCGAGGGTCAGGCCTTGCCGCTGATGCTGCAGGGCGAGGACGGCGCCGCGGGCGCCACCGAGACCGAGCGCGTCGTGGTGCTGGACGCGGCCGAGCAGCAGTTCGTGTTCATCAACGTCCCGAGCGAACCGGTCCCTTCGCTGCTGCGCGGCTTCTCCGCGCCGGTGGTGCTGGACGACGGCCTGGGCGATGCCGAGCTGCTGACGCTGCTCAAGCACGACAGCGACGCCTTCAACCGCTGGGAAGCCAGCCAGCGCCTGGCGCTGGCGCGCATCCTGGGCGCCGTGCGCGGCGGCCAGACGCTGACGCTGGACGCCGCCTACATCGACGCGATGCGCGCGGTCCTGCGCAACCCGGCGCTGGATCCCGCCTTCAAGGCGCTGGCGCTGCAACTGCCAGACGAGGCTTACATCGCCGAGCAGCTGGCCGAGGTCGATCCGCAAGCCATCCACGCCGCCGTCGAGGCCGCGCAGACGCAGCTCGCCGCCGCGCTGCAGGCCGACTGGATCTGGGCGTTCGAGGAGCACCAGATCGCCGGCGGCTACCAGCCCGATCCGGTCCAGAGCGGCAAGCGCGCGCTGGCCAATCTGGCGCTGTCCATGCTGGTCCTGAACGCGACGCGCAACGGCGACAGCGTCTGGCCGGGCCGCGCGTATCAGCGATTCAAGGACGCCGGCAACATGACCGACCGGCTGGGCGCGCTGGCCGCGTTGGTGCACGCGCAGGCCGAGCTGGCGGACAGCGCGCTGGCCCGCTTCCATGCGCAGTTCAAGGGCGACCCGCTGGTCACCGACAAGTGGTTTGCGCTGCAAGGCCGTGCCGCCGAGCATGAGGGCAAGACCTTCGCGCGGGTGAAGCAGCTGATGAAGCATCCCGACTTCACGCTCAAGAACCCGAACCGCGCGCGCAGCCTGATCTTCTCGCTGTGCATGTTCAACCCGGCGGCCTTCCATCGCGCCGACGCGGCGGGCTATGTCTTCTGGGCCGAGCAGGTGCTGGCGCTGGACGCGATCAATCCGCAGGTCGCCGGCCGTCTGGCGCGCGTGATGGACCGCTGGACCGCGCTGGCCCAGCCCTATCGCAGCGCCGCCCGCGAGGCCATCGCCCGCGTCGCCGCCAAGCCGGATCTGTCCAACGACGTGCGCGAGATCATCGAGCGCGCGCTCGCGCTGGATCCGCGCCCGGCCGCGGTGCCCGCCGACGCCGCGCCGGCCGAGGCCGCCCAGGGCTGACGAGACCGCTCGGCGATGGCCGCATGCCGTCGCCGGGCCCTCTCCTTGCCCGGGCCCGCGATCCCGCACCGAATTTCAACTTCCGGAGTTTTGTCATGAGTCGTCGCGTCAGCCTGACCCAATACCTCGTCGAGCAGCAGCGCCTGCACGGCCACATCCCGCAGCAGCTGCGTCTGTTGATCGAGGTCGTGGCCCGCGCCTGCAAGCGCATCGCCATCAGCGTCAACAAGGGCGCGCTGGGTGACGTGCTGGGCAGCGCCGGGTCCGAGAACGTCCAGGGCGAGGTCCAGAAGAAGCTGGACATCATCGCCAACGAGGTCCTGATCGAAGCCAACGAATGGGGCGGTCATCTGGCCGCCATGGCCTCGGAGGAGATGGACAGCATCTACCTAGTGCCCAACCGCTATCCGCAGGGCGAGTACCTGTTGATGTTCGATCCGCTGGACGGCTCCAGCAACATCGACGTCAACGTCTCGATCGGCACCATCTTCTCGGTGCTGAAGAAGGCCGAGGGCAGCAAGGGCGTCAGCGAGGACGACTTCCTGCAGCCCGGCACGCAGCAAGCGGTGGCGGGTTACTGCGTCTACGGTCCGCAGACCACGCTGGTGCTGACGGTGGGCGACGGCGTGGCGATGTTCACGCTGGACCGCGAGCAGGGCTCGTGGGTGCTGACCGCCGACGACGTGAAGATCCCCGCGGACACCAAGGAGTTCGCGATCAACATGTCCAACATGCGGCATTGGGACGAGCCGGTGAAGCGCTACATCGACGAGTGCCTGGCCGGCACGACGGGTCCGCGCGGCAAGGACTTCAACATGCGCTGGATCGCCTCGATGGTGGCGGACGTGCATCGCATCCTGACGCGCGGCGGCATCTTCATGTACCCCTGGGACAAGCGCGAGCCCAACAAGGCCGGCAAGCTGCGCCTGATGTACGAAGCCAACCCGATGGCCTTCCTCGTCGAGCAGGCCGGCGGCGCCGCCACCAACGGCAAGCAACGCATCATGGACCTGCAACCGACCAAGCTGCACGAGCGCGTGGCCGTGGTGCTGGGCTCCAAGAATGAAGTTGAACGGGTGACGCAATATCACCTGGATGCAGCGAAGGCGCCTTGATGCCAACTCGCTGAGCGGTGTCGGCGCCCCGGGCGCCGGACCGACAAGAACGAAGGCCGCTCGATGAGCGGCCTTCTGCATTTCCAGGATCACTGTTGCGGAGGTCGGCGACGCAGGGCTAGGTCTTGCCCCGCGTCACCTCATCCGCCGTGATGTCGTGATGCCGTGATCGACCCGATCAGGTCGATCAATAGTCGATCCCCACTCGCAGTCCAAACGTCCGCGGATCATTCCAATACCCCCGCACGAAGCCGCCGCCGTCCTGCGCGGAGTTCCGCGTCATCTTGTTGGTCGCGTTCAGCACGTACAGCTCCGCGCGCCAGCCCTTGGGCGAGGCCAGCTTCACGCTGGCATCCACCTTGGCGAAGCCCTTCTGCACGTCGCCGATGTGCGCGTTGTCCAGGTTGCGCAGCGTGAAGTACATCTTGTCCTGCCACTTCACGTTGACCCAAGGCGTCAGCTCCCACCCGTCGCCCAGCTGGAAGCTCTGCGCGAAGTTCACGCCGAAGCTGTACTTGGGCGACAGCGGCAGGTGGTTGCCGGTGATGTCGTAGATCTGGCGGCCGGCAAATTCACGGATCGGGCCGACGTAGGGATCCGGACAGGCCGGCGCGCCCATCTCCGCGCGCACGCCGCAGTTCCAGCTGTCGCTGAAGGACGGGTAGTCCTTGACCTTGCTGTTGATGTAGCTGAAGAAGGCCCCCACCCGCGCCCCCGTCCAGGGCTTGTAGTCGACCTCCAGCTCCAGCCCCGGAATGTTCACCACGCCGACGTTCACCGTCTGCCACTTGGTGACGATGTCGCAGGTCGGGTTGTCGTCCGGACAAGGGCCGTCGTGCTTGACCTTGGCGGCGAAGAAGTCGCCCGTGACCTGCATGTCCTTGTAGCGGCTGAAGAAGACCGTCGCCGACAGGCTCATGCGCTTGTTGAGCATCAGCCCCTTGTAGCCGAACTCCAGGTTGGTCACCGTCTCCGGCTTGTAGGGGAAGAAGGTGTAGTGCGGACCCGCCGGCCCGTCCACGCACTCCTTGCCGCCGCAGGCGTCGTCCTTGTCGCCGAAGCCGCCCGCCTTGTAGCCCGTGGCCAGCGAGGCGAAGACCATGTCCAGCGGCGTGAGCTGCTTCTTCAGGCCCAGGCGGTAGGTGAATTTCTTCCAGGTCTGCGAATGGTCGTTGCCCGCCGGCTCGCCCCACTGCGCGTAGGCGCCGGTGCCGGCGAAGGGCCCCATCTGCTCGGTCAGGTCGCGGCCGTTGTGCGGGCGGAAGCCCGGCGTCCCCGGCGTGCCCGGATCGAAGTGGCCGTTGTAATAGGCCGGCGTCGAGCCGTCCCAGCCCCCGTAGACCTTGCCGCCCTGGTCCGCCTTCTTGTCGCGGCTGAAGCGGCCGCCCAGCGTCGCCGTCCAGGTCGGCGCGAACTCCCAGTCCGCCTGCGCGAAGATGGCCTTCGCATCGATCTGCCGATCGGGCTGGTGGTAGTACTGGCTGGTCGCGAAGCCGTAGGGCGCGGTGACCAACTGCTCCTGCGCATAGTCGATCGCGTTCTTCTCGTGCATCCAGAACAGCCCCGTCACCAGCTGCAGCGTGTCGGTGTGGGCCTTGTACTGCAGCTCATGCACCTGCGACTTGTATTTGGAGCCCAGCGTGTACGAGCCCTCGTCCTTGATCGGCCAAGTGCCCCAGTCTCCGTCCGCGCCCACCGGTTGATGCACCGTCACCTGACGCGCGATCGGCTGATAACCCGCGTCGTCGTCCGACTGCTGCGAGCGGCGCTGATCCGCCAGCGCGAAGCCGTACTCCAGGCTGCTGTTGGGATTGATGTTCCAGACCAGGTTGGAGCGCAGCGTGCCGATGGACATGTCGGTCTTGCCCGGCACATTGATCTTCACGTCCCACTTGCCGCCGGTGCACGCGAAGGCCGTGCCCGCCGCCATGTCGCAGTCCTTCATCGCGACTTCGCCCGCGCCGTTGTTCTGGAAGCGCTCGTAGGCCAGCAGCCATTCGACGTCGCGTCCCAGCTTGAGCCGGCCCGCGATGCGCGCCGCCCACTCGTCGCGGTTGTAGTAGTAGCGGCCGCCCTTGACCAGCGCGTTGCGGCGCTGGTCGACATCGGGGATGCCGTCGGGCACGAAGCCGTTCTCCGGCACGTTGGCCTCGGTGAAGTCCTGCTGCTGATGGATCCAGCCGTCGCGCTTGATCTTCGTGATCGTCGCGCGCAGCGCCAGGCTGTCGTTCACCGCGAAGTTCTGGATCACGTTGACCTGGCGCTTGCGGAAGTTGCCGACGTCGACCTCCATGCTGCCGTAGGTCTCGCCGAACTCCGGCTTGGCCGGCAGGATGTTGATGCTGCCGCCCGTCGAGTTGCGACCGAACAGCGTGCCCTGCGGGCCGCGCAACACCTCGACCTGCTCGAGGTCGAACATCAGCGCCAGCGCGCCTTGCGGCCGCGGCGAGTACAGGCCGCCCACATGCAGGCCGACCGCGGGGTCGCCGATCTCGGTGAAGTTGGAGGAGCCGATGCCGCGGATGCTCACCTGCACGCCGGAGTCGGCGCCCGAGGAAATCTGCAGATTGGGCACCGTGCCCGACAGGCCGCGCACATCATGGATGCCTTCGCGGCTGAGCGCCTCCTGCGTGATCGCGGTGACCGCCACCGGCGTCTTGAGCAGGCTGGAGCTCACGCGCGTCGCGTTGATCATCACGGTGGGCAGCGCGTCCTTGTCCTGCGCCGCCTTGGCGTCCTTGGGCGCGTCCTTGGCGGCGTCCGACGCCGCGGCCTCGGCGGCCTTCGCCGGGGCCAGGTCTTGCGCGTGAGCCGCGCCGGCGCACGCCAGCCAGGCGGCCGCGGCGGCGGTCATGGTGCGGGTGAATGCGCCTCGGCGGGTCGCTGCATGGGGGGTTCTCATGGTCCTCTTCTCCTAAGGTTCTCTCTTGGTTTGTCTCTGCGATCTCTGCGATCTCTGCGATCTCTGCGATCTCTGCTGTCTCTGAGGTCTTGTCTTGGGGCCGTCGTGGCCGTGGGGCCGCCCTACAGGCGATGAGCGTCCCGGCCCGACCGGCCGCGGTACGCGAGATGACGGGATTCAGGCCTGCTGCCGGGGTTTGAGCTGCGCGATCAGGCGCGACAGCGGCACCGTCTCATTGCGCACCAGCGGCCGGGCCCAGCCGCTGATGGCGAGGATGTAGCCCAGGGTCAGGAACACCGCGCACATCGCGGCGCGCAGCCCGACGGCGTCGCCCAGCACGCCGACGATCATGGGCACGACCGCGCCGCCGAGGATGCCGGTGCACAGCACGCCGGAGAAGGCGCCGTGATGCCGCGGGACCGAGTTCAGCCCCAGCGAGAAGACCACCGAGAACATCACCGACAGGAAGAAGCCGCACAGCGGGAAGGCCCACAGCGCGACGCCGGCCGGACCGAAGAGCGCGAGCGCCGCGCATGCGATGGCCAGCACGGTGAAGCCGGCCAGCACCACGCGCGAGTCCAGCAGCTTCAGCAGCCCCAGTCCGAGCAGACAGCCCAGCGACATCAGGCCCCAGAAGCGGCCCACCGCATCGGCACCCTCCTCCGTCGCGGAGAAGTGGTGGTACGTGGCGAGGAACTGCGACATCCAGTTGGCCAACGTCTGCTCGGTGCCGACGTAGGCCATGACGCCGAGGAAGAAGAGCTTCACATCGCGGCGCGCGAGCAGCTCCTTGTAGGCGGCCCAGCCCCCGGCGCGCTCATCGTCCTTGAGCTCGACCTCGGGCAGCGGCAGCGTCTGGTTGGCCGCGATCAATAGGATGAAGCCCAGCGCGAAGATCCAGTAGAACGGCACCCACGCGAGACCGCCGCCCGCGTCCGGCCGCTCCATCAGCAGCTTGAAGCCGAAGGGACTGAGGAAGGACGCCAGGCCGAAGACCAGCTGCCCCATCACCGAGAAGAAGGCGAAGTGCGCCTCGCCGCCGGCCGTGCGCATCAGCGGATTGATGACGACCTGCAGCAGCGCCATGCCCAGGCCGATGACGAAGAGCCCGCCGATGGCCGTCGCATAACTGGGCATCAGCGCGATCGCCAGCGAGCCGACGAAGTTCAGCGCGAAGGCGACCAGGATGGTGGTGCGCGATCCCTTCGCCTCGACCAGCATCCCGCCCGGAATCGAGACCAGCCCGTAGGCCAGGAAGAAGGAGAAGGGCAGGAAGCCGGCCATGGCCAGGCTCAGCTTGAAGTCCTGGATGATGATCGGCATCAGCGGGCCGATCAGGTTGGTGACGAAGGAGATCACGAACCAGATCAGCAGGATGTAGCCGACGATCAATGCACGGTGCTTCATGGCGGGGCCTCGATGCGGACGTTCAGGCGACGCAGTCGGCAAACTCGCCGGCGCGGATGGTCTTGCGCGGGAAGCGCGCGAGGATGGCGGCCGCGGTGCGGCAACCGGCGGCCAGCGCTTCGGCCATGCCGGCCGCGCGCAACCGCGACGACAGATAGCCGGTGTTGAAGGCATCGCCGGCGCCGATGGTGTCGAAGATGTCGACCGGCTCGATCGCGTGCTCCACGCGGCGGCCGTTCTCCAGGCCCAGCGCGCCGCGCGCGCCGACCTTCACGATCAAGCAGGCCTCGGGCTTGAGCTCCGCGGCGATGCGTTGCAGCGCCAGCTCCAGGTCCTCGGTGGCGGCGATGCTGCGCGCCTCCAGGTCGTTGATCAGAAGGTGGTCGACGTGGCGCAGCCAGCGGCGCACTTCAGACAGCGTGCCGTCACGCCATCCCTCCGGCGGCCAACCGGTGTCCAGCGCGATGCGGTAGCCGCGCGCGGCGACCTCGGCCATCAGCGCCTCGTAGTCGGCGCGCAGCTCGGTCAGCAGAAAGGGCGCGGTGAAGAGCGCGATGGGGGCGGTGCCGTCGCGCGCGACGGGCCGGGCGCCCTGCCCGCCCACCGGCGGCAGATGCTGGAGCACATGCGCGGCGGACAAGCGTTGCAGATGGCCTTGCGTGGTGAAGAAGTTGCGATCGCCGCAGGCGTGCATCAGACCGACCGACATGGTGGTCTCGCAATCGCAGACCTCCAGGCTGGTGCGCAGTCCGGTGAACTGCTCGGCGAGCCAGTGACCAAGCTGGTCCTGCCCCACGGCGGAGATCAGATGGGCGCGTTGCCCGATGTGGCGCGCGGCCAGCGCCGAGTTGGCGCCGGAGCCGCCTGCACGCAATTCGCTGCGCGGCATCAGCAGCTCGGTGCCGATCGTGGGCCAACCGTCCAGCGACCCGAGCACCAGATCGACACCGGCATCGCCGACGATGTTCAGCGGAGAGAGGTCGGAGCGATCCGACAGGCGTTCTGTTTCCATGGGCGCCGACTATAGGAGCCCGAGAATCCACCCGTCAATAAATAAATCCAATGGTTTGAAGTATTTACCCTAGGTCGCGGCGCGGGCCCTGTCTCTCACTTCCGACCGGCTCAGGGTTAACGCTTGACCAGGGGCTTGTTGCCGAGCAGTTCGGCTGCATCGAGGGTCACGCGGCGGTCTTGCTGAAGGACTTCCAGACGCGGCGAGAGCATCTCGTAGATCGGCAGCACGGCCGCGCCCAGCAGCGAGGAATCGTCTTGGCGATCCGACAGCAGCAAGCGCGTGTGGGGGTCGGCGACGCCGCCGCGCACCGAGCGGTGCCAGGGCTGCGCGAGCCTCACCAGATGCTCGACCAGCACCTTGGGCGCGGAGCCGCCGATCACGATGGAGCGCGGATCCAGCATGTTCTCGATCATCGCGACCGCGTCGCGCAGGCGGTCGGCGGCCTCGCGGCACCAGGCGTGCAACGCCTGGTCGGCGGGGTTACGGAGCCGCTCGCCGATGTCCAGCATCCACACGTCGTGATCGGTGACGCCCAGCGCCTCGGCCAGCGAGTGCATGGACACGTAGCGCTCCAGGCAGCCGCGGTTACCGCAGTAGCAAGACCTGCCCCCGGGCACGATGGGCACATGGCCGATCTCGGTCGCGTTGCCGTTGGCGCCAGGATAGGCCGAGCGCCCCGTCACCAACGCGCCGCCCAGGCCCATGCCCAAGTGCAGATAGAAGAAGTCGTCCAGGTGGCGGGCGACGCCGAACAGCGTTTCGCCCAGCGCGCCGGCCACGCTATCGATGCGGTGGAACAGCGGCAGGCCGGTGGCCTCGCCCAATTCCTCGAGCACCGACAGGTCGCTCAGCCCTTCCAGTGCGGTCGGGCCGACGAAGCTGATCTCGGTGTGGCCCAGCGGGCCCGGCAGCGCGATGCCGATGCCCCAGAGCCGATCGGTCGATTCGCGGCGCAGGCGCGCGATCAACTGCAGCAGCGTCGCCAGCATCTTCTGGCGATCGGTGGTGTCGATGTCGACCTCGCAGCGGTGCTGGATCTCGCCGATCAGGTTGACCAGCGCGGCCGAGGCGCGGCCGGGCTCCAGGCTGATGCCGATGGAATGGCCCGCTTGCGGATTGAGCTCGAAGGCGATGGGCGGCTGGCCGCGCGACTTGTCCACCTTTTGCCGCCGCGACACGATCAGCCCGAACTCCTCCAGCTCGTTCGTGATGTTGGCCACCGTCTGCGGGCTCAGCGACACCATGTCCGCGATGTCCTTGCGCGAGGCGGCGCCTTGCTGGCGGATGAAATCCAGCACAACGCGGCGGTTGTACGGGGCACTGGACTGTTGGGTGGCTCCTCGGCCAATCGTTCTCATGCGGTGGGTGTCGGCGTTCGTTTCGCCCGGGATGGCGGGCGCTCCCCCGGTGTCAGGGCAGCGTTATACGCGTGCCGCGCCGACCCCGTGGTGCGGGACCGGTCCACCGGGCGCTCAGTGTAATCCCGCATCGGCGACATCTTTGATTACATCCAATGGTTTTAAATATTGACGGCGTTGCCGGACCTCTCCTACATTCGTCGCCGGCGAGCGGCTTGAAGCAGTCGCGCGGCTCGCAGGCTACGACCCCCCACGTGGCTACGGCCACACGACCTCAGAGAGGCAACCGATGCAACTTCCTCGACCTGATCTGCGTCGCTTCGCGCGTCGCGCGACGCTTCCGCTGCTCGCCGTTTCCACGCTGGCCGCCGCCTTCGCCGCAGCTTCCCCCGCCCTCGCGGCGGGCAACCGCGTCGCCGGCATGGCCGGCCCCAAGAGCGGCGCCAGCAGCGCCTACGTGCAGGATGGCTGGCTCTACACCAACACCCACACGGCCACCGGCGAGCCACTGGTCACCGCCACCAAGGCCGCGGCCGCGGCGGGCGTGATTCCGGTCGGCGACTCGCGCGTCTACGGCGCGGTCTTCGACAAGGGCCGCAAGCTGACGGTCAATCAATGGCAGGCCGTGCTCAGCATGGACGCTTACCCCGAGAACGGCACGACCAACTACCAGGAGGTCGGCCCCTGGCGCTACTGCGAGGTCGACTACGAGGCGGCCCAGGGCATCTCCGACTACCGCGGCAACACCTTCGGCCCGGTCGGCGTGACCACGGTGGGCGACTTCCCCGATTACTTCAAGAAGGCCTTCGCGCCCTACGTGCTGGGCAAAAGCAACGCGACCAACGCCGACATGCTGGCCTGGGGCGTGCAGGTGACCGGCGTGACGGCGGGCAACTTCAAGGCGGACGACACGGCGCTGGATCCGTATCCGTCCAGGAGCCGCTCCGACAAGACCAAGCGCGCGGCGCTGACCAAGATCTGCGGCGCGCTGCAATCGGCCTTCGACACGCAGCAGGACAAGTACGTGATGAGCCATTACGCGCACATCGACCAGGACAAGCTGGTCCCGGTGCTGAACGCGCTCAAGGGCATCGGCTTCACCGCCTTCGACCGCTACAACCTGGTGGGACTGGCCTTCCAGGTGCAGGTGAACACGGGCTCGATCGGCAGCATCTCGGCCTTCTCCTCGGTGAAGTCGGCGGGCAACTGCGGCAGCCTGAGCGCCGAGACCTGTTTCGCGACCTATCTGACGGACCAGTACATCCGCTGGCTGAAGTCTTCCAGCCTGGGCGACGATCCGGACAACTGCTGGCGCGCGAGCATGGCGCTGGACATCTACAAGAAGGACCCGACGATGGGCAGCGTCAGCGTGGTGAATCAGGTCATCAACGCGAGCTATCCCGGCAACAGCGGGAAATGCCCGACGTCAGGCATCAAGTGGTCGAAGAACATGTCGTGGCAGTGAGCCGCGGCGGCGCGCCGCGACCTGACGCGGCCTGCCCCTGATCCCTCAACCGATGCAATCGACCTTCGGGGCGCCGTTCGTGCGCGGCGCCCCGCCTTTTCTGCCCTCCCCGACATGAAGACATTCGCTCCCGATTCGACTCGCCGCGGCCGCCGCTCCGTCCTGACGATGACCGCCGCCACGGCGATGGCGGCGATGGCGGCGATGGCCGCCTTGGCGCTGCCGTCCGCCGCGCAGGCCGCCGATAGCGCCGCATCGGTCACGACCGTGTCCGTCCAGTTGCCGACGGATCCGCTGCTGGTGCAGATCAACCAGGTGGCGCTCGAGCGCGTCGGCCCCAAGCGGGCGATCGTCGAGTCCACCGGCGCGGCCGAGCGCGGCCGCTATCGCGTGCTGTCGGGCGGCAAGACCGTCGCGCAAGGCGAGCTCACGCCGCTGCCCGCGTTCAGCGAGTGGGGCGCGGGCAAGCGCTACTTCGAGGTGGACTTCTCGTCGCTGAACAAGGCCGGCGATTACCGCGTCGAGGCGACCATCGGCGGCAAGCGCGCGGTCTCGGCGCCGGTGCGGGTGCGCGACCGGGCGCTGTTCACGACCATCGCGGACAAGACGCTGGATTACTTCCGCCGCGGCCGTCACACGGGCGCGGGGGATCGCAGCATCCGCATCTTCGAGACCGACCGCCGCGTCGACGTGCACGGCGGATGGAAGGATGCGGGCGGCGACACGGGCAAGTACCTGTCGCACCTGGGCTATGCCAACTACTTCAACCCGCAGCAGACCTCGATGGTCGCCTGGGTGCTGGCCTACACGGCGCAGACGGCTCCGGCGCTTTATCGCCGCGCGGGGTTGGAGAAGCGGGTGCAGGACGAGGCATTCTGGGGCGCGGACTATCTGCACCGCATCCTGGATGCGGAGGGCTATTTCTACACGACCGTCTTCGACAAGTGGGGCAGCGACGGCGCGGAACGCATGGTGGTCGGCTACGAGGGCGAGGACGGGAAGTCGACGACGCTGTATCGCTCGGCTTTCCGCGCGGGCGGCGGCCTGGCGATCGCGGCGCTGGCGCGGGCCTCGATGCTGGCAAAGCAGTCGGGGCGGCATGGTGATGTCGATGGGAAGACCTATCTGGCCGATGCGATTCGGGCCTTCGACCATCTGCAGAAATTCAACGCGCAGTACGGCGCGAACGGCGTCGAGAACATCATCGATGACTACACCGCGCTGATGGCCGCGGTGGATCTGTTCGAGGCGACGCGGGAGTCGCGGTTCCTCGAGGCGGCGAGGGATCGGGCGGATCGGCTGATCGCGCGGCAGACACCGGATGGCGGATTCATCAGCGATGGCAAGGCCCGACCCTATTACCACGCGGTCGAGGCGGGGTTGCCGGCGTTGAGTTTGAGCCGGTATGCAAGCGTCGAAACGGAGGAGGCGAGGCGCACGAAAGCCGGGGCGGCGATTCGCGCTTCGCTGGATCATGAGATCGCGATCACGCGTCGCGTGGCGAATCCGTTCGAGTACGCAAGGCAGGCATTCCAGATCGCGCCGGATGGGAAGACGGCCTCGGGCGAGGTGATGGAGGGCTTCTTCATTCCGCACAAGAACGAGACCGGCTACTGGTGGCAGGGCGAGAGCGCACGACTGGCATCGCTGAGCGCGGCCATGGTGGTGGGGGGTCGGCTGGTTGCGCCCACGACGGGGGCGGGGTTCAGGATTCCGGCGGACTGGGCGCGTTATGCACAGAGTCAGATCGACTGGACGCTGGGACGCAATCCCTATGGGATCTCGATGCTCTACGGCTTTGGGAGGCGCAATCCGCCGACGGTGGCGTCGAGCGCGGGGGACATGTTCGTGGGCGGGATCTCGAATGGCATCACCGGCGCGGTGGGAAGCGATACGGGGTCAGGCATTGCCTTCGGGCCCGGGCCGGATGGCGAGCAGTGGCGCTGGGTCGAGCAGTGGATCCCGCACTCGGCGTGGATGCTGTTGGCGGCGACGGAGATGGCGCGGTGAATGGATCCGGCTTCGCTTGAAGACCCTCTCCCCCGCCCTCTCCCGCAAGCGGGCGAGGGGGCCACAGGAGCCCCTCTCCGATGAACCGAGTGAGGGCCCCTGGAGCCCCTCGCCCATGAAGTGGGAGAGGGGTTAGCCGTCTAGCCCGGTCAGCGCCGTGACGACTCGCCCAGCAGCACGAAGGCCAGATAACGGACCACCACCGGACGCCATCCCGCCGGCAGTTCCCGCAACAAGGGCTCGAAGAGATCCCCCGTGCCGTCCATCCCCGGCAGAAGCACAAGCGCCGTCATCGCCTCAGAAGAAAGTCCTGACCCCGCCCGCCACCCGATACCCGTCATCGACGAGATACAGCAACGGCCACTTGTCGAAGGTCGTGCACGGATGCCCGACGCCAAACGCGATCAGGTCGCCCACCTGCAGCGGCAGCACACCGCCCTCCTTCGCATCGACGAAGGCGTGCTGGTCGTTGAGCTTCACGCAGGCCCAGTCCCCGGGCGCCGCTTGCGGCACGTCATGCAACCCCGGGCGATACCACCACAGCGGCTGCGGCAGACAGGCGTCGTAGCTCAGATCCCGCTTGCCTGCGGTGCAGATCGCGCGGCCCGGCTCGGGCACCGACTGCACCTGCGCCCACACCTCGATCGCGTTGCGCAGTCCCGGGCCCTCGCCCCAGAGCGCCCCCGCCCGTTGGCGCATGCGCGATTGCATGCGCTCGTACTGCAGGCTGTCGTGCGACAGATAGCAGCCGCTGCGCAGCACCACGCGCAACGCATGTCCCGTGCCCGCCGCGTCGACCGCCGCCAGCGTCTTCGCCGCCATGTCGAAGAAGGCGGACCCGCCCGCCGTCAGCAGCACCTCGCCCGGCGCGAACCAGCCTTCCGCGCAACCCGCGCGAGCCAAGGCCGCCACCGTCTCCACCATCGTCAGCGCGCCCAGCTCGACACGCGCCGTGTCGTCGCCGCTGTACACGCCTTCGAAGGCCTCGACGCCGCGCAGCACGACCGCCGGTGCCGCCTCGCGGATCAAGCGGCCCAGTGCCAACCCGTCCTCGACGCTGCGCACGCCCGTGCGACCGTCCGGCGTACCGACCTCGAGCAGCACTTGCAGCGGTCGCTTCAGCCCGCGCGCCGACACCGCGCGGCGCAGCAGGTCCAGGCCCGCCGCCGAATCCACCAGAGCGTAGAAATCGAAGTCCTCATCGGCCTCGAGCTCGCGCAGCACCAGTTCCAGATCGGCCTTGCCGAGCAGCTGATTCGCGAGCAGCACCCGCGGCACACCGAAGCGCCGATAGCTGCGCACATGCGCCGCCGTCGCCGCCGTCATGCCCCATGCCCCTTCGTCGAACTGGCGCTGGAAGAGCTGCGGCGCCATCGTCGTCTTGCCGTGCGGCGCCAGGCTCACCCCGGCGCGCGCGGTGAACTCGCGCATCCAGCGCGCGTTGTGCTTCAGCGCCGAGTCCTTCAGCACTGCTGCCGGCAGCGGCAGGTCGCCGTCCAGCAGCGACAAGCCCATCGCGCCGAGCTCCCGCAGCGGCCGGCCCTCGGCCTGCGCGGGCAGGCCCTTGAGCGTGCCGGCCAGCGCCGCGTCCTCGATCGCATCGAGCCTCAAGCGCACCGCGGCGCCGTGCTTCGTGGTCATCGCGTCCCCTTGCTCTTGCGTGTGGTCGGCGTCCGCGCTGCCGCGGACTGCCGCGTCGACGCACCGACAAAGGTCTCCAGCATCTGATCCGCCGCGCCGCGCCCCGAGCACACCGCCATCACCCGGCAGAGCCCGTTCGAGGCCTTCAGATAGGCGTGCCCCATGGTGCTGTCGAAGTACATCGAGTCGCCCTGCTTCAGCTTCACCGGCGCGTACAGGTCGGTATGGAATTCCACCTCCCCGTCCAGGACGTACACGAACTCCTCGCCTGAATGCCGGATCAGGCCGCCGAACTCGGCCACGAACTGATCCAGCGTCCGCGCCCTCAGCTCCGCAATGATGGGCACCAGCTTCTTGTTGAGCAGCTCCGTCGCCAGATAGGTCTGGCGGTAGCTGCTGGTCTCGACCACCTGGCCCTCCCCCGCGCGGTGCACGATGCGCCGCCCGCTCAGCGCCACACCCGGCAGCGCCGCGGCGGGACTGGCCTCCAGCAGCTCCGAGATGTCCACCTCCAGCGCCTTGGCCAGCAGCACCAGCTTGTCGTAGGACAGCGAGGCCTGCCCCTTCTCCAGCTTGGAGATCGTCGACACCGCCAGCCCCGTGCGCTGGCTCATGTCGCTCAGCGTCATCTCGCGCCGCTTGCGCAGCGTACGGATCACCTCGCCCGGCGTCGGGCCCTCGTGGTCATCATGGGAGCTTGCATTCATGGCCGGAAATATAGCCACGCGCCGACGCCCCGAACCCCGCTTCATGACTTCTTTCCCCTGGTGTTTCTCCCAAGCGGAAATTTTTCTCCATTTCGTCTTTTTTATCTAATATGGAAAAACATCGAACGACGAGGAAAGTCCGTGAACACTGGTCCCGCGCCTCTCTGCAGTCCCGCCGCCGCGTCTAGACGCGGCCTTCCCGCGCTCTTGCCGATGGCCGTCGCCCTGCTCGCGGCCTTCCCCGCAGCGCACGCGCAGCAATCGCCGCAGACGCCCGCGCCGGCAGCGGCAGCCGCCGCCTCCGCGTCGGTGACCACCGCGGCGGCATCGGCATCGGCCTCCGCCGAGGCGGACAAGGACGCGGCGACCGACCGGACGGCGTCCGCCAAGCCGGCGGCGCAGGTGCTGGACCTGGTCACCATCAGCGCCAGCCGCCGCCGCGAGCCGGCCCGCGACGTGCCCATGCAGGTCAGCGTGATCGGCGCCGAAGGCCTGGAGAAACGCGGCGCCAAGGCGCTGGGCGACTACCTGGCCAACGAGCCCGGCGTGAGCATCGGCAGCAACGGCGGCGCCGGCATCGGCGCGATCAACCTGCGCGGGGTGACCACCGGCGCCGACGTCTCCGCCACCGTGGGCGTCTATGTCGACGAGGTCCAGATCGGCGCCAACGGCAGCAGCGCCGGCGGCAACGGCATGTTCCTGGACATGGGCCTGCTGGACCTGCATCACGTCGAGGTGCTGCGCGGCCCGCAGGGCACACTCTACGGCGCGTCCTCGGTCGGCGGCCTCGTCAAGTACGTCACCAACACGCCCGACAGCACCGAACTCTCCGGCAAGGTCTCGCTGGGCGCGAGCACCACCTCCAAGGGCGGTGCCGGCAACACCGTCGCGGGCATCGTCAACGTGCCGCTGAAGGAGGACGTCGCCGCCATCCGCGTCGCCGCCTACCGCGACAAGGCGCCCGGCCACATCGAGGCCGTCGGGCCGCTGCCCGGCAAGGAGACCGACGGCGGGCAGTCCCACGGCGCGCGTCTCTCCGCGCTGGTCACGCCCAGCCGCGCGCTCAGCCTGCGCTTCACCGCGACCACGCAGAAGATCGAGCGCGACGGGCGCGACTTCGTCGACTACTCGCCCGCGACCGGCCAGCCCGTCCATGGCGATCTGCGCCACCAGCGCTCGCTGTCGGAGCGCTATCAGCTCAAGACCGACCTCTACTCGGCGGAAGTCGATTACGACTTCGGCTGGGCGCGTCTGGAGGCGATCAGCTCCTACCAGCGCCTGGACACCGAGAACCGCATCGACGCGACCTCCGCCTACGTGCCGCTGCTCGCGCAGCTGGGCATCAACCTGGATGCGGTGGACGTGCGCATCCCGCTGACGCTGAGCCGAAACTCGCAGGAAGTACGGCTGACCTCGGCCGCGGACAAGCGCTTCGAATGGCTGGTCGGCCTCTACATCGACCGCGAGCGCGGCCGACAGACCCAGTACGCGCAGTCCTACGTCGGCGGCGGCAACGGACCGCAGCTCGCGTTCATCGACATCCCCAGCAGGTACCGCGAGGACGCCATCTTCGGCGACGCGACCTGGAAGTTCGACGGCGGCTTCTCGCTGACCGGCGGCCTGCGCGTGGCCCGCAACCGCCAGACCTATGTGCAGCAGAGCGCCGGTCTGCTGGCCGGCGGCGACGCCTCCATCGACGCCGCCTCCAAGGACACCAGCCGCACCTATCTGCTCACCGGCCTCTACGCGCTGGACAAGACCAGCAACGTCTACGTCCGCGTCGCCAGCGGCTATCGCCCCGGCGGCCCCAACGCGGTGCTGCGCGACATCGTCACCCACGAGCCCCTCGCGCCGCCGACCTTCCGTCCCGACGACCTGGTCAGCACCGAGCTGGGCGTGAAGTCCTCGCTGCTGGACCGCACGCTGCAGATCGAAGCCGCCGTGTTCAACGTCGATTGGAAGGACATCCAGCAGGCGAGCTCGGTCAACGGCGTGTCGGTGGTGGTGAACTCCGGCAAGGCCCGCATCCGCGGCGCGGAGGCCTCGCTGAGCTTCAGGCCCTCGCCGCTGTGGAGCCTGACGGCCAGTGCCTCCTACAACGACGCCAAGCTGACCCAGGACGCACCCGGCCTGGACGCCAAGTCCGGTGACCGTCTGCCGCGCACGCCGCGGCTGTCGATGGCCGTGCAGGCCCAGCGCCACTTCGAGCTGGCCGGCCACGCCGCCTACGCGGGCCTGTCGGTGCGCCATGTCGGCGAGCGCGACGCCGGCATCCCCGGCAGCAAGCAGCTGGTGTCGTACAAGATGCCGGCCTACACGCTGACCGATCTGCAGGCGGGCATGGACTTCGGCCGCTACAGCCTGGCGCTGTATGCGCGCAACGTCTTCGACAAGCGCGCCCAGGTCTCCACTTACACCGCCTTCCTACCGCTGGGCGGCAACGCGATGGTGTCGGTCGCGCAGCCGCGCACCGTCGGCGCCACGCTGAGCGCCAGCTTCTGAGGTCCGCATGAGCGCCATGCCCTTCCCCTCCGAAGCCGCGGTCCCGCCGCGCGAGCCGCTGCGCGTGTGGCTGCTCGCCTGGTACGGCCTGGCCGTGCTGGTCGCGACTTCGGTCCTGGCCGCCGTGGATCGCCAGATCCTGGTCCTGCTGGCCGAGCCCATCCGCCAGTCGCTGAACCTGTCCGACACCAAGCTCGGGCTGCTGCAAGGCGTGGGCATCGCGCTGTTCGCGGGCCTGGCCGCGGTGCCGTTGGGCGGCCTGGCAGACCGGTACGGCCGCAAGCCGGTGCTCGCCGGCTGTGTGCTGCTGTGGACCGCCGCCACCGCCGCCTGCGGCATGGCCTGGGACTTCCCATCGCTGTTCATCGCCGCGATCGGCCTGGGCATCGGCGAAGCGGGCCTCGCGCCCGTGGTCTACGGGATGATCCCGGACATCGTCCCGCCCTCGCGGCGCGTGCTGGCCAACGGCATCTTCGCGCTCGCCTCCATCCTGGGCGCGGGTCTGGGCATCAGCCTGAGCGGCGCGATGATCGGCTCCATCGACGCGATCCGGCCGCTGTTGCCGGCGGCGCTCGCCGGACTCGAAGCCTGGCGCTTGTCCTTCTTCGTCGTCGCGATTCCCGGCCCGTTGATGGCGCTGCTGATCGTCGGGATCCGGATTCGATCGCGAGCAGTGACCACTGTCACGCCGCCGGCAACGCCTGACCCCCTGGCGGCTCACACAGCCGCGCCGGTCCATGAACCGGCGATCACCACGCTGCGCGAGTACTTCCGCGGGCACGCCCGCACCGCCCTGGGCATCTTCGGCGGCGCGGGGCTGGGCAGCCTCGGCATCCAGGCGCTAGGCGCCTGGGCCCCGGTGCTCGCCGCGCGCAAGTTCGGCGCGACCGCTCAAGAGGTCGGCCAGGGCTTCGGCGCCGCCTACATGATCGGCACGCTGGCCGGCGCGGCACTGGGCGCGGTCGCGGTGAAGCTGCTGCGGCCGCGCACCGGCGCGGCCACGCCGGTGCGCGTGCTCGGCGCCGGCACCGGCCTCGCCGCCCTCGTCTGCATCGCCTTGCCCTGGGCCACCAGCGCGCTGCAGATCTATCTGCTCTTCGGCGTGCAGGTCGTGTGCCTGATTGCCGGCACCGTGGTCGCGCCGACCATCCTGCAGGACATCTCCCCGCCCGCGCTGCGCTCCCGCGTGATCGCGATGGGCACGGTCATCGCGACCCTGCTCGGCGCCGCCAGCCCGGTGCTGGTGGGCCTGGTCTCCGACGCGCTGAGCGCCCATGCCGGCGCGCTCGCGCTGTCGGTCGCCATCGTCGCCAGCACCAGCATGGCCGTCGGCGCCCTCCTCACCCGCTGGTCCGAACGTCATTTCGTCCGCACGGTTGCCGCACTGGACGCCCACGCGCCCACGTCCTCGGCCACCGCCGCATCCCCTTCACCCCACCACCCTTGAACGGCCTCACCATGTCCGACCTCAAAGCCAACGCCTCGACCGCTTCCACCATCGCCGCCACCACCGCCGGCAACGAGGCGCTCTCCACCGCGCCCGCCGCCGACGCCACGAGCGCTTCCGGCGCCCCCGCGCCCGACGCCAAGCCCAAGACCGCGACCCAGCGGCTGGACGAGCTCTTCCAGCCCGTCAACCGCGGCGACGCGCCGGGCTTGGTCGTCGGCATCGCGCAGCACGGCCAGCCGATCTACCGCCGCGGCTTCGGCCTGGCGAGCGTCGAAGCCATGGTCGCCAACGGCCCGGGCACGCGCATGCGCATCGGCTCCACGAGCAAGCACTTCACCTGCCTGGCCGTGCTGCTGCTGGCCGAGGAGGGCAAGGTCGACGTGGACGCGGGCATCCGCCGCTACATCCCCGAGCTGCCGGCCGCGCTGCCCGATCCCACGCTGCGCCAGCTGATGACCCACACCGGCGGCAGCCGCTGCTATCTGGACGTGGCCTTCCTGGCCGACGGCAATTCCATCCGTCCCAAGGGCGAGGGCCTGAAGACCTTGTGCCGCCAGCGCGGCATCAACTTCCCGCCCGGCGAGCGGATGATCTACAACAACGGCGGCTACCACCTGCTGTCCATCGTGGTGGACCGCATCGCGGGCATGCCGCTGGAGGCCTTCCTCAAGCAGCGCATCTTCGATCCGATCGGCATGGTGGACAGCGCCTCGGTCCCGAGCGACTTCGAGGTCCATCCCAACACCGCCGCGCTGCACCTGCCGCTGGGCGAGGGCAAGTTCCGGCGCGGCATCTTCCCCACGGAAGAAGTCCGCGGCGAGGGCGCCATCATCTCCACCATCGATGACATGCTGCGCTGGCTCGCCCACCTGCGCGCCGAGCGCAAGACCGTCGGCTCGGCCGCCTCCTGGGCGCAGATGCTGACGATGACCCGGCTCAACAACGGCACCGTCAACCCCTACGGCCTGGGCCTCATGAAGCACGACTACCGCGGCGTGGAGGTCATCCACCATGCGGGCGGCGTCGTCGGCGGCAGCTGCCAGATGATCACCGTCCCGGCGCATCAGCTGGACATCATCATCATCAACAACGGCGGCGCGATGGCGCCCACCGAGGCCGCCTACAAGGTCATCGACACGCTGCTGGGCGACGACGGCGCGGCCGTGCTGGCGCCGGCCCGCGTGCCGCCCCAGGCCGATCGCTTCAAGCCCATGATCGGCCGCCGCTACCACTCGCCGGCCTCGGGCTTCTCCTTCGGCTTCGTCGAGACCGAGGGCAAGCTGCAGATCAGCGTGCTGCACTCGCAAGGCCTGCCGCTGCGCGAGATCGGCGACGAACTGGTGCTCGCCTTCGAGGACGTGGCCGTCGGCCCGCTGACGCTCAAGACCGCCGACCTGGCCACCGAGGGCACCGCCCCGGCGTCGCTCACGCTCAGCGAGGCCGGCAACGCCGAGCGCTTCGAGCTGCTGCCCGAGAAGGCCCCGTCGCTGCAGGAGGTCGGCGCCGCCTTGGTCGGCCGCTACGTCGCCGGCGATCTGGGCGACGCCAAGGCCGAGGTCCTCTTCGAGCGGACCGAGGCCAAGGACAAGGACGGCAAGAAGGACCCGGCAGGCGATCAGCAACTGCTGCTGCGCATCGACGGCCGCTTCGGCGGCAACGAGCTCGCGCTGGAGCCGATGTCCGCCGATGTCTTCGGCTGGAAGATCACCGACCCGCTGCTGCCGCTGACGGGTCTGATGTCGCTGCGCCGCCGCGACGGCCGCGTCGTCGGCTTCGAGATCGACACCACCCGCACCCGCCACATGGCCTTCGACCGCGTCGACGCCTGAGCCCGCGGATTCACGATCGATGACCGATGACCGAGGAGACCTGAGATGAAAGTCCTGATCGCCCAATTCGCCACCGAGACCAACACCTTCGCCGCCTTCCCCACCGGCCGCGGCGCCTTCGAGGAGTACGGCATCCACTTCGGCGACGCCACGCGCACCGTGCCCGAGGGCTCCGGCGAGTTCATGGTGTTCCTGCGCCAGATGATCGAGGCCGACGGCCACGAGGTCGCCGAGAGCCTGTGCGCCTTCGCCCAGCCCGCCGGCCGCACGGTGCGCGCCGTTTACGAGGAGCTGCGCGACGCGATCCTGCAGGACGTGCGCGACGCGATGCCGCTGGACGCGGTGCAGCTGCTGCTGCACGGCGCCATGGCCGCCGAGGGCCATGACGACTGCGAGGGCGACGTCATCGCGCGCATCCGCGAGATCGTCGGGCCGGACGTGCCCATCGGCGTGGAGCTCGATCTGCACTGCCACTTCACCGAGCTGATGCGGCGCTCCGCCGACGTGCTGATCTGCTTCAAGGAGTACCCGCACATCGACGGCAAGGAGCGCGCGCAGGAAGTCTGGGCGCTGCTCAAGGATTGCGCGGCGGCCCGTATCCGGCCCACGACCGCGGTCTTCGACTGCCGCATGGTCGGCCTCTGGCACACGACGCGCGAGCCGATGAGGTCCTTTGTCGCGCGCATGCAGTCGCTGGAGGGCAAGGACGGCGTGCTGTCGGTGTCGCTCGGTCACGGTTTCCCCTGGGGCGACGTGCCGGAGTCCGGCGCCAAGCTCTGGGTCATCACCGACAACGATCTGCCCAAGGCCCAGCGCCTGGCCGAGCAGCTGGGTCGCGAGTTCTGGGAGCTGCGCGAGCGGACCGGCGCACCGGTGGTCGGCATCGACGAAGGACTCGATCGCGCGCTGGCGGTCCAGGGCGGACCGGTGGTGCTGGGCGACGGCGCCGACAACCCGGGCGGCGGCGCGCCGGGCGACAGCACCTTCCTGCTGCGTCGCATCCTGGAGCGCGGCATCGGCAACGTCGCGCTGGGTGCGTTCTGGGACCTGGGCGCGATCCAGATCTGCAAGGACAGCGGCGTCGGCGCGCGCATCGATCTGCGCCTGGGCGGCAAGTGCGGGCCCAGCTCCGGCGATCCGGTGGACCTGAGCGTGGTCGTCAAGGCGGTGGTGGAGCAGCACTTCCAGAGCGCCATGGGGGCGCGCGCGCCGCTGGGCGCGTCGGTCTGGGTCCAGGCCGACAACGGCATCGACCTCGTGCTGGCCAGCGTGCGCTCCCAGGTCTTCGGCACCGACGCCTTCACCGGGCTGGGCATCGACCTGAGCGCGAAGAAGATGGTGGTGGTCAAGTCCACGCAACACTTCCACGACCAGTTCGCGCCGATCGCCAAGGCGGTGGTCTACGTGGCCTCGCCCGGGGCGCTGACCTCGGACATCGCCAACATCCCCTACCGCGTGCGCGATGGCCAGTACTGGCCTCGCGTGGCCGATCCGCACGGCTGGCTGTGAGGAGGCGGCGCGTCACATGCAGGATCTCTCCTTTGATTTCATCGTCGTCGGCGGCGGGATGGCGGGCCTGTCCGCGGCGGCCGAGCTGTCGCGGCATGCGCGGGTCGCGCTGGTCGAGCGCGAGTCGCAGCCCGGCTATCACGCGACCGGCCGCTCCGCCGCGCTGTACAGCGAGCTCTACGGCAACGCCGCGATCCGCGCGCTGACACGGGCCAGCCGCAGCTTCTACTTCGACCCGCCGCCGGGCTTCGCCGCCTATCCACTGGTGAGCCGGCGCGAGACCATGTACTTCGCCGGACCCGACGAGGAGCAAGAACTCGACGCGTTGGAGGATTCGCTCGGCCCGACCAGCGGCCTGCAGCGGCTGAGCGTGGCACAAGCGCTGGCCAAGGCGCCGGTGTTCCGCGAGGGCTATCTGCGGGGCGCGCTGCTGGAGACGGGCTCCGCGGACATCGACGTATCGGGGCTGCTGCTGGGCTACGCGGCGCAGGCGCGGCAGCACGGGGTCACGTCTTGCTTCGGCCGCGCGGTGCACCACATCGAACGCGTCGGACTCGACTGGCGGATCACGCTGGGCGGCGGACACGGCGGGCACGGTGGACAAGGCGGTCCGACCGGGTCCGCGGAGGACGGCGTGCAGCGACTGAGCGCGCCGGTGCTGATCAACGCGGCCGGCGCCTGGGGCGACGAACTGGCCGCCTTGGCCGGCGTGCCGGGTGTCGGTCTGGTGCCGAAGCGGCGTACGGCCGTGCTGATCGAGACGCCGCGCGAGCTGTCGGCGCACGCCTGGCCGGCGGCCGTCCATGTCGGCGAGCAGTTCTACTTCAAGCCGGATGCGGGCCTGCTGCTGCTCTCGCCCGCCGACGAGACGCCCTCGCCGCCCTGCGATGCGCAGCCGGACGAGTTCGACATCGCCGTCGCGGTCGACCGCTTCGAGCAGGCGACCGGCGCGCAGGTGCGCAAGCTGCGCGGGCGCTGGGCGGGGCTGCGCAGCTTCGTGGCGGACAAGACGCCGGTGGTGGGCTATGACGCGGACGTGCCGGGCTTCTTCTGGCTGGTCGGCCAGGGCGGCTACGGCATCCAGACCGCGCCGGCGATGGCGCGGCTGACGGCGGCGCTGGCGCGGGGTCAGGTCATGCCGGAGGACCTCGCGGCGCAGGGCCTGCGGGCCGACGCGTTGACGCCGACCCGGTGCCGGGCGACCACACCCTTGACCGAGATAGGCTGAGCGCCGGCTAGCGCCCAAAGAAAAAGCCGCTTGGGGAAACCCAAGCGGCTTTTCAGATTGGTGCCGGTGAAGAGAGTCGAACTCCCGACCTTCGCATTACGAATGCGCTGCTCTACCAACTGAGCTACACCGGCGCTGTCGCGAACAACAGAGTCAAAGAGTATAGATCAACTTTTTGAGGTCAGCAAGTCCGCGCGGATTTTTCTTGCCTCACTCGTCGCCCAGATTGGCCTGCACCCGCTTGAGCAGCGCCATCAGCTGCTGCTGCTCCGCGGCGCTCAGCCCCGTCAGCGCATGCGCGCTCACCTGCCGCGCCTGGCGCCGGAGCTCGCGCTGCACCTGCTCGCCCGCGTCGCTCAGCCGCAGCCGGACCTGGCGGCGATCGGCCTCGTCGGCCTCCGCGTCCAGCAGGCCCTTGTCCCGCAGCCCCTTGATCAGCCGCGCCAGCTGCGCCTTGTCCCGCCCGCTGTGCTGCGCCAGATCGCTCTGCGTGCCGCCCGGGTGACGGTCGAAGAAGCCCAGCACCTTGCCCTCCATGTGCGTGATGTCGCTGGGCCCGTCGCGCAGGAAGCGGTACTGCCGGGCGCGGTACTGGTGCATCACCGTGTGGATCAGCTCCAGCACGTCGTCGTCCTTGCCCCTACGGCCGGTGGTGTTTGTTGACATTGTCAATCGTTTTTCGCAAGATGGTGGACATTGTCAACGAAAAAGAGCCCCACCGCAATGACCTCCGACACCCCCGCCCTCGCCCCCAGCCCCGCGCCGGCCGGCAGCCGCGTCCAGCGCGTGCGCCATGAAATCAAGCGGCGCGAGCTCACCGTGCTCGCCGTCGACGACCTGACGCCCAACTTCCGCCGCGTGACCCTGGGCGGCGACTCGCTGTCCGACTTCATCAGCGCCTCCTTCGACGATCACGTCAAGCTGATCTTCGGCAGCAACGGCGACGCCCCCGTGATGCGCGACTACACCCCGCGCCGCTACGACAACAAGGCCCGTGAACTGGTGCTCGAGTTCGCCCAGCACGGCGACGGCCCCGCCGCCGAATGGGCCGCCCGCGCGCAACCGGGTCACACGCTGACGGTCGCGGGGCCGCGCGGCTCCTTCGTGATCCCGACCGACTTCGACTGGCACCTGCTGGCCGGCGACGAGACCGCCCTGCCCGCGATTGCGCGCCGGCTGGAGGAGCTGCCCGCCGGCACCCGCGCCCTCGTGCTGCTGGACGTGCCCGAGAGCGACCGCCGCGCCCTGCAGAGCCGCGCCGAGCTCGATCTGCGCTGGGTCGACGGACCGGATGCGCTGCTCGCCGCCGCGCGCGCGCTGAGCCTGCCCGCCGGCGAGGGCTACGCCTGGTGCGCCGGCGAAGCCGCGGCGATGGCCGAGCTGCGCCGCATCCTGGTCGACGAGAAGGGCCACGATCGCCACGCCATCCGCGCGGCCGCCTACTGGAAGCGCGGCGCGATCAGCCATCACGAGAACCTGGAGTGAGGCGGGACCAAGCCCTCGGTCCCTCACGGATCGATCACGGCCCGCATGGCACACTGCGCCCGCCCGAACCGGAGGCGGGCCGACGTGATCGCTGCTGTCCTGCATGACCCGCGCTGGCGCGCCGCCTGGCGCCTGCTGTTCCTGATGCTGATCGGCGTGGTGAGCTGGCTCGCCTTCTCGCCGAATCCGCCCCCCGCCGCCGATCTGGGCTGGGACAAGGCCAATCACTTCGCGGCCTTCGCGTCGCTGACCGTCGTCGCCTTGCAGAGCCTGCGCGCCGGCCGCCGTCGCGTCTGGATCGTGCTGCTGGCGATGCTGGGCTACGGGATCCTGATCGAGATCGTCCAGGCCCAGATCCCCGGCCGCGACGCCGATGTGCGCGACGTCGCCGCCGACATGGTCGGCGCCTTCATCGGCGTGCTGTTGCACGGCGCGCTCACGCGCCTGATCAAAGGACCGTCGGGTCCGGCTCGCTGAGTTCGCGGCGCGCCATCGCGATCGCGACGGCCTGGGCGCGGTTGTTGGCGCCCAGCTTGCGCAGGATCTTGCGCACGTGGTTCTTGACCGTGAACATGCTGATCCCCAGCTGGATCGCGATCCCTTCATTGCTCAAGCCCGCGCGCAGGCCCTCGACGATCTGCTGCTCGCGCGGCGTGACGAGCATGCCGACACGGCGCGGCAAGACCTGGCCCCTCTGCTGAAGCCGCGAGCGCCGCCAAGCCGCATGCAGCGCGGGCGTCAGCAGTTCCAGGCGCTGCATCTGTTCGTCGTCCCAGCCATCGCCCCCCAACAGGAACAGGCTTTGCGGCCGTTCTCCGTCACCGGTGACGCCGTGCAGCGCCAGCGTGCGCAGCCCCGCCTCCAGCAGGGGCTGGAAGAGCGCGGACGGCGCCTCCCGCGCCACGTCGAGGCGCACCGGCCGCCGGCCCTCGCCCCAGCGCCGGATCAGGTGCAGCCACAGGCCGTGATCGGGCGTCTCCAGCTGCGCCTGCAGCGTCGTGCCGACCGGCTTGAGATGAAAGAGCTGCGCCGTCAGCCGCGGCGAGGGCGGCACGTCGGTGGCACAGACCAGCAGCCGATGCGGCAGCAGCGTCTGCAATCGGTTCTGGCTCCAAACGAAGAACTGCGCCGGCGTGGCGGGCTGGCGGGCGCTCCACATCGCCTCCAGCAGGCGCTCGCCGAGCACCCGTTCCTGCAGCCAGGCCAGCGGCAGCGCGTCGCCGGCATCAGCGACGCGATCGGTGCGATCCAGGCGATCGGAGGACGGGGGCGTCGGGAAAGGCTGCGTCATGGACATGGGGCGATGCGAGAGCCGGGTCGCCCGCAGCCTGCCCGCCCGCGATGACGGCGAGATGAACGATTCGCGAAGGATCCCGGCGTGGGTATCCCCCTTGCCCACCTGACACCGGCTGGCAGCTGTGCCGGCCCGCCGCGCGCAGCGAGCGCCCCGCGGCGGGCACGGCCCAGTCAAATCGGCTACCGTTCAGCAGCGGTCCGCCTCCCCCGGATCCGCAGGAGTTGCTTGCATGTCGGATCACGATCTGCCGCTCGCCCGGCGCGATCTCGCGCGCCGTTTCGATGCGGTCCGGCGTCACACGCTGACGCTCGCCCAAGTCTTGTCCGTCGAGGACCAGGCCGCCCAGTCCATGCCCGACGCGAGTCCGGCCAAATGGCACCAGGCCCACACGAGCTGGTTTTTCGAGGCGCTGTTGCTGCGCCCTTTTCTCGACAGCTACCGGCCGATCGACGAGTCCTATCACGTGCTCTTCAACTCGTATTACGAGGGCTTGGGGCCTCGCCATCCGCGGCCCCAGCGCGGTCTGCTGACGCGGCCCTCGTTGGACGAGGTCCGTGCTTATCGGCGCCATGTCGACGAGCAACTGCATGCGCTCATTGCGCGCGCCGGTGACGAGCAATGGGCCGTGATCGCGCCGACGCTGGAGCTCGGCCTGAACCACGAGCAGCAGCATCAGGAGCTGTTGCTGACCGATGCGCTGCATCTGCTGTCCTGCCACCCGTGGCGGCCGGCGATGCGGGCCGGCGAGCCGGCGCGCTTCCCGGAATCGCGCGCCGAGTGGATCGCGCATGCGGGCGGGCTGGTCGACATCGGCCATGACGCCGCCGCGCCAGGGGCAGGCTTTGCCTTCGACAACGAGGGGCCGCGTCACCGCGTCTGGCTGGAGCCCTTCGAGATGGCCAGCCGCCTGGTCACTTGCGGCGACTTCCTGCGCTTCATCGAGGCCGGCGGCTATCGCGAGCCGCGCTGGTGGCTGTCCGACGGCTGGGCCACGGTGCAGGCGCAGGGCTGGCGCGCGCCCGCCTACTGGCTTGCGCCGGAAGGCGACGGCCACGGGGATGGCGACGGAGATGGCGAAAGTGCCGGCTGGTCCGTCTTCGGGCTGCAGGGCTTGAGGCCGCTGGACCCGCACGCGCCCGTGATGCAGCTCAGCTTCTACGAGGCGGCCGCCTACGCCGAATGGGCCGGCGCACGCCTGCCCTCCGAGCAGGAATGGGAGGCCGCGGCCGCCCTGCCCGGCATGGCGCAGCTCGACGATCAGGTCTGGCAATGGACCCGTTCGGCCTATCACCCCTACCCGGGCTTCCGTCCGCTGGAGGGCGCCGCTTCGGAATACAACGGGAAGTTCATGGTCGGCCAGCTGGTGCTGCGCGGCGGCAGTCTCGCGACACCGGCCGGACACACCCGCCCGACCTACCGCAACTTCTTCCCGCCGGCCGCGCGCTGGCAATTCAGCGGGCTGCGACTGGCCCGCGATGCGCGTCCGCGCACGGAGACCCAGGCATGAGCAGCTTTGCCGACGACCTGCACGCGGCGCTCGCCGGACCGGTGCGCGAGATCTCGCCCAAGTACTTCTACGACGCCGAGGGCTCGGCGCTGTTCGAGCGCATCTGCGAGCTGCCCGAGTACTACCCCACGCGCACCGAGCTCGCGCTGCTGCGGCGGCATGCGCCCGAGCTCGCCCGGCGCATGGGCCGCGATGCGCAGCTGATCGAGTACGGGGCCGGCGCGCTGCTCAAGGTTCGCCTGCTGCTGGAGCGCGCCGAGCGCCTGCACAGCTTCGTGCCGGTGGACATCTCCGGGCCGCACCTGCTCGCGGCCTGCGAGGCGCTGCAGACCGAGCATCCGGCGCTGCGCATCCTGCCGGTGGTCGCCGACTTCACCCGCATGCATGTGCTGCCGGATCCGCCGAGGGACGGTCGCCGCATCGGTTTCTTCCCCGGCTCCAGCATCGGCAACTTCGACCCGGCGCAGGCGTTGGAGTTCCTGAAGCTGCTGCGCGAGGAGCTCGACGGCGGCGCGCTGCTGATCGGCGTCGACCTGATCAAGGATCCGGCGCTGCTGCATGCGGCCTACAACGACGCGCAAGGCGTGACCGCGCGCTTCAACCTGAATCTGCTGCGGCATGCGCAGCGCGAGCTGGGCCTGGAATGCGACGCGGCCGGATTCGACCATTACGCCTTCTACGAGCCGCGTCTGCACCGCATCGAGATGCACCTGCTGCCGCGCGGCCGGCAGCTGCTGCAGCTGCAGGGCCGGCAGTACACGCTCGCGCCCGGCGAGAGCCTGCACACCGAGAACTCCTACAAGTACAGCGTGGCCAGCTTCCAGGACCTGGCGCGCGAGGCCGGCTTCCGTCCGGCCGCCCATTGGACGGACGAGCGGGACTGGTTCAGCCTGCATTGGCTGGAGGCCTGAGCGCGACAGCCTGCCCTCACGGGCGAGCGCCTCGGCCGGCGCCGAGGATCAGCCCGGCGGGCTTGCGGCCGTCGGCGACGGAAGATCGCGGGCCCCGCGATGGTGGCGCTCGAAGTAGCGGATCGTGCCGCGCCAGGCCTCGGTCGTCGCGCGGCGAAAGGCGCCGGCGGTTGATGTTTGGAAAGCGCGCTCCATGCGCTCGTAATCGCCCGCATCGCCGGGATCCGTGTCGTCGCGCGCGACGAGGCCCAGACCGAGCGCCAGCGGGGTGTCCATCCGCTGTCCGGTCCAGAAGGACTCGAACAGCGAGTGGCCGCCGTCGTAGGTCAGCGTCATCGCCGCGGCCAGCAAGGCATCGCCGGCCGACACCGCGCAAGGGGGCGAGCCGAGCAGGCCGCGATCGCGTTGGCTCGCAAACAGATGGAGCAGCACCGAGGTGCAGCCCGACACGCCGGTCGCGAACGGAAGACCGCGCATGTGCTGCGCGTCGATCAACGCCGAGTACCACCGGCCACCCTCTGCGTCGGCAAGGCCGGGACGTCAGGTCGTGGCCGGACGCTCGACGCTGATCAGCCGCGGATGGTCCGCCGCCACCGGCTGGTGCATCAGCGTGATGCCGATGCCGCGGGAGGGGCAGTCGGTACCGTTTCGGGGTTCGCGCGGCCGAACGGGATCGAGCCACGCCGCCACGCGCGCGGTGCTGCGACGAACGAAGTCCAAGCGCCGGCTCAGGTGATCGTCCAAGCCGGCATCGGAGGCCGCGTCGGTCGATGGTTCGCGCGCGGATCCCCTGCATGCGGCAGGCGGCGCCGCGATGCGGACGCATCAGGCCGCCCGTCGACCCTCAGGCATCGTCCTTGGCGAAATGGCTGTGCTGCTTGAGGTAGGCCTGCGTGCCGGTCCAGGCTTGGTCCATCGCCTCGCGCAACCGCTCGCGTGTCTGCGGCGGGAAGCCGTCGGCAAAGGCGGCGTAGTCGGAGACGAACTCCTGGGGCGGCGAGCCGGTGTCGTCCAGGCCCAGACCCAGATTGAGCGTCCGGTCCAACTGGTTGCCGACCCACAGCGCCTCGTGCAACGAATGCCCGCCGTCGTAGTTCAGCATCATGCCGGCCGCCAGGAGGAAGTCGCGCGCGGAAGCGTTGTGCAAGCCCGCGTCGCGCAGCCCGGCGAAGGCATGCATCAACAGGTTGGTGCTGCCCGAGACGCCCGATCCGACGGGCAGCGCACGCTCGTGCTGGATGTCGAGGGAACGGGAGAACTCGGTCGCGCCCACTTCGCCGGGCTTGCCCGCCACGGTCTTTCCGACGCGGTAGACCGCGGCGGAGCGCCAGGCGGGCGTCAACGGGAGCGGGTCCACGGGTGCCGGCTGGTGCGGCAGATGGATGCCGACGCCGCGTGCCATGAGAAGCGTCGTCGACCGATCGCGCAGGGCCTGCTTCGTGATCACCCGGCTGTAGTTGGCATCGCTCGCCAGCGTCGCCGCGGGAATGAGATGTTCCTCGCCCGCCGCCTTGGCGGCATCCCGGTACGCATTGCCCGCCCAGACCATCAGGTAGGTCCGCGCCACCGCATCGTGGCCGTCGACCACCGGGCTCCGCAAGTAGTCCACCAGCGCGCGGCGCGAGGAGGGGCCGTCTCCCGCCAGGAGCAGCGGCCGCAGAGCGGGCACCGCGTTCATCCAGGGCCGCTGGTGGTCCACCAGCATCTGCCGCAGCGCCAGGCTCGCCCGTTCGGCGACGACGCTGCCTTCGGCCAGGCGCGTGGTGTAAGCCGCGCCGACGTCCTTCACCGCGCTCAGCACGCCCACGGGGGGGTGGTCGACCAGATTCGCCATCCATTGGCTGTCGAAGACCCGACCGTAAAGGTTCTCATGCAGTTGCTGGCGATTGAGCGCGGTCGCCCCGTCCTGCTGCGCGCGTCGCGGCAGTTGCTGCGCCAGCTGGAAACAGCGCCGCGCCTGCGCATGCTCCCCCAGCTGGGCGAGCCGGCCGGCCGCCGTTGCGGCCAGCCCGCGCACCGTCGCCAAGGTCGCGCCGTGCGTGGTGAAGAGCCGGCGGGCATCCCCCGAGATCCGATCGAGCGCCGCATCCCCGGGATGCCGGCGGGCGACATCGGCGATCACGCTGGCCAGATGGACCAGCACATCCGTGGGCATGCGCGGCGCGTCCCTGGGGGCCGAGGAAGGCTCGGCGCTCCGCTGGGCACGCTGGGCCCGAACGGCGAGCCGCTCGGCGACCTCGATGCAGGCGTCCTGCTGGCGATCGTCCTGCAGATGGCGGCCCGCATCGAGCGCGTTCAACGCTGCCGCGTGAGCGGCGGGGTCGGAACGCTCCAGTGCGTCGAGGTGCGCCTCCAGGGCTTGGTCCAGGCTCCCACCTCTGTCCAGTTGCCGCAGCAACTCGTTGGCGAAGCCGACTCGAGCCTGGGACAGGCGCTGCAGGTCGTCATCATTGCAGCCGGGGTGCTCTTGCGGGTGATGCTTGATCCATCCGCGTACCATCGCCCCCACCCCGAGAGACGCTCGCGCGATGCGAGTCTCCACGTCCAGCACGTGGAGCTCGGCCCGCAAGCTCGATCGCTCGTCCCAACGCAGCCCCGGCTGCGCCAGGCGGCGGTCCAGCGATCTCAGCCAGGCCTTCTTTGCGTCGTGGAACTGCGGCGTGCGATGCCGCTTGAGCTGGTTCAGCGCCGTCCGCAGCGCGGAGATGTTGTGGGAGTCCTCATGCCGCGTCGTCGCCCAGCCACTGACCACGGTACCGCGAGGCTCAGCGTCGTCCAGACCTGGCGCGGCGCGATTCAAGAAGGAAGACAGTCGCATGCAATGACCTTTCGACCGCCTGTCCTGGCGGATTCAAGGGCATCGAGTACGCAGGTCGTATCTACCGATTCGCGGACGAAACACGCGAAATGAGGAATCCTCCCGTTACGCCCCGTGCATGTGGACCCGGCGGCGTCCCGTGACGATCAGGCGTCGTAGCCGTAGACGTCCGCCAGCTTGCGCAGCAGCTCGGGTTCGTCCTTGGGCGAGAAGAAATAGGGGAAGAGCGTGCGCGAGCGGCCGTCCTCATTCAGCGAGCCGCCGTGCTTGGCGACCTGCGTGGAGCCGTAGGCCAGCGACAGGCTCATGAGCACCGCCGGCGCGCCGACGCTGCGATGCAGACGCTGCTCGCCGTGCGGCTGGAAGTCCAGCATGCGGCGGTAGAAGCCCTTGTGGCGCGGGTTCACCTCGATGACGAGGAACTCGACGCCCCAGTAATGCATGGCGTGCAGATAGGCCAGATGGAACAGGCTGGCCAGCACCAATTTGGACGGGCCTTCCGGATCGGCGGCCAGCCGGGTGAACTCGCACAGCTGCCAGCCCTGGCGGCGCATGGAGGCCATCTCTTCCGGGAAGCTCTGATCGGCGGCGAGGCTGCCGGCGTCGCGCCGCAATCCCAGGGTGGAGACCAGCCGACCTTCCCAATAAGCCCCCAGCGTGACGTCCGCCGAGCGGCTCAGCTTGTAACCCCGTGACGCGTAGCGGCGTTCCAGCAGGTCGCTGCCGGTCTGTTCCATCAGCGCACGGATCTCGATGCGGCCAAACTCGGTGTCCCGCGAAACGAGGTGGACGGAGTCCGAGCGAACAAACGGAATGTCGGCATGAACGGTCTGGAAGGCCTGCAAAGGACTTGCAGGGGCTTCCAGCTCAATTTCCGACAGATGCGCTTCGTCGCTCATTCCCAACTCCAGACTGCTTCGTTATCAAGGCGAGTCTATGGCCCACTCAAAGTAATTACTGCTGGCCCATACGATAGTTAACAAATGCGACTTTGGTCTTACGGGTCTGTACTGGGTTTAGGGGCTGGTCAATCCCCCATGCGTGCCGAACCCCGCATTTGAGGGAATCCAGTTACATGGCGGGCATGCACGAGAAATCGCTCGCAACGCCTCGTGCCGGTTCGTAGAAGCGGATACCCACGGAAGAATTCGCCGAGTCCCGACAGCCAATTCTGTTGCAGATGTAACTAGGTGTATTAAGTTCAATTAGCGAAATCAGGGGACAAGCGACACCCCTGTTTTTGCAGAAATCCTTACGCGGCACTGGGATATTTGGCTGTGAACCGCCCCCAATGCGCGTCAGGCGAGCGGTTGAGCCGCCAGCGCGTCCAGACGCTCCCGCGCCCGCGCCATCAACTCGTCGACCCGGCCGTCCGCTTGCGCTGCCACGGCGTCGATGTCGAACAGCCCTTTGAGCTCGGCCGATGTCAGCGCGGTGGCCGGCAGGTCGCCGACGTCGATGGCGGCATCCAGCAGCTGCTCCAGCGTCCCCTGCCCCTGACGGACCCGATGTATCAGATCCCGGACAAAGGCGCCGGTCCGTTGGCGGCCCAGGCGCGGGAGCAGCAGCAACTCCAGGCGCTCGCTGGCCACCAGGCCCTGGCGGTCCAGCACATGCCCGCGCATGCGGTCCACGCGCACCACCGGCTCCGCCATCGCGCGGGTCAGCGCCTGCACCGCCGCATGGGCGCTGCCCATCAGGCCGCTCCAGTCGGCGAGCTCCGCCTGCTGCTGGCCCAGGCCGCGCTCATGCTCCTGCGCCATGCAGGCCAGCAGCCCCGACACCCGCTGGGGGGCGCGCTGCACCGCCGACAGCGCCTGCAGCGCCGCCACCGGATTCTTCTTGTGCGGCATGGTGGTGCAGGCGCCGTAGCCCTCGCCCGGCGGCTCGTTGAGCTCGTCGATCTCGGCCTGGGCCATCAGCGCGAAGTCCTGCGCCAGCTTGCCCAGGTTGCCGCACAGCAGACCGACCTCCAGCCCAAGCCGCAACCAACGGTCGCGCTGCGTGTGCCAGGCCATCTCGGGCGCGGGCAGGCCGAGCTCCAGCGAGACCGCCTCCAGCACCTCGCCCGCGCGATCGCCGAAACCGTCGAGCGTGCCGACCGCGCCGCCCAGCTGCAATTGCAGCGACTCGCGGCCCTGCTCGCGCAGACGCTCGGCGCTGCGCAGCAGCGGCATCAGCCAGTTCATGAGCTTGAAGCGCAGGCTGATCACCTGCGCGGGCTGCATCATCGTGCGGCCCAGTAGCGGCACCGCGCCGTGGCGCTCGGCCAGATCCAGCAACTGCCCGCAGAGCAGCTGCAGGTCGTCGTCGATCAGGCGCAGCGCCTCGCGCGAACGCATCGCCATGGCGGTGTCCACCAGGTCCTGCGCCGACGCGCCGCGGTGCACGTAGACCGCGGCGGCGGGATCGAACAGCGCCACCGTCTCGCGCAGCCTTTGCACCATGGGCAAGGCCAGGCTGCCGCTGCGCGGCGCGGCGGCGACCAGCGCCTGCACGTCATAGAGCTCGGCGCGGCACAGGCTGACGATCGCCTGCGCGGCGGGCGCGGGAATCAGACCCGCCCCGGCGGCCGCGCGCGCCAGCGCGGCCTCCACATCCATCATCGACTGAACCACCGCGGCGGGAGAGAACACCGTCTCCATCGCGGCGGAAGACAAGAAAGCCTCGAACAACATCCAACGTCCTCGTGAGGGGTGTGGATGCTATCGAGGCTTCCTCGTACGCCGTACTCAAGCAAACCCGCTTGGGGTTCGCCCGGGCCGGCTTTCGCCCGGGCGTGGGTCCCTGGTCCGAGGGACGCCGCGCGCCGGTCGGCGTCGTCGCCGGCGCCCGGCGATCAGGCCGGCACGTACATCTGAGCCAGGCGGCTCATGTGACGCAGCGACAGACGGTGCATGGTGATCAGCTCCATCAGGCCGTTGCGATGCAACTCCAGCACCTTGTCGTCGGGCAGCTCGGACAGGGCCTTCTCGTTGATGGTCATGAAACCGTCGACGTCCAGCTTCTCGCCGCTGGGCAGTTGCGCCTCGAAGCGCATGTCCTGCAGCACGTTCAGCTGGGCCAGCACTTCGCAGGCCTGGCGGGTGCGCTCGGCCTCGATCTCGAAGTTTTCGCAGAACTGCTTGGCGTTGAGCAGCAGCTCGCTGGCTTCGCCGTCTTCCTTGAACAGGGGCTCGCCCTCGGTACCGGAGAAGGCGCCCGAGTCGATGTCCATGCACAGCGCCATCTCGTTGCTGTCGTCGCTCATGCGCGCCATCGCGAACGGGTAGCGGCGGATGTAGGCCGGCAGATAGCGGCCTTGCCACTGGTCGTCCTTGATGAACACATTGCTGCCCTGCTTGAGGCCGAAGACCGCCAGGGGGGCGATGGCGGGGTTCTGGCCTTCGCCGGCGCCCACGCGCACGAACACGATCGGGTACTCCAGCGCCACGTCGGCCATCTCGGCCACTGCGATGAACAGCGAGTTCAGCGGACGCAGCCGGTCGATCGCGGACACGCCCGTCTTCATGCGCGTAGTCTTGTGCTGGACCCGATCCACGGGCACCAGATTCGTATACATCGGGGGGTTGCTCATTCAGTCACTCCATCGTCTGCCAGTCTCGAGACCAGCACCTTGTCCACACGCTTGCCGTCGAGGTCGACCACCTCGAATCTCCACGCGTCCCACTCCACCACATCGGCCGTGCGCGGCAGACGCCCCAGCAGCAGCATCACCATGCCGGCCAGGGTGTTGTAGCGCCCACGATCCTCCTCGGGCAGTTCCTTCAGTGCCAGGCGGTCCTTCAGCTCGGTCACCGGAATCAGGCCGTCCATCAGCCAGCTGCCGTCCTCGCGTTGCACCGCCCAGGCGTCTTCGCCGTCGGGCGAGTTGAACTCGCCCGCGATCGCTTCCAGCACGTCACGCGACGACACGACACCCTGCACTTCGCCGTACTCGTCGACGACGAACACCAGCGGGGTTTCCGTGCCGCGCATGTGCGCGAGCAGCTCCATGCCCGACAGCGTCTCGGGCACGAAGACCGGGGCCTCAAGCCCCGTCGACAGATCCAGCGACTCGCCAGCCAGCGCGCGCGCCAGCAGATGCTGCGTGCTGAGTACGCCCACCACGTCGTGCAGCCCACCGCGGCAGACCGGGTAGCGGCTGTAGCCGTGGGCGCGCAGGATCTGCAGCACCTGCTCGGGCCGGTCGCTCGCGTCCAGCCAGGCGATCTCGGCGCGCGGAATCATCATCGAGCCGATCTGGCGCTCGTCCAGCCGGAAGACGTTGCGCACCATCTGGTGCTCGTGCTCCTCGATCACGCCGGCGTCCAGCCCCTCTTCCAGGCTGGCGGCGATCTCTTCTTCCGTCACCGCGCGATTGGACTTGCCGCCGATGCCCAGCAGCTTGAGCGTGAACTCGGTGCAGAAGCTCAGCAGCTTGACGAAGGGCCGCGTCACCAGCGACATCACCTCCATCGGGGGGGCGACCAGGCGGGCGACGGTTTCGGGGAACATCTGGCCCAGGCGCTTGGGCACCAGCTCGCCGAAGATGATGGTCACGAAGGTCAGCACCATCACCACCAGCCCGATGGCGGTGATGTCCGCGGCACGGTCGGTGATCGGGAAGTGCCCGCGCAGGAACTCGGCCACCGGGCCGGAGAACGCGGCCTCGCCGACGATGCCGTTGAGCACGCCGATCGAGGTGATGCCGATCTGCACCGTGGACAGGAACTTGGTGGGATTCTCGTGCAGGTCCATGGCGGCCTGCGCGCCGGCCTCGCCGCTCTCCACCATGACCTGCAAGCGTGCCTTGCGGGAGGCCGTGAGGGCCATCTCCGACATGGCGAACAAACCGTTGAGCAGAATCAGGAAGAGGACTAGGGCGGTATCCATTGACAGCGCGGACTGGGGGTTTCCCGGAGTCGCGCCCAAAACACAAGGTCGGCAAGGTTAGCAGACCCTGGGTGACATCGACACCGCACAATCCCCCGCATGCATTACCTCATCGGCGATCTCCAGGGCTGCTGCGACGCGTTGGCCCGGCTGCTCGAGAAGATCGATTTCTCCCCTTCCCGCGACCGCCTCTATCTGCTGGGCGACCTCGTCAATCGCGGCCCCGACTCCCTGACCACGTTGCGCCGGCTGCAATCGCTGGGCGACGCGGCGCAGTGTGTGCTGGGCAACCACGACCTGCATCTGCTGGCCATGGCCGCGGGCGTGCGGGCCCCGCACAAGGGGGACACGTTGGACGCCATCCTGAACGCGCCCGACCGCGAAGCGCTGCTGGATTGGCTGCGCCGCCAGCGCCTGGCGATCCGGTCGCAGGGCTGGCTGATGGTGCATGCGGGCGTGGTGCCGCAATGGGACGCGGACCAGACGCTGGCGCTGGCCGACGAGGTCCACGCGCTGCTGAGCGGCCCGGATCTGGCCGACTTCCTCCCCCAGATGTACGGCAATGAGCCCGACCGCTGGAAGGACGAGCTCACCGGCGTGGAGCGGCTGCGCTTCATCATCAATGTGCTGACGCGGACCCGCTTCTGCAACGCCAAGGGCAAGCTGGACTTCAAGACCAAGGAAGGTCTGGGCACGGCGCCCGAGGGCTTCATGCCCTGGTTCGACGTGCCGGGGCGGCGCACCGCGGGCCATCCGATCGCGTTCGGCCACTGGTCGACGCTGGGACTGGTGCAACGGCCCGACTTGCTGGCGCTGGACACCGGCTGCGTCTGGGGCGGCGAGCTCAGCGCCGCGCGCGTGGCCGACGGCCAGGTGCTCGAAATCATCCAGGTGAAGTGCGCGCAAGCGCGAAAGCCCGGGGCGGACTGAGCCGCGCATACAATGCGCGCCTTCCCTCCTGGGAGACGTGGCCGAGTGGTTTAAGGCAGCGGTCTTGAAAACCGCCGAGGGTTTGCGCCCTCCGTGAGTTCGAATCTCACCGTCTCCGCCAGTCGCGGCGGTCTTGCCGCGACCGCGACCGCGACGGCGCCCGCCCCAGCTCGTCTCTCGTCTTTTTCCCCGCTTCGCCGCTTGTCCGAACGATGGCGAGCTTGCGCCAAGGCCCCCGCGAACCGATCCAGAATCGGAGCGTCACATCCTTCAGGAGAGGCCCATGCAGATGAACCGCACGCACATTCGCAAGTTCCCCGCCCTGGCCGCCGCGTGTGCGCTGGCCGGGCTGTCGATGCCGGTCCTGGCGCAGTCGACGCCGGCCGACGTCCGCGACCTGGTGGGCGCGCGCGCCGCAGGCGCCGAATCGCAGCTGTTGTCTCGCGGCTACGTGTCCGCCGGCGGCAGTCAGGGCGACGACCGCAAATGGACCTACTGGTGGAACGAGCAGCGCGGCGTGTGCCTGTCCGTGACCACGCGCGAGGGCCGCTACGACGCCATCGTCGCCACGCCCGCCCCGGATTGCCGCCAGAGCGCCGCACGCGGCGGCGGCGCGCCCGAGTTCCGCGACCCGGGCCCGCAGGACGGCTACCGCGAGCACATCGCACTGGTGTGCTACGGGGAGGGCCACAAGCTCGGCAACGAGCTGAAGTCGGGCTACGAGTACGACACCGACAAGCGCAAGTACGTGGCGCGCAGCGGCGTGGAGCTCAAGAAGCAGGACTACGACACCTCGCTGACCATCGACATCAACGGCGAGCGCGGCCGCATCCGTCCCGCCAAGGAGATGGTCCCGCCGATTCATGCCGACAACGAGGACGGCTGGTTCCCGATCACCGACCTGAACGTCTCCCGCGACTTCATCCGCGGCGCGTTCAAGCTCAACAACTTCAATCAACCCAAGATCACGATCGACCGGCGCAACGGACACATCGCGCTGGACGGCATGTCCAAGTTCAGCGGGACTTGCGACTCGCTGGACAGGGACCGCAAGTTCTGACGCCCTTCTCGATCGCGGCACCGCGGCCCGATCCTCGCGATCGACACGGCGCCCCGCCCCTCACCTGCCGAGCATGGCCCCTTCCCTTCCCGCCCGTCCCGCCCTCCTCGCCCTGATCGGCGGCAACGAGGACCGCCTGACCCCGGGCGCCGTCCTGCGCGAGCTGGTCACCGCCGGTTTGGCCGAGCGCCCGGCCGCACGTCCGGCCGGCGCCGCGCTCAAGCTGGTCGTGCTGAGCACCGCCAGCGGCGAGCCCGAGTTCCTGTGGTCCCAGTACGAGCCCGCCTTCCGGTCGCTGGGCGCCGAGCCGCGCTGGCTGGACATCCGCGACCGCGCCGCCGCCGGCCGTCCCGAGGCGCTGGCCGCGTTGGGCGACGCCGATCTGCTCTTCATGACGGGCGGCGATCAGGAGCGTCTGGTCGACGTCATCGCCGGTACGCCGCTGCATGCGCTGATGCGCGAGCGCCATGCCCGCGGCGAGCTCGCCATCGCCGGCACCAGCGCCGGCGCCTCGGCGCTGGGCGCGCACATGCCGGTGGGCGATCTCAACGAGCAGATCGTCGCGCTGGGCCAGCCGGAGTCGCTGCATGCGGCGATGGGTCTGATGCCGGCGCTGGTCATCGACCAGCATTTCGCGCAGCGCCGGCGTCACGCCCGGCTGCTGCATCTGGTGACGCTCTCGCCGCGTCATCTGGGCGTGGGCATCGACGAGGACACCGCCCTGCTGATCCGCCCCGGTCGCGGGCTGCGCGTCGTGGGATCCGGCGCAATCACCGTCATCGACGGCTCGCGCGCCAGCGAGCGGCGCGAGGGCGGTGCGCCGACGTCGACATCGGCATCGACCGCAACGTCGACATCGGCGTCCCTGGCCGCCAGCCTCGACCCGCGCGCGGTCGCCATCGAACAGCTGGGCTTCTTCCTGCTCCCGAGCGGCTGCGCGTTCGAGCTGTCCAGCCCGTCGCTGCCAGCGCACCTGCACCGCGTGCTGCACGTCATCGCCGGCTGAAACCGGAACGGCGTGGGGCACGATTACGGTCCCGAGCGCGTATCGGATCGCGACAAAGTCTCAGCCCGCGACGTGCGCCGCAAAGCCGCTGAGCGCGGGCGCCACCTCGTCGCCGAGCTGATGCCCGTCCGGATAGTCGCCGCCGTTCTGCGCGCGGAATGCGATCGGCGCCATGCACCGCATGGGTCCGCAGCACCGACATGCCGGGACGCTCTATCACGAGCGCCACGTCCTGATCGCGCGCCGCGGTCATCCGGTCGTGAAGGGCAAGGTGTCAGTCAGGGGCTTCGCGAAGCTGGAGCAGGTGATCGTCTCGCCGGCCGGCGGCGCGTTCTCGACGCCGGTCGACCACGCGCTCGCGGCGCTGGGGCATGAGCGTCAGGTCGTGCTCTCGGCCGCGTCCTTTCTCTTCGTGCCGGACATCGCGTCGTGATGACGCTGTCTTGATGCGTGTTTAACGCAGCCTTGACTTGAAGCTGTCGGAAAGCTGTCCCGTCGCACAAGGCCGATGGATTCTGCGGTTAACGCGTATGACTTCGCGGGGCGTCGCCGGAAACATGAGCGCATTCCGTTCATTCACCTCCGGTGCGTCCATGATCAACCGCTCCTTAGCGCGAGGCATTTTCCTCGCCGCGGTCGCCCTGTTCTTCGGACTCGGCGCGCTGCGTTATCCCATCGGCCGCATGGACCACGCCGGTCCCGGCCTCTTCCCGCTGATGATCAGCGTCCTGCTCGGCCTGGTGGCCCTGGCCACCATCGTGCGCGGCATCGTCGCCGGCGGTCCGGCGATGAGCTTCCAGTACAAGAACATCGGTCTGGTGCTGGGCGCGCTGTGCGCGTTCTCGCTGGTCTCGCGCTGGGTCAACATGTCCGCCGGCATCGTGGTGATGGTCTTCATCGCCACCGCCGCGGGCAGCAACTACTCCTGGAAACGCAACATCGTGATCAGCGCCGGCCTGCTGGCGATCGCCTTCGTGTTCCAGAAGTTCCTCGGCCTCAACCTGCCGCTGCTGTAAGGACCTGGCCATGGAAATCCTGCACAACCTCGCCTTCGGCTTCGAGCACGCGCTGACCTGGCAGAACCTGATGTTCTGCGCGATCGGCTGCGTGGTCGGCACCCTCGTGGGCCTGCTGCCCGGACTGGGCCCGCTCGCCACCATCAGCGTGCTGCTGCCGCTGACCTACTCCATCCCGGTCAACGGCGCGCTGATCATGCTCGCCGGCATCTACTACGGGGCCCAGTACGGGGACAGCGTCAGCGCGATCACGATGAAGATCCCGCACGCCAGCTCCATCGTGGCCTGCATCGACGGCTACCAGATGACCTTGAAAGGGAAGACAGGCTTGGCCCTGTTCACCGCGGGCATCTCCAGCTTCATCGGCGGCACCGTCGCCATCGTGGTGCTGGCCTGCCTGGCGCCGACGCTGGGCGAAGTGGCCTTCCTGTTCGGCCCGGCCGACTACTGCGCGCTGATGTTGCTGGGCTTTCTGTGCGTGAGCTTCGTGACCACCGGCAGTCTGCTCAACGGGCTGGCGATGTGCCTGATCGGCGTGCTGTTCGGCCAGATCGGCACCGACGTCAACTCGGGCATGGAGCGCTACACCTTCGACATGCCCTTCCTGGCGGAAGGCGTGGGCCTGGTGAGCATCGCGCTGGGCTGCTTCGGCATCGCGGAGATCTCCAAGAACCTGGACGCCAAGAACGAGCGCACGCCCTTCAACGGCAAGATCCACCTGATGCCCACGTGGCCGGAGTTCAAGCGCATCATCCCGAGCGCGCTGCGCGGCAGCGTGGTGGGTTCGGTGCTGGGCATCCTGCCCGGCGGCGGCCCGACGATCGCCCAGTTCGCGGCTTACGCGCTGGACAAGAAGGTCAGCAAGTACCGCCACGAAATCGGCGACGGCGCGATCGAGGGCGTGGCCGGTCAGGCCGCGGCGGACGAGTCGGCGGCTCGCACCAGCTTCATTCCGCTGATGTCCATCGGCATCCCGGAGAACCCGGTGATGGCGCTGATGATGGCGGCCTTCATCATCAAGGGCATCCAGCCGGGTCCCAACATGATCGGCGGCCACCCGGACATCTTCTGGGGCCTGGTGGCGTCGATGTGGGTCGGCAACGTGTTCCTGGTGGTGCTGAACGTGCCCCTGGTGCGCTACTGGCTGTCGGTCTTCAAGATCCCGTACAACGTGCTGTTCCCGTCGATCCTGTTCTTCTGCTGCATCGGCACCTTCAGCGTCAACAACAACCTGGACGACATCTTCGTCACCGCGGCCTTCGGGCTGGCCGGCTACATCTTCATGCGGCTGGACATGGACCCGGCTCCGTTGATGCTGGGCTTCATCCTGGGCCCGATGCTGGAGGAGAACTTCCGCCGGGCGATGCTGATCAGCCGCGGCAAGTTCGACGTCTTCGTGCAGCGGCCGATCAGCGCGACGCTGCTGGGCATCATCGCGGTGTTCATCGCGTGGCAGTTCGTCGCGTTCTTGCTGGCGAATCGCAAGGGGGCGAAGGGCGCGAGCAAGGGGGATGACCACGACAAGGATGAACGCGGGGATCCGACGCCGCAGATTGCGTGAGCGACAGGGCGCCTGAGCGACCGAGGCGTTCCACCCTCCCACCCTCTCCCCCGCCCTCTCCCGCCCCGCGGGAGAGGGAGTGAACCGCCCCGCGGGAGAGGGAGTGAACCGCAGCGCGGGAGAGGGAGTGAACCGCAGCGCGGGAGAGGGAGTGAACCGGCACCGAGAGAGAGCGAGAGAGAGAGTGAACGAGCACCGCGCTGAATGCCCCCTCGCCCGCTTGCGGGAGAGGGCTGGGGAGAGGGTCTTCGGCCCGCTCAAACCTTCTTGATCGACACGCCGCCGTCCACCAGCAGCGTCGCGCCGGTCATGAAGGATGAGGCCGGCGAGGCGAGGAAGAGCACCGCCCGCGCCATCTCCTCGGGTTCGGCGATGCGACCCAGCGCATGCAGGGCCGCGACCTTCGCGAGCGCCTCGGGCGTCGCGTTCATCTCGCGCGCCATGGGCGTGTCGGTGCCGCCGGGCAGCAGCGCGTTGACCCGCACGCCGTCCGCCGCAACCTCCACGGCCAGCGCCTGCGTCAGGCCGATCAGGCCCGACTTGCCCGCCGCATAGCAGGCGGCCCCTGGGAAGCCCGCCGTATGGCCGACGAAGGTCGAGGTGAAGATCAGCGACCCGCCACCCCGCGCGCACAGCGCCGGCAGCTGGTGCTTGGCCCCCAGGAAGGCGCCGGTGAGGTTGACGTTCAGCGCCTCGGTCCAGGCGGCCAGGGTCACGTCTTGCGTCGGTCCCAGCGGGCCCATCGCGCCCGCGTTGTTGAAGGCGATGTCCAGGCCCCCGAAGCGCGACTGCGCCAGCGCCACCAGCGCCTGCGCGAAGGCCTCCTCACGCACATCGCCGGCAAGCGCGGCGGCATGGCCGCCCTCGGCCTCGATCTCCCCCACCAGCGTCTCCAGCTCCGCCTGGCGCCGCGCGCCGACGACGACCGCGGCGCCTTCCCTCGCGAAAAGTCGCGCCGTCGCGCGGCCGATGCCGCTGCTGGCGCCGGTGATCAGCGCGACCTTGCGCTTGAGGCAGCCGGAGACGGGGATTGCCTGCATCGTCGCGGACTCGGTCGACGCCGAGGTCGAAGCGGGGGCGCAGACGGACGTGGATGTCGCTCGTTGAAGGTCGTGGCTGTCGTGGCTCGTCATGAAGAACTCCCTGGGGATAGAAGAAGCCCGCAGTCTTGTGCCGCACGCCGCGCCTGTCTCGCCGGATGCGGACGTGGAATTCAGTTCGCCGCCTCGCGGTCCTGACCACGCTCGGACAGCCCCTGCACGCCACGAGCGTCGCGCTCATCAATCGCATCCGTTGCCGTGGTCGCCGGTGTTGAAGACGGCGGAGCGGGGCGCGCCACCGATGTCCGACGCTGCGTCAACGACGCGCTGCGCGCGCGCGGGCTGCCCCTGACATAACCGATCAGCTCGCCGTCGTTCGACCTTGCACCCGCGACGGCCGGCTCCGCCTGATTGCCGGCGTACTGGCGCGGCGGATCCTCGCCGCGATGCGCTTCCTCCAAGGTCTGCAGCACGGCGCCGCGCGCATGCAGCGGGTCGGTCCAGACCGCATAGCTCAGCGCGGTGGCGCCGAAGGCCACGGCTTCCGTGATCCAGTCGGCGGCCAGATCGGCCCGCTCCGCGCCCAGCGTCGCGGCCAGCGCAGCCGGCAGCATGTGATTCGCGCTGAGCGACTGGTACAGCTGCCCGATGGTGAGCACATGCGCGCTGCGCGCGCTCATCGTGTCCCAATGCTGCTGCGATCGCAGCGCTCGCGCGAGGTCTCCGCTGCCGATACGAACCCGCGGCTGCGAGCCCTGACCATGCCGGGCCAGATGCTGCGCGCCGACGACCACCAGCATGTCGAGCAGCTCGAAGGCGCCGTTGGCCAGGCCGCGCATCGCGCAACCGGAGGCCAGCGGATGTCCCGCGTCGTCACCGTCCGCGACCGCATCGGGGAAGGCCAGGAAGATGCGGCTCAGCATCAACTGTCCCAAGGCATAGGCGAGCACGCTCGCGGCCAGCGTCACGCGCGTGGGCCCGGTCGGGGGATCGGTGCGCAGCGGGACACGGGCCTGCACGGTGTCGCGCATCAGCGGGTAGAGCAGCCCCGAGGCCACGCAGTGGCCCAGGCCCATCACTGTTCCCGTGGCGACGCCCAGCGCGGTGACCGCCGTCTGCTGAGACATCGCCACGCAGCGCGCGAGCCGCGACGCCGCCGTGGCGCGCCCGCCGCGCTCGTCCCGGATGAACAGCGCGCCCTGCCCGATCGCCGGCAGCATCAGGCACACGCAGGACAGCACGGTGCGGACGACTTCGGCCGGGCCCTGGCGCAGCGCGAGCTCCAGCGCGCGGCCGACGGCCTGCCGCACCATGGTGGGCAAGGCCACGGCGATGAAGTTGCGCGCGCCGCCGTGCGCCAGATTCAGCGTCGCCCGTCCGATCGGTCGCGCATCCAACGAGCGCAAGATCGAGGTGGCCGAGGCGGCCGCCGCGTCGATCGCCGTCGCGGTCCGGGACAGCGCGGCCAGCGCCGCCCGCAAGCAGACGGACGGTCGTTCGCGGTCAGCCGCGGGCGCCGCCTCCAAGCGCTGCTCGACCGCCGCTCGCAGCGCCGCCGGCAGCTGCGCCGGATCGCCTTCGACGAGGAAATGATCGATCCGCGCCTCGTCGGATCCTGGCGGGGTCGACAGATCCGCGTCGCGAAGCAGGTCGCGCGCGAGCGCCACGGCCTCCCGCTGCCCGACACCCCCGATGCGATCGGCCTCGTCGTCGATCAGGGCCGCGTCGGATCCGATCGAGGCGCAGGAGCTCTGCGAGGCCAGCGCCGGCCGACTCGTGCTCCCTGCGCGCTGGGGATCACCCCGGTCTTCAAGGGAATCCCCCACCGACGCATCGGTCGAGGCGACGGATGACGTCGAGGAAGTGGAAGGCGTGGCGCGTTGCATCGCCGTTCAGTCCGCAAGCGCCGGATGCGGGGTTCTTCGCCCCTTCGGGCGTGGTCGCGGGACACGCCGGCATCCCGCAACGTCCCTCAGCCTTGGCCGAGCATCCCCTGACGCTCGATGAAGGCGACCACTTCGTCCAGGCCGCTCAGCGTCTTGAGGTTGGTCATGACGAAGGGCCGCGTGGGGCGCATGCGCTTCGTGTCCGAGGCCATTACCTCGAGGTTCGCGCCGACGTGCGGCGCCAGGTCGGTCTTGTTGATCACGAAGAGGTCGCTCTTCGTGATGCCGGGGCCGCCTTTGCGCGGGATCTTCTCGCCGGCCGCCACGTCGATCACGTAGATCGTCAGATCGCTGAGCTCGGGACTGAAGGTCGCGGCCAGGTTGTCGCCGCCGGACTCGATGAACACGACGTCCGCGTCCGGAAACTGCGCCAGCATGCGGTCGATCGCCTCGAGGTTGATGGACGCGTCCTCGCGGATCGCAGTATGCGGGCAGCCGCCGGTCTCCACGCCCATGATGCGTTCGGGCGGGAGCGCGCCGCTCACCGTCAGCAAGCGCTGGTCCTCTTTCGTGTAGATGTCGTTGGTGATGGCGACGAGGTCCCACTTGTCGCGCATCGCCTTGCAGAGCATCTCCAGCAGCGTCGTCTTGCCCGATCCCACCGGACCGCCGATGCCCACGCGCAACGGCGGCAGCCGCTTGGCGCGACCGGGGATGTGGTGCAGGGGCGAGGCGCCGACGGCGCCGCTCGCGGCGGAGGTCGTGGAGGTGATGCTCATGATCGGAAGAGTCGGGAGTACTGGGTTTCGTGGCGCGCCGCCAGGATGGACAGCATGGGCGCGAAGAGCTGCCGCCGCGCGGGCGGCGTGGCGATGGCTTCGGCGACCGCGGCGGGGATCTCGCGGGCCAGCCGCGTCAGCACGCGCTGGCCGGCGGTCTGCCCCAGGGGGACGGCCTTGAGCGCGGCCTGCACCTGGTTCTCGGCCCAGCCGAAGGCCTGCGAGGACAAGGCCTGATCGGCCGGCACGTCGACGATCGCCAGCGCGAGCGACATGACCAAGGCGTAATGGGGAGCCGCGTCGCCGCAGCAGTCGACGAGGCACGCCAGTTGCGCCGGCGATGCCATCGGCTGGCCGCGCAGCCAGGTCAGCAACGATTGCCCCATCTGCCCGCTCTGCAAGCGGGCCTCGGCGGCGTCGCGGGTGATGCGCAGCCAGCGCGCGAGATCGCGGAGCGCCTCCTCGTCGTTGGCGCGCCAGGCGAGAATACCTTGCGCAATCGCCGCAAGGTCGCCCCGCGCAAGCAGTCCGAGTTGCTGGCTCAGCCAGTGTCCGGCGCTGACGTCGTCATGCACAAGGCCGTGCTCGACGGCCGCCTCCAGCGCCTCCGAGTACGAGAAAGCGCCGATCGGCAAGGCCGGCGACGCCAACCAGGTCAGCCGCAGCAGCGGCGGGACCGGATCAGTGATCGTGTCCACACCCGGGGCCGTGCACATGCGGGGCCGGCGCGGCATTGATCGCGATGGTCTTGCGGACTTCGTGCTTGTGGCCATGGCCGTGGCCGTGGCCGTGATGCTCGTGGCCATGGTCATCGCCATGGTCATGCCCATGGTGACCCTGTCCATGACCGCCCGCCGCATAGGCGCCGGCCTCGGGCTCGAAGGCCTCCTCGACCTCGGTCACGATCAGATGCATCGCGCGCAGCATGTCGGCCAGCACGTGGTCGGGCTCGATCTTGAGGTGATCGGGCTGGAGCTCGATCTGCACATGGCGGTTGCCGAGGTGATACGCCGCCCGCACCAGATCGAAGGGCGAGCCGTGGGCCGTGCAGGCGGTGATGCGCAGCAGCGTCTGCGGCGCGGCGATCACCCGCACCAGCGAGCCGTCCTCGCCCACCAGCACGTCGCCGCCGCGCACCGCGGTACCGCGCGGAAGAAAGACGCCCAGCTCGCGGCCCTGGCTGTCGGCGGCCTGGAAACGGCTCTTCTGGCGCGTGTCCCAGTCGAGCGTGACGGTGGCGGCGCGCTTGAGCAGCACCGGGGCCAGACCGGCGCCGCGCGCCAGCAGTTTGGAGACTTGGATCATCAGAACAGGAAGTAGCGCTGCGCCATCGGAAGCGCCGTGGCGGGCTCGCAGTGCAGCAACAGGCCGTCGGCGCGCACCGCGTAGGTCTGGGGGTCGACCTCCATTCGCGGGGCATAGGCATTGTGGAC
>NZ_JBCNLU010000015.1:0-113267 GCF_039595295.1 Roseateles sp.
AAGCGCCTCAGCCGAGAACTGCGGCTGCGCTGCCTTGTCTGCACCTGAATTCGTCTTCGTCTTGCGTGGCATTCATGCTCCTTATCGACATGCTATGCCTCACACACGAATTTACTGACAGACCCGCGCAGGCTGAAACGATCGGGCCTCGCTGCCTGCCCCGGCCCTCACCCCAACCCCTCTCCCACTTCATGGGAGAGGGGCTCGACGCTTCAACGAAGGGGCAAGCGGCTCAATGCTGAACCTTCACCATCCCCGCATACACGCCGTCGCGCGCCATCAGCTCATCATGGCTGCCGCTCTCGACGACCTGGCCATTCGCCATCACCTGAATGCAATCCGCGCGGCGAATCGTCGACAGCCGATGCGCGATGACGATCAGCGTCTTGCGCCCCTGCCACTGCTCCAGCGCCTGCTGCACCGCACGCTCGCTCTCGGTGTCCAAGGCGGAGGTCGCCTCGTCGAAGATCCACACCGGCGCGTCCTTGTACAGCGCCCGCGCGATCGCCAGACGCTGACGCTGACCACCCGACAGCTTGCTGCCGTTGGCCCCCACGCTGCTGTCCAGCCCCTCGGGCAGCGTCTGCACGAAGTCCCACAGCGCCGCGGCGCGCAGCACCTGCTCCAGCTTGGCGTCGTCGCGCTCCTGCGCATACGCGATGTTGTCCGCCACCGAGGCATCGAACAGCACGATGTCCTGCGACACGACCGCGAACTGCCGGCGCAGATTGGCCTTGGTCAGCTCGTCGATGGACACGCCGTCCAGCGTGATCCGACCACCGTCCGGCCGCTCGAATCCCATCAGCAGATTCACCACCGAGCTCTTGCCCGCGCCCGAGCTCCCCACCAGCGCCGTGGTGCGCCCGGCAGGAATGCGCATGTCCAGCGCCGCCAGCGCGTCACGGTTCGCGCCCGGGTAGCGCAGCGTGACGCGCTCCAGCGCGATCTCGCCGCGCGCGCCGTGCAGCTCGCGGGTGCCGGTGTCGGGCTCGGCCGGCGTGTCCAGCATGCCCATGCAGCCGCGCGCCACGACCAGCGCATTGGTGATGGGCTGCATCACGTCGCTCAGATGGCGCAGACGCGAGCTCATGAACAGCAGCGCGGTGACGAAGCTGGCGAACTCGCCCACGCCGGTCTGGTTCTGACGCGATTGCAGCAGCGCCAGGCTGACGATGATGGAGATCCCCACGCTGGCCATCAGCTGCGACAGCGGCTGCGCCATCGCGTTGGCCGCCGCCGTCTTGAGCGCGCTGCGCTGCACCTCGCGGGCGCGCTCGGCGAAGCGCTTGCGCTCGTAATCGGCCGCGTCGAAGCTGCGCACCACGCGCCAGGCGCGGGTGACGTCCTCGACCACCGAGACCAGACGCAGCTGCGCGTCATAGGCCCAGGAGCCCATCTTGCGCACCCGCTTGTTGACCTTGCGCACCACGAAGGCCAGGCCCGGCACGGTGACCATGGACAGCAGGGTGAGCTGCCAGTTCAGCGCGAAGAGATAGCCCATGAGCGCGAGCGCCGGCAGGCCGTCGCGCAGCACCGTCACCAGCGCGCCGGCGATCAGCGTGACCACCTGCTGCGGATCGTTGACCACCTTGGTCACCGCGGTGGCCGGCTGCAGGCTGGTGTAGACGCGGGCGTCGGCGCGCAGCAGCACCTGCAGCAGCGCGGCGCGGATGTCCATCACCGTGCGCGAGATGGTCCAGTTCAGCATGTACTGGCCGCAGAAGCTGAACAGCCCGCGCAAGCCGAACAGGCCGATCAGCACGATGGGCACCATCCACACCGGGAAAGAGTACTGCGGCTTGGGCGTTGCCGGCGCCGCGGCCGCCGAGGCGGCGCCCGCGGGTGGCGTGGCGGCGGTGGTCGTGGCCGCCGTGGCCGCCACCGAGCTGGCCGACGCGCCGGCCGTCGAAGCCGCCTCCGAAGCGGCGATCGTTGCGTCACCCGCCGTGGCCGATGAGGGCGTCGCCGCGGGCGTTGTCGTCGCTGCGGATGCCGCCGGCAGCGTCGTTTCTCCGCCCAGCGCGGGCAGCGCGGACGACGAGCTCGAGCTCTTGGACTGGAAGCCCTCGCCCAGCGCATAGCCCAGCAGCTTGGGGATCAAGGGCTCGGTCGCCGCGACCATCACGAAGGCCACCACCGAGAGCATCAGCCCCCAGCGGTGCGGCTTCATGAAGCGCCACAGGCGCTTGGCGGTGAGCTTGAGCGGCTCATCGCCGGTGTAATCGGATTGGCTCATGTGTCGCTCGTGATCTTGCCGGCGTGCGCGGCACTCGTGGCCGTCCCCGCGGCGGCATTGGCGGCGGCCATCGCGGCCTTGCGTCGTTCGCGCCGGTAGCGCCGCGTGCCGTTGGCGCGTCGCAGCGCCATCAGCAGCCGTTGCCAAAGCGAGGGCTTGCGGATCGCCACCACGCTGTGCAGCAGGTGCTTGCCGGAGTAGCGCTGCTGCGCCACGTCGAACTGCGCCAGCAGGCGCTGCTCATCCAGGCGCGGATCCATGTCCGGGTTGTTGCGGTACAGGTCTCCGCCCAGCGGCCGCGTGTGGCGCACCGGCGTGGCGTCGATGATCGCGATGGAATCCGGGCGACCACGGCCCGCCAGCTTGGGCCAGACCCAGTCCAGTCCCCAGCCGCTGCGGCTCATCGTGAAGGTCGGCAGGCAGGCGCGCAGCGCCGACTTCTCGAAGATCGGCGCCATCACCTCGACGAAAGCCACGTGGCGCAGCACGTACTCGGGCCGCTCCAGCAGCTGATCCCAGCTGCGGAACGAATCGCGCGTCAGCGCCGGCTGCGCCAGCGACAGGCTGAAGCCGTGGAACAGCGCGAACATGCGGTTGATCACGTCGGTCGTGGCCGAGAGATCGTCGTCGGGAAACCAGAAGGCGTCGTAATCGCGCAGCAGCTCGGGATGGGCGTCGAGCAGGTCGCCCAGGCAGGACCATTTCGGGCCGGCGCGGTGCTCGTAGTACTCGGCGTCCGTCGAGTGCAGACCCGGCTGCTTGCCGTAATAGCTGATGAACAGGTCGAAGTCGCGATTGGGCTCGGCGATCCAGCCGCGGTGCAGCGAGGCGTCGCCCGCGCGCAGGATCACCAGATTGCGACGGCGGCGGCGCGGCGCGGGCGCGGCCTGCACTTCAACCACGGGCGGCCCCGTCGACCAGGTCCTGCGCCGTCTTCAGCGCGGCGGCGACGATCTGGTCCATGTTGTAGTAGCGGTACTGCGCCAGCCGGCCGACGAAGGTCACGCCCTCGGTGTTCTCGGCCATCTCGGCGTACTTCTTGTAGAGCGCCTCGTTCTCGGGCCGCGGCACGGGGTAGTAGGGGTCGCCCTCGTCCTGCGGGTACTCGCGCACGATGGAGGTGCCCGCATGGGTCTCGCCGGTCAGGTGCTTGAACTCGGTGATGCGGGTGTAGTCGTGGTCGTTCGGGTAGTTGACCGTGCCGACCTGCTGGAACTGCGCGGTGTCGGGCAGATGCTGGTGGTCGAAGCTCAGGCTGCGATAGGGCAGCCGGCCGTGGCAGTGGTCGAAGAAGGCGTCGATCGGCCCGGAGTAGATGATGTGGGCGCCGGCAAAGTCGCCGCGCACGTCCTTGAAGTCGACGCCGGTGCGGACGGTGATGTTGGGGTGGTCCAGCATGCGCTCGAACATGGCGGTGTAGCCGTCGGCGGGCATGAACTGCAGCGTGTCGGCGAAGTAGCGGTCGTCGTCGTTGCTGCGCGTGGGGATGCGGGCGGCGACGCCGGCGGACAGCTGCGACAGGTCCAGTCCCCACTGCTTGCGGGTGTAGCCGCGGAAGAACTTGTCGCACAGGTCGCGGCCGACGGAGTTCAGCACCACGTCCTCGCTGGTCTGGATCGGGTCGCGGGGCTCGCGCACGGTTTCCAGATAGCCCTGCACCTCGTCCTCGGTCAGGCTCAGGCCGTAGAGGGTGTTGATGGTGGTGCGGTTGATGGGGATGGGCAGCAGCTGCTCGCCGACCTTGGCCAGCACGCGGTGCTCGTAGAAGCGCCAGGTGGTGAAGCGGGACAGGTACTCGAACACCTTCTTCGAATTGGTGTGGAAGATGTGCGGGCCGTAGGGATGGATGAGGACGCCGTGGGCGTCGCGCGCGTCGTAGGCGTTGCCGCCGATGTGCGGGCGCTTGTCGATGAGGTGGACCGTGTGGCCGGCGTCCGCCAGCACGCGGGCGCAGACGGAGCCGGCAAAGCCGGCGCCGACGATGAGGTATTCAGTGGTCATGGGCGTCCGCCGTGGGTCAGTTCAGGAAAGGGGTCGCCGGCCGCTTCGAGCGCCCGGTTGAACCATGCGTTGCAGAGGTTGTAGCGCCATTGTCCGCGCGCCTTGCGCCAGCGGCTGCCCAGCGACACCGCCCCCTGGCGGTCGCCGATGGACGAGGTGAAGGACTCGTCGCCCAGGCCGATGGGGTAGGGAGAGACGCCGTAGAGCCGCAGACCCGACTGCCACCAGTGGCGGATGTCCACGTCCACCGGGCGATGGAAGCGCGCATGGCGGGCCAGCAGCTTGCGCGCGCCCTCGGCGCTGAGCAGATAGGCGCCGGTGAGGCTGGGCGCGCGACGGTAGCGGACCAGCTCGGTGCCCGCGGCAGGCGCGGGCAAGGGCCAGCGGCGCGAGAGCTTTTCGCTGTCGCGGCCGACCAGCTTGATCATGTCCCAGCGGACGGGGAGCGCGCCGATGGCGGCGAGCACCGCCGGCAGCGTGGCGTGCAGCTCCACGTCGTCCTCGAGGACCAGGGAGAAGGGCTGACCGCGCTCGCCCGCGGCGGCGACGCGGCGCCAGACCTCGATGTGGCTGGCATAGCAGCCGACCTCGCCGGCCGAGAGCGGCCGCGGATAGTCGGACGCGTTGAGCGAGGCGTCATAGAGCGCGTCGAACTGCGCGGGCGGCAGCGCCTTGCCGTAGACCGCCTCGACCCACTCGAAGGGCAGGGAGAGCGCTTCCAGTTGGTCGCGCATCACCGTCAGCCGCTGCGCGTCGCGCGGCAGGTTGATGAGGAAGACGGGGCAGCTCACGAGCGCAACTCGGCCAGATGGCGGCGGTAGAAGTCGTCGATGCGGGCGGCCTGCGCGGGCAGATCGAAGCCGCTCAGGTCGTAGCCGCGGCGGGCGGGCAGGGTGGCGGCGAAAGCGCGCAGCGCCTGCGCCAGCGCGCCGACGTCCTCGCGCGGCACCAGCGGCCGGTCGATCAGCGTCTGCAGGTGGCGGGCGCCCTGGCTGTCGCTGGCCAGCACCGGCAGTCCGGCATGCATGGCCTCGAGGAAGACCAGGCCGAAGGGCTCGCTGCGCGCGGCGCTGACGAAGCCGTCGAAGGCCGCGAACCAGTCCTGAGGGTCTGAAACGAAGCCCGGCATCAGCACATCGGACGGGGCTTGACGGCGCAGCGACTCCCAGTCGCGGCCATGGCCGACGATGGCCAGCCTTGCATCGGGAATCGCGGCCTGCTTCCACGCCTCCAGGAGCACGTCCAGCCCCTTGCTGTGCTCCGCGCGGCCCAGCGCGCCGATCAGGCGCGTGGAGGGCGAGAGACCCAGCGCGGCGCGCAGCGTCTCGCGCGCGCCGGGGGCGGCGGGCGTGGGCGCGCTCCAGTTGTCGATGGCCTCGCAGGGCAGGCCGTCCGGCACGTCCTTGAGCTGCCACGGCGCGATGGCGATCAACGCGTCCAGGTGGCGATGCTGCTGCGCCTTGTAATGGATGTGCAGCGTGCCCACGCGCAGCATGCGGGCGCTGCTCAGGCTGCCCAGCGTCTTGCAGGCCTGGCTCAGGTGCGCGTGCGCGACGTCGGGCCGCAGCTTGCGCAGCACCTGCCTGGCGCCGAAGGTCCGCAGCAGCTTGAAGCCGCCCAGCAGATGGATCTGCACGTCCGGGCTCACGCGATGCGCGAGGGCGTCCGGGCGGTCCTCGGCGGCCGACTTCGGTAGCAGCAGGCTGACGCGGTGGGTACGGGCTTGGTGGTTGGCCAGCTCGATGGCATAGCGCTCGCTGCCCGCGAACCGGTCGGTCAGCAGGACATGGCAGATGTGGAGGCGGTCGGACGAGGTCATGCGCGCGTCACTCCGGCCTCATTCGTGCCAGTGCTCCGCGATCCACGGCGCCGGCAGCGGGCGGCGCCAGTTGCCGTTGCTGCGGCCCTCCAGCGCGTCCGGCGGGTTCATCACACCGTGGAAGATCAGGATGCGCGCGCCCTTGGGAATGAAGGGCGCCTTGACGTAGTTCAGCGGCCAGCGCGGAATGCAGTGGTACTTGAAGCTCGCGCACCAGCTGTCGTCCCAGTACTGCAGCTGCCCCTTGCGATGGATCTCGTCGGACAGGTAGGCCTGCTCGTTGCGGAACTGCGTGCGGATGGACTCGAACTCGCGCCGGAACTTGGCCAGCACATCGGCGTGCGCGCCCAGCGTGAAGCGGTAGACCGACGAGTTGCCGGTGATCCGCCACGGCCGCTTCCAGTCGTGAATGATGAGGAACTCGCCCGGGACCTCGAAGAACGGCGTCATGTCGTCGACGATGACCACGTCCAGGTCCAGGAACAGCGCCGTGCCGCGCAGTCCGTGCAGGTCGGCCTCGAAGGTCGTCAGCTTCTGCCAGCCGCGGTCCGGGATGCCCTCGGGCAGCGCCAGCGGCGGAATGGGCAGGCATTGCACCTCGGACCGGATGCCTTCGCTGCGGTCGGTCAGGCAGACGAAACGGAAATCGCCGCGCAGATGGCGGCGCACCATCGCGTACAGGCGATTGACGTACTCGGGACCGTACTTGGTCCCCCACTTCATGCAGAGGATGACGCGCTCGTCGCTCGAGGCGGCGGCGGGGACGGAGGCGGCGGAGGTGGCGCTCATCGGGATGTTCTTCGAGGCGGCTCAAGGGCGTCGGGGGACGAGCTTCAGGACGTCAGGCCATTCGAGCATCAGAGCTCTTCGACGTGACGCGGGGGATAGCTGTCCCAGCTCAAGCAGCCGGGGCATTGCCAGAAATAATGCTGGGACTCGAAACCGCAGGCGGCGCAGCGGTAGCGCTGCAGCGGCCGCACCGCGCGTTGCAGCGCCGTGCCGACCAGTTGGGCTTCGTCGTCATTGAGCGGCTGCTGGCGCGCCTGGCTCTGCTGCAACAGCTGCGTCGCGGCGGACAGGGCCGGCTCGACGCGCAGGTGCTCGGCCAGACGGCGGCGCTGCGCTTCCGGCGCGGGCTCCAGCAGCGCGATCGCCTGCAGCAGCGCCATGCTCGGATGACGGCGGTACTGGGCCTCGATCAGGGCCAGCGCCTGAGCGCCGGTGCCGGTCGCGAGGGCGGCTTGCGCGTACTCGCGCGCCACGAGATTGAAGGCGTCGGGATTGGCCTTGAGCAGCTCGCCGTAGATCGCCATGGCGCCGGCCTGGTCGCCCTGACGCGCGCGCATCTGGCCGGTCAGCACATAGGCGCGCGCGGATTGCGGCGCGCGCTCCCGGGCCTGGTCCAGCCAGCGGGTGGCGCCGGCCTCGTCCTGATGCGCCTGCGCCTCCAGCGCCAGCTCGCACCAGTAGTTGGCGATGCGGTTGGCAAAGCTGCCGGTGCCGGTGGCCTCCAGCTGCTCCGAGACCTCGGCCGCCTTGGCCCACTCGCGCGAGCGCTCATACAGCGACAGCAACGCCAGCGCCGCGTCGTGCGAGAACTGCGTGTCCTTGAGCGCCTCATAGGAGCTCTCTGCGCGGTCGAACAGGCCGGCCTTGAAGAAGTCCTGCGCCAGCGCGTACTGCGCGCGGTCGCGCTCGGACTTGGGCAGGTCGCCGCGCGACAGCAGATGCTGGTGCACGCGCACGGCCCGCTCGTACTCGCCGCGGCGGCGGAACAGGTTGCCCAGCGCGAAGTGCAGCTCGGAGGTGTCGGGATCGGCCTGCACTGCTTCGATGAAGGCGTCGATAGCCTTGTCCTGCTGCTCGTTGAGCAGCAGGTTCAGACCCTTGAAGTAGGCGCGCGGGGCGTCGCGCTGCTCGCGCTTCCATTGGCGCGAGTCCAGCTTGGACGCGAGCCAGCCCAGGCCAAAGACCAGGGGGACGCCGATCAGCAACCAGCTGAGATCAAATTCCATCGGGGATCTTGGGGTCGGGAGCTGCGGGGGGAGGGAGATCGTCCGCCGGCGGCAGCGAGCGAGCCGCGGCGCGCTTGTGGCGCCACCACGCGGGCACCATCGCCAGCACGCCGAAGGCGCAGCCCAGCGCGAAGGTCAACAGGACCACGATCACCAGAGGAGACCGCCAAGCCTGGCCGAAGAACCAGTGCACGACGACCTCCTGGCTGTTGTTCAGCGCGAAGGCGAACAGGCAGAAGAAGAGGAAGGCGCGGAAGAGCCAGACCAGAATTCGCATGGGCGCGATTCTAGGCGTGACGAATGGCCGGTTCGGGGATCAGAACGCAGGGAAGTCCCGGGCGTCGCGCCGGGCGCTGCGAAGCGCGTTCGCGCGGGTCAGGCCGCCTCGTCGTCCAGGACGGGCAGCTGGGCATCGACCGCTTCGCGCAGGGCCTTGCCGGGCTTGAAATGGGGGACCAGCTTCTCGGGGATCATGACCTGCTCGCCGCTGCGCGGATTGCGACCGGTGCGGGGCGGGCGACGGTTGATCGAGAAACTGCCGAATCCACGGATCTCGATGCGGTGGCCACGGGCCAGCGCGTCGGACATCGCGTCCAGGATGGTCTTGACCGCGAACTCGGTGTCTCGCTGCGTGAGCTGGGTGAAGCGCTCGGACAAGTGGGCCACCAGGTCGGATCGGGTCATGGTCGTGGGCATCTGAAAAGAGACAGGCTCGCTGCGGAGCGAGCCTGTCGGTGCGGTTTCGCGTGTCTGCGGGGTCAGGCTAACTCAGCCCGCCCCCGACCAGAACAAGGGATTCTCTTGAGCCCCAGGCGACGCGCGATGCGCTTCGCCCGAGACGTTCAAGAAGATCAGCCGTTGTTCTGGTTGTCCAGCTTGGCGCGCAGCAGGGCGCCCAGGCTGGTCGTGCCGGCGTTTTCACGCTCGTTGGACTGCGACAGACGCTGCATGGCTTGTTGCTCGTCGGCGTTGTCCTTGGCCTTGATCGACAGCTGGATGCTGCGCGACTTGCGGTCGACGTTCACGATCACGGCGGAGACTTCGTCGCCTTCCTTCAGCACGTTGCGGGCGTCTTCCACGCGGTCGCGGCCGATTTCCGAAGCGCGCAGGTAGCCGGTGACGTCTTCGCCCAGATCGATCTCGGCGCCACGCGCGTCGACGGTCTTGACCTTGCCGGTCACGATCATGCCGCGGTCATTGACCGAGACGAAGGTCGAGAACGGGTCGCCGTCCAGCTGCTTGATGCCCAGCGAGATGCGCTCGCGCTCGACGTCCACGGCCAGAACGATGGCTTCGACTTCCTGGCCCTTCTTGTAGTTGCGGACAGCGGTTTCACCCGGCTCGTTCCACGACAGGTCGGACAGGTGCACCAGGCCGTCGATGCCCTGGGCCAAGCCCACGAACACGCCGAAGTCGGTGATCGACTTGATCGGGCCCTTGACGCGGTCGCCGCGCTTGACGTTCTCGGCGAACTCTTCCCACGGGTTGGCGCGGCACTGCTTCATGCCCAGCGAGATGCGACGCTTGTCTTCGTCGATCTCCAGGACCATGACTTCCACTTCGTCGCCCAGCGAGACGACCTTGGAGGGCGCCACGTTCTTGTTGGTCCAGTCCATTTCGGAAACGTGCACCAGGCCTTCGATGCCCGGTTCGATCTCGACGAACGCGCCGTAGTCGGCGATGTTCGTGACCTTGCCGAACAGGCGGGTGTTGGCCGGGTAGCGGCGCGACACGCCGAACCACGGGTCGTCGCCCAGCTGCTTCAGACCCAGCGAGACGCGGTTCTTCTCGGCGTCGAACTTCAGGACCTTGGCGGTCAGCTCTTGACCCACCGTCACCACTTCGCTCGGGTGACGGACACGGCGCCAGGCCATGTCGGTGATGTGCAGCAGGCCGTCGATGCCGCCCAGGTCCACGAACGCACCGTATTCGGTGATGTTCTTGACCACGCCGTTGACGATGGCGCCTTCGGTCAGCGTCTCCAGCAGCTTGGCGCGCTCTTCACCCATCGAAGCCTCGACCACCGCGCGACGCGACAGCACAACGTTGTTGCGCTTGCGGTCCAGCTTGATGACCTTGAACTCCATGGTCTTGCCCTCGAACGGGCTCATGTCCTTCACCGGGCGGGTGTCCAGCAGCGAGCCGGGCAGGAAGGCGCGGATGCCGTTGACCAGGACGGTCAGGCCGCCCTTGACCTTGCCGGAGACGGTGCCGGTCACGAAATCGCCCGATTCCAGAGCGGTTTCCAGCGACAGCCACGAGGCCAGACGCTTGGCCTTGTCGCGCGACAGGATGGTGTCGCCGTAGCCGTTTTCGATGGCGTCGATGGCCACCGAGATGAAATCACCGACTTGGACTTCGACTTCGCCCTGGTCGTTCTTGAACTCGTCGACGGGCACGTAGGCTTCGGACTTCAGGCCGGCGTTGACGACCACGAAGTTGTGCTCGATGCGGACGACTTCAGCCGAGATGACCTCGCCGGCGCGCATGTTCGACTTCTGCAGCGATTCCTCGAAGAGGGCGGCGAAAGATTCCATTTGGGACATGTGAGATTTCCTTGCCAGGCACAGAGCGTCCGGCGGCTTGACGTGTCAAGCGGCCTGATCCGAGAGGTGCGAAGGCTTGTGTTGCAAGCGGACTTGCGGGTTAGGTTGTCGAATACGTCACCCCCAGTGGACTGGCGTCCGGAGGGAGGGGTGACGCTCCTGTTTGTGCGCCGGGAGTCGGGCGAACCGTCAGACCTTGAACGGACCGCGTTCCTGCCACCAGCTCAGCACCAGATCACGAGATTCCCCGATGGTCTGCTGCGAGTTGTCCAGCTCGATCGCGTCCGCGGCGGCCTGCAGCGGAGACGCGCTGCGACCTTTGTCGCGTGCGTCCCGCGCTTCCAGATCAGCGCGCAAGCCCTCGATATTAGCCGGAATTCCCTTGGAAATCAATTGCTTGTGGCGCCGCTCGGCCCGCGTGGCGGCGCTGGCGGTGAGGAAGACCTTCAGCGCGGCGTCCGGGAAGATCGCCGTGCCCATGTCGCGCCCGTCCGCCACCAGGCCGGGAAGGCGGCGGAAGTCCAGCTGCAGCCGATGCAGCGCGCGCCGCACCGCCGGGTGCGCACCCACCTGAGAAGCCATCAGGCCTGTGGCCTCCTGACGCAGCTCGGCGGAGACGTCTTCCTCGTCCAGCAGCACGCGGCCGCCCTCGAACTTCAGATCCAGCGTGGGGACGATGGCGGCGACCGCCTCGCCGTCGCTCAGATCCACGTGGTGGCGCGAGGCTGCCAGCCCGGTCACGCGATACAGCGCGCCTGAGTCCAGGACCTCATAGCCCAGCGCCTGGGCGACCTCGTCGGTCAGCGTGCCCTTGCCGGAGGCGGTGGGGCCGTCGATGGTGATGACGGGGATGTCCTCGGCGTTCGCGCGGACCACGCCGAACAGCGTCTCGAAGTAATCCGGGAAAGTCTTGGCCACGCATTGCGGGTCCAGGATGCGCACCGGCACCGCGGCGCCGACGCGGTCCTCCTGCAGGCCGTTGAACGCGGCCAGCGAGAAGCACATCGCGACGCGATGGTCGTCGTAGGTGTGGATCGCTGCCGGCTTCCAGGCCTTGAGCGGATGCACCCGCAGCCAGTCCTGGCCTTCCTCGACGCTGGCGCCGAGCTTGCGCAGCTCGGTGGCCATGGCGGCGATGCGGTCCGTTTCCTTCACGCGCCAGGACGCGATGTTGCGCAGCGTCGTCGGGCCGTCGGCGTACAGCGCCATCACGGCCAGCGTCATCGCGGCGTCGGGGATGTGGTTGCAGTCCAGGTCCAGCGCCTTCAACGGCCACGAGCCGCGGCGGACTTCCAGCCAGTTCGGGCCGATCTCGACCTGCGCGCCCATGGCCTGCGCGGCCTCGACGAAGCGCACGTCGCCCTGAACCGAGCTCGAGCCCACGCCCTCGATGCGGATGGGCGCGTCGGTCGCGGCGATCGCGCCCAGCGCGACGAAGTAGGAGGCCGACGAGGCGTCGCCCTCGACGTGGACCTCGCCCGGGGAGCGATAGCGGCTGCCGGCCGGAATGACGAAGCGCTGCCAGTCGGCGTCGCGCTTCACCTGCACGCCGAAGCGCGCCAGCAGTTCCAGCGTGATGTGCACGTAGGGCTTGGAGATCAGCTCGCCGGTGACCTCGATGACCACGTCCTTCTCGGCCACCAGCGGCAGCGCCAGCAGCAGCGCGGTCAGGAACTGGCTGGACACGTCGCCGCGCACGCGCACCGGCGCGTCCAGCGTCAGCGCGGACGGGCCGCTCAGGCGCAGCGGGGGGTAGCCCTCCTGGCCCAGGCACTCGATCGGGCAGCCCAGCGCCCGCAGCGCGTCAACCAGATCGCCGATCGGGCGCTCATGCATGCGCGGCACGCCGGACAGCTCGAAGCTGCCGCCCTGCGTCGCGGCCAGCAGCGCCAGCGCCGCGGTCAGCGGACGCATCGCCGTGCCGGCGTTGCCCAGGAACAGCTTGGCCTCGCGCGTACGTAGCGTGCCGCCGACGCCCGTCACCGCGAGCGCGCCATCGGCGCGCTGCTCCAGCACGCATCCCAGCTCGCGCAGCGCGGCCAGCATGACCTTGGTGTCGTCCGAGGCCAGCAGGTCGTGCACCAGCGTCACGCCCTCCGACAGGCCGGCGAGCAACAGCACGCGGTTGGAGATGCTCTTGGAGCCCGGCAGTGGGACGGTGCCGGCGGCGCCGCGCAGAGGAGGCAGGTCCAGGAAGGGAATCTTGTACATGTCGCGGTCCGGCGCGCGCGGGCGCGCCGTCTCGATAGAGGGGTAGAGGGTTACTTGGACTTGGCTGCGGGCGCGGACGGTCCGCCGAGCTGCCACTGCGCGCGGCCCTCCGAGGCCTGCCGGATCATCGCCTCGAGCTCCTGCGCGTTGCCGCCGCGGATGGCCTGCTCCAGTTGGTCCAGCACGTTGCGGAAGCGCTGCGACTGGGCGAGCAGGTCCTGTCGGTTGGCCATCAGGATGTCGCGCCACACGGCCGGATCGCTCGCGGCGATGCGGGTGAAATCGCGGAAGCCGGGGCCGGCCAGGCTCAGGAAGTCGCGGCCCGAGGGTTGTCGCGCGACCGAGCTGAAGTAGGCGTAGGCCAGCAGGTGGGGGAGGTGGCTGACGGCGGCGAAGGCCTCGTCGTGATGATGCGGCGCCATCTTGAGCACCTGGCAGCCCAGCGCGGACCAGACGTCGGTGGCCTTCTGAACGAGCTCGGGACGGGTCTCGTCCAGCGGCGTGAGGATGACCTGCCGACCTTGATACAGCGCCGCGTCGGCGTGCTGCACGCCCGAGCTCTCCTTGCCGGCGATCGGGTGCGCTGGGACGAAACTCGACCGTTGCCTGCCCAGCGCGCGGGTCGCGGCCTCGACGACGTCGCTCTTGGTCGAGCCCACGTCCATCAGCAGCACGTCGCTGCGCACCAGGTGGCGGATGGCCTTGAGCGTCGACTCGGTCGCCGCCACGGGGACGGCCAGCAGCACGATGTCCGAGCCGGACACGGCCAGCAGCGCCGACTCCGCGGCAATGTCGATCACGCCCATGCGGCGCGCGGCGTCGGTCGTGGACGGGCTCTTGCTGTAGCCGACCACCCGGCGCACCAGGCCGGCTTTCTTCATGGCCAGCGCGAACGAGCCGCCCATCAGGCCGCAACCGATCACGCCGAGTTGGTTGAACATCGCGGGAAGCCCTTCAAGCCTTCAATGGATAGGAGCCGATGACCTTGTAGAACGCGCAGAGCTCGCGCAGTTCCGCCAGCGCCGCCGCCACATGCGGTTGCGACGGATGGCCGTCCAGGTCGATGTAGAAGTAATACTCCCACTGGCCGGTGCGGGCCGGCCGGGATTCCAGGCGCGTCATGGACACGCCGTGCTTCTTCAGCGGGACCAGCAGGTCGTGCATCGCGCCGGGGCGGTTGGCCACCGAGACGATCAGGCTGGTGCAGTCGCGGCCGGTCGCCGGAGGCGTGGCCATGGTCTGCGGAAGCGTGATGACGGCGAAGCGCGTGCGGTTGTAGGCCTCGTCCTGCACCGCATGCGCCGTGATGTGCAGCCCGAACAGCGTGGCCGCCCGCTCGCTGGCGATCGCGGCGTAGGCCGGGTTCTGCGCGGCCAGGCGGGCGCCCTCGGCGTTGCTGGACACGGCGCGGCGCTCGGCGTTGGGCAAATGCTTGGACAACCAGTTCTGGCACTGCGCCAGGGCCTGCGGATGCGCGAGCACCGCCTCGATGCCCTCCAGCGAGTTCTCCTTGCGCAGCAGGTTGTGGCGGATCAGCAAGCTGACCTCGCCGACCACGTGCGTGGGCGTGTGCAGGAACAGATCCAGCGAGCGCGTCACCACGCCTTCGGTCATGTTCTCGACGCCGACCACGCCGTACTGCGCGCTCCCGGAGGCGGTGGCGTGAAAGACCTCGTCGAAGCTGTTGCAGTAGATGAGGTCGGCGGCGCCGCCGAAGTACTCGATCGCGGCCTGCTCGCAGAAGGTGCCGAAGGGGCCCAGCACGGCCACGCGCTGCGGAGACTCCAGCGCCAGACAGGCGGACATGATCTCGCGCCAGATGGCGGCCACGTGCTCGCCCTTGAGTGGGCCCTGGTTCGCCGCCTTGATCTTGGCGATGACCTGGGCGACGCGGTCGGGCCGGAAGAACGGGGTGCCGTCGCGGCGCTTGATCTCCCCGACTTGCTCGGCCACATGGGCGCGCTCGTTCAGCAGCGACAGCAACTGGCTGTCCAGCGCGTCGATCTGCACGCGCAGCGCGGCGAGCTCGGGATCGGCGGCGGCAGTCGGGATCGCCGCGGCGTCGGGGTTCTGGGTCGGATCGGCTTCAGCCATGTCGGTTCTCGAAATCCTTCAGGTAGCTCACCAGGGCTTGCACACCCTCCAGCGGGATCGCGTTGTAGATCGATGCCCGCATGCCGCCCACCGACTTGTGGCCTTTGAGTTGCAGCAGCCCCCGCTCCTTGGCACCGGCCAGGAAGGCGTCGTTCAGACGCTCGTCGCGGAGGAAGAATGGGACGTTCATCCGCGAGCGGCAATGCGCCGCCACGCGGTTCTCATAGAGCGACGAGTCGTCCAGCGCCTGATACAGCAGCGTGGCCTTGTCGATGTTGCGCTGCTCGATCGCCGCGAGGCCGGTCTTGCCGGCGTACTCGAAGCGCTTGAGCCATTGGAAGACCAGCCCGGCGACGTAGATGCCGAAAGTCGGCGGGGTGTTGAACATCGATTCCGCCTCGGCCACGATCTTGTAGTCGAAGGCCGAGGGGCAGATCGGGAGCGCGCGACCCAGCAGGTCCTCGCGCACGATCACCAGCGTGAGGCCGGCCGGGCCGATGTTCTTCTGCGCGCCGGCGAAGGCGACGCCGACCTTGCTCCATTCGACTGGCCGCGAGGCCACGTGCGAGGAGAAGTCGATCACCAGCGGAGCGTCGCAGCCCAGCGCCTTCAGGTCGGGCAGCGTCTGGAATTCGATGCCGTCGATGGTCTCGTTGGTGCAGACGTGGACATAGGCCGCGTCCTTGCGCAGTTGCCAGGTCGATGCGTCGGGGATGTCGAGATGGCGCTGGTCCGCATTCAGCGTCGCGCTGTCGGCGGCGATGCGGACGTCAGCGTAGCGACGGGCTTCCCCGGCGCTCTTCTTGGACCAGGAACCGGTGACGACCACGTCGACCGCGCCGCCGCCCGACAGGTTCATCGGGACGATGGCGTTCTCGCCCAGTCCGCCGCCCTGCATGAACAGGATGCGGAAATTCGGGGGGACCTGCAGCAGCTCGCGCAGGTCGGCTTCCGCCGCCTCGTAGATCGAGATGAACTCGCGGCCGCGATGGCTCATCTCCATCACGCTCATGCCGGAGCCGTGCCAGTCGAGCATCTCCTCGGCCACCAGCGACAGCACCTCGTGGGGGAGGGCGGCGGGGCCGGCGGAGAAGTTGAAGGGGCGGACTGCTTGCATGGCGCTCAGGGGTTGCGGCGAAGACGGGTCACGAAGAAGAGCTCCCCATGACCGCGAAAAATCGAAGGGGCGCGGTCGTCGCGACCTGCGTCGCGCCGGGCGCGCCCCAGGGCTCGTGCGGCGGCCCGGGCCGCCGTCGTCGAGCTTACTTCTTCGGCGCCGGCTTGGCCGGCGGCTGCTTGGCGGCCGGAGCCGGGCCTTCCATGCCCAACTGCTTGGCGATGTTGGTCTGCAGCGCGTTGAACTTCTCGTCCAGCAGCTTGCCGTTGTCCTCGACCAGCTTCTTCGTGTAGACGTTCTGCAGGTCGGGAGCGGCTTCCGCGAACTTCTTGCTCACGGGCGATTCCAGCCAAGCGACCAGCTGCTTGAGCTCGTCCTCGGTGAACTTCTCGTCCAGGGCGACGCCCATGGTCTGCGGAATCAGGACCTTGCCCTTGTCGACCAGCCCCGGGCCGTTGTCTTCCATGAACTTGCGCAGGTCGGTGTCGATCTGCTTGGCGACGGCTTCGCGCTTGGCTTCGGGCACGCGGCCCAGCTGCGGGGCGGCCTTGGCGGCCAGTTCGTTGACCGGGCGACTCAGGACGCTGATGGTCAGCGCTTCGATGGCGGGCTGTTGCAGCTTCAGGATGCGGGCGATCAGCTCCTTCTTCGCGGCCGACGACTCGGCCTTCTGCGCGAAGGCGATCGGGCTCACCAGCAGGGAGGCGGCAACGAGGCCGGCTTGTACGGTCTTCAGCAAGGTCATTCCTTCACGTCGGGATTGGAGTCGCCCGCGGCGCCCGTGGCGTCGCCGGCTTCGGGACCGGCGTCGCCGTCGGTCGGTTCGGATACATCGGATTCATTGGCATCGTTCTCGACGATGCGTTGCAGGCCCGAGAGCTTGGCGCCCTCGTCCAGCGAGATCAGCGTGACGCCTTGCGTCGCGCGACCCAGCTCGCGGATCTCGGCAACCCGCGTGCGCACCAGCACGCCGGTGTCGGTGATCAGCATGATCTCGTCCTCCGGACGCACCAGCGTCGCCGCGACGACCTTGCCGTTGCGCTCGCTCTGCTGGATCGCGATCATGCCCTTCGTTCCGCGGCCGTGACGGGTGTACTCGGTGATGCTGGTGCGCTTGCCGTACCCGTTTTCGGTCGCGGTCAGCACGCTCTGCGTCTCGTCCTCGGCCACCAGCATGGCGATCAGGCGCTGATCGGGCTCGAGCATCATGCCGCGCACGCCGCGGGCCTGACGGCCCATCGGGCGGACGTCGTCCTCGTCGAAGCGCACCGCCTTGCCGCCGTCGGAGAACAGCATCACGTCATGCTGGCCGTCGGTCAGGGCGGCGCCGATCAGGTAGTCGCCGTCGTCCAGGTCCACCGAGATGATGCCGGCCTTGCGCGGGTTGCTGAAGTCCTTCAGCGAAGTCTTCTTGACCGTCCCCAGGGCGGTGGCGAAGAAGATGAAGTGGTCTTCCGGGAAGCTGCGGAACTCGCCGGTCAGCGGGAGGATGACGTTGATCTTCTCTTCCGGCTGCAGCGGGAACATGTTCACGATGGGCTTGCCGCGCGCGTTGCGCGAGCCCTGCGGGACTTCCCAGACCTTGAGCCAGTACACGCGGCCGCGGTTGCTGAAGCACAGCATCCAGTCGTGGGTGTTGGCGATGAAGAGCTGGTCGATCCAGTCGTCGTCCTTCGTGGCGGTCGCTTGCTTGCCGCGGCCGCCGCGGCGCTGGGCGCGGTACTCGCTCAGCGCCTGGCTCTTGATGTAGCCGGTGTGGGAGAGCGTCACCACCATGTCGGTCGGGGTGATCAGGTCCTCGGTGCCGAGCTCCTGCGCGTTGTGCTCGATCACGCTGCGGCGCGCGCCCAGCTTGGTCTGGCCGAACTCCTGGCGGACGGAGACCAGTTCCTCGCCGATGATGGTCGTCACGCGGGCCGGGGTGGCCAGGATGTCCAGCAGGTCGGCGATCTGGGCCATGACGTCGCGGTACTCGCCGACGATCTTGTCCTGTTCCAGACCGGTCAGGCGCTGCAGACGCATCTGCAGGATTTCGCCGGCCTGGTCGTCGGACAGCTTGTAGAGGCCGTCTTCCTGCATGCCGTACTGCGCGGGCAGTCCTTCCGGACGGTAGGCGTTGCGGCCGCCGACGGTGTCGCCCTCGGCGCGGGACAGCATCTCGCGCACCAGCGAGGAATCCCAGGCGCGCGCCATCAGCTCGGCCTTGGCGACCGGGGGGGTCGGGCTGCGCTTGATGATCTCGATGAAGTCGTCGATGTTGGCCAGCGCGACGGCCAGGCCTTCCAGCACGTGGCCGCGCTCGCGGGCCTTGCGCAACTCGTAGACGGTGCGGCGGGTGACGACCTCGCGGCGATGCTCCAGGAAGACCGTGATGAGGTCCTTCAGGTTGCACAGCTTGGGCTGGCCGTCGACCAGCGCCACCATGTTCATGCCGAAGCTGTCCTGCAGCTGCGTCTGCTTGTACAGGTTGTTCAGCACCACTTCCGGGACTTCACCGCGCTTGAGCTCGATGACGACGCGCATGCCCGACTTGTCGGACTCGTCCTGGATGTGGCTGATGCCCTCGATCTTCTTCTCGTGGACCAGCTCGGCGATGCGCTCGAGCAGGGTCTTCTTGTTCACCTGATAGGGGATCTCGTCGACGATGATCGCCTGGCGCTGGCCGCGATCGATGTCCTCGAAATGCACCTTGGCGCGCATCACGACCTTGCCGCGGCCGGTGCGGTAACCCTCGCGCACGCCGCTCAGCCCGTAGATGATGCCGGAGGTGGGGAAGTCGGGCGCCGGGATGATTTCCATCAGCTCGTCGATCGAGCAATCCGGGTTCTTCAGCGCATGCAGGCAGGCGTCGACGACTTCATTCAGGTTGTGCGGCGGGATATTCGTCGCCATGCCCACCGCAATACCGGACGAGCCGTTCACCAGCAAATTCGGCAAACGCGTTGGCAAAACCAGCGGTTCTTTCTCGCTGCCGTCGTAGTTGGGGCCGTAGTCGACGGTTTCCTTGTCGATATCGGCCAGCATTTCATGGGCGATTTTCGACAGGCGGATTTCGGTGTACCGCATGGCGGCGGCGTTGTCGCCGTCGACCGAGCCGAAATTGCCCTGGCCGTCGACCAGCATGTGGCGCAGCGAGAAGTCCTGCGCCATCCGCACGATGGTGTCGTACACGGCACTGTCGCCGTGAGGGTGGTACTTACCGATGACGTCGCCGACGATACGGGCCGACTTCTTGTAAGGTCGGTTCCAGTCGTTGTTCAACTCGTGCATCGCGAACAGCACGCGACGATGCACCGGCTTGAGGCCGTCGCGAGCGTCGGGCAGGGCGCGTCCCACGATCACGCTCATCGCGTAATCCAGGTAGCTGCGACGCATCTCCTCTTCGAGGCTGATGGGCAGGGTTTCCTTAGCGAACTGGGTCATGCGCATGCAGGCCGCGCGCGCAGGGGCGCCGACCTATGGAGAGGGCAGAAGACAGTAATTCTAATTGCGCGCGCTTGTCGTGCCTGCGCAACAGGTTCATGAACGGAAGCGGTGCACTCCGCGAGAATGAAGTCGTCCTGTTGCCCTATGGCACAATCGGTTCGTCCCTAGGAGAAACCCTTGGTCTGGGTCTTCTAAGGTTTTTAGTTCCGACATTGGACGTTTCGCAGGGCAACTGCGGCCTATCCTTGAGAGGAGAATCATGAAGAAACTGAACCGCGTGGCGTCGCTCTTCGCTGTCGCCGCTGTGGCCACCTCGGGCGCAATGGCCCAAACCGTGGACAACTGGCGCGCAACGGACGGCACCGTTTGGAAGAACGGCACCAACGAGCTCTGCTGGCGCGATGCTTTCTGGACCCCGGCCACGGCCGCCAAGGACTGCGACGGCGCGCTCAAGCCGGTCGTCGCTCCCGTGGTCGCGCCCCCGCCGCCGGCCCCGCCCGCCGCTGTGACCCCGCCGCCCCCGCCTCCCCCGGTGGCGAAGCCCTCCAGCGAGAAGGTCACCTACGCCGCTGACGCCTTCTTCGACTTCGACAAGTCGGTCCTGAAGCCGGAAGCCAAGTCCAAGCTGGACGATCTGGTCTCCAAGACCGGTGACATCAACCTGGAAGTGATCATCGCCGTCGGCCACACCGACAGCGTGGGCACGGACGCCTACAACCAGAAGCTGTCGGTGCGTCGCGCCGAAGCGGTGAAGGCGTACCTGGTGTCGAAGGGTCTGGAAAAGAACCGCGTCTACACCGAAGGCAAGGGCAAGAAGCAGCCCATCGCCGACAACAAGACCGCGGAAGGCCGCGCCAAGAACCGCCGCGTCGAAATCGAAGTGGTCGGTACCCGCGCCGTCAAGTAAACGGACTCGCGCAGCGCCTTTCGGGGCGCTCGCGAAGACCCCGCCAGCCGCAAGGCTCGCGGGGTTTTTTCATGCCCGCATGATGGCGGGCTGCGTGGGGGCGATGGCCGTTTTGTCCGATGGCAGGCGGGATCGCGGGATTCGGGCGTTTCGGCGCATGGGCTCGGCTACCATTGCGCCCCATGGCGAATGTCGATGCAAAAGAGCTGGAGAAATTCAGCGAGCTGGCCCACCGCTGGTGGGATACCGAAAGTGAGTTCAAGCCGCTGCACCGGATCAATCCGTTGCGCCTGAACTGGATCGACGGGCAGAGCCCGCTGCAGGGCAAGACGGTGCTGGACGTCGGCTGCGGTGGCGGCATCCTGGCCGACTCCATGGCCCGCAAGGGCGCGAACGTGCTGGGCATCGATCTGGCGACCAAGTCGCTGCGCGTGGCCGAGCTCCACGCGATGGAATCCGGCACCGAGAACATCGCGTACCAGGAGATCGCGGTCGAGGATCTCGCCGCGCAGCGCCCCGAGTCCTTCGATGTCGTGACCTGCATGGAGATGCTGGAGCACGTCCCCGATCCCGCGTCCGTGGTGAACGCCCTGGGCCGTCTGGTGAAGCCGGGCGGCTGGGTCTTCCTGTCGACGCTGAACCGCAATGCCAAGGCCTTCCTGCTGGCCATCGTCGGCGCGGAGTACCTGCTGCGCATGCTGCCCGCGGGCACGCATGAATACGCGCGATTCATCCGTCCTTCCGAGCTCGCGCAGATGTGCCGCGATGCCGGACTGGAAGTGCAGGGCGCGAAGGGCTTGAGCTTCAACCCCGTCACGCAGCGCTATGCGCTGGGCGCGGACACCGACGTCAACTATCTGCTCGCCTGCCGGCGCCCCGCATGAGCACGGTGCTGACGAGCCCGCCGGCCACCGATGCGCCGGTCAGCGCAGCGACCCGCACGGCGATCCGCACGGTGCTGTTCGACCTCGATGGCACGCTGATCGACAGCGCACCCGATCTGGCCGGGGCAACGAATGAGATGCGGGTCGCCCGCGGCCTGCCTGAAGTGCCTTTCGAGGACTTGCGCCCCATGGTCGGCGCGGGCGCGCGCGGGATGATGGGCATCGCGTTCAAGGTCGCCCCGACGCAGGCTTCGTTCCCCGCGCTGCGCGACGAGTTCTTCGATCGCTACGAGCAACGCCTGCTGCGCGCGACGCATCCCTTCGACGGTGTCGAGGCGATGCTGGACGCGCTGCGCGAGGACGGCCTGAGCTGGGGCATCGTCACCAACAAGTCGGAGCGCTTCGCGCTGCCGCTGGCGCAAGGCCTGGGCTGGAGCGCGCATGCGGCCGCCGTCGTGGGCGGCGACACCACGCCCTTCGCCAAGCCGCGGCCCGAGCCGCTGTTCGAAGCGGCTCGCCGTGCTGGCGTCGCGGCTGCGGCATGCATCTACGTCGGCGACGATGCCCGCGACATCCAGGCGGGCCGCGCGGCGGGCATGCTCACCGTGGCGGTGCGCTGGGGCTATCTGGGGCAGGGCGAGCCCATCGAGGCCTGGGGGGCGGACGTCGTGATCGACACGCCGTCGCAGCTCATCGACTGGCTGCGCGCGAAAAATGCCGAGGCTCGGGGCTTGAAGTCCGGCTCGCTGGCATAATCTGAGACTTCTCTCTCTGGGGCCGACCTGGTTTCGACGTGGGTACGGAGTCGGAGTAGGGCATGCCGAGGGCCAGGCACCTCGTAAATCCATCTGGAACAAACCAACTGCGAACGATCAAACGTACGCTCTCGCGGCTTAAACCCCGCGGACCTCTCACCGGTTGGCCGATGGGCCGGGTGACGGGACGCAAGTCCTGACACAGAGAGGTTATTCACATTGGCTGGCTGTCATTCGTGCACCTTGGGTGACGGCGAGATTTAGGGTGCTGGCCTGACCGGTAGCGTGCTTCTGCGCGACCGGTCGGGTGAGAACCAAATCAGAAAGCTAAGCATGTAGAACTGCCCGGTGAAGGCTTGCGGACGGGGGTTCAATTCCCCCCGGCTCCACCATCTTCAAGACACGCCAACCGATGACCTCGGTTGGCGTTGTCGTTTCTGCGGTCCGCGGCGCGCGGGTTGAACGAATTCCTGAGATCAGTCGTTGCCCCGTTGTCGTTCATCAAGGGGACACGGGTCTCGCGCCTTGGAGATCGCTCGTTGCCGCAAGCGACGACGGTCTCCAGCTTGCTGTCGTCGGCCTTCTTGTCGCGGGAGAGGCGGAATCTGACGTCTCGTTTCAACTCCCCCCCATGCCGCGTACGCGCTGCGTGCCCAAGGGCCGATGCGCCGTCCAGCCCTGACGACGACCCCGCAATAATTTTCGAATGACCCATGCCGGCATTCTTTCGACGACGTCGCCTCCGCGACCGACGCCTCTCCCGCTGCCCAACTCGCGCGGCTATCTGCGCCTGATCCGTTTCAGCGCCTGGTACGACATACTCATCACGACGGCCTTCGCGACGCCCTGGACCTTTGCCGTCCTGTACCGGCAGCTGAACGCCGCGGCGCTGCTGATGGGGGCGTCGCAACTGCCCGAGTTCGACTCCGTGCACGTGCTCTTCGTCAACCTTGCCGGCTCGGTCGTGCTGATGTGGGCGGCGGTCCGCCTGTGGCGCACGCAGGCCATCCACGGGCTCTGCGACGGCATCGTCCGCGGCCTCTTCGCACTGTGGCAGGGCTTCGCATTGCTACAAGGCGCGAGCGCGCTGGTCTGGCCCTTCCTGATCGCCGAGATCGGCTTCTTCATCACCCAGCTCGCGCCCATCGTCCTGCGCGTCGTGCGGCCCAAGCCCACCGACGACGCGCTGCCGCCGGTTCCGCGCCACCCGCCCGCGCAACCGCTGGAGACCGCGCTGATCGCGTGGTTCGGCGCCGCGCTGTCCACCGATTTCCCGATGCTCGCCAGCCGCCTGGGCGCCGCGCGCGTGGTGCGCCGCGAGTTCACCGCCGGCGCCGGCGCGCTCTGCCATCTGGAGAGCGACTTCGACGGCCTGACCGGCGTGGAGCTGCTGTCGCACCGGGTCGACGGCCCGGTGATCCGATCCCCCGACATCGCCGGCGACGCCTGGGTCACCTTGCAGGTGCTGGACGGGATCCCGCATTCCCTCGAGATCTGGGCACCCGGCGCGGACTATCCGCTCGAACGCCATCCCAAGGTCTTCGCGCTGGTGGAATGGGACGGCGGCGATGAGTCGGGCCGACGCGCGATTCCCGGCTGATTGGCGAGCGACATCGGGGAGCGGGCCGAACCCGGGGCGGGTTTCCAGCGACATCTCTTCCCATGCCCCTCACTCGCAGACACTTCGCGGCCAGCGCCATCGCGGCGCTCGCCTCGACGGCGGTCATCGCCACGCCTATCGAACAGGCCTCCTCCTTCGAACGCATCCGCCGAACCGGCAGGCTGCGGCTGGGCGTGGTGCCAGGCGCCTCGCCTTATTCCGTCAAGGACCTGGCGACGGGCGACTATCGGGGCTTCTGCGTCGATCTAGGGCGTGATCTGGCACGCCACCTGCGAGTGGAAGTGACCTGGGTCGAGACCCGCTGGGGCAACGCCGCGCTGGATTTGCAGTCCGACAAGATCGACGCCCATCTCGGGCTCGCGCCGACGCCGCAGCGGCGCCAGTCCATCGCCTTCACCGACGCCCTGGTCGACAACGTCTACACCGTCGTCGCGCGGCAGGGGGTGAACCCGCGACGCTGGGCCGATCTCGATCGGCCCGAGTTGACCGTGGCGGTGGACCTCGGCTCCAGCCACGACCAGATCGCCGCGCGCTTGCTGACCCATGCCCGCGTGTTGCGCTTCGAATCGCTGACCGAAGCCACGCTGGCGGTGGGCAGCGGCCGAGCCGACGCCCAGATCCTGGCGGTTCTGTCGGCCAGCGTGCTGCTGGCCAAGCGGCCCGAGCTCGGCCACCTGGTCGTGCCGACCCCGCTGGAGGCGCTCCCCACCTGCATCGGTCTGCGCCGCCAGGAGGATCCGCGTCTGGTGATCGCCGTCAACGAATGGATTGCCGAGGCGCGTGCCGCGGGCCGCGTACGTTCCGCCATCGGCGCCAATCTGCGCGCGCTCGCCGGGGTCAGCCTGTCCGATCTGCCGCCGCAGATCCGCTTCTGATCGAAGGGCGGGTCGGGATGTATGTCTGGGACTTCGCGTCGCTGTGGGAGTACCGGAGCCTGCTCCTCGCGGGTATCGGGACCACGCTGTTCAGTGCGCTGACGGTGATCGCGGCAGGGCTGTCGCTGGGCGTGACGGTCGGTCTCGGCAGACTGTCTCCCCGCCGTTGCCTGCGGGGCGCGCTGGGCGTCTATGTGGCGATCTTCCAGTGCACGCCGGTGCTGGTGCAGCTGCTGTGGTTCTACTACGCGCTGCCGATGCTGCTGGGCATCGCGCTGACGCCGATGTCGGCCGCGATGCTGTGTCTCACGCTCTACGGCGGCGCGTTCTATGCGGAGATCGTGCGCGGCGGCATGCTCGCAGTGGACGCCGGTCAGACGCTGGCCGCGCTCGCGCTGGGCATGACGCGCGCTCAGGCGCTGTGGCGGGTCGTGCTGCCGCAGGCCTTGCGGCACATGACCGCGCCCTTGGCGGGGCAGTCCGCGTTGCAGCTGAAGAACACCGCGCTGCTCTCGGTGATCGCCATCCCCGACCTGCTGCATCAGGGACAGCTCATCGCCCACGAGACCTATCGGCCCCTGGAGATCTACACCCTGGTGGCGGCGCTGTACTTTCTGCTTCTGTACCCGATCCCGATTTTGGTCAAGCGCCTTGAGAAGGCGCGCGCCTGATCGATGCCCGCGCCCCGGAGATGAAGGAAGATCGGACCGCGCGCGATGACGCGGGGGCGATCGGCCCCAACCAACCCCAGGGAGAACCATGTTCAGCAAGCTCGCGGCGATGTACCGCTACTTCGTCTCGGTCGTTCCGTTCCGGCTGACGCCGGCGCTGATCACGACGGCCGTCCTGTTCATCCTGCTGATGATCCCGGTTCCGCAGGGCCTCAAGCCCGAGGCCTGGGGTCTGGTGGCCATCTTCCTGACCACCATCGTGGCCATCATCCTCAAGGTCATGCCGATCGGCGTGATGGCGATGATGGCCATCGTCATCGTGTCGGTGACGCAAGTGACATCGAACTCCTCCAAGGGCGCGATCGCCGATGCGCTCAGCAGCTTCTCCAGCCCGCTGATCTGGCTGATCGTCGTGGCCATCCTGATCTCGCGCGGTCTGAAGAAGACGGGCCTGGGCAACCGCATCGGGCTGATGTTCATCGCGCTGATGGGCAAGCGCACCGTCGGCATCGGCTACGGTCTGACCGTCTGCGAGCTGGTCCTGGCGCCGTTCACGCCCAGCAACACCGCGCGCGGCGGCGGCATCGTGCATCCGATCATGAAGTCCATCGCCGGGGCCTTCGACTCCGATCCGACCAAGGGCACGCAGGGCAAGGTCGGCACCTATCTGGCGCTGGTCAATTACCACGCCAACCCGATCACCTCCGCGATGTTCCTGACCGCGACCGCGCCGAATCCGCTGGTCGTCGATTACGTCGCCAAGGCCACCGGCCAGCAGCTGCACCTGAGCTGGACCACCTGGGCGCTGTGCATGCTGCTGCCCGGTCTGCTGTGCCTGCTGCTGATGCCGCTGATCATCTACGCGCTGTCGCCGCCGGCGCTCAAGTCCACGCCCAACGCGGTGGACTTCGCGCGCGGCGAGCTCGCCCGCATGGGGCCGCTCAGCGGCAAGGAGCGCGTCATGCTGGGCGTCTTCGGCCTGATGCTGCTGCTGTGGGCCAACGTGCCCGCGATGATCTTCGGCCCCGCGTTCACGCTGGACCCGACCGTCGTGGCCTTCCTGGGCCTGTTCGCGCTCATCATCACCGGCACCATCGATTGGGACGACGTGCTCTCCGAGAAGAGCGCCTGGGACACGCTGGTGTGGTTCGGCGCGCTGGTGATGCTGGCCGAGCAGCTCAACAAGCTGGGCGTGATCGGCTGGTTCTCCGGCAACATGCGCGACGCCATCGAGGCCTCGGGCATGGGCTGGCCGGCCGTGGCCGCGGTGCTGGTGGGCATCTTCGTGTTCTCGCACTATCTCTTCGCGAGCACCACCGCCCACATCAGCGCCATGATGCTGGCCTTCCTGACGGTGGGCGCGCAGCTGATCCCGCCGGACTACGTCGTGCCCTTCATGCTGATGATGACGGCGGGCTCCGGGATCATGATGACGCTGACCCACTACGCGACCGGCACCTCGCCCATCATCTTCGGCAGCGGCTACGTGACCATGGGCCAGTGGTGGAAGGTCGGCGCGGTGATGTGCGTGGTCGAGCTGGCGATCTTCGCCGTGGTCGGCAGCGCGTGGTGGAAGCTGATCGGGATGTGGTGAGGCGGATGCGCTGAGGCGCAGGTGCTGACGCGGTCCGAGGGTCAGGTCGTGCCGCCCCACAGCGCGACGGCCTGCACCAGCAGGATCTTCACCACCGTCATGGACGGGAAGATCATCGCGTAGCCGATGTCGGGCTTGTCCGTGGGCGCGATGCGGTTGGCGAAGCCCAGGATGGCGGGATTCCCGGTCGCGCCGGCCACGACGCCGGCCGCGGTGTCGAAGGGCAGCCGGAACACCGCCATCGCGATCAGCAGCGTGACCGCCACCAGCACCGCGACGATGGCGCTGCCCAGCAGCAGGTACATCCAGCCGCTGTGCGTCACCGTCGCGGCGAAGGTCGCGCCGGAGGAAATGCCCACGACCGCGAGAAAGACGGTCAGCCCGAAGTTGCGCAGCACCAGGTTGGCCGAGATCGGCATCGCCCACTGCAGCGGCCCGCTGCGTCGGCGCCAGCCCAGCAGCAGCGCCACCAGCAGCAGGCCGGCGAAGCCCAGCGAGAAGTGGCCCAGCAGCGGCAGCGGCCAGGCGATCGCGCCCAGCGCCAGACCCAGTGTGACGCCGACGCCCAGGCCGATGTAGCTGATCTCGCCGGTGCCGCGCACCGAGTCGCCGAACAGCCGACCCAGCGCCGCGAAGCTTTCCCGCGGCGCGAGCACGCCGACGCGGTCGCCGAACTCGAACAGCCGGTCCTCATGCGGCGGCAGGTCCGTGTCGCTGCGGCGCAGATGCAGGATGCGGGCCTTGAGCTCGGGCGGCAGCTGCAGATCGGCCATGCGCTTGCCGGCCACCGCGGGGCTGGAGACGAAGAATCGGCCGTAGTCGAGCTCGCTGCGGTCGCCCGCGCCGGCATAGGCGCCCAGCGCCTTGGACAGCTCCATGCCCGGCCACCAGGCGACGGCGGCGAGCATCAAGCCCAGGGCCGCGAGCACCGCGATCAGCGCCGCCGCGTTGGCCTTCATGCCCTCCTTGCTGCTGAGGCCGCGCAGGAACTGCGCGCCGTAGGCGATGCCCACGCCGTACAGGAAGAGCATCAGCCCCAGGTTGCCCAGCAACGGCGGCAGGGTCAGCGTCGGCACCAGCGCGCCGACCGCGAGCCCGACGAAGAGCACCGCGCCCGAGCCCAGCGCGAAGCCGCGCACGCTGTCCGACCCCAGCCAGTAGCCGATCGCGATGGTGAGGAACAGGGCCAGCAGGGGCTGGGCGGTCAGGAAATGACTGATCCAGTTCATGGGGCCACTTGTTGCTCGGTTGAGGGGGCGATCGAGTGTAATTGGGGGCATTTGGCGCGACATGCGCGCTCGTCCTTCAGGGGGGAACGATGAAAACAGCAGTCTTCAGCACGCGGCGCTACGACCAGGCGCTGCTCACGCGCGCGAATCGGGACGCCGGCCATGAGCTGGTCTTCATCCAGGACCGGTTGACCGCCGAGACCGCGCCGCTGGCCGCCGGTTGCCGCGCGGTCTGCGTCTTCGTCAACGACAACGTCGACGCCGCGGTGATGGACATCCTCGCGCGCCAGGGCGTCGGCCTGGTGGCGACGCGCTCCACCGGTTTCAACCACGTGGACGCGGCGGCCGCCGAGCGGCGGGGCATCGAGGTCGTGCGGGTGACCGACTACTCGCCGTACTCGGTCGCGGAGTTCGCGGTGGGCCTGCTGCTGGCGGTGAATCGCAAGATCGCGCGCGCGAGCGCCAGGACGCGCGACGGCAACTTCGAGCTGGACGGCCTGATGGGCTTCGACCTGCATGGGAAGACGGTGGGCGTCATCGGCACCGGAAAGATCGGATCGATCTTCGCGCGCATCATGCGCGGCTTCGGCTGCGAGGTGCTGGGCCACGACGCCTTTCCGCGGCCCGAGTTCGAGCAGCTGGGCGCGCGCTACGTGCCGCTGGCGGAGCTGATCGCGCGCTCGGACGTGATCTCGCTGCACTGCCCGCTGACCGAGGCGACGCGCTACCTCATCGATGCCCGGGCGCTGGCCTCGATGAAGCCCGGCGCGGTGCTGGTGAACACCAGCCGCGGCGGGCTGGTCGACACCGAGGCCGCGACGCAGGCGCTCAAGACGGGGCAGCTCGGCGGGCTGGCGATCGACGTCTACGAGCAGGAGGCCAGCCTGTTCTTCCAGGACCTGTCCTCGACCATCATCACCGACGACCTGATCCAGCGGCTGGTGTCTTTCCCCAACGTGATCGTGACCGGCCACCAGGCCTTTTTCACCGTCGAGGCCATCGGCCAGATCATGGACACGACCATCGCCAGCATCAGCGCCTTCGAGCGCGGCGAGCCGCTGGTGAACCGCATCCCGCGCGAGTGAGTCGGCGTCGCGGACAATGCGGCCCCGTTCACCGCATCATCCGCAGACAGAAAGACGCCCCATGGCATGGAAGCAAGCCCCGTTCACGCCGACGGAGGAGCAGGCTCGCATCGAGCAGGCCGCCGCGCGACGGGTCATCGTGGAGGCCAACGCCGGCGTCGGCAAGACGACGGTGCTGTGCCTGCGCGCGCTGCGCATGATCCAGCAGGGCGGCGTGGATCCGCGCCGCATCCTGATGCTGAGCTTCACTCGCGCCGGCTGCGAGGCCATCCGGCGCACGCTGCGCCGGCACGGCGCGCCGGCCAGCGTCTGCGAGGGACTGCGCATCGGCACCTTCGACGAGTTCTGCGCCGCGCGGCTGCGCAAGATGGAGGGGTTGACGGTGCCGGCGTTCGAGCGGCCGGAGGAGGTCAGGGAGGCGGTGCTCGCCGCGATCGCGACCGCGCGTGAGCAGGCCAAGGCCGGCGGCCAGGAGGACGACTTCCAGCTGGGCGGCACCGGCCACCTGATCGTCGAGCAGCTGCTCAAGGACTTCGAGCGGATCAAGGGCACGATGGTGCTGAAGCGGCAGGACGAGGATTTCCGGCTCACGCCGGAATCGGCGGAGGACACGGGCTTCCCGTATCCGACGCTGGCGATCTTCAGCGCCTATGAGGCCGAGCGGCTGGGTGGCGGCGCGGACCGCAACGAAGCGCGCTACCGCTATCCGGGCGACGCGACCTACGACATGGCCTGCGCGCTGACCGCCGCGGATCCGTCCTTTGGCCTGGAAAACCATCCGCTGCGGATGGGGCCGGTGCAGGCGGTCTTCGTCGACGAGTTCCATGACATGAACTGGGCCATGGCCACGGTGCTGCGCGCGATCCTGGCGCAGTACCCGGACGTGCCGTTCACCGGCGTCGGCGACGTGGACCAGGTCATCCATGCGGAGAGCGGCGCGGATGCCTATTTCCTGCGCACGGGTTTCCGGATCGAGTTCGGCAAGGCGGAGCGCATGACGCTGACGCATGCCCAGCGCTTCGGGCCGGGCATCGCGGAGATGCTGGGCGGCTTCGCGCGCAAGGCCTATCCCTCGCATCCGAATCGGGCGGGGCGCATCGAGACGCGGCGCATCGAGACGGCGCTGGAGCTGGCGCTGCATGTGCGCGATGTGCGTGATCGGCGGATGGCGGAGAGCCCGAAGACGCCGCTCCACGAGATCGCCGTGCTGCTGCGGCATCCGAGCGCGGCGCTGGATCTGGAATATGAGCTGGCGAATCGGGGCGTGGATTACGAGACGGCGGGGTTCTCGAGCTACACGAGCCGGCCGGAGGTGCTGTTCGTGCGGCTGCTGCTGGCGGCGGCGGTGAATTGCCAGGACGCGTTCACGCCCGAGGCCTTCGAGGCGGCGAAGCTGGCGACCTGGGAGTTCATCGGTGGGGCCCTGCCGCTGCCGGATGGGGGCGACGATCCGGAGACGCGGGCGAAGATCCTGCGCGCGCCGGTGAGCGCCTTCCAGCAGTTCATGCTGGAGGATCTGTTGGCGCGGACGCCGCGCACGGCGGGTGCGGAGCGGATCAGGACGGCGATGACGATCGCGAGCACGAATCGCGTGCCCGATGCGATCGCCGCGCTGGAGGCGCTGCAGATGGGCCGGCTGGCGGAGCAGGTGCTGGTGCGCAGAGAGGCGATTCGGGATGCCGCGGATTCGGTGAGGGCCTTGGAGCGGATCGTGATTCGGGAGAACTTCCTGGACATCACGGAGATGCTGGGCGCGATCCGGGTGCAGGAGGAGCGGCGGCAGGGAGATTGGACGGCGCGGCAGCGGATCGTGCTGTCGACGATCGAGCAGGCCAAGGGCTTGGAGTTCGAGCACGTCATCGTGCCAGGCATGAATCGGGACGAGTTCGATGGGTTGGATGAGGATGAGCGGCATCGCTTCTATGTGGCGGTGTCGCGTGCGAAGCAGGTCGTGGAGCTGATTCACGACGGGGACAGGCCGAGCCGCTTGCTGCAGGGCGTGCTCGGGCAGACTTCGCCCGGGGCTTGACGCGCGCCCGATACAGTCCCGGCATGTCTGGAAAGAAGCGCGCCACGCTGATCGGATTGCTTGCGGTCGCGCTGTGGAGCTCGGTCGTGGGCCTGATCCGTGGCGTCAGCGAGAGTTTCGGCGCCACCGGCGGCGCGGCCCTGATCTACAGCGTCGCGTCCGCGATGCTGGTGCTGACCGTCGGCCCCACCCGCGTCCGCGAACTCCCGCGTCCCTACCTCTGGATCGGCGGCGGCCTCTTCGTCGCCTACGAGCTCTGCCTCTCGCTTTCGCTGGGCTACGCCAACAGCGCCCGCCAGGCCATCGAGGTCGGCATGGTGAACTACCTCTGGCCGACCTTCACCATGATGGCCGCCATCCTCTTCAACCGCCAGCGCACCAACGCGCTGATCGTCCCCGGCTTCCTCCTGGGCGTGCTCGGCGTGTGCTGGGTCCTCGGCGGCGATCAGGGCTTGGACCTGAAAGAGATGCTCGCCAACGTGCGCAGCAATCCGCTCAGCTACGGGCTGGCCTTTTCCGGCGCCGTCATCTGGGCGGCCTATTGCACCGTCACCGCGCGCATGGCGCAGGGCAAGAGCGGCGTCACGCTGTTCTTCGCGGCCACGGCGGTCACGCTATGGCTCAAATTCGCGATGACGGACAATCCGCCCATGGCGCTCAGCCTGCACTCGGTGATGCTGCTGGTGCTGGCCGCCTCGGCGATGGGCTTCGGCTACGCCGCCTGGAATGTCGGCATCCTGCACGGGAACATGACCCTGCTGGCCGGCGCGTCCTATTTCATCCCGGTGATCTCCGCGGCCCTGGCCGCGGTGGTGCTGCAGACACCGCTGTCGCTGAGCTTCTGGCAAGGCGCCTGCATGGTCGTCGCCGGATCCATCCTCTGTTGGCTCGCCACGCGAGCCCGTCAACCCCGGACGCCCACGACAAGGTCGTGAGCGCCCGCGCCATGTCTGGATCAGCGGCCCTGCGCCGACGGCTTCACCTGTGCGCCGCCGCCGTCCCGAAGCTCGACGGCGGCGCCCCGAAGTGCCGCCTGAACATGGCCGCGAAAGCGCTCTGGCTGGCGTAGCCGCAATCGAGCGCGATGTCGATGACGCGCGCGCCCTCGGCCATGCGGCGCAGCGCGAAGAGCAAGCGGGCCTGCTCGCGCCATTGCGCGAAGGTCATGCCGGTCTCCTTCACGAAGAGCCGCTGCACCGTCTTCGATGACACGCCCAATCGCTCGGCCCATTCCTGCGCGGTCGCCGCATCGGCGGGCTTCTCCGCGAGCTCGTCGCAAATGGTCCTGAGGCGGTCGTCGTCCGGCATCGGCAGATGCAAGGGGAGGGTGGTGGCGCGGCGCAGCTCGTGGATGAGCAGCTCCATCAGCGAGCCGTCCCGGCCGCGTTCCTCATAGTCGACCGGCACCTGCACCGCGGCGACCAGCAGCTCGCGCAGCAGCGGGGAGACATTGAGCACGCAGGTCCGCTCGGGCAGATCGCCGAGCTGCGTCGCGTCGATGTAGGCGGTGCGCATCTTCACCAGCCCGGCCATGCGGACGCTGTGGCGCTCGCCGGCGACCAGCCACAGCGCCCGATTCGGCGGAACGACCCAGAAGCCGGCGGCGGAGTCCACCAGCATCACGCCGTCGATCGCGTACAGCAGCTGCGCGCGCGGATGGCTGTGCCAGCCGGTGACCGCGCCGGACGGGTAATCGGCCTCCATCGCCACGGTGTGGCGGTCCAGGTCGTGGAAGTCCTGGAACTTGCGGTGTGCGCTGTTCGTCCTCATGTCCCAAAGTCTACAAGTCATGTCGCTTTGGCGCGCGACGGACGAGGTCGGGGTGCGTAGATTCCGGGCATCCCCCTGAATCCCCACCTCACTCCCTCCTTGGCATGACCACCGATACCGCGACCCTCGGCCGCCCGGATGCGGCTCCGACCTCGACCCCGGCGGCGCCCGCCGCCCATCAGCACGGCTTCCTGCTGCCCATCGTCGGCGCGGCGGCCTTCGCGCATTTGCTGAACGACCTGATCCAGGCGGTGCTGCCATCGATCTATCCGATGCTCAAGCTCAAGTACGCGCTGAGCTTCGGCCAAATTGGCTGGATCGCGCTGGTCTACCAGGTCACGGCCTCGCTGCTGCAACCGTGGGTCGGGATGTACACGGACAAGCATCCCAAGCCCTATCTGCTGCCGCTGGGCATGTGCGCGACCTTCATCGGCGTCGGGCTGCTGGCCTTCTCGACCTCCTACGAGATGCTGCTGATCGCCGCGGCGGTGGTGGGCATCGGCTCGGCGACCTTCCACCCGGAGGCCTCGCGCGTGGCGCGGATGGCCTCGGGCGGCCGCTTCGGCACGGCCCAGTCCTGCTTCCAGGTGGGCGGCAACACGGGCTCGGCGATCGGGCCGCTGCTGACGGCGGCCATCGTGATCCCCTACGGTCAGACCGCGGTGGCGTGGTTCATGCTGGTGGCGGCGCTGGCGATCTTCGTGCTGTCGCGGGTGACGGGCTGGACGCTCAAGCACGGTCATGCGAAGGCCAAGAGCCTGGCGAGCAACGCCGCGCGCGGCCTGAGCAAGCCGGAGGTGATCCGCGCGGTGGTCGTCGTCTCGGTGCTGATGTTCGCGAAGTTCGTCTACATCGCGTCCTTCACCAACTACTTCACCTTCTATCTGATCCAGCGCTTCGGACTGTCGGTGCAGCAGAGCCAGATCTATCTGTTCATCTTCCTGGCGGCGGTGGCGGCGGGAACCTTCGCGGGCGGCCCGGTGGGGGATCGGATCGGCCGCAAGGCGGTGATCTGGGTGTCCTTCCTTGGGGTGGCGCCGTTCGCGCTGGCCCTGCCTTATGTGGGACTGGTCTGGACGGCGATCCTGGCAATCGCGATCGGGCTGGTGATGTCCTCGGCCTTCGCGGCGCTGGTCGTGTATGCACAGGAAGCGGTGCCGGGTCGTGTCGGGATGGTCTCGGGCCTGATGTTCGGGTTGATGTTCGGCATCAGCGGGATCGGCGCGGCGGGGTTGGGGCACCTGGCCGACGTGCACGGGATCGTGTGGGTCTATGGCTTGACGTCCTTCCTGCCTTTGCTGGGATTGGCGACAGCCTTCCTGCCGGATACCCGGAGAGCCGCGAAGGCGGCTTGAATGGAGAATGGGTCGATGCGTCGACCCATTTTTCATTGAGCGATTGAATGGACTTCAGAAGGCCGCTGCCTGTTGCGATTGCACTTGCCTTGCTGATTGCGCTCGTCGCCGCGATATACGGCTGGCGAGAATCAGGAAGAGTTGCCCAGGGGGCGAAGCTTGCGGATCGAGGCGGCTCTAAAGGCGCCTCGCAGGCTCAGGTGGTCACGGATCCGGGTGGCCCGATTGCATCGGTGCGCACTCCAGCAGAGGCCGCGCCTAAGACCACGGCGGCCTTGATTGCCGTGGCGATGACGAGTTCGGATCCCTATGCATTTGCGGTTCGATATCGGAGTCAACGGGAAGTAGGTAGCTTTGCTGCCGCCAGGTACTTGGTCTTCGAATGCCGCAAGGCCTATGAGATGACCCTGGTGATGAAGGAGTTCGTTCCCGGCCAACCCGTGCGGGCTGTCACGGGAAGGTATCCCGTCTCCAATGATGGCCTGTCTCCGGACGTGATGGCGAGGCGGGCGGCGGCCGCGCAGGAGATATCGGCGCGCTGCCGCCCATTCGTCGACGACCATGAGCTCGGCCAGCCCTTGGCGGATGACGCGTCCGGTGTGGCTCTCCGTGAAACGGAGAAGCGAATGGTCACGAGCATTTCGACGCCCGAGGACATCGAACGTCAGATGAGGGTGTTCGCTGAGCAGGGGATGCTGTGGCAGTACTGGTACGCGCTGTCATCCCAGGATGCCGGCTATGGCTACTTTGATGGCAAGTTGAATGGGGGGCTCTCGGAGAGTGACTTCAAAGGCGCCATGGAGTTGGCGGCGATTCTTGCGACGACCCAGGGCAAGGGGGGACGGGAGGACCTGCGGTCCTTGGCCGCGTGTGTCTACTCCGCGCGATGCGATGGAGTGATGGCTCAACTGGTGGCCATGGAGAAACCATCGGACCCGGCATTGATCTCGAGGGTCCGGCCGATCGCGCTTCGCATCGCCGAGGCTTTGCGGTCTGGCGATGCCGAGCGGTTCAAGAGGAAGCCCTGAATGGACTTCAAGAGACCCTTGCCCATTGCGATCGCAGTCTCTCTCGCGATGGCTGCCGTGCTGTACGGCTGGTGGGCGCTGAATCCGGTGGGTGACGCGGTGCGTCTGGCCGCGAGAGCGGAAACCGTGGCGGCCGCCCATATGGTGTCGGAAGCGGCCGATTCGGAGACGGAGCCCGCTGCGTCGAGTGCCATTCGGGCCTCGGCTCCGAGGGCGAAGCCGCGCCAATCGTCCGCCGATCTCTTCGCCGCCGCGGCGACAAGCTCCGATCCCTATGCGTTGGCCGTCAAGCTGCGCAATTCGAAGACGCCCGGCGGGTTCGCGGTGGCGGCACGACTCGCCAGCCTGTGCCGCATCTCATATATGAAATCGCAGTCGATGAAGTCATTCGCGGACACGATGACCACGACGCCTCGCGGACGCGGCGCACCCGCCGCGAATGCAGGTCTGTCGCCGGACGTGCTGTCCAAACGCACCTCGGCCTCGCAGGAGATCGAGGCGCGCTGCCGCCCGTTCATTGACGACCGGGACATCTCCCAGCCCTTGGCGGATGACGAGTTCGGCGTGGCATTCCGGGATGCCGGAAAGAACATCACCAAGAACCCGCCGAGCGCGTAAGAGATCGCGCCGGTGATGAACATGCTGGTGGAGCAAGGGATGCTGTGGCAGGCGTGGGGCTTGCTGTCGCTGAAGGAAGGGCCGTTCGGCTACTTCGAGGGCAAGCCGGCGGGCGGGCTGTCGGCCGGCGAGTTCAGACGGGCCATGGAGCTGGGGTCCGTGCTTGTCACCGTGCCGGAGCAGGGTGGTGAAAGAGGCGATCTGCGGAGCTTGTCGGCGTGCTCGTATTCGGCGACCTGCGATGAAGGCGTGGCTCAGCTGACGATCGGCGATGTTTCGGACGCGGCAGCGGCGGCGAGGATCAAGGCCATGGCCGAACGAATCGCCGCGGCGTTGAAATCGAATGATGTGGAGGCGTTCAGGGCGAAGAAACCTTGACGATGGATGGAATGGTGTTCAGGAAACCTTTGCCGATTGCGGTTGGATTGGCAATCACGATGGCCGCGGGGCTTTGCGGCTGGGCTGAGATGCGATGGCAGGAAGAAGACGCGCGTCCTTCCGCGCGGGGCGATATGGGTGTTCGACGAGGCATGCCGGAGGCTGTCCGGCCTGTCCTCACGGCATCGAGCGCAGTCACCGTCGGTGTGCCGCAGACGAGAGTGACGCATGCGGACCAGATGGCGGTTGCGATGTCGAGCTCCGATCCCTACGCGATCGCGATTCGGCTGCACGCCGAGAGGAGACCGGGGTCCTTCGCCATCGCCCGGGAGATCGACAGTCTCTGCCGACGCTCGCTGCAGGAAGTCGTCGCGGTGCAACGGCTCCGAGAGGGCATCCAGATGCCCAGTCCGGGCAAGGGCTTGCCCGTCGCCGATTCGGTGCTGTCGTCGGAGCTTCGCGTCAAACGGGTGGCGGCCATGCAGGAGATCAATGCGCGTTGCGGCCCGTTTGCCGATGATCCGACGACGGCGATGCCGCGGCCCGATGACCGACTCGGGCTCGCATTCGTGCAGGCGGTGGACAGTCTCCAGGGCTACATCCTGCATCGCTTCCTGAAGGATTCAGCCGTGCCGAAAGTGGCCGATCCATTCCCGGAGATCGTGAGACAAGGCATGGCGTGGTCGCAATGGGATCACCTCGCGTCCAAGTGGACGGGCTTCGGGCACTTCGAAGGCAAGCAGGGCGGCGGTCTGACGGACGACGAGTTCAGGCATGCGGTGGAGTTGGGCGCGCTGATCGCGACGCACGACGAGAGCGGCGGGCGACCGGATCTGAGAGTGCTGATGGCATGCGCCTACTCGGCGCATTGCGAGGGCGGGCTGGATCAGGCGGTCTTGGGTGACCTGTCAGCGGACTCCGAATCGAAGCGGAGGATCAAGTCGGTGGCGGAGCGGGTCGCCGTCGAGTTGCGGGCGAATGAGGTGGAGGCGTTCAGGGCGGAGCCATCAATGATGGAAGGAAGCGAGCCATGAGACCAAGCGAATCGATGCACAAGCCGCTGCACCTCGGCCTCGTCGGCTGCTCCGCCGAAGGTGCCGCCCTCTGCTATCGGACGATCTGCGCCGAAGGCGCGGCCTTGCTCGGCCCGCATGCCCACCCTGAGATCAGCATGCACACCCCGTCGCTGCATCTCTACGTCGACGCCTTGGAGCGCGGCGACCGGGCCGCGGTGGCCGCGTTGATGCTGGAGTCCGCGCACAAGCTCAAAGCCGCCGGCGCGCAATTGCTCTTGTGCCCCGACAACACCATTCACCAGGCATTCGACCTGGTGGAACCCCACTCCCCATTGCCGTGGCTCCACATCGCGCGCGTCGTCGCCGATGAAGCCCGCTCCCGAGGCTTCCATCGCATCGGCATTCTTGGAACGAAGTGGCTCGTCGACAGCGACGTCTATCCGGCGGCGCTCTCTGCTGCCGGGCTCGAACCCGTCAGACCCACCGATGCATGGCGCGATGAGCTCGGCGCGCTGATCATGAACGAGCTCGTCCCCGGCACGATCCGCGAGGGAACGATCGCCCGCTTCCAGCTCGCCATCGACGATCTCCGCTCACGCGGATGCGACGCGGTCGTGCTCGGCTGCACCGAGATCCCATTGATCATCAGCGACGCCAACTCATCGCTGCCGACGCTGGACTCGACCCGATTGCTTGCGCGCGCGGCGTTGAAGGCCGCCATCAGCGCTGCTCTAGACTCCCCCGGCCCCCAGCCCATCGAGGAGTCTCCATGAAGAGCGCATTCCATCTGGCCTATCACGTCCGCGACCTCGACGACTCGCGCCGCTTCTACGGCGGGGTACTGGGTTGCGCCGAGGGCCGGAGCACCGACACCTGGGTCGATTTCGACTTCTTCGGCCATCAGATTTCGCTGCATCTGGGCGAGCCCTTTCCGGTGACCAACACCGGCCGCGTCGGCGATCACATGGTCCCGATGCCGCATCTGGGCCTGGTGCTCGGCCTGTCGGACTGGACGACGCTCGCCGATCGGCTGACCGCCGCCGGCACCGACTTCGTGATCCCGCCCAGCCGCCGCTTCGTCGGCGAGCCCGGCGAGCAGGCCACCATGTTCTTCCTCGACCCCAGCGGCAATCCCATCGAGGTCAAGGGATTCGCGGATCTGGACAAGGTCTTCGCCTCGTGAGCGAGCCGGTGTATCGGGTGCCGTTCGTCGCGGATGCCGCGGCTGGGGCGGGATGGGTTCCCGCGCTGCGGGCGGCGATGCCGGAGCTGCGCATTGCGCCGTTGCGCGAGTTCAGCGATGCCGAGCTCGCGCAATGCGAGGTCGCCATCGTCGCCAATCCGAGTCCCGCCGATCTGCGGCGCATGCCGCGGCTGAAGTGGGTGCAGAGCGTATGGGCAGGCGTCGAACGACTGGTCGCTGACTTGAGCGATGCGGGCGACGCGGAACTGCGCATCGTTCGCCTCGTCGATCCGCAGTTGGCTGAGACGATGGCCGAAGCGGTGCTTGCCTGGACGCTCTATCTCCATCGCGACATGCCGGCCTATGCGCGGCAGCAGCAGGCGCGGCAATGGCGGCCGATCGAGTACGTCAAGCCGCGCGACAAGACGGTGGGCCTGCTCGGACTGGGCGCGCTGGGTGATGAGGCGGCGAAACGCCTGCAGTCGGCCGGCTTCCGGGTCGAGGGCTGGAGCCGCTCGCTCAAGTCATTGCCCGGCGTCCTCGCGCATTCGGGCGAGGAGGGCTTGTCGGCATTGCTCGGTCATGCGGAGATCCTTGTCTGTCTGCTCCCATTGACGCCGGAAACGCGCGGCCTGCTGAATGAGACGACATTCGCGCGAATGAAGCCGAATGCGTCGCTGATCAACTTCGCGCGGGGCGCAATCGTCGATGACGAGGCGCTGCGGCGCGCGCTCGACGCAGGGCGGCTTGGGCATGCCGTGCTCGACGTGTTCGCAGTCGAGCCGCTGCCCGAGGACAGCTGGCATTGGCATCACCCCGCCGTGACCGTGCTGCCGCACATCTCCGGACCGACGGACCGCGGGACGGCGTCGGCGATCGTGGCGGCGAACATCAGGACGTTCCGCGTCAGCGGAAAGATCCCGCCGCATGTCCATCGAGAACGCGGCTATTGAGTCCGCCGCTGCGTGCATGGCCCGTCGCGCCGCTCCGCGCGAGCCGGCTCAAGATGCTGGAGGCCTTCGCGCCCTCGATGAGCGAGGAGGTGCGCAGCGCGCAATCCGCCGCGCTCGAGCGAGCGATGGCGCCGGAGACTGTCCAACGCCAGCTGCTGGACTTCCCCTCCATCGTCTACGCCGCCGGCAACGGTCAGCGGTATCGAGGCGGGGACACCGGCGCCACGCCCACCAAACGCGAGGTCTTCGGCACCGGGAATCACCACCGCAGCCAGCGCCGTCCCGCCCACGCGCCGATCCCGGCCGACATCGCCATCCCCAGCACGTACCAGACGGCGAGGAAGGGCGCGTCCATCTCCGGGCAGTGCAGCGAGTAGACGCTGGCCCCGACCGCGCCTGCCAGCCAGCCGGCCATCGCGCCGGCGAGCATCGGCCGCGTCGGCGCCAGCCCGCGCAGCGCCCAGAACAGACCCGCGCCGACCGGCAGCGCGGTCGCCACGACGTTGAACACGCACACCCGCCAGGTGCTGCCCAGCAGCAGATCCGCGCGAGCGTCCGGCGCGGCCGTCGCGAGCACCGCCGCCGCCCAGATCCACAGCAGCAGCACCGGCACCACCGGCAACCAGGCGCCCAGTCGCCCGCCGTGCAGCCGCATCCCCGGATGGGCCAGCCGGAACAGCACGACCACCGCGCTCACCGCGACCGCCAGCGGCATCGCCACCTTCTCCCAGAACACGGGCATGAACACGATGCGCGGCAAGTCCGCGCGCAAGCCGTAGGCCGTCGCCACCCAGGCCAGGGCCAGCAGCGCGCCCGCCGCCAGCGCCAGCGCGAAGCGGCGCTCGCCCGCATGGCGCGGCACCGGGGCGGCATCGGCCGCCAGCAGTCCGATCAGGTCGTCGGTCTTCATGAGGATTCCTTCCATTGGCGCGCCAGCGCCTTGAGCCCGCGGTGCACGCCGACCTTCACCGCCGATTCGCTCATGCCCGTCAGCCGCGCGGTCTCCTGCACCGACAGACCCTCCAACTTCGTGTGCAGGATGGGCAGCCGCTGGTGGCTGGGGAGCTCCTCCAGCAAGCGGTTCAGATCGCGCCGCGCCTCGCCGGCCTCGTGGTCCGATTGCGCGAAGACAGCGAGCTCCTCATCCAGCGGTTCATGCAGCGCTTCATGGCGCTCGCGGCGTCGCCACAGGTCGACCAGCTTGTAGCGCGCCACCGCATGCACCCAGGCCGTCAGCGGCTCGCCGCGGCGATAGGTCTGGCGCTGCGCATGCACGGCCATCAGCGTCTCCTGGACCAGGTCCTCGACCTCGTCCGGCAGCTGCTGCAGCCGGCGCCGGAAATAGCCGCGCAGCAGCGCGCCCAGCGCCTGCAGGAAGAGGTGGTAGGCCGCGCCGTCTCCTTCCAGTCCGGCCAGGAAGAGGGCGTGCAGCTCGGGTTCCGTCGCGATCACGGGGTCTATTCGCGTCATGGCCGCCAAAGGTTACAGCGACCCTGAAAAAAATAATCCCATCACGGCGCGGCCTCCGCGCAGGCGCTCCCCCGCGGCGGCGCAGGACTCAGAGGCCGACCAGCCCCTGCAGGCTCAGTCCGGAGGCCGTTCCCACGACCACCTCGTTGAGCTTGACCAGCGATCCGCCCGAGCCGATGCGATAGGCCACGACCTTGTCGGCGCCCAGAAAGGCCGTGTACAGGTATTTGCCGTCCGGGCTGATCCAGGAGTCGCCCGCCACGCTGGGGACGTCCTGCTTGATCGAGGGCTCGATGGCGGCCTTCGCGTGCAGCAGGGCGATTTCGCCCTTCGGCCCTACGGAGAACGAAGAGATCGCGCCAGATCCATTGCCGACGTAGGCCACCCGTCCATCCGGTGTGATCGCGATCCAGCAGGGATCCTTCACCCCCGGCGCGACCGCATGGCCCACGCGCGTCAGGGTGCCGGTGGCCGGGGCGTGGTGGTAGGCGCTCAGCGACACGTCCGAGATGCCCGTCGACAGACAAGTCGGCGTCTTGGCGTGCGGAACGAACACGCCGGCGAAGGGCGTCTTCACCTGCGTGCGGCTGACCACCGGCCGGGTCAGCTGACCGCCGGACTCGATGCCGAAGGACACGAGTGCGTCGTTCTGGATACCGGCGCTGACGACCAGGTGCGCGCCGCCCGGAGCGACGACCGACTGCGTCGGCGCGACATCAGCGCGGGTGCCCGCCAGCGCCGGCAGATCGTAGGAGCCCAGTTGGGACAGCGTTCCGTCGGCATGGACCTTGAACGCACCCACCTGCGGGGTGCCTCGCAGAAAGGTCGCGTAGAGACGTCCGTGGCTGTAGGCCAGGCTGTTGGGCGCCATGCCGGCGGAGGTCGCATTTCGCTTGAGCAGGGCGAGCTCGCCGGTCTTGGGATCGATCGACAACACCGAGATGCTGTGGTCGCCGGCATTGACGGCGAACAGCCGGCCCGTGTCGGCGTCGGCGACGACCGCGTGCTGACTCACGAGCGAGTCGGGCGCCGTCCTGCCGTCCAGCGTCACGCCATTTGTCCCTTTGCCGCCGGTGGCGGTCGACCCCTTGCGCAGCAGCGTGCCGTCGTCCCGCCGGACGAAATGGACCACCGCGTTCTGGCTCTCGTTGGTCAGCGTGTACAGATGGTTGGCGGCGCGGGTCGGGATGAGCGGCTGACTGGGGTCGCCGCCACAGGCGGCCAGAAGGGAAGTCAGGGCGAGCGCCCCGATCCAGCGATGAGCGGATCGACGGCCAGGCAGGTGAATGTGTTTCATGAGGGGCTGAGAAGTGACTGGAGCGAACCCGCGCCGACCGACCTGCGAAGAGGCCGTCGCCACGTGGGACGCGGCGAAGTCGCACCTCGCGCGACAGCGGTTCCGAGGTCCCAGTCGCGCGGGTCGCTCGATGGGTGGTCGACCGGCGCCGGCGCCGATGAAGCGGGAAGCGGCCGCATGGCGCGCGCGTTCGTTCGAGCGTCCAGGAAGTTACAGCGGGCCTCAAAAAGAAAGTGGAGCGATTCGCGCCGGTCGCTGTAACCCGGCGTCCGAACGACGCGAATTAGCCATCGGAACGCCACCGCAAGCCCTTGGGGGAGCGGGGCGTCCGATCCACAACTTCCGCGTTTGCTTCTCTTTTGGAGTGCCTCATGAAGACCACCCCCACCCAGACCTCCGTCCGCTTCGTCCTGTCCGCGCTGGCCGCGCTGGCCGCGCTGTCCGCCGGCGCCGCGCTGGCCCAGCAGCCGCAGATGCCCGATGCCAAGCCCGCCGACGCCAAGGAGAAGTGCTACGGCGTCGCGATGGCCGGCAAGAACGACTGCGCCGCCGGCCCCGGCACGACCTGCGCCGGCACCGCCAAGGCCGATTACCAGCCCAACGCCTGGAAGTACGTGCCCGCCGGCACCTGCACCAGCATCAAGACGCCCAAGGGCATGGGCTCGCTGACCCCGATGAAGGGCTGAGCCCGTGAGCGGCGTCCTCGGCGCGGGACTCGGCTTCAAGCCGGAGTTCGCGGAGCACGCGCTGCAGGCGCGCGCGGCCGGACTCTGGTTCGAGGTCCATCCCGAGAACTACCTGGTCGACGGCGGCCCGCGGCTCGCCTTGCTGGACACGCTGCGCGACGCGCATCCGCTGTCGCTGCACGGGGTGTCGATGTCGCTGGCCGGGGACGCGCCGCCGGACGCCGATCATCTGGATCGCCTGGCCGCGCTGGTGCGGCGCGTGCGACCGGCGCAGGTGTCCGAGCACCTGGCCTGGAGCCGCTTCGGCGGCGCCTATGCGCCTGATTTGCTCCCGGTGCCGCGCACCAGTGAGGCGCTGCGCCGCATCGCGGCCAATGTCTCGCGCATGCAGGACCGGCTGGGCTGCCGTGTGGCCATCGAGAACCCGTCCCACTACCTGCGACTGGATGCGCATGACTGGGACGAGGTCGACTTCCTGCACGAGCTCGCGCGACGCAGCGGCTGCGGGTTGCTGGTCGATGTGAACAACGTGTTCGTGTCGGCGGCCAATGTCGGCATCGACGCGGCGTGCTGGGTCGATCGGGTCGACGGGGCGCTGGTGATGGAGATCCATGTCGCCGGCCACCACGCGGATCCGGCGCTCGGCGACGAGTTGCTGATCGACAGCCACGACGCGCCGGTGGCCGAGCCCGTGTGGGCGCTGCTTCAGCGCTTGACCGCGCGCATCGGGCCGCGACCGACGCTGATCGAGCGCGACGGCCATCTGCCGGCATTCGAGGCGCTCATGGCGGAACGTGCGCGGGCGCAGCGGGTGACGGCGGCACCAGCGACAGCGGCACCTGCGATGGCGGAGGTCCAGTCATGACGCTCGTCGAGTTTCAGCGGCATTTCTGGCGCGACCTGTGGGCCGAGCAGCCGTCGACGTTCTTGGCCGCGCAACCCGGTGTGGCGGTCTATCGCAACACCGTGCTGAAGGGCTGCGTCGACGCCTTGCTGTCGCTGTACCCGGCGGTGCGGCGGCTGACGGGCGATGACTGGATCGCCGCCACCGCGCTGGCCTATGCGCGCGCGCAGCCGCCGTCGGACGGCAGGCTGCACGGCTATGGCGCAGGCTTTCCCGAATTCGTCGCCAATGTGCTCGCACGGGGCGACGACGCCCAGGAGTGGCCCTGGCTGTCCGATGTGGCCCGCCTCGATCGGCTCTGGAGCGAGAGCCACATCGCCGCCGATGCGCCGATCCTGTCGCTGGCGGACCTCGCCGAGCACGCGGGGCGAGAGGGCGACGCACTCGCGCGCCTGCGCCTGCGGCCGCATCCCGCCGCGCGCTGGCATCGCAGCGATCACTGGCCTGCCTTCAGCCTGTGGGACGCAGCCCGCGCCGCTCGGCCGGATCCCAATCCGCCGCATTGGTACGGCCAGTCCAGCTTGATGACCCGCCCCACGGGCGCGGTCGTCGCCGTCGAGATCGATCTTGGCGAGCACGCGCTGCTGCAAGCCTGCGCGCGAGGGCTCGTCCTGGGCGAGGCGCTCGATGAAGCGCTGAGCCTTCACCCCGAGACGGATGCCAGCGCCGCGCTGGCCCGTCTGATTTCACGAGGCGCCTTCACGGCGATCACCGCATGAACCTGAGTCGCATCGGTGCCGGCCTGCACCGCGCCTTGCCCGACGACCTGCTGCTGCTCGCTTGCCGCTTCAGCATCGCGGGTGTGTTCTGGCTCTCCGGCCGCACGAAAGTGGAGGGCTGGTTCACGCTGACCGACACCACCTTTCTGCTCTTCCGACAGGACTACGCGCTGCCGCTCATTGCGCCGGAGATCGCGGCCTACCTGGCCACGGCCGCCGAGCACGTGCTGCCGGTGCTGCTGGTGCTCGGGCTGGGGACGCGCTTCGCGGCGCTGGGCGTGCTCGGGATGACGGCGGTGATCCAGACCTTCGTCTATCCCTCGGCCTGGCCCACGCACTTGAGCTGGGCCGCGCCGATGCTCGTGCTGCTGGGGCGCGGGGGCGGGCGCTGGTCGCTGGATCAACTGATCGCGCGGCGCTGGCGCAGCAGGTAGCCCAGCGACAGCACGCCCAGCCACACCGGGATCAGATACACCGACAGCCGCAGTCCCGGCGTCATGTGCATCACCACCAGCATGCCGACCATGAAGATCAGGCAGAACCAGTTGGTGAGCGGGTAGCCCAGGCTCTTGAAGCGCGTTTCCTCGCCGGCGGCCCGCTTGGCGGCGCGGAACTTCAGGTGGATCACGCTGATCAGCGCCCAGTTGATGACGACGGCCGAGACGACCAGTCCCATCAGGAACTCGAAGGCGCCGCCGGGCATCAGGTAGTTGATCAGCACGCACAAGCCGGTCGCCACCGCGGACGCGCCCAGGGCCGCGACCGGGATGCCGCGCTTGTTCACCGCCAACAGCACCCGGGGCGCGTTGCCCTGCTGCGCCAGGCCGAAGAGCATGCGGCTGTTGCAGTACACGCCGCTGTTGTAGACCGACAGCGCCGCCGTCAGTACCACGATGTTGAGCACCGTCGCGACCGTGTCGCTGCCGAGCGCCTGGAAGATCAGCACGAAGGGGCTGCCGCCGCCGGCGACCTTCTGCCAGGGGTAGAGCGCCAGCAGGATGGCGAGCGCGCCGATGTAGAAGATGAGGATGCGGTAGATGACCTGGTTGGTCGCGCGCGGAATGCTGTGGCTCGGGTCGTCGGCCTCGGCGGCGGTGATGCCCACCAGCTCCAGGCCGCCGTAGGAGAACATGATCCCCGCCATGGCCATCGCGAGACCTGCCGCGCCGTTGGGGAAGAAGCCGCCGTGCTGCCAAAGGTTGGCGACGGTCGCCTCGGGGCCGCCGTGGCCGCTGATCAGGAGCCACAGGCCGAAACCGATCATCCCGATGATGGCCAGCACCTTGACGATGGAGAACCAGAACTCGGTCTCGCCGTAGGACTTCACGCTGGCGAGGTTGATGAGGTTGATCAGCGCGAAAAAGACCAGCGCCGAGACCCAGTGCGGCATGTCCGGCCACCAGTAGCGCACGTAGACGCCGACGGCGGAGAGCTCCGCCATGCCCACCAGGATGTAGAGGAACCAGTAGTTCCAGCCGGAGAGGAAGCCGGCGAAGGGGCCCAGGTACTTGTTGGCGAAGTGGCTGAAGGAGCCGGCGACGGGTTCGTCGACGACCATCTCGCCGAGCTGCCGCATGATGAAGAAGGCCACCATGCCGGCCAGCGCGTAGCCCAGCAGGACCGAGGGGCCGGCGAGCTGGATGGTCTGGGCGATGCCCAGGAACAGACCGGTGCCGATCGCGCCGCCCAGCGCGATCAGCTGGATGTGGCGGTTTTTCAGGCCCCGTTGGAGAGAGTGGCTTTGGTGTTCTGGCGTCTCAGGCGAGGGGGACTGCATGGCTCGGGCTGGGGAGGCGGGGGAGGGCGCATTTTCCCTCGATCGGCATTGACCCCGAAGACACGCTCCCCAGCAGTCCGCAGGACTCCGAAGACCCTCTCCCCAGCCCTCTCGCGCAAGCGGGCGAGGGGGCAGGAAGGCTCGCTGCCAATCGCGAGGCGCGGTCTCCGTTCACTCCCTCTCCCGCGGGGCGGGAGAGGGCGGGGGAGAGGGTGGGATCCCCCGCAGTCCGCTCTCCCGCAAGCGGGCGAGGGGGTAGGAAGGCTCGCTGCCAATCGCGAGGCGCGGTCTCCGTTCACTCCCTCTCCCGCGGGGCGGGAGAGGGCGGGGGAGAGGGTGGGATCCCCCCGCAGTCCGCTCACTGCAGATTCAACGCATTCGTCAGGTCGCCCATCGCCTGCCCGCCAGCCGCCTTCAGCGCGTCGTCGCGCTTCTGCAGACCCGGCAGCGTCGTCAGACCGAAGCGCCGCGTGATCAGCCGCAGCACCGACGCCGTGTCGTACTGCGTGTGATCCACCGTCCCCATCTTCGAGAACGGCGAGATCACCAGCGCCGGAATCCGCGTGCCCGGTCCGACCTTGTCGCCCTTGGGCGGCGCGACGTGGTCCCACTGACCGCCGTTCTCGTCGTAGGTCACGACGATCACCATGTTCTTCCACTGCGGGCTGGCTTGCAGCTTGGCCACCAGGTCGGCGATCTTCTGGTCCGCGTTGGCGATGTTGGCGTAGCCCGGGTGCTGGTTGTACAGACCCTCCGGCTTGTAGAAGCTCACCGGCGGCAACGAGCCCGCCGCCGCGTCCTTCAACAGATCGTCGTAATCCTTCAGATGCGCCGCGCGGTCCGCCGCGTGGCTCACCGGATCCATGTTGGCGTAGTAGTTGAAGGGCTGGTGATGCGGCTGGAAGTCCACCGCGTCCGTCGCCGCCACGCCGTTGGCGTTGCCTGCGTAGATCACCGCGCGCTTGGCCGTCGCCACCTGCTGGCCGTCCTTGGACGCGTTGTTCCACGAGCCGCCGTACCAGGCCCAGTTCACGCTCTTGGCCGTCAGCAGATCACCGATGTTCTGCTGCGTCTGCGCCGGCAGCGTGGTGGCCTTGGACGCGTCCGCGTACAGCGCGTTGTTGCCGTTCAGGTCGGCCGGACCGTTGCCTGAGGGCTGGAAGGCCGGCTGCATGGTGTTGACCGCATAGAACTTGTTGTCGCCGAAGTAGTTGGCCGGCGTGATGTTGCCGCTGCCCGCGAAAGTCGGCGCGCCATCCAGCGCCGAGGCCTTGCTCGTGCCCGCCAGCGTCAGGTTGCTCGTGTACGAGCCGTCCGCGTTCTTGTCCAGGACCTGGATCGAGGGCTTGGCCGCCGCGGTGTCGGCGTTGGGGTACTCCGGCGCGCAGGCGCAGATCAGGTATTGATGGTTCAGGAAGGAGCCGCCGAACGCGCCCTGGAAGAAGTTGTCGGCCAGCGTGTACTGCTGCGCCAGCTTGTACAGCGGCGAGGCGCTGTAGTCGAAGTAGCCCATCACCAGACCGCCCGAGTCGGCGAAAGCGGCGAACATGTCGTTCTTGCCGCCGTTGATCTGCATCTGGTTCTCGAAGAAGCGGTGATACAGGTCGCGGGTGACGACACTGCCGTCGATGGTCGCGTTGGCGCTGGCCTTGAAGGCCGTGCCGATGTTGAAGGGCGCGTTGGCCAGGCCGGCGCTCTGCGCCTGCGTCACGGTCACCGTGCTGCCCGGCGCGGTCACGCCGCCCCAGACCGGTGGCAGCGCGGCCAGCACCGTGCCGTTGCGATCCTTCTGCGCGATGTAGGCGGCGGTCACCTTGCCGGTGGAATCGACCACGGTGCTCAGGCCGTTGGCACCGGGGAAGTTGCCGTACAGGTTGTCGAAGGCGCGGTTTTCCGCGTAGATCACGACGATGTTCTGGACCTTGTTCTGCAGGGCGGTCGTGGTGTCTACCGGCGCGTCGTTGCCGTCGCTGCCGAAGCAGCCGCCCAGCATCAGCAGGGCGCCGAGCGCGACGGGGGTCAGGACTTGCGTCAGACGCAGGGGAGGGAAGGAAATCTTCATGGCTGAACTCCAGCAAGGAGAAATGGCGAACGGCGCGCAGCTTCGTTTCCGCACATGACACGCCCGTGTCATTCGTTGCCGGTAAACCGCTGTCTGCGCACGTAAGCTGCACGACGCGTCATGAGGTCGTTAAGAACGTTGCGCGAAGCCGTTAAATCTCGCGATTTCGTTGTCCATACGCCGTGACCGTCCTGCCTGAACACCGTCCGTCCCCCGCTCATTCCGCCGCTCATTCCCGTCGCCTCGCCGAGTCGCATTCCGTCGCGGGGCGGGCAGCCGCCCGCTGGCGTCTGCCCGCGTCCGTGTTGACGCTGGGCGCGGTCTGCGTCGCCGTCGGCGCCTTCGCGGGGCATGCGCTGGGCGGCGGTGCCGTGCGGGCCGCGACCCCGGCGGTCGCCGCGCCTGCATCGACATCGACGGCCGCCGCCAAGCCCTTCTATGCGACGAGCTTCGAGCGCCGGCCCAGCGCCAACGAGCTCACCGAGATCGGCCGCAAGCTGTTCTTCGACAAGGCGCTGTCGGCCTCCGGGGTCATGTCTTGCGCGTCCTGTCACGATCCCGCCCATGCCTACGGGCCGCCGAACGCACTGCCGGTGCAACTGGGCGGCCCGACCGGCGCGGTGCCGGGTCTGCGCGCGGTGCCTTCGCTGATGTATCGCCAGACGACGCCGCAGTTCTCCGAGCACTTCTTCGACAACGACGGCGACGACAGCCTGGATCAGGGACCGACCGGCGGCTTCGCCTGGGACGGCCGGGCCGCCTCGGCGCACGAGCAGGCCGAGGCGCCGCTGCTGTCACCCTTCGAGATGGCCAATGCCGACCGCGGCGCGGTGGTGGCGCGGATGAAGGGCTCGGCCAATGCGGCACTGCTGCGGCAGTCTTTCGGGCCGCATGTCTTCGACGATGCCGGCCTGGCCTGGAATGCGATGGTGCTGGCGCTGGAGGTCTTCCAGCAGAGCCCCAAGGACTTTGCGCCCTTCAGCAGCCGCTACGACGCCTACCTGCGCGGGAAGGGCGTGCTGACGCAGGCCGAAGCGCGCGGGTTGGCGCTCTTCGAGGGCAAGGACAAGGGGAACTGCGCGTCCTGCCACCCGAGCGCGATCAAGCGCGGCGCGATGCCCGTGTTCACCGACATGGGCCACATCGCGATCGGCGTGCCGCGCAACGGCGCCATCCCGGCCAACCGGGACGCGTCCTTCCACGACCTGGGCACCTGCGGTCCGCTGCGCACCGACCTCAAGGACCATCCCGAGTACTGCGGCCTGTTCAAGACGCCGTCGCTGCGCAACGTGGCGACGCGGCGGGTGTTCTTCCACAACGGGGTCGTGCATTCGCTGGAGGAGGCGGTGCGCTTCTACGCGCAGCGGGACACGAATCCGGAGCGCTTCTACCCGCGCGACGCCAAGGGCCGGGTGCAGGTCTTCGACGACCTGCCGGCCAGGTACCGGGACAACGTCAACCATGAGGCGCCGTTCGGCGGCAGACGCGGCGGCAAGCCCTCGCTCAGCGAGCCGGAAATCCGCGACCTGATCGCCTTCCTGAAGACGCTGGACGACGTGACGGCGAGGTGACCTCGGGTCTGTCAGGTTGACGCCAGCCGTGGCGTGGTTAATCCTGCTTTCGCTCGTAAAACCAACAAGCCAAACAGGACAGGAGACTTCATGGAGCGTCGTTCGTTCGTCAAGCAGGCGGGTCTGGCCGGAGTGCTGGCCGCCGGAGCGGCTCCGGCCATCGTGCATGCGCAGGCCAATCTGCGCTGGCGCATGGCCTCGAGCTTTCCCAAGCAGCTCGATACCATCTATGGCGGCGGAGAGGTCTTCGCCAAGAAGGTGAGCGAGCTCAGCGGCGGCAAGTTCCAGATCAGCGTCCACGCGGGCGGCGAGCTGATGCCCGCTTTCGGCGTCGTGGACGGCGTGCAGAACGGCACCGTCGAGATCGCCCACACTGTCCCGTACTACTTCTTCGGCAAGGACGAGACCTTCGCCATCGGCGCGTCCATTCCGTTCGGGCTGAACTCGCGCCAGATGACCGCGTGGACCTTCCACGGCAACGGTCTGAAGCTGATGCGCGAGTTCTATCGGAACTACAACATCATCAACTTCCCGGGCGGCAACACCGGCGCGCAGATGGCGGGCTGGTATCGCAAGGAGATCAAGTCGGCGGCCGACTTCAAGGGCCTGAAGTTCCGCATCGGCGGCTTCGCCGGCCGCGTGATCGAGCGCATGGGCGGCGTGCCGCAGAACCTGCCGGGCGGGGAGCTCTATTCCGCGCTCGAGAAGGGCACCATCGACGCGGCCGAATGGGTGGGCCCGTACGACGACCTGAAGCTGGGCTTCGACAAGGTCGCCCCGTACTACTACTACCCGGGCTGGTGGGAGGGCGGTCCGCAGGTGGACTTCTATCTCAACATGAAGGCCTACAACGCGCTGACGCCGGAGTACAAGGCCATCATCGAAGCGGCCTCGGCCTACACGCATGTTGACATGCAGGCCAAGTACGACGTGGTGAATCCGCAGGCGCTCAAGCAGCTGGTGGGCGGCGGCAAGACCAAGCTGATGCGCTTCCCCAAGGACGCGATGGACCTGGCGTTCAAGGAGTCGATGGCGCTGTATGCGGAGCTGTCGGCCAAGAACCCCAATTGGAAGAAGGTGTACGAGGACTACGCCAACTTCCGCCGCGACCAGAACCTGTGGTTCCGCTTCGCCGAGGCGGGCTTCGACGACTACATGCAGTCGCAGCGGTTCTGAGGAAAGGGGGCTGCGCGGCGGGATGTCGGCGCGGCCACTTCACAGCGATCGAACGGACATCGAGCCGGTCCTCCACTCGGGAAGGCCGGCTCGATGGCTTTTGACGCCCTCAGCTGCCCCTGATCAATCGTTCAGAAACGGCATCGTGTCCTGGAAGTCCTGCGCCTCGATCTTGCGGGCGACCAGGCGGGCGCAGCCCTTCAGGCGCGACAGGTCCTCGGACACGAGCGACGGGTTGGCCCGCAGGCTGAAGCAGCAGACCGTCCCGAAGATGCGGCCGTCCGACAGCACCACCGGCGCGCTCAGGTGAGCGCCGATCGGCACCGGCGTGGCGGGGAGCTCGTATTTCGCGGCGACCTGGGACGCGTCGGTCATCAGCTCCGGCGCGCGGCCTTCGACGATGCGCTGGCAGTAGCTCTGCTCCAGCGGCGCGGCATCGCCGATCTTGACTTCGATCTCCGACTCGCCGTCCACGAAGCGGAAGACGCGCTCGCCATCGAGGAACTCGGACACGAAGACCACGTCCATGTCGAGCTGTTCGCGCAGGCCGCGCAGCACCTCGCTGATGCGGGCATCGAGATCGGTGTCGAAACTGTCGGAGGTCGCGGCGAGCAGCTCGGAAATCGCGACATCGAGGGAATGGGCGGTGAAAGGGCGGTCGTACATCTGAAACGGCAATGGGAACGACGGGAGATTCGAAACCAAAACCTATCACTCGCGCGGCGGCGGGTGGGGCTTCGGAGGAGGCTCAAGGTTACCGCCTGTAGACCCCTGGCCGGGCATCAGACTCTCGGGAAAGGGCTCTATGCGAAAGCCGATCGCGGGTCTAGGATCACCCCGTTTCCTGCCTCTTTGCTTCAGCAGAAGCCCCGCGCGGTTCGCATACGCCATGTGAACCTCAGTGGTGGCCGCGGGCACAGGAAGGTCCGTACCACGCGCCGATAGGGCGACAGGGGAGGTGGTCATGTGGAAGCCCTCGTTGATGAGCGCGCCCAACATCGCGGGCACGCTGTCGATTTCGGCAGGGCTGGCGCTGATCCCGGCGCTCGGGCTGCTGGACGATTCCAAGTTCCGGGAGAAGTGCGTGCGGGCGGCGCAGGCGACCGCGGCGAAAGCCTCCGGACACCGTGCGCCTGAAGCGCTCAGGACCCAAGGCCCCGATCCTCGGGCCGACCCAAGGCGCTGAATCGCTCAGAACATCGTCGAGCGATGCGCGCCCAGCGCCGCCATGACGCCGTCCGACACCGCCAAGGTCACGCTGCCCGCCGCGCGAGCGGCGTCACCGCAGGCGAAGACATTCGGGATGCTGGTGTCCTGCATCGGACCGACCTTGATGAAGGGCCCCATCGGACCTTCTTCCATCGCGCAACCCAGCTGCGCCGCGACCGGGCTGCTGAGCGACGTCCGCGGCTGCGTGAACAGCCCGTTCATCGTCAGCGTGCGGCCGTCCTTCAGCACGACATCGGCGATGCCGTCGATGCGCTCGATAGGCGTGGGCTCCACGCGGGTGCCGCGGCGGGCGAGGGCGTCCAGCTCCTCATCGCTGGGCGTGTAGGCGCCGTTGAGGAAGAGCGTCGGCGTCCCCCAATCCGGCAGCATGATCCCGTGATGCTGCGCGAGCGCGGAGCTGGCGATGATGCCGATCCGGCCGGCATCCATCTCGTAGCCGTGGCAGTAGGGGCAATGGAAGACGCTGCGGCCCCAGCGCTCGGCAAGACCTGGCACCGGTGGCAGCTCATCGCGCACGCCGGTGGCCAGGATCAGGCGGCCGGCGTCGACGCCGAGCTCGTCGACGCGAAACTCGAAGCGGCCGTCCTCCCGCACCCGGGCCTCATCGGCGAGGCCGTCCATCCAGTGCACCGTGGGATAGCGCATCAGCTGGCGCCGCGCCTCTGCCGCGATGGCGGCGGGCGCTCGGCCGTCCTGCGTCAGGAAGCCGTGGGCGTGGCCGTCGGCCTCGTCGACGAAGCGATTGCGGCGCTGACCGGCGTCCACGACCAGCACCTGGCGGCGGGCGCGCGCCAGCTGCAGCGCGGCGGAGAGGCCGGCATAGCTGCCGCCGATGATCGCGAAATCAATCTTCATGGAGGTGCTCCTCGAGTCGGTGATGGCCGTCGCCGCCGGCTTGGTGGTGGCGGGCGAGGCGCTGGTGGAAGTCGCGGGACAGAGCGGCCAGCGTCACATGGCCCAGCCGCTTGAGCAGCGCGGCCTCGGCCTCCCGCACGGCGTTGCCGAGGGCCTCGTTGACGGCCTGCGCGACCAGGCATTCGGGGCGGTCCTCGCGGAAGCCGAGCGAGACCAAGGCCGGCGCGCCTAGCGCTTCATGCACGTCGCGCAGGGTGATGCGCTCCAGCGGACAGCTGATGACCCAGCCGCCGCCGTGACCTTTGGCGGAGGAGACGAAGCCCGCCTCGCGCAGGCCGGTCATCAGACGGCGCAACACGACCGGGTTGGTCGACATCGCGGCGGCGAGGGCCTCCGAGGTCGACGGGCCGTCGCCCTCGGCCATGTGGAGCAGGACGTGCAGGACGTCGGAAAGCTGGCTGCTGGGTTTCATGCAACATTATGAGTTGCATGAGAAAGACCTTGCCGGCCGGCGGGTGTAGGACGGTGTCGAGGCGCCGCTCGATCGGCGCTGGCGACGTCCCAGCCCGGCCGGTCTGCGCTTCGTCGGCTGGCGCATGCGCCGGGCCCGGTGGTCGGTCGAGACTCCGCGCCACCTTGACTTCATCGTTGAATTCCATGTCTGACAAATTACCCGTCGCCACCCCCGCGGCCCCTGCAAGCGGGGCGTCCCCGCGCCGTCGCCAACTACTCGCGGGCGCCGCCGGTCTGGCGCTGACCTTGCGCGCGCAGGCGGCGTCGACCGCCGCGCCAGGCAATGCGCCTGTCTCATCCGCCACCTCTGCCGCAACTGCCGACGCCACGCCCGCGGGCATCGCGGCGGGCCGGCCTCGATTGCTGCTCCTCGGTGTCTATCACTTCGCCAACCCCGGGCGCGATGTGGCCAAGCAGGCGGACGACGACATCCTCGCGCCCGAGCGTCAACGGTCGCTCGAGCAGATCGCGGAGGCGGTCGCGCGCTTTGCTCCCACGATGATCACCGTCGAGCAGGACGCCGCCAAGGACGAAGCGGCGGACCAGCGCTACGCCGACTGGCTGGCCGGCAAGGCGACGCTGGGGCGGTCGGAAATCGAGCAACTGGGCTTTCGTCTGCGGCGCCGGCTCGGGCTGGGCCCGCTGCGCGGCATCAACTGGGGCGGCCAGCCGCCCGGCGGCGACTTCCGCCCCTACGACTATCCGGCCTGGACGGAGGATCAAGCCACGCGCGGCAATCCGGCGCCACGCGAGGCGCTGCGCGGGCAGCGTCAGACGCTGCAGGCCTGGGCGTCCGAGGTCGACCGCGCCGTCCGCGCGGGCGGCCCGGCGGCGGCCCTGCGGCTGCTCAACAGCCCGGCGCGGTTGGCCGAGTCGCACCGCCGCTACTTCGATTACCTGCGCTTTGGCGATGCCGACTGGGCGGCCGGCGCCAATTACCTCGGGAACTGGATGACGCGCAACCTGCGCATGTTTGAGAACCTGCGTCAGGCGTCGGCGGGGCAGCCGCGGGTGCTGCTGATCGTCGGCGCGGGCCACGTGCCGCTGCTGCAGCGCTATGCGGCCGACTCGCAGAGCTTCGAGCTGGCGAGCGCGCTGGACTTCCTGCCGTAGCGGGCCCGGGCGCCGGTTCAGCCCGGCTGATCGAGCGGCGCGCGCTTGCTCTCCGCGGGCGCGCCGCGCGCCGCCTTCTTGCGCTTCTTGACCGCGTAGGACATGTCGTCCGCCGCCTCGACCAGCGCTTCCCAGCTCCGCTCGCCGCGCGACATGGCGTGGCCGACGGACACGCCGATGCGGACCCGCACGCCGCCGACATCAATGGGCTCGCCCAGCGTCTGGTTGAAGCGCTCGTCGATCTGCGTCAGCCGCGCCGGGTCCACCAGGCCGGGATACAGGACGACGAACTCGTCGCCGCCCACCCGCGCGATAAGGTCCCCATCGCGGCACTGCGCCCGCAGACGATCCGCGACGGTGCGCAGCACCACGTCGCCGGCCGCATGGCCGTGGACGTCATTCACCGGCTTGAAGTCGTCCAGATCGAAGAGGACGACGCTCATCGGGCGGCCTTGCAGTTCCTGCGCGCGCCGCTCCAGCGCGCGCCGGTTGGCCAGACCCGTGAGCGGGTCCGTGTCCGCCGAGGCCGACAGCGCCGTGATGTCCCGGTCGCCCGAGCGCACCAGCCGCGTCGAGTACGCGATCGTCCAGAGCATGAAGGCCAGGAAGGCCCCGGCCAAGCCCATCGCCCAGCCCTTGACGCCTTGCAGCTCGCGCTCCTGGGCGGCGCGCCGCACCGAGAGCAGTTGGCGCTCGGTGTGCTCCATCGAGTCGAGGACCTCGCGCAGACGCCGCGCGCCGTCGGTGGTGATGCGCTCGTTCAGTTGGTCGCGCAGCGCCTGGGGACCGTCGCGCTGGGCGGCCTCGGCGGCGGTCAGGTACCAGCCGGTGATGGTGCGCGTCTCGGCGCGGACCTCGGCGGCGCGGGCGGATTGCTCGCGGCTGTCGCGCACCAGCGATTCCAGCGTGCCGGCGGCGGTCTGCGCGTCCTGCGTGGCGGCACGCAGGCGCTCGACCGATTCAGGACGCGGCACCAGGGCGTAGTTGCGCAGCGCGATGCCGCCCCGCAGCAGCGTGGTGCGCACCTGGTTGAGCTGGTCCAGCACCTCGTGCGTGTGCTCGACCCAGTCGTTAGCCTGGTCGTACTTGCGGGCGTTGACCACCAGCGCCGCGCTGGCGCAGATCACCAGCACGAGCGCGACCGCCTGGGACAGCTGGAGGATGCGGGCGATCCGCCGAAGCACCGGATTCGAGAGCGTCACGAGAGTCGGGAGAGGGGGCCGAGAAGAGCGCCATCGTAGCGGGGGCGCCGCGCGCTCGCGGGCGCTTGTCGGTCATTTGCCGACACGCGTCGGCGGAGCAGGCGTACACCCGACGCCGGAACCCGGCGGCATCGCCGCGCCACCCGCTGCGGGAGACTTCGTCAACCCCACCAGGACACCGCCATGAAGATTCTCCTCATCGACCCCTGTGACCTCTGGATGGCGACGCTGCGTCGCCGGCTCGCCGCGATTCCCGGCGCGCGGGTGATCGCGCAAGTCGCCCGCGAGGCGGACGCGGTGATGGTTGCCACGCTGTGCCGGCCCGACGTGATCCTGTGCGACATCGCGCTGGAGAAGGGTTCCGGCCTGTCGGTGGTGAAGCACCTGCGCCGGAACGGCTTCCGCGGCGCGGCCTACGTGGTCAGCAATGCCGATGAATGCCTGGTCGCGCACCGCTGTGCCGAGGCCGGCGTCAACGGCTTCTTCGATCGCGAGCAGGAGATCGACGGCCTGATCCAGACGCTGCGCACCCTGGGCGCGACGCCGCTCACCTTCGGTCAGCCCAAGATGCGCCTGGCCATGCGACTGGCCGAAGCCGCCTGAGAGGCAGACAGCCGGGACACGTCATGCGGTATCTGGGCGAGGCGGCCAAGGCCGCCGGCCGCGACAACAATTTCAATCTGGTCCGACTTGGCGCCGCGTTCTGCGTGCTGCTGAGCCACAGCTTCACCTTGTCCACCGGCAACGCGCTGCTCGAACCCTTTCGGCTGAGCGCGGGCATCAGCCTGGGCAGCATGGCGGTGCTGGTGTTCTTCCTGACCAGCGGCTATCTGGTCGGCGGCAGCCTCCTGTCGCGCGCCGATCCCGTGCACTTCACCGTGTCGCGGGTGCTTCGGATCTTCCCCGCGCTGATCGTGGCGATGACGCTGACCGTCGGCCTTGTCGGGCCCGCGTTGTCCAGCTTGTCGCCGGCCGACTTCTGGGCCGACCACCAGACCTGGCGCTACTGGCTGACCAACTGCGTGATCGTGTTCGGGAACGACAACCAGTTGCCGGGGCTGTTCAATGGCAACCCCCATGGCAGCACGGTGAACGGCTCGCTGTGGAGCATCAGCTATGAGCTGTGGATGTACGGGTTGCTGGTCGCGCTGTGGGCGATCACGGGCGGCAGCACGAACCGTCGGCGCTTCGGCGCGGTGGTGGCGGCGATGGTCGTCGCGGCGCTGGCGATCTATCTGTGGAAGGGCGTCTGGGAGCCCTCCAGCAGCGAGGTCAAGAGCAAGCTGAGCTGGCTGATCCCCGCGTTCTTCATCGGCAGCCTGCTGTACGTGGCGAGAGCTCGCATCCCCTTGCACGGCGCGATCGCCGCGGGAGCGCTGGTCCTGCTGGTGGTGGCCGCGCTGATCGGCCATCGGGCCTTCGCGCTGGTGAATCTCTTCTGTTTCGGCTACCTGGTGCTGTACGCGGCTTACGGACTGCCACTGGTGCGCTGGCAGCTGCACGCCGACTACTCCTACGGCCTGTACCTGTACGCGTTCCTGGTGCAGCAGGTGCTCGCGCGGCTGGTGCCGGGCATCGACGTCCTGACCATGACCGTGGCCGCGACCGTGATCACCTTGATCCTGGCCGCGGCTTCCTGGCATCTGGTGGAGAAGCGCGCGCTCGGCGCCGTGGGAACGGTCGCCGCGCGCTGGTCGCGTCGGCAAGGGCGCGGTCGCCCGGCCTGAGTGCTGGAGCGCGGGCGCCGGCCCGCGCCGGCCGCGCTCACTCCTTGGCGACGGCCTCCACCTGGATGCGCAGGTTCACGTCCATCTTGAAGCCCCAGTCCTTGCCGGCGGTCAGGCCGAAGTCCTCGCGGCTGAAGCTGCCCGAGGCGTCCGCGCCGCAGTAGTCGCGCTTGAGCATCGGATGCGGCATGCACTTGAGCTGATGGACGGTCAGCGTCATGGGTTTGGTCTTGCCGTTGAGCGTGAGCTCGCCCACGACCTGCGCGGGGACGCCGTTGCTGCCGCCCTCGAATCGACCCTTGAAGCTGGCGGTCGGGTTCTTGTCGACGTTGAAGAAGTCCTTGCCCTTGGCCCAGGCGTTCATCGCGTCCAAGCCGAAGTCGATGCTGGCGAGGTCCATCTTGACCTCGACGCTGCCGGCGCCGGTGGCCTTGTCGTAGACGATGGTGCCGGCGTTCTTGTTGAGCTTGCCGCGCCAGTAGGACAGGCCCATATGGTCGGCCTCGAAGCTCGGATAGGTGTGGGTGGGGTCGATCTCGTAGGTCGCGGGCGCGGCCTGCGCGGCGCAGAACGAGAGCAGGGCGGGGATGAGCAGCAGCGATTTCATGGTCGGTCCTGAGGGTGCGGTCGTTGAGATGGGGAACTCCACCCTGACGACGAACGGCGCGGGGGGGAATCGACAACGGTAGCGGGAACGGATGCGAGAGCTGTCAGCAGAGGTGGCCTCCGCACCTACTGCTGCAAGTGCAGCACCTCCCGAATCGCCTGCGTCAGCGCCCCCAGCTCGATGGGTTTGGCCACATAGGCCTGGAAGCCGGCCGCCAATCCTTCCTGCCGATCCGCCACCATCGCGAAGGCCGTCAGCGCCACCGCCGGCAGCTCGGACGCGCCGCCGCCCGGCAACTGCCGCACCGCCCGAATCAGGGAGCGGCCATCCATCTCCGGCATCCCGATGTCCGACACCAGCAGGTCGAAGCGCTCCGTGTTCTCGCGCAGCAGCGTCAGCGCCTCGGTCGCGCTCGCGGCCACGCTGACCTTCGCGCCCAGCCGGCTCAGCGCGACCTGGCCGACCTCGCGCGCATCCTCCTCATCGTCGACCAGCAGCACCCGTACGCCCGCCAGACTCTCCTCCGACAGATCGACCGGCTCGGCGCAGGGGGGCGGGGGCAAGGCGTGACCCTTGAGCAGCGGCAGGCGCAGCTCGAAGCTCGCGCCGCCGCCTTGGCCGGGGCTCTCCGCCGTGATGCGGCCTTGGTGCAGCTCCGCGATCGCCCGCGCGATCGCCAGCCCCAGGCCCAGCCCGCCCGCCTTGCGGGTCGATGAGCCGTCCTCCTGCCGCAGCCGGTCGAAGACGAAGGGGAGAAACTCCGGCGAGATGCCCCGGCCGGTGTCCCGGACCCGCAGCACCGCGCAGTCGTCCTGCAGCGCGACCTCGACGTCGACGCGGCCACCGTTCTCGGTGAACTTGATCGCGTTGCCGATCAGGTTGGTCATCACCTGCGACAGGCGCTGCGCATCGCCCGGAATCCAGACCGGCTCCGGCGCGCGGCAGTTCAGCGCGACGCCCTTGCTCTGCGCCTCGTGCAGCGCGCCCAGCACCGCGTCCGAGGCCAGCGCCGCCAGGTCCAGCGGCGCGGGCTGCAGCACCAGCTTGCCCGCCACCACCGCGCTCATGTCCAGCAGGTCATTGATCATCCGCGCCTGCAGCTGCGCATTGCGCCGGATCACCGCCGCCGCCTTGCCCAGCAAGGGGTGCGAGTCCGCGAAGTTGGCCAGGATGTCCGCCCATCCCGTGATCGCGCTCAGCGGCGAACGCAGCTCGTGCGAGAGCACCGCCAGGAACTGGTCCTTGAGCTCGTTGGCGCGCTCGGCCTCTTCCTTGGCTTCGCGCAGTGCCTGCTGGGCCTCGTAGGCCAGCGTGGCGTCGCGAATGATCTTGGAGTAACCGGTCAGCTCGCCGGACGCATTGAAATGCGGCGTCAACACGCCTTCGGCGCGGAAGCGCGAGCCGTCCTGCCGCATCAGCCAGCGGTCGTCGCGCGCCGCGCCTTGCGTCGAGGCCACCGCCAGCTCGTTCTCCAGCACGTCGGCCGCGCGGTCCTCCGGCGTCAGCAGGATCTCCGCCGACATGCCGCGCACCGCCGCCAACGGGTGGCCGAAGATCGTGCTCGCCGCGCGATTCCAGTCGCGGATGCGGCCCTCGGTGTCCAGCAGGACCACCGCGTAGTCGTGCAGCGAGTCCACCACCCGCGCATACAGCGCGTCGGCCTCGCGCAGCTGCGCCTCGACGTGGCGCTGCGCCTCGCGCTGGCGCACCTCGCGCAGCGCGCGGTCGATGGCCACGGGCAGCCGCGCCAGCCGGCCCTTCATGACGTAGTCGGTGGCGCCGCGCTTGAGCAGCTCCACCGTGTTCTCCTCGCCGATCACGCCCGACACGAAGATGAACGGCGTCCCCGGCACCGCGCGCTGCGCCAGTGCCAGCGCCTCCGCGCCGGTGAAGCCGGGCAGCTGATAGTCCGACAGGATCAGGTCGAAGCGCTGCGTCTCCAGCGCGCCCAGCAGTCCGGGCTCGTCCTTGACCCAGGTGACCCGCGCCCGCGGATGGGTCTTCTCCAGCGAGGCCTGCAGCAGCTCGGCATCGAAGGTGGAGTCCTCCAGCAGCAGGATCTCCAGCGGCGGGGTGTCCGCGACGGCGACAAGGGGCGCGGCGCCGGTTTGCGAAGCGGCGGACGGCAAAAAGGCGGACAGCGCCGAAGGCGCCGGCGAGGCCGCGGAATCCGGCCGGGACGGGGAGGCGGTCATGCAGGGATCATTCGTAGCGCCTGGCCGCGCGCAGCGATCCCGGGGGCGGCTCGTTGAGCACCGCCCAGAACACCCCCAGGTCCGCGATCGCCGCGACGAACTGCTGGAACTCCACCGGCTTGACCACATAGGCGTTCACGCCCAGCGCGTAGCTCTGCACCACGTCCGACTCCGTCTGCGACGAGGTCAGCATCACCACCGGAATGCTCTTGAGCGGCTCGGTGCTGCGCACCGCCTTGAGCACCTCCAGCCCGTTCACCTTGGGCAGTTTCAAATCCAGCAGGATCACGGCGGGATTGCCCTCCGAGCGCGCCGCGTGCGCGCCCTCGCGGTTGAGGTAGTCCAGCGCCTCGGCGCCGTCGCGCACCACCACCACTTCGTTGGCCAGTTGGCTGCGTTCCAGGGCGACCAGGGTCAGTTCCAGGTCGCGGGCGTCGTCTTCGACGAGAAGAATCGGTTTGAGCATGTCGTTGCGCATCATGGGTCTGCGTCCTCCATTGCCTGCTGCATCTCGCGGGTCGGCAAAGTGAATCCAAAGCGGGCGCCGTGCTCCGGCGAGCCCCAGGCCTCGACCTGTCCGCCGTGCCGCTCGACGATGCGGCGCATGCTGGCCAGGCCGATGCCGGTGCCTTCGAAGCTCTCCGTCTGATGCAGGCGCTGGAAGACTCCGAAGAGTTTCCCCACGTACTTCATCTGGAAGCCCACGCCATTGTCCGTGACTCGCAGACCGATTCCTTGCGGACCGACGATTCCTTCGATCTCGATGCGGGCCGGATCGCGCGGCCGGGTGTACTTCACCGCGTTGCTGATGAGATTGCGCACGGCGACTTGCAGCAGCACCGGATCGCCCCAGAGCCGGGGCAGCGGCCGTTTGACGATCCACTCGACGCGGCGGTCCTGCAGCTGCGTCTTCTGCTCGTCGATCAGGTCGTCGATCAGGTGCTCGGTGTTGATCGACGAGGGTTTGAGCGCGGAGCGCCCCATGCGCGAGAAGTCCAGCAGCGCATCCACCAGCTGACCCGCATGCGCCGACGCTTCCTTCACATGGGCCAGGTAGCGGCGCGAGCGCTCGGTCAGCCCGGCGCCTTCCATCTCCAGCACCAGGTCGACGAAGCCGGCGATGTGGCGCATGGGCGCCCGCAGGTCGTGCGACACCGTGTAGGAGAAGGCTTCCAGCTCCTTGTTGACGCGGCCCAGCTCCATCGCGACCTCGGCCATCTCTTCGGCGCGGCGCAGCACGATGCCGATCAGCGCCTGGCGCAATTCCTGCACCGCGGCGATCTCGCCGGGCGTCCAGGGCAGGGACCGGCCGCCCAGCTGCTCGCGCCAGCTCTCGAAGCTGCGTCGCGGATGCAGGCGGTGCTGCGCGTCGGTGGAGGACTCCTTGCGCGGATCGCCGGCCCAGACGATGGTCTGCACGATCTCCGGCCGGAACCACACGATGTAATGCCGGTGCAGCTTGGAGATCGAGATCGCCAGCATGCCCGCCGTGGTGCCCAGTTCCGCCGCCAGCGCGGGCGCCTCGATGCTCAGCCGGTCGCCGTGCCAGACCTCGTCGATGCGGTTGCCCAGCCACTGGCCGAGCCGGATCAGCGTCGAGCGATCCGGGGTCTCGCCCACGGACCAGCATTCCTCGTTGAGGATGACCGCGGCGCCCGTCGCGCGGCCCAGTCGCAGGAGCGGGCCGGGCTCGGCCATCAGCCGCTGCAACGTGGCGTCGCTGTCGGCCAGGTGGGCGACGATGGATAGCGTGAGCTGGCGCAGCCGCAGCTGCTCGGTGACCTGCTCGTTCTCCTCCTTGGCCTCGATCTGAAGCGACAGCAACTGGCCCAGGTGCTCACAGGCCATGCGGGTCTGCCAGGACAGGCGCTTCGGGTCGTGGTCGTGGCAGGACACCAGCCCCCACAGCCGCCCGCCGACGAGGATGGACACCGACATGGAAGCCAGCGTGCCCATGTTGCGCATGTACTCCAGGTGCACCGGCGAGACGCTGCGCAGGGCGGCCTGGGACAGGTCCAGCCCGGTCGCGGCGCTGCCGTCGACGAAGCGCACCGGCACCGGCTGGTAATGGGCGTCGGCGATCAGCCGGATGTGGTTGATGCGGTAAAGCTCTCGCGCCTGTGCCGGGATGTCGGCGGCGGGGAAATGGTGGCCGGCATAGGCGGTGTAGCCCGGGTCGATCACCTCGGCCAGCACCTCGCCATGACCGTCGGCGTCGAAGCGGTAGGCCAGGCAGCGGCCAAAGCCGGTCAGGCGCTTCATCTCGGCGACGACGACCCGACAGAGCTCGTCCACCGAGGAGGTGAGTTGCATCTGGGGGACGAGATGGCGTGCGAGGCTGTAGATCGGGGCCCGGGTGCCGGCATCCGCGGCGCCGGGGAGTTCGTCCTCCAGCTCGAAGTAGGCGAGTCCGCCCATGCGGTGGGCGGTCGCGTGCAACCGCCGCCCGGCGATCTCCAGCATGCCGCAGGACACGGGGCCTTCGCCGTCGCACAGGGTGTGGCGCAGATCCAGTATCCCGCCCAGCGCATCCTCCACATAGGCGGCCAGCAGGCCCTGCGGGGCGTCCAGCAGCGACGCCCAGTTGTCGCTGCTCGCCACCAGCTGGCCGTCGCGCAGATCGACGGCGGCCAGCCAGCCGTGGGGCTGGATCGCGCCGGGGATTCGAATCGGCTCGCTGGCGCAATCGGCCAGTTGGGCGTCGGACAGGGAAGAGACGGGCGGCGGCGTCTGCGTCATATCGGAAGAGGAAGGAGCGGCACCGGGGCAGGGCCGGGGGCGATGGTAGCCGCCCGCGAGCGTGGAATCGTCGTCATGGCCGCGAGTTCAGGGGGAGCGGAGGTGGGCGAACAGAACATCGAGCTTGGGACGTTGCGCGGGCAAACGGCGCTCCTGGTCCGAGAATTCAGGGCGGGAGCGGGATTTGCCTGTTCCGATCCACGCCCGTCCTCGCGGGGACGCCTCTGGACCTCTTGCCGCAGCTTTGCCATGCCCCACGCCGTCATCGTCGACGACAACCTCGAGTCCAGCGAAACGCTGGCCATCCTCCTGGAGATGGAGGGTTACTCCGCCGCGACCGCCGCCTCGCTGGGCGACGCGCGTCGGCAGCTGGTCGAGCATCGACCGGACGTGATGGTGCTGGACCGGGCGTTGCCGGACGGGCAAGGGATGGATTTCATCTCGGAGGCGCTCAGCACCGGGCCGATGACGATCGTCATGTTGACCGGGACCTCGGATCCCGGCGATGCGGCCGAGGCGATCCGGCGCGGCGCGGCGGCGTATCTGGTCAAGCCGGCGACGATCGATCAGCTCAAGGCAGTGCTTGAGCGGGCGCCGCAGTCGGCGTAGTTCAGCGCTTGAAGACCCTCTCCCCCGCCCTCTCCCGCAAGCGGGCGAGGGGGCCACGCAGCCTCGTTCCGCAAGCGGGAGGGTGCGGCACGGCGCGCTGTCAATCGCGGTGCGCGGTCCCTGTGCACTCCCTCTCCCGCTTGCGGGAGAGGGCAGGGGAGAGGGTCTTCGGCCTGTGCAGGCCTCGGCCCCGTGCCCTCAGCGGAACTCGTCCAGCTGAATCCCATGCCGATGCAGCTTGTCGTAAAGCGTCTTGCGCGGCGTCCCCAGCAGCTCCATCGCCGCCGGCACCTTGCCGCCCGAGCGCCGAAGCGCCTGCTCGATCAACGCCTTTTCCACCATCTCCATCTGACGCGCCAGCCCCAGCGTGGGCACCGCCTGCAAGGCCGCACTGCTGTCCAGGTCGTCCAGCGCCAGCACGAACCGGTCGGCGGCATTGCGGATCTCCCGCACGTTGCCTGGCCAGTCATGCGCCATCAGCTCCCGCAGCTTCTCCGGCGTGAGCTCCGGCGCCTCCCGCTCATAGCGCTTGCAGGCCTGGGCCACGAAATGCTCGAACAGCAGCGGAATGTCCTCCCGCCGCTCCCGCAGCGGCGGCAGCGTCAGCGTCGCGATGTTGAGCCGGTAATACAGGTCGCTGCGGAACTGACCGCGCTCGCCCAGTTCCTTCAGATCGGCCTTGCTCGCCGCGATGAAGCGGACGTTGATCGGCTGCTCCTCGTTGGAGCCCAGACGCTCCACCCGCCGCTCCTGCAACACCCGCAGCAGCTTGATCTGCAGCGGGATGGGCATGGTCTCGATCTCGTCCAGCAGCAGCGTGCCGCCGTTGGCGTGCTCCAGCTTGCCGATGCGGCGCTTGGCCGCCGAAGTGAAGGCGCCGGATTCGTGACCGAAGAGCTCGCTCTCGAAGAGCGCCTCCGGCAGCCCGCCGCAGTTGATGGCGACGAAATGCCGATCGCGGCGCGGGCTCTGGTCGTGCAGACAACGGGCGACCAACTCCTTGCCGGTACCGGTCTCGCCCAGGATCATCACGTCCGCCGAGGTCGACGCCAGATTCAGCACCTGCCGCCGCAGCTGCTGCATCGCGGCCGACTTGCCCAGCAGCGCCGCCTCGATGCCGCTGGCGGCCTGCAGCTGCGTGCGCAGCTCGTCGGCCGAGTGACGCAGCATGCGCAGGTCCAGCGCGCGGCGCGTCGTATCCAGCAGCCGCTCCGGCGCGAAGGGCTTCTCGATGAAATCGTAGGCCCCGGTGCGCATCGCCTGCACCGCCATCTGCACGTCGCCGTGCGCGGTGATCAGGATCACCGGAATGCCGGGGTCCGTGCTCTGCACGTGGGCCAGCAGCGCGCGCCCGTCCATTCCGGGCAGCCGCACGTCGGTGATCAGAATCACCTGCGCGCCCGGTTGCAAGTGCGGGAGCGCCTCTTCCGCCGTGCGGCACGGCAGCACGCTCAATCCCTCGAGCTCCAGCGTCTGCGTCAGACTGACCCGCACCGGCAGATCGTCCTCGACGAACACGACCTTGTAGCCCTCAAACATACTGCCCCTCCTCGGCGTGCCAGGTCTCGACCGCGAGGTCGAACTCGAAACTCATGCCCTGATCGAGCCGGTGCGCGCGCAGCGCGCCCCCGAACTCGTGAACGATCTTCGACGAGATCACCAACCCCAACCCCAGTCCCTCGCCCGCGGGCTTGGTCGTGAAGAAGGGCTCGAAAAGACGAGGCAACAAGGCGTCGCCCAAGCCTGGGCCGCTGTCCTGGACCTGCACCAGCACGCGCTGGCCCTCGTCCTGCGCCACCGCCGCCACCCGCAGCCGGCGCTCGGCGCCGTCGTGCGGCGGCTCCGAGGCGATCGCGTCGATGGCGTTGGCGAAGAGATTCACCAGCACCTGCTCCAGACGATTCGATTCGGCCCGCACCCGCAGGCCCGCCGGCACCTCGACCTCGAAGCGCAGATCCAGCGCGCGGGTCCGGTGCTCCAGCAGCAGCTTGGCGTTGTTGACGCAACTCAGCAGCGACACGGCCATGCTCACCCGCTCGGCCTTGCGGGCGAAGCTCTTGAGCTGACGCGTGATCTGCCCCATGCGCTCGACCATCTCATCCATCGTCTGCAGGTTGTCCGCGACCGCTTGCGTGCGACCGGCCTCCAGCAATCGTTGCGAGTTTCGTGCCAGCGCCCGCAGTGCCGTCAGCGGCTGGTTCACTTCATGCGACAGGCCCGCCGACATCTGCCCCAGCACCGCCAGCTTGCTGGTCTGCAGCAACTCGCCCTCGGCCTGCTCGCGCTGGGCGATCTGGTCGATCAGCTCCTCGTTGATCTGCCGCAGCTCGGCGGTGCGCTCATCCACCGTGCGCTCGAGCTGGGCGTGTGCGTCCTGCAGCTCGCTCTTGGCGTGGAAGAGCTGGCGCAGCGCGCGCCGCCGCGAGGCCAGGTACAGCAGCAGCATGCCGATCGCCGCGCCGAAGGCCGCGCCGCTCCAGGCCGCGAGCCGCGCCTGGCGCCGCACCTCGGACAGATCCGACAGCGCCAGCAGCCGCAGCCCCAGCGGCAGCAGTTGCCGCTCCTGCGCCAGCAGCGTGGCGCTGGCCGGTGCGGGCGCCCGCACCAGCAGGCTGTTGTAGGCCTCCAGCGCGCCGGGCAGGCCCAGGTCCGGTCCGATGCGGGGATAGCGCGCGCTGGCCTGCAGCCGGTCCCGCTCGGCCGCGTCGGCGTGGCTGAGCACCGCATAGCGCCAATCCTCGACCGAGCTCATGATCACCACGCCTTGATCGTCCGACACCAGGATGCGCTCCCCCTGCGAGCGCAGCCCCAGGTCCACCCAGGTCGCCTCCAGCGGAGCGAGGTTGAGCTTGACCACGATGACGCCTTGCAGCGTCTGGTTGCGGCGCAGCGGATGCAGCAGGAAGAAATTGGTGCTGCCGGTGGCCCCGGCCTGGCCCGCGTCGGCGGCGAAGAAGTGATGGCGGTCCTGCGCGATGGCCTGCTGCAGGCGCAGCGGCGGGGTGAGCGGCTCGCTGGACGCGAGCACCTGGCCCTCGGCGTCCGCGACGAAGATCTGCGTCGTCCCCGCGCGCACGTTCACCCGCGCCAGCGCCAGGCCCGCGGCGCGCCGCAGCGACTCGTCGCCGGGTCTGTCCATCAGCCGGGTCACGCTGTCGTCGATGGCCAGCAGGCTGGGCAGGTAGGCGTGCCGGCCCAGCTCGGTCTGCAGGTTGGAGGCGTATAGCTCCAGCCGTTCGGTCGCCAGCGCGCTGAGCTGGTCGAGGCTGGCGCGCTCGCTCAGGCGGTGGCCCAGCAGCAATCCGCCCAGCATCAGCACCCCGGTGAGATACAGATAGAAGCTGGGCCGACCCAGCTGCTGGGTCAGCCGCTGCTGCAAAGAGAGGGGGAGGGCTGCCGAATCCATGTGAGACGAAAAACGTCCCTAGTGTGCCCAAGTTGTCACTTCCGGTGCAGGCGAGGGAACCGTTTTTTCTCCTCTGGCGAGTAATCGCCCGGCTGGCTAGGCGGTTTGTGCGGATTTCCGCACCTTGTCGCGTCGCCGAGACTGAGAACACGCAACCGACCGGTGTCCACGGACGTCGCTCGTCGGTGAATACCCTTGGAAACAGCGGGCTGGCACGGGGGTTGCACCCCACGGTCCCGTCACGCGGCGAGAGCCGTGTCCAACAACATGCTGGGGCCCTATGGAGATACTTTTTCAGCAGATCATCAACGGACTGGTGCTGGGGAGCATGTATGCCCTCGTCGCGCTGGGATACACGATGGTCTACGGGATCATCAACCTCATCAACTTCGCGCACGGCGAGGTGCTGATGGTCGGCGCGATGGTGAGCTGGACCGTGGTCACCGCGCTGGCGCCGCTGGGGCTGCCCGGCTGGATGCTCATGATCATCGCGCTGTGCTGCGCGATCCTCGTGTGCACGCTGCTCAACTTCGCGATCGAGAAGATCGCCTACCGACCGCTGCGCAACGCGCCGCGCCTGGCGCCGCTGATCACCGCCATGGGCATGTCGCTGCTGCTGCAGACCCTGGCCATGATCATCTGGAAGCCGAACCCCAAGCCCTTCCCGCAGCTGCTCCCGGCTGATCCGATCATGATCGGCGGCGCGGTGATCACGGTGACGCAGATCCTGATCCTGGTGTCGACCGTCGTCATCCTGGGCGGCCTGCTGTTCCTGGTGAACCACACCAAGATGGGCCGTGCGATGCGCGCCACCGCCGAGAACCCGCGCGTGGCCGCGCTGATGGGCGTCAAGCCCGACTTCGTGATCTCGATGACCTTCGTCATCGGCGCCTCGCTGGCCGCGGTGGCCGGCATGATGTGGGCGGCCAACTACGGCACGGTGCAGCATTCGATGGGCTTCATGCCCGGTCTGAAGGCCTTCACCGCGGCGGTGCTGGGCGGCATCGGCAACCTCGCCGGCGCGATGGTCGGCGGCGTGCTCCTGGGCCTGATCGAAGCGATCGGCGCCGGTTATCTCGGTGACCTGACCGGGGGCGTGCTGGGCAGCCATTACGCCGACATCTTCGCCTTCATCGCGCTGATCCTCGTCCTGACGCTGCGTCCTTCGGGCCTGCTCGGCGAGCGCGTCGCGGACCGCGCCTGAGGAGCCTCACATGCAAAGCAAGTCTTCCAAACTCATCGCCTTCCTGGTCGCCGGCGTGCTGCTGCTGGCGCTCCCGCTGTTCGCGCAGAGCTTCGGCAACGGTCCGGTGCGCATCATCGACCTGGCGCTGCTGTACGTGCTGCTGGCCCTGGGCCTGAACATCGTCGTCGGTTATGCCGGTCTGCTCGACCTGGGCTACGTCGCGTTCTACGCCGTCGGGGCCTACATGGCGGCGCTGCTCAGCAGTCCGCATCTGGCCGAGAACTTCGAGAACATCGCCGCCGCCTTCCCCAGCGGTCTGCACTTGCCGCTGATCCTGACCATCCTGGCCGCGGCCGCGCTGGCCGGCTTCTTCGGCATGCTGCTGGGCGCGCCCACGCTGAAGCTGCGGGGCGACTATCTGGCCATCGTGACGCTGGGCTTCGGCGAGATCATCCGGGTGTTCCTGAACAACATGGAATATCCGCTGAACATCACCAACGGCCCGCGCGGCATCGGCCAGATCGACGGCGTGCGCTTCCTCGGTTTCGAGTTCAACCAGGCCCACGAGTTCTTCGGCTTCACCGTCAACTCGGTGACCATGTACTACTACCTGTTCCTGGCGCTGGTGGTGGGCTCCGTGCTGGTGTGCTACCGCCTGGAGACCTCGCGCATCGGCCGCGCCTGGATGGCCATCCGCGAGGACGAGATCGCCGCCAAGGCGATGGGCATCAACACCCGCAACATGAAGCTGCTCGCGTTCGGCATGGGCGCGACCTTCGGCGGCGTGGCGGGCTCGATGTTCGCCGCGTTCCAAGGCTTCGTCTCGCCCGAGTCCTTCAGCCTGCAGGAGTCGGTGATGATCGTCGCGATGGTCGTGCTGGGCGGCATCGGCCACATCCCCGGCGTGATCCTCGGCGCGCTGCTGCTGGCCGCGCTCCCCGAGGTCTTGCGCTACGTCGCCGGTCCGCTGCAGGAGATGACCGACGGCCGTCTGGACGCCGCCATCCTGCGTCAGCTGCTGATCGCGCTGGCGATGATCGTGATCATGCTGATGCGTCCGCGCGGCCTGTGGCCGTCGCCCGAGCACGGCAAGTCGCGGCCGCAGCCGGCCGACGGCAAATCCGCCAAGCCCGCCGCCAAGGCGGCCTGACCGGCGCAGGAGCAAGAACGAATGACTGAAACCGTGTTGAAAGTGGCCGGCGCGTCCAAGCGCTTCGGTGGCCTGCAGGCGCTGTCGGACGTGGGCATCGAGATCCTCAAGGGTCAGGTTTACGGCCTGATCGGTCCCAACGGCGCCGGCAAGACGACCTTCTTCAACGTCATCACCGGGCTGTACGTGCCCGATGGCGGCACGTTTGAACTCGGCGGCCAAGCCTACAAGCCGCAGGCGGTGCATCAGGTCGCCAAGACCGGCATCGCGCGGACCTTCCAGAACATCCGGCTCTTCGCCGAGATGACGGCGCTGGAGAACGTGATGGTGGGCCGGCATGTGCGCACGCAGTCGGGCCTGATCGGCGCGGTGCTGCGCACGCCGGGCTTCAAGCGCGAGGAAGCCGAGATCGAGGCGCGCGCCCGCGAGCTGCTGGCCTACGTCGGCATCGAGCGCCACGCCGACTTCAAGGCGCGCACGCTGTCCTACGGCGACCAGCGTCGGCTGGAGATCGCGCGGGCGCTGGCGACGGACCCGAAGCTGATCGCGCTGGACGAGCCGGCCGCCGGCATGAACGCGACCGAGAAGGTCGTGCTGCGCGAGCTGATCGACCGCATCCGCAACGACGGCCGGACCATCCTGCTGATCGAGCACGACGTGAAGCTGGTGATGGGCCTGTGCGACCGGGTGACGGTGCTCGATTACGGCAAGCAGATCGCCGAGGGCACGCCCGCGGACGTGCAGCGCAACCCCAAGGTGATCGAGGCGTATCTGGGCGCGCATGCGGCCCACGAGGCCCACGCCGCTCCCTGACCGGCACAAGGAAAGCAAGACGATGGCAGACAACATCCTCCTCCAGGTCGAGGGGCTCAAGGTCGCGTACGGCGGCATCCAGGCGGTCAAGGGTGTGGACTTCGACGTCCGCCAAGGCGAGCTGGTGAGCCTGATCGGTGCCAACGGCGCCGGCAAGACCACGACGCTCAAGGCCGTGACCGGACTGCAGCCGTTGGCCGTGGGCGACATCAAGTTCATGGGCCGTTCGATCAAGGGCCAGGGCGCGTGGAATCTGGCCAAGCAGGGCCTGGTGATGGTGCCGGAAGGTCGCGGCACCTTCACCCGCATGACCATCACCGAGAACCTCATGATGGGCGCCTACATCCGCAACGACGCGGAAATCCCGGCGGACATCGAGAAGGTCTTCGGCCTGTTCCCGCGGCTCAAGGAACGTCGCAATCAGCTGGCCGGCACGATGTCGGGCGGCGAGCAGCAGATGCTGGCGATGGGCCGGGCGCTGATGGCGCGGCCCAAGCTGCTGCTGCTGGACGAGCCCTCGATGGGCCTGTCGCCGATCATGGTGGACAAGATCTTCGAGGTCGTGAACGACATCCACCAGCAGGGCGTGACCGTGTTGCTGGTCGAGCAGAACGCCAGCCGCGCGCTGGAGCTGGCGACCCGCGGCTACGTGATGGAGTCCGGCGCGATCACGATGCAGGGCGAAGGCAAGGCGCTGCTGAACGATCCCAAGGTGCGGGCGGCGTATCTGGGCGAGTGAGCTTGGCGGAAGCCGCAACGAGCAAGGGCCGCGAGGCCCATTTTTCTCGGTCAGCGCCGCCCTGATGGCGAGGCCCGATCCAGGGTTGTGCCTGAAGCTGGAACGCACGCCCGAGGGGCAGAGATCCGGCGCGTGCTCAAGCGCAGCGTGGAGGCGCAATCGACGATGTCCGCGGTGCATGGGCAGCGGACGGCGCCGGTGAGGGTGTGTCCTTGATGGGGAGCGGGGCTGGCTGGCGGGATGGGGGGCTCTGGTGTGCGACGGCCCTCACCCCAGAGCCTGCGTGACTCCCTCTCCCGCTTGCGGGAGAGGGCGGGGGAGAGGGTCTTCTGCCAGAGCCTCGCTCCGAGGCCCCGACTCCCCAGACTCTCCCCCGATCAAGCCGCGAAGCCCCCGTCGATCAGCAGATCGCCGCCGGTGACGAACCCCGCTTCCGGCCCCGCCAGATAAGCCACCATCGCCGCAATCTCATCGGCCTTCCCATGCCGGCGCAACGCCATCAAGTCATGCAGCGCCGCACCGAACTCCGACTGCTCCGGATTCATGTCCGTGTCCACCGGTCCAGGCGCCACGTTGTTCACCGTGATCCCACGCGGACCCAGATCCCGCGCCAGACCCTTGACCAGCCCGATCAGCGCCGACTTGCTCATCGCGTACGTCGCGCCGCCCGCGAACGGCATGCGCTGCGCGTTCGTGCTGCCGATGTTGATGATCCGGCCGCCGTCCTTCATGTGCTTGGCCGCCGCCTGCGAGGCGACGAAGACCGAGCGCACGTTCACCGCGATGGTCTGGTCGAAGTCGGCCAGGGTGAAGCTCTCCAGCGGGCCGACCTTCAGCACGCCGGCGCTGTTGACCAGGATGTCCAGGCGACCGAACTGCTCGGCGACGCTGTCGATGGCCAGCGTGAGCGCGTCGGCGTCGGTCGCGTCCGCCTTCACGGCGATCGCGCGGCCGCCGGTGGCCTTGATTTCCTCGACCAGCGCCTCGGCGGCGATGGCCGACGCGGCGTAGCCGACGGCGACCGTCGCGCCTTCACGCGCCAGCCGGCGTGCGGTCGCGGCGCCGATGCCGCGCGAGCCGCCGTGGATGAAGGCGACCTTGCCGTTCAGAGTGCCGGACGCGGTACCGGTGACGTTGGCGGCGGTGGTGTTCACAGGGGTGCTCATGGGGTGTTCCTTTCGGATCGGGTGGTTGATGGAACGAAGTTTGGGTGCCCTGACCTGATTCCGGTAGTCAATAAGCGTCGCGTTCAGCTTCAACCATTGGTATAAGGTCAGCCCATGTCGACCGAACTCCGCAGCCACCTGGACGCCTTCATCGCCGCCGCCGACGAGGGCAGCTTTTCCGCCGCCGCGCGCCGGCTCGGGCTGACGCCGGCGGCCGTCAGCAAGAGCGTCGGTCAGTTCGAGGCGCGCTTGGGCGTACGGCTGTTCCAGCGCAGCACGCGCAGCTTGGCGCTGACCACGGACGGGGAGCGCCTTTACGGCCAGGTGCGGCTGCCCTGGGGCGAGATCGGCGACGCGCTGACCGACCTGCGCCAGGGCGCGGGCAAGCCGGCCGGGACGCTCAAGGTGGCGCTCGCGCACACTGTGGGCCGCGAGTATTTCGTTCCGCTGATGGGCGAGTTCGTCCACCGTTACCCGGACGTCGTGCCCGACCTTCACTTCGACAACCGCCAGGTCGACCTGATCGCCGAGGGCTTCGACGTGGCCATCGGCGGCGGCATCGAGCTCACCGATGCCTTGATCGCGCGCGAGCTGGCGCGGCTGCGCATCGTGCTGGTGGCCGCGCCCTCGTACCTGCAGGTGCATCCCGCGCCCACGCATCCTTCGGAGCTGGCGCGTCATCGCGGGTTGCTGCGGCGCCAGCTGAGCACGGGCCGCTTGTCGCCATGGGCGCTCAAGAGCGAGGCAGGCGAGGAGGTGGTGGCCAGCGTGCGGCCGGTGATGGTGCTGGACGACCCGGAAGCCATCGCGCGGGCGGCGGCCACCGGCATGGGCATCGCGATGCTGCCGCGCCCGCATGCCTTGCCGTTGCTGGAGCGCGGCGAGCTGGTGCGCGTGCTGCCCGACTGGTACGCCGAGACCCAGCCGCTGTCGATCTACTTCACCAGCCGCAAGCTGGTGCCGGCCAAGGTGCGGGTCTTCGTCGACTACATCGTCAAGGAATTCCCGGCCAGCGGTCAGGCGGCGCGCTTTCAAGGGCGTTGAGCGCCAAGGCCGCAAGGCCCGGCGCATCGAGGCTCGAAGGCCCCTAAGGCCTCACGGCCGAGGGCAGGGCGGGGCGGAGTTCACGCGAAGTCCGCTTCCGGCGAGGCTGCCCCTCATGTCGGGGTCGGGCACGGATGACGGCCGTGGCGGCTCTGCGGGACACTGGCGGGCCGAGGACCCGTCCATGAATGCCTTGATCCTGTTGATGCTCGCGATGGCCGCGTGCATCGCCTATCTCTCGTGGCGGCTCGCGCAGCAGAGCCGCCGTCACCATCGCGCCAAGCGGCGCGCCGAGCGCCTGGCGCGGGTGCTGCTGACCCTGTCGCGCGCGAATCGCATGGTGCTGCGCATCGACGATGAGCGCGAACTCTTCAGCGAGGCCTGCCGGATCTGCATCGATGCCGGTCACGCCATGCTCGCGACCGTCTATCTGAAGCAGGACCACCTGGCGCATCGCGTCGCCAGCGCCGGACCGGCGGCCGAGGTGCTGCGCCGGGTGCCGGATCCGCTGGACCTGAGCGATCCGGCCTTCCAAGGGACCTACACCGCCGGCGTGCTGCGCGAGGGCGTGAGCGCCGTCAGCAACGATTACGGACTGGACGCGCGAGCCGGCCGCTGGCGCACGGAAGCCGTGGCCGAGGGCATTCGCTCGATCGCCTGGATCCCGGTGCGCCGCGGCGACGCGACCGTCGCCGCGCTGATGATCTGCGCCGGCGAGCCTGACTTCTTCGACGCCGAGCTGCTGGCGCTGCTGGAGGAACTGGGCGCGGACCTGTCCTATGCGCTCGACGTCATCGATGGCCGCCGCGCGCGCGATCAGGCCGTGAGAGAGGCCGAGGCGATCCGGCGCGCGAGCTAGTCGGACGCGGCATCGCCGGCATCCCGCGCCCGCGGGTGCTTGGGCTGGCCCACGCGCTGCGCCTTGTAGATGCCGGTGTGGCCGGAGGACAGGTAGCTCACCACGCAGGCCAGGCCGGCGAAGACGCCGATCGGCGCGCCGAAGAGCTCCATCGCCATCAGCGTGCAGGCCAGCGGCGTGTTGGCCGCGCCGGCGAAGACGGCGACGAAGCCCAGCGCTGCCAGCATCGGGAAAGGCAGCTGCAGCAGCGGCGCGAGCGCGTTGCCCAGCGTCGCGCCGATGTAGAACAGCGGCGTCACCTCGCCGCCCTTGAAGCCGCTGCCCAGCGAGGCCACCGTCAGGCCCGCCTTGGCCAGGAACTCCCAGGGCGCGGCGGGCTGCTGGAAGGCCTCGACGATGGACGGAATCCCCAATCCGGCATAGCGCCAGGCGCCGCTGAACCAGACCAGCCCCGCGATGGCGAGACCGCCGATCAGCGGTCGCAGCGGCGCATACGCGATGCGTCGCTTCATGAAGCCGGAGGCCGCATGCGTTGCGCCCGCGAAGGCCATGCCGACCAGCCCGAACACGACGCCGGCGAGGAGTACCGCGCCCAGCGTCCAGGCGGAGATCGGCGGGATCGCGCCGGCGGCGTAATGGACGTGATGCACGCCCCACAGCGTGGTGACCTGGTCGGCGACGATGGCGGCGATCACGCAGGGCAGCAGCGCGTCGTAGCGCAGGCGGCCGATGGCGAGCACCTCCAGCCCGAACACGGCGCCCGCGAGCGGCGTGCCGAAGACCGAGGCGAAGCCCGCGCTGATGCCGGCCATCAGCAGGATGCGGCGGTCCTCGGGGCGCAGCTTGAAGACGTGGGTGAGCTGATCGGCCAACGCGCCGCCCATCTGCACCGCGGTACCCTCGCGGCCGACCGAGGCGCCGAAGAGGTGGGAGATCACCGTGCTGAACAGGATCAGCGGTGCCATGCGCAGGGGCACGACCTGCTTGGGATCGTGGATCTCGTCGATCAGCAGGTTGTTGCCGGCCTCCACGCCGCGGCCGATCTTCAGATAGAGCCAGCCCACCGCGAAGCCCGCCAGCGGCAGGCCCCAGATCAGCCAGCGATGGCTCTCGCGGGTCTGCGTGGCCCAGTCCAGCGCGAGCAGGAACACGGCCGAGGCCGAGCCGGCCAGCGCCGCGACCACGCAGGCCAGCGGCAGCCAGCGCCCGAGGTAGGGCAGCAGGGCGAGGGATTCGGGGGATTGGTTGAGGAGAGGGAGCTTCATCGAGGACCCGGGTTGTCGTGCGGCACACCTGGTCGATGAAGGCTCGAGGCGAACGCCCACGAAGCCCCGGTCTCCCAGGACGTCGTAGGCATCATCAGCGTCACATCGGGCCGGGCCCGGCGTGAGGCGGTTCGCGGAGGAATGCCATCTCCGAAGCGGCGCAGTGTAGCCGTTTCGAGCCTGCGCCTCAGCCCTCGAAGCGGGCCGGCACGCCCAGGCGAGAGCGGCAGGCGGCGCGCGAGATGCATGCCCAGGTGCGCGCGCAACGGGCGCGCGGTCTGACAGGCGTGGCGCTCCATGACTGAGAGGCTCTGGGTGCTGGAGATCCAGATCCGCGAGCCGAAGCAGGAGATGGGCGCCTTCTACAAGGATGTCTTGCTGCTGTGACCGCGAAGGCTGCGGCGGGGAGGGGGCGATACACTCGGCGGCTCCCGCGACCCTCCCTGGAACCCGCCATGTCCGGCAGCACTTTCGGCTCTCTCTTCCGCGTCACCAACTTCGGCGAGAGCCACGGCCCGGCCATCGGATGCGTGATCGACGGTTGCCCCCCGGGGCTGCCGCTGTCGGTGGAGAACATCCAGCCCGAGCTGGACCGCCGTCGTCCGGGCACCTCGCGACACGTCACGCAGCGACAGGAACCGGATCAGGTGGAGATTCTGTCCGGCGTCTATGAAGGCCTGACGACCGGCACCCCCATCTGCCTGCTGATCCGCAATGTGGACCAGCGCAGCAAGGATTACGGGAACATCCTGGACACCTTCCGCCCGGGTCACGCCGATTACACCTACTGGCGCAAGTACGGCCTGCGCGACCCGCGCGGAGGGGGCCGCTCGTCGGCGCGTCTGACGGCGCCGATGGTCGCCGCCGGCGCGGTGGCCCGCAAGTGGCTGCTGGAGGAACTGGGCGTGCAGTTCCGCGGCTGCATGACGGCGCTGGGCGAGATCGACCTGGCCTTCGAGGGCTGGGAGCACGTCGGCCAGAACCCCTTCTTCGCCGCCAACGCCTCGCAGATCCAGGCGCTGGAGGATTACATGGACGCGCTGCGCAAGGACGGAGATTCCGTGGGCGCCAAGCTGATGGTCGAGGCCACCGGCATGCCGGCCGGCCTGGGCCAGCCGCTGTTCGACAAGCTCGATGCCGACATCGCCTACGCGATGATGGGCATCAACGCGGTCAAGGGCGTGGAGATCGGCGCCGGTTTCGAGAGTGTGCGTCAGCGCGGCAGCCAACACGGCGATGAGCTGTGGCCGGACGGCTTCGCCAGCAACAACGCGGGCGGCGTGCTGGGCGGCATCTCCAGCGGCCAGGATCTGCGGGTCTCGATCGCGATCAAGCCCACCAGCTCCATTCGCACCGCCAAGGCCTCCATCAACCGCGCCGGCGAGCCGACCTCGGTCGAGACCTTCGGTCGCCATGATCCTTGCGTGGGCATTCGCGCGACGCCGATTGCCGAAGCCATGCTGGCACTGGTCGTCATGGACCATGTCCTGATGGACCGCGCCCAGTGCGGCGACGTGGAGTTGCCGATTCCGGCGATCGCCGCATCCCGCGACTAAGGCGTCCGTCCGCCCCCGTCCGCATCTCATCCCTCAGGCCGCTGATTTCGGTCCCTGAGAAAAGCAGGCCATGACGCGCAATCTGCAATTCGTCGCAGTCGCCGCACGGGTCGAAAAGGGGATTCCTACACTGCGCCGCATTCAAGGATCATCGGTCCCCGGTGATCCCGTCTCAAGATGGGGGAGATCATGCGCAAGCAGTGGTGGATGGGTGGTGTCGTGGTGGCCGTCCTGGCGGGCGGCGCCGGCGTGTACGCCACCAGCCGGAGCGACGGCCCGGCGCAGAAGAAGGACGACAAGCCCGCGCTGGAATTCCAGGCCAGCGAGGTGGTCAAGCCCGCCCAGGCCCGCATGCCCGGCCTGATCGAGTTCTCCGGCCCGCTGGTCGCGCCCAACACCGTCGTCGTGCGGGCCAAGGCCTCGGGCAGCTTGATCAACTTGGCGGTGGGCGAGGGCAGCCGCGTCCGCGCCGGCGAGACGCTCGGCCAGCTGGACCTGGAAGAGCTGCGCCATCGCGTCGCCGAGCGCAGCGCCGGGGTCGCCTCCGCCCGCGCCCAGTACGAGCAGTCGCAGCGTCAGTACAAGGCCAATCAGGGGCTGGCCGAAGCCAACTTCATCGCGCCCACGGCGCTGGAAAACTCCCGCGCCGCGATGGAAGCGGCCCGCGGCCAGATGTCGTCGGCGCAGGCGCAGCTCGGGACCAGCGAGGTCCTGCTCAAGCAGGCGGCGCTGATCTCGCCGATCAACGGCATCGTCTACAAGCGCCATGCGCTTCCCGGCGAGAAGGTCGCGGCTGAGCAGCAGGTGCTGACCATCGTCGACCTGTCCAAGCTGGAACTCGCCGGCCTGGTCGGCACGCACGAGGTCAGCAAGCTGCAGCCCGGCATGGAGGTGCAGGTCAAGGTCGAAGGCATCGACGAGCCCGTCACCGCCCGCATCGCCCGCATCGCCCCCGCCGCCGAACCCGGTACCCGCTCCATCGGCGTGACGCTGAGCCTGGACAACCCGGGCGAGCGCTTCCGCGCCGGCCAGTACGCGGTCGCCCGCGTCGAGCTGGTCGACGACAAGCAGCGCCTGACCGTGCCCGTCACCGCGCTGGGCAGCACCTCCGGCCAGGAACACGTCTGGGTCATCGAGAAGGGCGCGCTCGTGCGCCGCATCGTCACCACCGGGCGGCGCGATCCGCGCGAAGGGCGGGTCGAGATCCTCGCCGGCCTGACGCCGCAATCGCAGGTGCTGGGCGCCCGCTTCGACAACCTGAAGGAGGGCGAGCGGGCCGAGATTCGCGCGCCCAAGGCCAGCGTCGCCAGCGCCTCCGCCAGCGACGCCATGACGCAGTAAGCGGCTCCGCCCCCGCCGGGCGCGCCGGCGCGCTCGATCCATGGCCGTCCCGCCAACCGGGACGGCGCGCCGTGCCGCCCAGACCGGCGGACCACGCAGACACCGACGGCAACGTCGATCACGATTACAGGAAGGGACCCGCATCATGTGGATGACCCGCGTCTCGATCAGGAACCCCGTCTTCGCCACCATGGTCATGGTCGCGTTGTGCGTGCTGGGCCTGGTCGCCTATTCCAAGCTGGGCGTCGAGCAGTCGCCCGACATCACCTTCCCCGGCGCCCAGATCGACATCCAGTACCCGGGCGCCTCGCCCGAGGCCGTCGAGCGCGAAGTGGCCAAGCCGCTGGAGGAGGCGCTCAACACCATCGCCGGCGTGGAGCGCGTGCAGTCGCGCAGCTTCGAGGGCCGCGTGCAGGCCTCGGTGGAGTTCTCGCTCAACGCCGACATGAATCGCGGCATGCAGGAGATCCGCGACCGCGTGGCGCAAGCGCAGGCGCAGTTCCCGCGCGAGGTGAAGCCGCCGATGGTGCAGCGCTTCCAGACCGAGAACGCGCAGGCGATCATCGTGGCCGCGCTGATGAGCCCCAACCGCTCGCTGCGCGAGCTGTCGATGCTCGCCGACCTGACCGTGTCCAAGCGGCTGGGCCGCGTCGAGGGCGTGGCCAAGGTGGACATCGGCGGCATGGCCGTGCGCGAGGTCCGCATCGACCTGGACCCCACGCGCCTGCGCGCCTACGGCATCACGCCGGCGGAGATTTCCAAGGCGCTCAACGCCGCCAACACCGACGCGCCGGTGGGCCTGATCTCCAACCGCTTCGACGACGCGATGCTGCGCGTGGAGGGCAAGGTCAAGGATCCCAAGGACTTCGCCAACGTCGTCGTCGGCCGCCGCGGCGACCTGCCGCTGACCCTGGGCGACCTGGGCACCCTGAGCGAGCGCGAGCGCGAGCTCGACAGCATCGCCCGCATCAACGGCCAGCCCGCGGTGACCTTCAACATCTTCAAGCAGCAGGACGCCAACATCGTCCAGACCGGCGAGGCGGTGAAGGCCGCCGTCGAAGAGTTGCGCAAGACGCTCCCCAAGGACATGGAGCTGCGCATGATCTACATCAACAGCGACTTCGTGAAGCACTCGCTGGACGGTCTGCGCCACACGCTGATCGAGGGCGCGCTGCTGACCATCGCCATCGTCTTCCTGTTCCTGCACAGCTGGCGCTCGACCATCATCACGGGCCTGACGCTGCCGATCTCGGTGATCTCCAGCTTCATCGCGGTCTACGCCTTCGGCTTCACGCTGAACTTCATGACCATGATGGCGCTGAGCCTGTGCATCGGCCTGCTGATCGACGACGCCATCGTCGTGCGCGAGAACATCGTGAGGCATGTGGGCATGGGCAAGGGCCACCATCAGGCGGCCGAGGACGGCACGAACGAGATCGGTCTGGCAGTGATGGCCACGACCTTCGCGATCTGCGCGGTGTTCGTGCCGGTGGCCTTCATGGGGGGCATCGTCGGCAAGTTCTTCTACCCCTTCGGCATCACCGTCGCGGTGGCGGTGCTGGTGTCGCTGTTCGTGAGCTTCACGCTGGATCCGATGCTCTCGTCGGTCTGGCCCGATCCGCCCAGCACCTACGTCAAGCGGGTGCCCGTCATCGGGCACCTGATCCGCGCGACCGACCGCGGCATGGACGTGCTGCACACGGTCTACGAAAAGACGCTGCGCTGGGTGTTCTCCGACCGCCGCTACCGGATGCTGGTGCCGCCGGTGCCGGCCTTCGGCCGCCCCTTCGGCGCCGACGGCGCACGGGACAAGAGCGCGCCGCGCCGGCTGCGTCTGGCCACGATCACGCCGCGCGGGATCGTGAGCTGGTCCGGCGTGGGCAGCTTCGTGCTGGCGCTGTTGCTGGTGCCGGCGGTGGGCAGCGAGTTCCAGCCCCAGATCGACCAGGGCTTCACCCATCTGACGCTGCGCATGCCGGTGGCCACCAGCCTGGAACGTGGGGAGGCCAAGGTGCGGCAGGTCGAGGAGATCCTGGCCACCTTCCCGGAGATCAAGACCGTCGCCACCGTCGTGGGTGGCAGCGGCGAGGGCCTGGCCACCGGCCGCAACCAGGCCAACCTGGACATCGCGCTGGTTGATCGCAAGCAGCGCAAGCGCACGCAGACGCAGGTCGAGGACGCGATCCGCGCCGCGATCGCGCGCATCCCCGGCGTGGAGGTCAGCGTGGGCTTCAACCGGCCGGTGTGGGTGACCATCCTGGGCTCGGATCCGGAGGTGCTGACGCAGGTCGCCAAGGACTTCGCCGAGAAGGTCAAGAAGATCAAGGGCGCGGTCGACGTCGACACCACCGTCAAGCCCGGCCTGCCGGCCTATGCGGTGAAGCTCAAGGACTCCGCGGTGCGCGAGCTGGGGCTGAACGCGGTGCAGGTGGCCTCGTCGCTGCGCGCCTACGTCAACGGGGAGATCGCCACCTACTGGACCACGCCCGACGGCAATCAGGTCGAGGTGCTGCTGCGCCTGCCCAAGGCGCAGCGTCAGAGCCTGGACCAGATGCGCACGCTGCCGGTGGCCTTCGCGCGGGACGGTTCGCCGATCTCGCTGGAGCAGGTCGCCACCATCGAGCCGGTGTTCAACCCCGAGGTGATCCGCCGCCAGAACCTGCAGCGCCGCGAAGCCGTGTATGCCGGCGTGCAGGGCCGCCCGGGCGGCGACGTCAACGCCGACGTGCAGAAGCTCATCAAGGAGACCCAGCTGCCCCCGGGCATCAGCTTCATGGTGGACGGCGACGGCAAGCAACAGGCGGAGGCCTTCAACGGCTTGCTGATCGCGATGGGTCTGGCGCTGATCTTCATCTACATCGTGCTGGCCAGCCAGTTCGGCAGCTTCGTGCAGCCGATCGCGATCATGGCCTCGCTGCCGCTCGCGCTGATCGGGGTGATGCTGGCGCTGCTGCTCTGGAAGACGACGCTGAACGTGTTCTCGATGATCGGCCTGGTGATGCTGATGGGCCTGGTCACCAAGAACGCGATCCTGCTGGTGGACTTCGCCAACCACGCGCGCCGCGATCAGGGCGTGTCGATTCCGGAGGCGCTGCTGCAGGCCGGCCTGATCCGGATGCGGCCCATCATCATGACCACCGCGGCGATGGTGTTCGGCATGCTGCCGATGGCGATCGCGCTCAACGAGGGCGGCGAAATCCAGGCGCCGATGGGCCGCGCGATCATCGGCGGCGTGATCACTTCCACGATCCTGACGCTGGTGGTCGTGCCGGTGATTTATTCGTACCTCGTGCGAGGTCGGAAAACCTTCGGCGCGGAGGACCCGACGCCGCATTCGACGCCCGAACGCGAAGACGGGTCATCGGTCACGCCGGCGCCGCCGGGGATCGCGCCAATGCCAGGCGCTGCGGATTGACATGCAAAGTTAGGTGGGTTTCAAGGGGGAGATCCGCCAATTCTGGTCATGGTAACCACACTTCGAGGTGGGCACATTTGCGGCTTTTCTGAAGGCCGATCGAATGCCCACTTCGACCCTGACATCGACCCCCGATTCGAACTCGGTTTCGAACGCTTCGTCCGCCGCTTTCGAGCCCTCGCTGCGCGTGGTGCAGGGCGGCCCGATCGCCGCCGCCAACAGCCCCAAGCGCGCGCCGACCGACGCCCCGACGGGGGCGTCCGCGGCTGCCGCGAACGCGGCATCCCCCGCCGGCGCGGAGTCCGTCCAGCAGCTCCGGCTGCGGGACCTGACGGTTCGGCCCACGCCGATGTTCTTTCTGCTGCTGATGCCGGTGCCGCCCTTGCTGGTGGCGGCGATCGGCTACGGCTCGATCGCCGCGGCGGTGGTCGCGATGCTGTTGCTGACGACGGCGCTGAGCTGTCTCTGGATCTGCATTGCGACGCTGCGCGGGCTGCGCTTGCGCTACTCGCCGATGTCCCCGTGCTTCGCGGGCGACACCGCGATGATGGAGGTCCGCATCGACAACACCGGCGACCGCGACCGCTGGGACATCGGGCTGGGCATTGATCGGCCGGCCTATCCGGGGCCGAGCACCTGGGTGGACGTGCCGCCCCGTTCCTACAACCTGGCGCTGCTGGCCTTGCCGACGACCGAGCGCGGCCTGCTGCGCCTGCCGGCGCTGCGCATCGACACCGAACACCCCTTCGGCGTGGTGCGGGCCTGGGCGCGCTGGGAGGCGGGCGATGTGCTGCAGGTCTTCCCGCGGCCGGAGCTGGACGGACCACCGCTGCCTCGCGCCCGTGACGCGAGCGGCGCGCTGCGCCTGGACCCGACCCGGGCCGGTCTGGACGAGGAAGTGCCGCCCGGCGTGATCGGCGGTGACGAGGCCCGCGGAGCCGTCGAGCGCGCCGCGTCGCGCCTGACCGCCTGGGTGCTGCGCGCCGAGCGCCTGGAGATGACCTACGGCCTGCGGCTGGGCGTGCTGGTGGTGCCGGCCGGTCGCGGTCTGCGCCATCAGCGGCGTTGCCTGGAACTGCTGGCGCAATGGGACGGCAAGCCGCCGCGCTCCTGGGCCCAGCTCTGCCGCAGCCACGAGCCGACGCCTCCGGACATTCGCTGACTCTCTCCCGCCGCCTCCCTCGTGGAGGCGGCGCCGCTTCGGGCGGCTCAGCAGCTTGCCCGCATCACCAGTTCGAAGCCCAGGTCCACGCAGCGCTCGCTGACGTCCTCGCCGCGCATCAGCGCGACCAGCATCTGGGCCGCATGCAGACCGATCTCCCCCCGCGGCGTGCGCACCGTGCTCAGCGGCGGCAGCATCTGGTCCCCGCCGGTCAGATCGTTGAAGCCGACCACGGCGACCCGTTCCGGCACCTGGATCCCCAGCCGCAAGGCCTGCAGCAGCGCACCCTGCGCCAGGTCGTCGTTGTTGAAGAAGATGGCGTCCACCTCGGGCGCCTCGCGCAGCACGCGCTCCAGCAGCTTGGCGCCGAGCGCGAAGGAGGAGGGCGCCGCATCCATGAACTCGAGCTTGGCGTCGTGCGCCGCGCCCAGCGCCGCGCGATAGCCCTGGGCCCGCTGCAGGGTGCGCGGATCGAGCTGCGCCGCGGCGAAGGCGATGCGCCGATAGCCGCGTCGCCACAGCTCGGCCGTCATTGCATGGCCGGCGGCCTGCTGGGAGAAACCGACGGAGCAGGGCGGGAGCTCGGCCGCATCCCCGTCGCCATCGCCTTCCCGCCCACGATCTCCATCGCCACCCATGGAACGACGGTTCTCCATCACATGCACGCAAGGTACGCCGCTGCCCTGGATCAGCGCCCGGGCGGCATCGGTCCGGTCGAAGCCGGTGACCAGCAGCCCGGCGGGCCGGTTCATCAGGTAGGTGCGCAGCAGCGCTTCCTCTTCCTCGGGGCGGTAATGGGTGACGCCGATCAGGCTCTGATAGCCGGCGGCCAGCAGCGTGCGCTGGGCCGCGTCGAGCAGGTCCACGAACAGCGCATTGGACAGCAGCGGGATCAGCACCACCACCTGGTTGCTGCGCGAGGAGGCGAGCGCCCGCGCTGCCGGATCCGGCACGTAGCCGAGCTGCGCGATCGCGGCGGTGACGCGCTCCACGAGCTCCGGCGCGACGCTGCGCTCACCGCGCAGCGCGCGCGACGCGGTGATCGGGCTGACGCCCGCCGCCAATGCCACATCCTGGAGCGTGACCCGTCCGGTCGCGCGGCGTCGTTTGGGGGCGGGGGCTGTCGTCATCGGGTCGGAGGATAGCGCTGTCTCCCCGGGCGTACAGCCGGGCGGACCCGCGGGTCGCACCGGAAAACGCAGCATCCCGGCTGCGGTTCGACTGCGCGAAGGCCCCGTCCATGCCCCGGATTCGGGCGTTGTACCTGCGTGTAATCCCTATCGTGGTGCCAGAAATCACTGCCTAAGATAGCGCTATCCCAATTGGACAGCGCTATCCCGTGACCTTGAATTCCTCCTCCTCGACGCCTCTGCCGACGCCTGCGACGCCGGTGCCGCGCGCGCTCGTCGTGATGGGCGTGGCCGGCTGCGGCAAGACCAGCGTCGGCGAGGCCCTGGCCCGCGCGCTGGGTTGGGGCTTCATCGAGGGCGACGCTCACCACGCGCCCGCCTCGCTCGCCAAGATGCGCGCAGGTCAGGCGCTGGACGACGCCGACCGCTGGGGCTGGCTGGACCGGCTGGGCGAGATGCTGGCGGCCCAGGCGCCCGTGGTGCTGAGCTGTTCTGCGCTCAAGGCCGCGTACCGTGAGCGGCTGCGGGCCGCGAGTCCGGGCTTGCGCTTCGTCTTCCTCGCGATCGACAAGCCGCTGGCGCTGGCGCGCGTGGCGGCGCGGGCCGAGCGCCATTTCTTTTCCGCGAGCCTGGTGGACAGCCAGTTCGCGACGCTGGAGCCGCCCATCGGCGAGCCTGGCGTGCTGACCGTGCCGGCCGCGCTGGCGCTGGATGAGCAGGTCGCGCAAGCGCGCGCCTGGCTGTGCCTCGACGACAAGGAGACCGACGCATGAGCGAGCCTCAACCCAAATCCCGCTGGCAGATCGCCGCCGAGGCCGCCATGGCCTTGTGCCTGGGCGTGATGGCGCTGGCGGTCTTCGTCAACGTGGTGCTGCGCTACGGCTTCGGCAGCGGCGTCGCGGCCAGCGAGGAGCTCTCCCGGCTGCTGTTCGTCTGGATGGTCTTCATCGGCGCGACCGCCGCCTATCCGCGCGGCGAGCACATGGCCTTCACCAGCCTGCTGCTGCCGCTGCGGCGCAAGCCCGCGGCGCTGCGCGCGGTGACCGCGCTGATCCGTGTCGCGGTCATCGCGGCGGCAGTGCTGGTGGCTTGGGGCGCGTGGCAGCAGGTGGTGGTGGGGATGGAGAGCCGCTCGGTGGTGCTGGGCTATTCCAACGCGCTGCTGCCGCTGCCGGCCTTGCTGTCCTGCGCCGCGATCGCGCTGATGGCGCTGTGGGAACTGCTGCGCAACCGGCCGCTCGATCTCGAGCACGAGTCGGACGTCGAATAAGAACGAGGGACATCGAACATGAGCAACGAGGCGCTGTCCTTCGTCGTCTTCTGCGGCGGCATGCTGCTGCTGATGGGCATCGGCATCCCGATGGCTTTCGCGCTGGTGCTGACCGGCGCGGGCATGGCCTGGGCGCTGGAGTTCTGGGACACCCAGCTGCTGGCGCAGAACCTGGTCGCGGGCATCGACAGCTTCCCGCTGCTGGCCGTGCCCTTCTTCATCCTGGCCGGCGAGCTGATGAACGCCGGCGGCATCAGCCGACGCATCATCCAGATGGCGCAGGCCTGGGTGGGCCACATCCCCGGCGGGCTGGGCTTCGTGGCGATCGGCGCGGCGGTGCTGATGGCCAGCATGAGCGGCTCGGCGCTGGCCGACACCGCGGCCCTGGCCACCATCCTGCTGCCGATGATGCGCAGCCACGGCTATCCGATGGGGACCTCCGCCGGCCTGATCGCCGCGGGCGGGATCATCGCGCCCATCATTCCGCCGTCGATGCCGTTCGTGATCTACGGGGTGACGACGAACACCTCGATCTCGGCGCTGTTCCTGTCCGGCATCGTGCCGGGGCTGGTGATGGGCATCGGCCTGCTGATCGCGTGGAAGCTGCAGCTGCGCAAGATCGATCTGCCGCCGGGCCGGCCGCTGCCGATGGCCGAGCGCCTGCGCGCCACGGCGCGGGCCTTCTTCGCGCTGCTGATGCCGCTGATCATCATCGGCGGCATGAAGACCGGCGTGTTCACGCCGACCGAGGCGGCCGTGGTGGCGGCGTTCTACGCGCTGGTGGTGAGCTTCGCGGTGCATCGCGAGATGACCCTGGGCGACCTGCACGGCGTGCTGGTGCGCGCGGCCAAGACGACGGCCATCGTGATGTTCCTGTGCGCCGGCGCGCAGGTGGCCAGCTACATGATCACGCTGGCGGACTTGCCCGGGGTGCTGTCGGGCTGGCTGGGCGGGCTGATCGAGTCGCCCCGGTTGCTGATGGCGCTCATGATGCTGCTGCTGGTGCTGATCGGCACCGCGCTGGACCTGACGCCCACCATCCTGATCTTCGCGCCGGTGATGCTGCCGATCGCGGTGAAGGCGGGCATCGATCCGGTGTACTTCGGCCTGATGTTCGTGCTCAACGGCGCGATCGGCCTGATCACGCCGCCGGTGGGCACGGTGCTCAACGTTGTGGCCGGCGTGGGCCGGCTGTCGATGCACCAGGTCATCAAGGGCGTGAACCCCTTCCTCGCGACCTACGTGCTGATCCTGGCGCTGTTCACCGCCTTCCCCGAGCTCGTCATCGCGCCGATGAAGTGGATGCGCTGACGCGCGTCCCACCCCTCCCTCCAAGACCAACGACCCGGAGACCTCCCCATGAAGACTGTCCTCAACGCTTCCCTCCGCCATCCCCGCATGCGCCGTCTGGCGCTGGCCGCGGGCGCCATGCTCGCGCTGGCCGCGATGCTGCCCGCGCAGGCCGCCGACATCAAGCCGCGTCTGATCCGCTTCGGCTACGGTCTGGCGGAGAACAGCAACCAGGGCCGCGCGGTGAAGGTCTTCGCGGACGAAGTGCAGAAGCTCTCCGGCGGCAAGATGAAGGTGCGCGCCATCGGCGGCGCCGCGCTGGGCCCGGACACGCAGATGCAGCAGGCGCTGATCGGCGGCGCGCAGGAAATGATGGTGGGCTCGACCGCGACGCTGGTGGGCATCGCCAAGGAGATGGCGCTGTGGGACACGCCCTTCCTGGTCAACAACGTGCGCGAGGCCGACGCGCTGCTCGACGGCCCGGTCGGCGACAAGGTGCGCGGCAAGCTGGCCGACAAGGGCATGGTCGGCCTGGCCTACTGGGAGAACGGCTTCCGCAACCTGACCAACAGCAAGCACGCGGTGACCAAGCTCGAGGACCTCAGCGGGATCAAGCTGCGCGTGATGCAGAACAACGTGTTCCTGGACAGCTTCAAGCAGCTGGGTGCCAACGCGGTGCCGCTGCCGTACTCGGAGCTGTTCACCGCGCTGGAGACCAACGCGGTCGACGGCCAGGAGAACCCGTACAACACCATCCTGTCGGCCAAGTTCTACGAGGTGCAGAAGTACCTGACGGTCACGAATCACGTCTACAGCCCGTGGATCGTGACGGTGTCGAAGAAGTTCTGGGACGGTCTGTCCAAGGACGAGCAGAACGTGCTGCAGCAGGCCGCGATCAAGAGCCGCGACTTCGAGCGCAAGGACACGCGGGACGAGGCGGCCAAGGCGCTGGCGGAGCTCAAGAGCAAGGGCATGGTGGTCAACGAGCTCAGCGCCGCCGAGGCGGCCCGCATGCGCGACAAGCTGACCAAGGTCAATGCCGGTATCGCCACGCAGGTCGGCATGGACCTGTGGAACGAGGCGCAAGGGCAGTTGAGCAAGCTGCGCGGGACGAAGTGACGGGGGATTGTCGGCGGACGAGAACGTATGCGCCGGCATGAATACTCATGCGCCCCTTCAGATCCGGAGCGCGCATGAAGATCGACTGTCCCCTTCTCCAATGGCCTGACATCGAGAATCAGATCTCGCAGCAGGTCGACGCCTCGGAGCTTGTCCGCCCGACGTATTTCGACTTGTTGACAACAAGGGGGTATTGGCCGCAAGAGCACCCGTCGGAACCTCTTAGGGCTGAGTTGGGCTTCCTGCAGGGCATCATGCAGGCCCCCTGGTGGCCCGCCGGGTTGGGGGTCCTTCTTGATGACGGCGAGCATCGATTCGCGGTGGTCCCCCATCGAGGAGCCGGGCGCTACCTGCGGATGGAGCGTGACGACCGGCGGTGGCGGTCGGCCCTGGACTTCGCTTTCCGGCCTGCGAACGGCGCGAGCTTTCTGTTTGCGCTGCTTCACAGTCTGCGTGCCGAGGTCGCGGGCCTTGCTCCAGCCCGTCAGCGAGATCTGCCTTCCCATCCGCAGGACCTGCGGGATGAGCTGCGTCGTATCGGTCCTGAGGCCACCTCTAATCCGCCCAGCACGACGATCCAGTTGCTGCGTCGGACGGACCATCGCATCCTCCCTTCCGAACTGTTGGAGCCCTGGCATTCGATGCCGGTTTCAAGGGAAGTCCGACATTGCGTGAGCGCCCTCAAGGGGGAGGTCGCGCGGGCTCTTGGCGCATTCATCGACGTACGTTGGAACGACCCGACGCACGGGGTCTTGAGGCGCGAGCCGTTCGACGCGCTGCAGCATCTGATGACGAACTCCCCGCGGCCCACGAGCTGGACGCTGCAGGTGGATGCCGAAGGGAGCGATGTCGAACTGCTGATCGCGAGGGACGGCGAGGTACGCACGATCGGATCGGTGATGTCGCTGCGCCTTCAGAACGAGCCGCCGATGCTTGTTCGGCTGGACCCTGCGGACGACCTGGGTTGCGCAATGCAAAGCCTTGCTCGACGCCTTGGGGGGGAGATATGCAACCTTGATCCGGTGGTTGCGACAGCGCGCGGAGCGGGGCGCTTGTCTAAGGTCACGGACGCTGGGCGCATCCATCTGCTTGGGCACGGTAGTCGACGCGATGCCTGGGTTGACCGCGAGGGCGGCTTCACGATCACCAAGATGGGGGGGAGGTCCGCGAGGGAATTGGCACAGCGCTTGGTCACCGAGGGGCTACCCCGGTCGTTCTGCGGAACGATCTACTTGGAGGGCTGCCAAGGGGGCTCCGGAAATCTGCGCAAGGATGTCTACGCTCGAGCGCTGCGCGATGCGCTCGCGGCCCTCGGCTGGACGGGTGTGACGGTGGCCGGCAGACCGGGCGAGACGGCCATCTTCGAGGACGCCAGCATGACATTGCCTGAAGCGGTGGCCTATGAGATTGAGACCACCATGGCGCATGCATCGGCGGACGTGCGTCGCACCCGGGCCGGAGACGGCGATGCGACGGAGTCCTTGGCTCGGGCGCGCGAATGGCATGCGGTGGTGAAGCGCGCGATGGAGGTGATGAACGGGTCTGCGAACGGAGCCGTCTCGAAGATGGATGCCCTCGCCGTGCGGGACGCATGGGCGCGCTTCGGACCAGCATCACCCGTCCGCAGGGGCATAGGGTCATCTGTGTGACACATGGGCTCGGTGTTTTCCCCTCCCGCGTTCGCGTAGCAATTCGCGGCGCCGAAGCCGCATCCCACGATCCCGCCAAGACACGATTGGTTACCGCCGCCTATCATCGAGAGCGCTCTCCGAAGCGGGTTTCTTGTGTGGGATGACGAATGCATCGACGACATCTGACCCTGGCGGGTCTGGCGTGGCTGGGCGGCGCGAACGCCACCAGCCGCACCGCGTCGGCCGGGCTGATCACGGCGCTGCCGGCGACGGCGCCAGGCATCGCGCAGTCGGCGGGGCACGGCGCGGTGCCGGCCTCGCTGCGCCTGCTCAGCGAGGAGTTCCCGCCCGTCAATTTCAGCGAAGGCGGCCAGGCGCGGGGGCTGTCGGTGGACATCGTCCAGGCCATCCAGCAGCGCCTGGGCCAGGCGCTCCCGATTGAGTTCATGCCCTGGGCCCGCGCCTTTCGCGAGGCGCAGGACAGCCAGCCCACGGCGCTCTTCGCCACCGCCCGCATCCCCGAGCGTGAATCGCTCTTCCATTGGGTCGGCCCCATCGTCCAGTTCCAGAGCACCTTCTACGCGCGCGCCGACAGCCGCTTGCGGCTGCATTCGCTGGAGCAGGCCAAGCGCATGCCCAAGGTGCTGGTGGTGAGGGACTGGTACACGCTGGTGCAGCTGCAGACGGCGGGATTCCGCAACCTGCAGCAAATCAGCGATCCCGTGCAGGGCGTGCGCATGCTGGCCGCCGGCCGTGCGCCGCTCTTTGCCGCCGAGAAGCTCACCATGCCGCGGACGCTGGCGCAAGCGGGCATCCGGCCCAATGCGGTGAAGGAGCTGTTCAGCTTCGCCAGCAGCGAGGGCTACATCGCCTTCTCCAAGAGCACCCCCGCGTCGACCGTGGCGGCTTGGCAGGCGCAGCTCGCCGAGCTCAAGCGCGACGGCACCTTCGCGACCATCCAGAAGCGCTGGTTCCCGACCGACACGACGTCGCGGTAGGCTCCTCATACCGCGGGCCCTCCGACGCCCGTGACTGGACCGCCATGCCGACTCCGCGATCGCGCCGCAAGCCCGCCGCCCCCACCTCCGATCCGACGACGTCCGGCTCGGCCGGTGCATCGCCTTCGCCCGATTCATTGCGTTCGCCCGGGGTCGCCCGCTCCATCGATCTCGCCCTGCAGGGCGGCGGCTCGCACGGCGCCTTCACCTGGGGCGTGCTGGACGCGCTGCTGGAGGACGGCCGGCTGCTGATCGACGGCGTCTCCGGCACCAGCGCCGGCGCGATGAACGCGGCCGTCATGGCCAGCGGCTTCTCGAAGGGCGGCGCGCTGGGCGCGCGTCAGGCGCTGTCGCGATTCTGGCAGGACGTGTCGGGCGTGCCGGCGTGCTTCGGCGTCGTGGGTGCGTCCGGCGCGGTGGGCGACGCGGGCCTGGCGGGGAAGGGCGGCCAGCCCGGCATGCCGCTCGGGTTTCCCGCGCCGGCGCCGGTCGAGATGCCCGCCTGGGTCTACAACCGCAGCGCCTGGCCCGGCTACGCGGCCTGGGACGCCTGGCTGCGGCTGTGGAGTCCCTATCAGCTCAACCCCTTCAATCTCGATCCGCTGCGCGACATCGTGCGGCGCCACGTCGACGTGGACGCGATCCGCGAGGGCCCGATCAAGGTCTTCGTCACCGCGACCTCGGTGCGCACCGGCCAGCCGCGCGTCTTCAGCGGCGAGGATCTGGGCATCGAGGCGCTGATGGCCTCGGCCTGCCTGCCGCACGGCGCGCAGACCGTCGTCATCGACGGCGAGCCCTTCTGGGACGGCGGCTACTCCGGCAATCCGGCGCTGTGGCCGTTGGTGTACGGGACGAAGTCGGACGATGTGCTGCTGATCCAGATCAACCCGCGCGAGCACGCCGGCATCCCGCGCACCGCCGCCGAGATCGACGACCGCATCAACGAGATCACCTTCAACGCCAGCCTGGTGGCCGAGTTGCGCGCCATCTCCTTCGTCCAGCGCTTGCTGAAGGACCGACGCGTCGACCCGACGCATTACAAGCAGATGCGGCTGCACCGCGTGGCCGACGAGGACGGCCTGGCGCCGTTCGGCGCGTCCAGCAAGCTCAACACCGATCCCCGCCTGCTGACGACGCTGTTCGGCCTGGGCCGGATCGCGGCGGGCAAATGGCTGGAAACCTGCTCGGCCAAGGTCGGGCATGAGAGTTCGCTGGACATTGGGGAGGTGTTCTTGGCGGACCGCGTCCGCAAGGGTCCCGGGCGAGCAAAGCGCTGAGAACTGGGGGCGATCCCGGGTCGACTTGACTCAGTTCATATCCATCGGTTATCATTTGCGCTTAAATGTCAGTCAAATTGATATGTTGACTGCCCTCGCACTACTCGCGGATCTTTGAATCCCGTCGCGGTGCAGGTTCGCCGCCGGGTTTGTCCCGGCTCCTCCGGCCGGTCTTCCGGCCCCATTGCCACGCCAGGCTCGCCGGGCGGCGCCCCTCGACCAGGCCCGCCGTCCGCGCTCCGAGTCCTCCAGCGGGCACTGGCCCTGCCTTCGCTTTCGCCGTGCCCGCTGGCAGCCCTTGAGGCCCGCCGGGGCCGCCGCGTGCACCTCCCGGCTTCGTCTCATCGGCTGATGGCGTGACCGCCGTCGCGTCCGCGCGCGAGCTCGTCCCTCGGACGTCCGCGCGCAGACCGGCGACCCGTCCACCCCTGCACGAAAGGAGTCACGGCACATGGCCAAGGGAATTCACATCGACCACGTCTTCAAGGTCTTCGGCGAGCGGCCGGCGCAAGCCTTGGCGCTGATCCGCGAAGGTCTGGACAAGCAGGAGATCCTGGCCCGCACCGGCCAGTCGATCGGCGTCTTCGACGCCAGCTTCGAGATCCAGGCCGGCGAGATCTTCGTGATCATGGGCCTGTCGGGCTCCGGCAAGTCGACGCTGGTGCGGCTGCTCAACCGGCTCATCGAGCCCACCGCCGGGCGTATCGTCATTGACGGCGACGACATCAACGCCTACTCCGACGCCAAGCTGCGCGCGCTGCGCCGCAAGGACTTCGGCATGGTGTTCCAGTCCTTCGCGTTGATGCCGCACATGACCGTGCGCGACAACACCGCCTTCGGTCTGGAACTGGCCGGGGTCGGCCGCCGCGAGCGCCTGGCGCAAGCCGATCAGGCGCTGGCGCAGGTCGGCCTGGCGGGCTGGGGCGACAAGTACCCGGACGAGCTCTCCGGCGGCATGCAGCAGCGCGTCGGGCTGGCGCGCGCGCTGGCCTCGGATCCCGCGATCCTGCTGATGGACGAGGCCTTCTCCGCGCTCGATCCCATCATCCGCGCCGAGATGCAGGCCGAGCTGCTGCGTCTGCAGCAGGTCAAGCGCCGCACCATCGTCTTCATCTCGCACGACCTGGACGAGGCCATGCGCATCGGCGACCGGATCGCGATCATGAAGGACGGTCACGTGGTCCAGGTCGGCACGCCCCAGGAGATCCTGGACGCGCCGGCCGACGATTTCGTGCGCAGCTTCCTGAGCGCGGGCGACCGCTCCGCTTCGCCGCTGCGCCACCTGAATTGAAAGGACCCCGATGAACGACCTGATCCCACCGGTCGAGCTCGCCTCGTCCGACGCCGCCAACGCGGCGATGCAACTGACCCCGCCCGCGGCGCAACCCGTGGGACTGGATCCCTGGGAGGCGATGTCCGTGCCCGCCGATCCGGCGAGTTCCAGCGCCTGGCTGGACGCGCCGGCGCAGTCTGCCGCGCATGCGGCCATGCAGGTCGCCGGCCATGCCGACGCGGCCTCGGGCTTGATGTCGGGTTTCGACCTGCATCGCCTCTTCGACGGCTCGCTGCCGATCGCGTCCTGGATCAATCACGGACTGGGCTGGGCGGTGGAGCAGGCCCGGCCGGCCTTCCAGTCCGCGCGGCTGCCGATCGACGCGACGCTGGCCTGGGCGCAGAGCCTGTTGACCGGACTGCCGGCGCTGCCGACCATCGCGGTCGTCGCGTTGCTGGCCTGGCAGTTCGTGGGCGCGCGCATCGCGGTGGGCACGGGCCTGTCGCTGCTGATCGTGTCCATGCTCGGCATCTGGCCGGAGGCGATGGTGACGCTGTCGCTGGTGCTGACCTCGCTGGTGTTCTGCGTGCTGATCGGGCTGCCGCTGGGCGTGCTGCTCGCGAGCAGCGAACGCGCGCAGCGTCTGGTGCGGCCCGTGCTGGACGCGATGCAGACCACGCCGGCCTTCGTCTATCTGGTGCCGGTGGTGATGCTGTTCGGCATCGGCGACGTGCCGGGCGTGATCGTGACCATCGTCTTCGCGGTGGCGCCGCTGGCGCGGCTCACGAGTCTGGGTCTGCGGCAAGTGCGCGGCGATCTGGTCGAGGCGGCGCGCTCCTTCGGCGCCTCGCCCTGGCAGATGCTGACCAAGGTGAAGCTGCCGCTGGCGATGCCGTCCATCATGGCGGGCATCAACCAGTCGCTGATGCTGTCGCTGTCGATGGTGGTGATCGCCTCGATGATCGCGGTGGGCGGACTGGGGCAGATGGTGCTGCGCGGCATCGGCCGGCTGGACATGGGCTTGGCGACCATCGGCGGTGTCGGCATCGTGCTGCTGGCGGTGACGCTGGACCGGCTCACGCAAGCGATCGCCAAGCCGCGCCGCGGCGCCGGACGCTGGTATCGCCGCGGTCCGGTGGGGCTGCTGCTCAAGCCCTTCTCGGGCGTCGGCCCGCGCGCGCTGACGGCGGCGCTGGTCGCACTGGGGCTGGCGCCCCAGGCCCGCGCCCTCGAAGCGCCGGCCCAGCCGCAAAGCCAAGTCATGGCGCCGGACTCGGCCGCGTCCCAGTCGTCGGTCGATGCGCAGCCGCAGCCCCAGTGGGTGGCGAAGGCGCCCGTCAATCCGCAGCCCGGTCGCGGCATCACGGTGCAGCCGCTCAAGAGCTCACTGGCCGAGGAGGCCTTCCAGACGCTGATCGTGATGCGCGCGCTGGAGCAGCTGGGCTACCAGGTCAAGCCGATGAAGGACCTGGAGCCCGCGACGGAACACCTGGCCATCGCCAACGGCGACGCCACCTTCATGGCCAATCACTGGCGCTTGCTGCACGGCCAGTTCTATGCGAACAGCGGCGGCGACGCCAAGCTCGCGCGCATGGGCGCCTACGCGGGGGGCGCGGTGCAGGGCTATCTGATCGACCGCAAGACGGCCGAGCAGTACGGCATCACCCGCATCGATCAGCTCAAGGACCCGGCGCTGGCCAAGCTTTTCGACACCGACGGGGACGGCAAGGCCGACCTGACTGGCTGCAACCCCGGCTGGGGCTGCGAGCTGGCCATCGAGCATCACCTCGAGGCCTACGGCCTGCGTGGCAGCGTGACGCACCGGCAAGGCAGCTACGCGGCGCTGATGGCCGACACCATCGCGCGCTTCAAGGAGGGCAAGCCGGTGCTGTACTACACCTGGACGCCGTACTGGGTGAGCGCCGAGCTGCGTCCGGGCCGCGACGTGGTGTGGCTGCAGGTGCCGTTCTCGGCCTCGACCGACGGCGCGGACACGCGTCAGACCAACGGCAAGAACTACGGCTTCCAGGCCGACCAGGAAGAGATCGTCGCCAACAAGACTTTTGTCGAGAAGAACCCGGCGGCGGCGAAGCTGTTCTCGCTGATGAAGCTGCCGATCGCCGACATCAACGCGCAGAACCTGCGCATGAGCGAGGGCGCGAACTCGGAACGCGACGTCGAGCAACACGCCGACGGCTGGATCCGCGCGCATCAGGCGGAGTTCGACGGCTGGGTGGATCAGGCGAGGGCGGCCATCACACGACCATCAGACCGTCGCGGACCTTGAAGCGGGAGATGACCTCGGTCAGCGCCTGGGCCTGCTGACGCAGGCTTTCGGCGGCCGCGGCGCTTTCCTCGACCAGCGCGGCGTTCTGCTGCGTGCCGCGGTCGATCGAGGCCACCGCCTCGTTGACCTGCACGATGCCGGTGCTCTGCTGCTCGGTGGACGCGTTGATCTCGCCCATCAGGTCGGTGACCTTGCGGACCTGCGTCATGATCTCGCCCATCGTGCGGCCGGCCTCGGCCACCAGCGCGCCGCCGGCGTCGACCTTCTCCACGCTGTCCGAGATCAGCGTCTTGATTTCCTTGGCCGCCTGCGCCGAGCGCTGCGCCAGCGCCCGCACCTCGCCCGCCACCACCGCGAAACCGCGGCCCTGCTCGCCGGCCCGGGCGGCTTCCACCGCCGCGTTCAGCGCCAGGATGTTGGTCTGGAAGGCGATGCCGTCGATGGTGCCGATGATGTCGTGGATGCGCTTGCTGGAGCCGTTGATCGCCTCCATGGTCGTGATCACGCGGTTGACCACGTCGCCGCCCTGGCCGGCCACCTGCGCGGCCTGATTCGCCAGACCGGTGGCCTTGCGCGAGGACTCGGTGTTGACTTGCACCGTCGCCGTCATCTGCGCCATCGAGGAGGCGGTCTCCTGCAGCGCGCTGGCCTGGGTTTCGGTGCGGTTGGACAGGTCCTGGTTGCCGCTGGCGATCTGCGTGGACGCCGTCGCGATGCCGTCGGCGGCTTGGCGCACGCTGGTCACCATGGTCGACAGATTGCCGCTCATGGCCTTGAGCGCGGCCAGCAGCTGGCTCAACTCGTCGCGGCCGGCCACCTCGATGTCGTGGCGCAGGTCGCCTTCGGCGACGGACTTGGCCAGCTTGATGGCGCGATTGAGCGGGCGGACCACCGCGCCGCTGATCAGCCAGCCCAACACGCCGGCCATCGCCGCCGCCGCCCCGGCGGCCGCGATCAGCAGCGAGCGGTCGGTGTCGAAGAGATCGCTGGCCGCGCGGGTCTCGGCGGCGGAGCGCTCGTCCTCGTAGCGGATGAACTCGTCGGTCACCGCCAGCAGTTGCGCCAGCAGCGGCCGGCATTCGTTGTTCATCTTGGTGACGGCCTCGTCCCGCTTGCCGTCCATGGCCAGACCGACGATGGTCTCGGCGACGGCGCCGTACTTCTGCTCGATGCCGTCCAGACGCTCGAACAGTTGACGATCCTTGGCGGTGGTGTCCACGCCGTGCTCCAGGTCGGCCTTGAGTTGGCCCAGCAACTCCTTGACCAGCTTGTGCGAGGCCATCACCGCTGCGTACTCGGACTTGCGGTCGGGGTCGGCGGTGACCAGCACCAGGTTGCGCGCTGCGATGGCGCGGGACTTGGCGGACGACTCCAGCCCGGCCACCAGGCGCTCGCGCTTGGCGACGCCGTCGATGTAGCCCTCGAATCGGGTGTTGGACTCGTTGAGCCAGTGCAAGGCGGCGCCGGAGACGGTCGCCACGATCACGGCCATGACGCCGAAGCCCAGCCACAGCTTGGTCTTCACCTTGAAGCTTGAGAAGTTCATGTGGATCCCCCTGATCGCTACGCTCGCATACTCGCCGACGGCGTTCCCGCAGCGATCACGAGATATTCGGCGACCGTGGCGTAGTTCTCAATGCGATTCGCGCTTGGCGTGCCGTACGTGCACGCTGAACCGCGTGTCGGGCGATCGCCTACGCGATCTCGAGCGCCAAGCAAGCGGTCGCCTTGCAGCCTCGTTCCGCCTGCTCGCGCAGGGTCCGAAACCACGACGCCCGGGTCAAACCGGGCGTCCACAGGATTGAGGATGAAGCGAGGCTTCAGGCGCCGAATGCATGCGCCACGCCGGCCACCTCGCGCTCGAAGATCATCCGCTCGCGCATCACCGCCTGCTGCGCGGGGCGGGAGAGCTCCAGATAGAGCGCGTACTGGCGCATCAGCTCGGACGCGCCGGCGAAGACCTGGTCCACCTGGTCCGGCTTGAAGTAGCACTCCTCGGGCAGCGCGTAGTCGCGCGCCGCGCCCACGTCCAGCGCGAAGACGCAGCAGTCGCGCATCAGCGCCTCGCGCGCCAGCCGGTCCTTGCCGGGGAAGTTGCCCAGGTCGATGAAGAGCTTGCTGCGGCCCAGCGCCTCGTACACCTGCGCCCGCGTCAGGCCGCGGATCAGATGCACCTTGCAGCCGGGGATGTCGCGCTCCAGCCGCGCGGCGATGGCGCCCACGTCGTAGACCACCTTGTGGTTGGCGTTGAGCGCGATGTCGGTCTTGGCCGAGCGCTCGAAGACGTGCTCGCCCTCGACCGGGACCGGCTTGCCGGGGGTGTAGTCCGACAGCGGCAGCGTGCGCAGGCAGCCCAGCGCGCGGATCACGTCGTGCGCATAGCCCGACTGGTAGCCGTGCAGCACCCGCTCGCTGCGCAGCAGGTTCATGTTGATCTTGTTGACCGACAGGTACTCGAAGGCGTTGTCGATGCTCAGCCACCAGACCATGGGCGTGCAGGGCTGGAAGTAGCGCAGCCAATGCACGTAGGTCTCGGCCAGCACTACGCAGGTGTCCGGCGTCATGGCGATCTCCTCGGCCAGACGGACCTGGTACTTGGCGTAGTCCGCCACCGTGTTGGGCCGCGGCTGCAGCTTCAGCGCGGTGCCCGCGGTCAGGCCGTTGCGGCGGAACAGATCGTCCACCGCCGGCAGGTCGCTGGGCAGCACGTACCAGACGCGCGCATCGTGACCCTGGCGGATCAGCGAGTCCGAGAGCTGATGCAGCGCCTCCGGGCCGCCGGTCTGCACGCCGTGGGGAATCAGGATGACGATCTGCTTCTTGGCGTTCATCGCGGGCTTTCGGAAGAAGGGGCCGGCGCCGCGACGGAGGTGGCGGCCGGGGAAGGATTCATGGAAGTGGCGGTGCGCGCGCCATCGGCGGCGCTCAGGCGGGCCAGGCGCTCGCGCAGGCGCTGCGCGGCGGCCGGGGCCATGGCGTCCAGGCCGGGCAGCAGGAAGCCGCTGCGGCTCTTGACGATGCGATCGGACAGGTGGTCCAGCAGGAAGTCCGGCGCCTCGCGATAGACGCCGGGCAGATGGAAGATTCCGTGGAAACCGAAGGTGGGGAAGGGCACGGCGGGGAATTCGACCGAGAAGTGCTGCGCGATCGCCTTGGGCGCGAAGCGGCAGCCCAGGCGCTCCAGCGCGTCGCGCATGGTGCGGCAGATGAAGAGATCCTCGGCCTCGGTCGGATCGCCGTAATCCAGCTGAGCGACCGCGTGCACCAGGCGTTTGGAGCGCCAGGAGAAGCCGCCGTTGCCCACGTCGTTGTCCGGATAGTTGGGCCAGGGCGCGCCGATGTAGTCGTAGTGCAGAAAGTGCGGCGAGAACTGGTCCGCGTTGAGCACGAAGCCGTCGTACTGGATCACCAGCACGAAGTCGGCGGTCAGGTGCTTGGCCAGCTCCCGCGTGATCAGCAGGTTGTACTCGGTGATCGACCGCAGCGTCGGGACGGGGATCACCGGGAGGCCGGGCCAGAGCTCGGGCTTGTCGGAATAGATCAGCACCTGGCTGAAGGGCAGCCCCTGCTGTTCCATCAGCCGCATGCTGTGCAGCAGCGCCTGGCGCGCCAGGACGTGCAGGTCGGTGTCGACGATGGCGACGGCCAGGCTGGGCTTGGCGCTCATCACATCAGGTCCAGCAACTGCTTGGTGACCGTCGCCCAGGAGAAGCGCTGCGCCAGTCGCTGGCGCGCGGCCTCGCGTCGCGGCGCCGGGGTGAGGCGCTGCTCGACGACTTGCAGCATGGCTTCGCGCAGGTCGTCCAGATCCGGCACGACGAAGGCGCCCACCGGCTGCGGCGCATCGGCGTCGGTGCCGGGGCGGCTGTGCAAGCGGTGGCAGAGCTCGGGCGGGGTGAAGTCGTCGGTGGCGCCGCCGCCGCTGACGATCACATGCGTGCCGCAGCCCATGGCCTCCAGCACCGGCAGGTTGAAGCCTTCGGCGCGGTAGGGCGAGACGTAGGCGTCGGACAGCGCGTACAGCGAGCGCAGCTGCGGCAGGTTCAGGCTGCTGGACAGCACCGAAATCCCGTCCCGCACCTGCGGCGTGTTGAGCTGGGGCGCGCGCGCGGCCATCTCGGCGAAGACGCGCTCGACGCCGATGCCATAGAGCCCTTGATGGTCCTTGAGGATGAGCCGCACCGGCAGGCCCTGCAGACGCAGTTCGGCGAAGGCCAGCAGGATCAGGTCGATGCCCTTGTTCCAGGTGGCGACGCCGACGTTGCAGAAGACGATCTCATGCGGCTGCATGCCCAGCGCGGCGCGGGCGGCCTGGCGCTGCTCGGGCGTCATCGGGAAGAAGGTGTCGGTCTTGTAGCCGTGCGGGACCACATGGACCTTGTCCGCGTCGAAGCCGTAATCGACCAGCCTGGCCTTGGACCAGCGCGTCGGCGTGACGACGAAGTCGTCGCCTTGCGTGAGCGCGGCGGGCGGCATCTCCGGCGGATCGAAGCTCTTGCCGGACAGGCCGAACTCGGTGACGACGAAGGTCGCGTTGCGGCGCGCGGCGGCCATGTCGCCCAGCCGCACCGGCGAGGCGATGCGCAGGCGCACATCCATGACCTGATCGCCGGGATCGGGCAGGGCGTCGATGACGGCGCGCTCCTCGGGGGCGAAGCCGGAGTCCAGCTTGCTCTTGTCCCAATGCGGCAGGAAGAAGGGCGCGTCGCGGTGGAAGAGCTGGAAGCGCGGGTCCTTGGCCATCTCCAGGATCTGGTTCTGGTTGACCATCGCGATGGAGTGATTCACCCCCCGCCAGCCTTCGATGCACAGTGTTTTCAACGCGGAATCCCCTTTGGACGTTCAGGCCGCGGGCCCGACGCCGGGGCGGCCTTCCCATCGATCTTTGGCCGATTGTGTCGCGCCGCGCCGGCCGACCATCTTCGGATAAGGGGGACAGGGCCGGACAACTCCGGCGCGGATCAGGCGCGGATCAGGCGGGGGCCGGCTGGGCGCGCAGGATCAGCAGATCGCGGCCGACCAGGGCGGTGTTCACATGCGCGCCCAGGGCGACCCGGCCGCCGCCGAGGAAGCGCTCGGTGAAGCCGTCGCGGCCGGCCGCCGGGTCATGCGGCGCGGCGGGCAGGACGGTGCCGTCGCCGGCCAGACCGAACTCGCGGGCGACGGGCACCGTCTCGTTGACGATCAGCGCGTAGGGCTCCCAGCTGGATTCGTCCAATTGGCGCTCGGCCAGTTGGCGCTGCAGCGCACGGATCTGCGTCTCGATCCGCCTGCGTTCGGCCGGATCGATCCCGACGCCCGGCGGCAGCGGGCGTTGCAGGACCGCGAGCTGTTCCATCAGCGCGTTGATGCGCTCGCCGGCTTGAGGCGTCAGGCAGCGCGCTTCGATGTAGACCCGATTCGCCGCGGGCGGCAGGTCCAGCACCTGCTGCAGGAAGCCGTCCAGCGCCTGATCCCCCCCTTGAAGCTGCCCATCGGCAATGCGTCCGCCCAGTCGCGGCACCCAGTCGGCACGCAGGCGGTCGACGGTGCGGATGAAGTCGTCCCGCACGCCGATCTCCCGGTACTTCAGCGATTGCCGCGGCCGGACCTTGCCGTGCTCCGTCGTGATGCGCGTGCTGCTGCCATTGGCCTGCAGCACCAGCTCGGTCTCGACGCCGACCTTGTGTCGGCCGAACAGCGCCAGGTGCTGCCCGGTCGGCAGCGGCACGGTCGGGTGCGTGACGCCGATGCTGGCGCCCATCCCGACGGCTTTGCGGGTGCCGTCGCCTTCGGCCGTCACGCGCGAGGCGCCGCCCGTGTCGCGTGATCGCTGCTGGTCGAGGAAGGTGTGCTTGACCCCGACACCGGCGGTCGCCAGCGCATTGAAGCCCAGGCCCAGGCCCGCCGCGGCGAAGCCGTCCAGCGACAAGGCGACCTCGGCCGTCCTGGCGCGGCCCTCGTTCCAGCCGAAGGAGATGTCACGGTGATCGCCGATGCGTTCGACCATACGCGCCCACATGGCGCCACCGTGCGCGGGGCGTTGGTCGGGCGGCAGATCGGCGATCTCGAAGACCGCATTCACCACGCGCTCGCCCATGCCGCGCCAGTCGGTGGCGGTCAGGCGCGCGGCCTCCTCGGGCGGTAGCTGGCGGTGCTCCTGGCCTTCCCGGCTGGTGCGGATCATCAAGCCCTTGGAGACCAGGTGCGAGCCGCCCAGCCGCGCCATCGCCTGCGCGGTGACGCCGACGGGGCCGAACTGCGCGCCGGCCCGCACGCCCACGCCGGCGGAGCCGCTCAGCTTGCGTTCGCTGCCCAGGAAGATCAGGCCGGTGCTGCTGCTCGGGCCGGCCTTGAACACGGCCGCCCGCGTGTGGTCGACGCCGACATCGACCACCGGCGTGATGCCCAGCGACGCACCGCCCACGCCCGCGATGTCGGCCACGCCGTAGCCGACGGTCGCGCCTACGCCGTGCCGGCGGCCGTCGCGATAGGTCGACACGTCGTTGCCGGTGACGACGGCATTCATGATCTGGCGCAGGATCTCGCGACGCCGCGCGGGCTCTGCGCCATCGAACTCGCGCTGCATCTGACGCAGCCGCTCATCCAGGCGTGCCTGTTCCTGGGCGGCGGCCTGGGCCTTGGCCTCGGCCCGCGGGTCGCCGCGGTGATCGGGGATCAGGCCCAGGCGCGAGGCCAGGGGCTTGGACTCGAGCAGCGTGCGCAGCGGCGTCTTGTCCTTCCCGGCCAGCCGGCGGGCGAGCTGGACCGGCGCCCGCAGATGGTCGCGGACGGTGGGGCGCTGGCCGAGCGGCGTGCGGCAGGCCAGGTCGATGTAGCGGATGAACTTGCGCAGCCGCTTGGCCATCAGATGGAAGTCGGAGCCCTGGCCGCTTTCGGTGAAGCCGTTGCGCAGAGCGACGGCGGCGGGCTTGAGGTCGACGGCGCGCTCGGGCTCGCCGCGTGCGCGCTCGCGATTGGCGTGGGCATGGACGAACGCTTGGGCGGCGAGGGTCATGGGGTGCTCAGCCACATGCGGTCCGCCGCGGCGGCGCCTGGCATTGCCGGTTCCCAACCAGGTCGGGTCGAGCAGATCGCGGCATTGCGGGTGCTCGTCGAGCGCGGCATGAATGTCCGCCGTCGACCGGGGCCCACCGACCGGCAGTCCCAGCCTGATCAGCGCGTCCTCGGCGCGCAGCGCGAGCCGGTAGTGCTCGACCGATTGCTCGGCCAGGGCGCGATCCCGATCCTGCGCCGGCGGGAGAGAGACGCCCTGCAGGTGGAGCAGCGCCTCGAAGCCGCCGGCGGTCGAGGCCAAGGCGCGTCGCATTTCGCTGGTCAACCGCTTCAGCCCCAAGGTCGGGCGATCTGCCGATGCGAACGCGGGCGCGTCGTCGCCTTTGCTCTGGGCGGTCGTCGTCGGCTTTGGTTGCCGTGACGTCGGCGCGCGCGGCTTGACGGCGACGCCGGACAAGGGCGGCGGCGGCTCTCGCAACAGCATCTCCAGAATCACGGCCGCCTTCGCCGGATCGTCGGTCAACGAGCGCAGCGTCGTGGCGATGAGCAGCGCGTGCTCATGGCTCAGCGGGTGCCTGTCGGGGCGATCGGTCGCCTTGGATGCGCACAGCGCCAGCAGCGCGCGCGTGAGCGGGCCGGTGGCGGGCGCCGCGAACAGGCGGCGGATCTCCGCGCTGAAGGCGACCGCGGGCGAGCAAGCAGGCGAGTGGGGAGACGAGGTCTTGTCCATCACTGAGGGCGAGGCTCCCGCTGCCGCTGGTCGGCGCGTGACGCCGATCCCAGGTCCGCGCTTGCCGATGATCGCCTCGAGCGATCCCTCCGGCGGCCGCCCCCGCGCCGACGAGGTCGGCGCCGCGCTCGTCAAGCTCATGCCCAGCGGGCCGCAGGAGACGCTCACCTGGACCGGGGCCACGCGTGAGCGCAGGCTGCGTATTGGGCGGCGCAGCGCGTCGGCGATGCGCTCGGCGCGGGTCCGCTGCGGGGCGGGCGCCGGCGCCTCGTCCGTACCGCGGCCTGGCGTGTGAGCGTCGACGGTCCGCGGATCGAGGGAGGGCGCAAGGCCTGTCGGAGCATCGGGCACCGGATTCGCTGCACAGCCCTGACCGCGGGAGAGGAAGTTGAACCGCATCGTCGTGCTCCTGAAGCGACGACGGGCCTGGGAGCGGCGGTGGGGAGGACCGGGGCTGCGACCGCGTCATCGGCGGAAGATGTGGTGCTAGTGACCACCCGGGCCCGTGGCGTTCGACGGACAACCCGTGGGTTCCGTCACGGCCCCCCAGGCTTTTCAAGCGATCAGATCAGCGGGCCGTTGCCGTCGTCGTCGGCGAGCTTGCGCAAGGTGGCGTGGATTGCCGCCATCGCGGCGTGATGCACGTGGCCGTCGGCTATCGCGCCGGAGGTCGGCCCCGAGATCGAGCCTGAGGCGGTCGCCGATCCCGCGGCGGCCGCGCTGTCCGGCACGACCGAGGCGCTCGGCGCGGCCAGCAGGTCGGACGCGGCGAGGTGGACCTTGACATCGACGACGCTCGCGCTCGCGGAGGAGGCCGAGGACGCGGCACTCGCCGCATCCGCGGCGCCGTCCGACGCGCTCTTCGAGAACCACACGTCGCCCATCTGGTGCGTGACGCCGTCCGCCGTCTTGTAGCCGGAGATCAGTCCGATCACGTTGCCGTTGTCGACGATCGCGCTGGACTTGGCCTGCAGGTCCAGCTCGACGATGCCCAGTTCGGCCAGGGTCTTGAGCTCGCCGGTGTCGGTCTTGCCGTCGCCGTTGGCGTCGACCCAGAGCCGCAGCTGGCTGAAGCCGGCGTCCAGCGCGCTGAGGATGTGGTCGCCGTTGCCGTCCATCGCGGCCATGGCTTCGTAGCCGTTGGCCGCGTGCTTGCCGTTGGCCAGGATCGTGCCCGTGCCGAAGAGCTCCGCGCCCGAGTCGATCTGGCCGTTCCCGTTCAGGTCCCGCGCCAGCAGCGCGTTGCCGCCGGCCATCCAGCCCCATTGCTGGCTCTGGCCGGTGTTGTTCATGTCGAAGCTGACGCCGTGTTCCGCCGATACCGTGCCCAGCCCGTGGCCGTCCAGGTTCAGCATGATGGGCGTGGCCAGGAACAGCGCGTCCAGCTGCTTGCCGGACATCGCCTGCAGCGCCTCGCTGGAGAAGGCCAGCACCTGGTCCATGTTCAGCGCGGCCAGATCGGTGGTCTCCAAGCCGATCACCGCGTTGCTGGTGATGGCGTGGATCTGGTCCACCGTCAGCGCCTTGGCCTGATCGCGGCTCAGCGCGGCCAGTTCGTCGCTGGCCATGGTGGCGAAGCCTTCGGACGAGATCGCCGCCACCTGCGCCGTGGTCAGCGCCGTCACCTGAAGGCTGTCCAGCGCGGCGATGGCATCGCTGCTCATCGCCGCGATCGCGGCGCTGGACAGGTTGTGCAGCACCTGCGTGCCCAGGCCGTGGATCTGCTCCGCGCCCAGGCTGGCGAAAACCTCGGTGGACAGCGCGTTGAGCGTCGTCGTGGTCAGCACATGGAAGGCCGAGGACGTCAGCGCCATGTAGTCCTCGGAGCCGAAGCCCGCGAGCTGCGCGGTCGTCATTTCCACCAGCTGCGTGCTGGTCATCGCATGCACCTGGTCGGTGGAAAGCGCGGCGAAGTCGGCCGCGCTCATGACCCGGATCGCGCTGCCGCGCAGCAGCCCGAAGTCCTGCGATTCGATGGCCGCGATCTGGTCGCTGCTCCAGGCCAGCACCTGCACGTTGGTCACGCCCAGCATCTGCGCCGTGGTGAGCGACACGATCTGGTCGGTGCTCATCGCCGCGGCCTGCTGGTAGGTCAGGTTGCCGACCTGGTCCGCGCGCAGGGCGGCGACCTGATCGGCGCTCAGCAGCGCGATCTGGTCCGAGCTCATCGCCCGCAGCGCCGTCGAGTGCAGCACCGCCAGGTCCTGGGTCTCGATGGCGGCCAGATGGGCGGCGTCCAGCGCCGACAGCTGCGACGAGCGCAGCGCGGCGAACTGCGCCGTGGTCAGCGACGCGATCGCATCGGTGGACAGCGCCTCCAGCTGCAGCGAATTCAGCGCGGCGACCTGCTTGGGCGACAGCGCCGCGATCTGCGTCAGATCCAGCGACCCGAACTGCTCGCTGCTCATGCCGATGATGGCGCCCGTGCCCAAGCTGGCGACCTGGCTGGTGCTCAGGTGGGTGATCTGGTCGGCGGTCAGGCCCAGCAGCTGCTTGGAACTCAGCGCGGCGAGCTGCGCATTGCTGAAGGCCGCCAGACTGTCGCCGCTGAGCGCGCCCAGCTGCGCGGAGCTCAGCCCCAGCAGCGCCCGGGTGTTCAGGCCGACGACGTCCGCGACCTCCAGATTGGCCAGCTGATCCGCCCGCATCGCTGCCAGCTGCTTGGACGAGAGGACCGCGAACTGCGCCGAGTCCAGCGCGTTCAGGTCGGCCTGCTCCAGACCGGCGATCTGCGTCGTGGTGAGCGAGGCGACCTGGTTGGTCCGCAGCGCCGCGAACTGCTCCGGCACCAAGCCGTTGAGCTGATCGGTGCTCAAAGCCTGCAGCGCCTGCGCGGTCAGGCCTCGCACGCCGTCGGTGGACAGCGCGTCGATCTGGGACGGCGACAGCGCGGTGACCTGGTTGGTCGACAGCAGCGAGATCTGCGCGCTGCCGAAGGCGCCGAGCTGATCGCGGCTCAGCGCATGCACCTGCGCCGTGGTCAGCAGGGTCAGGAAGGTCGGCTTGACGGCGGCCAGCAGGTCCGGCGTCAGCTGGCCGATCTCGTCGGTGGAGATGGCCGCCAACTGGTACGAGGTCAGCGCCGAGAAGTGCTGCGAGCCCAGCGCGTTGAGCGTGTCGTGATCCAGACCGCGGACCTGGGCGGTCGTGAGCGCGGCCAGCTGCGCGTCGCGCATCTGCGAGACGCCCACCGGTCCCAGCGCGTCCAGCTGCGCGTCGGACAGGCCGCGGATCGCCAGCGTGGTCATACCCTGCAGCGCCGACGGGCTCAGCGCGCTGAGCTGATCGGCGGTCAGGCCGGTGATCTGCAAGGTGTTCAGCACGCTGGTCTGCTGCGAGGTCATCGCGCCCACCAGGGCCACGTCCAGCGCCTGCACCTGCTGGCTGCTGAGCGAGCGGATCACCGTCGCCGACAGCGCGCCGAAGTCGGCCGATTCCAGATGCGCGACCTGGTCGGTCGTCAGGCCTCGGAACTGTTGCGAGCTCATCGCCGCGAACTGCGCCGTGGTCAGCGTGTTCAGGTCCTCGATGGACAGGGCGGACAGCTGCGCCGTGGTCAGCGCGCGCACCTGTCCGCTGGTCAGCGCGGTCAGCTGATCGGAGTTCAGCATCTCCAGCTGCGCCACCGACAGCGTCGCGATCACGCGGGTGGACAGGTGCTGGATCGCGTCCGGCGTCAGCGCGGCGAGCTGCGCATCGGTCAGATCACGCAGCTGCGCGGTCCCGAGCGCGCCGGTCTGCGCACTGGACAGGGCGGCGACCTGGTCCGGATCCAGCGAGGCCATCTGCGCCGCGGTCAGGCCCTTGAGCGCGGTGCTGCTCAGCGCGGCGAGGTCTTCCGTGCTCAGCGAATGGAACTGCGCCGTGCTCAGCGCGGCGAGCTGGCTGGAGGTCAGCGCCGCGATCTGCGCGGTCGAGAAGGCCGCCAGGTCGTCGGTGTCGAAGGCGGCGAGCTGGCGCGTGGTGATCGCGGCGATCTGCACCGTCTTGAGCGCGCCCAGCTGCTCGGCGCTCATCGCGGCGAGTACGTCCGGCTTGAGCCCCGCCAGCGCCATGCTGGTCAGCGAGCGCAGCTCGTCGGTGCTGAAGGAGGGCAGCTGCGCGGTGTTCAGGCCGATCAGCTGGGACGAGGTCAGGCTGGCGATCTGCGTGGAGCTCAGCGCGTCGAGCTGCTCGGAGCTCAGCACCGACAGCTGGCGCGAATCCAACGTGCGCAGGCCCTTGGTGCCGATGGCGGCGAGATCCTCGCCCTCGAGCACCGCGACCTGCGCGGTGCTCAGCGACTTGATCTGCAGCGTGCCGATGGCGGCGTACTGCTCGGTGCTCAGCGCGATCAGCGCATCGCTGCTCAGCGTGCGGAACTGCTGGCTGGTCATCGCGCCGACCTGCTGGCTGGACAGCGACTGCACCGCGTCCGAGGACAGGTGCGAGACGGCTTCCGTGCTCAGCCCTCGCACGGCACCGGTGGTCAGTGCCTGCAGCGCGGCGGTGTTCAGCGTGCTCAGCTGATCGCCGTTCAGGCCGCGAGTCTGGCTGCCGCGCAGCGCGCCGATCTGATCGGTGCTCAGGGCGTTGAGCTGCTCGCTGCTCAGCGCGCCCAGCTGGACCGTGTTGAGCACCTGCATCGAGGTGGTGCTCAGCACGGCGACTTCATCGGTGGTCAGCAGCTGGACCTGTTGCGTGCCCAGGCCGCGGATCTGCACCGAGGACATGGCGCCGACCTGCTGGCTGTCCAGGGCGCTGAACTGGTCGCTGGTCATGCGGCGCAGCCGGTCCACCGTCAGCGCGGGCATCTGCTCGGTGGTCAGCGCATGGATCTGCTCGGTGGTCAGCACCGCCAGCGCATTGGTCGTCAGCGTGCGCAGCGCGCCGGTGTTCAGCGCCTGGATGTCGGCCGTCTCCATCGCCGACAGATGGCCCGAGGCCATGAAGCTGAGCTGGCGCGCGTTGAGCGCGCTCACCTGCATCGTGGTCAGCGCCACGACCTGGTCGACGCTCAGCAGCGCCCATTCCGCGCCGGTCAGCGTCGCGAGCTGGGCGGTGGTGAGCGCGGCGATCTGGTCGGGGGTGAGCGATCCGACGTCGAAGGTGGCCATCTGGAGTCGAGTACTTCGGGGAAAACTTCGGAGAGCCCAGGCGGCTCGGGGAGGGAACCCGGGGTCTGCCGTTTGCGGCCGTGGGGACGGGCCCCGGGCCGCAAACGGCAAACCGGGGGCGCGAGGCCCCCGGTTCCGGCGCGGACGCTTAGATCAGCGCGCCCGCTCCGTTCTGGTCGTCGTCATGCAGCTTCTTGTAGGCCGCGCTCATCACGTCCGGATGGACGGTCTGGTCGGTCGTGCTGGCTGCCGTGCCCGCCGCGGCGGCGACGGTCGCGGTATGGGTCGTGCCGCCGGCCAGCAGGTTGGCCTCGGGCTGGGCGAGCAGGTCGCCCAGCTGCGGTGCCGCCGCCGTCGCCGCCGTGGTGCCGGTCGCGGTGTGCATCGCGCCGTCCTTGGCGAACCACACGTCCGTCATCTCGTGCGTCGTGCCGTCGGACTTGGTGTAGCTCGACACCAGGCCCAGCACGTTGCCGTTGTCGACCTCCGTGCCCTTGGTCGCCGACAGGTTGAGGTCGGCGATGCCCAGGTCGGCCAGGGTCTTGAGCTCGCCCGCGTCGGTCTTGCCGTCGTGGTTGGCGTCGACCCAGACCTGCAGCTTGCTGAAGTCCGCGTCCTTGGCGTTGATGTGGCCGTCATGGTTGGTGTCCAGCGAGGCCAGGGCGGTGAAGCCGTCCAGACCCTTGCGGCCGTTGACCGTGGTGCCGGCGCCGAAGAGCTCCGCACCGCTGTCGATCGTGCCGTTGCCGTTGCGATCCATCACCAGCAGACCGTCGTTGCCGCCCACCCAGCCCCACTTGTCGGTGTTGCCGGTGGCGTTCAGGTCGAAGTTCACGCCATGGCTGGCCGACAGCGTCTGGATGCCGTTGCCGTCCAGGTCCAGCACGATCGGGCTGGCCAGGAACAGGGCATTCAGTTGCGGGTCGCTCAGGCCGCTGGTCTGCGCGGTCGTCAGGGCCAGCACCTGCTCCATGTTCATGGAGGCCAGGTCCTGCGTGTCCCAACCGACGAACTGATCCGAGTTCATCGCCAGCAGCTGGTCGGTCGTCAGACCTTGCACCTGCAGCGTGGTCAGCGCGTGGATGTCCGAGGAGTCCAGCGCCAGGATCTGGTCCGTCGTGAAGGCGTGCATCTGGGCCGAGGTCAGCGTCGCGAAGTGGGCGCTGGTCATGCCGTTGATGTCGTCCGTCGTCAGGGCCGCGATCTGGTCCGTGCCCAGCGCGCGCAGCTGCGCGGTGCTGAATTCATGGATCTGGTCGCTGGTCAGGGCCGCGATCTGGTCCGTGTGGAAGGCGTGGATCGCCGCGGTGCCCAGGGCGTGGATACCGTCCGTCGTGATCGAGGCGATGTCCGCCGTCTCGATGCCCACGACCTGCGCCGCGCTCACCGCGCTCCACTGCGACGAGGTCATCGCATGGATCTGGTCCGAGGTGAAGGCCGCGAAGTCGCCCGAGTCGAAGGCCACCAGGTTGACGCTGCTGATCGCCGCCAGGTCGCCGCTGTCGATCGCCATCACCTGGTCGGTGGTGAAGGCGTGCAACTGCGCCGAGTTCATGGACACGATCTGCTGCGAGGTCAGGGCCTGCACGTCGTCGGTCGCCAGCTGGCTGACCTGGAGCGTGCTCAGCGCCGCGACCTGCTGCGTGCTCAGCGCCGCGATCTGGTTGGAGTCCAGCGCTTCCAGCTGTGCGCTGTCCAGCGAGCGGATGGCCGCGGTGCTGAGCTGACGCAGGTCGGCCGTCTCGAAGGCCGCCATCTGGGTCGTGGTCAGACCGTCGACCTGGGCCGAGGTCAGCGCGCCGGCTTGTGCCGTCGTCAGGGCCACGATCGAGTCGGTGCTCAGGGCGCCGATCTGGGCCGAGCCCAGCGCCAGGATCTGGGCGCTGGTCAAGGCCGCGACGTCGTCCGTCTCCATCGCCGCGACTTGCGTCGTGGTCAGGGCCTGCAGCTGGCTGTTGCTCAGCGCGCGGATCTGGCTGCTGGTCAGCGCGTTCAGGTCGTCACTGCTCAGGTTGGCGATCTGGCCGGTCGTCAGGCTGGCGACCTGCTGGGTCGTCAGCGCGGCGATCTGGTTGGAGTCCAGCGCGTCCAGCTGCGTCGAGGTCAGGGCGCGCAGGGCGGCCGTGTTCAGCGAACGCAGGTCCGTGGTCTCCATCGCGGCCATCTGGTCGGTCGTCAGACCCAGCACCTGGGCGGAGGTCAGCACCGCCGCCTGGGTCGAGCTCAGGGCCACGATCGAATCGGTGCTCAGCGCGCCGATCTGCGCGGAGCCCAGGGCGATCAGCTGATTCGTGTTCAGCGCGGCGACGTCCAGGCTCTCCATCGTGGCGATCTGGCCGGTGGTCAGCGATTGCAGCTGCTGCGTGGTCAGGGCTTTGATCTGGCCGCTGGTCAGCGCGTTCAGGTCGTCGCTGGTCAGGTTGCTCACCTGGCCGGTGGTCAGGGCGGCGACCTGGACGGTCGACAGCGCGCCGATCTGGTCGGAGTGCAGGGCGTTGACCTGGTCGCTGGTCAGGGCGCGCAGGGCGGCCGTGTTCAGCGCCTTCAGATCACCGGTCTCGATGGCGCCCATCTGGTCGGTCGTCAGCCCCAGGACCTGCTTGCTGGTCAGCGCGCCGACCTGCGTGGAGGTCAGGGCCTCGATGGCGTCGGTGCTCAGGGCGCCGACCTGGGTCGAGGTCAGGGCCGCCACCTGGTTGGTGTTCAGCGCCTGGACGTCGGCGGTTTCCATGGTCGAGACCTGGGCCGTGGTCAGCGCGGCGACCTGGGCGGTCGTCAGCGCCTTGATCTGCGCGCTGGTCAGCGCGTTCAGGTCGTCGCTGGTCAGGTTGCTGATCTGGGCCGTGGTCAGGGCGGCGACCTGCGCGGTGGTCAGGGCGGCGATCTGGTCGCTGCCCAGGGCCTCCAGTTCCGCGGTGGTCAGCGAGGCGACTTGGCCGGTGGACAGGGCGCGCAGCTGGCCGGTGGTCAGCGCGGCGAAGTCATCGGTGGCGAACTGGCTGATCTGCGTGGTCGACAGGGCCTGCACCTGCTGCGAGGTCAGGGCTTCGATCTGGTCGGAGCCCAGCGCCTGCAGCTGGTCGCTGGTCAGGGCGCGCAGCGCGGTGGTGGACAGGGACTTGAGGTCACCGGTCTCGATGGCCGCCATCTGGTCGGTGGTCAGACCGGCGACCTGCTTGGTCGTCAGCGCGGCCACCTGGCCGGAGGTCAAGGCCACGATCGCGTCCGTGCTCAGCGCGCCGACCTGGGCCGAGCCCAGCGCGGCGATCTGCGCGGTCGTCAGCGCCTGGACGTCGGCGGTCTCCATGGTCGAGACCTGGGCCGTCGTCAGCGAGGCGACTTGCTGCGTGCTCAGCGCCTTGATCTGGCCGCTGGTCAGCGCGTTCAGGTCATCGCTGGTCAGGTTGCTGACCTGACCGGTAGTCAGGGCGGCGACCTGCTGGCTGGACAGCGCGGCGATCTGGTCGGAGTCCAGCGCGTTGAGCTGCGTGGAGCTCAGCGAGGCCAGGGCGTTGGTCGTGATCGACATGATGTCGCCGGTCTCGATGGCGCCCATCTGGTCGGTGGTCAGACCCGCGACCTGCTTGCTGTTCAGCGCGGCGAACTGGCCGGAGGTCAGCGCGACGATCGCGTCGGTGCTCAGGGCGCCGATCTGGGCCGAGCTCAGCGCCGCCACCTGGTTGGTGTTCAGCGCGGCGACGTCGGCGGACTCCATGGTCGAGACCTGCGTCGTCGTCAGCGAGGCGATCTGCTGCGTGCTCAGGGCCTTGATCTGGCCGCTGGTCAGGGCGTTCAGGTCGTCGCTGGACAGGTTGCTCACCTGACCGGTGGTCAGCGCGGCGACCTGCTGGGTCGTCAGCGCGGCGACCTGGTCGGAGCCCAGCGCATCCAGTTGCGCCGAGCTCAGCGAGGCCAGGGCGTTGGTACCCAGCGCCTTCAGGTCGCCCGTTTCGATGGCGGCGATCTGGTCGGTGCCCAGGCCGGCGACCTGCTTGCTGTTCAGGGCCGCGACTTGCGTCGAGCTCAGGGCGACGATGGACTCGGTGCTCAGCGCGCCGAGTTGGGCCGAGTTCAGCGCGGCGACCTGCTGGGTCGTCAGCGCCTGCACGTCGGCGGATTCCATCGCGGCGACCTGCGCCGTGGTCAGCGAGGCGATCTGGGCGGTGCCCAGGGCCTTGATCTGACCGCTGGTCAGGGCGTTCAGGTCGTCGCTGGTCAGATTGCTGACCTGACCGGTGGTCAGGGCGGCGACCTGCACGGTCGACAGGGCTTCGATCTGGTCGGAGTTCAACGCGTTCAGCTGGTCGCTGGTCAGGCTGCGCAGGGCGGCCGTGTTCAGCGACTTGATGTCGCCGGACTCGATGGCGCCCATCTGGTCGGTGGTCAGGCCGGCGACCTGCTTGCTGGTCAGCGCAGCGACCTGCTGCGAGCCCAGGGCCACGATCGAGTCGGTGCTCAGCGCGCCGACTTGCGTGGAGCTCAGCGCCACGATCTGGTTGGTGCCCAGGGCGGCGACTTCGGCCGATTCCAGGGTCGCGATCTGACCGGTGGTCAGCGCGGCCACTTGCGCGGTGGTCAGTGCCTTGATCTGCGCGCTGGTCAGCGCGTTCAGGTCATCGCTGGTCAGGTTGCTGATCTGGGCCGTGGTCAGCGCGGCGACCTGCTGCGTGGTCAGGGCGGCGATCTGGTCGCTGCCCAGGGCCTCGAGCTCGGCGGTGCTCAGCGAGGCGATCTGACCCGTGGTCAGGGCGCGCAGCTGGCCGGTGGTCAGGGCGGCGAAGTCGTCGGTGGCGAACTGGCTGATCTGGCCGGTCGTCAGCGAGGCGACCTGGGTGGTCGTCAGGGCTTCGACCTGGTCGGAGTGCAGCGCGTTCAGCTGGTCGCTGGTCAGCGCGCGCAGCGCGCCGGTCGACATGGCCTTCAGGTCGCCCGATTCGATGGCGCCAATCTGGTCGGTGGTCAGGCCGGCGACCTGCTTGCTGGTCAGCGCGGCGACCTGCTGCGAGCCCAGGGCCACGATCGCGTCGGTGCTCAGCGCGCCGACTTGCGTGGAGCTCAGCGCGGCGACCTGACTGGTGTTCAGCGCGGCCACGTCGGCCGTCTCCATCGTCGACACCTGGGCGGTGCTCAGCGCGGCGACCTGGTTGGTCGACAGCGCCTTGATCTGGCCGCTGGTCAGCGCGTTCAGGTCATCGCTGGA
>NZ_JBCNLU010000016.1:0-109354 GCF_039595295.1 Roseateles sp.
GCGGCGGAGCGGGTGAAGCCCGTGTCCTTCGAGCTCGGCGGCAAGAACCCCGGCATCGTCTTCGCCGATTGCGACTTCGACGCGGCGGTGGACGGCATCGCCAAGGCGACCTTCTCCAACGGTGGCCAGATCTGCATGTGCACCGAGCGCGTCTACGTCGAGCGCCCGATCTTCGACAAGTTCGTCGCCGCGCTGAAGCGCAAGGCCGAAGCCCTGATCCCCGGCCGCCCCGCCGACCCCGGCGTGGACATGCCGCCCATGATCTCGGCCGAGCATCGCGACAAGGTGCTGTCCTACTACCGCCTCGCGGTGAGCGAGGGCGCCACCGTCGTCACGGGCGGTGGCGTGCCGAGCTTCGGCGATGAGCGCGATCAGGGCTTCTTCGTGCAGCCCACCATCTGGACCGGCCTGGGCGACACCGCCCGCATCTGCCGCGAGGAGATCTTCGGCCCCTGCTGCCACGTCGCGCCCTTCGACAGCGAGGACGAGGTCATCGCCCGCGCCAACGACACCCGCTACGGCCTGTGCTCGACGATCTGGACGCAGAACCTGGCGCGCGGCCATCGCGTCGCGCATGCGGTGCAAGCAGGTCTGGTGTGGGTCAACAGCTGGTACCTGCGCGACCTGCGCACCCCCTTCGGCGGCGTGAAGATGTCCGGCATCGGACGCGAGGGCGGCATGCACTCGCTCAACTTCTACTCCGAGCCCTCCAACATTTGCGTGAAGTTCTGAGGGAGCGCGCGATGCAAGCCCTCTCCCCATCGGCCGCCGCGCTGTGGCAGGCGGCGCGCAGCGCCGCGCCTTGCGCCCCCGTGCGCGGCCAGCTCGGCGACAGCGACGTCGCCGCGGCCTACGCAGTGCAGGAAGAAGTCACCCAACGCCGCCTCGCCGACGGCGCCCGCCTGGTCGGCCGCAAGATCGGCCTCACCGCCACGGCCGTGCAGCGCCAGCTCGGCGTCTCGCAGCCCGACTACGGGATGCTCTTCGACGACATGGACGTGCCCCACGGCGGCGAGATCGCACACGGACGACTGATCCAGCCGCGCGTGGAGGCCGAGATCGCCTTCCTGATCGGCCGCGATCTGAGCGAGCCGCGGCTCACCACCGCCGACATCGTCGACGCCATCGACTGGGTGCTGCCCGCGCTGGAGATCGTCGACAGCCGCATCGCCGGCTGGGACATCCGCATCACCGACACGATCGCGGACAACGCGTCCTCGGGCCTGTTCGTGCTCGGCCACGACGCGCGCCGCATCGACGCGGTGGACCTGGTCGGTTGCGGCATGGCGCTCGAGCGCAACGGCGAGCTCGCCTCGACCGGCGCCGGCGTCGCCTGCCTGGGCTCGCCGATCAACGCGACGCTGTGGCTGGCCCGCGTGATGGCGCAGGCCGGACGGCCGCTGCGCGCCGGCGACCTCGTGCTCAGCGGCGCGCTCGGGCCGGTCGTGCCCGCGCGCCCCGGCGACAGCTTCGAAGCGCGCATCCAGGGCCTGGGCTCGGTGCGCGTCAGCTTCGGCTCCGAGCAAGGACGGACCTCATGAGCGGATTGAATCAACTCGCCCTCGCGCTGGACCAGGCCGCGCTGACGCGGCAGGCGGTCGCGCAGCTCAGCGATCAGCACCCGGACTTTGACGTCGAGACCGCCTATGCGGTGCAGCGACTGCTGGTACAGCAGCGCCTGCGACGCGGCGCGCGGCGCGTCGGCATGAAGATGGGTTTCACCTCGGTCGCCAAGATGCGTCAGATGGGCGTGGACCAGATGATCTGGGGCCGCCTGACCGACGACATGCGACTGGACGAAGGCGGCGAGCTGGCGCTCGATCGCTACGTCCATCCCCGCGCCGAGCCCGAGATCGTCTTCCTGCTGAGGAAGCCGCTCGCCGGCCGCGTCAGCGCCGCCGAGGCCATGGCCGCGGTGGAGGCCGTCGCCGGCGGCATCGAGATCATCGACAGCCGCTACCGCGACTTCCGTTTCCATCTCGCCGACGTGGTCGCCGACAACGCGTCCTCCTCCGGCTTCCTGGTCGGACCGCTGCAGCCGGCAAGCACCGACGTCGCCAACCTCGGCATCGTGATGCGGGTGGACGGCCGCGTGGTGCAGGCGGGATCGTCGGCGGCCATCCTCGGCCATCCGGTGCGATCCCTGGTCGCGGCCGCGCGGCTGGCCGGCGAGGCCGGCGAGTCGCTGCAGCCGGGCGACCTGGTGCTGGCGGGCGCCGCGACCGAGGCCGTCGCATTGCGCGCCGGCATGCGGGTCAGCGCGGCGTTCCAGTCGCTGGGCGCGGTGTCCTTCCAGGTCGGAGGAACCGAGTCATGAGCGCGGTCACTCGAACCTCCACCGACGCGCACGCCGACGGGATCCCTGGCGGCGTTTCAGCGTCGGCCGCCAAGGCCACGGTCGTCGCCGGCAAGGCAACGCCGCGCGGCCGCTTCCCGCACCTCAAGCGGGCGGGCGACTTCCTCTTCGTCTCGGGCACGTCCTCACGGCGCGCGGACAACAGCTTCGAAGGCGCGACGGCCGATGCCATGGGCGTCACCGAACTCGACATCCGCGTGCAGACCCGCGCGGTGATCCGCAACATCGCCGACATCCTCGCCAGCGAGGGCGCGGTGCTGGAGGACCTGGTCGAGGTGACCGTGTTCCTGGCCAGCATGAACGACTTCAAGGGCTACAACGAGACCTACGCCGAATTTTTCGACGTCGACGGTCCCACGCGCACCACGATGGCCGTCCATCAGCTGCCGCATCCGCACCTGCTGATCGAGATCAAGGGCATCGCCTACCGGCCGGCGGGATCGCCGTCCTCCTCGCCGCCCGGCGCCCCGCCTGATGCCGCACCTCTCTCCGCCTCCCCCTCCTCCCTGGAGTAATCCCATGTGCTTCAAGACCCACAGTCCCAAGACCGCGTCCACGCGGGCCCATGACGGCGCGATGCGCCTGTCCGCCTTCAGCCTCGACAACTGGATCGCCGATCACCGCGACCTGCTCAAGCCGCCGGTGGGCAACGCGCAGATCTGGCCCGACGCGGACCTGATGGTCACCATCGTCGGCGGCCCCAACCAGCGCACCGACTTCCACGACGATCCCGTCGACGAGTTCCTCTATCAGCTCAAGGGCGACATGGTGCTCAAGCTGATCGACCGCGGCCAGGCCTACGACGTGGTCGTGCGCGAGGGCGAGATCTTCCGCATCCCGCCGCACGTGCGTCACTCGCCGCAGCGACCGATGCCCGGCTCCATCGGCCTCGTCGTCGAGCCGGCGCGTCCGGACGGATTGCTCGACGGCTTCGAGTGGTACTGCTTCAACTGCCAGCACCTGGTGCACCGCACCGAGGTGGACCTGGAGTCCATCGTCGAGGACATCCCCAAGGTCTACGCCGACTTCTACGCCGCCACCGAGCTCCACAAGTGCCCGCACTGCGGGAGCCTCCACCCCGGCAAGCTGCCGCCGGCCGGCTGGGTCGTGCTGTGAGGACCGCGTCATGACCGTCGCCGTCGACATCCACAACCACTTCCTGCCCCATTCCTGGCCGGACCTGGCCGAGCGCTACGGCACGCCCGACTGGCCCTGGATGAAGCACCTGGGCTGCGGCAAGGCCATGCTGATGGTCGGGGACCAGGAGTTCCGGCCCGTCTACTCCGCCACCTGGGACGCCGAGAAGCGACTCGAGGAGATGGACCGGGACGGCATCGACCACCAGGTCATGAGCGTCACGCCGGTGCTCTTCGCCTACTTGCGCAAGCCCGAGCACGCGCTGGACTGCGCGCGCATGTTCAACGACATGGCGCTGGAGATGTGCGCCAAGTCCGACGGCCGCATCCATGCGGTCGCGCAGGTGCCGTTGCAGGACATCGACGCCTCCTGCCGCGAGGTCGAGCGCGCAATGGCCAACGGCCACATCGGCGTGGAGCTGGGCAATCACGTCGGGGACAAGGACTTCGATGACGAGGGCATCGTGACCTTCCTGCAGCACTGCGCCGCCATCGGCTGCCCGGTGCTGGAGCACCCCTGGGACATGATGGGCCAGGGCCGGCGCATGAAGAAATACATGCTGCCCTGGCTGGTGGCGATGGCGGCGGAGACGCAGCTGTCCATGCTGTCGCTGATCCTGTCCGGCGCGCTGGAGCGCATCCCCGACAGCCTGCGCATCTGCTTCGCGCACGGGGGCGGCAACTTCGCCTGGGCGCTGGGCCGCGCGGACAACGCCTGGCGCAACCGCGACATCGTGCGCGAGGACTGTCCCCACCTGCCCTCCAGCTACGTCAAGCGCTTCTGGTGCGACAGCGCGGTCTTCGACGAGCGCGCGCTGAAGTTCCTCGTCGACGTGATGGGCGACGACCGCGTGATGCTGGGCACCGACTACCCCTACCCGCTGGGCGAGCTGCCGATGGGCTCGCTGGTGCGCGGCACCGGCTGCCTCACCTGCCAGCAGAAGTCCCGCATCCTCGGCGAGAACGCGGGCCGCTTCTTCAACTACAGGTTCGACGAGCGCGTATGAGCACGACCTCTTCCCTCTCTCATGCCCCGCTGCCCACCGGGCCGCACAAGTCCGAGGCGATGACGCTGATCCGTCAGGTGCTCGATTTCATCGGGGATCGGCCGCTGGACGGCGCGCTGGAGTTCGAGCTCAACCGCCGCTTCGGTCCCTACGGCGCCTTTCACGATCGGCTGGCGACGCTGATGAAGGCGGGCATCGCCGAAGGCTGGGCCGGTTACGCGCCGGTCGAGGGCGCGGGCTACAGCCGCGGCCATATTGCGGAGGTGTCCGAGGACACGCGCGGCATGCGGGTCGAGAGCGGCCTGATGCGCGACGTCGTCGGGCAGCACCACCGCCACATCCGCGGCGAGATCGATCTGGTGATCCCGCTCGACGCCGGCGCGCGCTGGTGCGGCCATGGCGCGGGCTGGGTCGTGTACCCGCCGGGCAGCGAGCACTTTCCGACCACCGAGGGCGGACAGGCGCTGATCCTGTTCTTCCTGCCCGGCGGCGCCATCGAGTACCGGCCGCCGCCCGCCGAGCTCGCCAGCGAGCGCTTCGGCGCCGCTCAAGCGGGGCAAGGCACGAGTGCCGCGCCTCCTCCCTGAGCCCCTTCCTAAGCCCATGCCTGTGCCCATGCCTGTGCCCATGCCCGGGCTCGATTTCTGATTTCTGATTTCCGATTTCCGATCCCCACATTCCCGATCTCATCGAGGCTCCCATGACCATCAAGATCCTGGCCTTCTCGGGCAGCTCGCGCCGCGGCTCGCTCAATCAGCAACTGCTGGCCATCGCCGCGGCCGGCGCGGACGCGGCCGGCGCCGACGTGACGATGCTGCGCCTGGCCGACCTGAACCTGCCGCTCTACGACGGCGACCTCGAAGCGGCCGCCGGCCTGCCGGCCGGCGCGCTCGATTTCAAGCGACTGCTCGCGTCGCACGATGCGCTGCTGATCGCCACACCCGAACACAACGGCGCCGTCACGGCGCTGCTCAAGAACGCGCTCGATTGGGCCAGCCGTCCCGCGCCGCAGGAACGCCCCGGGACCAGCTCGTTCTCGCATCTGTGCGCGGCCATGGTGTCGGCCTCGCCGGGCCTGCTGGCGGGCATCCGCTCGCAGGTCTCGCTGCAGATCGTGCTGAACAAGCTGGGCGTCGCCATCGTGCCGGCTTCGTTCGCCCTGCCGGCCGCCCACCAGGCCTTCGACGAGCGCGGCGCGCTCAAGGACGCCGGCGCCGACAAGGCGGTGCGCGCGGTCGGCTCGGCCCTGGTGCGCGCCGCCGTCCGCGACGCGCCGGCCAACAGCTGAGCGCTGGACCTCACCCCCGAGCCTGATCGCCACATCGACATCGATCCCGCCTTTCATCCTACATCCAAGGAGTTCCCCATGAAACTGCTCCGCCACGGCGAACCCGGCCAAGAGAAGCCCGGCTTGCTCGATGCCGCCGGCATCGTCCGCGATCTGTCGACGCTGATCGACGACATCGCTCCCGCCACGCTGGACGCCGCGACGCTCGCCCGTCTGCGCGCCGTCGATCCCGAGACGCTCCCCGTCGTCCCCGCGGGCCGTCTGGGCGTGCCCGTCGCCGGCATCGGCAAGATCGTCGCGATCGGCCTCAACTACGTCGACCACGCGAAGGAAGCGAACCTGCCCATTCCCGCCGAGCCGCTGGTCTTCCTGAAGGCGACCAGCTCGCTCTCGGGCCCTGACGATGCGGTGGTGCTGCCGCCGGGCGCGGTCAAGGGCGACTGGGAGGTCGAGCTGGGCATCGTCATCGGCCGTCGCGCGAGCCACGTGGACGAGGCGTCCGCGCTGGACCACGTGGCAGGCTATTGCGTGGTCAACGACGTCAGCGAGCGGACCTACCAGTTCGAGCGCGGCGGCAGTTGGGACAAGGGCAAGGGCTGCGACAGCTTCGGGCCGGTCGGTCCCTGGCTGGTCACCGCCGACGAGGTCCCCGATCCGCAGGCGCTCGCGCTGCGGCTGGAGGTGAACGGTCGGCGCCTGCAGGACGGCCACACCGGCAACATGATCTTCAGCTGCGCGCAACTGGTGAGCTACGTCAGCCGCTTCATGACGCTGCTTCCGGGCGACCTGATCATCACCGGCACGCCGGCGGGCGTCGGCCTGGGCCACAAGCCTGATCCGATCTTCCTGAAGCCGGGCGACGTGATGACCCTGGGCATCACCGGTCTCGGCGAGCAGCGCCAAGTCGTGCGGTCCTTCCCGGGAGCATCGGCATGAATTTCCCCGATCGCTTCAAGGGCCGGACGGCCATCGTCACGGGCGGTGCGTCCGGCTTCGGTCAGGCCATCGCTGCACGGCTGATCGCCGAAGGCGCGCGCGTCAGCCTGTGGGACTTGCACGAGGACGCGCTGCTCGCGGCCCGGCAGGCCTGCGGCGCGGCGCACATCGCGGCGCTGGACGTGTCCGATGCGGACCAGGTCGCCCGCGGCATGGACGCCAGCGTGGCCGCGCTGGGCGGCAAGCTGGACATCCTGATCGCCAGCGCGGGCATCTCGGGGCCCAACGCGCCGGTCCGCGACTATCCGCTGGCCGCCTGGCGGCAGGTGGTGGACGTCAACCTGCACGGCGTCTTCTACTGCGACCGCGCAGCGGTGCCGCACATGGAGCGCAACGGCTATGGCCGCATCGTCAACATCGCGTCCATCTCCGGCAAGGAGGGCAACCCCAACGCCGCGGCCTACAGCGCCTCCAAGGCCGGAGTGATCGGTCTGACCAAGGCGCTGGGCAAGGAGCTGGCGACAACGCAGATCCGGGTGAACTGCGTCGCCCCGGCGGCGGTGCGCACGCCGCTCTTCGACCAGATGAGCGAGGCCCATGTGGCCTTCATGCTGTCGCACATCCCCCAGGGGCGTTTCGGCACGCTGGAGGAGATCGCCGCCCTGGTCGGCTGGCTGGCGAGCGAGGAATGCTCGTTCAACTCCGGCGCGGTCTTCGACGCGACCGGCGGACGGGCGACCTACTAAGGGGCGGCGCCCTGGGCGTCCATGGGCGGCCGCCCTGCCCGCCCCTTCATCGCGGGGGGATCGCGGGGGGAATGGAAGGGGCGCGATGTCCCATCGCAAGGGACGTGTAGTCCATCCGACTACAGGGCGTCGGCGCCCGAGCGCACCGACGCTGACGCAGGCGCGGCCTCGCCATCGTGAGGTCCGTCACCCATGATTGATCCCATACCAGGGAGAACATCATGAAAGTCGCTTTGATCGAGGACTGCCCGCTGCTGCGCCGCCTGATGGTGGCCCGCCTGGAATCCGAGACCTCCATCCGCGTGGTGGCCCAGGCTTCCAGCGAGAACGCCGGCATGAGCAGCATCGCGCTGAGCGCCCCGGACGTGGTGCTGGTGGACCTGCGGATCGACGGGGGCTCCGGCATGGGGCTGATCGAGCGCCTGCGGGCGGCGCGCTTCCGCGGCCGCATCCTGGTGCTGAGCTCCGAGGACCGCGCGACCTACGAGGCCCGCGTCATCTCCTGCGGCGCGGACGCCTTCTACGACAAGTCCTCCGACTTCGAGCGCCTGGTCACCGACCTGTGCAAGGACTCGCACGACGCGTGGATGGCGCATTGAACTCCGCCTGTCGCTGAGCGCCCCGGGGTTTCGCGGCTTGATCGTCGGGCACGTGTCCAGGCGCGCTGCCTGTCGCCCCTGGCGCGGCGGTCTGGTCGCAGAATCCTCGCTGTCACAGCGCACGAGGAGCTCCCTGATGTCCACGGCTTCTTCATCCAAGAACTGGTTCGACCAAGGCGGCGCCGCCTACGCCCGCTTCCGCCCGGAGTACCCGCCCTCCCTGGCCGCCTTCCTCGCTCAACTGGCGCCGACGCGCGGACTGGCGGTCGACGTCGGTTGCGGCAACGGCCAGCTCACCACGCAGCTGGGCGAGCACTTCGATCGGGTCCTCGGCCTGGATCCCAGTGCCGATCAACTCGCCAATGCGGTCCCCCACCCCAAGGTCGAGTACCGCCAATCGCCCGCCGAGCAGCTGCAAGCCGATGCCGGCAGCGCCAGCCTGATCACCGCCGCGCAGGCGGCGCACTGGTTCGACCGGCCGCGCTTCTACGAGGAAGTCCGGCGGGTGGCCGCGCCCGGCGCGGTCGTGTCGTTGCTGAGCTACGGCGTCCTCGCGCTGGACGGGCCGCAGGATCGCGCGCTGGACGGCCGCATCCAGCGCTTCTATGCGGACGAGGTGGGCCGCTACTGGCCCGCGGAGCGACGTCTGGTGGACTCAGGCTACGCCAGCATCGAGTTTCCCTTCGACGAGCAGCCCGGGCCGGCGCTGGAGATTCGCAAGCGCTGGTCGCTGGACGAGATGCTGGGCTACGTCTCGACCTGGTCGGCGATCCGCAGCGCCCGTGAGGCGGGGCAGAAGGCCCTGCTCCATCGCTTCGCCGCGGAGTTCTCGGCGATGTGGGGCGATCCGGCGACGCGGCGCGAGGTCCGGTGGCCGATCAACATGCGCTTGGGAAGGGTCGCTTAAGCGGCTTCGATCGCCACCCGGCGCCGCATCTCCGGCGCGTAATCCGCGAAGCCCAATCCCGCGTAGAGCGCGCGGGCTTCTGGCGTGGCGCCGAGGTTGAACTCACGCACGCCCAGCGCTTCGCACTGTTCGAGCAGCCGCGCCACCAGCGTGCGCGCGATGCCCTGACCGCGGCAGTGGGCCGCGGTGAACACATTGACGACGCGGCCCATCTGACCGCTCGGGTTGGCCCGCGTCGGGCCCCAGTCCAGCAGCACGATGCCCGCGCCGCCGACGACCTCGCCGCCTTGCATCGCGATCAGGCCGAGGTACTTGCGCGCGCCGATGCGCGGCTTCACCCACTCGGCATAGCCGGCGCGGCGCGCCACATCGTCTTCCCGATAACAGGCATGGGAGGCGATCAGCTCGGCGTCGCCGGGGAGCGCCTTGCGCGCGGTCCAGGTGGTTTCCATCGGCGCATTGTCAATGCGCGCCACGCCGGTTCCTGTTTGACGCATGGGAGGTTCGCCCGGACGTTTTGCAGGGGGCTTCCGCCTGGACATCGCCTCGGAAGGCTTGGAAGGCGGCGCCTGAGGGACAATCGCGCATGCTCCCGACCGATCCCTCCGCCGCCGGCGCGACCGCCGCGCCCGCTCAGGCCCCCGCCTCCGCCCCCTCGACAGCCCCCGCGACGACGCCGGCCGCCGACGCGAGTTCCTTCGCCAGCCTGCCCCTGCCGCCCTCGATGCAGGCCACCCTGCAGCAGCTGGGCTACCTGTCGATGACGCCCATCCAGGCCGCCAGCCTGCCGCTGTCGCTGGCCGGCCGCGACCTGATCGCGCAAGCCAAGACCGGCAGCGGCAAGACCGCCGCCTTCACGCTGCCGCTGCTGGCCAACCTGAATCCGCGCCGCTTCGCGGTCCAGGCCCTGGTCCTGTGCCCCACCCGCGAGCTCGCCGAGCAGGTCACGCAGGAGATCCGCCGCCTGGCCCGCGCCGAGGACAACATCAAGACCCTGACGCTGTGCGGCGGCGCGCCCATCCGCAACCAGCTCGCCAGCCTGGCCCACGGCGCCCACATCGTTGTCGGCACGCCGGGCCGCATCCTCGACCACCTCTCGCGCGAGACGCTCTCGCTCGAGGCGCTGAACACGCTGGTGCTCGACGAGGCCGACCGCATGCTCGACATGGGCTTCGCCGAGGACATCGCCCAGGTCGTCGCCCATTGCCCCAAGCAGCGCCAGACGCTGCTGTTCTCGGCCACCTATCCGGACGGCGTCGCCGCCATGGCCGGCCGCTTCATGCGCGACCCGCAGCAGCTGACGCTGACCGAGCGCCATGCCGCCGGCAAGATCCGCCAGCGCTTCTATGAGGTCAAGGAGAACGAGCGCCTGCACGCCGTCGGCCTGCTGCTGAATCACTTCCGTCCGGCCAGCACCCTGGCCTTCTGCAACACCAAGCAGCAATGCCGCGATTTGGTGGCCGTACTGCAGGCCCAGGGCATCGTCGCGCTCGAGCTGCATGGCGACCTGGATCAGCGCGACCGCGATCAGGTGCTGGTGCGCTTCGCCAACCGCAGTTGCAGCGTGCTGGTCGCCACCGATGTCGCCGCGCGCGGCCTGGACATCGCGCAGCTCGAGGCCGTCATCAACGTCGACATCACGCCCGACCCCGAGGTCCATGTCCACCGCATCGGCCGCACCGGCCGCGCCGACGAGGCCGGCTGGGCCTTCAGCCTGGCGAGTCTCGATGAAATGGGCCGCGTCGGCCGCATCGATCAAATGCAGGGCAGCGTCAGCCCCTGGCATTCGCTGACCGAGCTTGCCACCGCGCCCGGCGCCGGGCCGCTGCGCCCGCCCATGGCCACGGTGCAGATCCTGGGCGGCCGCAAGGAGAAGATCCGTCCCGGCGACGTGATGGGCGCGCTGACCAAGGACATGGGCTTCGAAGGCGCGCAGATCGGCAAGATCAACGTCAACGAGTTCTCGACCTACGTCGCCGTCGAGCGCGACATCGCTCCCAAGGTGCTGCGCGCGCTGAACGCCGGCAAGGTCAAGGGCAAGTCGGTGAAGGCGAGGCTGCTGTGAACGACGTCAAGCCCGATCCGGCATCGGCCGCGTCCGCCCCTGATCCGGAGTCCGTCGCGCCCGTGAACGCCCCCGCCGACTTCGCCGCGCTGGGCCTGTCCCCCCGCCTGCTGGAGGCCGCCGACGCCCAGGGCTACGAAGTTCCGACCCCCGTGCAGGCCGCCGTCATTCCGGCGGCGCTCGCCGGCAAGGACCTGCGCGCCTGCGCCTCGACCGGCTCCGGCAAGACGGCCGCCTTCGCCTTCCCGCTGATGCAGCGCTTCGACGTCGAGGTGCGCCCCGCGCTGCGCCGCGCGCAGGCGCTGGTGCTGGTCCCCACGCGCGAGCTCGCCGCCCAGGTCGGCGACACGCTGCGCGCGATCGGCCGCTCGCTGGACGAGCCGGTGAAGATCTCGGTGCTGGTGGGCGGCCTGTCCATCAACCCGCAACTGATGGCGCTGCGCGGCGGCACCGACATCGTCGTGGCCACGCCGGGCCGGCTGCTGGACATCGTCGACAAGAACGGCCTGGACCTGTCCCGCCTGGAATGCCTGGTGCTGGACGAGGCCGACCGACTGCTGGACGGCGGCTTCGCGGACGAGGTCGCGGAGGTGCTGGCGCTGCTGCCGCGTCGTCGGCAGAACCTGCTGTTCTCTGCCACCTTCCCCGCCGAGGTCCAGGCCCTGGCCGACGAGCTGCTGCGCGATCCGGTGCGGGTGGATGTCTCGGATGAGCCGCTGTCCAAGGCCGACATCGAGCAGCGCGCCATCGAGGTCGACACCGATCGCCGCACCCCGCTGCTGCGGCATCTGATCGAACAAGGCGAGTGGTCGCGGGTGCTGGTCTTCGTCGCGACCCGCTATGCCTGCGACCACGTCGCGGACAAGCTGCGCCGCGCCGGCCTGAGCGCCGAGGCCTTCCACGGCGACGCCAGCCAGGGCGCGCGCGCCCGCATCCTGTCCGAGTTCAAGAGTCGCGAGCTGCGGGTGCTGGTGTCCACCGACCTGGGCGCGCGCGGCATCGACATCGCGCAGCTGCCGGTGGTCGTCAACTACGACCTGCCGCGCGCGGCGGCCGATTACGTGCACCGCATCGGCCGCACCGCACGCGCCGGCGCAAGCGGGCTGGCCGTGTCCTTCATCACCGCGGACATGGAATCGCATTTCCGCCTGATCGAGAAGCGCCAGGGCCAGCGCGTCCCACGCGAGCGCATCGCCGGCTTCGAGCCGACGCAGACGGCCACGCCCGAGCAGGCCACCGGGGGCATCAAGGGCAAGCGTCCGAGCAAGAAGGACAAGCTGCGCGCGGCCGGCCTGGCCCGCATGGGCGAAGGTCCCATCAAGCCGCGCTGAGCGCCGGCGCGAGTTCCGGCCCGCATCTGCTGCTTCAGCGGCAGCGGCAGCGGCAGCGGCAGCGGCAGCGGCAGCAGAAAACGCTAAAAGGCGCAATCCATTCGCCCAAAGAAAAAGGCCCGATCGCTTGGCAGATCGGGCCCGAAGACCGCTGTCCGCGGTCCCTGCTCAGGGAGGAAAAGCAGGATGCCGTCAGCACGGGAGTGTCGGCGGCATGGAGCGAATTTTCCATATTTATCAATTCATCGTCTAGCGGGAAATGACCGACCGGCCTGTCGGGCGATGACCTACAGACGGCACGTCGCCAGCGCAATCACCGCCCGGCACACCGCCTGCTACCGAGCCGGAGGGGCCGATACTCCAGCCCCTTTCGCCCCCGAACGCGCACAGCATCCGCCCGGAGATCACACCTTGGCCCGACGTCCTACCCGCCCTGCCACATCGCCGGTCCATCGCTCCGACAGCGTCGGCAGCGCCAGTCGCTCGAACGGCGCCGATCGCCCGGCCCGAGCCGCCTTCGTTCAGGTGCGCGGCGCCCGCGAGCACAACCTCAAGAACGTCGATGTCGACGTGCCGCGCGACGCGCTGGTGGTCTTCAGCGGCGTGTCCGGCTCCGGCAAGTCCTCGCTCGCCTTCGGCACGATCTACGCGGAAGCCCAGCGCCGCTACTTCGAATCGGTCGCGCCCTACGCGCGCCGGCTGATCGATCAGGTCGGCGTGCCCGCCGTCGACGCCATCGACGGTCTGCCGCCGGCGGTCGCCTTGCAGCAGCAGCGCGGCACGCCCAGCGCGCGCTCCTCGGTCGGCAGCGTGACGGGGCTGTCCTCGCTGCTGCGGATGCTCTACTCGCGCGCCGGCCGCTATCCGGCCAGGCAGCCGATGCTGTACGCGGAGGACTTCTCCCCCAACACACCGCAAGGCGCATGTCCGCACTGCCACGGCCTGGGACGCGTTTACGAGGCCACCGAGGCCTCGATGGTCCCCGACGACACACTGACCATCCGCGAGCGCGCCGTCGCCGCCTGGCCGCCGGCCTGGCACGGCCAGAACCTGCGCGACATCCTGGTCACCCTGGGCATCGACGTCGACAAGCCCTGGCGCGCGCTGCCGCGCAAGACGCGCGACTGGATCCTGTTCACCGACGAACAGCCCACCGTGCCCGTCTACGCCGGCTTCACGCCCGAGGAGACCCGCGATGCGTTGCGCCGCAAGATGGAGCCCAGCTACCAGGGCACGTTCAGCAGCGCGCGGCGCTACGTGATGCACACCTTCGCGACGACGCAGAGCGCGCTGATGAAGCGCCGCGTCTCGCGTTACCTGATCGGCGGCGCCTGCCCGGTCTGCGACGGACGGCGCCTCAAGCGCGAGGCGTTGTCGGTGACCTTCGGCGGACTGGACATCGGCACGCTGGCGCAGCTGCCGCTCGACAAACTGGCGGCGACGCTGGACGATGCCGGCGCGGTGGACGGCCTCAGCGAAGAGAAGCGCCTCGCGGCGCGGCGTCTGGTCGACGACGTGCTGATGCGGCTGCGTCCGCTGCTGAGCCTGGGACTCGGACACCTCTCGCTGGACCGCGCGACGCCGTCGGTCTCGCCCGGCGAGTTGCAACGGCTTCGCCTGGCGACGCAGATCTGCTCCAACCTGTTCGGCGTCGTCTACGTGCTGGACGAGCCTTCCGCCGGCCTGCATCCGGCCGACAGCGAATCGCTGCTCGCCTCGCTGCGGGCGCTGAAGGCGTCGGGCAACTCGGTCTTCGTCGTCGAGCACGATTTGACGCTGATGCGCGCCTCCGACTGGATCGTCGACGTGGGGCCGGCGGCGGGTGAGCTCGGCGGACGGGTGCTCTACAGCGGACCGCCCGAGGGCCTGCGCGACGTCGAGGAATCGCGCACGGCGGCCTATCTGTTCCCGCCCGCGAGCGAGCGTGCGCCGGCCGGCCGCAGCGCCCAGGCGGGCGAAGCCTCCGATGCGAGCCGCGCGCGCGCACGTCGCGTGCCCAAGGACTGGCTGCGGCTGGAAGGCGTCACGCAAAACAACCTCGACGGCGTGGACGCGGCCTTTCCGCTGAGCGTGTTCACAGTGGTGACGGGCGTGTCGGGCTCGGGCAAGTCCTCGCTGGTGAGCCGTGCGCTGGTGGACCTGGTCGGCGCGCATCTGGGCCATGAGCCCGTCTCCGTTGACGACGAGGACGAGGTCGAGAGCGACCTGCCGCAGGCCGCCGGCGGCCGCATCGCCGGCGGCGCGGACGGCATCCGCCGCCTTGTTCAGGTCGACCAGAAACCGATAGGCCGGACCCCGCGCTCCAACTTCGCGACCTACACCGGCCTGTTCGACCACGTGCGCAAGCTCTTCGCGGCGACGCCCGCGGCGCGCGCGCGCCGCTTCGATGCGGGACGCTTCTCCTTCAACGTGGCCAAGGGCCGCTGCGAGACTTGCGAGGGCGAGGGCTTCGTCAGCGTGGAGCTGCTGTTCATGCCCAGCGTGTTCGCGCCCTGCCCCAGCTGCCACGGCGCCCGCTACAACGAGGCCACGCTGAAGGTGCGCTACCGCGATCGCAGCATCGCGGACGTGCTCGGCATGACGGTGGACGGCGCCTTCGAGTTCTTCGCCGACGAGCCGGCGTTGGCGCGGCCGCTGGGTCTGCTGCGCGGCATCGGGCTGGGCTATCTGCGGCTGGGGCAGCCGGCGACGGAGCTCTCCGGTGGCGAGGCGCAGCGCATCAAGCTGGTCACCGAGCTGCAGCGCACGCAGCGCGGCCACACGCTCTACGTGCTGGACGAGCCCACCACCGGGCTGCATCCGTCCGACGTCGACAAGCTGATGGCGCAGCTGCGCGATCTGGTCGAGGCCGGTCACAGCGTGGTCGTCGTGGAGCACGAGATGCGCGTGGTCGCGGCGGCGGACTGGGTCATCGACCTGGGGCCGGGCGCGGGCGATGCCGGGGGACGCATCGTCGCGGCCGGCACGCCGGAGGCCGTCGCGGCAAGTGCGGATTCCCGCACCGCGCCGCATTTGCGGGCGGCCTTGGGCGAGGTGCCGGCGGCCTAGTCGCCGGAGCCTCCCGAGGCTCCGAGGCGCCGGTCGATTGCAGCGATCGGGTCGCTGCACCACGCGTGTTACTCCAAGCAAGTAGCCTGTTCAAGCGAGGTCCCGAGTCGGAGGGCCGGGACTACCATCGTGGTCTCCGCGTCTGGGCGATTCCCGGGCGCGGCGGATCGGCCCGCGGCCTGGAGACGCGGCGGGCCTGTGGTCTCACCGTCCACCTCTCCGAGGAAGTCACATGAACAAGACGACATTGAAACTGCTGGCGCTCGCGGCCGGCATGGCCGCGCTGGGCTGCCAGGCGCAGGAGCGCGTGCGCATCGGCTTCATGAGCCCCATCACCGGCCCGCAAGCGGGTTACGGCATCGACAACCGCGACGGCGCGGCACTCGCGATCAAGGAACTCAACGCCAAGGGCCTGAAGATCGCCGGCAAGCCGGTTCAGTTCGAGCTCGACATCAACGACGACACGGCCGATCCCCGCCAGGGCGTGCAGGTCGCGCAGACGCTGGTCGACAAGAAGATCCGCTTCGTCCTGGGGCCCTACAACTCGGGCGTCACGATGCCCGCCTCGCGCGTGTTCGCGGACGGCGGCGTGGTCGTGATGACGGTGGCGTCCAACCCCAAGATCACGACGCAGAACCAGACCAACCTGTTCCGCATCGGCGCGACCGACAACCAGCTCGGCGCCAAGATGGCCGTGTACGCGGCGCAGGACCTGAAGGTCAAGACGGTGGCCGTCATCGACGACCGCACCGCCTACGGCCAGGGCGTGGCACAGGAGTTCACCGCGCAGGCCGCGAAGCTGGGCATCAAGGTCGTGGCCAAGGAGTTCACCAACGACAAGGCGACGGACTTCAGCAGCATCCTGACCGCCATCAAGGCGGCCAAGCCCGACGCGATCTTCTACGGCGGCTATTCGGCGCAGGCCGGCCCGATGCTGCGTCAGCTGCGCGGTCTGGGCGTGACCGCGCCGATGTTGGGCGGCGACGGCATCTGCTCGACCGAGACGGCGACGCTGTCGCAGATCGCCGGCGACATGAACGTGTTCTGCACGCAAGGCGGTGCACTGATCGACCGCAGCGCCAAGGGCAAGCAGTTCATGGACAAGTACAAGGCCGAGTTCAAGCGCGATCCGCTGACCTACGCCGCGGCGTTCTATGACGGCGCCTACTTGCTGGCGACCGCGATGGAGGCCACGCAATCCACCGATCCGAAGAAAGTCGCGGACCACCTGGCCAAGTCCAGCTTCGCGGGCGTGGCTGGCGAGTACGCGTACGACGCCAAGCACGATCTGAAGTCCTCGGCGGTGACGGTGTTCACCTTCAAGGGCAAGGACGTCGTGCCGCTCAAGAGCCTGTGACGAGCCTCTGAGCAGGCCGGGGGCCCTGACGGGGCCCCCTTTCGATTCCGCCTACTTGGCCCGATGCAGCAGCGAGCGCCGGCGCGCATAGCCGAAGTAGACGATCAATCCCAGCCCCACCCAGACCGCGAACGCGATCCAGGTGGTGGCCTGCAGGAAGCTCATCAGCGTCACGCACAGGGCGACCGCGAGCAGCGGCACCACCGGCACGGCCGGGCAGCGGAAGGCGCGCGGCAGGTCGGGTCGGGTGCGGCGCAGCACGATGACCGCGATGGCGATCAGGCAGAAGGCGGCCAGGGTGCCGATGTTGATCAGCTCGGCCAGCACGTTCAGCGGCACCAGCGCCGCGATCAGGCCGAAGACGATGCCTACCAGCCAGGTCGCGAAGTACGGCGTGCCATGGCGCGGATGCAGCGTCGACAGGCGCGCGGGCAGCAGGCCGTCGCGCGACATCGCATAGATGATGCGGGTCTGGCCGTAGGCCATGACCAGGATCACCGTGGTCATGCCGACGATGGCGCCCAGGTCGACGAATCCGGCGACCCAGAGCTCGTTGGCCCGTTGCAGCGCGAGCGAGACCGGATGGTCGACGCCGGCGAAGTCCTGGAAGGGCACGATGCCCGTCATGATCAGCGACACCACGACGTAGAGCGCGGCGCACACCAGCAGCGAACCGATGATGCCGATGGGCAGGTCGCGGTCGGGTCGCTTGACCTCCTCGGCGGCGGAGGAGACGGCGTCGAAGCCGATGAAGGCGAAGAACACCAAGGCGGCGGCGCTGAGCACGCCGTTGGCGCCGAAGGGCGCGAAGGGCTGCCAGTTCTCGGGCCTGACGTGGCGGGCGCCGACGACGATGAACAGCAGCACGACGCCGATCTTCAGCGCCACCATGATGTTGTTGAGCCGGCTGGATTCGCGCATGCCCAGGGACAGCAGCCAGGTCAGCACCAGCACGATGGCGAAGGCCGGCAGGTTGAACCAGGTCTGCACGCCGGGCTGCGCGCCGGGCGCGGCGCTGAGCACGGTGGGCAGCGTCACGCCCAGGCCCGACAGCAGCGACTGGAAATAGCCGGACCAGCCGACCGCGACGGCGGAGACGGCCAGGCCGTACTCCAGCATCAGGTCCCAGCCGATGATCCAGGCGACCAGTTCGCCCAGCGTGGCGTAGCTGTAGGTGTAGACCGAGCCGGCGACGGGGATGGAGCTGGCGAACTCCGCATAGCAAAGCGCGGCGAAGGCGCAGGCCAGCGCGGCGATGACGAACGAGATGGTCAGCGCGGGGCCGGCGGTCAGCGCGCCGGTGCCGGTGAGCACGAAGATGCCGGTGCCGACGATGGCGCCGATGCCGATGAGCACGAGGTCGACGGGCCCGAGCACTTTCTTCAGGCCGTGGCCGGGGGAGCTGGCATGCGCCAGCAGCTCATCGAGATTCTTGGTACGGAACAGACTCAAAACTACTTCTCCTGCAGGCCGCGCGATCCGGGCGCCTGGCGCCCGAGTCGTCACGGAAGTCCACACTGTATGCGCGCGGATGGCGCATACCCGCTTCGGTGGGTCGACGTCCCCGGGAAGACGGACCTGCCGATGGGTGGATGCTGCGGGGGGAAGCGCTCTGCGGGAGCTGACTTAAAGATGCTGGCTGGTTCTGGCCACGTGGCTGGCGGCGCCTCCTGTCGTCCCAAGGAGTGAGGCCGTGATACCTTCGACCGGATGAGCACGAATTTCCCTGAAGACGAAGTCACCATCATTCAAGAGCCGCGCCTGTGGCGCGACGAGCGCTGGACGGCGCAGGTGATCAAGAACGAGGACGACGACGGCTGGGCCGTCGCCATGACGCTGCGCGGCGAGGCGGAACCCGCCCTCGTCGGCCCCTGGACCATGGGCCGCGACAAGAAGAACCCCAAGCCGCTGGACACGGCGGCTTTCAACACGTTGGTAAAGACGGCCAGCGAAGTGCTGCGCCGTCATGAGCAGCAATTGCATGCGCAGCTGCACAAGTCGCTGAAGCTGGACACGGAAGAAGGCCGGCTGGAGATCCTGCTGGACATCATCCCTGACGAGGACAACCCCTACGCCACGCTGACCGCCCGCAATGCCGATGGCGAGCAGCTCGCCCAGGTCCGCGTGCAGCCGAACTTCAGGTTCAGCGAGGCGAGCGCGGCGAAGTGGGTGGAGAGCGGGTTCATCAAGCCGTGACCGGTCCGGCCGAGCTACTGGATGGCGAGGCGCGGCCAAGTCCGGCCGATGTCGCCACGGCCTGGGTCCGCGGCTGGATCGTCTCCCGCAACGCGCCGCCCGCCGTCGATCACGGCACCCATTTCACGATCCCGGTCGGCTTGCCCGGCCACGTGATCCGTCACGTCTTCCCTGCCCTGCCGAATGGGATCCAGACGCATCCGTCTGGCTGGCGACTTCGGACGAAGTGCCAGGCCTTGTCACCGAGGCCGAGACCTTGGAGGCGCTGGAAGCGAAGCTGAAGGTGATGGTGCCGGAGCTGATCGACGCCAACGTCTAGTTCGTCCCTGACCGGCTGAACCGCATCACCCAATTGGTCTCCCAGGTCGCCCCGTCGTCAGCGGAGAAGGCCTGCTCCCATCGGGGCGCAGTCGCATCCTGCTTGTCCCAGGTGAAGCGGATTCGAATCGGACGACCGTCCAATTCGTCCTCGGCGAAGAACAAGCCGATGCCGCCCTCGAAGCGGCCTTTGACCGGGACGTCCAGCGCATGCGGCGCGCGGCCATCCAGCCACCAGATCGCCCATTGCCCCGTCGACGGATCGAACGATCGCATCGCCACCGCGCGATAGCGGCCTCCGGGCAAGTCGAGTTCGTTGTCCTCGAGATTTCCCAGCCCGCCCAGGATCGGACGAGTCGACGCGCGCCCCTCGAAGGACGTCCAGTCCTGGCAGCCGCTCAAGCGCTCATTCAAGCGGCGGTGCTGCACGGTCCAGTCGCCGAACTCGAAATCGAAGTCGTCGGCGCCGGGAATGGCGAAGCTGCTCATGGGAGGCCTCGGGTCGCAGTGGGAACGGCGGCCAGTGTGCGCGGGCGCCCTGCCTGGATTTGGCAGTTGCCCGTGCTCCGAGCAGCGAGCGGGCCCGAAGGCCCGGAGGCAGACTCGGGCTCAGCCCAGCTCGGCCAGCACCAGCGGCGACGAGCTCCACGCACCGCTCGCATCCTCGACCGTCATCGCCGCCTGCACCTGCGCGATCGCGCGCTCGGCGGCGGCTTCGTCGGCGGCATGCACCATCGCCAGCGGCTCGCCCGCGGCGACGACATCACCCAGCTGGCGCACCTCGCTCAACCCCACGCGCATGTCCAGCGCATCGCCCGGCAGGCGGCGTCCGCCGCCCAGCTCCACGATCACCAGGCCCACGTCGCGCGTCTTCATCGCGCTCAAGCGGCCGGCGCGCAATGCCGGTACCGCGCGCACCACCGGCGCGGACGCCAAGTAGGCATCCGGCTTCTCCAGCAAATCCGCCGGCCCGCCCAGCGCGGTCACCATCTTCGCGAAGCGCTCCGCCGCCGCGCCGCTGTCCAGCGCCGCCTGCAGCTTCACAGTCGCCGCCTGCGTGTCCGGCGCCAGGCCGCCCAGCACCAGCATCTCCGCGCCCAGCGCCAGCGTCAGCGCGTGGGTACGCGACTCGCGCGGCTTGCTGCCGGTCAGGTACTCGATCGCGCCGCGCACTTCCAGCGCGTTGCCGACCTCACGCCCCAGCACCTGGTTCATGTCCGTGATCAGCGCCCGAGTCCGCAGCCCCGCGCCCGTGGCGACGTCGACGATGCTACGCGCCAGCTCCTCGCCGAACTCGCGCGTCGCGGCGAAAGCGCCGTTGCCGCACTTCACGTCCATCGCCAGTCCCTGCAGGCCGGCGGCCAGCTTCTTGGACAGGATGCTCGCGGTGATCAACGGCACGCTCTCGACCGTGGCGGTGACGTCGCGCGTCGCATAGAAGCGGCGATCGGCGGGCGCCAGATCCGCCGTCTGGCCGATGATGGCCACGCCCAGCGTGCGCACCAGCTTGTCGAAATCAGCGAAGTCAGGCGCCGTCGTGTAGCCCGGGATCGCCTCCAGCTTGTCGACCGTGCCGCCCGTGTGGCCGAGACCCCGACCCGCGATCATCGGCACGTAGCCGCCGCAGGCCGCCACCAGCGGCGCCAGCATCAGGCTGATCTTGTCGCCCACGCCGCCGCTGGAATGCTTGTCCAGCACCGGGCCCGGCATGTCCGGCCACGCGAGCACCCGACCGCTGTTCATCATCGCGCGCGTCAGCGCGACCGCCTCGTCGCGGCCCATGCCGCGCAGGAACACCGCCATGCCCAGCGCCGCCACCTGACCCTCGCTCCAGCTGCCGTCCACCAGACCACGCACGAAGTGATTGATCTGCGCCTCGTCCAGCGCGAGGCCCTCGCGCTTCGCGCGGATGATTTCCTGAACCAGCATGTCTGCCTGCTTGTCGTTGTCGTTGTTGTCGTCGCCGTTGTCTCGCCGCGTGCCCAACCACGCGTCCGGCCGATTCAGGGCTCAGTACGCCGCGCTCACCGCCGCGCTGTCCTGCCCGGCCAGCACCGCTTCGATGTCGCTCAGCAGGCCGCTCGCGCCGAAGCGCATGCGGCGCGCGGTCAGCGCGTCCACGCCCAGTTCGGCTGCCGCCTGCTGCAGATAGCCGCGCGCATCCGCCACCGAGCGGATCCCGCCCGAGGCCTTGAAGCCCGCATTGCCCAGACCGCTCACCGCGATCTCGTGCAGCATGGTCTTGGCCGCCGCCGGCGTCGCCGACACCGAGCTCTTGCCGGTGCTCGTCTTCACGAAATCAGCCCCCGCCATCAGCGCCAGGCGCGTCGCCTCGGCGATGCGCTCGGACGAGTGCAGCTCGCCCGATTCGATGATGACCTTCAGCGTCAGCGGACGCGTCGCATGACGCACCTCGGCCAGGAACTCGGCGACCTCGCTGGACTGACCCGCGATCAGCGCGCGGTAAGGCAGCACCACGTCCACTTCCTGCGCGCCGGCTTGCGCGATCGATTCGATCTCGGCCAGCACGCGCGGCAGATCCAGGCTGCCGTCGGGGAAGTTGGCGACCGCGGCGACGCGGATGTCCGCCGGCAAGGTCGCCCGGGCCTGCGCCACGAACTTCGGCCACACGCACACGGCGGCCACATGACCGCGCTCCGGCGCGCCGACGGCGCGGGCGCACAGCGCCTCGATGTCGGCGGCCGTGTCGCCGTCGTTCAAGCTGGTCAGATCCAGGCATTGCAGCGCCAGTCGCGCCGCTTGTTCCAGACTCATCTCGGTCTTCATCTACTGCTCCCTACTGCTCTCACGCCTCGACGATCGGAGGCTGCGCGCGGCTGTCGGTGGCGCCGCGCCGGCCACGTTGCGGACGGAGGAACGCCCGGGCGCAGCGACCCGCTCACGCGGCTCGCCGCCGGGGCTTCTCCGGCCCCGATCTTGCGCCCGCCGGACCTCAGTCCTTGAGCGATTCCAGCGTCGCCAGCGAGGCCAAATACTGGCCCAGGAAGGCGGCGGCGCGCTCGCCCGAGGCCTTGGCCTGCTGCAGCGTCAGCGCGTGCGTCAGCGCCTCGTCGGACATGCCGGCGGCCATGTTGGTGATCAGCGCCAGACCGGCCACGCGCAGACCCGCATGGCGGGCCAGGATGGTCTCGGGCACGGTGCTCATGCCCACGGCATCGGCACCCCAGGCGGCGAACATGCGGATCTCGGCCGGCGTCTCGAAGTGCGGGCCCACGGCCCACACGTACACGCCCTCGGTCAGCACCATGTTGTGCTGCTGCGCGACCCTGAAGCCTTGCTGGCGCAGCTCCTTGTCGTAGGCCACGCTCAGGTCGCAGAAGCGGTCGCTGCCGCTCAGACCCGTCAGCGGCGAACGCTGCGGCGCATTGATGTGGTCCGAGATCAGCATCAGGCTGCCCGGCGGCTGGTGCGAGCGCAGGCTGCCCGACGCGTTCGTCAGCACCAGCACCTTCACGCCCCAGGCCTTCAGGCTGCGGATCGCGCCGGCCATGCCGGTGCAGTCGCCGCTCTCGTAGGTGTGCGCGCGGCCGCGCAGCATCGCCACGCGTTGCTGGCCGACGCGGCCCACCGCGATCTCGGCCACGTGGCCCTCGACCTTGGGCTGCGGGAAGGCGGGCAGCTCGGCATAGGCGAGGTTCTTGACCTCGTGCAGTTGGTCGACGGCGCCGGCCCAGCCGGAACCCAGCACCACGGCGACGTCCGGGGCGTGCTCGCCGAACGCGGACTTCAGGCGCTCGACGCTGGTGGTGATGGCGGCCGCGAGTTCGGCACCTTGCAGGGGCGTGGACATGGTTCTCTCTCCTGGTCGCGCGCGACGGGCGCGCGGCGTTTCATGTGAAGACCGGGCCTCGTGGGCCCGGCCGGTCGTCTGTGAGGCGCTCAGCTCGTCAGGTGGTCGGGACCGAAGCTGGCGGGCAGCAATTGCTCCAGCGTCCAGTGCGCGCGCACGCCGCTGGCGTCGCCCGCGATCACGATCAGGTCCTGCGGCTGGGCGAACTCGCGCAGCTTCTGCCGGCAGCCGCCGCAGGGGGTGATGATCTCCGAGCCCGCGCCCGTCACCATCACCGCGCGAGCGATGCGGCCGCCGCCCATGATCATGTGACCCAGCGCATTGGTCTCGGCGCACCAGCCTTGCGGATAGGCGGCGTTCTCGATGTTGCAGCCGGCATGGATGCGGCCGTGCTCGTCCAGCACCGCGGCGCCGACGAAGTACTTCGAGTACGGGGCATGCGAATGCTGACGCGCGTCCAGCGCGGCCTTCAGCATCTGCTGGATCAGATCCGCCGGCAGCGGAATCGAAGCGATCAGGTCTTGGCTCATGATCAACGCTCCTTCACGTACGGCTTGCTGAGCGCCTTGGGCGCGATCGCCTGGCCGATGAAGCCGGCCAGCAGGATCACGGTCAGGATGTAGGGCAGCGCCTGGATCAGCTGGACCGGCACCTCGCCGATGCCCGGCAGCGACACGCCCTGCAGGCGGATCGCGACGGCGTCCAGGAAGCCGAACAGCAGGCAGGCGCACAGCGTGGGCACCGGCTTCCACTTGCCGAAGATCATCGCGGCCAGCGCGATGAAGCCGCGGCCCGCGGTCATGTTGGGCGAGAACGAGGCGTTCTGCGCCAGCGTCAGATACGCGCCGCCCAGACCGCACAGCACACCGTTGATGGCCAGCGCCGCATAGCGCAGTCGCGGGACCGACACACCGGCGGCGTCGACCATGGCGGGGTTCTCGCCGACCGCGCGCAGGCGCAGACCGGGACGGGTGCGCTCCAGGAAGAACCACACCACGCCCACCAGCGCGAAGGCCAGATAGACCAGCAGGTTGTGGCTCAGCAGGCCGTGACCGATCAGCGAGGAGAACCAGCTGCCGGCCACCGGCTCGGCGAACTGCGGCAGCACGCCGGTGATGCGCTGGGCGGATTCGATGGGTGGCGTCTGGCCGCCCTGCGCGAACCAGGCGATGCCCAGCACCACGGTCAGGCCGGCCGCCACCATGTTCAGCGCGACGCCCGAGACCACCTGATCGCCGCGGTGCGTCACCGTCGCGAAGCCGTGGATCATCGACATCGCCACCGCCACGCCGATCGCGGCCAGCAGGCCCAGCGTCGTCGAGTGCGACACGCTGGCCATCGCCGCGGCCGCGAAGGCCGCCGCCAGCATCTTCCCTTCCAGACCGATGTCGACCACGCCGGAGCGCTCCGACACCAACCCCGCGAGCGCCGCGAACAGCAGCGGCGTGGTGACGCGCAGCGTCGACGCCAGCACGGAGCCGATCAGCACCTCATCCATTGGACTTCCCCCCGGCGACGCGCTGACGCGCCACCATCGCATAGAGCTTGGCGAACATGGGCGCGCTCACCATGGCCATCGCGCCGGCGAACAGCACGATCAGGCCTTGCACCGTCACCACCATCTCGCGGCTGAAACCGGGCACCTCGAAGGAAACCTCGACCCCGCCCTGATACAGCGTGCCGAAGAGCAGCGAGGCCAGCACGATGCCCACCGGGTGATTGCGGCCCATCAGCGCCACGGCAATGCCCGTGAAACCGGCGCCGGCAACGAAGTCCAGCGTCAGCTTGCCCTGCACGCCGGCGATCTCGTTGACGCCGACCAGACCGGCCAGCGCGCCCGACAGGCCCATCGCGGCCAGCACCTGCCAGCGCGGACGGATGCCGGCGTAATGCGCCGCCGTCGGATTCGAGCCCACCGCGCGCAGCACGTAGCCGGCGCGGCTCTTCCACAGGAACCACCAGACGAAGACGCAGGCCAGCAGTGCCAGCAGGATGGACAGGTTCAGCGGCGAGGACGGCCATTCGACGCCCAGCTTGGCCAGCAGCTCGTGCACCGCGGGCATGCGGGCGGAGTCGGCGAAGGCATCGCTCTCCACCGACATCGAGCCGTTCGGGCGCAGCCAGTTCACCAGCAGATAGCCGTTCAGGCTGGCCGCCAGGAAGTTGAACATGATGGTGGTGATCACCACATGGCTGCCGCGCCAGGCCTGCAGATAGCCGGGCACCGCGGCCCACAGCATGCCGAAGACGGCCGCGGCCACGATGGCCAACGGGATCATCACGACGCCGGGCAGCTTGGGCCCCAACCACAGCGACAGCAGCGCCACGCCGATGCCGCCCAGGGTCGCCTGCCCTTCCCCGCCGATGTTGAACAGCCCGCCGTGGAAGGCCACGGCCACGGCCAGGCCGGTGAAGATGAACGTCGTCGTGTAGTACAGCGTGTAGCCCAGGCCGCGGGCGCTGCCCAGCGCGCCGTCGAGCAGCACCGTCAGCGCCTGTACCGGGCTCGCGCCGATCAGCAGCACCACGCCGCCGGCGACCGCCATCGCGATCAGCAGGTTCCACAGCGGCAGCAGCACCAGGTCCATCCAGCGCGGCATCTGCAAGGCTTGGCTACTCATGCGGCGGTCTTCTCTTGGGTCGGGGAGGCCGCCATCAGCAGGCCCAGGTTCTTCTCGGAGCAGTCCTCGATGGCGAGCTCTCCGGTGATGCGGCCGGCGTTCATGACGACCACGCGGTCGGCCAGGGCCAGGATCTCGTCGAGCTCGCTGGACACCAGCAGCACGGCGCAGCCCGCGTCGCGCAGACGGCGCAGCTGGTTGTGGATGAATTCGATGGCGCCGATGTCCACGCCGCGCGTGGGCTGGCCCACCAGCAGCACGGCCGGCTGCTGGCCGATTTCGCGCGCCAGGATCAGCTTCTGCTGATTGCCGCCGGAGAACTTGGACGAGCCCAGCTCCGCATTGCGCGGGCGGACGTCGAAGCGCTCCATCATCTCGGCCGTCTTGGCGCGCAGATGGCCCTGGTCCATGCCCAGGCCGAAGGGGCCGGCGCGGTACTGGTCCTGCTCGTGATAACCCAGCGCGGCGGTCTCCCACGCGGGGAAGCTCAGCACCATGCCCAGCGCATGGCGGTCCTCGGGCACGTGCGCGAGCTTCAGATCACGCGCGGTGCTCGGATCCATCCAGGACGCGGCATGGAAGTCGCGGCCCGCGACATGCAGCGTTCCGGCATCCGGCGCGCGCATGCCCGCCAGCACTTCCAGCAGCTCGCTCTGGCCGTTGCCCGACACGCCGGCCACGCCGACGATCTCGCCCGGGCGCAGCGACAGCGTCGCGTTGCTCAGCAGGTGAACGCCGGAGCCGGTCTCGCCGCTGGCCACGGTCAGGCCCTCGGCGCGCAGCACCGGTCGATCGGAGTGCGGCTTGGCGGCGCCGCCGTCGCGGCCCAGATTGACCTTGCGGCCGACCATGCTCTCGGCCAGCGCCTCGGGGCTGGTGTCGCCGATGGCGACGGTCTCGATCACGGTGCCCGCGCGCATCACGGTGACCGCGTCGCACAGCGCCATGACTTCGCGCAGCTTGTGCGTGATCAGCAGGATCGTGGTGCCGCGCTCGCGCAGACGGCGCAGCACCTCGAAGAGCTGGTCCGTCTCCTGCGGGGTGAGCACCGCGGTGGGCTCGTCCAGGATCAGGATGCGGGCGCCGCGATACAGCGCCTTCAGGATCTCCAGCCGCTGCAGCTCACCGACGGGCAGATCCGCGACGGTCGCGTCCAGGCGCACCGTCAGGCCGGTGTCGCGCATCAGCGCTTCCAGCTCCCGGCGCACCTGCTTCTTGGCGCGCGACAGGAAGAACGCGGGCTCGGCGCCCAGCATCACGTTGTCCAGCGCGGACAGCGTGTCCACCAGCATGAAATGCTGATGGACCATGCCGATGCCCAGCGCGATGGCCTGGTGCGAATTGGCGATGGAGACGCGCTGGCCGTCGACCTCGATGTGGCCCTCGTCGGCGTGGTAGTAGCCGTAGAGGATGGCCATCAGCGTGCTCTTGCCGGCGCCGTTCTCGCCGACCAGGCCGTGCACGGTGCCGGGCATGACCGACAGCGACACCGCCCGGTTGGCCTGCACCGCGCCGAAGCGCTTGGAGATGTCGCACAGGCGTACCGCGGGCGCGGCGCCGCCGCGTGTGGGCTCTGTCATGGTGAGGAAGCGTGCGGAAGCGCGGGGCGCGGAATCAGTTCTTGCAGGCGTTGTCCGCCATGTAGTCGGCGACCTTGATCTTGCCGGCGATGATGTCGGCCTTGAGCGCGTCGACCTTGGCCTTGACCGCCGGGGCGATCAGCTTGGCGTTGTTCTGGTCGACGGCGTACTCGACGCCGCCTTCCTTCAGGCCCAGCACGTTGATGCCGGGCTTCCATTCCTTGAGCACGTTGTAGACGGCCACGTCCACGCGCTTGACCATGGAGCTCAGCATGGTGCCGGGCTGCAGGTGGTTCTGGTTGCTGTCCACGCCGATGGCGAATTTGCCCGCGTCCTTGGCGGCCTGGTAGACACCGACGCCGGTGCCGCCCGCCGCGGCGAAGACCACGTCCACGCCCTTGGCGAACTGCGCCTTGGCCAGCTCGCCGCCGCGGGTCGGGTCGTTCCAGGACGAGGCGGTCGTGCCGGTCATGTTCTTGAAGACCTCGACCTTGGGGTTGGCCGCCTTGGCGCCCTGCTCATAGCCGCACTCGAACTTGCGGATCAGCGGGATGTCCATGCCGCCCACGAAGCCGACCTTGGCGGTCTTGCTGGTCAGCGCGGCCAGCGCGCCGACGAGGAAGCTGCCCTCTTGTTCCTTGAACAGCACCGACTGCACGTTGGGCTGGTTGACGCGCTCGTCGATGATGACGAACTTGGTCTTGGGGAAGTCCTTGGCGACCTGGTTCAGCGCCGAGGCCTGGGCGAAGCCCACCGAGATGATGGGGCTGGCGCCGCGCTCGGCCATGCGGCGGATCGCCTGCACGCGCTGGGTCTCGTTGGAGATCTCGAACTCCAGGTACTTGCCGCCGGTGTCCTTCTTCCATTGCTCGACGCCGCGGTAGGCGGCCTCGTTGAAGGACTTGTCGAACTTGCCGCCCATGTCGAAGATCACCGCTGGCGTCGTGGCCTGAGCGGCCGCCGTGCCGGAAACCGCCAGCAGCAGGCCGGCCAGCGTGATCGAAGTGAGCGACAGGGAGGGCTTCATCATTGCGGTCTCAATGCGACAAATGGGGGATCCGCGAGCATGCACGATTCGGGCCACAGGGACCACCTCGACCTGCCAGGGCCAGCGGAACGCCGCGCATCCAGGACCACCGATGAACAGCTGGCATGGAGCACGCGGCGCATTCTAAGAAGGCGGGAGTGTAAGCCACGTCAAGGAAAACGCTAAACGTTTGCGGACACGTCAAAGCTGGGGCCGCTTCACTAATTCAGGTCGTTGCGCCGCTCTGGGAAACCCGATCCGGGGCGATGTCCGCGCAGCGCGGCGCGGCACGTTCGCGCCGCTCGCTCTGCGCCCCAGGATTCATCGAAGCCTCACCTTCTCCTGCCACAACAAGTTGAGAATTACTATCATTTAGAATCTCTCGCTTCGCAGGTTCGCAGGCTTCCGCTGACATGAGCGCTGTTCTCCCCATCCCCACCCTCGCCCAGGCCGCCATCGGCCAGGCGCACCGCGTCAAGGCGCTCGAGGCCCCGGCCCATGCCCCGGAATGGAAGCAATGGTTGGAAGAACTGGGTTTCGTCCCCGGTGAGCACGTCGCCGTGCTGGCGCGCGCCATGCCCGGCGCCGACCCGCTGGTGGTGCGCATCGGCCAGTCGACCTTTGCCCTACGCCGCGCCGAAGCGGATTGCGTGCAGCTGGCCGAGGGCTCGCCGACCGGCCTGACGGTCGACCTGCCCGCGGGAGCCGCGCATGCGTGAGGCGGTCGTCCACATCCATCCGTCCGGGCCGCTGCTGGCGCTGGTCGGGAATCCGAACTGCGGCAAGACCGCGCTGTTCAACCGCCTGACGGGCAGCCGCCAGAAGGTCGCCAACTACGCCGGCGTGACCGTCGAGCGCAAGGAAGGCAAGCTCAAGACCGCCGCCGGCAAGCTGCTGCGCGTGCTGGACCTGCCGGGCACCTACTCGCTCTATCCGCGCTCGCCCGACGAGCGCGTCACTGTCGACGTGCTGGCTGGCCGCGCCACCGGCGAGAAGCGCCCCGACCTCATCGTCTGCGTGCTGGACGCGACCAACCTGCGCCGCAACCTGCGCCTGTTCCTGTCCGTGCAGCGCCAAGGCCTGCCCTGCGTCGTCGCGCTGAACATGGCCGACCTGGCCAAGCGCCGCGGCATCGAGGTGGACACCGCCAAGATGAGCGCGCTGCTGGGCGTGCCGGTGATCCGCACCGTGGCGACCGACGGCGACGGCCTTGAGGAATTGCGCTCGGTGCTGGACCAGCCCGAGCTGTGGGCCACCGCGACGCCGGTGCCCGAGGGCGAGGACACCGCGCGCATCAACCACGTGCTCAAGGAACTCGGCCTGGACGCACTGCAGGGCGAACTGCCCAGCGACAAGGTCGACCGCGTGGTGCTGCATCCGGTGCTGGGACCGATCATCCTGGCGGTGCTGCTGTTCTTCCTGTTCCAGGCGGTGTTCGCGTGGGCGGAGGTGCCCAAGGAATGGATCGAGGCCGGCACCGGCTGGCTGGGCGAGCAGGCGACCGCGCTGCTGCCGGACGGCCATCTGCGCAGCCTGGTCGTCGACGGTCTGATCGCGGGCGTGGGCGGCGTGCTGGTCTTCCTGCCGCAGATCCTGATCCTGTTCTTCTTCATCCTGATCCTCGAGGAATCGGGCTACCTGCCGCGCGCGGCCTTCCTGCTGGACCGGATCATGGGCTCGGTGGGCCTGTCGGGCCGCAGCTTCATTCCGCTGCTGTCCAGCTTCGCCTGCGCGATTCCCGGGATCATGGCCACGCGCTCGATCGCCAATTCGCGCGACCGGCTGGTGACCATCCTGATCGCGCCGCTGATGACCTGCTCGGCGCGGCTGCCGGTGTACGCGCTACTGATCGGCGCCTTCATCCCGCAGCGCGAGCTCTGGGGCGGCATCGAGCTGCAGGGGCTGGTGCTCTTCGTCCTGTACTTCGCCGGCATCATCGCGGCGATGGCGGTGGCCTGGCTGCTCAAGCGCTTCACCGACGCGGGCCGTCAGGTGCGGCCGCTGATGATGGAGCTGCCCAGCTACCACTGGCCGCATGTGCGCAACATCGCCATCGGCCTGTGGCAGCGCGCGGAGATCTTCCTCAAGCGCGTGGGCGGCATCATCCTGGCGCTGACCCTGCTGCTGTGGTTGCTGTCGACCTTCCCGGGCGCGCCGGAAGGCGCCACGGGCCCGGCCATCCAGTACAGCTTCGCCGGCTACCTGGGCCGCGGCCTGGCCTGGATCTTCGAGCCCATCGGCTTCAACTGGCAGATCAGCCTGGCGCTGGTGCCGGGCATGGCGGCGCGCGAGATCGTCGTCAGCGCGCTGGGCACGGTCTACGCGCTGTCCGGCGGCGACGACGCGGCGCAAGCCCTGACCCCGTTGATCGCCTCGACCTGGGGCCTGCCGACGGCCTTCTCGCTGCTGGCCTGGTTCATCTTCGCGCCGCAGTGCCTGTCCACGATCGCGGCCGTCAAGCGCGAGACCGGCGGCTACAAGATCCCGGCGATCATGCTGGCCTACCTGTTCGCGCTGGCCTACGCCGCGTCCTACGTGACCTTCCACGTCACGCGCTGGTTCGTGGGCGGCTGATCGCACTCGCCATCGCACTCACCCTCACGTGCCGCGCCGGGAGCAGCGCTATGCTCCCGGCCCATGACGAACCGCTCTTCCCTCTCCCTGCTGGCGCTGGCCGCGCTGATCGCCATCGGCGCGAGCGCCCCGGCCCTCGCCGCCGACGCGCAGCCTGCCGCCGCGGCCAAGTCCGCGCCCGAGGCCGCCGCTGAGGCGGACCTCGACGCCGACACCCGTTTCCAACGCCTGGCCAACGACTACATCGAGGCCCTGTGGAAGCAGGAGCCCGATGCCGCCATCGCCGCCGGCCGTTATGAATTCGCCGACCGCCTGCCCGCCCCCGACCGCGCCAATCGCGCGCAGGCGCTGGCCTTCGCGGGGCAATGGCTCAAGCGCTTCGAGGCGGTCGACGCCAAGACGCTGAGCGCGGCCTCGCGCACCGATCTGGGCCAGCTGCTGAACAAGCTGCGCAGCGACCGCTTCGCGCTGACCGAGCTGCGTCAGTTCGAATGGGACCCGTCGGTCATCAACATCGCCGGTCCGCTGGACTACGTGCTGACCACCGACTACGCGCCGCTGCCGGTTCGTCTCAAGGTGATCTCGGCCCGACTGGTGCAGGTGCCGGCCTACTACAAGGCAGGCGCCTCGCTGCTCAAGCAGCCGACGCTGGAGCACACCCAGCTCGCCATCGATCAGGCGCCCGGCGTGCTGAGCGTGCTCGACGAGATCGCCAAGGCCGCGCAGGGGCCGGACGCGGCCTCGCTGGGTGCCGCCGAGCGCAAGCAGCTGCTGGACCGCATCGCCGCGGCGCGCGTTGCCGTCAACGGCTACAAGGCGCAGCTGACGCGGCTGCTGGCGACGGGCAAGGCCGGCGGCAAGGCGCGCAGCTTCCGGCTGGGTCAGGCGCTGTACGAGAAGAAATTCGGCTACGACATCCAGTCCTCGCATTCCGCGGAGCAGATGTACCAGCGCGCGCTGAAGGCGCGTGAGGCGCTGCTCACGCAGATGGCGGAGATCTCCGACAAGCTGTGGACGCAGACCCTGGGCGACGCGCCCAAGCCCGAGGACCGCTACGCGCGCATCGGCGCGGTGATCGGCAAGCTGTCGGAGCAGCACGTCAAGCGCGAGGACTTCGTCAAGGAGATCCGCGCCCAGATCCCCGAGCTGGAGCGCTTCATCACGAAGCACGACCTGCTGACGCAGGACGCCTCCAAGCCGCTGATCGTGCGCGAGACGCCAGTCTATCAACGCGGCGTCGCCGGCGCCGGCATCGAAGCGCCCGGCCCCTATCGGCCGCAGGACCGTACCTACTACAACGTCACGCCGCTGGACGACCTGACGCCGGAGCAGGCGGAGAGCTCGCTGCGCGAGTACAACCGCTGGATCCTGCAGATCCTCAACATCCACGAGGCGGTGCCCGGCCATTACACGCAGCTGGTGCATGCCAACAAATCACCGTCGCTGGTGAAGACGCTGTTCGGCAACGGCGCGATGGTCGAGGGCTGGGCGGTCTATGGCGAGCGGATGATGCTGGAGGCCGGCTACGGCGACAACGCGCCCGAGATGTGGCTGATGTGGGGCAAGTGGAATCTGCGCAGCGTCACCAACACCATCCTGGACTACAGCGTCCACGTGCTGGGCATGACCGAGGCGCAGGCGCTGGACCTGCTGCAGCGTCAGGCCTTCCAGACCGAGCGCGAGGCGCGTGAGAAGTGGCGCCGGGTGCAACTGACCTCGGTGCAGCTGACCAGCTACTTCAGCGGCTACAGCGACATCATGGAGCTGCGCGATCAGCGCAAGCAGGCGCTGGGCGCGTCCTTCAAGCTGAAGGACTTCCATGAGCAGTTCCTGAGCTACGGGAACGCGCCGGTGCCGGTGATCGCCGAGCTGATGTCGCAGCCCAAGGGCAAGCCATGAGCGGCGAGACCGTCCAGCAGCTCGAGGCTCGGGTGACCGAGCTCGAGATCAAGGCCAGCTTCGCCGAGGATCTGGTGGATCACCTGAACGCGCAGGTGGCGCGGCAGCAGGATCAGATCGATGCGCTGGTGCGGGAGATCACGCAGTTGCGCCGGCAGATGCCGGAGAGCCGCGGCGACGCTCCTGGCAGCCTGCGGGACGAGCTGCCGCCGCATTACTGATCGGGCGCGAAGACCCTCTCCCCCACCCGCTCTGCTGATCGATCGCGAAGACCCTCTCCCCCGCCCTCTCCCGCAAGCGGGAGAGGGGGTAAGACAGCCTCACGACCATCACCGAGCTCCGTTCACCGTTCTCCCTCGCCCGCTTGCGGGAGAGGGCTGGGGAGAGGGTCTTCAGCCCGCCGGTCGCGCCGGGATATTCAACCCGCGCTTGACCGCGTCGCGCGCCAGGAAGGCGCTCACCACGCGCTGCACATTGGAAAACTCCGAGTACCCGACCAGCTCGGCCGCCTCGTAGAACCCGACCAGGTTGTTGACCCAAGGCCAGATCGCGATGTCGGCGATGGTGTACTCGTCGCCCATGATCCAGTCGCGACCGATGACGCGCTGCTCCAGCACCGCCAGCAGCCGCTTGGACTCGGCGACATAGCGGTCGCGCGGACGCTTGTCCTCATATGCCTTCCCGGCGAACTTATGGAAGAAACCGAGTTGGCCGAACATCGGCCCCACGCCACCCATCTGGAACATCACCCACTGCAGCGTCTCGTAGCGCCGCGCCGCATCCTGCGGGATCAGACGACCGGTCTTCTCGGCCAAATAGACCAGGATCGCGCCAGACTCGAACAGCGGGAGCGGCTCGCCGCCCGGACCGTCGGGATCGATGATCGCGGGAATCTTGTTGTTGGGGTTCAGCGAGAGAAAAGCCGGTGACAGCTGGTCATCGGTCTGGAAGCTCACCAGATGCGGCTCATAGGCCAGACCCAGCTCCTCCAGCGCGATCGACACCTTGACACCGTTGGGCGTAGGCAGCGAATACAGCTGCAGGCGCTCGGGATGCTGGGCGGGCCATTTCTGGGTGATGGGGAAGCGAGACAGATCCGTCATTGCGGGAGCCGCCCAGAGGCGGTCGTCGAGTGTGATGACGGGCAATTCTCAACGGGTCTCGAGAGACCTTGCGTGGCGCGGGTCAATGGGACATGTGGCTGCGCCCGACGCACGAGAGCACCTCGTCGATCACTGCTCATCGCAGCGGCGCCGCGAATCGATCCCAGCGCGGCGCCCAGTGCCCGGTGATGTCGGCGGAGACCAGCACCCGATGCGCCTGTCCAATGATCTGCCGGCGTTGCACCAGCCCGATGAAGCGCGAGTCCTCGCTGTTGTCGCGGTTGTCGCCCATCATGAAGTACGCGTCGGCCGGCACCTGCAGCGGCCCGAAGTCGCGACGCGCGTTCACCTCGGGCAGGAACTGGACGACGCGGCGCTGTCCGCCCCATTCCTCGATCTCGCGCACGCCGCGCAGCGCCACACCCGGCGCGACCGGCTCGGTGACCTCCTCGACCGGCGCATACCGGGCAGGCTCGCCGTTGATGATGAGGCGGTCACCGCGAAGCTCGACCGTGTCGCCCGGAATGGCCACCACGCGCTTGATCAGCCGGGTGCCGTCGCGCGGCGAACTGAAGGTCACCACATCGCCGCGATGCGGATCATCGACGCGGCGCAGGGAAATCTCGGTCAGCGGGACTTTCCAGTCATAGGCCACACGCTCGACGAAGACGACATCGCCCTCCAGAATCGTCGGCCGCATGGAGCCGCTGGGTACCGGATTCCAATCCGCGATCGCGGTCCGGAAGAACAGGAAGCCCGCCATCAGCAGCAGGAAGTTGCGGTTCGCGCCGAGCCAGGTCTTCATGGCGTCATCTCCAGAGCAAGAGGAAACCGAGTCTTGATCGATGCAAGTCGGCTCGGGCCCGCGATGCGGCGAATGGCGGGGATTCGCGCGTCGATGGCGGCAGGGCGACACGCGCGCCGTGAGGCCCGCGTGTCGCCATCGGCCTCATTGGGCGGTCACCATGGTCTTGAGCACGACACGGCCGTCGCCGAAAGCCTGTTCCAGCACGCCCAGCATGCCCAGGGCCTCGCGCAGCGTGTCGCGGATGGCGGACGCGGCGAGGATGGCCTCGTCGTCATCCTCCAGGCGCGAGTCGCCTTCCATCAGCGCGCGCTCCAGGCGGGCCGCCATCTCGGCGACGGCCAGCGCGTGCTGCATGCGCTGGCGCAGCGTGGCGATGGCCATGGCGACCGAGATGTCGCGGCGCGGCGCGAGGAACTCGGCATTGCCCGGCGCGAAGCGGCTGTAGGTCGGGTACATGCGCGAGCGGTAGAGGAACTCCTCGAACTCGTCGCTGCTCAGACGGCGCAGCGGGCGGTAGCTGAGCAGATCCTGCTCGATCTCGGAGAAGTCCGGGAGCGAGTGGGGGAGCGGGTCGTTGGCGGGCGCGGCGCTGGGCGCGAAGGCGGCCGTAGCGCCGTGGGTGGCGGAACTGACGGCGGCGGGGGCCCGGGTCTCGGGACGTTCGGCAGTGAGGACGGTCATGGGCTGACTCCAATCCAGGGGCGGGTTGAGGAGAGATGAGGAGGGATTCCTTCGGCGAGCCCCTGCGCCGGTTGTCGCACGTGGGCAGGTCTCGGAAGGCGATGCGGGTGCATCGGGAGCGGATAATTTCCCAGGCCGGTCGAAACGGCGCCACGGAAATATCAAGGACGAGGGGAAACAGCGAAAACGAGGCAGTGCCCACGGCCCGAACAAGGCGGTCCCCTCCCTGGTTTCCAGAGGGGTGACTAGAGAAATGAGGGTGTCGAGTGCGACAGCCGAAATGCAAACGGGGGCACCCGAAGGTGCCCCCGTTGACGGCGGACGACCCGACCGAAGCTCACGCTGAAGGGTCAGGTTTTGCGCCCGGATCAGGCGCCGGCCAGCTTCATGCTTTCGATCAGGATGGAGCCCACGGTCTTGCTGCCCAGCGTGTACTCGTCGGCGCCGATGCCGACGATCTGCTTGAACATGTCCTTCACGTTGCCCGCGATGGTGATCTCGTTGACCGGATGGACGATGACGCCGTTCTCGACCCAGAAGCCGCTGGCGCCGCGCGAGTAATCACCCGTCACGTAGTTGACGCCCTGCCCCATCAGCTCGGTCACGAACAGGCCGGTGCCCAGACGGCGCAGCATGGTCGCCAGATCGTCGCCCGGCGCGGTCGCGGTGCTGCGCATCGTCAGGTTGTGCGACCCGCCCGCATGGCCCGTCGTGCGCAGGCCCAGCTTGCGCGCCGAGTAGGTCGACAGGAAGTAGCCCTTGAGCACGCCTGCCTCGACCACCGTGCGGGCCCGCGTCGTCACGCCCTCGTCGTCGAAGGGCGCGCTGCCCTTGCCCTTGACGACATGCGGATCCTCGACGACCTCGACGTGATTCGACAGCACCTGCTGGTCCAGACTGTCCAGCAGGAAGCTGGCGCGGCGGTACAGCGCGCCGCCGCTGGTAGCCTGCACCAGCGCGCCCAGCAGGCCCGCGGCCACCGGGGCCTCGAACAGCACCGGGACGCTGGCCGTCTTCACCTTGCGGCCCTTGAGACGCGCCAGCGCGCGCTCAGCGGCATAGCGGCCGATGGACTCGGCGGAGGACAGGTCCGCCGCGTCGCGCATGGAGCTGTACCAGGCGTCGCGCTCCATGCCCGCGCCGCGGCCGGCAATGGGCGCGACGGAGAGCGAATGGCGCGAGCTCGCATACCCGCCGCGGAAGCCGCGCGAGTTGCCCGAGAAGAAATGCGACTGCTGCGCCGACACCGCGGCACCTTCGGAATTGGTGATGCGCGCGTCGGTCTTGAGCGCCGCCTCCTCGCAGCGCAGGGCCAGCTCCGCGGCCTGCTCGGCGCTCACCGACCAGGGGTGGAACAGGTCCAGCGCCGGGCGCGCGGACTCGTCCAGCGACAGGTCCTGCTCGTCGGGCAGGCCGGCGAATTCGTCCTCCGCGGTGAAGCGGGCGATGTCGTAGGCGGCGCGGACCGTGTCCTTGAGCGCCTTGGGCGAGAAGTCCGAGGTGCTGGCGTTGCCGCGGCGCTGGCCCAGATAGACCGAGATGCCCAGCGACTTGTCGCGATTGCGCTCCACGTTCTCGAGCTGGCCGCGCCGCACCGACACCGACATCCCGCTGCCTTCGGACACTTCGGCGCCGGCGTCGCTGGCGCCGAGCGCCTTGGCTTCGGCGAGGACGTCCTCGATCAACTGGCGGAACTGGTCCTGGCTATACGAGAATCCTTGCTCGGCTTGACTCATGAATGCGGTCTCTATGAAAGCAGCGCGGCCTGGGGGAATCCGAGGCCGCGGCGGGGTGGCGACTATCATACGGGCGCTGTGCCCCGCCCTCCCGGTCGGGGCTTCTCGCTTTCCCCCCATGCACGACGACTACGAAGACACCGGCGACGACTTCGCCGACGACCGCCCCAGCAAGAGCCAGCTCAAGCGCGACATGGACGCGCTGCAGGACCTGGGTCAGGAGCTGCTCGCGCTGCCCGAGAAGCGCGTGGCCGCGCTCAACCTGCCCGAATCGCTGATGGATGCGATCAAGGAAGGCCGCCGCATCGTGGCGGGCACCGCCCGCAGCGGCAAGAAGCGCCACCTGCAGCTGATCGGCAAGCTGATGCGTCAGGTCGACCCCGCCCCCATCCGCGAAGCCGTGGCCGAGTTCAAGCTCGGCCGCGCGCAAGACGCGCTGGAGCTGCACCAGGCCGAGCGCTGGCGCGAGCGCCTGGTCGAGGACGACAACGCGCTGCAAGGCTTCATCGACAGCTTCGACGAGGTCGACGTCCAGCAGCTGCGCAGCCTGATCCGCGCCGCCCGCAAGGACCGCGCGCAGGCGCCCGAGCAGCGCAACGGCCGCGCCTGGCGCGAGCTGTTCCAGCTCATCAAGTCGCACCTGCTGGCGTCCAAGGGCGCGACGCCCGACGACGCCGAAGATGCGGAAGCCGACGATGAGTGAGGCCGCTACCCAGCCCGCCGAACTCGGATCGGGCGCCGACCCGCTCGGGCCGGATCCGGTACGGGTGGGGATCGTCTCGATCAGCGACCGTGCCTCCAGCGGCGTCTACGAGGACAAGGGCCTGCCCGCGCTGCAGAACTGGCTGAGCAGCGCGCTGCTCAATCCGATCGAGTTCCAGCCTCGCCTGATCCCCGATGAGCGGGCCGGCATCGCCGCCACGCTGCGCGAGCTGGTCGACGACGCGCGCTGCGATCTGGTGCTGACCACCGGCGGCACCGGCCCCGCGGTGCGCGACGTCACGCCCGAGGCCACGCTGGACGTGGCCGACCGCGAGATGCCGGGCTTCGGCGAGCAGATGCGGCAGATCTCGCTGCACTTCGTGCCGACGGCCATCCTGTCGAGGCAGGTGGCGGTGATCCGCGGCAAGGCGCTGATCATCAACCTGCCGGGCCAGCCCAAGGCCATCGCCGAGACGCTGAGCGGCCACGCGGGCGCCAAGGGCATCTTCGCGGCGGTGCCCTACTGCATCGACCTCATCGGCGGCCCGTATCTGGAAACGCGCGACGAGGTCTGCGCGTCCTTCAGACCCAAGAACGCCCAGCGCCCGCCGCGCCAGGGCTGACCGCTCTCAACCACCGCCCCTTCACGCGCCCCGCAAGAAGCGCTCAACAGGACCATCAGGCCCCATCGGGCCCCAACTGGAACGACTCCCATGAAGATCACCAAGGACACTATCGCCACCGTCGAGCTCAAGGTCGCCAACAAGCTCGGCCAGGTCATCGAGCAGACGGATGAGCCGATGGCGCTGCTGATCGGCGGCTATGGCAACACGCTGCCGGCCATCGAGGCGGCGCTGGAAGGCCAGGAAAAGGGCTTCGCCACGACCATCGAGCTCACGCCCGAGACCGGCTTCGGCGAGCGCGACGAGAGCCTGATGATCACCATTCCCAAGAAGGACTTCCCGCCCGGCGTGAAGGTCGGCGGCCAGCTGCAGCTGCGCGCGGCCAACGAGGGCGATGATCCGAATTCCGACGAGGGCTACCAGGTCTTCACCGTCGCCAAGATCAAGGGCGACACGGTGCACCTGGATGGCAATCATCCGTTGGCCGGCCAGCACCTGAAGATCACGGTCAAGGTCAAGGACGTGCGCGCCGCGTCGCAGGAAGAGATCGCCCACGGCCACGCGCATGGGGATCACGGCCACCATCATTGATTCCGCGAGAGAGGGCCGGAAGACCCTCTCCCCTGCCCTCTCCCGCCCGGCGGGAGAGGGAGCCATACCTGCGGGAGCGGAGGGGGGGCGGGAGGAAAATCAGCGCGACATCGAAGATCGTCCGCTCACCAGCGCCCGCTCACTTCACCAACCGCGTCAGCTCGTCCGCATCGAAGTGCTCGCCCTGCTGCGCGCCTTGCGGCACGCAATCCCGGCGCTGCTCCTCCGACAGCTTCGCGATCGCCTGCCACAGCAGCGCGATCTGATGCTCATGTCCTGACGCGTTGTCGATCAAGCCCTTCATCGCCTGAGCGACCGGATCGTCGCCCTGCGTCACGCCATAAGCCGAGAAGCCCATCCGGGCCGCCGCCTCTTCGCGCTGCGCATCGCCCTTGGCCTCGATGATCCGGGCCGGATTCCCGACCGCCGTGGCGCCCGCCGGAACCGGCTTCGTCACCACCGCGCCCGACCCCACTCGCGCGCCCTCGCCGACGCTGAAGCCGCCGAGGATGCAGGCGTTGGCGCCGACGATCACGCCGCGCTCCAGCGTCGGATGCCGCTTGGCGCCCTTGACCAGCGAGGTGCCGCCCAAGGTCACGCCCTGATAGATGGTCACCTCGTCATGGATCTCGGTCATCTCGCCGATGACGATGCCCATGCCGTGGTCGATGAACACCCGCCGGCCGATGGTCGCGCCGGGGTGGATCTCGATCCCGGTCAAGAAGCGCCCGATGTGCGAAGTGAAGCGCCCCAGCCAGCGCAGACCGCGCGTCCAGAACCAGTGCGCGAGGCGATGCAGCGTCAGCGCGTGCAGACCCGGGTAACAGGTCAGCACCTCCCAGGCCGAGCGGGCGGCGGGGTCGCGTTCGAGGATGCAGGCGATGTCTTCGCGAAGACGCTGGAACATAGACGGGACCTGGCAGAGCCCAGGGGCTCGTGATGCGGGTCGGCCAGTTTAGCGGCGGGCTCCGACCTTGCCGGGCCCAGGTCTTCTGCGCCGCCGCAACACTCCCCCGTGCGCTCCCCCGTCTCGCCTACTCGTCCCCCCCAAGCGCGGGGGACGGGTCGTGCGGGCGGGTCTTCTCGATCGCGCGGGCGATGCCGCGCAGGATGTGGATCTCCTCCTGCGTCAGCACCGCGCGATTGAACAGCTGATTCAGCCGCGGCATCAGCTTCTTGGGCGACGCGGGATCCAGATAGCCAAGGTGGACCAGGCTGGACTCGAGATGCGCGAGCAGCCCCTGCACCGCGCGCGCGTCGGCCAGGTTCGCGTCGGCGGTGCGGGGCTCCACCGCGAAGCCGCCCAGCGCCTGCCGCCAGTCGTAGGACAGCAACTGCACCGCCTGCGCCAGATTCAACGAGCCGTACTCCGGATGCGTCGGGATCGAGAGCACCGCATGAGCGCGATAGACGTCCTCGTTGCTCATCCCGTAGCGCTCGGAGCCGAACATCAGCGCGACGCGATGCCGCACCGGCTCGCCGCGGGCGAGCTCCGCGAAGAGCTCACGCGGCGCGCGCGTCGGCGGACCGAAGTCGCGCGGCGTCATCGCCGTGGCGCAGACGAAGCTGCAGCCGTCCAGCGCATCCTCGACCCGATCGACGATGCGCGCGCGGGCCAGGATGTCGGCGGCGCCGCTGGCCATGGCGACCGTCTCCTCCTGACTGAGCACGTCCGCGAAGCGCGGCCGCACCAGCACCAGATCTCGGAAGCCCATCACCTTCATCGCGCGCGCGGTCGAGCCGACATTGCCGGGATGGCTGGTCTCGATCAGCACGAATCGGGTGTCGTCGGCGGGGGGCATAGGGAAAACCACGGCTCTGTGTCAAAATCGCGAATTATCCGCGCCGGCAGAAGGTCCCAGGACTTCTCCCGGCGCTTGCTCTTTCCTTTCGCCAGTCCACTTCGCACAGGAATCGTCCCGCATGACGCAAGCCGCCCTCCATCCCATGCTCAACGTCGCCATCAAGGCGGCACGCACCGCCGGCGCCATCATCAACCGCGCGTCGATGGACCTGGACATCCTGAAGATCAACACCAAGTCGCCCAACGACTTCGTGACCGAAGTGGACCAGGCCGCCGAGCAGGCGATCATCGAGACGCTGCTGCAGGCCTACCCCGACCACGGCATCCTGGCCGAAGAGTCCGGCCGCGAATACGGCGCCAAGCATTCCGAGTTCCAGTGGATCATCGACCCGCTGGACGGCACGACCAACTTCATCCACGGCCTGCCGATGTACTGCGTGTCGATCGCGCTGGCGCATCGCAACGTGGTGCAGCAGGCGGTGGTCTACGACCCGACCCGCAACGATCTCTTCTACGCGACCAAGGGCCGCGGCGCCTATCTCAACGACAAGCGCATCCGCGTGTCCAAGCGCACCCGCATGAGCGACGCGCTGATCGGCACGGGCTTCCCGTTCCGTCGCGGCGACAACTTCAAGCGCTACATGAAGATGTTCGAGGAGGTCATGACGCAATGCGCCGGCCTGCGTCGTCCGGGCGCGGCCGCGCTGGACCTGTGCTACGTGGCGGCGGGCTACTACGACGCCTTCTTCGAGACCGGCCTGAACCCGTGGGACGTGGCCGCGGGCTCGCTGATCATTGCCGAGGCCGGCGGCCTGGTGGGCAACTTCACCGGCGAGCCGGACTTCCTGTTCCAGCGCGAGATCCTGGCGGGCACGCCCAAGATCTACGGTCAGTTGGTCGCGACGCTGGCCCCCTACACCCGCGTGATCACGCAGGAAGCGCTGGAAGCCGACGCGGCCGCCGCGCAAGCGCCGGATGTGGCCGCGCCCAAGAAGCCCAAGGCCAAGACCGCCGACGCCGAAGCGCCGAAGAAGCGGGGCCCGGTGCGCCTCAAGAAGTCGGACCTCGACCAGGCCTGATGCCGGCATCGCGCGGCAGATGCGCCGCGCCGCATGAGTCGCCCTCTTGAGCTTGTCTCAAGCTGAAGACGAAGCCCTCCCTTTGGAGGGCTTCGTCGTTTCCGGACTGCCTGGCCCTCGTTCCGAAGAAGGGGTTGGCGGCTTTCGGCATCGGTGCGACATCGACGCGGCGTTATCAGTTTTAGCATTTCGCGCATGGCCGCCTGCATGGCCTGCTCATCAACGAGGTCTTCTATGTCATCTGGCTTGACCCCGACCACCGCCTCTACGCGTGATGCCCAGGACCGCCCCGGCCATGCCCTACACTCGCCTCCCAGCCACCCACCGCAACGCCCTCCGCGCGAGGGCGTTGCTCATTCCCCGTCCCCGATGAGCAGCGCCGAGACCGACGATTTCAGCCAGCACACGCCGATGATGCGGCAGTACTTCAGCATCAAGGCCGACTTCCCCGACACGCTGGTCTTCTATCGCATGGGGGACTTCTACGAGGTCTTCTTCGACGACGCCCGCAAGGCCAACGCGCTGCTGGACGTCACGCTGACCACCCGCGGCCAGAGCGGCGGCAATCCGGTCGTCATGGCCGGCGTTCCGGTGCATGCGCTGGAGTCCTATCTCGGCAAGCTGATCAAGCTGGGCGAGTCCGTCGCCATCGCCGAGCAGGTCGGCGAGGTCGGCTTGAACAAGGGGCCGGTCGAGCGCAAGGTCGTGCGCGTGGTGACGCCGGGCACGGTCACCGACTCGGAGCTGCTGGCCGACAAGCAGGACTCGGTGCTGCTGGCGGTGTCCGCGCAGGGCAAGACGCTGGGTCTGGCGTGGCTGTCGCTTACGCAGGGCCAGCTTGGACTGGCGCAGTGCGGCGAGCGGGAGCTGGGCTCCTGGCTCGCGCGACTGTCGCCGGCCGAAGTCCTGGTCGATCGCGAAAAGCATCCGCAGGCCGTGCTCGCCGCGCGCCCGCCCATCACGAATCGCCCCGGCTGGCAGTTCGACGCCAAGCTCGGCCAGCGCAAGCTGTGCGAGCAACTGGGCGTCGCTTCGCTGCAAGGCCTGAACGCCCACGACATGCCCGCCGCGCATGCCGCCGCGGCCGCCTTGCTCTCCTTCGCCGAACACACGCAAGGCCGCGCGCTGTCGCATGTGAAGACACTGCAGGTGCAGCGCGCCACCGACCTGCTGGACCTTCCTCCAGCGACGCAGCGCAACCTCGAACTGACGATGACGCTGCGCGGCGAGACCTCCCCCACGCTGCTGTCGCTGCTCGACACCTGCCGCACCGGCATGGGCAGCCGCGCGCTGCGTCACTGGCTGCTGCATCCGCTGCGCGACCGCGCCGCTGCCCGCGAGCGCCAGGATGCGATCGCCGAACTGATGACCACCGGTTTCGAGCCGCTGCGCGAGGCGCTGCGCCAAGTCTCCGACGTGGAGCGCATCTCCGCCCGCATCGCGCTGCGCCAGGTGCGTCCGCGTGAGCTCGCCGGTCTGCGCGCGACGCTGCAGATCCTGCCGGAACTGGCGCAGACCGTGCCCGTCGGCAGCACCCTGCTGGACCAGTTGGCCGAAGGCCTGCGCGCCTCCCCGCATCTGGCGGAGCTTCTCACCCGCGCGATCGCCGAGGAACCCGCGGCCATGCTGCGCGAAGGCGGCGTCATCGCCACCGGCTTCGACGAACAGCTCGACGAGCTGCGCGGCATCCAGACCAACTGCGACGACTTCCTGCTGAAGCTGGAAGTCCGCGAGCGCGCCCGCACCGGCATCCAGAATCTGCGCGTCCAGTACAACAAGGTCCACGGCTTCTACATCGAGGTCACGACCAGCGGCCTGGACAAGGTCCCGTCCGACTACCAGCGCCGCCAGACGCTGAAGAACGCCGAGCGCTTCATCACGCCCGAGCTCAAGGACTTCGAGGACAAGGCGCTGTCGGCGCAGGAGCGCGCCCTGTCGCGCGAGAAGATGCTCTATGAGCTGGTCATCGACCAGCTCACCGAGGAGCTGCAAGCACTGGGCAAGCTGGCCCGTTCGCTGGCCTCGGTGGACGTGCTGTCGGCGCTCGCCGAGCGCGCCGGTACGCTGAACTGGTGCCGGCCGGAGTTCGTTTCGCACCCCTGCATCGAGATCCAGGGAGGCCGCCATCCCGTCGTCGAGGCGCGTCTGCGCGAGACCGGCGCGGGCGAGTTCATGGCCAACGACTGCCGGCTCGACGCCCGCACCAAGCTGCTGGTCATCACCGGCCCGAACATGGGCGGCAAGAGCACCTTCATGCGCCAGGTCGCGCTGATCGCGCTGCTGTCGGCGGTGGGCTCGTACGTGCCGGCGACGGCCTGCCGGCTCGGCCCCATCGATGCGATCCACACCCGCATCGGCGCGGCGGATGACCTCGCCAACGCGCAGTCCACCTTCATGCTGGAGATGACCGAGGCCGCGGCGATCCTGCACGCCGCGACCGAGCAGTCGCTGGTGTTGATGGACGAGATCGGCCGCGGCACCTCGACCTTCGACGGCCTGGCGCTGGCCGGCGCGATCGCCACGCACCTGCACGACAAGTGCCGCGCCTTCACGCTGTTCGCGACCCATTACTTCGAGCTGACCGAGTTCCCCGCCAAGCATCCGCAGGCGGCGAACATGCATGTCTCCGCGGTGGAGAGCGGCGAGGACATCGTCTTCCTGCACGAGATCCAGCCCGGCCCCGCCAGCCGCAGCTACGGCGTGCAGGTCGCGCGACTGGCCGGCATGCCCGGCCCGGTGGTGCGGCAGGCACGGGCGTCGCTGGAGGCGCTCGAGGCCCGCGCCAGCGAGGGCGAGACGCAGATCGATCTCTTCGCCGCACCACCCGAACCCGCGCCTGGAACCGCGGCGCACGGTTCCTCGGAGTTGCTGGACGCCTTGCAGGACCTTGATCCCGACGCGCTCAGCCCGCGCGAGGCGCACGCGGCGCTCTATCAACTCAAGGCGCTGGCCACCGCCCGCTGAACGATCGAAGCCTCCCGACATGCCGATGACGCCGACCACGCCGATGACGCTGCCCGCCCCGAGCTCGAAGACGCTCGTCTTCTCCCACGCGAACGGCTTCCCGTCGGGCTGCTATCGGGTGCTCTTCGACATCTGGCGCGAAGCCGGCTGGCAAGTGCACGCGCTGCCGCGCATCGGCCACGATCCGCGCTATCCGGTCACCAGCAACTGGCCGCATCTGCGCGACGAGCTGCTGCATTTCATCGAGCACGAGGTCAAGCCCGCGGGGCCGGTCACGCTGGTCGGGCACTCGCTCGGCGGCCTGCTCTCGCTGCTGGCGACCTGTCGCAAGCCGGCGCTGGTGCAAGGCCTGGTGATGCTGGATTCGCCGGTCGTCGACGGCTGGCGCGCCCACAGCTTGCAAGTCGCGAAGACGGCCGGCTTCATCAAGCGGGTCTCGCCGGGCAAGATCTCGCAGCAACGCCGCTACGAATGGCCCTCCCGCGAGGACGTGTACGCGCATTTCGCGTCCAAGCACAAGTTCGCGCGCTGGGATCCCCGCGTACTGCAGGACTACGTCGCCAGCGGCTTCGACGAGCACGATGACGGCCAGGTCCGTTTGGGCTTCACCCGCGAGATCGAGACCCGCATCTACAACACGCTGCCGCACAACCTTCCCCGCATCCTCAAGCGCCATGCGCCGAAGTGCCCGGTGGCCTTCATCGCGGGCACGCAGTCAGAGGAACTTCGGCAAGCGACGGCCGCGGGTTCCAAGGCGCTGGCCAAGGATCTGTTCCGCTGGTTCGAAGGCTCGCATCTCTATCCGTTCGAACGGCCCGACGACACCGCGCATCTGGTGCTCGAGCTGATCGGCGAAATGCGGGCCGGATGAAGGCCAATTCGACGTCGCTATAATCGCGCTTTACCACCACGGCGTTTTGAGATCCGGGACGACGCACCCGGCCAAATCAGGCGCTGCAAGACAATGACCAAGTACGTCTTCGTCACCGGCGGTGTCGTGTCCTCCCTCGGCAAGGGCATCGCATCGGCCTCTCTCGCGGCGCTTCTCGAGTCCCGCGGCCTCAAAGTCACCCTGATCAAGCTGGATCCCTACATCAACGTGGATCCGGGGACCATGTCCCCGTTCCAGCACGGTGAAGTCTTCGTCACCGACGACGGCGCGGAAACCGACCTGGACCTGGGCCATTACGAGCGCTTCATCACCACGCGGATGAAGAAGAGCAACAACTTCACCACCGGCCAGATCTACATGTCGGTGCTGGAGAAGGAACGCCGCGGCGACTATCTGGGCAAGACCGTCCAGGTCATCCCCCACATCACCAACGAGATGCAGGACTTCATCCGTCGCGGCGCCGGTCACGGCACGCCGGACGCGGTGGATGTCGCGATCGTGGAAATCGGCGGCACGGTCGGCGACATCGAGTCGCTCCCCTTCCTGGAAGCCGCGCGTCAGATGTCGCTCAAGATGGGCCCGACGAACGTCGCGTTTGTGCATCTGACCTACGTCCCGTGGATCGCCGCCGCCGGCGAGCTCAAGACCAAGCCCACCCAGCACACGGTGCAGAAGCTGCGCGAGATCGGCATCCAGCCCGACGCGCTGCTGTGCCGCGCCGACCGCCGCGTCCCGGACGACGAGCGCGAGAAGATCTCGCTGTTCACCAACGTGCCGGAGTACGGCGTGATCTCCATGTGGGACGTGAACACGATCTACAAGGTCCCGCGCGTGCTGCACGAGCAGGGTCTGGACCAGCTGATCTGCACCAAGCTGCAGCTCAACACCAAGTCCACCGACCTGAAGCGCTGGGACCTGCTGGTCAACGAGGTCGAGAACCCGAAGACCGAAGTCACGATCGCGATGTGCGGCAAGTACACCGATCTGTCGGACAGCTACAAGTCGCTGAACGAGGCGCTGCGCCACGCCGGCATCCACAACCACGCCCGCGTCAACATCGAGTACGTCGATTCGGAAACGCTGGACGCGGACCACGTCGCGCAGCTCGGCAAGTACGACGCGATCCTGGTCCCCGGCGGCTTCGGCAAGCGCGGCGTCGAGGGCAAGATCCTCGCCGCCCAGTACGCGCGCGAGCATCAGACCCCGTATCTGGGCATCTGCCTGGGCATGCAGGTCGCGACCATCGAGTACGCCCGCCACAAGGCCGGCCTGGACGGCGCCAACTCCACCGAGTTCGAACCCGAAGCACCGCACAAGGTCATCGCGCTGATCGACGAGTGGCAGGACGCCGACGGCTCCATCCAGAAGCGCGATGAGAAGTCCGATCTGGGCGGCACCATGCGCCTGGGCGCCCAGAGCTCCGACGTCAAGCCGGGCACGCTGGCCCACGAGATCTACGGCCCGGTCGTGACCGAGCGTCACCGCCACCGCTACGAGGCCAACGAGCAGTATCTGGACCAGCTGCAGGACGCCGGCCTGGTGATCTCCGCGATCACCCAGCGCGAGAAGCTGACCGAGATCGTCGAGCTCCCGCGTGCCGTGCACCCGTGGTACATGGGCGTGCAGTTCCACCCGGAATTCAAGTCGACCCCGTGGGACGGCCACCCGCTGTTCATCGCCTTCATCAAGGCGGCGCTGGAGCACAAGGCCAAGGCCGGCCACGGCGCCACCGCCAAGGTGGCTTGATGACATGACCCTGAGCGGCTCCGAGAGGAGCCGCTCGCGCATGGGCCTTCGAACCACTCGCCTGCATCACCGCCCTCACCGCATTCACCAGGACCCCTCTCCATGCCCGCACTGATCATTGCCGACGTCACCGTGACCGATCCCGAGCAGATGGCCAAGTACCGTGAATGGAGCACGAAAGCCATGCAGGAGCACGGCGCGGAGGTGCTGGTGCGCGGCGGCGAGTTCGAGGTGCTGGAAGGCCCGTGGACCCCGTCGCGCCTGGTGGTGCTGAAGTTCGCGGACCGCGAGGCGGCCAAGCGCTTCTATCACTCCGAGACCTACCAGCACGCCAAGTCGCTGCGCGAGCACGCCGGCGTCATGCGCATGGTGGTCGTGGACGGCGTCTGATTGTTCAGCGCAGGTAACCCGTTGCTGGCACCATGCGCGCCGACAAGTTTTTTCACTTCTGGAGACTGTTCCCATGAGCGCCATTGTTGACATCGTCGGCCGAGAGATTCTCGACAGCCGCGGCAACCCCACCGTGGAATGCGACGTGCTGCTGGAGTCCGGCGTGATGGGCCGCGCCGCGGTCCCGAGCGGCGCGTCCACCGGCTCGCGCGAAGCCATCGAACTGCGTGACGGCGACAAGTCCCGTTATCTCGGCAAGGGCGTTCTGAAGGCCGTCGAGCACATCAACACCGAGATCTCGGAAGCCGTGCTGGGCCTGGACGCCTCGGAGCAGTCCTTCCTGGACAAGACCCTGATCGACCTGGACGGCACCGAGAACAAGAGCCGCCTGGGCGCCAACGCGATGCTGGCCGTGTCGATGGCCGTGGCGCGCGCCGCGGCGGAAGAGTCGGGCCTGCCCCTGTACCGCTACTTCGGCGGCATGGGCGGCAACCAGCTCCCCGTCCCGATGATGAACGTCATCAACGGCGGCGCTCACGCCAACAACACGCTGGACCTGCAAGAGCTGATGATCATCCCCGTGGGCGCCCCGTCGTTCCGCGAGGCGCTGCGCTGGGGCGCGGAGGTCTTCCACGCGCTCAAGAAGATCATCGACGCCAAGGGCATGTCCACCGCGGTCGGCGACGAGGGCGGTTTCGCTCCCAACGTCGAGAACCATGAAGCCGCGATCCAGATGATCCTGGAAGCGATCGACAAGGCCGGCTACACCGCCGGCGAGCAGATCGCCCTGGGCCTGGACTGCGCCGCCAGCGAGTTCTACAAGGACGGCAAGTACGTTCTGGAAGGCGAAGGCGGCATCCAGCTGACGGCCGAGCAATGGACCGACATGCTGGCCACCTGGGTCGACAAGTACCCGATCATCTCGATCGAGGACGGCATGGCCGAGGGCGACTGGGACGGCTGGAAGCACATCACCGAGAAGCTGGGCGCCAAGGTGCAGCTGGTGGGCGACGACCTCTTCGTCACCAACACCAAGATCCTGAAGGAAGGCATCGACAAGGGCATCGCCAACTCGATCCTGATCAAGATCAACCAGATCGGCACCCTGACCGAGACCTTCGCCGCCATCGAGATGGCCAAGCGCGCCGGCTACACCGCCGTGATCTCGCACCGCTCGGGCGAGACCGAGGACTCGACGATCTCCGACATCGCCGTCGGCCTGAACGCCGGCCAGATCAAGACGGGCTCGCTGTCGCGCTCGGACCGCATGGCCAAGTACAACCAGCTGCTGCGCATCGAGGAAGACCTGGGCGACGTGGCCGTGTACCCCGGCCGCGCGGCGTTCTACAACCTGCGCTGATCCGGACTGATGCTGCCTCCCCAGGGGGAGGCCCACCCCCATCGAAAGGCGAGTCCGACGGGCTCGCCTTTTTTCATGGCGACATTGCGACGCCTCGTCGAGCCCGCGCCTCCCATGAATCCGGTGTCCGCGATCCGTCCGCGGACGTGTTCTTCACGCGCAGGCGGCTACACTCGCGGCCTGTGAAAGCCCTGGCCATCGTCCTCACTGCCTTCCTTTGCGCCATCCAGGCCCAGCTCTGGCTCGGCAAGGGCGGACTGGCGCGTGGCGTCCAGTTGCGCGCCGAGCTGCGACTGCAGGAGGAGGCCAACGAGAAGGCTCGCGCGCGCAACGCGCAGCTGCAGGCCGAGTTGCTCGACCTGCGCGAAGGCCTCGAGATGGTCGAGGAAAAGGCGCGCATGGAGCTGGGCATGGTCAAGCCGGACGAGGTCTTCGTCCCGCTGCGTCGCTGAATCCTCCGGGTCCCGCATGCTGTCGACGATGGATGCCCTGATCGGGCCATTGCCCGCCCTCTTCCACGCCATGGTCACGTCGATGGACGCGGCGATCGCCGCGGCGCTCGCGCCGGCCTTCACCGCGCTGGGCAGTCCCATCAGCTGGCTGGAGCTGGTCGCCTTCGTGCTGGCGATCTGGATGGTGATCTGCAACATGCGCGTGCAGGTGCTGGCCTGGCCCCTGGCGCTGACCAGCTCGCTGCTCTACTTCCTGCTGTTCTGGAGCGGCAAGCTGTATGGCGAGGCCACGCTTCAGCTGCTCTTCGCGGGGCTGGCGCTGTGGGGCTGGTGGCAGTGGATGCGCGGCCGCACCGCCGAGGGCGACTCGCTGCATGTGCGCACGCTGGGTCCGCGCGGCCGCGTGACCGCCCTGCTGGTGACCTTGGCGGCTTGGCCGCTGCTGGGCCTGTTCCTGCAGCACCGCACCGATTCGCCCCTCCCCTATTGGGATGCCCTCCCCACGGTGGCCAGCATCACCGGTCAATGGCTGCTGGGCCGCAAATACCAGGAGAACTGGCCCGTCTGGGTGATGGTGAATCTGGTCAGCATCGCGCTGTTCGCGTTCAAGGGCTACTGGCTGACGGTGGTGCTGTACGCGGTCTTCGTGCCGATGTCGGTGGCGGGCTGGCGCTCGTGGCAGCGCCAGCTGCGGCCGGCGACCGCCGCCGCCTGAGCGCCCCGCCATGGCGCTTCACATCGCCCTGGTCGGCGCCGAGAGCACCGGCAAGAGCCAGCTCGGCGTCGCGCTGCTCGCGCACCTGAGCGCTCAGACGCGCCTGCGCTGCGCGCTGATCCCGGAATACCTGCGCGAATGGTGCGAGCGCGAGCTGCGCACCCCGCGCCCCGACGAGCAGCGCGCCATCGCCGAGGAGCAATGGCGGCGAGCCGAAGCCGCCGCCCTCGCCCACGACCTGGTGATCCACGACACCACGCCGCTGATGACGGCCGTCTACAGCGAGCTGCTTTTCGACGACGTCTCGCTCTATCCCTTCGCGCTCCAGGTCCAGGCCCGCATGGACGCCACGCTGCTGATGGCGCTGGACCTGGGCTGGATCGCCGACGAGATGCGCGACGGCCCGCATGCGCAGCAGCCCACCGACCGCCTGGTGCGGCGCGCGCTGCGCGATGCGGGCCTGGGCTACAGCCTGGTCTCGGGTGCCGGCCCGGAGCGCCTGCAGCAGGCGCTCAACGCGCTGGGTCCGCTGCTGCGCCCGCACCTGGGCCGCGAGGACGGCCTCTTCGGGCGCCTGCTGCAACGGGGCGAGCAACTCGGTGGCGACTGGCGCTGCGAGCTGTGCGACGACCCGGACTGCGAGCACGCCAGCCGCGGCGCCGGTCGCCCTCCGCGCAGCTGAACGCCGCCCTCACGGCATCGCCAAACGCGCGAGGCACAATCCGCCGTTTTGCATCCGCAAACATTTGCGGACGCCGCGACCCGGGTTTCTGGAGCCTCCCCCGATGAACCGTCCCTTGATCCGCCGCCCGCTGGGCGCGCTCTCGCTGCTGCTGAGCGCGGCGCTGCTGGCCGCCTGCGGCTCGCTGAGCCCGTCCTCCTCGACCGGCCCGACCGCCTCGGCGCCGATGCCGCCGACCCTGGGCGCCAGCGCGCCCGCCAAGCCCGTCGCCACCGGCTCGGTGGCCGTCAAGGTGCTGGCGATCAACGACTTCCACGGCAACCTGATGCCCCCGTCCGGGGGCATCAAGCTGCCCGATCCGCAGGACCCGTCCAAGCTGGTGACCGTCGCCGCCGGCGGCGCCGAGCGCATGGCCACCCTGGTCGCGCGGATCAAGGCCAAGAATCCCAACCACGTCTTCGTCGCCGCGGGTGACCTGGTCGGCGCCAGCCCGCTGCTGTCGGCGCTGTTCCATGACGAGCCGACCATCGAGTCGCTGGGCATGATGGGACTGGACCTGGCCTCGGTCGGCAACCACGAGTTCGACCAGGGCGTGGCCGAACTGCTGCGCAAGCAGCGCGGCGGCTGCCATCCGACCGACGGTTGCAAGGGCCCGACCGAGTTCAAGGGCGCCAAGTACCAGTACCTGGCCGCATCCACCCTCGACAAGCAGACCGGCCAGTCCATCCTGCCGGCCTACGCCATCAAGCGCTTCGACGGCGTGGCGGTGGGCTTCATCGGCCTGACGCTCAAGGGCACGCCGGAGCTGGTCAGCCCACGCGCCATCGCGGGCGTCCGCTTCGAGGACGAGGCGGAAACGGTGAACCGCCTGGTGCCGGAGCTCGAGCGACAGGGCGTGCACGCGGTCGTCGTGCTGATCCATGAGGGCGGCCTGCCCACCGGCGGCATGAACGAGTGCCCCGGCATCTCCGGCCCCATCGTGGACATCGTCAAGAAGCTGGACAAGCGCGTCGGGCTGATCGTCTCGGGCCACACGCACCGCGCCTACAACTGCCGCATCGACGACCGCCTGGTCACCAGCGGCGACAAGTACGGTACCCTGGTCACCGAGATCGACCTGAATCTGGACCGCGCCAGCGGCCGGCTGATCGAGGCTCGCGCCGACAACGTCGTCGTGCGACCCGAGCTGGACAAGGATCCGCGCCAGACCCTGCTGATCAACAGCTACCAGCGCGTGGCGCAGCCGCTGATCGACCGGCCGGTGGGCTTCCTGTCCAAGGCGGTGAGCAAGGAGGGCGAGGACAAGAACGCCGGTGGCGGCTCGACCGTGGGGCAGCTGGTGGCGGACTCGATGCTCGCCGTGATGCGTACGCCGGAGAACGGCGGCGCGCAAGTCGCCTTCACCAACATCGGCGGCGTGCGCACCGGCATCATTCATCGCGACGACGACCATGTGACCTTCGGCGACCTGTTCGCGGCCCTGCCCTTCTCCAACGCGCTGGTCGTGGTGGAGATGAGCGGCGCCCAGCTGCACCAACTGCTGGAGCAGCAATGGCAGGCGGGCGACAGCAAGTTCCTGCCGCTGCAGGTTTCCAAGGGCCTGTCCTATCGCTGGGACAAGCGCCGGCCGGTGGGCTCACGTCTCGTGCCGGGCAGCCTGATGCTCGACGGCAAGCCGGTGTCGCCGACGCAGACCCTGCGCGTGGCGATCAACGATTTCCTGCAGGTCGGCGGCGACGGATTCACCGTGTTCACCCAGGCCCGCTTCGTGCAGACCGGTCCGCTGGCGGTGGACGCGCTGGAGGACTATTTCAAGTCGCACGGCCAGACGCGCGTCGCGCCCACGGCGCTGGACCGGGCGATCCGCGTGGACGACGCCAAGGACGATTGAGACCGAGGTCGAGCCGGCGGATCGATCCGAAACGAACAAGGGGGCCTGAGGCCCCCTTGTCCATGGCGATCCGAGGATCGCGTCGCGCGTCGCCGCCCGCCTGGCGGCGCTCTCCGTCGGCTTACTTCTTGCCGGCGAGTTCCTTCTTGATCGCGATCTCGTCGTTCTCGTCGTACGAACGGTTGCCGCACTTGAGCTTCCAGGCGTTGCGCTTGTCGTTCAGGTCCTCGACGGCCTCGTTGAAGTCGTCGGTGTGCTTCTGGAAGGCATCGACGCGGGCGTTGTAGGCATCGACGGCCTTGGCGGCCTCGGCGCGGGCCGTGGTCAGCGCGGCGTTGTAGGCGTCGATCTTGGCCTGCAGCGCGGCGGCGCGGGCGTTGAACTCTTCCTGCTTGGCCTTGAGCTCGGCCTTCTCCATCTTGGGCGCGGCCACCTTGAGCTCTTCGCCCGCGGCGTTGGTCGCGGCGATCTCCGCCTTGAGCGCATCGCCCTGGGTGCCCAGGTCGGAGTCGGACTTGGCGTTCGTTTCCTTGAGCGCCTTGAGCTCGTCGCGCTCCTTGAGCACGTCGGCCTGGCGCGTCTTGAGCTTGGCGGCCTGGTCGTCGATCTCCTGGTTGCTGGCCATGCAGCTGCGCAGCTCGTCGCGCGTCATCAGCTTGCCCTTGGCGGCGGGCTTGGCGGCCGGGGCGGCGCTTTGCGCGGCGGGCTTGGCGGCCGGCTTGGCGGGGGTGCCGGTGGACTGGGCGACGGCCAGACCGCTGGCCAGCAGGACGGCCACGGCAACGGAGGTGCGGAGTGTGTTCATGTGGGGTGCTCTCGGGTCGAGGCGCCGGATGGGCGCCGAGTCTCGTCGATACGTCGGCCGCCGCGGGGCCCGTTTGGGGTCCGCGCAGACGGCGGCCTGCGGAGCTCGCCCGGCCTGGGCCGGGCGGCGCGGTCGGCATGATGCCATGACCCGGATAATGCGCGGCTTCAAGTCGTTTCCGCGTCCCAGGACCCGGGCGGCCTCCGTTCCAACCGGGTGCTCGGCGGGCAGTTCTCATGCCGCCCCCTGACCCGTCTTACCGCGAATCCCCACCATGGCGCTCAAGGCCACCATCCACAAAGCCCAGCTGCAGATCTCGGACATGGACCGCCATGTCTATGGCGAGCACAACCTCACCGTCGCCCGCCATCCGTCGGAGACCGACGAGCGCATGATGATCCGCATCCTGGCCTACGCGCTGAACGTCCCGGCGGACGACTTGCGCGGCAAGCTGGAGTTCAGCAAGGGCCTGTCCGATGTGGACGAGCCGCCGCTGTGGCAACTGGACCTGACCGGGGAGGTGGTGCACTGGATCGAGTTGGGTCAGCCCGACGAACGCCGTCTGCGCCAGGCCCATGGCCGGGCCGAGCGCGTCACCGTGATCGGCTACGCCTCCAGCCAGCCGGTCTGGTGGACGGGCATCCAGAACAAGCTGCAGCGCACGCCCAAGCTGGCGGTGTGGCAGATTCCGGCGGAGCAGTCGCAGGCCCTGGCGGCGCTGGCCGAGCGCGGCATGCAGTGGCAGGTCAGCATCCAGGACGGGACCGCCTACGTCAGCACCGACAAGGGCAGCGTGGAGATCACGCCCCAGCTGGTGAAGGAAGCCGAGGCGTGATTGCAGAAGAAGGCGCCGGGGCGCTCCGCACGATCGGGGCGTTTCGGCCCCCCGCCCGCGGGCACGGACCATGCCGTGTCCGTCCTCGATCAGGAGACCGTTGTGCAAGCAGATCCGCAGCATCCGACCGGCCCGGCCGGCGCGCCCCCGACCGGCGACGACCCCTTCCTCTGGCTCGAGGCGCTGGACGGTGCCGAAGGTGAACGCGCGCTGCAATGGGTGCGCGAGCGCAACGAGCAGACCCTGGCCACGCTGAAGGCGCAACCCGAGTTCGAGACGCTGTACGCGGAGTTGCTGCAGGTGCTCAACGCGCGCGACCGGATTCCGCATGTCGCGCGCCGCGGCGACTGGTTCTACAACCTCTGGCAGGACGAGGCCCATCCGCGCGGTCTGTGGCGGCGCTGCACGCTGGCCGAGTTCAAGCTGGCCGACCCGCCCTGGCGCCTGGTGCTGGACGTGGACGCGCTGGGCCGGGCCGAGGGCCGCGGCTGGGTCTTCCACGGCGCGACCGCGCTGGCGCCCGAGTACCGGCGATGCCTGGTGTCGCTGTCCGACGGCGGCGCCGATGCGCACGAGCTGCGCGAATTCGATCTGGAGACGCTGCGCTTCATCCCGCCGTCCGAAGGCGGCTTCCTGGTGCCCGAGGCCAAGAGCGACGTCGAGTGGCTGGACGCGGACACGCTGCTGGTGGGCAGCGACTTCGGGCCGGACTCGCTGACGGATTCCGGCTACCCGCGCCAGGTGCGGCGCTGGGCCCGCGGCACGCCGCTGGACGCGGCGCCGGTGATCTTCGAGGGCGAGACGCACGACGTGTCGGTGAGCGCCTCGGTGGACCGCACGCCGGGTCACGAGCGGGTGGTCTTCAGCCGAGAGCTGGACTTCTACAACTCGTCGCGCTTCCTGTGGCGCGACGGGCAGTTCGTCCTGATCGACCTGCCCAGCGACATGAGCGTCCATCTGGAAGGGCCGTGGATGCTGCTGCGCCCGCGCAGCGACTGGGCGATCCCGCATGGGCCGACCTATCCGGCGGGCTCGCTGCTGCTGCTGGACGAAGCCGAGTTCTGGCGCAGCGAGCAGCACGACAAGCGCCATGACAAGCACCTGCGGGTGATGTTCTCGCCGACGGCGGGCCGTTCGCTGGAGGATTACGAGCTGACGCGGCATCACCTGCTGCTCAACATCAGCGAGCATGTGGCCAGCCGGCTCGAGGAGTGGGACCTGCGCCGCCATCCGCCGGCGCTGCGCCAGGTCAAGGCGCCCTTCCCCGGCACGCTGGGCTTGCAGGGTCTGCACGACCTGGAGCTGCGCGAGGATCCGCTGGGCGACGACTATCTGCTGCACTACGCGGACTTCCTCAGCCCGGACAGCGTCAGCCTGGCGCGAGCCGGCAGCGACGAGCGCGAGCCGCTCAAGCAGCGCGGCGCGCAGTTCGACGCGACGGGGCTGTCAGTGCGGCAGTTCTTCGCCACCAGCGCGGACGGCGAGAGCATCCCGTACTTCGTGATCGGCAAGACGGGGCGGGACGACGCGGCGGCCGGGCATTCGCGTGGCCATGGCCATGACGACAAGCAAACGCCGGTGCCGATGCCGACGCTGCTCTACGGCTACGGCGGCTTCGAGGTTTCGCTGCAGCCGTGGTACTCGGGCGTCAACGGCCGGGCGTGGCTCACGCGAGGCGGACAGCTGGTGGTAGCCAACATCCGCGGCGGCGGCGAATACGGCCCGCGCTGGCACCAGGCCGCGACGCTGGCGCACAAGCAGCGCAGCTTCGACGACTTCATCGCGGTGGCGGAGGACCTGATCGCGCGCGGCCTGACCACGCCGGCGCAGTTGGGCATCCAGGGCGGCAGCAACGGCGGACTGCTGGTGGGCGCCTGCATGGTGCAGCGGCCGGAGCTGTTCGGCGCGGTCGTGTGCCAGGTGCCGCTGCTGGACATGAAGCGCTATCACCTGCTGCTGGCGGGCGCCTCCTGGATCGCCGAGTACGGCGACCCCGACGACCCGCAGGACTGGGCGCACATCGCGGCCTACAGCCCGTACCAGCAGCTCAAGGCGGGCGTGGCCTATCCGAGGGCGCTCTTCGCCACCTCGACACGCGACGACCGTGTGCATCCCGGCCACGCGAGGAAAATGGCGGCTCGCATGCAGGCCCTCGGGCAGGCGTGCTTCTATTACGAAAACATCGAGGGCGGCCATGGCGGCGCGGCGGACAACCAGCAGCGCGCGCTCTTGCAAGCCCTGGAATTCAGCTACTTGTGGCTGCAACTCGGCAGGGAGGCTCAGCGTGGAGATGCGACGTGAATTTCGTGATCCAGCATCTGCCCGAGGCAAGATGCTTTCTCGCCCAGCCCCAACCCGGGCTGCAATGCCGACTGGACTATGAGCGCCACGGCGAGCAGTTGATCATCACCCACACCGGCGTGCCGGCTCAGTTGCGCGGGCAGGGTCTGGCGTCGGAACTGGTGGAGACGGCCGCGCGCTGGCTGGCCACCTTCCCGCTGCAGCTGGTGCCCGGCTGCAGCTATGTGCGGCACTGGCTGCTGCGGCATCCGCGCTGGCAGCGCTTGCTCACGCCCGCGCCCGCGCAACGCGTGCTCAACGAATGGTTCGGCGCGCCCGGCGGCGAGCAGGACGGCCAGGTGCTGACGCAGTGGTTCAAGAAGGATCCGGCCTTCGACGCCCGCCTGCGCGAGCGCTTCGGCGCGGTGGTCGATCAGGCCTTGGCCGGCGGCTTGCGCGAATGGGATTCGACCGCCTGGGGCGCGCTGGCGCGCATCGTGGTGCTGGACCAGTTCACTCGCAACATCCATCGCGACACGCCGCGCGCGTTTGCCGGCGATGCGCTGGCGTTGGAGGCCGCGCTCGCGCTGCTGCCGTGCTCGCAGGAGCTGGGTCCGCTGGAGCGCTGGTTCGTGACCATGCCGCTGGAGCATGCGGAGGATCTCGCGATGCAAGATCGCAGCGTCGCGACCTTTGAAGCGCTGGCGGCCGAGGACGCGCGGCTCAAGGATGCGCTGGACTATGCGCATCGGCACCGCGAGGTCATCGCGCGCTTCGGCCGCTTCCCGCATCGCAACGAGATCCTCGGCCGCGCGAGCACCGCCGAGGAGATCGAGTTCCTGAAGCAGCCGGGCTCGCGCTTCTGAGGCAAGACCTGGCGCCGGGTGGCGTCGCAGGTCGGCCAGGAGAGATCGGAGAGAGCGGTCAGATCCACTGGAAGGTGCGTGCCATCAGCGTGGCCAGTCCGAGGGTCACCGCGATGAGCGCGCCGAAGATCAGTCGGAAGTCGTGCGTGCGGATGGCCATGATGTCCGCGCGAACCTCCTTGCGGAACTCGCGCAGCTCGGTCTTGAGGTCGCTGATCTCGGTTTCGACGTGTTCCACGGAGGTCTCCAGCTTGGCCACCTTGATGGCGAGGGACGCATGGTCCGCAGCCGACGCCGCACGGTCAATGGCTTTGACAGGTGGTGTGTTCATGCGACCCGTCTCTTCCGATCGAGGCTGCCGCGCCAGACGCAAAACGCCCCTCCGTGGAGGGGCGTGAGGGGGACGACCTTCGGGGGAAGCGCGTCCGACAGGCGATCGTGCCGGAGCTACTTGGCCTCTTGCTCCTGCAGCAACCGCCACATCACCTTGCCGCTGCCGGACTTGGGCAGCGTCTCGACGAACTCGACGATGCGCGGCGCCTTGTAGGCGGCCATGTGCTCATGGGCCCAGTCGACGATGTCCTTGTCGGTGGTCTTGCCCTTGGCCTCGGCGCGCAGCACGACCACGGCCTTGACCGTCTCGCCGCGATACGCGTCCTTCGCCGCGATCACGCAGGCCTCCTGCACCGCCGGATGCCGATACAGCAGCATCTCGACCTCGGACGGCCAGACCTTGTAGCCGCTCGCGTTGATCATGCGCTTGAGCCGGTCGGTGATGAAGAAGTAGCCCTCCTCGTCCATCCGCCCCAGATCGCCGGTGCGGAAGAAGCGCTTCCCGTCGAGCTCGACGAACGCCGCTTCCGTCGCCTCCGGCTGCTGCCAATAGCCGTGGAAGACCATCGGCCCATGGGTGATGATCTCGCCCACTTCGCCGACCGGCAGTTCCTCCAGCGTCGTCGGATCGACGATGCGCGAGTCCACGCCGAAGATTGGAATGCCCAGACACTGCAGCTTGGCGCGCTCCGGCGGGTTGCCGTGGCTGGGCGCCGCGGTTTCGGTCAGCCCGTAGCCCTCGGCGAAGGTCAGCCCGAACTCCTCCAGCAGCCGCTCTGCCACCGCCTTGGGCATGGCCGCGCCGCCGCCGCTCAGATAGCGCAGGCTGGTCAGATCGAAGCTGCGGTAATTGGGACTCGCGAACAGGTCGATGATCATGGTCGGGATGCAGGTCCAATGCGTGACCTGATGCCGCGAGATCAATCGCCCGCAGAGCTCCCGATCCCAGCGCGGCATGATGACCAGCGTCATCCCGGTGAACACCGGCCCCAGCACCCCATACAGCGTGCCGGTGATGTGGAACATCGGCACCACCGCCAGCCCCACCGATTCCGCGCTGGCGTAGCCCCACTGGCAGCCGCCGCAGCTGTTGGACATCAGCGTCGCGTTGGTGTGGACGCAGCCCTTGGGCAGGCCCGTCGTGCCCGAGGTGTAGGGCAGCATCGCCATGTCGTCCGGCCCCGCGGTGTGCGGTCCGGGTTGCAGGTCCGCCGACAGCGCCTCGCGCCAGTCGGTCGCGCCGGGCGGCAGTTCATGGCGCGCGGTCAGCCAGCTCCGCATGGTCTCGGGCGCGCCGCAATCGGCATCGGGGCCGCCCTCGGGCAGCATCTGCCAGTACTGCGTGACCAGGATCGCGCGGGGCCGCTGCGCGTCGGGCAGGCGCTCCGCGGCCTTGGCCACGATGCCCGCCAGCTCGCCGCTGCAAATCACGACCTTGGTTTCGGGATCGGTCAGGTAATGGCCGAACTCGTCCTCGCGGTTCATCGGATTGACCGGCACGACCACCGCGTCGGCGCGGTTCACCGCATAGAAGGCGATCAGGTACTGCGGGCAGTTCTGCATGAACAGCGCGACCCGGTCGCCCTTGCCCACGCCTTGCGCCTGGAGCCAGCCGGCCAGCGCCTCGGCCTGGCGGCGCATCTCGGCGTAGCTCAGCGAGGCGCCAAGGAACTGCGTCGCCGCCTTGTCGGGATAGCGCGTCGCCGCGACCTGCAGGTTGAACCACAGCGAGGTGGCCGGAATCGCCAGGCGTCGCGGCAAGCGCTGCGGCCAATGGCTGTACTGGACGTCCACGTTCTCGGGACGGGGGGTGACCACGCGCGTCATCGGTTGTGTCTCCTGATTCTTCGGTCTTCTCGATCTTCGCGATCTTGGAGATCGTCGTTTCAGCCGATCTTCCGACCGACGCCCCGCCCCGCTTGTCGCCGCAGCGACAGCCCTCGGGGAGGACCGGAGTCCGGACGGCCCCCGGCACTGTGGCGGAAATCCGACTCGGGCCCCATCAATCGGGTGGTCCCCCAAGGTCATGGGCCGGGGAGCCGCGCGTAGCATGCGGGCTTTCACCGATAGCAGCGCCGCCCACGAAGCCGGCGCCGACCGTCCCTGTCCGTCCATGCCGATCGCGCGCCGTTCCGCCCTGATGCTGGGCTTGATGACCTGTGTCCTGACGATGGCCCTGCCCGCCCACGCGCGGCAGGCCGAGCAGCCGCTGGCCGAGCCCGCCGGCGCGGTCGTGCTGAGCGTCGGCGGCTCGCTGCGCCATCCCAATCGGGACGGCCGTGCGGTCTTCGACATGGCCATGCTGGAGAAGCTCCCGCAAGTCAGCTTCAGCACCCAGACGCCCTGGTATCCCGGCACGCGCAAGTTCACCGGCCCGCTCCTGCGCGACGTGCTGGCGCTGGCCGGGGCGCAGGGCAAGGTCGTCGAGGCGCGTGCGCTCAACGACTACCGCGTCGTCGTCCCGCTCGAGGACGCGCGCCGCTATGACGTGATCGTCGCGCGATTGCTGGACGACAAGCCAATGGCGGTGCGGGACAAGGGACCGCTGTTCCTGATCTATCCCTTCTACAAGCACGCCGAGCTGCGCAACAGCGTCTATTACGGACGCTCCGCCTGGCAGCTGACCAGCCTGGAGCTGCGCTGAGCATGGACCGCGCCGCCCTCATCAAGCAGAAGCAGCGCCGCTGGCGCTGGCTGGTGGCGGCCATGGGCCTGCTGCTGATGCTGGCGATGGCGGGCGTGGCCTGGTTGCAGGCCCGGCAGTACGAGGCGCTCAACGGGACCCGGCGCTACCAGGACGACTATCTGGTCTGGAGCCTGTTCCAGTTCGAGACCGAGTACCTGAAGCTGCGCCTGGCGCTGGAGCAGGCCGCCGGCCCCAGCATGGGCGTCGACCCGGACCAAGTGGCGCAGCGCTACGAGATCTTCGTCAGCCGGCTCAACCTGGTCGAGAGCGAGCACGCGGCCCAGGTGTTGGCGCATCACCCCGACTACCAGCGCACGGTGGCGCGCGCGCAGGGCTTCGTCCGCTGGGCCGATGCGCTGCCCTTGAATGCGCAGCTGATCCGCGAGCACCCCGAGCGCCTGCGCGCGGTCATGGACCGCATGGAGCCGCTGGCCGATCCGATCCGCGAGCTCTCGCTGACCTCCACCCACCACGTCGCCGAGGACGTCACCCAGCGCAACGAGGTGGTGCGGCGTCAGAGCCAGATCAGCCTGGCGCTGACGGCGGCGCTGTCCGCGATGACGCTGCTGTTCGCGGCTGTCATCTACCGCCAGTTCCGTGGGCTGGAACGCTACGGCCTGAAGCAGCAGGCACTGGCCGGACGGCTGCACGAGGCGCAGCGCGAAGCCGATGCCGCGAACCGCGCCAAGACCGTCTTCCTGGCCAACATGAGCCACGAGCTGCGCACGCCGCTGCAGGGCCTGCTGGGCATGCTGGGACTGGTGCGCGAGGCGCCGCTGACGCCGGCGCAAAGCGATCAGCTCAAGGCTGCCAACGACTGCGCGCGCCATCTGCTGGCGGTGCTGGGCGACATCCTGGACGTGACGCGGATGGAGGCCGGCGGCCTGTCCATCGCGCCGGAGCCCTTGCAACTGGGCGCGCTGGCGCATGAGCTGGAAGCGCTGAGCCGTCCGCAGGCCGCGGCCAAGCGGCTGGCGCTGAGCTTCAAGGTCGACGACGACGTGCCCGGCTGGGTACAGGCCGACCCGACGCGCCTGCGCCAGATCCTGCTGAACCTGCTGAGCAACGCGCTGAAGTTCTGCGACCGCGGCCAGATCGATTTCCGCGTACAGCGCGGCGTCGGCGCGCTGGGCGAGGACCTGCTGATGTTCGAGATCAGCGACACCGGTCCCGGCATCGACCTGGACACGCAGGCACGCCTGTTCCAGCGCTTCAGCCAGGGCGACGCGAGCACCTCGCGGCGTCACGGTGGGGCGGGCCTGGGGCTGGAGATCTCGCGGCGCCTGGCGCGTGCGATGGGCGGCGACATCCACGTCGCGAGCGCACCGGGTCAGGGCGCGCGCTTCACGCTCGCGCTGCCTTTGCGACCGAGCACCGAATTCAAACCGACGCGTCCCGCCGAGGCCAGGGCGTCGAACGCCGCCAGCTCGCCGGCCGCGCCGATCTCAGCCGCCGCGTCCGTCGCTCCGCCCAGCCTCTCGCAGACTGCCGGCACGCGAGCCCCCTCCCGCACCGAAGCGTCGGACGACGCGATCACCACGCCCGTCACCGGACTGCGCGTGCTGGTGAGCGAGGACAACCCGACCAACCGCCTCGTCATCGAGGCGATGCTGGAGCGGCTGGGTCATCGCGCGACGCTGTGCGAGAACGGCCTGCAAGCCCTGCATGCGCTGCGGCAGCAGCCCTTCGACGTCGTGCTGATGGATCTGCACACGCCGCAGATGGACGGCTTCGAGGCCACGCGCGCGATGCGCGAGTTGCCGGCACCGCGCGGGCAGTTGCCCATCGTGGCGTTCTCGGCCGACGCCTTCGAGGAGTCGCGCCAAAGAGCCGATGAGGCCGGCATCTCGGCCTTCCTGTCCAAGCCGGTCGAACTGGAGACGCTGCGCGTCTGCCTGCAATCGGTGGCGCCGTCGTCGGCCCGCCCGGAAGCGGCCTGAGCCAGCGGCGTTGCCGAGGCGCCAGCCAGCCGGCCGGCCTTTCGGACGGTCCCGTCCGGTCGCTGAATCCTCCTCCTGCAATGCGGTCCCTCATCGCGCGTGCAGGCGTGTCGCCACGACGCGAGACGCAGGGCGAGGCCATGTCCGAATCGACGCGAAAGGCTTGGAATTCCCTCTGCGGCGCACCGTGCGCGCCGCGCTGAAGAGGAACCCATGTCCGCGTTGAAATTCAAGCCCGATCGCTCCGTCGTCCCAGGCACCCTGATCTCGTCAGTGCTCGCGCTGGCGATGGCCATGGCGGCGCCGCCCCTGCTCGCGCAGGAGAGCGCCACGCCCCTGGCCTCGTTCGCCACGACGTCCGCATCCGTGACATCGTCCGACACCTCGGACAACAGGCGTGACTGCGGCAAGGACAAGTTGCCCGCGCCGGAGCAAGGTCCGCCTAAGCTGGTCTGCGCGATCGACTTCGACATCCGGCCGCAAGCCTGCAACGTGTCGACGGGCGACGACCTCGGCGATCGCCTGCGCGATGCGCTCAAGCAGCTCAAGCGAGGCTCCAGCCTGTACCTGCCGGCCGGCTGCTACGCGTTCACCGGCCCTCTGAAGCTACGCGCCGGCACGGGTCTGGTAGGCGCCACGAGCGGCGAGACGCGACTGGTGAACACCGGCCAGCGCAGCGGCAACATCGTGTTTCGCGGGGACAAGGCGACCGCCGGCGTCCGCATCGAAGGTCTGCAGTTGCACAACACCCGAATCGTGCTGGACGCGCTGCCGGCGTCGACGGTCCGCTGGGTCGGCATCGCAGGAACAAAGGGCAAGGAGGCGCAGATCATGGTCGCGCGCGGCGACCACACCATCGAGGGCAACGTGCTGTGGCGAACGTCGGGTGAACCCGGGGTGGGCATCCAAATCGGACGCGTGAAGGATGCGAAAGACACCGCCATCGGTCAGGCGCAGACGCCGCCGGACACCGCCAAGGTCATCATCAAGGAGAACCTCATCGGCGCCATCGATGCCCACCGGTTGACGGAGTACGGGCTGAGTGGCATCCCTGCCCGCGTGCCCGAACTGGCCGCTGCCATGCTGAGCGCCGAAAAGGGGGCGTATGTCGACAAGGGCCATTACTTCAGCGCCATCCAGTCGACGACGTCCGCCTCGGTGGATCTGCTCCGCAACGCAGTCGCGCTGAGCCCGCCGACATCCTCCACCGTGGGCCCTCGTTCGCGTCGCGCCATGGCGGATCTCGTTTCGCCGCGGCGTCTGCACGTGTCCGACAACTCGTTCAACGGTTTGTCTACCGCCACCCCGTTCCGAGTGCTCAACCCCTGGGACGTGAGCTTCGAGGGCAACTACTTCAACGAGACGCCGCTGACCTTCGCCAAGGACCCCGACCACAAGGCGCCGCCCAAACGCGTCAGCGTCTACAACTCCACCTTCACCCGCTCGCCGCTGAGCGTGGAGTTCGCCGTCAATGGCAGCGGGGACGAGCACACGGGCCCGAATGACGTGAAGCTCGTCGGCAATATCTTCTACGGCATGCAGACGTGTCCGATCCGCCTGCTCACCCCGGAGGCCGGACACGCCAACTTCATCGAACAGTTGACAGCCGTGAGGTTTCCGGACCGCCGCAAGGCCGTCTGCGTGAAAGACCCGCCGTCTCAGACCACCACCGGCTCCGGCTCCAGCCGGATGCCGAAGCGGCCGTAGACGCTTTCCTGGATCGCGCGCGCCAGCGTGACGACCTCGGCGCCGCGGGCCTCGCCGCGGTTGACCAGCACCAGCGCCTGCTTCTCGTAGACGCCGGCGCCGCCCACGCTCTTGCCCTTCCACCCGCAGGCGTCGATCAGCCAGCCCGCGGCCAGCTTGAAGCTGCCGTCGGGCATCGGGTAATGCACGATGTGCGGGTCGCGGCTGATGATGTCGCGGCACTGCTCGGCGCTCACCACCGGGTTCTTGAAGAAGCTGCCCGCGTTGCCGATGCGCGCCGGGTCCGGCAGCTTGGCGCGGCGGATCTCGCAAACCCAGTCGAAGACTTGGCGCGCGTCCGGCGACGCGATGCCGGTCTCGGCCATCTTGCGTTCGATGTCCAGGTAGCCCAGCAGCGGCTCCCAGGGCTTGGGGCAGCGCAGACGCACCTTGGTGATCACGCTCTTGCCCGCCAGGCCGCCGTAGCCGGTCTGCTTGAAGACGCTGTCCCGGTAGCCGAAGCGGCACACCGACGCGGGAAGCTCCACGCGGCGACCGGTCGTCAGGTCCACCACGTCCACGCTCTCCAGCCGGTCCTTGAGCTCCACGCCGTAGGCGCCGATGTTCTGCACCGGCGCGGCCCCGACGGTGCCGGGGATCAGCGCCATGTTCTCCAGGCCCGGCACGCCCTGCTCCAGCGACCAGGCCACCGCCTCGTGCCAGGTCACGCCGGCGCCAGCCTCGACGATCCAGCAGTCCTCGCGCTCCTCGACGCGCAGGCCGGGGATCTCCATCTTCAGCACGACCGCGTCCAGGTCGCGCGTCAACACCAGGTTCGAGCCGCCGCCCAGCACGAACTTGGGCGCGCGGCCGAGCTCGGGATGGTCGACCACGCGCCGCACGTCCAGCTCCTCGCGGATGCGCACCAGGCGGCGCGCGGTCGCGGGCAGGCCGAAGGTGTTGTACGGCTTGAGATTGACGTCGGTCTCGATGACCAAGCCGTCGCGGCGGTCATTCGAAGCGGGGTGAGCGGAGGAGGACTGCATGGCAGAATTCTCGCCCATATCCCTCGGACTATCCCCTGGCCGAACGCCTGCGGAGGCGGTCCACGCCCCGAACCCGCGTTCGCGAGCGACCTCGCCGCCCCGCCCTCACAAGGAAAGCACACACACGATGCCCAGCTTCGACACCGTTCTCGAGCCCGACATGGTCAAGGTCCGCAACAGCGTGGACGCCAGCGAAAAAGAGATCACCACCCGCTTCGACTTCAAGGGCACCAGCGCCGCGATCGAATGGAAGGACAAGGAGAAGGAGATCCACGCCACCGGCGACGCCGAGTTTCAGCTCGAGCAGATCGAGGGCGTGCTCTACGCCAAGCTCACCAAGCAGGGCATCGTGCTGGGCTTCGTCGACAAGCAGGACAAGATCGAGAAGCTGGGCGGCGACCGCGTCAAGCAGGTCTACAAGATCAAGAAGGGCCTGGAGGCGACCGAGGCCAAGAAGGTCGTGGCCGCGATCAAGAACAGCAAGCTCAAGGTGCAGGCCCAGATCGAGGGCGACATCGTGCGCATCACCGGCAAGTCCACCGACGACCTGCAAGCGGCCCAGGCCGTGCTGCGCAAGGACCTGTCCGAGCTGCCGCTGAGCTTCGACAACTACCGGAAGTAAGTCGCGGGAATCCCGCTCCCGCGGGCCCGGGCCCCTGTTCGAGGGGACCCGGAAATCGCCGGCTCGCGCGACGATCGCGGGCGCGTCTGCAGGGCCCTTCGCGGCCCTGCTTCTTTTGGCGCGACGACACACGACACGACATCAGGTTGGGGACGGGGGACACATGACTTCTCGCCGATGGCTCGCGGCGGCGGCCGCCGCATCGCTGGCGCTGGGCGCTACGCTGGCGCAGGCCGACAGCGCCAAGGCTTCGCGCTACTACGAGGACGCGCTCAAGCGCTTCGAACGCAAGGACGTGGACGGCGCGATCCTGCAACTCAAGAACGCGCTCCAGCAGGACTCGCGCATGCTGACCGTGCACGTGCTGCTGGGCAAGGCCCTGCTGTCACGCAGCGAGGCCGCCGCGGCCGAGATCGAATTCAACGAGGCGCTGTCCCAAGGCATCAACCGGGCCGAGGTGGTGGTGCCGCTGGCGCAGTCCCTGGTCGCCCAGGGCAAGCAGGCCGAGGTCTTCAAGCAGCCCGCGCTCACCCCCGACGGCCTGCCCGACGCGGTGCGCAAGGCGCTGCTGCTGGTGCGCGCGGCCGCCTACTCCGACATGGGCGATCCGGTCCGCGCGCAAGGGCAGATCGAAGCCGCCCGTGCGATCCCGCCCGACAACGCCGACACCTGGCTGGCCGAGATCCCGCTGCGGGTCCGCGCGCGTCAGTTCGACAAGGCCACGCTGGCGGCGGACCAAGCGATCCGGTTGCAACCGGGCAGCGCCGAGGCGCTGTATCACAAGGCCACCATCCCTCACGTCCAGGGTCGCCTGGACGAGGCGCTCAAGGGCTACGAGCGCGCCCTCGCCGCGGATCCCTCCCACATCGATGCACAGCTGGCGCGCGCCGGCCTGCTGCTGGACATGGGCCGAGACGCCGACGCGCTCGCGCAGGTGCAGAACCTGCTCAAGACCGCCCCCACCGAGCCCCGCGCGCTCTACCTGAACGCCGTGCTGGCCGAGCGCCGCGGCGACACCGCCACCGCCCGGGCCGCGCTCAAGGAGGTCACCGAGCAGCTCGACCCCGTGCCCATCGAGTTCATCCGCTACCGGCCGCAGGCGCTGATGCTCAACGGCCTGGCGCATTACGGCCTGGGTCAGATGGAGAAGGCCAAGCCCTATCTCGAGTACGCCCAGCGTCAGACGCCCAACAGCCCGCTGTCCAAGCTGCTGGCCCAGGTCTACGTGGCCGAGCCCAATCTGGACCGCGCCGGCGAGGTGCTGGAGGCCTATCTGAAAGCCTATCCGGGTGACGGCCAGGCGCTGGTGATGATGGCCTCGCTGCAGATGGCGCAGGGACGCCATGCGCGCGCCGCCTCGTTGATGCAGGAGGCGCTGCGCACGCGCGACGCGCCCGAGTTCCACACCGCGCTGGGTCTGTCGCTGATGCGCGGCGGTCAGCTTGGCGGCGCGGTCGCGGAGCTCGAGAACGCCTTCCAGCGCGACCCCAGGCAGAACTACGCCGGCATGGCGCTGGCGACGCTCCATCTGCGCAACGGCCAGTCCGCCAAGGCCGTGTCCATCGCCGAGCGCATGGTCAAGCAGGACGCTCGCAGTCCCAGCGCCTGGCTGATGCTGGGTCTGGCGCGGCGCGGCGCCAACGACCTGGCCGGCGCCCGCGACGCCTATCAGAAGGCCGCGCAACTGGATCCCTCGCTGGTGGATGCCAAGCTGGGACTGGCCCGCGTCGAGATCGCGCAGCGCCAGTTCGACGCCGCTCAAGCGCGTCTGGATGCGCTGCTCAAGGCCGACGAGAAGAACGTCGACGCGCTCTACGAGATGGCCCTGCTGAACGAGGCCCGCGGCAAGCCGGCCGAGGTGCAGCGCTGGCTCGCCAAGGCCGCCGACCTGAGCGGCCCGCGCAATACGCGCGCCGATCAGGCCCTGGTGGCCTGGCTGCTCAAGCAGGACCAGCCCGCCGCGGCCTTCGACGCGGCCAAGAAGCTGCTGTCCAAGGCGCCGGACGATCCGCAGACCCTGACGACCTATGCCCGCGCGCAACTGGCCAACCGCGACTTGACCGGCGCCCGAGCGACGCTGGCCAACGCGGCGCGGCGCTCGGGCTTCGGCCCGGATCCGTTGACGCAGATTGCCGCTCTGCAGCTCGACGCGCGCGATCTGTCCGGCGCGGCCTACAGCCTGGACAAGGCGCTTCAGGCGGCACCGCAGCATGTGGGCGCGCTCTCGCTGGCGTCGACGGTGTCGCTGCAGCAGGGCCATCCAACGCTGGCGGAGAAGCAGGCCCGCCAGGTCGTGCAGCTCCAACCCAAGCAGGCGGTCGGCTACATGCTGCTGGCCGACGTCGCCCAGGCCCGCAATCAGCCGGCGCAGGCCGTCGAGGCGCTGCGCAAGGCGCATGAGCTGCAGCCGAGCAGCGGCAGCCTGCTCGCGCTGATGCATGCGCTGGGTCGGCAGGATCCGTCCGGCCGCGGTGAGCAAGACTTGGCCGAGCGCTGGCTCAAGACCCGACCCCAGGACCTGGCGGTGTGGAAGGCCTTGGGCGACGCGCAGGCGCGCTCAGGCGCGTTCCCGGCGGCGCGTCGCAGCTACGAGGCGGCGCTCAAGCTCAAGGCCAACGATGTCGAGGCGCTCAACAACCTGGCCAACGCGATGATCCGCCAGGGTGATGCCGCGGCGGCCGCGCAGACGGCGGAGAAGGCCTTGGCGCTGGATCCGCGCAATGCGGCGGTGATCGACACGGCGGGCTGGGCGCAACACCTGGCCGGCAATGCCGACCGCGCGCTGCAGCTGCTGCGCGACGCTCGCCTGCGCGAGCCGGGCAGCCCCGACATCCGTTACCACCTCGCCGCCGTGCTGGCCAAGGCCGGCCGTAAGCAGGAAGCGCGCGAAGAGCTGGACGCCGCGCTGCGCAGCAAGTCGTTCGAAAGTCACAAGGAGGCCAGCGCCCTGGCCCAAACCCTCAGGTGAAGGGTGCTCCGGCTTGTCAGAAAAACTTACATTTGCTTCGCGGAAACCGAAGGAAATTGCGACAAGTCCTTGTGGTGCAAGGACTTGGCAGGTCTGGCCCAGGTCTTGCGTTCAGACCGCTCAACAAGTCAATGGGACGCTCCGTCCGGAGCGAAAGCAAGGAAACACCATGCGTCAACTTCACACTCGCCTGATCGGCATCGCCACCGTCGCGCTGGCCAGCCTGCTGCCGCTGAGCGCGCATGCGATCTCGACCTGGAAGGCGGGGACCTGCGTGTCCAACTGCATCGAGTCGGGTGACGAGGCGCCGAACGTTTCCTATTCGGCCTACTCCGCCGCGATCAACACCAACGGCAGCGGCGCCTACGTCAGCACCGGCGCCTTCGCGCAGAGTACCCTGGCGTACTACAACGGCCTGGGCTTCGGCGTGACCGCGCCCAGCGGCGACTCCCAGTCGCCCAATCACGGCCTGGACAACTACGGGTATCAAGACCTGATCCTGCTGAAGTTCGATGACCTGGTAAAGCTGACGCAGGTCACCGTCGGCTGGACCCAATACGACAGCGACATCACCGTGCTGGCCTACACCGGATCGACGTCGGGCGTGAACGTGGCCAACACCATCGTCGGCAAGAACGCCGGCAACCTGACCTCGTCGGGCTGGAGCCTGGTGGGCAGCTATGCCGACCTGGTGACGGGCACGGCCAAGACCATCAACTCGCAGAACATCAGCTCGAGCTGGTGGATCATCACCGCCTACAACACGCAGCTGGGCGGCGCGGCCACCGGCGCGGCCGGCACGACGTCGGGCCTGACCATGGGCGTGGGCACCAGCTTCACCGGCTACGACTTCACCAAGCTGTACTCGGTGGCCGGCACCAAGGGCACGGCCAAGATCCCCGAGCCTGCCTCTCTGGCCCTGGCCTCGATCGCCCTGCTCGGCGTGATCGGCATCCGCCGCCGCAAGCAAGCTCAACGCTGAGCCTCCCTGCTCCGCAAATGGCGACCCTTCGGGGTCGCCATTTTTTTCGCCCGCACGCACAACGCCGACGCCCAATGAGAAACGCCCGATGCATTGCTGCATCGGGCGTTCTTGATCGGGACTGCGCACCCCGCCGCACCCGTCAGGGTGCGCCCAGGTCATGCTGGAGCCCCCTCTCGGAGGGAGCTGGGGGAGCCCACTGCTTCCTCGCTTGCGAGCGAAGCGTAGCCTCAGCTACGCGCAGCTCGCTTGCGTTCGTTCTCGGACAGATGGCGCTTGCGCAGACGCACCGACTTCGGCGTGATCTCGACCAGCTCGTCGTCCTCGATGAACTCGACGCCGTATTCCAGCGTCAGCTCGATCGGGGGCGTGATCTTGATCGCGTCTTCCTTGCCGCTGACGCGGAAGTTGGTCAGCTGCTTGGTACGCGTCGCGTTGACGACCAGGTCGTTGTCGCGGCTGTGGATGCCGACGATCATGCCTTCGTACACCGGGTCATTCGGCTTGACGAACATGCGACCCCGGTCGTCCAGCTTGCCCAGCGCGTAGGTGAAGATCTCACCCGCATCCATCGAGATCAGCACGCCGTTCTTGCGGCCGGCGATGTCACCCTTGTGCGGCTCGTAGCCGTCGAAGATGTTGGAGATCAGACCCGAGCCGCGCGTCAGGTTCAGGAACTCGTTCGAGAAACCGATCAGGCCGCGGGCGGGGATGCGGTACTCGAGGCGGACACGGCCACGGCCGTCCGGTTCCATGTTGACCAGCTCGCCCTTGCGCTCACCCAGCGCTTGCATGACGCCGCCCTGATGGGCTTCCTCGACGTCGGCGGTGACCAGCTCGATCGGCTCGCACTTCACGCCGTCGATGTCCTGGAACACCACGCGCGGCTTGGACACGGCCAGCTCGTAGCCCTCACGACGCATGTTCTCCAGCAGGATGGTGAGGTGCAGTTCGCCGCGGCCAGACACCTCGAAGATGCCGTCCTCGTCGGTTTCCTTCACGCGCAGCGCGACGTTGTGCTGCAGTTCCTTCTGCAGGCGATCCCAGATCTGGCGGCTGGTGACGAACTTGCCTTCGCGACCCGCCAGCGGCGAGGTGTTGACGCAGAAGTTCATCGTCAGCGTCGGCTCGTCGACCTTCAGCATCGGCAGCGGCGCCGGATTGGTCGGGCTGGTCACGGTCACGCCGATGCCGATGTCCTCGATGCCGTTGATCAGCACGATGTCGCCGGGGCCGGCTTCATTCGTCTGCATGCGGTCCAGACCCTGGAAGGTCAGCACCTGGTTGATGCGGCCCTTGGTCGTCTTGCCGTCCGGACCTTCCATCACGACCACGTCCATGGCCGGCTTCAGGGTGCCCTGGCTGATGCGGCCCACGCCGATGCGGCCGACGAAGGTCGAGAAGTCCAGCGCGGAGATCTGCAGCTGCAGCGGCGCGTTCGGATCGCCCTTTTGCGGCGGGACGTGCTTGAGCACGGTGTTGAACAGGGCGGACATGTCCTCGCCCCACTTCTCACCGGGCGCGCCCTCTTCCAGCGACGACCAGCCGTTGATGCCCGAGGCGTACACGACCGGGAAGTCCAGCTGCTCGTCGGTGGCGCCCAGCTTGTCGAACAGGTCGAAGGCGGCGTTGATGACGGCGTCCGGCTTGGCGCCCGGCTTGTCGACCTTGTTCACGACGACGATGGGCTTGAGGCCCAGCGCCAGCGCCTTCTTCGTCACGAAACGCGTCTGCGGCATCGGGCCTTCCTGGGCGTCGATCAGCAGCACCACGCCGTCGACCATCGACAGCGCGCGCTCGACTTCACCGCCGAAGTCCGCGTGTCCCGGGGTGTCGACGATGTTGATGTGGGTGCCTTCCCAGCTGACCGCGCAGTTCTTGGCCAGGATGGTGATGCCGCGCTCACGTTCGATGGCGTTGTTGTCCATCACCGTGTCGACGACCTTCTCGTGATCGGCGAAGGTCCCGCTCTGACGCAGGAGCTGGTCCACCATGGTGGTCTTGCCATGGTCGACGTGGGCGATGATGGCGATGTTGCGGATTTGCTTGCTCATGGGACGCTTTCGCTAAGAAGGCTTTCTCTTGGATTCGGAGGAAGTCGGGGGGATTCTGGAAACGCTTGAAATCGGATTCGGATTCGGATTCGGATCGGGTTCAGGCCGCCTGGACCAGCATGGTGGCGATCTCGGCGGGGCTGAGCAGCCGGTCGGCGATCAGCTCGCCGGCCGTCACATGGGCGCTGCCCAGGAAGGCCCGTGGCATCTGACCGTAGACCCGCACCTGCGGCATGTCGGCCACCGTCACCCGGCGGCGCATGCCGGACAGGAAACGGCCGGCCTCGTCATTGCTCAGCTCGACCTCGGGCCACTCGCCCAGCAGGCTGTCGGGGGCCTTGAGCAGCGCCAGGCGGGCCTCGTCGTCCATCGCCTCGAGCTGCTCCAGCGTGACCGCCTGCTCGATGGCCACCGGGCCGCTGGCGGTGCGGCGCAGACCCGCCAGATGCGCGCCGCAACCCAGCTTGGCGCCGATGTCCTCCGCCAGCGTGCGGATGTAGGTGCCCTTGGAGCAGCGCACATCGATGATCAGCAGCAACTCGTCAGCCTGCCATTGGACGATGTCCAGCACATGAATCGTGACGGTGCGCGGCTGGCGCTCGACGGTCACGCCTTCGCGGGCGAGCTCGTACAGCGCCCGGCCCTGGTGCTTGAGCGCCGAGAACATGGGAGGGAGCTGCGAGATCTGCCCTTTGAACTCCGCGCACGCGGCGCGGATCGTGGCCACGTCCAGCGACTTCGCGACCGCGTCGCGCTGCTCGACGATCTCGCCCTCGCCGTCGCCGGTGGTCGTGGTGATGCCCAGGCGCAGCGTCGCGCGATAGCCCTTGTCGGCCTCCAGCGAGACCTGGCTGAACTTGGTCGCCGCGCCGAAGGTCAGCGGGAGCAGCCCGGTCGCCAGCGGATCCAGCGTGCCGGTATGGCCGGCCTTCTCCGCGCGGAACAGGCGCTTGACCTTCTGCAATGCGTCATTGCTGGTCAGGCCGAGCGGCTTGTCCAGCATCAGCACGCCATGCACGGCGCGCTTCACGATTTTCGGGCGGGGGGCTACTGCGCTCATCACGATGCGGCACTCCTCTCGGAGGGCCGTCTTTCACTCTCTTCGTCGGGAGGACGCTCAGTCCTCGGTGGTCTCGTCGTCCCTCACGCGGGCCGAATTCGCCTTGGCGATCAGCGCGCTCATCTCGGCGGCGCGCTCGGTCGTGCGGTCGAAATGGAAATGCAGCGAGGGCACGGTGTGGATCTGCAAACGCTTGAACAAGCCGTTGCGCAGGAAGCCGGCCGCCTCGTTCAGCGCCTCGCCGGTGGCCTTCGCGTCGCCGACCAGCAGCGAATAGAAGACCTTGGCGTGCGCGTAATCGGGCGTGACCTCGACACCGCTGATCGTCACCATGCCGATACGCGGGTCCTTCAACTCGCGAATCAGCTCGGCCAGGTCGCGCTGGATCTGGTCCGCCACGCGCAGACCGCGGTTGGGGATAGATCGCTTGTGACGCATGGCTCTTTCCTCACTCTCTCAAACAACAAAGCCCGGCGGTACGACCCGCCGGGCGTGGGGGCAGCGGCGCGCTGGATTACAGCGTGCGCGCGACCTCCTTGATTTCGAAGACTTCCAGTTGGTCGCCTTCCTTGATATCGCTGTAGTTCTTCAGCTTGATACCGCACTCGAAACCTTCGCGGACTTCCTTGACGTCGTCCTTCAGGCGCTTGAGCGACTCGATCTCGCCGGTGTAGACCACCACGTTGTCGCGCAACAGGCGGAAGCGGGCGTTGCGGGTCACGTGACCGCTGGTGATCATCGAACCGGCAATGGTGCCGATCTTGGTCGCCACGAACACGGTGCGGATCTCGGCGGTACCGATGATCTCCTCGCGCTGCTCCGGAGCCAGCATGCCGGCCATCGCCGCCTTCACATCGTCCACGGCGTCGTAGATGATGTTGTAGTAGCGCAGGTCGACGTCGTTGTGCTCGGCCACCTTGCGCGCGCCGGCATCGGCACGCACGTTGAAGCCGATGACGACGGCCTTGGAGGCGATCGCCAGGTTGATGTCGGACTCGCTGATGCCGCCCACCGCCGCGTGCACGATCTGCACCTTGACCTCTTCGGTCGACAGCTTGAGCAGCGACGAGGCCAGCGCCTCCTGCGAACCCTGCACGTCGGCCTTGATGATCAAGGGGAGCGTCTGCACGTCGCCGGCGGTCATGTCGGCGAACATGTTTTCCAGCTTGGCGGCCTGCTGCTTGGCCAGCTTGACGTCGCGGTACTTGCCGGCGCGGAAGGTGGCGATTTCACGGGCACGGCGTTCGTCGCCCAGCACCATGAATTCATCACCGGCGCGCGGCACTTCCGTCAGACCCTGGATCTCGACCGGGATGGACGGACCGGCTTCGGTCGCGGCCTTGCCGTCCTCGTCCAGCATGGCGCGCACGCGGCCATAGGTCGAGCCCGCCAGCACCACGTCGCCGCGCTTGAGCGTGCCGGACTGCACCAGCACCGTCGCGACCGGGCCGCGGCCCTTGTCCAGCTTGGCTTCGATGACCAGACCCTTGGCCATCGAATCCTTCGGGGCCTTGAGTTCCAGCACTTCGGCCTGCAGCAGCACCTGCTCCAGCAGATCGTCGATGCCCTGGCCGGTCTTGGCCGACACCGGGACGAACGGGGACTCGCCGCCGAACTCTTCCGGGACGACTTCCTCGGCCACCAGCTCGCTCTTCACGCGCTCGGGGTTGGCATCGGGCTTGTCGATCTTGTTCATCGCGACCACGATCGGAACGCCGGCGGCCTTCGCGTGGTGGATGGCTTCCTTGGTCTGCGGCATGACGCCGTCATCGGCGGCCACGACCAGGATGACGATGTCCGTCGCCTGGGCGCCGCGGGCGCGCATGGCCGTGAAGGCCTCGTGACCCGGGGTATCGAGGAACGTCACCATGCCGCGCGGCGTATCGACGTGATACGCGCCGATGTGCTGAGTGATGCCGCCGGCTTCGCCAGCCGCCACGCGGGCGCGGCGGATGCTGTCCAGCAGCGAGGTCTTGCCGTGGTCGACGTGGCCCATCACCGTCACGACCGGCGCGCGGGGCAGCAGTTCGTGTTGGGTCTCGGTGCCCTCTTCTTCCAGGAAGGCGTCGGGATCGTCCAGCTTGGCGGCGAAGGCCTTGTGGCCCATTTCCTCGACCAGGATCATGGCCGTTTCCTGATCCAGCTGCTGGTTGATCGTGACCATCTGGCCCAGCTTCATCAGCTGCTTGATCACTTCAGAAGCCTTCACCGACATCTTGTGCGCCAGATCGGCCACGGAGATGGTCTCGGGAATGTGGACTTCCTGGATGACCGGCTCGGTCGGAGCCTGGAAGTTGGACTGCGAAGCACCGCGATCGTCGCGGCCGCCACGGCGACCGGCAGGTCCTCCACGGCCCGGCGCGCGCCAGCCGGCGGCGCCCGGGCGGGCACCGGCGCCTGCGTCACGGCCGCCCGGCTTGCCGGGGGTGCCGCGCTTCTTGTCGTCGGCCCAGCTGGAAGACAGTTTCTCGGACTTGACGGACTTCTTGTCGCCCGGCTTCGCACCGGCGCCCGCCGACGCGGTCGCGCCAGCAGCACCCGGAGCGGCGCCCGGCTTCTTGTGGATGGTGCCCTTGATGCCCGCGGCAGCGGCTTCGGGCTTGGGCTCTTCCTTCTTCGCGACCAGCACCTTCTTGGGTGCGTTCATCATCGCGCGGATGGCGGCGGCTTCGGCTTCGGCGGCCTTGCGGCGGCGCTCAAGCTCCGCCTGGCGAGCCTTCTCGTCGGCGGCCACGTCGGCGGCCTTGACCACGCGCAGCACCGGCTTGGCGGGCTCCACGGGCGCGGGCGCCGGGGCGGGAGCAGGCGCCGGGGCAGCAGCCTTCTCAGCCGCGGCCTTCTCGGCGGCGGCCTTCTCAGCCGCCTTGTCGGCGGCCTTTTCGGCCTTGGACTTGGCAGCTTCGGCGACCTTGCGGGCTTCCGCTTCGGCGGCGGCCTTCACGGCGGCCTCGGCGGCGGCGGCCTCGGCGGCCTCGCGAGCCAGGCGCTCGTCCTCGCGACGCTTCTCTTCAGCTTCGCGGGCGGCGCGCTCGGCGTCCTCACGCTCACGCATCTTGCGGGCGAGTTCCTCTTCCTGCCGACGCAGCGCCTCGGCTTGCGCCTGGGCTTCTTCCTCACGGCGCTTCAGTTCGGCTTCCTCGGCGGCGGCGGCGGCGGCGTCATCGACACCGTCCTCACGCTTGACGAAGACGCGCTTCTTGCGCACCTCGACCTGAATCGTGCGGGCCTTGCCCGAAGCGTCGGCCTGCTTGATCTCGCTGGTCGACTTGCGGGTCAGGGTGATCTTCTTGCGCTCGGCGCCGCCGGTCCCATGCGCGGTGCGCAGATGGTCCAGCAGACGTTCCTTGTCGCTTTCGTTCAGGGTGTCCTCGGCGGACGCCTTGCTGACGCCCGCAGCCTGGAGCTGCTCCAGCAACGTGGTCGCAGGCCTGTTGAGCTCTGCGGCCAGCTGGGCGACGGTGGTCACGGCCATTATTGAAATCCTTAAATCTTGTGTAGGCGGAGCGGTCTGGTTCGCTTGTGTCGCTAGCGAGCGTGTGCCCGGGGCGTTATGCGTTGAACCAGTGCTCGCGCGCCTTCATGATCAAAGCGCGTGCCGCTGCCTCGTCCAGGGACGAAATCTCGACCAACTCGTCGACGGCCAGGTCGGCCAGGTCGTCACGGGTATGAATGTCACCAGCCGCCAGCTTGGCGATCAGCTCGGGCGTCATGCCCTCCAGATCGCGCAGGTCCTGCGACACCTCTTCGACCTTTTCCTCGCGGGCGATTTCCATCGTCAGCAGCGCGTCCTTGGCTCGGGTGCGCAGCTCGTTGACGGTTTCCTCGTCGAAGGATTCGATCTCCAGCATTTCCTGCATCGGGACGTAGGCGACCTCTTCCAAAGTCGCGAAACCCTCGGCGATCAGGATGTCGGCGACTTCCTCGTCCACGTCCAGCTTGTCGACGAACAGCTTGCGCACCGAATCGGATTCCTCGGCCTGCTTGGCGGCGGATTCCTCGGCGGTCATGATGTTGATCTTCCAGCCGGTCAGCTCCGAGGCCAGACGCACGTTCTGGCCGCCGCGACCGATCGCGATGGCGAGGTTTTCCTCGTCGACCACGACGTCCATGGCGTGACGTTCTTCATCGACGACGATCGACTGCACGTTCGCCGGCGCGAGCGCGCCGATCACGAACTGCGCCGGATCCTCGGACCAGAGCACGATGTCGACGCGTTCGCCGGCCAGCTCGTTGGTCACGCCGTTCACGCGCGAGCCGCGCACGCCGACGCAGGTGCCGATCGGGTCGACACGCTTGTCGTGCGAGACCACGGCGATCTTGGCGCGGCTGCCGGCGTCGCGGGCGGCGTTCTTGATCTCCAGCAGGCCTTGCTCGATCTCGGGCACTTCCTGGGCGAAGAGTTCCTTCATGAACTCGCCCGACGAGCGCGACAGCATGATCTGCGGGCCGCGCTGCGTGGGGTCCACGCCCAGGATCACGGCGCGAACGCGGTCACCGGTGCGCAGGTTCTCCTTCGGGATCATTTCATTGCGCTTGAGCCGGCCTTCGACGCGGCCCGACTCAGCAATGATGTCGCCTTTGTCCAGACGCTTGACCGTGCCGACGAAGATCTTCTCGCCGCGCGACATGAAGTCGTTGAGCAACTGCTCGCGCTCGGCGTCACGGATCTTCTGCAGGATCACCTGCTTGGCGGCTTGCGCGCCGATGCGGCCGATGGGCACGGACTCCACGCCCTCTTCGATGTGGTCGTCCACCTCGATGTCGGCGATCTGCTCCTGGGCTTCGAACAGCAGGATCTCCGAGTCCGGATTCTGCAACCCGGCCTCGTTCGGGACGACGTGCCAGCGGCGGAAGGTCTCGTACTCGCCGGTGTCGCGGTCGATGGCCACACGGATGTCGACCTCGCCGCCATACAACTTCTTGGTGGCCGAAGCCAGTGCCGCCTCAACGGCGCCGAACACCACATCGCGCTCCACGCTCTTCTCGCGCGAGATGGCGTCCACCAGCATCAACAGTTCGCGGTTCATTGATCGAGACCTCCGTCAACCTTGTCATCCGTCTGCCGGGACTTGGCGTTGCTCTTCTTCTTGGACGCCTTCGGCTTCGCAGCCGCCGCGTCAGCAGATTCCGATCCGGGCGCCAAGCCCGTGTTCTTTTTCGCCGCGGCCTTGCCAGCCGCGGCACCGGTCGCCGTTCCCGACGCCCGATTCCTGAAAACGATCTCCGGCACCAGCTTGGCCGAACGCACTTCGTCCAGCGCGAAGTCCAGCACCTGTTCGGTCTTGCCGTCGGAGAAGATCAAGCGCCAGGCCGTGCTCTGGGCCAGTGCGTCGTCCGCGACGCCCTCGGCCGCCGCCAGGACGCCCTTATATTTCTTGCGACCCTGGAATGCCTCGCGCAGGGTGATTTCCGCATCGTGACCGGTGAACCGGGCGTAGTCGCCGGCATGGTTCAGCGGACGGTCGAGACCGGGGGTCGACACTTCGAGCCGCTGATAGTCGATCTCTTCGACTTCCATCACGTAGCGGAGCTGGCGCGTCACGCGCTCGCAGTCCTCGACGTTGACCGGTTGCTCGGGTTCCTGGCCGTTCACCAGCGGCTTGTCGATGAAAACGCGCAGCAAGCCCCCGGCGCTGCGTTCGCAGCCCACCACCTCGTAACCCAGCCCGGTCACGGTTTTCTCAACAACGGCTTGCCAGCTCAAATTCATCGACGAAGGGTTCTATCCTGTGGGACGGCCAAAAAAAATGGGCTGGATGAATCCGCCCAACGTTCACTTTCTCAGCGAAGCTCGAAGTGTACTATGCAAACAGCATGCCGACAAGGCTGAGACATTTGTCGCGCATGGGGCGTGCGAGAATCCCGCCTCCCCCGAACCAATGAATACCAGGAGCAGACATGGGATTTCTCGCCGGCAAGCGGTTGCTGATCACGGGCGTGCTGTCCAACCGTTCGATCGCCTACGGCATCGCCAAGGCCTGCCACCGCGAGGGCGCTGAACTGGCCTTCAGCTACGTGGGCGAGCGCTTCAAGGACCGCATCACCGAGTTCGCGGCGGAATTCAACTCCAAGCTGGTGTTCGACTGCGACGTCGGCAGCGACGAGCAGATCGACCGCATGTTCGAGGAACTCGGCCAACACTGGCCGGAGTTCGATGGCTTCGCGCACTCGATCGGTTTCGCCCCGCGCGAGGCGATCGCCGGCGAGTTCCTGGACGGCATGACGCGGGAGAACTTCCGCATCGCCCACGACATCTCCGCCTACAGCTTCCCCGCCATGGCCAAGGCCGCGCAGAGCCGCCTGCGCCCGGGCTCGGCCCTGCTGACGCTGTCGTATCTGGGCGCCGAGCGCTTCGTCCCGAACTACAACACCATGGGTCTGGCCAAGGCCTCGCTGGAAGCCAGCGTGCGCTACCTGGCCTACGGCCTGGGCAGCAAGGGCATTCGGGTGAACGGCATTTCCGCCGGCCCGATCAAGACGTTGGCCGCCTCGGGCATCAAGGACTTCGGCAAGCTGCTCAAGCAGTTCGCCGACAGCGCCGCCATCAAGCGCAACGTCACCATCGAGGACGTCGGCAACACCGCCGCCTTCCTGCTGTCGGACCTGGCCGCGGGCGTGAGCTCCGAGATCATCTACGTCGACGGCGGCTTCAGCCACGGCGCGATGGCCGGCGGCGAATAAGCCCTCTCCTCCTCGCAACCATCGTCGGCATCAACGAAATCAGGCCCCGCGGGGCCTGATTTCATTTGGGCGCGACACCCGGAAGGGAGCCGCGATGGCGCCAACGATATGGCGCCAACGAAGCCGATTACTTCTTGGTCCGCGCCACCTGCTTCACCCCCTTCGCCTCCTTGACGCCGGTCGCTTCCTTCGCGGCATTCGATGGCGTCGTGTCCGTGGCGTCGACCACGCAATCCACGTAATAGCGGGTCACGCCATCGGCGCCCTTTTCCGCGACCAGTCCGTGGACGTCGGTCGCAAAGCCCGGGAACTTGGCGTTGAACTCGCGAGTGAAGATCAGGTAATCCACGATGCGCTTGTTGAAGCGCTCGCCGGGAATCACCAGCGGAATCCCCGGGGGATACGGCGTCAGCAGCGCGGTCGTGACGCGGCCTTCCAGCTTGTCGATCTCGACGCGCTCCGTCTTGCGATGCGCGATGTGCGCATACGCGTCCGACGGCTTCATCGCCGGCTCCAGATCCGACAGATAGACCTCGGTCGTCAGGCGCGCGATGTCACCGGACGCGTAGGCCTCGTGGATGCTCTGGCACAGATCGCGCAGGCCCATGCGCTCATAGCGCGGGAAGGCGGCGACGAAGTCGGGAAGGATGCGCCAGATCGCGGCATTGCGGTCATAGTCGTCTTTGAACTGCTGCAGCGCGGTCAGCAGCGTGTTCCAGCGGCCTTTGGTGATGCCGATGGTGAACATGATGAAGAACGAGTACAGGCCCGTCTTCTCCACCACCACGCCGTGCTCGGCCAGGAACTTGGTGACGATGCTCGCCGGGATGCCGGTCTTGGCGAACTTGCCGCTCATGTCCAGGCCCGGGGTGATCACGGTGGACTTGATCGGGTCCAGCATGTTGAAGCCGGCCTCGATCGGACCGAAGCCGTGCCACTTCTCGTTGGCCTTGAGCATCCAGTCGGCCGCCTTGCCGATGCCTTCGGGCGCGAGCTTGTCCGGCCCCCAGACCTTGAACCACCAGTCCTTGCCGTAGTCCTTCTCGACCTTGCGCATCGCGCGGCGGAAGTCCAGCGCCTCGCTGATGGACTCCTCCACCAACGCCGTGCCGCCCGGGGGCTCCATCATCGCGGCCGCGACGTCGCAGCTGGCGATGATCGAGTACTGCGGGCTGGTCGAGGTGTGCATCAGGTAAGCCTCGTTGAACAGATGCTTGTCCAGCTTCACGTTCTGAGAGTCCTGCACCAGCACCTGCGAGGCCTGAGAGATACCCGCCAACAGCTTGTGGGTCGACTGCGTCGCGTAGACCATCGCGGTCTTGGGACGCGGGCGATGCTTGCCCATCGCGTGGTACGAGCCGTAGAAGTTGTGGAAGGCCGCATGCGGCAACCACGCCTCGTCGAAGTGCAGCGTGTCGATCCAGCCGTCCAGCTTGCCCTTGATGGTCTCGGTGTTGTAGAGCACGCCGTCGTAGGTCGACTGCGTCAGCGTCATGATGCGCGGCTTGGCCTTCTTGGCGTCCACGCCCTTGAGCAGCGGGTTCTTGGCGATCTTCTCGCGGATCACCTCAGGAGAGAACTCGCTCTCCGGGATCGGACCGATGATGCCGTAATGGTTGCGCGTGGGCGTCATGAAGACCGGCACCGCGCCGGTCATGATGATGCTGTGCAGGATGGACTTGTGGCAGTTGCGGTCGACCACCACGATGTCGCCCGGCGCCACCGTGTGGTGCCAGACCATCTTGTTGGACGTCGAGGTGCCGTTGGTGACGAAGAAGCAATGGTCCGCATTGAAGATGCGGGCGGCGTTCTTCTCGCTCTCGGCGACCGGGCCGGTGTGGTCCAGCAGCTGACCCAGTTCCTCCACGGCGTTGCACACGTCGGCGCGCAGCATGTTCTCGCCGAAGAACTGGTGGAACATCTGGCCGACCGGACTCTTCAGAAAGGCCACGCCGCCCGAGTGTCCCGGGCAGTGCCACGAGTACGAGCCGTCCTGCGCGTAATCCATCAGCGCCTTGAAGAACGGGGGCGCCAGGCCGTCGAGGTAGCTCTTGGCCTCACGGATGATGTGACGCGCCACGAATTCGGGCGTGTCCTCGAACATGTGGATGAAGCCATGCAGCTCGCGCAGGATGTCGTTGGGCAGATGCTGCGAGGTGCGCGTCTCCCCATAGACATAGATGGGGATGTCCGCATTCTTGAAGCGGATCTCCTGGATGAACTTGCGCAGGTTCAGCACGGCCGGGTCGAGCTCGGCACCATCCCCGTTGCCGGAGAACTCCTCGTCGTCGATGGACAGGATGAAGGCGCTCGCGCGCGACTGCTGCTGCGCGAACTGACTCAGGTCGCCATAGCTCGTCGCGCCCAGCACTTCGAAGCCTTCCTTCTGGATGGCGTCGGCCAGGGCGCGGATGCCCAAACCCGAGGTGTTCTCGGAGCGGTAGTCCTCGTCGATGATGACGATGGGAAAGCGGAAACGCGGCGTCATGGGCCTCTCCGGGAACGGGAAAAACAGGGGGGCGAACACGAAAGGCGCGAAGTGTAGGGCTACCGCCGCGTCACGCAAGTGTCCATCCGGGTTTGTCGTGGAAACAGGACGGCAACCGCCCCGCCCGAGGGGGGCCGACACCCCCTCCCCGGTGGACCCGAATGGGCGAATTCCGGAGGGAAGCTCCTGCTTCAGGAGGGGTCGCTTGAAGCGTTTGCAGAGCGCCCCGGGGCGTACACTGCCCCGCATTCAAGAATGATCGGGCGGCTCAGGGAACGCTCGGCAGACGCAGGAGGATGCGATGGACTGGAGTCTCGCCACCTGGTGGTGGGTGATCTGCGGCGGTCTGGTGATGGCGGAACTCGCCAGCGGCACGACCTTCTATCTGCTGATGCTCGCGCTGGGCGCGGCCGCGGCGGCGCTGACGGCGCATCTGGGCGGGCCGTTCTGGGCGCAGCTGGTGCTCGCGGCCCTGGTCGGCGGCGGCGCGGTGACCTGGTGGCATCGCCGGCAGCGCCGTCATCCGCGCGCGCCCGCGAACGAGAACCCCAATGTGAACCTCGACATCGGCCAGAGCCTCGATGTCGCCCTGTGGCGCGCCGACGGCACGGCCGAGGTCCGCTACCGCGGCGCCTCCTGGCAGGCGCGCTTCATCGGCTCCGGCCAGCCGCACGAAGGCCGCCATGTGATCCGCGCGGTCGAGGGCAGCTGCCTGTTGCTCGAACCCGCCTGAGCTGTTTTCCCCGTTGCTTGCAACGTCTCTCGAGGAGGAGTCCCGTTCATGGAAATCGTCGCACTGGTGCTGCTGTTCGTGGCCATCGTGTTCATCGTGCAGTCCGTCAAGGTCGTCCCGCAGCAGAACGCCTGGGTCGTGGAGCGGCTCGGCAAGTACCACGCCACGCTCACGCCCGGCCTGAACATCCTGGTGCCCTTCGTCGACCGGCTGGCCTACAAGCACTCGCTCAAGGAGATCCCGCTGGACGTGCCCAGCCAGGTCTGCATCACCAAGGACAACACACAGCTGACGGTGGACGGCATCCTGTATTTCCAGGTGACCGACGCGATGCGCGCCAGCTACGGCTCGAGCAACTACATCGTGGCCATCACCCAGTTGGCACAGACCACGTTGCGCTCGGTGATCGGCCGCATGGAGCTGGACCGGACCTTCGAGGAGCGTGACGTCATCAACAGCTCGGTGGTGCAGGCGCTGGACGAGGCAGCGCTCAACTGGGGCGTGAAGGTGCTGCGCTACGAGATCAAGGACCTGACGCCGCCGGCGGAGATCCTGCGCTCGATGCAGGCGCAGATCACGGCGGAGCGCGAGAAGCGCGCGTTGATCGCCGCGTCGGAAGGCCGTCGCCAGGAGCAGATCAACATCGCGACCGGCGAGCGGGAAGCCGCGATCGCGCGTTCCGAGGGCGAGAAGCAGGCCGAGATCAACAAGGCGCAGGGCGAGGCGGCGGCGATCCTGGCGGTGGCGGAAGCCAGCGCCGACGCGATTCGTCAGATCGCCTCGGCGATCCAGCAGCCGGGCGGCGGCGACGCGGTGCAGCTGAAGGTGGCGGAGAAGGCCGTCGAGGCTTTCTCGCAGCTCGCGCAGAAGAACAACACCATGATCGTGCCCGCCAACATGAGCGAGGTCTCGGGGCTGATCGGCACGGCCATGTCGTTGATCAAGAACGAGAAGCTGGTGCAGCCGGGGCGCTGAGCGACGCTTTCAGGACGCGCAGTCGACGACTTTCTTTTCGAGGTCGAAAACTGCGCTATGATGGCGGGCTTCGGAGAGATGGATGAGTGGTTTAAGTCGCACGCCTGGAAAGCGTGTGTAGGTTAATAGCCTACCGAGGGTTCGAATCCCTCTCTCTCCGCCAAGACCCAATGAAAACGCCCCGCGATGCAAGTCGCGGGGCGTTTTTTCTTGCTCGCTATCATCCGGCCCCATGCTGCTGACCTCCGCCCAACTCCTCGGCTTCCTGCTGGCCGCGCTGCTCATCACCGCGTCGCCTGGTCCTGACAACTTGATGGTGCTTGGCATGGGCGTCAGCAAGGGCCGCCGTCACGGCATGGCCTTCGGCCTGGGCTGCGCGCTGGGCTGCCTGAGCCACACGGTGCTGGCGGCGATCGGCGTCAGCGCGCTCATCGCGGCCTCGCCCGTGGCCTTCACCGCGCTCAAGGTCGCCGGCGGTCTCTATCTGATCTGGCTGGGCATCAAGGCGCTGCGCAGCAGCGGCGGCGCGCAGGTCGGCGACGCGTCCAAGGTCGAGGACTCGCTCACGCGGCTGTTCTTCAAGGGCGTCTTCGCCAATGCGATCAACCCCAAGGTCGTGCTCTTCTTCCTGTCCTTCCTCCCGCAGTTCGTCATCCCCGCGAACGGCCACGTCGCCGCGCAGACCGCGGCGCTGGGCGTGGTCTTCACGCTGCAGGCCGCGGTGCTGTTCGGCCTGCTGGGCTACTTCGCCGGCGCGATCGGCCAATGGCTGCAGCGCAAGCCGCGCGCGGGCCTCTGGCTGGACCGCGTCGCGGGCGCGGTTTTCGTGGCGCTGGGCCTGCGGCTGATCGTGGCGCGTTGACCTCGCGGCGGCACGCCCCTCCTCCCCACAGGGGCATCCCCTCCCACCGCGGATTTCCGCGACCATCCTCCCGCTCGCGCGGCACGCCGATTGCCGTCCGCGTCGACCGTCCTGATCCGGCATCACAAGGAGCCCCCATGACCCTGCGTCCCCTGCTCGCCGCCGCGTTGATCGCCTGCGCGCCGCTGTCCGCCGCGCTCGCCGCGGAAGCGTCGGCCACCGTGACCCTCAAGGTCGCCACCCCTCAAGGCGACGGCGGCCCCGTCGGCACGGTGACCATGGAAGAGACCAAGTACGGCCTGGTCTTCACGCCCAAGCTCACCGGCCTGCCGCCCGGTCTGCACGGCTTCCACGTCCACGCCAACCCCTCCTGCGCCGCGGGCGAGAAAGATGGCAAGCCCGTCCCCGCCGACGGCGCCGGCGGTCACCTCGATCCCAAGAAGACCGGCAAGCACGGTGAGCCCTGGGGCGAAGGCCACCTCGGCGACCTGCCGCCGCTGTACGTCAACGGCGAGGGCGAGGCCTCGCAGCCGGTGCTCGCGCCGCGCCTGAAGCTGGCCGACATCAAGGGCCACGCGCTGATGGTCCACGCCGGCGGCGACAACCACTCGGACCACCCCGCCCCGCTGGGCGGCGGAGGCGCCCGCATCGCCTGCGGCGTGATCCAGTAACAACTCGACGTCGCGGCCTTGCCGCGAACTTCACGGTCCGATCCGTCCCGGCGGCCCGCGTTCTCCTGGAGCGCGGGCCGTCGTCCTCTCACCCGCCCGTTCTTTCGGGTTTCCACGCCCAGGCAGGCATGAGGCTTGCCAAGTTGAAACCTCAAGTTTCAGAACGTGTAGAGAGGAACAAACCATGACCCGCCCGCTTGGCCCTGTCGCCTCGGCCTCCCTGCTCCCGACGGGCCTGCCGTCCGTTGACCAGACGGCCCTGCAGCGCCATCTGATCCAGTGCGCCAAGGCTCGTGGCCGATGGTTCGGCGTCGCGCTGATGGCCGAACGACTGCACGGCCTGGTGCTGCCGCGACTCGCCACCACCGCCGCACTCGGCGCCATCACCCTGGGACTGTTCGCTCACTGGCTATGACCGGCGCCGAGCGAGCGCAAGCGCCCGTCCCCGAAGTTGCGGAAGAACTTGCGCTGCTGAATCCCGCGCTCGGGCCGATCGAGCCGCCCGTGCGCGCGGTGCTGTTCGGCCTGGCCCGCTTCGAGCAGCACGGGCGCAGTCTCGCCCTGGCGCAAGCCGTGCAGGGCACCGCCGGCGCGGGCCAGTTCTTTCCGCGCCTGGACGAGAACGTCGCGATGCTCCAGCAGACGCGGCGCCTGATCGAGAAACGCCATCGCGACTTCCGCCACCTCGGCGCCGCCGGGAAATGGCTGCTGGACAACGCCGCGCTGATCGACGAGCAGACCCATCAGGTCCGCCGAGGTCTGCCGCGCGGCTTCTTCCGCCTGCTGCCGCGCCTGCGCGATGAACCCCTGGCCGGATTGCCGCGCATCTACGGGATCGCCTGGGCCTGGGTGGCACACACCGACGGCGGCTTCGACATCGACCTGCTGGCGGCCTATCTGCGCGCCTATCAACGCGAGAGCGCGCTCTCGCTGGCCGAGCTCTGGGCGCTGCCGACGACGCTGCGGGTGGTGCTCGTCGAGAACCTGCGCCGACTGGCCGAGCGCTTCGCCACGCTGCAGGCCGCGCGCGACCTGGTCCACCACTGGTACGACGGCCACCCCGCCGAGCACGGCATGGCCTGGATCCAGGAGTTGGAACCGCGCATGAAGGAACGCGGCGTGGCCGAGGCCTTCTGGCTGCAGCTGGACCACCGCATGGAGGAGCTGCCGCAGCCGCTGATGGGCGAGGTCGCCGCCTGGCTCAGCACGCGCCTGCCCGCGCCGGCACAATCGCTGGCCCGTCAGCAGGACGAGTCCATCAAGGACCTGCAGAGCATCCGCAACGCGATCACCGCGCTGCGCCGCATCGACCAGACCGACTGGCGCAAGCTGATCCAGTCGGTCAGCCCGGTGATGCAGACCCTGGCGGAATCGCCGGTCTACGCCGCCGAGGCCACCGATACGCAAGACCTGACGCTGCATGAGATCGAACGCCTGGCGCGCCGCTGCGCGCGCACCGAGCTGGAGATCGCTCAACGCCTGATCGAGCTGACGCGCCGCGCGGGCGCACCGGTGGACGGCGAACCCGATCGCCGCAGCGCGCCCATCTACTGGTGGCGCGGCGCCGGCCGGCCCACGCTGCATGCGGTGCTGGGCATGCCCGAGCGCCGCTGGCAACCGCATGACACCGAGCAGCGCCATCGCTGGTCGGCCGCGGCCTACTTGAGCGGGCTGCTGCTGCTCGGACTGCTGGGTCTGTACTGGCTGATGAGCCAGGCCCGCGTCGACGCGCCGGCCTGGATGTGGTGGACCGCCGCGCTGTTGGCCGCCGGGCCGATCGGCGAGGCCGTGGTCGCGTTGACGAATCGCTGGATCAGCGAGCTGGCACGACCCGACCGACTGCCGAAGCTGGACTTCAGCGGCGGCCTGCCCGACGAGGAGCGCACCCTGGTCGTGATGCCGGTGCTGCTGCCCAGCGAGGCCTCGGTCGCGCCGCTGGTGGCGCAGCTGGAGCAGCATCACCTGGCCAATCCCGAGCGGCTGGTGCAGTTCGCGCTGCTCAGCGATCACGCCGATGCCTACGAGGAACACCAGCCTGGCGACACCATGATCGTCGTCACCGCCGCCGACGCGATCGCCGCGCTCAACGAGCGCCACGGCCCGCTGGCCGACGGCGGTCCGCGCTTCCTGCTGCTGCATCGCCAGCGCGAGTGGTCGCCGACAGAGCGCCGCTGGATAGGCTGGGAGCGCAAGCGCGGCAAGATCGAGCTGCTGCTGCGCCTGCTGGCCACACGCGGCGAGAGCTCTCCCTTCGTCGACCTGGGGCCGCTGTCGACGCCGGCCCAGGGCGTGCGCCACCTGATCACCTTGGATGCCGACACCGACATGCCGCCCGGCCGCCTGCGCGCGCTGGTCGGCACGGCCGCACATCCGATGAACCGTCCGCGGGTGGACGCCGCCAGCCATCGCGTCGTCGAGGGCTACGCCATCCTGCAACCGCGCGTGCTCGCGCCGATGCCGGAGGACAAGGCAAGCACCCCCTACCACCGGCTCTTCGTCGGCCAGTTCGGCATCGATCCCTACAGCGCGGTCAGCTCGGAGATCTTCCAGGATCTGTTCGGCGAAGGCAGCTTCACCGGCAAGGGCCTGCTGGACGTGCGCGCCTGCCACGCAGCGCTGGGCGAGCGCCTGCCCGAGGGCCAGGTCCTCAGTCACGACCTGTTGGAAGGCAGCTTGGCGCGCTGCGCGGGGGTCTCGGACATCACCCTCGTCGAGGACTCGCCGATGCATGCCGACGTCGCGCATGCACGGCTGCATCGATGGACGCGGGGGGACTGGCAGCTGCTGCCCTTCATGGCGCGCGCCGGCCGCTACGGCCTGACGACGATCAACCGCTGGAAGTTGATCGACAACCTGCGTCGCTCGCTGGTGGCGCCGATGTCGCTGGGGCTGCTGCTGCTCGCGCTGGGCGGCGATGTCCTGCCGGTGGGATTGACGCTTCTGGTCGTGGCCGCGGCCTTCGCGATCGGACCGCTGGTGGGCGCGCTGGCGGGACTGGTGCCGGGCCGCGACGGCCTGGCGCTGCGCCACTTCTATCGCGAGACTGGCCACGACGTAGCGCGCGCGCTGGGCCTGGCGGCCTGGCACCTCGCGCTGCTGCTGCATCTGTCGCTGCTGTACCTGGACGCCATCGTCCGCGCGCTGTGGCGCCAATGGGTGTCACGCCGTCACCTGCTGGAATGGACCACCGCGGCCGCCGCGCAGGCCGCCGCCAAGCGTGATCTGTCTGCCCTCGTCCAGCAGCATCTGCGGGTGCCCGTCGCCGCCGCGGTGCTGGGCGGCGTGCTGGTGCTGGCCGCGCTGCTGGGCGCGCCGGTGCAGGTCGGTGTGACCGTCGTCCTGCTGATCGTCTGGGCGCTGTCGCCGCTGTGGATCTGGTGGGCCAGCGCCGCACGCGCGCCGCTGCTGCGCCAGGAGCCCGCGCTCGACCGGCAGGGCCGCGACTATCTCTGGGCCCTGGCCCGCGACACCTGGCGCTTCTACGACCATCACGTCGGCGCCGCGGACAACCATCTGCCGCCGGACAACGTCCAGCTCACGCCGCACCTGCTGGTGGCGCATCGCACCTCGCCGACCAACATCGGCCTGTACCTGTTGACCGTCGCCTGCGCGCGCGAGTTCGGCTTCATCGGCCTGGTCTCGATGACCGAGCGCCTGTCCGCGACGCTGGACACGCTGGAGCGCCTGCCGCGCTGGAACGGCCACTTCTACAACTGGTACGACACCGAGTCGCTGGTCGTGTTGGCGCCGGGCTATGTCTCGGCAGTGGACAGCGGCAACTGCTCCGCGCATCTGCTGGCCGTCGCCCGCGCCTGCGAGCTGGCCGCCGAGCTTTCCACCGAGCAGGCCGCCGCCGCGCCGCGCGACGCGCTGACCCGCACCCTGCATCGGCTGCGCGTGATCCAGCCGCCGTTGTCTTCCGATGGCGTGCTGTCGGCCGGCGCCGCGCTGGTGGCCGCGCTGATCGATCCGGAGAACGCCGCCGCGCAGGCCGAGGAGCAGCAAGCCGTGCTGCGGTCCCGCGTGGCCGCCGCCCGCGCGGAGCTCGACACGCTGGCCGCCGCCCAGGGCTACACGGCCACGCCCACGCACTGGCTGCTGCGTGACCTGATCGCGCAGCTCGAGTCCTACTGGCGCGACCACGGCGCCGCCTATGCCGAGGCGCGTCTGCGCCTGCGCGATTTGGCCGCCCGCTTCCGGGTCCTGGGGCTGGCCGCCGACTACCGCCCGCTGTTCGACACCGAGCGCCGCCTGCTGCGCATCGGCTGGCGCGGCGACGCGCAGCAGCTCGACGAGAACCACTACGACCTGCTCGCCAGCGAGGCCCGTCTGACCAGTCTGGTCGCGATCGCCAAGGGCGATCTGCCGCCCGAGCACTGGCGCGCGCTGGGCCGGCCCTTCTTCTCGCGCGACGGCGTCAGCGAATCGCTGGGCTTGAAGTCCTGGTCGGGCTCGATGTTCGAGTACCTCATGCCCTCGCTGGTGCTGCGCGAGCCCGCCTCCAGCGCGCTGGGCCGCGCCATCCGCGCCGCGGTGGCCGAGCAGCGCATCGAGGCCACCGGTCGAGGCACGCCCTGGGGCATCTCCGAATCGGCCATCGCGGGCCAGGACCACACCCTGGCCTACCAGTACGGCCCGCAAGGCGTGCAGACGCTGGCGCTGGCCCGCCTGGCCACCGACGAGCGCGTCATCGCGCCCTATGCGGCGGTGATGGCGGCGCTGGTGGCGCCGGTCGCGGTGGTGGCCAATCTGCAGGCCTACGAGCGCCTGGGCGCGCGCGGCGCCTTCGGGTTCATCGAGGCGGTCGACTACACGCCGCAGCGCCAGACCGCGGGTGCCGGCTACACGCTGGTGCAGACCTACATGGCGCATCACCAGGCCATGGGCTTCGCGGCGTTGTGCAATCTGCTGTGCGACGACGCGCCGCGGCGCTGGCTGATGTCGGACCCGCATCTGAAGGCGGTCGCGACGCTGCTGCACGAGCGCGCGCCGCGCGAGGTGGCGCCGCTGTCGCTGCCGCCGGTCGAGGTGGTACCGCGCAAGCGCCTGGAGCGCAAGACCCGCATGGTGCGCGAGAGCGAGCCGCTGGCCGAGTCCCTGCCGCTGACGCACATGCTGACCAACGGCCGCTACTCGGTGGTGCTGCGCAGTCACGGCGGCGGCTACAGCAACTGGGACGGCGTGGGCGTCACGCGCTGGCGCGACGACCTGCTGCGCGATCAGCACGGCAACTTCCTCTTCCTGCGCCGCGCCGGCGAGGACGACTGGTTCAGCACCACCGCCCGCCCCGCGCCCGATCCGCGCGCCCGCTACGAAGCGCGCATGCAGGCCGAGCGCGTGCTGTTGGAGGCGCATTGGCGCGACCTGCACGCCTGCACGACGGTGTGGGTCAGCCCCGAGGACGACTGCGAGCTGCGCCAGATCGTGCTGACCAATCACGGCGAGCGGCCGATGGCGCTGGAGCTGGTCTCCTGCTTCGAGGCGACGCTGGCGCCGCTGCGTGGCGACGAGGCACACCCGGCCTTCTCCAACCTCTTCATCCAGGCACGCTGGGACGCCGCCGAGCACGCGTTGCATCTGCGCCGCCGCCCTCGCCTCTTCGACGAAGCGGCGATGCGCGCGGTGCACTTCCTCGCCGGCATCGACGACGGCGGGCCGGTGGGTCTGCGTCCGCATCGCAACGGCACGGCCAAGAACGGCGTGGCCAACGGCGTGACGCCGGCGATGCCGCATGACCACGTGGTGCCGCGCGCGGACGCCTCGGCGCTGGCCGCCGGCCACTTCAGCGTGGGCGAGGTCACGCCCATCGCCGACCGCGCGCGCTGGCTGGGCCGATACGGCAGCTCGACGCGGCCGGTCGGCGATGCGCGCGCCGTCTTCGTCGACGACGTCGCGGAGAGGGCCGATCCCGGCGCCGAGGGCGAGCCGGGCCGGCTGCTGGACACCGGCCTCGATCCGGTGGCCGGCATCCGCGTGCCGGTGGAACTCGCACCCGGCGCGACGCTGCGGCTGACCTTCTGCACGGCGGCCTCGCGCGACGGCGATCTGCTGGCGGCGTTGGTCGACAAGTACCGCCAGCCGGCGCATGTGGAACGCGCGGCGTCGATGTCCCACACCATGGGCGGCATCCGCTTGCGCGAGCTGAGCTTCGACACCGCGACCTGGGGCGCGCTGCTGCAGCTCAACACGCTGATCACCGGCCAGGCCGCGCGCGAGCCCGCCCATCCGCGCCTGCCCGCGGGCCGCGTGGACCGGCGCGCGCTGTGGCGCTTCGGCATCTCGGGCGACCGGCCCATCCTGGCGGTCACCATCAGCGGCGAGGAAGGCATCGACCTGGTCCGCGCGCTGAAGAAGGCGCTGCGGATGTGGACCTCGCACGCGGTGGGCGTGGATCTGGTGGTGCTCAACGAGGAGCCGCCCTCCTACCTCGCGCCGGTCCAGCAGGCCTTGCAGGCGCTGCAATCGCGGCTCCAGGGTGAGGACCAGGGACGGCCGGCGCATCTGTCCTCGGCGCTGCACGTGCTGCGCGACGCGGACCTGCTGCCGGACGAGCGGCTCACCCTGCAGATGCTGACGCGGCTCCGGCTGCAGGCCGACGGCCGCGCGCTGGCGCAGCAGCTGGAGCGCTGGATCGAGGACCTGCGGCCCGCCGACGAGGCGAAGCGCCTGCCGGTCGCACACGCATTGGCGGAACGCCCGTCGCCGGACGCCGCGCCGCGCGCGCCGGAAGGCCGCTTCGACGCGGCGCATGGCGGCTTCTCCTTCGACGTCTCGCCGGACCGGCATCCGTCGCGGCCCTGGGTCAACGTGCTCGCGAATCCGGACTTCGGCTGTCAGGTCACCGAGCTCGGCGCCGGCTACACCTGGGCGGGCAACAGCCGCATGCACCAGGTCACGCCCTGGTCCAACGATCCGCTGCTGGATCCGCCCGGCGAGTGGCTGCTGCTGCACGACCTGGACCAGGAGCGCGTCTGGCCGCTGGGCCGGCAGCTGCATCGCGCCGCGCCGATCGCGATCGAGCACGGCATCGGCTACACCCGCAGCCGCCAGCATCTGGGCGACCTGACGGTGGAGCTGTGCTGGTGCGTGGACCGCGATACGGCGATCAAGCAGGTGCAGGTCTCGATCCGCGCCGACGGGCGCGGCGATGCGCGAGTTCGACGCCGGCTGCGGCTGGTGGCGCTCGCGGAATGGCAGCTGGGCAGCGCGCGCAGCGAGCGGCTGTCGGTCACCACGCAAAGCGATTGGCTCACGGTCGGTCCGCTGGGCGCGGGTCTGCCGCAGCCCGCGCAGGCGCTCGCGCTGCAGGCGACGCAGCGCGATCATCTCGGCGGTTTCGGCGACGCGACGGCGGCGCTGTGCATCCGCCCGAGCTCGCGCAACGTTCGGCTGGACACGCAGGACTGGACCTGCGATCGGCGCGAGTTCTTCGACGGCGCGGGCCGCATGGTGTTGCCCACGGCGCTGAGCCGTCGCTGCGGCGGCGGCCTCGACGCCTGCGCGGGTCTGGGCGCGCGCATCGATCTGGACGGCGACAAGCCTGCCGAGCTGTCGGTGCTGCTGGGTCATGCGCGCTCGCCCGACGAGGCGCATGCGCTGATGGAGTCGGCCTGGCAGGTCGATCCGCAGGAGCGGCTCGCCGCGCAGCGTCAGCAGTGGCCGGCCTTGCTGGGCGGCATCCAGGTCGAAACGCCGGATCCGCGCTTCGACGCGCTGACCAATCACTGGCTCCCCTATCAGACGCTGGTCTGCCGGATGTGGGCGCGGGCCGGCTTCTACCAGGCGGGCGGGGCATTCGGCTATCGCGATCAGTTGCAGGACGCGATGGCGCTGACCGATGTCGCGCCGCAGCTGCTCGCGCAGCAGATCCGCCGCAATGCCGCGCGGCAGTTCCCCGAGGGCGACGTGCAGCACTGGTGGCACGAGCCCGGCGGCGCCGGCGTGCGCACGCATTTCTCCGACGACCGGCTGTGGCTGCCCTATGCGCTCGCGCATTACCTGACGCGCACCGGGGACCTCTCGCTGCTCGACGACACCGAGCCCTTCCTGATCGGCCAGACGGTGCCCGAGGGCGCCGAGGACATCTACGAGAGCCCGCGCACCGACGGGCCGTCCGCGTCCATCTACGAGCATGCGGCGCGTGCCATCGACCGCAGCCTGGACAGCGGCGCGCACGGGCTGCCGCTGTTCGGCACCGGGGACTGGAACGACGGCATGAATCGCGTCGGCCACGCGGGCAAGGGCGAGTCGGTCTGGATGGCCTGGTTCCTGTGCCAGGTGATCGAGGACTTCGCGCCGGTGGCCGCGGCGCGCGGCGAGCAAGAGCGCGCGCAGCGCTGGAAGACCGCGCGCGACGGCTGGGTGCGGGCGCTGGACGGCCCGGGCTGGGACGGCGCCTGGTACCGGCGGGGCTTCTTCGACGACGGATCGCCGCTGGGCTCCTCGCAGAACTCGGAATGCCGCATCGACCTGATCGCGCAGAGCTGGGCGGTGCTGACCGGCGCGGCCGATCCCGCGCATGCGCGGCAAGCGATGGCCAGCGCCAGCGCGCACCTGATCGATCCCGTGGCCAAGCTGGCGCGGCTGCTGCATCCGCCGCTGGCGGTGGCGCAGCCCAGCGCGGGCTACATCCAATCCTATGCGCCGGGCGTGCGCGAGAACGGCGGCCAGTACAACCACGCGGCGGTGTGGGCGCTGATGGCGCTGGCGCGGCTGGGACAGCGCGATCTGATGTGGCAGGTCTACACGGGACTGAGCCCCGCCCACCGCTGGGCCGATCCGCGTCTGGGGCCGATCTACGCGATCGAGCCCTACGTGATGGCGGGCGACGTCTACTCGCAGGCGCCGTGGGTGGGGCGGGGCGGATGGAGCTGGTACAGCGGCTCGGCGGGCTGGCTGCTGCGGGCGTCGCTGGAGTCCATCTGCGGCGTGGTCGTCGAGCAGGGCCGGGTGCGGGTGAAGGCCTGCCTGCCGGTGCACTGGGATCAGGTGGAGGTGAAGCTTCGCCACGAGGGCCGCTGGCTGCGGGTGATCGTCTGCGCCAACGAGAGCGCCTGCCGTGCCGCGCTGGCGCGCGAGCCGGGCGCGCGGCGCGAGTCGGCGGGCGAGTCGGTGGAGCTGGCCTCGCTGGCGCCCGATCAGGCACTGGTGGTGCTCAGCGTGCCGGAGATGGTGAAGCTGCCGAGTGCCTCGGCGCTCGGGGCCTCAAGCGCCCCGGGCAATGCGCAGGGGTGACGCGGGCGCCCGGTCTCAGTTGAAATGCGGCGTTCCGCGCCGCGCGCTGCGTGTGGCGTAGTCCAGAAAGCGGCGCGCGTCCGCCAAGACTTCCGCGTTGCTCAGCACATCGCAGCGGGAGCCGTCATCGCCAGCCTCGCCGGGCGACGGCGTCGACTCGCCGGCCCGTCCGGGGCGGGCGTCCGGGAAACGGCACGTCATCCCTGCGAAGTCCGAGGCGGCTTGCCGATAGATCTCGCGCGCGGCATCCGTGCAGAGAAAGCTGGTGACGGCCGGTGTGCGATCCATGTGCGAGGGCTCCGTCGTCGAGCGCCAGAAGAAGGCGCCTTTCGCCAGCGACTGGCGGAAGCTCGCATAGGCGGTGGTGAGCTGGTCGAATGCGGGGAAGCCGAAGGCCGACGCCGGCAGGTGCAGGGCGACCGGCGTATCCGACAGGCGATGGAGCAGTTGCGCGACCAGATACTGGCCGGGGTCCGGCTGCAAATAGAACACCTGGGGCAAGCGCGCCAGGGCCATGATGCCGGCGCACTGCGCGCAGGACTCCAGCGAGGTGAAGATCGTGATGCCGTCCAGCGAGGTGCGACGCCGGCCGTCGTCACCGGTCGCCCCGTCACGCGCATCGAGCCCGTCCAGGTCGAACAAGCGTCGGACCAGTCGCGCCTCCGCGTGCTGTACGGAGCTGTCGTAAAGCGCGTTGTGATTGAAGTCCAGGTCCCGCACACGGCCGGTGGCGTCGACAGCGATCGCGGCGATGTTGTGGCCGAGATAACGATCGCCCAGCCGGTCGCCCAGGTAGGACCCGTCCTCGCGGCGCTGCGCGGCGCGCATCGGGTAGTCCGAGTCTCGAGCCCCACGCGAATTGCCGTTCCACCAGCTGTCGACGATCGCGGCGAGCAGACCGGCGTGAATGGTGTGGCGCTCGGCGAGCACCGGGTCGATGGGAGGCGACTGCGGTGCCGCGAACTCGGCCAGCGTCCGGTCCCAATGGCGTGCGAGTTGCGAGTGAGGATCGAAGTAATCGGGAAGCGTCGCCATGGAGGGCACCTTGCGGCCGTGGCCGAATTGAAGTGCGCCGCAGTCCCGCGCCCGGACCGGAGCGTTCGACAATCCCAGGGCGTTTCCGCGCAAGGCAAGAGAGTGATTCCACCGACCCGCCGCCTGTCGTCGGAGCCGCCAGAATGGCCCGCATGTCCGACACCCTCATCCCCCTGCCGCTGCGCGAGCGCTTCCTGGCCGACCTGCTCAGCAACCGCCACAACCGCGCGATCCTGGATCGCTGGGAGCAGCTGGCGCTGCCCGATGGCTGGCTGGTCGCGGGCTGCCTGTTCCAGAGCGTGTGGAACCTGCGCATGGGCCGGCCGCCGGAGTCGGACATCAAGGATTACGACCTTTTCTACTTCGACGGGCAAGACCTGACCCGCGAGGCGGAGCAGCGGGTGCAGGCGCGGGTGAACGAGGTGCTGGGCGATCTGGGCATCACGATCGAGGCGATCAATCAGGCGCGGGTGCACCTCTGGTACGAGGAGGACTTCGGTCATCCGTATGAGGCGCTGACCTGCTCGCGCGACGGGATCGAGCGCTTTCTGGTGCCGTCGACCTGCGTCGGCGTCCGGCCCGGGGAGATCTATGCGCCGTATGGACTGGAACTGCTCTACGAGGGCGTGCTTGCGATGAATCCGCTCACGCCGCATCGGGATCTCTTCGAGAGGAAGGCGGCGTCGTATCAGAAGCGGTGGCCGTGGTTGAGGATTGTGGAGCCCGTTCACGAGCCCGCGTCAGGCGCCTGATTTGACTTGGCATGTATCACAAACCATACTTACAAGCATCAAAGTATCGTATGTGATACATCAATGGCAGATCCAGAAACCGGAATGCTGCATCTGGCGCAGGCGCTGAAAGCGATGCGGTTGCAGCGTGGTCACAGCCAGACGGAGTTGGCGTTGCTGGCGGGCGTGCCACGCCTCAAGGTCGTCCACATCGAGGCAGGCCGTCCCACCGTCTCCATTGGCGCCTATGCGCGCGTTGCCGCAGCGATGGGGGCCGAGCTCGGCGTCGTGCTCCAGCAGCGCCCCACGATGGACGAGATACGCGCGCTGATCGGGGACGGGAATGATTGACCTCTCCGCCCCGTCCTCTCATCGCTTGGCGGTGTTCACGCCCGAGGGTCTGAGCGGCACGCTGCAGCGCGAAAGCGGCTACGTGTTCACGTTCGCCGACGACGCCAATGCTGCCCGTGCGCCTTCGCTGACGATGCCAATGCGGGCGCTTCCCTACACGCACGACACCTTGCATCCTGTCTTCCACATGAACCTGCCCGAAGGGTTCGTGCTGGAGCAGTTGCGGAACCGCTTGGCAAAGAGCTCGGGCATGGATCCGCTGTTCCTGCTGAGCGTGATCGGCTCGCAGGACCCGATAGGCCGCCTTCGTTTCTCACTCGACAGCCGCAGCGCGCCAACGGCGCGCGAGCCCGGCGAAGGCGAACGACTTGCCGACCTGCTGGCGGCGAAAGGATCTCGCGAGCTCTTTGCTCGACTGGTCGACGACTACGTCATGCGCAGCGGCGTGAGCGGCGTGCAGCCCAAAGTGCTCGTGCCGGAACGCGAGGCGATGGCGCCGGAGTACGAGGCCGTGCTGCCCACCTCGGATCTGATCGTGAAGTCCGGTCTGGACGAGTTTCCTGCCCTGTCGATCAACGAATACATCTGCATGACCGCGGTCAAGCGTGCGGGGGTCCCGGTACCCGAGTTCTTTCTGTCCGAGGACGGGGAGCTCTTCATCATGCGGCGTTTCGACAGGCCCGCCGATGGGAGGCAGCTAGGGTTCGAGGACATCCTCAGCCTGACGACGTGGGCGCCGGACAAGAAGTACCAGGGGTCCTACGAGATGGTGCTGCGCCTGCTCAAGCTCTACTGCGCACCACGTCGGAGTCAACAAGCCACCCGTCAACTCTTCGACATGGTGGTCCTGTCCTGCCTGCTGGGCAACGGCGACGCGCACTTGAAGAACTTCGGCGTGCTCTACGACGGCATCGCGGGCGCGGTGGGCATGGCTCCGGCCTACGACATCGTGTGCACGCGGGTCTACATCGGCGAGGACAGCCTGGCCTTGAACCTCGATGGCAGCAAGAGCTTCTTCGCGGCCCGCCTGGGCATCCTCGAGTTCGGAAAGGCTTGCGACATGTCACGCGCGCAATTGGATGCGCGCATCGTCGAGCTCTCGCGAATCGTGCTCGCGACGCTCGATGACTTGGCGCCGCTGGTGGAGCGAGTGCCAGGGATGCGGAGCATCGTCGAGGCGGAAACGAAAAGGTTTCTGTCCACCTTCGAGCGGTAATCGCTTCGCGCGCTCGCACCAGCGAATTCCACGTCCGTTTCCGGCGCGACCCGCGCGGCGGTCCTCCCTATCGTGAGCGGCATCAACGACCACGACGGCCCTCGCGCCGCGCTCACATGGACTTCCGCATCCTCGGGCTCGATCCCGCGCCCTTCCGCCCGCTGTTCAAGCTGACCGACTCCGTCCTGCGCGAGTTCGGCGCATTGCGCGTGCGCGTCGACGCGCCCCGCTCGGCGCCCGATCGGATCGGGCTGGACGACGCCGCGCCCGGCGACACGGTGCTGCTGCTGAATCACCTCTATCTCGACGTCGCGACGCCCTATCGCGGCACGCACGCCATTTACATCCGCGAAGGCGACGGCGAACGCTTCGACCGCGTCAACGAGGTCCCGCCCGCGCTGCGCCGCCGGCTGCTGTCGCTACGGGCCTTCGACGCCGCCGGGATGATGGTCGACGCCGACGTCACCGACGGCGATCAGATCGAGGCGCTGATCCAGCGCCTCTTCACCGATCCCCGTGTCGACTTTGTGCAGACGCACTTCGCCAAGCGCGGCTGCTATGCGGCGCGGATCGAGCGGGCTTGAGCGCCGCTGCCCCGCAAGACCTGTCCCTCAAGGCTGATCTTCAAAGGTCCTCGGTCTCCGCGAAGGCGTCGCCCCCCGGTGCGTCCGGCGGCGCGTCCGGCGCGACGTCCAGGCCCTGCCGGCGCACTTCCCCGTCGATGCCCGGCTTCTCCCGGCGCGCCGCCTCGATGTCGGCTTGACCTCGCGCGGTGTCACCCGAGCGCAGGCGCGCCAAGCCTCGGCCATAGAGCGCGATCGGCATCGACATCAGCTTGATCGACGCATCGAAGGCCTTCAGCGATTGAGTCAGGTCACCGGTGCGCAAGTAGGTCCAGCCGAGATTGCTGCGCGATTGCGGATCACCCTTGTCCATGTCCGCCGCCTCGCGGCAGTCTTCGATCGCCTTGTCGAGCTCGGCGTTCATCCGCATGCGCATCCAGCAACGGGCACCACGGGCCGCCGCCACCTTGGCGTCCTGCGCGTGCGACGCGATCCAGAGGTCGTACTGCCGGATCGCCAGCGCGCTCTCGCCGCGTCGCGCGTACAGCGTCGCCAGGTCCCGGCGATGGTTCGCGATCGGCGCGAGCTGTGCATCCAGGTGCGCCAGATCCGCGCCGGCCCCGGCCGTGTCGCCCACCGCCATCCGCAGCGGCACCCGGAACAGCCGCGCGCCTGTCGAGATCGGATCCAGGCGCAGCGATTCATCGAGATCCGCCAGCGCCTCGCGCGGCTGCTTCAGCGCCGCCTTCGCCCGCGCGCGTGCCTCGAAGTTCGCTGCGTTCGGTTTCTGGCGGACCGCCCGATCCAGATCCTCCAAGGCCCGCGTCGCCTGCCCGCGCACCAGCCACGCGTTGCCGCGGCGATAGAGGCCCTCGGCATCGTCGTCCGCCAGCGTCTCGGCCTTGGCCGCGTAGCGCTGGTCGTAGTGACCCGTCTCGCCCTCGAGCTCGCTCTGCGCGAAGACGGCGCCGCCATTCCAGGTCAGGTAGACCTTGCCCTGCGATCGCGCCACGTAGATCCGGTGGGACAGGAAGTAGTCCAGCCCGATCAAGATGCCCCATTCACGGGTGCTGACCTCGGCGACCTGGAAGCGGTTGTTGGTCACCTTCTCGCCGCCGAGCTCGAATTGGCTCACCATCGTCGTCCACAGCCGCGCATGCTTTGATCCGGCGCCGCCCACGCGGCCCAGCATCTTCATGTCCGACTCCTCGATCCCGACCCTGCGCGCGGTGGCGATGGTCAGGCTGGTGCCGGGCGCGCCCGTATCCAGGAGCGCCTCGACCTTCTTTCCATTCACCTTCGTCGTGACCTGAATTCCGGACGTCGAATGCGGCGACAACGGCACCTCGATCACCGGGGCGTCGCCGGCCCAGTAGGCCATCGACTTCTCCTTGCACGGTTTGGTCGGGAACATTAGCCGCACCATGCCGTGAGCGAGGTCGTACTCCGTGTCCGCGATGGACAGGATGTTGCGGCCCAGGACGCCCATGATCCCGGTGTCGAGGTCGTTGCCCCCGACCAGGAAGTCGACGTCGCGGATCTCCTCGCCGCCCAGCTCCACGCTCTTGACGCGCGTGGCCTGCAACTCCTCGATGTTGCCGGTGAAGCCCGTGACAGTCAGGTTCCCTGGACCGTCTCGCACGGGCAGCGCCAACTGCTTGGCGCTGACATGGCTGATGAGGCTGTAGAACGCGCCGCTGTCCAGCAGCATCGGCACCGACTGGCCGTTGAGCTTCACCGTCACGAGCGGCCGGCTCCCGACCACCCGGACGGGGAGCTCGACCGAATGCACGCGGCATTTCTCCGCCTCGGCCGGCGCATCGGCGGCCCGCGCCGCACCGGACAGTCCGAGCGCCAGCAGCGCCGCACACAGCGGCGCGAGGCCCCTGCCCTTCAGGAACCCTGATGTCATTGTTCTCTCCCTGAGATCTCGAACGCGGGCGGTGGTCCGCCCGTCGTCAACCTGTCGTCACTGCCGCCGCATCACGGCGGCGTGACTGCAACGTCACTGCCGCCTCACTGCGCCGGCGCACTCGCCGTCATCAGCCCTTCGAAGCCGATGCGCTTCAGCGTCTCGTCGATCGTCGGCATCAGCTTGCGCGCGGCCTCCAGATCCTGCAGGCCCTTCTCGGTCTCGCCCAGCTTCATCAACGCCAGCCCACGACCATACAAGCCCCACGGCTGCTTGCGCTTTTCGAGCGAACGATCGAAGTCCCGACGCGCGTCGGACGCGTCGCCCTTGCGCAGCCGCGCCCAGCCCAGGTAGGTGCGGTACAGCGGCTGATCGCCGTCCTCGTCGATCGCGTCCTTGCAATCGGAGACGGCCTTGTCGAGCTCCACGTTCATCCGCGCCCGCAGCCAGCAGCGATCGCCCAGCGCCCGGGCAAGATCGATGTCGCGCTGGTGCGTCGGAATCCACAGGTCGAATTGCTTGATCGCCTGCGGCATGTCGTCGCGACGGATGTACAGGCCCGCCATCGCGAAGCGCTGGTTGGCGCTTGGCGCCAGGCGGGCGTCAAGCTCCGCCAGATCCGCCGCCGCGCCGTCGCGATTGCCCACGCCCATGCGCAGCGTCGCGCGGTGCAGACGCGCCTCGATCATCTTCGGATCCAGCTTGAGCGCCTCGTCCAGATCGGCCAGCGCCTCCTTGGGCTTCTTCAGCGCCACGTACACCCGCGCACGCGACTCGAAGTTGATCGCCGTCGGCTGCAGCCGCAGCGCCTTGTCCAAGTCCTCCAGCGCCTTGGCCGGATTGCCGCTCACCAGCGAGGCATTGCCGCGTCGCGCCAAGCCTTCGGCGTCGTCGTCGGCGATCTCCTCGGCCTTGGCCGCATAGCGCTGGTCGTAGGCCTCGGCCGGCGCCTTGCCCTTGGCGAAGACGGGGCCGCCGTTCCAGGTCGCGTACATCTTGCCCTGCAGGCGCGACACGTAGACCCGGTGCGCGAGGAAGTAATCCAGGCCCAGCAGCATGCCGTGCTCGTCGTCACTCGCCTCCGCGACGCGGAACTCGTTGTTGCTGACCTTCTCCCCGCCGATCTCGAAGCGCTCCACCTTCGCGATCCAGCGCCGCGACAGCTGCGAGCCCGCGCCGCCGCTTCGGCCGATGAGCCTCATGTCCGCCTCGGCAATGCCGACCTTGGAGGCGGCGCCCGACAGCAAGGTGGTCAGCGGCGCGCCGGTGTCCATCAGCGCGACCACCTTCTGGCCGTTCACCAGCGTGGGCACGCGGATCGAGCTGTCGTTGCGGCCGTAGTTGATCAGCGGCGCCTCGATCACCGGCGCTTCGCCGGCCCAGTAGGCCAGCGTCGTCTTCTCGCAATCGCCCCTGGGGAAGACCAGCCGGATCACGCCGTGCGCGAGGTCGTACTCGGTGTCGCCGGCCGAGAGGATGTTGCGGCCCAGCACGCCCATGATCCCGGCGTTCACCTCGCTGCCGCCAACGATGAAATCAGCGTTGGGGATCACCGCGCCTTCCAGCTCCAGCTTGGCGACCTTGGCGACCTTGAGGTCCTCCACGCGCCCGCCGATGCCGTAGACCCGGAGGTTGTCCGGGATGGGGCGGGTCTTGAGATCCAGCTGCTTGGCGCTGGCGTGGCTGAGGAAGCTGAAGAACGCGCCGCTGTCCACCAGCAGCGGCACGGGCGTGCCGTTGATCTTGACCGTCGCGACGGGGCGCTGCTCGACCAGCCGTACCGGGAGCGTCATGGTCTCGATCCGGCATCGATTCGGATTCGGACTCGTCGTTGGCGTCGAGCTCGGCGCCGAACTCGCGTTCGCATCGGCCTCGGCGGCCATCAGGTCGGCGGCCGCAGCGGCCAGGATCAGCGCCAACAGCGGCGCAACACAGCGAGCAGTCAATCGTCCCTCCCTTGGGGTGCATCGCGGGCGATCCTCCGCCCGTCGTGACCCGGCACGATACGCGCTCGCGCGCCCGAAAAATTCCTCCCGATGGGGGGACTTTCACAGGGAGTTTCACCAGGGAGCGGGCCGGTCGCCGAGCGCCTCCCGCTCGCTTCACGGCCCGCTTACGGCGCCTTCACGCCGGAGGCCGCACCCGCACCCGCGGCGGCGCCACCGGCTCCGGTCGACACCGGCGCCTTCGACGCCTCGGGCAGCAAGGCCTCGGCCCACAGCGCGGCGGCGCGCGTCACGCCCGCGGCGCTGAAGTGGCAGCCGTTGCGCAGCGGCAGGCTCAGCGAATCGGTGTCCGGTCCTGGCAGGAAGCCGCTGTCCGGAATCGCGAGCAGCTCCCGCACCGCCTCGCGCACCTGGCCGCCGTCATGCGGCGGGCAGTAGGTCGAGCGCGCCAGATACCACGGCGCGCGCAGCCCGCGCATGCCCATGTCGGTCCGCAGCGCGGCGAGGTCGTCGCGGTACTCCGCCATCGCGGTGCGATCGCGCGCGTCGGCCTCGCCCTGCTGCCACAGCACGGCCGCGACCGGCCAGTGCGTGCCCTTGATGCGATCGACCTGCGTCTGCCAGTAGCGCCGCAGCGCGCTGTCGGGGCGATTCCAGTCGGACAGCGAAGTCCCCTCCACCGCGATCACCGACCACACGATGGGGCGCCCTTGCCAGCGTCCACCCAGCGCCTGATGCACTGCGGGCCACAGGCTGCCGCCGTCGCCGGTGCCGCCGGGCAGCGGCGCGCCGGACAGGCCGCAGCCGCCCTCGTGCAGCACCGGGATCATGGGCAGCGGCGACTGCGCCGGATCGGCGCGGTCGGCATGGTTGCCGGCATTCGATTGGCCCAGCACGACGACGATCACCGGATCCTGGCCCTTGAAGACCGCGCCGCAATCGCCGGCCGTCATCGGCATGCCGTGGATCTCCGCCACGCGTCGCTCCAAGGCGGCTGCCGGGGTCGTTTTCTCAGGCTGGCGCAGCATCGCCACGCCGGCGGTGATCATGCCGCCACAGGCCAGCAACGCCACCGCGCCGATGGCCACCGCCACCCAGGGCGGCATCTTCCGTTCTTCAGTCATCGATCTCGATCGCGTTCTTGCTGGGGCCGGCGCTCACGGGCCGGCGGAATCACGGGGCCCAGTCAGGCAGGGGCCGGCCGGCATTGTCGGTCCGGCGCGAAGCCCTGCCGCGCGCAAGGGCGCGCAGCGGCATCGCCCGCTCAGACCAGCACTTCGGCCGCGGCCGGATGGCTCAGGAAGTTCTGCGGGCTGGCGGTCACGCCGTAGGCGCCGGACTGGAACACCACCACCAGATCGCCCGGCTCGGCGCGAGCCAGCGACATGCGCTCGCCCAGCAGGTCCAGCGGCGTGCACAGCGGCCCGACCACGGACACGCCCTCCTCCGCAGCGGCATCCATCCGGTTGCCGATGGCCACCGGATAGTTCTTGCGGATCACCTGGCCGAAGTTGCCCGACGCCGCCAAGTGGTGGTGCAGGCCGCCGTCGGTGACCAGATAGACCTGACCCCGCGAGACCTTGCGGTCGACGACGCGGCACACGTAGATGCCGGCCTCGCCGACCAGGTAGCGGCCCAACTCGACCACCAGCTTGGCCTGAGGCAGCTCGACCGCCGCGCGCTCGACCAGCGCCGCCAGGTTCTCCGCGATGGGACCCAGGTCCAGGCGCTGCTCGCCCGGGAAGTACGGGATGCCGAAGCCCCCGCCCAGGTTCAGCACCTTCACGGGCGCGGGCGCGTGCTGCGCCAGCCGCAGCGCCAGCTCGAAGCTCTTGAGCTGCGCCTCGACGATGGCCTCGGGCTTGAGGTTCTGCGAGCCGGCGAAAAGGTGGAAGCCCTCGAAGCCGACACCGTCGGCCGCGGCCTCGCCGATGCGGGCCAGCAGCTCGGGCACCTGCTCGGCATCGACGCCGAACTGCTTGGGACCGCCACCCATCTTCATGCCCGAGGACTTGAGCTCGAAGTCCGGATTCACCCGCACGGCGACGCGCGCCGCATAGCCGGTCTCGCGGCAGAGCTCGCGCAGCAGCGTGATCTCGCGGAAGGACTCGACATTGATCAGGATGCCGGCGGCCAGCGCCTGACGCAGCTCCAGCGCGCTCTTGCCGGGTCCGGCGAAGCTGATCTCGCGCGGATCGGCGCCCGCGTCCAGCGCCACTTGCAACTCGCCGCCGGAGGCCACGTCGATGCCGTCCACCAGCCCGGCCATGTGCGCGACCAGCGCCGGCATCGGGTTGGCCTTCATCGCGAAATGCAGCTCCAGCGTCGCGGGCAGCGCGGCGCGCAGTTCCTCGACGCGGCGCGTCAGCAGCGCGCGGTCGCAGGCGTAGAACGGGGTGCGGCCGACGCGATCGGCCAGGCGGGTCAGCGGCTGGCCGCCGATCTGCAGCACGCCGTCGCGGACCTCGAACTGGTCCATGGGCGCATGGCGCGGCGGGGCCTTGACGGGGGCGTTCATCGTGTCGTCGTGTCGTCGTGTTGGGGGTGAAGCGGGCTCAAGCGCCCGACTGCGCGATCCACTCGGTGCTGAGCAGCTTGCGATCGATCTTGCCGTTGGGGTTGCGCGGCAGGGGGCCGGCCTGCTCCGAGAAGCCGGCCGGCACCATGTAGGCGGGCATGCGGGCGCGGCAGGCCGCCAGCAACGCGGCCGCGTCCAGCGACGCCGCGCCCACGGGCGGCGTGGCGATCACCTGGATGGACTGGCCCAGCGTCTCGTGGTCGACGCCGAAGGCGACGCACTCGCCCACCAGCTGCGTCGCGTACAGGATCTCCTCGACCTCGGTCGGGCTGACGCGGTAGCCCGAGGTCTTGATCATCTCGTCGCGCCGGCCGATGAAGTACAGGAAACCCTCAGCGTCCATGCGCACGTTGTCGCCGGAAAAGACCGCGTACTCCGGCAGCTGCAGGCCGGCCTCGCGACCGGCGGCCCCCACGGGCAGCAGCTTGTAGCGCTCGGCCGTCTTCTCGGCGTCGTTCCAGTAGCCCATGCCCACCAGCGCGCCGCGGTGCACCAGCTCGCCCGGCTCCTCGGGGGCGCAGGGCGTGCCGTCCTCGCGCAGCACCAGGATCTCGGCATTCGGGATCGCCTTGCCGATCGAGTCCGGCCGGCGGTCGACCTCCTCCGGCGGCAGATAAGTCGAGCGGAAGGCCTCGGTCAGGCCGTACATCAGGAAGGGCTGCGCCGAGGGAGCGCGCTGGCGCAGCAGGTTCAGCGTCTCGCGCGGCATGCGGCCGCCGGTGTTGGCGAAGTAGCGCAGGTTCTCGTCGATCGCGGCGGGCCATTCGAGTTGCGCCAGCTGGATGTAGAGCGGCGGGACGGCGGTCAGGCCCGTGATGCGGTCGCGCTCCAGCGCCTTGAGCACGTCGCGCGGCATCAGGTAGTTGAGCAGCGTCACCGAGGCGCCGGCGTGGAAGGCCGTCGTCAGCTGGCTGAAGCCGGCATCGAAGGACAGCGGCAGCGCCGCCAGCAGCCGGTCGTCGGGCCGGTTGCCCAGGTAGCTGGCGACGCTCTTGGCGCCCGCGACCATGTTGCGGTGCGACAGCACCACGCCCTTGGGCCGGCCGGTCGATCCCGAGGTGTACAGGATGGACACCATGTCGGTGTCGATGACGCGGTGCGCGCTCTGGGCCGGCGCGTCCAGCAGGTCGCTGTAGCGGTGCCAGCCCTGCGGCGTCGCGTCGGCGGCCGGATCGACGACGACGACGTGCTTCACCGACGGGCATTGCGCCAGCACCGGCCGCAGCGCGGCCAGCCGGTCGCGCGAGGTGATCAGGATGCGGACCTCGCAGTCGCGCACGATGAAGCCGACCTGCTCGGGCTTGAGGATGGGGTTCACCGGGACGAAGACCCCGCCCGCGGCCGGGGCGGCGAAGCTGGCGACCACGGTCTCCAGGCGCTTGTCCAGGTAGATGCCGACGCGCTCGGCCCGGCCCAGGCCCAGGGCCAGCAAGCCGTTGGACAGCGCGCGGACCTGGCCGGCCAGGGCGGCGTAGTCCATCGCGCGGGCGCCGTCGCGCAGCGCCGCGGCGGCCGGATCGCGGTCGGCGGCCTGCCAGATCAGTTGCGGGAGCAGGTGGGCGTCGACGGCCGGTGAGGCGGTGGATTCGGTCGCTGTGCGGGTCACGGTGCGGTCGCTCGTGGCGGTGAGGAAAAAAAGTATCGCACGCCCCCTGGCGGCAGTACCGCACGAAGGGCGCGGGATCCCCTTGGAATGGGGGGCGCGACCCGGGGTTCCCCGAGGGGGCCACAGTTAAGATCCGCCCCGATCATGAACACCCAACAACACCTGCTCGCCATCCTCGACGACGTCCTCAGCCTCGAGGGCCGCGCCAAGGAATTCGACGCCGACACCGCGCTGCTGGGCGCGATCCCGGAGCTGGACTCCATGGCCGTGGTCAGCCTGATCACCGCGCTGGAGGAACAGTTCGGCATCGTCGTCGAGGACGACGAAATCGACGGCGCCACCTTCGCCTCCGTCGGATCGCTGCTGGACTTCATCAACGGCAAGCTGGCCGCCTGAGCGGCGCGCCGTCCCCGTCCGCCGCGCCGCACCCCGACATGGCCGCGAGCTCCGTCTTCTTCCTCGATGCCGGCGCACGCGGTCAGCGCCTGTGCGCGCACTATCCGGCGCGATCGCCCGCCCCCACCGGCGCGCGCGGCCAGATCCTGCTGCTCCCGCCCTTCGGCGAGGAGATGAACAAGTCGCGCCGGATGATCGCGCTGGGCGCCCGCGCTTTTGCCGCCGCCGGCTTCGAGGTCCTGACGATGGACCTGCTGGGCTGCGGCGACAGCAGCGGCGACTTCGGCGACGCGAGCTGGGCCGCCTGGCAGGACGACGTCCGCCTGGGCGCGGGCTGGCTGGATCAGCGCGCTCAAGTCACCGATGAGCGCAAGCCGCCGCTGTGGCTCTGGGGCCTGCGCGCCGGCGCGCTGCTGGCGCCGGCGGCCTACGTCGACAGCCTGGACTTCTTCCGCCCCGTGAACCTGCTGCTGTGGCAGCCCGTCACCGCCGGCAAGGTCCAGCTGCAACAGTTCATGCGCCTGCGCGTGGCCGCCGATCTGATCGGCGGTCAGGCCAAGGGCGCCATGCAGGCGATGCGCGACCAACTCGCCCGCGGCGAGTCCGTCGAGATCGCCGGCTACGCGCTGTCGCCCGCGCTGGCCGAGGGTCTGGAAGCGGCGCAGCTCAAGCCCTCGCCGCGCATCGCGCGCGTCGCCTGGATGGAGCTGTCTCCGCGCGAGGACGCCAGCCTCACACCGGCCGCCGAGATGGCGGTGTCGGCCTGGCGCGCTCAAGGCGCGCAAGTGCGCGCGTCCGTCAGCCAGGGCCCGTCCTTCTGGGCCGCCACCGAGATCGAGGAAGCCCCGCGCCTGATCGAGGCCAGCCTCGCCGCGCTCATGGCCGGGGATGATTTCGAGATCGCCGAACGGGAGCCCGCATGAGCGCCAGCCCCCTCACCGCCACGATTGACACGGCCGAGCGCACGCAGTCGCCCGCGCACCGCGACAGTGTGCTCAGTGTCGACTGCGACGGCGATGCGCTGGTCGCGCTGCTGAGCGAGCCGGCCATCACGGCCTCGTCCTCCGACACCGGCGTGCTGCTGATCGTTGGCGGCCCGCAGTACCGCGTCGGCGCGCATCGCCAGTTCACCTTGCTGGCGCGCGCGCTGGCCGCGTCGGGCACCCCGTGTCTGCGTCTGGACTACCGCGGCATGGGCGACGCCGAAGGTGCGATGCGCGACTTCGCCGATGTCGACGCCGACGTCGCCGCGGCCATCGACGCCTGGCAGCGCGAGCGCCCGCAGCTGCGCCGCGTGGTGCTCTGGGGCCTGTGCGACGCTGCGTCGGCCGCGCTGCTCTACGTCCACCGCCGCCGCGATCCGCGCGTGGCCGGTCTGTGCCTGGCCAACCCCTGGGTCCGCACCGAGGCCAGCCTGGCCCGCGCCCAGGTCAAGCACTACTACCTGGGCCGGCTGCGCCAGCCCGCCTTCTGGCGCAAGCTGCTGAGTGGCCGCGTCGGCCTGTCGGCGCTGCGCGAGCTGCTGGGCAAGCTGGCGCTGGCGCGTTCCGCGCGCGCCGGCTCGGACGGCGCCCCGGGCGATCGGCAAGACACGCGGCAAGACACCCGCCATTACACCGAGCAGATGGCCGACGGCCTGCGCGGCTTCGCCGGTCCGGTGCTGCTGATGCTGTCGGGCGACGACGTCGTCGCCAAGGAATTCCTGGACCGTTGCCGCGACGGCGGCCCGGCCTGGCAGGGGCTGCTGTCGCGCCCCGGACTGCGCCGCGCCGACCTGGCCGCGGCGGATCACACTTTCTCGACCGCCGACTGGCGCGCGCAGGTGGAGCGGCTCACCGCCGACTTCGTCCGCGACGCCCGTCCGGCCTGACGGAGCCCCGCATGACGACCCTCCTCCGACGCCTCACCGACCGCGCGGTCCGCGCCGCGCGCGTGACGCTGATCGCCTCCTGCGCCCTGGGCGCCGTGGTCGCCCAGGCCCAGACCGGATGCGGCACGCTGGCCAACACCTTCGGTCCCTTCGACTACCGCGATTACAAGGACCTGCGCGGCCGCGCCCGCGACGGCAGCGCCATCATGCTGGTCGAGGACACCCACTTCCTGGAACCCTGCGAGGCGCTGATCCGCTGCCCCAGCGGCAACTTCGGCAGCGAGTACGACTACACGCTGCGCGCCTTCCCCAATCACCATCG
>NZ_JBCNLU010000017.1:0-109130 GCF_039595295.1 Roseateles sp.
CAAGCGCCTCAGCCGAGAACTGCGGCTGCGCTGCCTTGTCTGCACCTGAATTCGTCTTCGTCTTGCGTGGCATTCATGCTCCTTATCGACATGCTATGCCTCACACACGAATTTACTGACAGACCCGGTCCCTCCCGCAGATGCCACGCTGTTGCCGAGCGGCCATTCGGTGTTGCCGTAACTATCCGGCATGCAGTTCTTTGCTACCGATCTGGCAGGAATAATGGGAGTCATGCGACACCTACCACCCAAGTTTGCACATGCCGGTGGCGCCCCTGATCGCGAGACTTCAGCCTTTCCATCGAAAGGCCGTGATCATGAAGGTTCCTGCTCTGCTTCGTTCCCCGTCCGTCGGCGCGTCTGACGTTCCTGCTACCAATGCTGAGATGCGCTACTCGCTCGCCACAGGGCGGGTCGCGCGGCGCAAGCCGGCCGCCGAGGAGTCCACGGCGGCCGGCGACGCCCCCCAAGCCCAAGCCGCCGACGCCGCCTCGAGCGTCCCCGTCGAGGACATCGACCTCAACGCCGCGCTTTACAACCTGGCTGAGCAATCAGCCCCGCTGTCGCTTCCCAGCGCCGATGCCGCCCCCGTGCCGTCCGATCTGGCCGGCCCCTCGCCTGCAATCGCGAACGCATCCCAAGCCGATCACGGCGGCTTGCCCGGACTTCTCCTGAGCACCACCGCCACGCTCGCCGGCGTCGCCGCGCTGGGCCTGGCCGGGATGGCCAAGGTCAATCACCTGCAGCAATCGGTGGCCAACCAGCGTCATCAACTCGACGAGCGCATCGATGCCCTGGTCGATCAGGCCAAGGATCTGGCCAACGCCAAGATCGAGGACCTGACCGCCAAGACCGACGCCAAGCTCGAGAGCACCGTCGCTCAGACCAACGGCAAGTTCGAAGGCCTGACCGCGCAGCTCGGCAAGGAGCTCGAGGCCCTCAAATCCCAGCTGTCCGACACGGCCGCCGCCCGCGACGAGCTCAACGCTCGCATCGACACGGTCTTGCATCAGCTCGACCGCATCGTCGCCGCGCTGGATCCGACGCATGTCGGCCTTCACCTGATCACGCCACCCTCCGGCGTGCTCACCGTCTAATCAATCGCCATGCCCATGGCCGTGCTCCACGCCGGCCGCCTCGGCATCCACCGGCGCACTGGCATTCGCGCCATCGAAGAAGAACGGCTTGCGGGCCTTCTTCTTCGGCCAGACTTCATCCATGGTCGGGATGTCGAAGACCCGGCCCCCTTGCATGACCTTGGCGATCCGGTCGCTCTGCCGGATGTCCTTCAGCACATCGCCGTCCAGGATCACCAGATCCGCCAGCTTGCCCGGCTCCAGTGAGCCGATGTCCTTGTCCAGCCCCAGATAACGCGCCGGATTCAAGGTCGCCGCGCGGATGGCCTCCAGCGAGCTCATGCCGCCCAGGCCCAGCATCCACATCTCCCAATGCGCGCCCAGTCCCTCGCGCTGACCGTGCGCGCCGATGTTGACCGGCACGCCCGCGCGCTGCAGCTCGGTCGCCGTCTTCGCGACCTGGATGACGTTGAAGTCCTCCTCCGGCGCCGTCTCGCGGCGCACGCTGCGCGGCTCCAGCACGGACTTGGGCACGTATTTGCTCAGGATGGGGTGCCGCCACACGTCCGTGCGCGCGTACCAGTAATGCTCGCCGTCCAGCCCCCCGTAGGCGACGTTCAGCGTCGGCGTGTAGCCCACCTGCGTCTGCGGCCACAGCTGCTTGACGTCCTCGTAGACCTTGCTCACCGGCAGCGCGTGCTCGATGCCGGTATGGCCGTCGATGACCATGTTCATGTTCATCTGGAACAGCGATCCCCCCTCGGGCACGACCATCATCCCCGTCTCACGCGCCGCCCCCAGCACCTGCTGACGCTGATCCCGGCGCGGCTGGTTGTAGCTCTTGACGCTGATCGCGCCGGCCGCCTTCAGCCGCTTCAGATGCGTCTGCGCGTCCTCCAGGCTGTTGATGACCGCGGAGAAGTCCGCCTTCGCCCCGTACAGCACCGTGCCCGTCGAGAAGATCCGCGGCGCGACGACCCGCCCGGTGCGCTGCATCTCCGACTGCGTGTAGATGTCGCTGGTGCGATTGGATGGATCGTGCAGCGTCGTCAGGCCGAAGGCCAGCGAGGCGTAGTTCACCCAGCTCTGCTGCGGAATGATCTCGCTCTCCGCCATGGTGCCGTGCCAGTGCGCGTCGATCAGGCCGGGGATGACGGTCTTGCCGGTCGCCTGGATGATTTCCGTCCCCGCCGGAATCGACACCGCCGCCCGCGACCCGATCGCCGCGATGCGGTCGCCGTCGACCAGGATCACGCCGTCCTCGATGACCTCGTCGGGCTTGCCGGCGTTCATCGTGACGATGCGCGCGCCCACGATGGCGATGCGCCCCTGCGGCTTGTCCGCCGTCAAGGTCAGGTGGATGGGCGCGCCGCGCTCCGCCGGCTTGAAGCCGGGCTGCAGCGCCTGCTCCAGCGGCACGCTGAAGAGCTCGTTGCCCAGCGCGTAATGCAGCGCATAGGGCCGGGCCTTGCCGTCGCCCGACCACTGCAGGTCGTCGCCGGCGTTGACGTCCAGCTTCTTCACAGGCATCGCCTCCGCCTTGGGTCCGACGGTCAGCAGCTTGCCGCTGGGCACCAGCGGCGTGACGTAGGTGTGGAAGCGCTCCGAGAAGCCCAGCCATTGCCCGTCCGGCGACACGGTGAAGGCGGTCGCGAATTCGCTCTTGGCGACCGCCACCTCGCTGCGTTCGGTCAGGTTCAGACGGACCAGCTGATGGAAGCCGTCGACCTCGCCGGTGCGCTTGTTGCGGGTGACGTAGAGCGTGTCCGCATCCGCGCCGAACTGCGGCGCCTCGCCGTCCTTGGTCACGCGGCGCGGCTGCCCCTTGCCGTCGGCCGAGGCGACGTAGATGCCGGGCTCCAGGCTGTTCCAGGGCGAGGTCAGGTAGCCGCCCTTGGCCTTGCGGTAGGCGATGCGCTTGCCGTCGGGCGAGAAGCTCGGCGTCAGGTACTTGCCGGGCTCGGCCGTGACGACGGTGTCGCGGCCGCTGGCCAGGTCGAGGACGCGCACCCGGGCCTGCTCCGCGTCGTTCCAGCTGACGTAGACCAACTGGCGACCGTCGCGGGAGAAGGCCGGGAAGTACTCGAAGCGCTCGGTCTGCGCCGTCAGCCGCTTGGCCTCGCCGACGGGCCGGCCGTCGCGCAGCTCGCTCGCATAGAGATAACCGGCCGAGGAGAACACCACTCGCTGGCCGTCCGGCGCGACGCGCACCCAGCGCAGCATGCGCGACTCGAAGCTGGCGGGCGCGACCTCGTGGGCGAAGCGCACAGCGGGCGTGATCTGGCGCTGGTCCTTGACGTGGAAGGGGATCTCGGCGGCGCTGGACTTGAACGGGTCGATGCGCCACAGCTTGCCCTGCGCCCAGGCCACCACCTGCTTGCTGTCGGGCGTCCAGGCGATGCCCGGATAGACGCCGTGCACCGACCAGGACTCCTGCAGATCGCGCTCCAAGCCGGTCCAGACGGGGAACTCGCGGCCGGTCTTGAGATCCTTCAGGAACAGCGCGGTGCGGGCGCCGTCGGCTTCGCGCAGGCGACGGATGAAGGCCAGGTACTTGCCGTCGGGCGAGGGCGTGGGGCGGATCGCGCCGCCGGGGCCGGTGACGAAGGATTCGCTGCTGCCGTCGCTCAGGTCCTGGCGCTGGATGCGGAAGATCTCGCCGTTGCTGTCCTTGTTGTATTCGAAGCTGCTGCCCGGCGTCGTGTCCTGCGAGTAGTAGAGGAACTTGCCGTCGGGCGAAAGCGCCGGCTCGCCGAGGTCCTTCTGCCAGTTCGGCTTTTCGTTGAGCTGCTGACCCTTGCCGCCGTCAACGTGGTACAGCCAGATCTCGCCGCTGCCCAGCGAGCGCGTGCCGGTGAAGTGCTTGCGCGCGGCGATGTACTGGCCGCCGGGATGCCAGACCGGGTTGTTGAGCAGGCGGAAGTCCTCGGTCGTGATCGCGCGCGCGTTGCTGCCGTCGACGTTCATGACCCAGATGTTGTCGCCGCCGCCCGCGTCGGACACGAAGGCGATGCGCTTGCCGTCGGGCGAGAAGCGCGGCTGCATCTCCCAGGCCATCGAGTGCGTCAGCGCCTTGGCCTCGCCGCCCTCGATCGGCATCAGGTAGAGATCGCCGAGCAGGTCGAAGACGATCTGCTTGCCGTCGGGGCTCACGTCGACCGACATCCAGGTGCCGCTTCGCACGTCGAGCTTGGCGATGCGCTTGTCGCCGGGCGGCTGGTTGACGTTCCACTTGGCGGCGGGCGTCGAGGCGGCCAATGAAGCAGCGGCCGGCGCGGCCGCGGGAGAGGGCGCGTCGGCGGCGAGGGTCGCGAAGGCCGCGCCCTGCAGGGCGAGCCCGAAAGCGATCACGCCCGCGCGGGCGGGCGTGACGGAGAAGAACGAGGTCGGCTTCTTGAGCGTCTTGGCAGGCATGCGGCACCCTGGGATGAAGAGTGCGGGCAGCATAGAGGGCCGCCTCGAAGAGACTCCCTCGGGTTTGCCAGGGCGTGACGAATGGCCGTGCGGGGAGTGGACCTGGCGGCTTACTTCCCGCGCGACGTGATGATCGCGTCGGCCACGTTCTTCGGCGCCTCGGAGTAATGCTTGAACTCCATCGTGTAGGTCGCGCGGCCTTGCGTCGCGGACCGCAGCGAGGTCGAGTAGCCGAACATCTCCGACAGCGGGACTTCCGCCTTGATGATCTTGCCACCGCCGACCATGTCGTCCATGCCCTGCACCATGCCGCGGCGGCTGGACAGGTCGCCCATCACCGTGCCGGCGTAGTCCTCGGGGGTCTCGACCTCCACGGCCATCATCGGCTCCAGGATCACCGGGCTGGCGCGGCGGCAGGCTTCCTTGAAGCCCATCGACGCGGCCATCTTGAACGCGTTCTCGTTGGAGTCCACGTCGTGGTACGAGCCGAAGGTCAGCGTGACCTTCACGTCCACGACCGGGTAGCCCGCCAGCACGCCGTTGGGCAGCGAGTCGATCACGCCCTTCTCGACGGCCGGGATGTACTCGCGCGGCACCACGCCGCCCTTGATCGCGTCGACGAACTCGAAGCCCTTGCCCGGCTCCTGCGGGTCCAGCGAGAACACCACGTGACCGTACTGGCCCTTGCCGCCGGACTGGCGCACGAACTTGCCTTCCACGTCCTGCACCGACTTGCGCACCGTCTCTCGATAGGCGACCTGCGGCTTGCCCACGTTGGCCTCCACGCTGAACTCGCGCTTCATGCGGTCCACGATGATTTCCAGGTGCAGCTCGCCCATGCCCGAGATGATGGTCTGGCCCGATTCCTCGTCCGTGCGCACGCGGAAGGACGGATCCTCCGCGGCGAGCCGGCCCAGCGCCAGGCCCATCTTTTCCTGGTCGGCCTTGGTCTTGGGCTCCACGGCCTGCGAGATCACCGGCTCCGGGAACACCATCTTCTCCAGCGTGATGATGGCATCCGGGTCGCACAGGGTCTCGCCGGTGGTGACATCCTTCAGGCCCACGCACGCGGCGATGTCGCCGGCCAGGATCTCCTTGATCTCCTCGCGCTGGTTGGCGTGCATCTGCAGGATCCGGCCGATGCGTTCCTTCTTGCCGCGCGTCGGGTTGTAGACCGAGTCCCCCGACTTCAGGATGCCCGAGTACACCCGCACGAAGGTCAGCTGACCCACGTAGGGGTCGGTCATCAGCTTGAAGGCCAGGGCGCTGAACTTCTCGTTGTCGTCGGCCTTGCGGGTGGTGTCCTTCTCGTCGTCATCGGTGCCGTGCACCGGCGGGATGTCGATCGGGGAGGGCATGAAGTCGATGACCGCGTCCAACATGCGCTGCACGCCCTTGTTCTTGAAGGCGGTGCCGCACAGCATGGGCTGGATCTCGCCGGCGATGGTGCGCTGGCGGATCGCGCGGACGATCTCGGCCTCGGTCAACTCGCCCGACTCGAGGTACTTGTTCATGAGTTCCTCGTCGGCCTCGGCGGCGGCCTCGACCATCTTCTCGCGCCATTCCTGCGCCTGCGTCTGCAGCTCGGCGGGGATGTCCTGGTACTCGAAGCGCATGCCCTGCGTGGCCTCGTCCCAGATGATGGCTTTCATCTTGATCAGGTCGATCACGCCCTTGAACTGGTCCTCGGCGCCGATGGGCAGCACCACCGGCACCGGGTTGGCCTTGAGCCGGTCCACCATCATCTGGCGCACGCGGAAGAAGTCCGCGCCGATGCGGTCCATCTTGTTCACGAAGGCCAGGCGCGGCACCTTGTACTTGTTGGCCTGACGCCAGACGGTCTCCGATTGCGGCTGCACGCCGCCGACCGAGTCGTACACCATCACCGCGCCGTCCAGCACGCGCATCGAGCGCTCGACTTCGATGGTGAAGTCCACGTGCCCCGGGGTGTCGATGATGTTGATGCGGTGCTCCGCGTACGAGCGGTCCATGCCCTTCCAGAAGCAGGTTGTCGCGGCCGAGGTGATGGTGATGCCGCGTTCCTGCTCCTGCTCCATCCAGTCCATGGTCGCGGCGCCGTCGTGCACCTCGCCGATCTTGTGATTGACCCCGGTGTAGAACAGGATGCGCTCCGTCGTCGTCGTCTTGCCGGCGTCGATGTGCGCCGAGATGCCGATGTTGCGGTAGTGCTCGATGGGGGTCTTGCGGGACATGGTGGTCTCCAGTGGCGATGAAGGGCCGCGCGGCGGCCCCACGGCGGCCGACGGTCCGGGAAAGCCGATGAATGTACCGAGAAGCGATGACGGTTGTCATCGACCATTCGGAAGAGCCCGGCGCCGCTGGGGGTGAGGCGCCTGGCTCGTGCAGCTCGCCCCGTCCCCATGCAACGCCGCCCGGCGCCGTCGGCGAGACCTGACCCCGAACCCTGGTGATTCCTGATCGCCACCGCCGATCCCACAGGTTCCCTGGATCTCCGGATCGTTCGACGAGCGAGGTCGCGCGCCAGCGCGGCGACTCATCTGCCGCCGGGCACCGCAAGTTGGGCCTTGCGCGCGCGACATCGATCTCGGGGGACACCCACTCATCCCCGCGAGCGCCCTCCCTGTTTCAGGGCATGGCGCAACCCCCAAGCGGCGGACGTTTTGCCGGAATCGTCAAGGTCGCAAGGCGGTTATATCGGTGCGGCCAGTGGTTTGGATGCGATTCATCACGAATTTCCAGCCGTACTAGCAAGTTTAAGTGGGTCTATGCCGGTTGTGAGTTATTAGCAAACTGGGGGCGGTCGGTGACACTGCCGCCTGGTTTGCGAACGGATTTGTGCCATGAAAAACATGTATGCCATTTCGTTGGGACTGACGGCTTCAGGTGTCGCCTGTAATTGGGCCGATGCAATCGGGCCGGTCGGTGCCTCGTTTGAACTAACTGGAATTGGTTATCTGCTCGGGTCGGCGGGCCTGATCCTGCTGGTCATCTGTCTCGGCGCCAGCCTGGAGGATTGCCTGCGATCCCCATGGCGACGGGTTTCGCGGCCCATCGGGTCGCCGCGTCGGCGGCGCTGAGCGCCGCGAGGAGATCCGCGATGGCCCCCGATTCTGATGAATCGGGGTTTACTTGATTCGGTAATTGTTCGTTTTCTTCATCTCGCGAAACTGTGCCGGCCCTCGGGGGTATCGGAATAACGCGTGAGAAGGAGTCAATCGAATGAGTATCGCCATCGTGATCATCGAAGACGATCAAACCGTCATGAAACGGTTGGTGGACGTGATTTCGAACAGCAGTTTCTGTGAGGTGGTGGGCGTGGCCAAAAACCGTGGGGAAGCCGTCGCGGCGATTCTCGCGAATCGCGCAGACCTGTATGTCGTCGACCTCGGTTTGCCGGATGTCGACGGCGTCGACCTGATTCGGCTGGTCAAGGAGAAATGCCCCGAGGCGCGCAGCATCGTCGTGAGCACCTTTGGCGACAGCAAGCACGTGCTGCGCAGTCTGCGCGCCGGCGCCAGCGGCTATCTGCTGAAGGACGAGATCCAGCCCTCGATGGTGGAGAAACTCGTCAGCGCCCATAACGGGCAAGCGCCGCTGAGCCCCGCCGTGGCCAAGGTGGTCATCGACCACCATGCCGCGCTCGAAAGCAACGAGCGTCCGCAGTTCGATCGCGAGAAGGTGCTGAAGGCCTTCGGCATGGGCGATCGCGAATGGGAGGTTCTGCGTCATCTCGTGGAGGGGTATCCCATCGTCGAGATCGGCCGGCGCCTGAGCATTTCGCACCACACCGTGAATCAACATCTGCGCAGCGTGTATCGCAAGCTGGGCGTGAAATCCCGCGCGATGGCGGCCAATGCCGCGCGGGTCTACGGGTTGATCGATGACTAGTGCCCCCCGTCGTGGCTCGTTGAAGGCGGTGTGCTTCTGGCTCACTGCCTTCGTGCTGCTGCTCGTGGTCGTCGCCACCAGCAGCCTGGCCACGCGGGTGCATCGCATCGAGCGCGGGGAGAATCTCCAGATCGTCCAGGCGCTGCCGGGGGCTCAGGACATCGGCCCGGAGCTGCCGCGCCTGCCCGGCCCGACCGTCGTCGACGAGGCGCGCATCCCGCTCCCGTACTTCCGCGATCTGAGCAACGTCGGCGGCCTGCGCCGTCTGCGCCTTCGCATCGACCTCGACCGCTATCTGGCTCGCCCCGCCGAGTGCTGCGGTGGACGGGCCGGAGAGTTGCTCGCGGGCGGCTCGCGCAGCCCGCGCAAAAGCCTGCTGATCAGCCAGGCGCTCGACGGGATGGACGTCTATCTGAACGACGTCTGGATCGCAGGCCTTCCGAAATCGAACGATGAGATTCGCTACAAGTGGTTCCGGCCGCTGCAGGCGCCGCTGGCGCGCCGGCTGCTCCGCCCCGAGGGCAACATCCTCACCATCGAGCTGACCTCCTGGGACCCGCAGGTCCAGATCGCCCCGATCTATCTGGGCGACATCGACACCGTCTCCCACATTTACGAGCTGACCTACTTCATCGGCTCGTCGCTCGCGAACGCCTCCAACGTCTTCTGCCTGCTGGCGGGCATGTTCATGCTGGGGGCTTGGCTGGCGAGCCCCAAGGACGGTGCCGTCTTCCTGCATGCGGGAGCGACCACGGTGCTGTGGTCGGTGCTGTTCGGCCTGATCCTGTTGCCGCGAGTCCCCGTCGACTGGATCGGCGCGTGGATGTGGGCGCAGTACGCCTGCATGGGCGGTGTGGTCGCTGTGTTGACATTGTTCATCTTCGCCTTCATCGGGGAGCCGCTGGATCGTCGCGGGCGCCTGATCCTCATCGGCGCCGCGTCCTTCGCCGCCGTGGTCTACCCGGTGCTCGGCATGCGCGGCCGGGAGTGGCTCGATGCCTACTGGCTGCCGCTGCTGCTGATGTTCCACCTCTTCGCCTGCTCTCGCCTGGCCTTGCATGTGGCGCGAACGCGATCCCGCGTGGCGACCTCCCTGTTGTTCCAGTCCGTGCTCGCCCAGGTCTTTGCGCTGCGGGACCACAACGCGGTGCTGCAGCTGATCAGCATGCCGGTCCCGGATGCCGGATGGTCGCTGGTGCACCTGCTGGTCACCCCGATCTTCCTGAGCCACCTGAGCGTGCCGCTGCTGCTGTTCGTCGTCGCGCAGATCCTGCTGACCAAGTTTCAGTCCAACGTGAAGCGGATCCGCGACAACAACCGCATCCTGACCGAGACCCTGCAGCAGCGCGAACGTGAGCTGCTGGTCAGCTACAACCGCCAGCGCGAGATGGAGAACGAGGCCGCCGCCCAAGGCGAGCGCGACCGCATCTATCGCGACCTGCACGACGGCATCGGCTCCAAGCTGGTGACGACGCTGTTCAGCGTGCGCGATCGGGAGATCGACCACGGGCGCCTTGAGGCGCGGCTGATGGACGCGCTGCGCGACCTGCGCGAGATCATCTCCGTCACCGAGGTCCACGAGGAGCGCAGCGTCCATGACGTGCTCTTCACCTACTGCAGCTCACTCGATGAATCCTTGAGCCGCGCCGAGTTCCAGATCGAGTACGACATTCCCGAGGGGCCCGAAATCGTGTTGTTGAACGACCTGTCCAAGCAGGTGATGCGCATCGTCGAAGAATCGGTGGCCAACACCATCAAGTACGCCAACGCAAGTCGCCTGTCGATCCGCATGGCGGTGTTGCAGGGCGAGATCCTCGAGGTCGTGATCGAGGACAACGGCCGCATGCGCGACGCGGACGGCGTCGCGCTGATCGCTCCGGTGGCGGGGGAGGGCTCGCCGCTGTCCGGCGGCAGCGGCCTGGAAGGACTGCGTCGTCGTGCCGAGCGCATCGGCGGCGACTTCCATTTCGAGCGCACCAGCGAGGGCGCGCGGACCCGATTGCGCCTGTCCTTGGTCCTCGCGGAGCCCGGCGGTCCGAGAAACGAGTCGGTCGCCGACAGTTCTCAGTGGGAAGTGCCTGCATTGCCACTGAGCTAGGCCATCGAACGCCGGGCCGTTCCTGGAAATACTGGGTGCCCGCCCAATCGAACGGGCACTCCGGTGTGTCCCCCGGCCATGCAATCCTCCCGACCCCCTCGCGGCAACGCCGCGTCCACTCGTCCGCTCATCCATCCGGAACCCGCGCGCATTCGATTCGCGCGGCAGCCCATCGTCGACGGCTCCGTCGCGCCGATGGGGCATGAGCTCAGCTTCCGTTGGGGCGACGGCCCTCGACGTGCGCTGCCGCCTCCCAGTCCCTATGCGGTGAGCATGCTGCTGGGGCAGTCCTTGCTTGAAGGTTGCCTGACGCATCGGCGTCCGGGCCTGCTGTTCGTGGAAATGGATGCGGCGACGCTGCTCTGCCCGATCGCCGACGTGCTCTGCGGGGCGTTGGGCGTGATCCAACTGCCGCAAGCCATCCCTGTCGAGCCTCCCGTGACGCGGCGCATCGCGCAGCTGCATGCGCGCGGGTATCGATTCGCGCTCGCCGGATTGACCTCGCCGACGGATGAGCGGCTGCAATGGCTGCCGATGCTCTCCTATCTGAAGCTGGATGCCTCGCTCGCATCGCCGACGGTGTGGACCGATCTGATCGAGATCGCACGCCGGCAGGGGGTGCCGCTGATTGCCGAGCGGGTCGGTGATCCCACCGATTACCTGCGTCTGAGGGCGCTCGGGTTGCGCTTCTTCCAGGGCGACCTGATCACGCCCGCTCAGGAGGAAACGCCGCGAGCGCTGCCCAGCTGCGACATGGACGTGGTGGGCCGGGTCTACGGGCTCGCGCGACAGGGCGTGCCGCACGACGCGCTGGCCATGCTGGCGGGCTCGGACCCGGCGCTGGTGATCCGGCTGCTGATGCTGCATCGGATCTACGCCGGCTCGGACCAGCGTCCCGCGACGCTGGCGGACGTGCTGCTCCGCTTTCCGATCGACGTGCTGGTCGGGTGGCTGCACATCCTGCGCATCACCACCTTCGATCTGTCCTCGGGCGGTCAGAGCTGGTCGGTCGCCGTGCGCGAGCAGATCTACAACTACCGGGCGCGGCTGATCGTCGCGCGGACCTGCGGCAGTCCGGGTGAGCTCGAGGCCAAGGTGTTCGATCTGTATCGGCGGCTGTGCTCGCGCGAGCCTTGACGCGCCACCGGGAAAGCGCCGCGGAAACCCTCCCGGGTTGGCGCGGCGCGGGGAAGAGCGCTCAGTGGACCTGGTCGTCCGGACCGGGGCCGGCGGCGACGGAGAAGCCGGAATCGCCCAGCGTGCCGGCCTCGATCTCTTCCTCCGTCGCCTCTCGCACGTCGCAGACGGTCACGTGGATGCGCAGGCCGATGCCCGCCAACGGATGGTTGCCGTCCAGCACCACGTGCTCGGGGTAGACCTCGGTCACGGTGTAGATGCGATCGGCGGGCATGTCGGGCGTCGAGGCGCCTTCGGGCAGGCCTTCGAACTGCATGCCGACCTCGACGTTCTCGGGGAAGACCTCGCGGGGTTCGAAGCAGACCAGGTCGCTGATGTAATCGCCGAAGGCGTCCTCGGGCTCCAGGGCGACGCTGACTTCGTCGCCGGTGACCTTGTCGACCAGCGCTTCCTCGACCTTTGCGAACAGGTCTTCGCCGCCGTAGAAGAATTCCATCGGCGGATCCAGGACTTCGACGGATTGGCCTTGAGCGTCCTCGAGTCTCCAGGTCAGGGAGACGACGCAGGGGGCAGTGATTTGCATCGCGCGATTGTCTCATCACCATCCTCGGGCCTTCGCGCCGAAGGACAATGCGCCCCCATGACCCCGAAGACCTCTCCCTCCACGCTCCCGACCATCGACGGCAAGACGCCGCTGCTGGGCGGGCTCAGCCCGGCCCAGTTCATGAAGCGCCACTGGCAGAAGCAGCCGCTGCTGGTCCGCCAGGCGCTGCCGGGCGTGCAGCCGCCGATCGACCGCGCCGGGCTGGCACGACTGGCCGCGAGCGAGGACGTCGAATCGCGCCTGGTCGCCCAGCAGAGCGGCGATCGCTGGACGATGCGCCAAGGCCCGATTCCGAAGCTGCCTGCCTGGAGCAAAGCGCAGTGGACCCTGCTGGTGCAGGGCCTGGACCTGCACGTCCCCGCCGCGCATGAGCTGCTGAGCCGCTTCCGCTTCGTTCCCGAAGCGCGCCTGGACGATTTGATGCTGTCCTATGCCAGCGACGGCGGCGGCGTCGGCCCGCATTTCGATTCGTACGACGTGTTCCTGATCCAGGTCAGCGGCAAGCGGCATTGGCGCATCGGCCGCCTGGGCGTGTCGACCACCGGCGCGTTGCGCGAGGACGTGCCGCTGAAGGTGCTGTCCAATTTCGAGCCGGAGCAGGAGTTCACCTTGGAAGCCGGCGACATGCTGTATCTGCCGCCGGGCTGGGCCCATGACGGCGTGGCGGTCGGAGGCGATTGCATGACGGCATCGGTGGGCTTCCGCTCGCCCTGGCGCAGCGAGCTCGCGAACGAGTTGCTGGTCCGCCTGACCGACGACGAGGAAGCGCCCCGCGGTGATCGCATGTACACGGATCCGAGCCAGACGGCGACGGCCGAGCCGGGTCGCATCCCCGAGCAATTGCTGAGCTTCGCGCGCGATGCCGTGCTGAAGGCCGCCTCCCAGCCGCTGGCGCTGGAGCGCGCCTTGGGCGAAGCGCTGACCGAGCCCAAGCCGCGCGTGTTCTTCGAGCCGGGCGAAGCCTTGCCCGAAGGGCAGGGCGCGCGGTTGAGCGCACGGTCGCGGATGATGTATGACGCGGCCCATGTCTTCATCAATGGACAGTCTTTCCGCGCGGGCGGCCGCGATGCGACGCTGATGCGGCGGCTCGCCGACCAGCGGGCGCTCAGCGCCGCCGAGGTGCGCCGGCTGAGCGCGGGCGCACGCGATTTGCTGGATCAATGGACGGAAGACGGCTGGGTGCTGCCCGCCTGATTTCGGCCTGCGCCACCAGATCCGCGTGATCGACGTGAGATCGTTCGAGCGAGCGATCGAACCGCCACCCTCCAGGAGCCGAGCACCATGCCCCAAGCCCCCGAACGCCCGATCCGCACGGGCCTGGTCGAGTCCGCGGAAGAGGTCCGGCAAATGCTGCGGCAAGCGCTGCTGCTGGCGGCGGAGCAGGGCGGCCGCGAGCTGTGCTGCATGGACGCGGACTTCGTCGGCTGGCCGCTCTCCGATCCGGAGCTGCTGGATGCGCTGCACCACTGGGCGCTGCCGCATCGCCGGCTGCGGCTGCTCGCCGCTGACTATGAAGCGCTGCGTCGCGTCCATCCGCGCTTCGTCCAATGGCGGCAACTGCACGACCACGTCGTGAGCGCCCGGGCCTACGACCCGGTGGAAGCGATCGACCGCGGTCAGCCCGCGCCTCAGGGCCTGGTGCTGGCACCCGGATTGCTCGCGATGAGATTGTGGTCGCCGGTGCGGGCTTCGTTGAGCCTGCGCGATTCGAGGGAAGAAGCCTTGGCGCGCGAGTGGTTTGACGCTATTGAGCAACGGTCTGCGGACTCGTTCGCCAGCAGCACCCTAGGCTTGTAAGGAGATTACAAACTGGTGGCTATAATCGTTGGCTAGGCGAGGGAAGCGCTCGAGGTTTCTCACGTCTTGGTCTGCTGAAGCTCGTACTTGTACTCTGGTACGACTTCATTAATTACCGGTAATTGATTGTTCGTCTAAAAGTTACTTGAGGACAAGTATGAAAAAGTCGATCCTGATGGCCTCCCTGCTGGCCGCTGTTGCTCTGACCGCTTGCGGCAAGAAGGAAGAAGCCGCTCCCGTGGCGACGCCCGCTCCGGAAGCTTCGGCTCCCGCCGTTGAAGCTTCGGCCCCCGCCGTTGAAGCTTCGGCTGCTGCCTCGGACGCTTCGGCTCCCGCTTCGGCCGCCAGCAACTAAGACGATCACTCGTCTCGAAAAAGCCGCATGGGTCCGCCCATGCGGCTTTTTCTTTGCCCGTTTGTTTCTGCGCACGGGCTTTGGTGGCGCTTTGGTCGAGTAGCCGCACCGCTGGTATTTGACTGGATATAAGCCTCCAGCCTTGGCCGCGGAAAGCCGCCGCGACTCGCCATGAAAAACGCCACCCGAAGGTGGCGTTTTGTTTTGCGCAAACTGATGGCGTACGCCAGATCGGCGGAGCCCTCAGCGGACGTCTTCCATCAGCAGCTGCAGGATGCGCTTGGCCAACTCGTTGGTCTGCTGCTGACCCTTGTCGTCCAGCACCTGGACCGTCGACTTGTTGCCTTCCGACTTGACCGCCACGCGGTAGCGGACCGCCGAGGACGCACCGGTCGCACCGAACAGCTTCTGGAAGAAGTTCGGCTCTTCCTTGCCGGCCTGGTTGGGGTCGGCATAGCGCAGGAAGAACAGGCCTTGCTTGCGGTCGCGGTCTTCGATGGTGAAGCCGTGACGATCCAGCGATTGGCCGACACGGCGCCAGGCGCGGTCGAAGTCCTCGTTGATCTGCAGCTGGTCCGGCACGTCGGCCAGGGACTTGGGCACGTTGCCGCTGGTGGCGACGGCGCCGAAACCTTGCACCGGCGGCTGCTTCGCGTCGGCCACGGCCTTGGCGTCGTCATCCTTGCCGCCCAGCTTGAGCATCAGGCGCGACATCATCTCGGCCTCGAGCTGCGGATCCGCCGGGCGCGGCTGCCAGGCCGTGTCGTCCTTCTGGGTGTTGGTGTAGACCTCGACCATGCCGCGGTGCGTCACGTAGATGTCGGTGCCGCCTTGCTCGTTGCGCTCCAGACGGGTGCGGAAGCGGTCGCGCTCGCCGGTGGAGTAGAGCGAATCCAGCAGATTGCCGACGGTCTTGCGGATGAAGTCCAGCGGCAGCTTGGCGCGGTTTTCGGCCCAGCTGGTCTCCATCACGCCGACGTTCGGGTCGTTGGTCTCCAGGGTGAAGCCGCGCTCTTCCCAGAAGCCCTTGATCTGCGGCCAGAGCTGTTCCGGCGGCAGCGAGCTGTGCAGCCAGCGGGCGTTGCCCAGGCGCTCGTAGCTGACGGTGCCGGCCTTGTCCAGCGCGACGGTGCCCGGGCCGCCGGCGGTCGGGGCGACGGTGCGCTGCCCCGCCGGCTGCGCGGCCAGTTGAGCGGCGCTGATCGGGCCGGTCGGGCGGTTCTCGCGGGGCAGCTGGGTCAGGTCGGGCGGCACGTCCAGACCGGTGGTCTGGCGGGCTTGACCGCGGTAGTCGACCTTGTCGCCCGAGGTCATGCTGTCGAACGTGCTGCACGCCGTCAGCGAGGCCAGTGCCATCAAGCAGGCCACGCGCACCGGGGTGGAGGCGCCGGTTTCGGAAAGGGAACGAGTCACGCTAGACATCTCCAAGGGTTCGCTGCGGCGCGGTGCCGCTTCAGGAAATCGGGTGAAAACTGCGGGGTTCAGGCAGAACAGGGCGAAGCCGGCTCGCGCCGGACTTCGCGATTAGAGCAGGCCGGCCTCGCGCATGGCGCCTTCGACCAGGCTGGCGCCGGAAGCGGTCAGCGGCGTCAGCGGCAGGCGCAGGTGGTTGCCGCAGCGGCCCAGCTTGTCCAGGGCCCACTTGGTCGGGGCCGGGCTGGGTTCGCAGAACAGCTGCTTGTGCAGGGGCAGCAACTGGAAGTGCAGGGCGGTGGCCTCGCGCACGCGGCCCTCGATGGCGGCGGTGCACATCTCGTGCATGGCCTTGGGAGCCACGTTGGCGGTGACGCTCACCGAGCCGCGGCCGCCCATCAGCATCATCGCGATGGCGGTGCCGTCGTCGCCCGAGTAGATCGAGAAGCCCCTGGGCGCATGCTTGATCAGCCAGGCGGCGCGCTCGATGTTGCCGGTGGCTTCCTTGATGCCGAAGACGCCGGGCAGGGCCGCGCAGCGGATGGCGGTCTCGGGGAGCATGTCCGCAACGGTCCGGCCGGGCACGTTGTACAGCATCATCGGAATGTCGACCGCCTCGGCGATCGCCTTGAAGTGCTGATAGATGCCTTCCTGCGAGGGCTTGTTGTAGTAGGGGACGACCGACAGCGTGGCGTCGGCGCCGACCTGCTTGGCGAAGCGGCTCAGCTCGATGGCTTCGGCCGTGGCGTTGGCGCCGGTACCGGCCAGCACGGGCTTGCGGCCCTTGACGTGTTCCACCGCGACACGGATCACTTCGCGGTTCTCTTCCATCGTCACCGTCGGGGACTCGCCCGTCGTGCCGACGACGCCGATGACGTCGGTGCCCTGGTCGATGTGCCAGTCGATCAGACTGCGCAGCCCATCGAAATCGATGCGGCCGTCTTCGTGCATCGGCGTGACCAGCGCGACGATGCTGCCAACAATTGCGTTCATTGAGGATTCCTCGTGATCGGCGGATTCTACTGAAGCGGCGGGCCGCTCCCGGCGGGTCGCGCTCAGCGCAGCCGAACCCTCGGGAAGACCCCGCCCGGCGAGCCCTCCGGCGCGCTCGCGGGCGCCGAATTTTCGCGAATGGCAGCAACGCGCTGGACGTAGCGCCCGTTGACGCCTCCGAGCGGGGTGCCCGTGCCCGTCCCCTCGATGAATCCCTCTTCGAAAGCGATCACGCGCAGGCCGCGGGCGACGTCGAGCAGCTCGCCCGGCCGCAGCAGGAACTCGGGCCGCGAGGGGCGCCCGATCGTCTGCTGTCCATCGGTAAAGGTCTCGTAAATCAGCCAGCCGCCGGGCGCGACCGCCGCCACGATCCGCGGCAGCAGCGGACGCCAAAGGTAGTTGGTCACGACCACCGCATCGAAGACGCGCCCCTGCAGCGGCCACGGTCCTTGCTCGATGTCGGCCTCGATCAGCTCGACGCGGTCGGCGATGCCGGCGCTTGACGCCCACGACGCCAGTCCTGAAAGCGCCTGCCCATCCCGGTCGACGCCGCACAGCCGCAAGCCGGCGTCGGCGAGCGGTCGAAGATGGCGGCCCGACCCGCAGGCCAGGTCCAGCACCGACACGCCGGCGGGCCATTGGTCGGCCCAGCGCGTCACCCAGTCGCTGGGCGCGGCGGGCGAGGGATGTGCCGCAGGCACGCCGGCCGGCAGGGGTGAGGAAGACGAGGAAGACGAGGAAGACGACACCAGGCTCATGCGGGCCGCTGCTCCTTCTTGAGTGCCTTCATCGCCATGCGGTCGACCATGGCCGGCGCCAGCAGCTTGAGCCAGCGCCCCAGCTTGCCCTTGGCGGTCATGACGATGTCGCGCTCGCGGGCGAGGGTGCCGTCAAGGATCAGCCTGGCGCATTCCTGGACCGTCATCGCGCCGCGCTCGTCCAGGCTGCTCAGGCCCGCGGCCTTGCCCTGCGCGTTGAAGCCGCGATAGCGGATCTGCGTGTCGACCACGCCGGGATAGGCGATGGTCACGCTGACGCCGTCGACCGAGACCTCGGTGCGCAGCGCCTCGAAGAAGCCGGTCATTGCAAACTTGCTGGCGCTGTAGGCGGTCCGGCCGGGGATGCCGAGCAGTCCCGCCAGGCTGGAGACCGCGACGATGCGACCCTTGGACGCCTTGAGCGCCGGCAGCGCCGCCTGCGTGCACCAGGCCGATCCCCACAGGTTGATCTGCATCAGGCGCTGGTACCAGGCCAGGTCCTTGACCTGGTCGAACAGCGCGTGGGCCGACATGCCGGCATTGTTGACCAGCACGTCGACCGCACCGAAGGCGCCCAGCGTCGCATGGATCAGCGCCTGGCAGTCCTCCTGCGATTCGACGTCGCAGCGCTGCACCAGGGTGCGCGCGCCCAAGGCCTCGCACTCGGCGGCCACCTGCTCCAGCTTGTCGACGCTGCGCGCCGCCAGGACCAGCGTGAGCTTGGCGCCCTCACGCCGCGCCCATTGACGGGCCAGCTCGGCGCCGATGCCGTCGGAGGCGCCGGTGATGATCACGACCATGTGCTTGTCTCCATCGCTGTTGTACTTGATTTCAGGCTAGAAAGCGGGATCAGAAACAGGCCCAGAGCCGGTCCGCCAGCTGCTGCATCAGCGACGGTTGCGAGTAGGCCAGGAAGACCGCGCCCAGCACCGCCAGGATCGCCAGCCAGACCAGACTCCTGAGGAGCAACGGACGTGCCTTCATGGTGGGGTCAGGCGTTGCGTCGGTGTGGCATTGCGGCGTTGCGGCGGGACGTTGATCGTCAGGCGGCGGCGGGGGCCGGTCGGCGCGAGATCGCCGACTCCCGCACCGGCAGGTTGGCCAGCATCGCCATGATGCCCAGCGCGATCGCCAGATACCAGACCACGTCATAGGAGCCGGTCGCGTCGTAGAGCTTGCCGCCCAGCCACACGCCCAGGAAGCTGCCGATCTGGTGGCTGAAGAAGACGAAGCCGCCCAGCATGGACATGTGCTGCACGCCGAAGATCTGCGCCACGATCGCGTTGGTCGGCGGCACGGTGGACAGCCACAGCACGCCCATCACCGCCGCGAACAGGTAGACGCTGACGGGGCTGAGCGGCACGCTCAGGAAAAGGGTGATCGCGACGGAGCGCAACAGATAAATGCCCGACAGCAGGTAGCGCTTGGGCAGCCGCTGGCCCAGCGAGCCGGCCGCATAGGTGCCGAATACGTTGAACAGGCCGATCAGGGCGAGGGCGTTGGTCGCGACCTGCGGCGACAGGCCGTGGTCCTTCAGGTAGCTGGGCATGTGCACGCCAATGAACACCACCTGGAAGCCGCAGACGAAGTAACCCAGCATCAGCAGCTGGAAGCTGCGGTAGCCGAAAGCCTCGCGCAGCGCCTGACCGATGCTCTGATGATGACCGCCGTGGGCCGCGTCGCGGGCCGGCTCGCGCAGGCCGAAGGCCAGCGGGATGATCACGCAGGCCGCGATGGACAGCACGAACAGCGCGTTCTGCCAGCCCCCGTAGCCGATCAGCCAGTTCTCGACCGGCACCATCAGGAACTGGCCGAAGGAACCCGCCGCTGCGGCCACGCCCATGGCCCAGGAGCGCTTCTCCGGCGCGACGTTGCGCCCGATCACCCCATAGACCACCGCGTAGGTCGTGCCCGACTGCGCCAGCCCGATCAGCACGCCCGCGCTGCCGAGGAAGCCGGCCGAGGTCGTGGAGACCGCCATCAGCGCCAGTCCCGCCGCATACAGCAGCGCGCCTGCCACCAGCACGCGCAGCGCGCCGAAGCGGTCGGCCAGCATGCCGGCGAAGGGGCCGGCCGCGCCCCAGGCCAGGTTCTGCACGGCGAGCGCCAGCGAGAAGGCCTCGCGCGTCCAGCCGCGGTCGACGGTGATCGGTGTCAGCCAGAGCCCGAAGCCGTGCCGGATGCCCATGGACATCGTCACGATCGCGGCGCCGCAGATCAGCACCTGACGCAGGCTCAGGGTCCGCGCCGGGGGGAGGGAGGGGGAGGTCGCGCTCATGTCGCGAATGTAGTGGCTGCGTCAGGCGGTGGCTGACGCCTTGTTGACGGTCATGCCGGCCGTCGTGGTCTTCTTGCCGGCGGCCTTGGCGGTGGTCGAGGGTTTACCCGCGACGGCCGTGCGCGTCTTGCCGGCCTTGGGCGGCGCGCTGGTGGTCTTGCCCTTCGCGCTCGCCTTCGGGGCCGACTTCGCGTTCGACTTGGTGGCCGCCTTGCCGGTGGACTTGGTGCCGGACTTGCCGCTCGATTTGGCGCCGGGCTTGGCACTGGACTTCTTGCCTGTCGCCTGTTTCCCGGACGAGGGTTTGGCGTTGAGCGCGTTGTCCTCCTCGCCCGCGGTGGCCGCCACATCGTCCAGTTGCGTCAGCACGCGGCCCTGCTTGATGCGCAGGAGCGGTTTGTCCAGCGCGTCCAGGTCCTCGAGCGGGTTGCCGATCAGCACCAGGAAGCTGGCCTCGCAGCCCGGCTGGAAGCAGCCCAGCTTGCGCTTGGGGAACAGCGCCAGCGGCGTGTCGATGGTCGCCATCTTCAGCAGTGCGGGCTTGTCGAGCACGCCCAGCTGGTCCAGGTGATGCACCTCGTTGAGCGCGTTGCCGGTGAACAGGTCCGAGCCCACCAGCAGCCGCGCGCCGGCCTTGCTCAACAGTTCGAGGTTGCGCTTCTGGACCGCTTCGATGCGGGCCAGCAGCTCGGGCGGCGGATTGAACAGCCGGGTCGCGATCGTCGCGGTGACGATGCCGACCTGTTTCTCGGCCGCCAGCGCGGCGACCTCGGGCGTGAGCAGGTGCGACTCGGGCTCCTCGCCGTGCTGCGGGAAGTAACCGGGCAGCTCGGCGATGAAGTCGGCGCCGGCGCGCACGGCGGCCTCGAAGTCGGCCGCGCTCTCGATGTGAACGACCACGCGGCGATTCTCCGCATGGGCGCGGCGCACGACCTCGGCGACCACCGCCGGCGTGACGCCCAGCTTGCCGCGCTCCTCGGCGACGCCGCGCAGCTCGGGCCGGTCGTGGTAGCTCATGATGACCTTCACCAGATCGCTGCGCCGGCCGGCGATCAGCGGCCATTTGCGGCCGACGTCGTCCGGCGTGTCCATGATCAGCACCGCCTTGTCGACGATCTGATCCAGCGACATCGGCGGATTGCCCGACTGCAGCATCGCCAGCGGCTGGCCGTCCGAGGAGGTGATGCAGGCGGTGGCGAACAGCACGTCCGGCGTCTCCGGCTGGGCGATGCGGTCGCGGATGGGGCCGACCGATTCGGGGTCGGCGCAGAGCATCGCGGCATAGAACACGCCGTCGCGCAGATAGTCCTGGCCGAACTTGGCCAGGCCCCAGGCGCTTTGCAGGTTGTGGTTGTGGGCCTCGGCCAGCGGCGGCATCAGCACCTGGCCGCGCAGCTCCAGCAGCCGGTTGACCTTGCGCGGGCGCTGGGCGACGAAGCGGCCGTCCTCGACGTAGAGCGTGCCGCTCTGCAGCTTCTCGCCGTCGAACCAGCGCGCATGGCGCAACTCCATCGCCATCTGCGGGCTGGCCTTGTAGTCGTCGGCGGCGGCGGGGCCGGACAGGACCGCCAGCAGGGCGGCCACGGCCGCCGCGAGCGCGGGCCGGACGGATTGCATCAAACGGGACATCTCACGGGGGTGTTGGGGGTCCGCACGCCTGCGGTCGCGCGCGGACAAGCGGCGGATGCTACGTCAGGCCCGGGGGCGGGTTTTTCTCCGATCGGTAACCGGACGTGCGACGGCGCCGTCCTCGTGCGGCATGCGCGCGCGTGGCGACCGCACCCCGGGCGGGGGCCCTCCAAAGTACGGGGATTCCCCCGGGGGGAGGCCGGGGATTCCCTCATGGGAATGGACCTGTGGGGAGCGCGGTCAAGAGGGGCGCGGACGCTGCATAGAATCCCGCCCCATGGCAACCAAAGCAGTCACTCCCCCGGGCAGCTACGGCGAAGGCTCGATCCGCGTCCTCAAGGGCCTGGAGCCGGTCAAGCAGCGCCCGGGCATGTACACCCGGACCGACAACCCCCTGCACATCATCCAGGAGGTGATCGACAACGCGGCCGACGAGGCGCTGGCCGGACACGGCAAGCGCATCGCGGTCATCCAGCACACCGACGGCTCGATCACCATCGAGGACGACGGCCGCGGCATTCCCTTCGGCCTGCACCCCGAAGAAGGCGTCCCCGTCGTCGAGATCGTCTTCACCCGGCTGCACGCCGGCGGCAAGTTCGACAAGGGCAGCGGCGGCGCCTACAGCTTCTCCGGCGGCCTGCACGGCGTGGGCGTGTCCGTCACGAACGCGCTGGCCAAGCGGCTGCAGGTGACGGTCTACCGCGAGGGCCAGGTCGCGACCTTGGCCTTCTCCGGCGGCGACGTCGTCGAGCCGGTGGCCGCGCGCAAGGCCGAGCTCAAGGCCGGCGACCGCAAGCAGGGCACGACGGTGCGCGTCTGGCCCGACGCGAAGTACTTCGAGGCCTCGGACCTCCCCAAGAACGAGCTGGTCCACCTGCTGCGCTCCAAGGCCGTGCTGATGCCCGGCGTCACCGTGACGCTGACGCAGGAGAAGACCGGCGAGACCCAGACCTGGACGTACAAGGGCGGCCTGCGCGATTACCTGATGCAGTCGCTCCCCGCCGACCCGCTGATCCCGCTTTTCGAGGGCGAGCAGTTCGCGACCGCGTCCGAGAGCGAGAATTTCGCCGAGGGCGAGGGCGCCAGCTGGTGCGTGGCCTTCACCGAGGAAGGCCAGATCATGCGCGAGAGCTACGTCAACCTGATCCCGACGGTGGCCGGCGGCACGCATGAATCGGGCCTCAAGGACGGCCTGTTCGGCGCGGTCAAGGGTTTCATCGAGATGCATGCGCTCGCGCCCAAGGGCGTGAAGCTGATGGCCGAGGACGTGTTCTCGCGCGCCAGCTTCGTGCTGTCGGCCAAGGTGCTGGATCCGCAGTTCCAGGGCCAGACCAAGGAGCGGCTGAACTCGCGCGACGCGCTGCGCCTGGTGTCGGCCTTCGTCAAACCGGCGCTGGAGCTGTGGCTCAACCAGCATGTCGAGCACGGCAAGAAGCTGGCCGAGCTGGTCATCAAGCAGGCGCAGACCCGCCAGCGCGCGGCGCAGAAGGTGGAGAAACGCAAGAGCTCCGGCGTGGCCGTGCTCCCGGGAAAGCTGACCGACTGCGAGAGCACCGACCTGCTGCACAACGAGCTCTTCCTGGTCGAGGGCGACTCGGCCGGCGGCTCCGCCAAGCTGGGGCGCGACAAGGAAACCCAGGCCATCCTGCCGCTGCGCGGCAAGGTGCTGAATTCCTGGGAGGTCGAACGCGACCGGCTGTTCGCCAACAACGAGATCCACGACATCTCGGTGGCCATCGGCGTGGACCCGCACGGCAAGAACGACGAGCCCGACCTGAGCGGCCTTCGCTACGGCAAGATCTGCATCCTGTCGGACGCGGACGTGGACGGCGCCCACATCCAGGTGCTGCTGCTGACGCTGTTCTTCCGCCACTTCCCCAAGCTGATCGAGACCGGCCACGTCTACGTCGCGCGTCCGCCGCTGTTCCGCGTGGACGCCCCCGCCCGTGGCAAGAAGCCCGCGGCCAAGCTCTATGCGCTGGACGAGGGCGAGCAGACCGCCATCCTGGACAAGCTGCGCAAGGAAGGCGCCCGCGAGGGCAGCTGGAGCATCAGCCGCTTCAAGGGCCTGGGCGAGATGAATGCCGAGCAGCTCTGGGACACCACGCTGAATCCCGAGACCCGCCGTTTGCTGCAGGTGCAGTTCGGCGATCTGGAGATCGGCGACACCGAGGGCGCCATGAACAAGCTGATGGGCAAGGGCGAGGCGGCGGCGCGGCGCGAGTTGATGGAGCTGCACGGCGACGCCATCGAGGTGGACGTCTGAGCGGCCCGTCCGCGACGACCCGCTGACCGCCACCCGCAATCCGCAATCCGCAATCCGCAATCCGCAATCCGCAAGCCCGAGCCAGGACCCCCGCCATGCTGGAGCACCGCGTCACCTTGCGCCCGACCATGCTGTCCGATCTGGACTTCGTGGTCGGCGTGGAGCAGGACGCGGCCAACCGGCCCTTCATCACCCCCTGGGAGCGCACGCAGCACGAGGGCGCGATCCGGTTTCCGGACGCGCGCCATTTCATCGTGGAGCTCGACGCCGAGCGCGCCGGTTTCGTGATCCTGCAGGGCTGCCGCAACCCGAATCGCTCGGTGGAGCTCAAGCGCATCGTGCTCGGCCCCAAGGGTCTGGGCGTGGGGCGCCAGTGCGTGCGGCTGCTCAAGAAGATGGCGTTCGAGCAGCTCGGTGCGCATCGCTTCTGGCTGGACGTCAAGGGCCGCAATGAGCGCGCCCAGGCGCTGTACCGCAGCGAGGGCTATGTCGAAGAGGGCCGGCTGCGCGAATGCGTGCGGATCGAGCCAGGCTCGACCGCGCCCGACGGCATCGCCGGCGCGGGCGACCGCGAGGCCTACGACGACCTGATCGTGATGTCGCTGCTTCGGCGCGAGTACGAGGCGCGCGTCGCGCGCGCCGAGGAGCCGACATGAGCCATGGCCGGAACCTTCGCCGTCCTCTGAGCCGCAAGCGTCTGGCGTTGGCTGTCGCGGCGGCCTTCGCCGCCAAGCTCACGCCGGCGCATGCGGAACTCTGGGGTTACGTCGACGCCCAGGGCATGGCGCATTTCGCGCCGACGCAGGTGGACAGCCGCTTCCAGCCGGTGATGTCGCAGTTCAGCGGCATCCAGCGGGTGCCGGGCAAGACCGACCACGGCCAGCGCATGCTGACTTGGCTGGACATCGCGCCCGAGGTCAAGGCCGTGCAGCCGTATCTGCGCGAGGCGGCCGCGGCGACTGGCGTGGATGTCGAGCTGCTCAAGGCCATCATCGCGGTCGAGTCCGGCTTCAAGGCGGACGCGGTGTCGCCGCGCGGCGCGACCGGGCTGATGCAGATCACGCCGGTGACCGCGCAGCGCTACGCGACGGCGGAGGAGCTGCGGCGGCCGGCCGTGCTGACGGAGGCGCGCGCCAACGTGCTGATCGGCGCGCGCATGCTGGCCGACCTGACGCGGCGTTTCGGCCGCATCGACGCGGCACTGGCGGCCTGGAACGCGGGCGAGGGCGCGGTGCGGCGCGCCGGCGGTCAGATGCCTGACATCGACGAGACGCAAGCTCACGTGCACCTGGTGCTGGAGCTGTATTGGGCGTTGCTGCAGCGCAGCCTGGGCGCCCAGGCGCGGCAGATGACCATGGTCGCGGCCCCGGTGCGCTGAGCAGCGTGCCGCCGCGATCGACAAGAGATCACCTGAAAGTATTTTTCCGGCTCCGGCCGGCAAGCATCGAGATGACACAAGAGACCTTTGATTTCGAGACGCCCAACGGGCCGGGCGGCCCGGGCGGGCAGACCCCGTCGGGCGATGCGCTGCAGCTGGCGCAGTACGCGCAGCAGGCTTATCTGGAGTACGCGCTGTCGGTGGTGAAGGGCCGCGCGCTCCCGTCCTACAGCGACGGCCAGAAGCCGGTGCAGCGCCGCATCCTGTACACGATGGAGCGGCTGGGACTGGGCTTCACCGGCGCCACCGGCGCGAAGGCGGTCAAGAGCGCGCGCGTGGTCGGCGAGGTGCTGGGCAAATACCACCCGCACGGCGACCAGGCGGCCTACGACGCCATGGTCCGCATGGCGCAGGAGTTCAGCCAGCGCTATCCGCTGGTCGACGGCCAAGGCAACTTCGGCAGCCGCGACGGCGACAACGCCGCCGCGATGCGATACACGGAAGCGCGGCTCTCGATCTATTCGCGCCTGCTGCTGGACGAGCTGGATCAGGGCACGGTCGACTTCCAGCCCAACTACGACGGCTCGTACGAGGAGCCCAAGGAGCTGCCGGCGCGGCTGCCCTTCGTGCTGCTGAATGGAGCGTCGGGCATCGCGGTGGGCATGGCCACCGAGATCCCCAGCCACAACTTGCGCGAGGTCGCCGAGGCGGCGGTGCTGCTGCTCAAGCGCCCGGACGCCAGCGACGACGAGCTCTACGGTCTGATCAAGGGCCCGGACTATCCGGGCGGCGCACAGCTGATCAGCTCGGCCGAAGACATCCGCGCGGCCTACAACAGCGGCCGCGGCAGTCTGAAGCTGCGCGCGCGCTGGAAGATCGAGGACCTGGCCCGCGGCCAGTGGCAGCTGGTCGTGACGGAGCTGCCCCAGGGTGTGAGCACGGCCAAGGTGCTGGAGGAGATCGAGGAGCTGACCAACCCCAAGGTCAAGACCGGAAAGAAGACGGTGACCGCGGAGCAGCTGCAGCTCAAGGGCGCGGTGCTGGCGGTGCTGGACAAGGCCCGCGACGAGTCCAACAAGGACGCCCCGGTGCGCCTGGTGCTGGAGCCCAAGAGCCGCGCGGTCGATCAGCAGGACCTGATCAACACGCTGCTGGCGCACACCAGCCTGGAGACCTCGGCGCCGCTGAACATGACCATGGTCGGCGACGACGGCCGGCCGGTGCAGAAGTCGCTGCGCAAGATCCTGACCGAATGGAACGGCTTCCGCTTGAACACGGTCACGCGCCGGACGCAGCATCGTCTGGACAAGGTCCGCGACCGCATCCACATCCTGGAAGGCCGCCACCAGATCCTGCTGGACATCGACGAGGTCATCGCGCTGATCCGCAACTCGGATGAGCCCAAGCCCGCGTTGATCGAGCGCTTCAAGCTGAGCGAACGCCAGGCCGAGGACATCCTGGAGATCCGACTGCGCCAACTGGCGCGGCTGGAGTTCATCAAGATCGAGCAGGAGCTGAAGAACCTGCGCGAGGAAGCCGGCAAGCTCGAGGAGATCCTGAACAACCCGTCGACGCTGCGTCGCACGGTGATCAAGGAGATCGAGGCCGACGCCAAGCAGTACGGCGACGAGCGCCGCACGCTGATCCAGGAGGACAAGCGCGCGGTGGCCGAGGTCCGCATCGTCGACGAGCCGGTGACGGTGGTCGTCAGCCTGAAGGGCTGGGTGCGGGCGCTCAAGGGCCATGAGGTCGATCCGGGCGCGCTGGGCTTCAAGTCGGGCGACGCGCTGTACGGGGTGTTCCCGTGCCGCAGCGTCGATCCGCTGGTGGTGCTGGGCAGCAACGGCCGGGCTTACTCGGTGCCGGTGTCGGCGCTGCCGGGCGGCCGCGGCGACGGCCAGCCCATCACCACGCTGATCGAGCTGGAGTCGGGCACGCAGATCGCGCATTACTTCGCCGGCGCGGCGACGCAGAAGCTGCTGCTCGCGGGCACCGGCGGCTTCGGCCTGGTGGCCGAGGTCGGCGATCTGGTGGGCCGTCAGAAGGCGGGCAAGAGCTTCCTGTCGCTGGAAGGCGAGGAGCGTCCGCTGCCGCCGTCGGTCGTGCCGGCGGCCGCCGCCGGCGTCCAGGTGGGCTGCCTGTCCATGAACGGCCGGCTGCTGACCTTCGCGATCGACGAGCTCAAGCACCAGCCCAAGGGCGGTCGCGGTCTGACGCTGATCGACCTGGAGGCCAAGGACGCGCTGGTCAGCGTCGCGGCCTTCACGACGCAGCTGCTGGTGTCGGGTCTTGCCCGCGGGCAGAAGCCCAAGGAGGAGCCGCTCAAGGGCGTGGCGCTGGCGTCCTATGCCGGCAAGCGCGCCAAGAAGGGCAAGGCCTGCGATCTGATGACCAAGCCGATGCGCATCACGGCCGGGTGATCACGGCGGTTTGATCACGGCGGGCTGAGCGTCCGCCCGTTCTTACGGCTGTGACCCTCTGCAACAACTCTCGCCGTTTTCCGGCAAGACGTGGCCAAGGGTCGACATGCAAACTCCGTCACGCATGAGTTCGTCATGCGGAACGGAGTTCTTTATGCAGTTCAAGACCCTCGCCCTGGGGGCGACCCTGGCACTGATCGGCGCCGCCGCCTCGGCGGAAACCTTCAGCTTCGAGCCGCAGGTGCTGACCCCGTCCACGGGCAGCTTCTCAGACGTCGTGCTGGGCAGCTTCACGTTGACGCAGGCCTCGAACGTCACCGGCTCGGTGCTGGCGGCGACCACCATCGGCTTCGAGGGCGGCAGCACGCTGCCGCTGCAGTCGGTGTCCTTCTCGTTCGTCGGCCTGAACGGCCACACCGACCTGGATCCGAGCGCGACCGGTTTCAGCTTCGCCAATCTGGCGGCCGGCACGTATCAGCTGGTGGCCAGCGGCTCGCTCAGCGGCGCGGGCATTCCCAACTTCGCGGTGCTGCGCACGACGGCCACGGCGGTCGCCGCCTCCGCGGTCCCGGAGCCGGCGAGCTACGCGCTGATGCTCGCGGGGATCGCGGGCCTGGGCTTCTTGGCCCGGCGACGCAAGGCCTGATCCTGTCATGCAAAAGAGCGCTCCGATGGAGCGCTCTTTCGTTGCGGGGGGAGAGGCTGCAGGGGCGATCAGAGTCGCGCCATCGCCTTCGCGCATTCCGGTACCAGGGCGGGGCCCTTGTAGATCAGACCGGTGTAGAGCTGGACCAGGTCGGCGCCGGCCTGCAGCTTGGCACGCGCGTCGTCGCCGCTGAGCACGCCGCCCACGCCGATGATGGGGAAGCCGCTGCCCAGCGCCGCGCGCAGCAGGCGGATCACGCGGTTGCTGGCCTCGAACACGGGCGCGCCGGACAGGCCGCCGGTCTCATTCGCATGCGGCAGACCTTGCACCGCGTCGCGCGCGATCGTCGTATTGGTCGCGATCACGCCGTCGATGCCGTGGCGTTTGAGGCTGGCGGCGATCACGGCGACCTGGTCTTCATCGAGGTCCGGTGCGATCTTCACGAACAGCGGCACGGTGCGGCCGCTGGCTTCCTGCAGTGCCAGCCGGCGCGCCTGCAGCGGACCGAGCAGCGCATCCAGCGCCTCGTCGCTCTGCAGCTGGCGCAGGTTCTTGGTGTTGGGGCTGGAGATGTTGACGGTGATGTAGTCGGCGTGCGGGAACACGCCCTCCAGGCCGAGCAGGTAGTCGTCGACCGCGTTCTCGATCGGCGTCGCGGCGTTCTTGCCGATGTTCAGGCCCAGCAGGCCGCCGTGGTGGCGGAAACTGTGCGAGCGCTTCACGTTGGCGATGAACGAGTCCAGGCCCTCGTTGTTGAAGCCCAGGCGGTTGATCAGGGCCTGCTTCGCCGGCAGGCGGAACATGCGCGGCTTGTCGTTGCCGGGCTGCGCCTTGGGCGTGACCGTGCCGACCTCGATGAAGCCGAAGCCCATCGCGCCCAGGCCGTCGATGCAACGGCCGTTCTTGTCCAGGCCCGCAGCCAGTCCGATGCGATTGGGGAAGCGCAGGCCGGCGACGGTGACCGGGTCCTGGACGCGGGTCTGCGCCCAGGCGCATTGCAGCGGGGTGTTCTGGAGGCGCGCGATGCTGCCCAGCGTCAGTTCATGGGCATGTTCGGGGTCCATGCCGAACAGGAAGGGACGAGTGAGGCCGTAGGGGATCAGGGACATGATGGGGCGGCATTGTCTCATCGCCCCTCGCACGGCCCCGACGCGACGCGCGCGCCGCGTGCGAACGGTGATGGGGAACTCGCCCTAGCCCGTTCGGGCCCTCAGGGGCTTGACGGCCGGTCCCAGGGCGGCACGTCGCCGAAACGCTCGACCAGAAAATCGATCAGCGCCCGCACCTTGGGGCTGGGGAAGCGGCTGGGCAGATAGACCGCGTAGAGCCCGTTGGCCTCGGCCGGCCCGCCCAGCGGCGTCCAATCCGGGAGCAGCGCGGTCAGGCGGCCCTCGCGCAGGTCGCGCCCGATGGCGTAGGTCGGCAGCACCGCCAGGCCCATGCCCGCCAGCGCCGCGATGCGCAGCGACTCGCTGCTGTTGGCGGTCAGGCCGCTCTCGAAGCGCAGCGCGCCGGAGATCTCCACCTCGCGTTCGCCCTCGGTCGGATGCCGGAAGCGCCAGCGCTCCGGCGCATGCAGATAGCCGAAGCGCAGACAGCGGTGCTCCGCCAGCGCCGCCACCGAGTCCGGCGTTCCATGGGTCGCCAGATAGCCCGGCGAGGCGCACAGCACGAAGCGCACCTCGGCCAGCTTGCGCGCGACCAGCCCGGGGCTGGGCCGGCCGGTGAGCCGCAGCACGACGTCAAAGCCTTCCTCGGCCAGATCGACGTAACGATCGTTCAGGCCCAACACCACCTGCAGCTGCGGATGCTGCGCGCAGAAGTCCACCATCAGCGCGGTGAACTGCAGGTTGCCGAAGGCGGTGGAGGTGCTCAGCCGCAGCACGCCGCGCGGCTGCTCACGCTGGCCGGCGAGTTCGGCATCCAGGGCCTGCGCTTCCTCGAGCAGGCGCTGGGCGCGCTCGTAGACGCCGCGGCCCTCGGCGGTGGCGCTGATGCTGCGCGTCGTGCGATGCAGCAGCCGCGTGCCGAGCTGCTGCTCCAGCCTGGCCACCTGCTTGCTGACCGCCGATTTCGTCGTGCCCAGCAGCTTGGCCGCGCCCGAGAAGCTGCGCGCGTCGACGACACGGCTGAAGGCCTGCAGATCCTCGAGTCGACCCATGACGCGCTCCCCCCTCCGATCGGATGAACCGGCGGACAGCGTCGCCGGAATGACGCGATTGTCATCCAAATGGAAACGCTGAAATGAATCGAGAGTGGATTGTGTCCGGAAGGCTGGATTCCTAGAGTTCAGCCATCGCCTTCCGAGGCCTCCGCCCCGCCGCCTTTCACCTTGGAGCCCGCCATGTCGACCTCCGCCTCCGCGTCCTCGCTGAATCAGCGCCTCTCGATGAGTCTCGCCCGACCCGCGCCGGCGGTCCCGGCATCCGCGCCGGGGCCGGATCGGCTCGCGCAACTGGTGGCGCTGAGCATGCCGCTGCTCTTCATCCTGCTGTGGAGCACCGGCTACGTGGCCGGCAAGCTGGCGCTGCCGCACGCGGGCCCGTTCACGCTGCTGGCGCTGCGTTTCGGGTTGGCGGCGCTGGTGCTGATCGTCGTGTCGCTGGTGACCCGCGCGCCCTGGCCGCAGACCGCGCGCGACTGGCTGCATCTGGGCGTCGTCGGACTGCTGATGCAGGTGCTGCACTTCTCCGGCGTCTACTGGGCGATCCGGCAGGGGCTGCCGGCCGGCATCGCCGCGCTGCTGATCGGGATGATGCCGCTGGCCACCGCGCTGGGCGCGCATCTCTGGCTGGCGGAGCGCCTGTCCACGCGCCAATGGCTGGGGCTGCTGGGCGGCGCGGCGGGCGTGGGCCTGGTGATCGCGGGACGGCCGGTGCTCACGGGCGGCGAGGGCGCCTGGGCCGCCTACGGCGCGGGGCTGCTGGGCCTGGGCGGTCTGGTGGCCGGCACGCTTTACCAGAAGCGTTTCTGCGCCGGCATGGACCTGCGCACCGGCAGCGGCGTGCAGATGTCGGTGTCCGCGCTGGCGGTGCTGGCGCTGGCCCTGTGGCGCGAGCCCGTCGCCCCGGACTGGAGCGTGGAGCTGGTCGCCTCGACGCTGTGGCTGGGGCTGGTGAACTCGATCGGCGCCTTCAGCCTGATGTTCGTGATGATCCGGCGCGGCCAGGCCGCCGCGGTCGCCCGATTGTTCTTCCTGATCCCCGGCGTCTCGGCGCTGATGGGCGCGGCCTTCCTGGGCGAGCGCCTGGGCGCGATGGCGGTGTTGGGTTTCGTCGTCTCGGCGCTGGCCGTGGGTCTGGCTTCGCGCACGCGCACGGGCGGATAATCCGCCGGCCATGAAGAACCTTGACCACCCGCAGCAAGACCGGGAAGTCGGCACCGCCGACGGCACCCGCGACGCCACCCGTACCGACGACACGCGCATCGACGCGGTCCGCCCGCTGATCTCTCCCGCGCTGCTGCTCGACCAGCTGCCGCTGCCGGAGCGCTCGCAGCAGGTGGTGGAGACCGCGCGACAGGAGATCAGCGCGGTGCTGCACGGCACGGACGACCGTCTGCTGTGCGTGGTGGGGCCGTGCTCCATCCACGACCACGGCCAGGCCATGGACTACGCCCGGCTGCTGAAGGATCTGCGCGACGAGCTCAAGGACGATCTGCTGATCGTGATGCGCGTCTACTTCGAGAAGCCGCGCACGACGGTCGGCTGGAAGGGCTACATCAACGATCCCTTCCTGGACGGCAGCTTCCACATGAACGAAGGCCTGCGGCTGGCGCGCCAGCTGCTGCTGGACGTGACCGCGCTGGGCCTGCCGGCGGGCACCGAGTTCCTGGACCTGCTGTCTCCGCAGTACATCTCCGACCTGATCGCCTGGGGCGCCATCGGCGCCCGCACGACCGAGAGCCAGAGCCACCGCCAGCTGGCGTCCGGCCTGTCCTGCCCGGTGGGCTTCAAGAACGGCACCGACGGCTCGGTGAAGGTCGCCTCGGACGCGGTGCTCGCGGCGCGCGCCAGCCACGCCTTCATGGGCATGACCAAGATGGGCCTGGCGGCGATCTTCGAGACCCGCGGCAATGACGACTGCCACCTGATCCTGCGCGGCGGCAAGGCGCCGAACTACGACGCCGCCTCGGTGCAGGCGGCGGCCGAGGTGCTGAAGGCGGCGGGCCTGCGCCAGCAGCTGATGATCGATTTCTCGCACGCCAACTCGTCGAAGAAATTCGAGCGCCAGATCGACGTCGGTCGTGACGTCGGCGCGCAGATCGCCGGCGGCGACGCCCGCATCACCGGCGTGATGGTGGAGTCCCACCTGCAGCCGGGCCGTCAGGACCTGCTGGACGGCCAGACCAAGGCCGACCTGCTGCCGGGCGTGTCCATCACCGACGCCTGCCTGGGCTGGAGCCAGACCGAGCCGCTGCTGCGCGATCTGGCCGCCGCCGTGCGTCAGCGCCGCGAACGGCGCAAGGCCTGACCCCCCGGCCCACCGTCGCCGCTGCACGCCGCCGGCGCCGCCTCCATGAGCCGCCCCGCTGACCCATGCTGAGCGGTCTCTCCGGACTGGTCGCCTGGCACCCCTGGATCTATCCGGCGCTGACGGTGCTGCATCTGATCGGGCTGGGCACGCTCTTCGGGGGGCTGCTGATTCTGGATCTGCGTCTGCTGGGGCGGGCGAGCACGCTGGACCCCGTCACGCTGGCGCGGCTCGCCGTGCCCGTGGCGCTGGCCGGCTTCGCGTTGTGCCTGGTGACGGGCGGATTGATGTTCGCCGCCCATGCGGACGAGGTCTGGGCCAGCCGGGCCTTCCGCGTGAAGCTGGTGCTGATCCTGATCGCGGGCCTGAACGCGCTGTGGTTCCACCGCCGTGTCGCCCTGGGCCGGACCGGATCGCCCGGACCGCGAGGTGAGGCGGTGCCCGACCGCCTGGCCCGCGCCCAGGGCTTGCTCTCGCTGGCGCTGTGGATCGCGGTGATCGCCTGCGGACGCTGGATCGGCGTGGCCTGAGCCCGCTGCATCTGGCGACCGCCTCCCGCATTTCGCGCCGTCGGCTGGCGCTTCGTCCCAAGCCGCTTCGCCGCGCCGGGCCGTCTTCCTAGAGTGCGCTCCATCGACCCGATGCCCGGGTCGCCCTCAGGAGCCCGCCATGACGATTCGACCCTTCCGCAAGTTCTCCCTCCCACTGGCCGCGGCCACGGCGCTGACCGGTGTCGCGCTGCTGCTGGGCGCGCCGATGGCGCGAGCGGCGGATCTTGAGGTCGAGGTCAGCGGGGTGACGGCCGTCAGCGCCGAGAAGCTCGCCGAGAAGAACGCCGACAAGGCCTCTGACAAGTCCGGACAGGTGCTGGTCGCCGTCTACGTCGGCGCGGACGTCTGGCTGCGCAAGCCGACGGCGGTCGGACGCGCCGCGCTGAGCGAGCTCAAGGACGGCGTGGTCAAGCTGCGCCTGAGCGGCCTGCCCGACGGTCCGCTGGCGATCTCGGTGTTCCAGGACCTGAACGGGAACGGCAAGCTCGACAGCAACATGATGGGCATGCCCACCGAGCCCTATGCCTTCTCGCGCCAGGCGCAAGGCAACTTCGGTCCGCCGAGCTTCGATCAGGCCGCGCTGCCCGCCGGCACCACCCGCCACGCGATCCGCCTGCCGGCTCAACCCTGATCCTCGAGGAGAACGAGATGGACCGCTCCTCCATGACGCACTCCCCCATGGATCGTCGCCAGCTGTTGCGCGCCGGAGCCGCCTCGGCGCTGGCGGCCAGCGCGGTCGCGTCGCCCCGCCTGGTGCTGGCCCGCGCCGGCGAAGCCTTGGCCACGTCCGCGCATCTGGCCAACGGCGCCGCCGCGCTCAGCGCCGAGGACTTCGAGCGCGCCGTCGCCGAAGCGCCCGAGCTGCTGCCGCTGCGCGGCTGGTCCGGCGAGGACCGCGCCGCCGCCGAGCTCCGCATCGAAGGCCGCTGGCCGCGCGAGCTGCAAGGCACGCTGTACCGCAACGGTCCCGGCCTGCTGAGCCGCGGCGGCGAGCGCTACCGCCACTGGTTCGACGGCGACGGCCTGGTGCAGGCCTGGCGCTTCGAGGGCGGCCGGGCTCGCCATCAAGCGCGCTTCGTCCGCACGACCAAGTTCGAGGCGGAGCGTCAGGCCGGCCAGTTCCTGTTGCCGACGCTGGGGACGGCCATTCCGCCGCAGCGCCCGCTGACCGGGCCGGACAGCATCAACGTCGCCAACACCAGCGTGCTGCGCCTGCAGGACCGGCTCTACGCGCTGTGGGAGGGCGGCAGCGCCTACGAGCTGGACGCCGGCTCGCTGGCGACGGTCGGCCCCAAGACCTGGGCGGCGGAACTGCGCGGGATGCCGTTCTCGGCGCACCCCAAGGTCGAGCCGGACGGCACGGTCTGGAACTTCGGCGCGAGCTCGCGGCATCTGGCCGTCTACCGCATCGGCCGCGACGGGACGCTCAGCCGGCATCAGGTGCTGTCGATGCCGATGTCGGCGATGGTCCACGACTTCGCGGTGTCGGAGCGGCACCTGGTCTTTCTGCTCGCGCCGATCACGCTGGACGCGGCGCGCCTGCAAAAGGGCGCCAGCATGGTCGAGTCCATGCAATGGCGCGAGGAGCAGGGCACCCGCGTGCTGGTGCTGGACAAGGAGACGCTGACGCCGCGCTGGTACCAGCTGCCGGCCACCATGGTCTTCCACTTCGGCAACGCCTGGGAGACGGCGGATGAGCTGGTCGTCGACTACGTCGAGGCGCCGCCGCTGCCCGAGTTCAACGCCCGTATCGCGCGGCTGATGTCCGGCCATCGCAGCGAGTCGGTGCCCTCGCAGCCGCGTTTGCTGCGGCTGCCTCTCAAGGGCGGCGAGCCGCGCCTGGCGACGCGCGATGAATCGGTGGAGTTTCCGGTCGTCGATCCGCGCGTGGTCGGGCGGCGCAATCGCTACGTCTACTACCCGGTGCGGGTGAACGATCCGCGCCGCTGGGGCTTCGACGGCGTCATGCGCCTGGACATGGAGACCGGCGCGCGCCAGCGCTTCGGCTTCGACGAGCCGGTCATGCTCGAAGAGCAGCTGCTGGTGCCCAAGCCGGGCTCCACGCGCGAGGGGGAGGGCTGGCTGCTGGGCACGGGCTACGACGTCAAGCGTCAGCGCAGCTTCGCCACGGTCTTCGAAGCGCAGCGCCTGGAGGACGGTCCTGTGGCGCGCGCTTGGCTGCCGTACTGGGTGCCGCTGGGCTTCCATGGGCGGTTCTACGCGGGCTGAGCCGTGGCGGGCCGCGATAATCGCGGCTTCCGTTCCCTCATTCCTCTCCCGAGCACCCCATGACCCAAGACGAATTGAAGACCCTGGTCGGCCAGGCCGCATTGCAGTACGTGACGCCGGACACGGTGGTCGGGGTGGGCACGGGCTCGACGGTGGACAAGTTCATCGACGCGCTGGCCGCCAGCGGCATCCGGATCGCGGGCGCGGTGTCGAGCTCGGTGCGCAGCACGGAGCGGATGAAGGCGCTGGGCATCCCGGTGCTGGACGCGGCCGAGGTCGAGTCGCTGCAGGTCTACATCGACGGCGCCGACGAGATCGACCACGGCGGCCACATGATCAAGGGCGGCGGCGCGGCGCTCACGCGCGAGAAGATCGTGGCCGATCTGGCCAAGACCTTCGTCTGCATCGCCGACGAGAGCAAGCTGGTGCAGGCGCTGGGCGCCTTCCCGCTGCCGGTGGAGGTGATCCCGATGGCGGCGGCGCAGATCGCGCGCCGCTTCCGCGCGATGGGCGTCGAGGCGGTGCTGCGCAAGGACTGCGTCACCGACAACGGCTGCCACATCCTGGACGTCAAGGGTCTGAAGATCACCGACCCGGCGGCGTTCGAGGCCGACGTCAACCAGTGGCCGGGCGTGGTCACCGTGGGCGTGTTCGCCCGCAACAAAGCCGGCGTGTGCCTGCTGGGCACGGCGCAGGGCGTGAGGACGATGACGTTCTGAGCATCCTCTCCGCTGCGAGATCCACAAATCATGGATTCGAATCCATGGAATGTGGAGATCGGCTCGGCGCCAAAGCAAATCGTGGCCCGCGGGCCCCGATTTGCATGACGCGTCCCGGCGCTCAGCGCAGACGGAACACCGAGATCGCCGTGGCCAGTCGCTGGGACTGCTCCTTCAGGCTTTCCGCGGCGGCGGCGGATTCCTCCACCAGCGCGGCGTTCTGCTGCGTCATCTGGTCGAGCTGACCCACCGCGGCATTGACCTGGTTGATGCCGTCGCTCTGCTCGCGGGCCGCGGCGCTGATCTCTCCGATGATGTCGGCCACGCGCTGCACGCTGGCGACGATCTCCGTCATCGCGCCGCCCGCGTCCTCGACCAGGCGCGAACCCGATTCCACCCGCTCGACGCTGGCGCCGATCAGGGTCTTGATCTCCTTGGCCGCTTCCGCGCTGCGCTGCGCCAGCGACCGGACCTCGCCGGCCACGACCGCGAAGCCTCGACCCTGCTCGCCCGCGCGTGCCGCTTCTACCGCCGCGTTCAGCGCCAGGATGTTGGTCTGGAAGGCGATGCCGTCGATCGTGCCGATGATGTCGGCGATGCGGCGCGAGCTGTCGCTGATCTCGCCCATCGTGCTCACCACCTGACCCATCACCGCGCCACCGCGCTGCGCGGTCTCGGCCGCCGAGCTCGACAGCTGATTGGCCGTCATCGCGGAATCGGCGGTCTGGCGCACCGTGCCGGTCAGCTGCGTCATCGAGGCCGCCACTTCCTGCAGGTTGGACGCCGTCTGCTCGGTGCGCGCGCTCAGGTCGTGATTGCCGGTGGCGATCTCGGCGCTGGCGGTGCCGATGCTCTCGGCCGAGCCTCGCACATCGCCGATCAGTTTGAGCAGCTGCTCCTGCATGCCGCTGAGCGAGCCCAGCAGCTGGCCGGTCTCGTCACGACCGCCCGCGGGCACCCGCTGCGTCAGGTCGAAGTTGGCGATGGCGTCGGCCACGCCGGCCGCGCCTTGCAGCGGCCGGGTGATCGAGCGCGTCAGCGACACCGAGAACCACACGCCCAGCGCCAACGCGATCAGCGAGAACACCAGCAGCGAGGTGCGGGCGCTGGCGTTGGTCGAGTCGACGTGCTCGGCGGCCTTGTCCAGCTGCGCGCGCTTGTGCTGCACGATGGCCTGGATGGCGTCCTGGAACTTTGCCGCGGCGGGCTGGAAGTCGCGGTCGAAGACTTCGCGCGCCTTGTCGGACTCGCCGGCCTTCTTGGCGGCGGAGACGGCGTCGCGGGTGCTCAGGTAGCCCTTGCGCGCTTGGCTGAGCGTGTCGAACATCTGGCGCTCTTCCGGCGTGACCATGTAGGTCTCGAGCTTCTTCTGCAGCTCGCCGGATTGCTTGGTCGAGTCGGCCGAGATCGTGGCGAAGAACTGGGCCAGGCTGGCGTCGGCGCTCACGGCGATGGCGCTGGTGCGGTTCACGCCGTTGGTGATGTTGCGGAACCAGTCCGAGGCCACGCGCTCGGCGGCCAGGTCCTGGTTGTACATGGTGCCCGTCTCGGCGGCGACGCGGCCCAGGGCCAGGTAGCTCAGGCCGGAGCCGACGAAGGAAATCAACAGCACCAGTCCCAGCACCAGGCCTAGACGCTGGCCGATCGTGCGGCCCGCCACGAGATGAATCATGAAATGTCCCCGAATAGTGAAAACGCGCCCGCTTTCAGGGCGCTTCCGTTGCGTATCGACCGGCATGAGGAAAACTTAAACAGCAGACGACGGCGGCGGCCGACTGTGCGTCTTCCGTCACGTCCGGGAGGGGGAGCAAAGCCCGACCCCAGCCAGCATCTTGGGGGATGAGCGCCATCGCGGCGGGGGTGTCGTTCGCCAGGACTTGAGCTTGCGCAAGCTCCCGTCAGTCCGCCGTCAGTTGATGGGGGAGGAGCCCCCGGAATCGCTTTTGACGCGGCCTCGTGGTGGCAGAGTTTCTCGTCTGTGCGGGCGAGGGCTCGCTGGTGTGAAGGAGTGGCAATGGATGCTGCGGTGAGAGACGGCGGTGTGGTCACCCACCTGAAGGGCTTGGACTCCCGGATCGGGACGTTGGACACGCGAGTGGGATCGCTCGAGTCCCGAATCGGAACCTTGGAGACCAAGGTCGAGGCGCTCGATTCCCGGATCGGGACCCTCGAGACAAAGGTGGAAAGGCTGGATTCAAGGGTCGGTGCGGTCGACGCGCGGGTGATCTCGCTGGAGACGAAGTGGGACGCCGTGATTCCGACGCTTGCGACCCGCGCGGACCTGGAGGTGGTGCGTGGTGAGATGAAGGAGGGATTCGGTCTGCTGCGCGCCGAGATTCATGAGTCCTATGCCGGCATGGCCAAGTGGTTCATCGGCACGCTGATCAGCGTCAGCGCCCTGACCGTGGCCGCCATGGCGATCGTGCTGGCGCCGCAGATGTCCCGGGCGCAGGGGAGAGTCGACGTCGGCATGGCCGGCGCGAGTCTCGAAGCCATCGGCGATGGCGTTCCGTCATAAGGAGATGACCATGGAAGCGATCGAATATCAACGCGCCATACGCGAGCGGCTGGAGCCGTTTGACCCCACGGTGTCGGATCGGGTGTTGGCCCTGGAGGTGCGGTGGGCGGTTGTGCTCCCGACCTTGGCGACGCGAGAAAGCGTGGAGCAGGTGCGAGGCGAGCTCCGGGCGGAGATGGCGCAGGGCTTTGCGCAGCTCCGCTCCGAGATGCATCACTCGATGACCAAGCTCGAGCGCTGGCTGATCGGCACGATGATCAGCTTTGGCGTCGCGGCGATCGGCCTGACCGGCTACACCACCGCGCAGATGTCCGCGATGAAGGCGCTGGTGACGAGTTCGATCAGCCAGCGCTCCGACGCTGTTTCGCCCCGAACCGCGCGGGATCCAGCGCCTCCGCCAGGCTCGACTCGACAGGCCACGGCGCTCCCGTGAGCTGCGCGGCAAGCAGGTCCGCGCACAGCGTCGCCCAGGTCAACCCGCGTGAGGCGAGGGCGCCCATCACCATCAAGCCCGGCTGCCGAGGCCAGAACCGGGCCTGTTCCGCGCGTTGCGAGGGTTCGGCCGAGGGCAGCGCGCCGACCAGGGGCAGGCGATCCGGCATCAGGCTGCGCCAGCCGACACGGCCGGCCAGCGGCAGCTGATCGGGGATGTTCGACGCGGGAAGCAGCTGCCGCAGCCGCTGGAGGTTCTGTGCCTGATCAGCCTGGCGCAGCGAGGGATCCCGATCGCCCGCATCCGCGCTGGCACCGAAACAGAGTCGTCCGTCCGGCAGGCTCAAGGCGTAGCCCAGGCCCGCGACGGGCATCGCCAGGACCGGCGGCTTCCGATCCGCTTGATCGGCGTGCTCCCTCTGATCCCTCTGATCCGCTGACATCACGCTCAACTGCCCACGCTGTGAGATCCACGGCCAAGCGGGGCCAGCGCTCCAGGCTGACACCAGCGATGGGCTGCTGATCCCGCCGCACAGCACGACCGCATCGGCCGCGGCGATGATCTCGCCGCGCTCATCCAACGCGGACCAGCGGGCGTCGTTCTCGTCGTGTCGCAGCGCGGCGACCCGCGTGTTCACGCGAAGCGCGATGCGCTCGTCGTCCAGCCAGGCTTGCACGAGCGCGGGCGGCGAGACCGCGCCTCCGCCCGGGAAGAACCATGCCGGTTGAGCCAGCGCGACGCCCGCCTTGGCGCTCGCGGCCTCGGCATCGAGGGCCTGCACGTAATCGTCCGGCAGGCCGCCGTGGCTCAGCAGCGCGCGCATCTCGTCGAGCGCCTGCGGCTGCCGCTCCACGCGCAGCAGGCCCCACTGCAGCCAGGGCAGTTGCGATGCGATGCGGCGCAGCTCGCGCTCCGTCGCGAGCGCTGCGGCCCGGCTGAAGCGCGCATGCAGGCCGTCCTCCGCATGCAGCGTTCCGTGGAAGAGTCCGCCCGGATTGCCCGAGGCCTGTGTGGCGGGCGTGGGGCCCGCTTCCAGTACCGTGCATCGCAGGCCTTCGCGAGTCAGCGCCCGCGCGCAGGCGGCGCCCGCGAGGCCGGCGCCGATGATCAGCACCTCCTTCGCGGCGGGCGTGATCGCCGCGCGCCCCGGCGCCGTGGGTGCGCGATGGCGAGGCGCGAAGGTGGCGACGCTCATCGACCACTTGCCCGCCAGCCCCGGACGCTTCTCCACCGTGAATCCGGCTGTCGACAGTCCGTCACGCACGCCGCGCGCGACGCTCCAGGTGGCTGCCGTCGCGCCCTCGGCGGCCAGGCGGCCGACCTGCTTGAAGATGCGCTCATCCCACAGCTCCGGGTTCTTCGCCGGCGCGAAGCCGTCGAGGAAAAAGGCGTCCACCTGCGCCACCAGCTCCGGCAGCCACTCGCGCGCATCGCCGAAGGCAAGCATCAGCCGCACGTGGCCGTCCTCGAAGTCCAGCGTGTGTAGGTTGGGCGTCAGCGAGGGCCAGGCGTCCAGCAGCTGGCGAGCGAGCCCGGGCGCCGGCGAGGCCGCATGCGCTCGCGCCAGGTCCTCGCGCGTCAGCGGATGCTTCTCGATGCTGAGGAAGACCAGCCGCTCGCAGCGCTGGGGATCGTCACGCCAGGCGGCCCAGGTCGCCAGGAAGTTGTTGCCCAGTCCGAAGCCGGTTTCCAGCACGACGAAGCGCGTGCGCCCGGCCCAGCGTCCCGGCAGGCCGTTGCCGTTCAGGAAGACGTAGCTCGCCTGCGCGAAGGCGCCGGCGGGCGAGTGATAGCCGTCGTCGAAATCGGGCGAGCGGGGCAGGGCGGCGTCGGAGAAGTCGACGCGGGCCGGGAGGATGGGCGCGGTCTTCATGGCTCAGCGGGTGGAGGCCGGGAGTATGCGGTGATCGGCCATGAAAAACGGCGCCGCGATGGGCGCCGTCAACACGGAAGGTCGAGCTCGCGATCGATCATGATCGATGGCGGGCTCGACGAGGCCGTCGATCAGGACGAGGACTTCGGACGCGTCAGCGCGGCGCCAGCCGGGCGGTTGCCCTGGCTGCCGTGGCCGCCGCCGTGACGGCGATCGCCGCCCTGGCCTTGGCGCTGACCGCCGTGTCCCTGACCCTGACGTTGTCCGCCCTGGCCTTGACCTTGGCCTTGGCCTTGTCCCTGGCGCTGACCTTGCGGCTGGCCGCCGCCTTGCGGACGGCCTTGGCCCTGGCCTTGCGATCGGCCACCGCCGCCGCCACCACGACGGCCACCGCCGCCACCGGCTGGACGCGGCGCGCCCGAGGACTTGCCCAGGCCGCCGTTGAGCACCATGCGGCCCATTACGATGGGCTCGGCCTTGGCGTTCGGGTCAGGCTCGAAACCGGGGACGACCTCACGCGGAATCTCGCGCTTGATCAGCTTCTGGATGTCGCGCAGGAAACCTTCCTCGTCGATGCACACCAGCGACAGGGCCTCGCCCTGCGCGCCCGCGCGGCCGGTGCGCCCGATGCGGTGCACGTAGTCCTCGGCCACGTTGGGCAGCTCGTAGTTGATGACGTGCGGGAGCTGGTCGATGTCGATGCCGCGCGCGGCGATGTCGGTCGCCACCAGCACCTTCAGGTCGCCGCTCTTGAACTCGGACAACGCCTTGGTGCGGGCGCCCTGGCTCTTGTTGCCGTGGATCGCCATGGCGGTGATGCCCGACTTGTCCAGGTACTCGGCCAAGCGGTTGGCGCCGTGCTTCATCCGCGTGAACACCAGCACCTGATGCCAGTCGTTCTTCGTGATCAGGTGAGCCAGCAGCTCCTTCTTCTTGTCGCGGTCGACCGGATGGACGCGCTGGGCGATGGTGTCGGCCGTGGCGTTGCGGCGCGCGACCTCGATCAGGCCGGGGTTGTCCAGCAGACGGTCGGCCAGGGCCTTGATCTCGTCGCTGAAGGTCGCCGAGAACAGCAGGCTCTGCTTCTTGGCGGGCAGCAGGGCCAGCACCTTCTTGATGTCGTGGATGAAGCCCATGTCCAACATGCGGTCGGCTTCGTCCAGCACCAGGATCTCGACCTTGGACAGGTCCAGCGTGCCTTGCTGCGCGTGGTCCAGCAGACGGCCCGGCGTCGCCACCAGGATGTCCACGCCCTTGCGCAGCTGGCTGATCTGCGGATTCATGCCGACGCCGCCGAACATGACCATGCTGGTCAGCGGCAGGTACTTGCCATACGTGCGCACGCTTTCCTCGACCTGGGCGGCGAGTTCGCGGGTGGGCGTCAGGACCAGCGCGCGGATCGCGGGGCGACCCTTGGCATCACGCACGGGCTTGCTGGCGGACAGGCGCTCCAACAGCGGGAGGGTGAAGCCGGCGGTCTTGCCGGTGCCGGTCTGCGCGCCGGCGAGCAGGTCGCCGCCGGTCAGGACGGCGGGAATCGCTTGACTCTGAATCGGGGTGGGGTTGGTGTAGCCGGCGTCGGCGATCGCGCGGAGCAGGGGCTGGGACAGTCCCAGTGCATCAAAACTCATAGGCCGCTTTGTTCTTGCTCGAGAGAGCTTTGTGTGCAGCACGCCGGCCCGGGGAGGGCCTGGCGCCAGTCTTCGGCTGCCGTGGGAGAGCGTGAGCTCAAAAACATGAAAGCCGCGGCAAGACTGAGCCACGGCGATGGCGAGCATTGTAGCTGACCGGGTCTTCGGCCCCTCGTGAAGAAGCCCTTGCCGGACCTGCGTCGCGCGCAGTCGAAGGCAGGCCCACGGGTCTCGGCGCGGTCGGCGAACGAGCGGTCCGTGAAGTCCTGCCGGCGGGGTCGCGAGGACAGCTTGCGGCAAGCTTGCGGACAGCTGAGACACAGCGTCCGTCGGGCGGAAAACGCCCCTTGACGGGCGGTCTCGTGTCGGCGTCCGCAGCCTTGTTTCAGGTCGGTTAAGCGGGGGTAAAAAGCGCGGGAAGGCCGCGCCAGATCGGGCGTCCGGGCGACTTCGGGCGGCATAGTCTTGCGCCAGTTCCCACTCGAAGCAGTCAGCCATGAGCGCCCCGTTCCCCGATCCCGCCGCAGGCACCCACCTGCTGCTGCTGGACCCCGACAGCCACGCCCGGCTGCGTTTTTCGGCGCTGCTCAGGGCCTGGGGCTTCCGCGTCACCGACAGCAGCGAGGCCGCCTTGCTCGATCGCGTGCCGCTGCTGCCGGTGGACCTGGCGCTGCTCGATCCCAGTGACGCCCGCGAGGCCGGCTGGGGCGCGCTGACGCGATTGCGCCAGCGCTCGCGCCTGCCGGTGATCGTGCTGCTGCAGCACGACAGCACGCTGGAGCGGGTGCTCGCGCTGGAGCGCGGCGCCGACGCGGTCATCGCCAAGGACGGCGAGCCGCGCGAGCTGCAGGCCCGCATCAAAGCGCTGCTGCGGCCGCGGGAAGGCGATGCGGCCGAGGTGCTGATGTTCGGCCGCTTCCGGCTGGAGCCGATGACGCGCCGGTTGACCGGTCCGGGCGGCTTCTGCGTGGTGCTCTCGCAGAGCGAGTACAGGCTGCTGCGCGCCTTCCTGGAACGCCCGCACAGCGTGCTGCAGCGCCAGGAGCTGCTGCATCTGGCCCGTGGCGACGGCGTCACCGCGCTGGAGCGCAGCGTGGACCTGATGGTCTCGCGGCTGCGTCAGAAGCTGAACGACGACCCGAGCGCGCCGCTGATCCGGACGGTGCGCGGCATCGGGTATCTTTTCGATCCGCCGCTGCGCTGAGGCGTGGCCGGGCTGGTGCGGCCCGCGAGGCTCACTTCGGAGCGACGTTCACCCAGCGCAGCTCGAACCAGTTGTCCGGGCGGTGGACGACCGTCACGTTGGCGCGCGTCGCCCACGGGATCATCTGGCGGTGCAGCGGGATGATGTGGGTCTGCGCGCGGAACTCCCGCAGCGCGGCCTTGACCAGCTCCTCGCGCTTCTTCGGATCCGCCTCGCCGCTCGATGCGGCGGCCAGCTGATCGAACTTGTCGTCCTTCCAGTTGCCGAAGTTGTATTGGCCGACCGACTTGTCGCCGCGGTTGCGCATCAGCGGCGTGAGGGCGGTCTCGGCGTCGGTGATGGTGCCGCCCCAGCCGTACAGGTAGAGGCTGGTGTCCAGCTTCTCCAGCTTGGGGAACATCAGCACGCGCGGCTGCGCGTTGACCTGGACCTTCACCTTGATCTGCGCCCACATCGAGGCCAGTGCCAGGCAGATGCGCTCGTCGTTGACGTAGCGGTTGTTGGTGCAGTCCAGCGTGACCTCGAAGCCGTTGGCATAGCCGGCGTCCGCCATCAGCTTGCGCGCGGCCGCCAGGTCGAAGGGCAGCCGGGTCTCCAGCTGCGGATCCTTGTAAGCGCCCAGCGGCGACGGCGTGACGCCGCCGGTGGGCAGGCTCAGGCCATTCATCAGCTTGGTCCGCAGCGTGTTGATGTCGATGGCCTGGTACAGCGCCTGGCGCACACGCAAGTCCTTGAACGGGTTCTTGTCGCCCGGGACCTTGGCGTAGAGCAGCTTGTCGCGCGCCTGATCCATGCCGACGAACACCAGCCGGTTCTCCACGCCTTCCTGGATCTTGATGCCCGTCGTCTGCTTCAGGCGCGGGATGTCCCGCGGCGACGGGTCCTGCACGAAGTCGATCTCGCCCGACACCAGCGCCGCCAGCCGCGTTGCGTCGTTGGCGATGGGCGTGTAGACGGCGTCCTGGACGTTGCCGTCGAACCTGCCCCACCAGAGCGGGTTGCGTTTGAAGGTGGTGCGGATGCCGGGCTCGCGTCCGGTCATCATGAAGGGGCCGGTGCCGTTCGAATGCGTGGCGGCGTAGGTCTCCTGCTTGTCCTTGAAGTTCTGCGGCTTGGCCACGCCGTGGGCTTCACTCCACTTGCGGCTCATGATGAACAGCAGGTCAATGTGCTGCAGGAAGATCGGATTGATCTGGGCGAGCTGGAACTCGACCGTGTGGTCGTCGATCTTCCTCGGCGTCCCGACCGCCTCGGCATAGACGCTGATCTGGGAGGCCGGATCCTTGGCGCGGTTCACCGAGAACACCACGTCGTCGGCGGTGAAGGGCGTCCCATCGTGGAACTTCACGCCCTGGCGCAGCTTGAAGCGCCACAGCTTGGGGTTGACCTGCGTCCACTCGGTCGCAAGACCCGGCACCAGGTTGAGGTCGCGGTCGCGCGAGACCAAGCGCTCGTAGACCTGGCCGTTCATCGCGTTGGTGACGATCTCGTTCTGGGCGTGAGGGTCGGCGGTCTGCATGTCGCCCTGGCTGGACCAGCGCAGCGTCTGGGCCTGCGCGCCGGCGGCGGCCAGCGCCAGCAGGGCGGCCGCGACGATGCGCGCGCTGGATGCGCGAGGGACGGCGAGGAGGGCGGGTCGGGACTGCGGCATGGATGGGCTCTCTGGGACGTCGGCAGGGCGGTCGAGTTTAGGAGCTTGAGCGGAAGCTGCGACAATGCGCGACTATTGCCCGGGCGGCTCCGCGCCCTTGCACGCCGCCGGCCCTCGTTCGCAGGGCAACGGGCGGCCCCGGTAACCCACGAAACGCTGAACAACCAACGCCATGGCTCAATACGTTTTCTCGATGAACCGCGTCAACAAGACGGTTCCTCCCAAGCGCCACATCCTCAAGAACATTTCGCTGTCGTTCTTCCCGGGCGCCAAGATCGGCGTGCTGGGCCTGAACGGCTCGGGCAAGTCCACGCTGCTGAAGATCATGGCCGGCGTCGACAAGGAGATCGAGGGCGAGGCCACGCCGATGCCCGGCATCAAGATCGGCTACCTCGAGCAGGAACCCAAGCTCAACCCTGACCAGACCGTGCGTGAGGCGGTGGAGGAAGGGATCGGCGGCGTGCTGGCCGCCAAGAAGCGTCTGGACGAGGTCTACGCCGCCTACGCGGAAGAGAACGCCGACTTCGACGCGCTGGCCGCCGAGCAGGGCGAGCTGGAAGCCATCATCGCCGCGGCCGGTTCCGAGAACACCGACCTGCAGCTGGAGTTGGCCGCCGACGCGCTCAACCTGCCGCCCTGGGACGCCAACATCGGCGTGCTGTCCGGGGGCGAGAAGCGCCGTGTGGCGCTGTGCCGCCTGCTGCTGTCCAAGCCCGACATGCTGCTGCTGGACGAGCCGACCAACCACTTGGACGCCGAATCGGTCGAGTGGCTGGAGCAGTTCCTGCAGCGCTTCCCCGGCACCGTGGTGGCCATCACCCACGATCGCTACTTCCTGGACAACGCCGCCGAGTGGATCCTGGAACTGGACCGCGGCCACGGCATCCCCTGGAAGGGCAACTACTCCGACTGGCTGGACCAGAAGGAACGCCGCCTGGAGCAGGAGCAGAAGTCCGAGGACGCCCGCGCCAAGGCGATGAAGGAAGAACTGAAGTGGGTGCGCTCGAACGCCAAGGGCCGTCAGGCCAAGAGCAAGGCGCGTCTGGCCCGCTTCGAGGAGCTGAGCGACGTCGAGTACCAGAAGCGCAACGAGACCAACGAGATCTTCATCCCGGTCGCCGAGCGCCTGGGCAATGAAGTCATCGAGTTCGAAGGCGTGACCAAGTCCTTCGGCGACCGCGTGCTGATCGACAACCTGTCCTTCAAGGTTCCGGCCGGCGCGATCGTCGGGATCATCGGCCCGAACGGCGCGGGTAAATCGACGCTGTTCCGCATGATCCAGGGCGTCGAGCAGCCGGACAGCGGCACGGTCAAGATCGGCAAGACGGCCAAGCTGGCCTTCGTCGACCAGAGCCGTCAGAGCCTGGACGCGAGCAAGACCGTGTGGGAAGACGTCTCCGGCGGTCTGGACAACATCATCGTGGGCAAGTTCGTGATGCCCTCGCGCGCCTACATCGGCCGCTTCAACTTCAAGGGCAACGACCAGCAGAAGCTGGTGGGCTCGCTGTCCGGCGGTGAGCGCGGCCGTTTGCATCTGGCCAAGACCTTGGCCCAGGGCGGCAACGTGCTGATGCTGGACGAACCGTCCAACGACCTGGACGTCGAAACCCTGCGCGCGCTGGAAGAGGCGCTGCTGGAGTTCGCCGGCTCGGCGATGGTCATCTCCCACGACCGCTGGTTCCTGGACCGCATCTGCACCCACATCCTGGCGTGCGAGGGCGATTCGCAGTGGTTCTTCTTCGACGGCAACTTCCACGAGTACGAAGCCGACAAGAAGAAGCGTCTGGGTGAAGAGGGTGCACGTCCCAAGCGCGTCCGCTTCAAGCCCATTGCGTAAGCTCCGCGGCCTCGCTTCGGGCGTGCTGCGTCGCTGCAAATCCTCGCCCTAGCTGGGCGATGGCTCCGGTTTGCGCCTGGCCGGCCATCCCGAATCAAGGCCTCGGCGCTCACGCAATCCGAGCGTTTCATTGCCGCTCGTGGCGTCTCGTTTCAAGGGGCGGCGCGGGCGGTTTTTCATTGGGGCTGATTCATTTCAAGAATCTTTACAGGGGGCCCACGGCCTCCTAACGTCCTCCCGCGACCATTTCCTCACCCCCGAACGAATTGGAGATCGAGATGGTCAAGAGCTTCTCCCGCCCCCTGAAGATGCTGGGTCTGGCCGCGATGGTCAGCCTGGCCGCCTTGTCCGCTCAGGCCCAGCCGGCCCCCGGTCCCGGCATGCCCCCGCCCCCGCACGAGATGCGCGGCGGCCCCGGCCACCACCCCATGGGTCTGATGGACGCCCGCCTGATGAAGGAGGCCGGTGTGTCCGATGCGCAGCGCGCCCAGATCAAGCAGATCTTCGACGCCGCCCGCAACGACCTGAAGGGTCAGCGCGACACCGAGCGCCAACTGCACGAACGTCTGCATGCGCTGTTCCTGGCACCGACCGTCGACGCCAACGCCGTCGAGCAGGCGCGCCAGCAACTGTCGGCCCAGCGCGAGGTCGCCTCCAAGCGCCTGAGCCTGGCGATGATCGACGCCTCCCGCGTGCTGACGCCCGAGCAGCGCGCCAAGCTCTCGGAGCTGAGCAAGCAGCGCCGCGAGAAGATGAAGGAGCACATGCAGGAACGCATGCAGCACTGGAAGGATCGCAAGGTCCAGGGCGGGAATCCGGACAATCCCGTTCCCAAGCCTTTCACTGATCGCTGAGCGCGGAGAGGACGGCTATGCTTCAGACTTTCGATGAGTCCGCGGCGCGCGGTTCGGCCGATCTGGGCCGGGCGGCGGCCGCCTCGCAACGCCCGATGAATCCACGACTGCTCCTGATCGACGACGATGCCCGCCTCACCGCGATGCTGGGCGACTATCTCAGCGGCGCCGGTTTCGAGGTCAGCTTCGCCGGCTCGCTGACGCAAGGCCGTGCCGAGCTCGAGAACGGCCAGTTCGAGCTGCTGGTGCTGGACTTGATGCTTCCGGACGGCGATGGTCTGGAGTTCTGCCGTCAGCTGCGCGGCGACAAGCGTTGGCGCCGTCTGCCGGTGCTGATGCTGTCCGCGCGCGGCGAGCCGATGGACCGCATCCTCGGCCTGGAGCTGGGCGCCGACGACTATCTGCCCAAGCCCTTCGAGCCGCGTGAGCTGCAGGCCCGCGTGAAGGCGCTGCTACGCCGTACCGAGCCGCAGGCCATGGGCGACGAGGTGTTGCGCTTCGGCCGTCTGGAGATCGATCTGGCAGCGCGCCAGGTGCGTCTGGACGGCAACGCCTGCGACCTGACCAGCCACCAGTTCGACCTGCTCGTCGTGCTGGCGCAAAGCCCGGGCCGGGTCCTGTCGCGCGACCAGATCATGGATGCGCTCAAGGGCCATCCGCTGGAAGCCTTCGATCGGTCGATCGACGTGCACATCTCGCGCATCCGCTCGGTCATCGAGGACGATGCCAAGAACCCGCGGCGCGTGCTGACGGTGCGCGGCGCCGGCTACGTCTTCGCGCGCAAGCAGGACGCCGAAGGCCTCGAGTGAGGCCTTGAGCGAGGCATCGGGGCCGCAGGTCGGCCTGTCTTTGAAACCGGCCCAGCCAGTCAAGTAAGCGAAGTCAGTGAAGGCGCTGTATCTGCGGATCTACATCACCGTCGTGGTGGTGTTGTTGGCGTTCGCGCTTGGCTCGGCGTGGCTCTTCCAGGGGCGCATCGAGCAGGAGCGCGGTACTTTCGAGCAGGCCGCGTCGGAGCGGCTGGTGGCCATGGCCGTGCTGGTACAGCGCGCGCTGCCGCCGCCCACGGCGACCGTGGATGAGCAATCCGATGCGATCGAGGATTGGGGCCAACGGCTGCGGATGGCGCTGGCCCTCGAGGACGCGCGCGGCAAGCGCATCGGCGCTTCGCCGATGTTCGAGCGCCGCGAGGATCTGCCCGGCTCGCGCATCCAGCGCATTCCGCTCGATGACGGCCGGCATCTGCTCTTCTTGAGACTGGCGCGTCCGCCGGGGGCTTCGGCACCGATGGGCCAGCCGGCCTTTGATCCCGAGGGGCGGGCGAGCGGCGCGCGTCGCTTCGAGCGCCGCGACCCGCTGTTCGGTGGTCCCGCCGGTCCGCCCGAGGCGCGTGATCGGCCGCGCGAGGCCAAGCCAGATACCCGTCCCGAGACCGAATCCATCCGCCAGCGCATGCTGGAGCGACTGGAACAGCAGCGCCGCGAGGACGCGGCCAATGCGTCCTGGTTCCCGGGCTGGATTCCGCGCCCCAGCGGCGAGGCGCTGGCCGTGTTGCTGGCGGTGCTCTTCCTGGCGGTGGCCGGCGGGGCGTATCCGGTGGTGCGCCGGCTGACGCGTCGGCTGGAATCGCTGAAGTCGGGCATGGAGCAGTTCGGCTCCGGTGACCTGGGCTTCCGCGTGCAGGACCACGGCAAGGATGAGGTCGCCGCGCTGGCGGGCAGCTTCAACAAGGCCGCGGAGCAGATCGAGACCTTGCTGCGCTCGCACAAGAGCCTGTTGGCGAATGCGAGCCACGAGCTGCGCTCCCCGCTGGCGCGGCTCAAGATGGCCTTCGCGATGCTGGAGGATGCGTCACCGGCGCAGCGGGCGCGGCTGGGGCAGGAGATCAACACCAACATCGCCGAGCTGGATGCGCTGGTCGAGGAAGTGTTGCTGGCGAGTCGGCTGGAGGGTGGGGCGCAGTCGCTGCGGCCGGAGCGGGTCGATCTGGTCGCGGTGGCGGCGGAGTCGGCGGCGCGGGCGAGCGCGGAGCTTGAGGTCGAGCCCGGGTTGGAGCATGTGACCCTGAATGCGGATGAGCGGTTGATTCGTCGAGCGTTGCGCAATTTGCTGGAGAACGCGCGCCGCTATGGCGGACCGGTGGTCGAGGTGAAGCTGCGTCGATCGGGGCAGTCGCAGATCGAGATCCAGGTCTGTGATCGCGGGCCGGGTGTGCCTGAGCCCATGCGGGAACGGATCTTCGAAGCGTTCTTCCGGATGCCGGGGCATGCGGAGGTCTCGGGGGGCGTGGGGCTCGGGTTGAGCTTGGTGCGCCAGATCGCGATCGCGCATCAAGGCTCGGTGCGCTGCGATCCTCGTGAGGGTGGTGGAAGCTGCTTTGTGATCACGCTGCCGTTGACCTGATGCCGCCTGCGCGAGTCACTTGATCTCGCGCCGATGGACCAAGGCCAGCAAGACGCACAACCCCGTGGCCGCCGCGGCCAGCCCCACCGACGCCGCGCTCCAGAACCCCATCGCGCCTTGCATGATCGCCGGCAGCTCGACCTCGTGGTCGCCGAACGCCAGCCAGTAGCCGCCGCCCAATCCCAGCCCCCAGATCGCGAACGCATAGATCAGCATCGGCGCGGTCGCGATGTGATGCGCGCGCAGCACGAAAGCGGACACCGTCTGCCCCGCGTCCGCGACGTGGAACAGCCAGACCCAGCCCAGCAGCGGCAGCGCGGCCGCGATGATGGCCGCGTCATTCGTGTACAGCCCCAGCACCTGCCCGCGCAGCGAGAAGATCAGCGCCCCCAGCACGAACGCGATCCCCAGCGCGATCTCCAGCCCGTGCCAGCCCAGCCGTCGCGCGGCCGCGTAATCGCGCGCGCCCAGCGCCTGCGCCACCAGCGTGCTGCAGGCGTTGGCCTGCGCCAGCGGCAGCATGAACATCATCGCCACCAGATTCGCGCAGAGCTGATGCCCCGCCACCGGCGTCGTCCCCAAGCGCGCGATGAAGATGGCCATGAAAGTGAAGCCCGTCACCTCGATCAACACCGACGCGCCCATCGGGATGCCCAGCTTCAGCAGCCGCGTCAGGGTCTCCTTGCGCGGTCGATGCAGCCCGCCCGCCCCGAAGCCGAAACCGGCATAGAACGGATCCTTGCGCAGCACCACCAGCGCGATCAGCAGCTGGCTCCACATCACGAGCGCCGTCGCGATCGCGCAGCCCACCGCGCCCAGCGCCGGCACCTGGAACGGGCCCAGCGTGAATCCGCCGATCAGCAGCGCGCTGGCCGGGAACTTCAGCACCAGTCCGCCGATCTGCAGCGCCATCACCGCCTTGGGTCGAGACACCGCCGTGTTGAAGCCGCGATACGCGGTGAACAGCAGCGCGGCCGGGAGCGCGACGCCCAGCATGCGCAGGTAGTCGCGCACCTTGGCGGCGATCTCGCCCTCGGCATGCGAGAGCGCCAGGAAGGGCTGTGGGAACCACAGGATGAGCTCCCCGATCACCGTCAGCCCCAGCGCCAGCCAAGCCGCCTGATGCAGGCTGTCGCCCGCCTCGGCGATGCGCTTGGCGCCGAAGAGCTGCCCCGCCAGCGGCGAGATGGCCAGCACCACGCCCATCAACCCGACGAAGACCGAGGTGTAGACCGCCGATCCCACCGCCAGCGCGGCCAGGTCCGTCGCCGAATGGCGCGCCACCAGCAGCGTGTCGATGGTCGAGTAGGCCAGCACCGCCAGCTGCCCGATGAACACGGGCCACGCGAGCGGCAGGATCTGGCGCAGGCTCTGCAGACGGGGATTCAAGCGCCGTCCTTTCGACCGCCGGCCTTGCCGCCGGGATCGACCTTGTCGGCCTTGCCGATCTCGTTGACCTCGCCGAGCCCATCGGTGGCGTCGGTGGCGTCGGTCGCGTCGCCCGCGTGGCGGTTCTCGATCGCCCGCTCCGCATAGCGATTGAAGCGCCATGCCGTGGCTTCAATGGTGATGCGGCGCCAGGTCGCGCGCTTCTCGCCGGGCGTCAGGACCGGCCAGTTCTGCACCTCGTCGAACGTGCGTCCGCAGCCCTTGCAGAGCTCATCGCCCTGGCTCGTCGAGCAGATCGCGATGCAGGGCGCGTCCGGCGTGGTGTCGTACCAGGCGAGCCACGCGTCGCGTGCCCGCTCGGGCATGGAATCCTCGTCGCACTCGGTCTCGTGATGGAAGACCATCAGCGCATAGACCTCGGCCAGCGCGCGCAGCGGCGGTACCAGCGACACGCCGTCGCCGGGTTCGCGCCGCCGCCACCAGTTGATCGCGGACTCGAGGTCGGTGATGTGGATGCCAGCCATCGCTCAGTAATCCAGTCCCATCGCGCTGCGCACCTCGCGCAGCGTCTTGCGCGCCACCGCGCGGGCGCGCTCCGTGCCGACCTCGACGATCCAGTGGACCTTCTTGGGGTCGGCCAGCAGCTCCTCGGCGCGCTCGCGCCATGGCGCCTGCTCGTCGTGGATCGCGTCGATCAGCGGCTGCTTGCAGTCCAGGCAGCCGATGCCCGCGCTGCGGCAGCCGGACTCGACCCAGGCGCGCGTGTCGCCGTCGGTGTAGACCTTGTGCAGCGCCCAGACCGGGCAGCGCTCGGGCTCACCCGGATCGCCGCGGCGCACGCGCTGCGGATCGGTGGGCATGCGCCGCACCTTCTCGGTCACGACCTCCGGCGCGTCGCGCATCGCGATCGCGTTGTCGTAGGTCTTGCTCATCTTGCGGCCGTCCAGCCCCGGCAGGCGCGAGGTCTCGGTCATCAGCGCCTGCGGCTCGGGCAGCAGCGGCGTCGTGTGCTGGCGGTACAGGTGATTGAATCGCCGCGCCACTTCGCGCGTGACCTCGACGTGCGGCGCCTGGTCCTCGCCCACCGGCACGAACGCCGCCTTGTAGATCAGGATGTCCGCCGCCTGCAGCAGCGGGTAGCCCAGGAAGCCGTAGGTCGCCAGCTCGCGGTTCTCGGCCACCACGTCCTTGTAGCTGGGCATGCGCTCCAGCCAGCTCGAGGGCGTGCTCATCGCCAGCAGGGTGAACAGCTCGGCGTGCTCGGGCATGCGGCTCTGGATGAAGAGCGTGGCCTGCTCGGGATCGACGCCGGCCGCCAGCCAGTCCACGACCATGTCGTAGACGCTCTGCTCCAGGCCTTCGCGGTGCTGGTAATGCGTGGTCAGCGCATGCCAGTCGGCGACGAAGAAAAAGCAGTCGTAGGCCGACTGCAGGCGCACCCAGTTCTTGAGGGCGCCATGATAGTGGCCGAGGTGCAGCGCGCCGGTGGGGCGCATGCCGGAGAGCACGCGCTGGCGCGGGAGAGGGGGCGTTTGATCGGTCATGGCGAAAGGCTGCGGCGCGCCCGGTGCGCGCTTCACGCGGGATCGGAAGACGCGTGAGGGCGCTGCGAGGCGGGAGGGCGATTGTAGGGAGCGGCGGTCCCGCGCCGGGCGGTTCGCGTCCTTGCCCTTGGCTACACTGCCGGCCCATGAAGAACATCGTGATCCTGATCTCCGGCCGCGGCTCCAACATGGAGGCCATCGTCAAGGCCTGCGCCGGCGAGCAATGGCCGGCGCGCATCGCCGCCGTGATCAGCAACCGGCCCGATGCGGGCGGTCTTGAGTTCGCCCGCTCGCACGGGATCGCCACCGCGGTCGTCGATCACAAGGCCTTCGGCAAGGGCGACGCCGCACGCGTTGCCTTCGACGCCGAACTCCAACGCGTCATCGACGGCTTCGATCCGGATCTGGTCGTGCTGGCCGGCTTCATGCGCATCCTGACGCCAGGCTTCACCGGGCATTACGCGGGGCGGATGCTCAACGTTCACCCCTCGTTGCTGCCGGCCTTCCCGGGCCTGCACACGCATCAGCGCGCGATCGAGTCGGGCTGCCGCGCCGCGGGCGCGACGGTGCATTTCGTGACCGCCGAGCTGGATCACGGACCCATCGTCGCCCAGGCGGTGGTGCCGGTGCTGGATGGGGATGACGAGGCGGCGCTGGCCGCGCGCGTGCTCAAGCTGGAGCACCGCATGTATCCGAGCGCCGTGCGCTGGTTCGTCGAGGGCCGCCTGGCCATCGAGGGCGCGCGCGTGTTGCATCGCGCCGGCGAGACGCAGCTCTTCGTCTGACCGGGGCGATCAGCCCAGCATGCCCGCCAGGAAGTTGATCGTCAGCGCCAGCACCACGGTGTTGAACACGAAGGCCTGGAGCGTCTGCACCAGCACCAGCCTTCTGATCGGGCGCGAGCTCACCTCGACATCCGAGGTCTGGGAGGTCGATGCCACCGTGGCGGCAAAGTAGACGAAGTCCAGGTAGTCGGGCATTTCCTCGTCGTCGCCGGGGAACTCCAGCCCGTGCGGCGCCTGCGGGCCGCTGTGGAACATCGCCGCATAGGCCAGCGCGAACTCCACCGGCAGCAACAGCCAGGACCCGGTGAGCGTCGCCGAGGCGATCAGCAGATGCGGCCAGCCGCCGATGATGCCGGCGGTCTTCACCTGGGCCAGCTCCAGCACGATGGCGGCCATGCTCGCGGCGCCGCCGACCATGGCCAGGATGAGCACGGTGAAGACGCCGTCGGCCAGGGCACGGGCCTGGTCCTCGACGTCCTCCGCGTCGGTGCGCAGCATCATCCAGCCGAGCAGGATCAGGTAAGTCCAGACGCCGGCGCTCCAGCCCATCAGCGCGCGGGTGTGCCAGGCCAGGCCCTCGGGCCAGGCGGCGGCCAGCAGCGCACCGACCGCGGCGCCGATCAGCAGGCGAGGGCGGCGTTTGATCTGGTGCAGCAGTGGCATGAGCGGGCGCGAGGGTGCGAGCCGCTCAGTCCGGCAGCCGCGCGAAGCGGGGCTGGCTCAGACCGTCGATGACGACATCGCCGAAGAACATGTCGTAGGGGCGGACCCACAGCCCGCTGTCGTTGTACAGCGGTGCATAGAGCACCAGCGGCTCCAGCGTCTCGCTGTGGCGGACCACGCCGCGGACCTCGTACTCGCCGCCCTTGTAATGCCGGTAGCGGCCAGGCAGGGCCTCGGGCAGCGGGGGCAGCGGATCACCGGTGCCATGGGCGTTGGCGGCCGTGTCGGTGGGGGAGATCGGGTTGCGGGACGGGGCGTCGCTCATGGATGGCGGGGCGGTGTGAAAGGGCGGCGACCCGCAAGTCGGTCGGCCCTGGGATAATCCGGGGATGCATCCTAATGCCCTTCTTGAACTCTGCGCCGAACTCGTGGACAGCCTGCTGCTGTTTGACAAGCCGGCCGACGCCCTGGTCTCCGACTTCTTCCGCGCCAACAAGGCGCTCGGCCAGCGCGAGCGTCACACGCTCGCCGAAACCGCCTACGCCGTGCTGCGCCGCCGCCCGCTGCTGCAGCATCTGGCCCAGTCCGGCCACGGTCCGATGGCGCGCCGGCTGGCGATCCTCGCCTGGGCCGGCAACGACGCCTTCCTGCGCGGCGCCCTCAGCGACCAGGAGCAGCAATGGCTCAAGCAGGTCGCGAAGATCGACCGCAACAAGCTGCCCGAGAAGCTGCGTCACAACCTCCCGGAATGGCTGGTTGACCCGCTGCGCCAACGCCTGGGCGACGAGGAGTTCTGGAAGCTCGCCGATGCGATCAACGAGTCCGCGCCGCTGGATCTGCGTGTCAACCTGCTGAAGGCCAAGCGTGAGGACGTGCAGGCGGCGCTCGAGGCCAAGGGCTTCAAGTCGACGCCGACGCCGTTCTCCCCGTGGGGCCTGCGTCTGGAGGGAAAACCGGCGTTGCAGAAGCTGGACGTGTTCACCAGCGGCCAGGTCGAGGTCCAGGACGAGGGCAGCCAGTTGCTGTCGTTGCTGACCGAAGCCAAGCGCGGCGAAATGGTGGTGGACTTCTGTGCAGGCGCGGGCGGCAAGACCCTGGCGCTGGGCGCGGCGATGCGCAACACCGGTCGGCTGTACGCCTTCGACGTGTCGGGCCATCGACTGGACAAGCTCAAGCCGCGTCTGGCGCGCAGCGGGCTGTCCAACGTCTACCCGGTGCAGATCTCCAGCGAGCGCGATGAGCGCGTCAAGCGCTTGGTAGGCAAGATCGACCGGGTGCTGGTCGACGCACCATGCTCGGGCCTCGGAACGCTGCGCCGCAATCCCGATCTGAAATGGCGTCATTCCCCCAACGCCGTCCAGGAGTTGCATGACAAGCAGATCGCGATCCTGAACAGTGCTTCCCGCATGCTGAAGCCGGGTGGTCGGCTGGTCTACGCGACCTGCAGCCTGCTGGACGAGGAGAACGAGGCGGTCGCCCAGGCCTTCGCCGAGGCGCATCCCGAATTCACGCTGCTGCCCGCCCAGGACGTGCTGGCCCATGCACAGGTTGATCCTGCGCAGGCGGCGGTGCTGTCGGACAACGGCTATCTGCGTCTGTGGCCGCATCGCCATCAGAGCGACGGCTTCTTCGCCGCTGTCTGGGAGCGCAAGAAGTAATCCTTCTTGCGAACACACGGAAACCCCGATGCCATCGGGGGCTGCGCGATGTCCACTCGATCACGCCCGCAGGTGCTTCCGGCGCGGAAGCGTCAAAAGACCGGTGGCTTCCGGGTGTTGATCGTGGGCGAAATCTAGAGTGACTCGCCTACAATCGTGGCTTCTTGTCGACAACTGGCTCTTCGCGAGCAGGGTTAGGACCGAATGAACGTTTTGATGTCTGTGCACGACGCTCTCCTGAATTGGCTGAGCGATGGCCTGACCGGCGCGAGCTGGTGGCAGATCGTGGTGTACACGCTGGTGGTGACGCATATCACCATCGCCGCCGTGACCATCTTCCTGCACCGCGCGCAGGCGCACCGCGCGCTGGACCTGGGGCCCATCCCCTCGCACTTCTTCCGCTTCTGGCTGTGGATGACCACGGGCATGGTCACGCGCGAATGGGTCGCGATCCACCGCAAGCACCACGCCAAGTGCGAGACCGAGGATGACCCGCACAGCCCGGTCACCCGCGGCATCAAGACCGTGATGACCCGCGGCGCCGAGCTCTATCGCGCCGAGGCCAAGAACGAAGAGACGATCAAGAAGTTCAGCCATGGCGTCCCGGACGACTGGATCGAGCGCCACGTGTACTCGCGCCGCTCGGTCTGGGGCGTGTCGCTGATGCTGATCATCGACGTCGCGCTATTCGGCGTGGTCGGCCTGAGCGTCTGGGCCGTGCAGATGGCGTGGATCCCGATCTGGGCTGCCGGCGTGATCAACGGTGCCGGCCATTACTGGGGCTATCGGAACTTCGAGGCGACGGATGCGTCGACGAACGTGTCCCCGTGGGGGCTGATCATTGGCGGCGAAGAGCTGCACAACAACCATCACACCTATCCGACCTCGGCCAAGTTCTCGGTCAAGCCGTTCGAGTTCGACATCGGCTGGGGTTACATCCGCGCGATGGAGATGATCGGCTGGGCCAAGGTGCGCAAGACCGCGCCGCAGATGAAGACGGGCGAGCTCAAGGCCGTGGCCGACAAGGACACGCTGGAAGCGATCATCGCGAACCGCTACGAAGTGATGGCGCGTTACGCTCGTGAGCTCCGCGGCGCCTGCAAGGCCGAGCTGGCCAAGCTGAAGGACGCGGGCGAACAGCACAGCGACAAGTTCCACCAGTTCAAGGCCGCCAAGCGCTGGCTGCATCGCGACGCCGAGAAGATTCCGGCGGCGTATCAGGCTCAGCTGGATGGCGCTCGTGCTGCCAGCCCGGTGCTGGACAAGCTGGTGACGATGCGCGAGGAACTGCGTCAGCTGTGGACCCGCACGAATGTGTCGGCCGAACAGCTGGTGCACGATCTGCAAGCCTGGTGCCGCAAGGCTGAGGAAAGCGGCATCGCCGAACTGAAGGCATTCGCGCAAGGCCTGCGCGCGGTTCGGGCTTGATCGAGGCTTGAATCAGGGCGGCGTCGGCCGCGCAGAGTGACGCGTATCACTCTGCTGTTTGAACGAATGCAAAGGGCGCCCACTTCGGGCGCCTTTTTTCTTTGGCGCGCCCATAATTTGTCAGGTCTGTCACACAAGGAGATTGCTATGACTGCCTCGAAGTTGGTTCGTGGCTTGGGCGCCGGCTTGATGGTGTTGTCCCTGGGTGCTGTGGCTGCGGTCGCGCATGCGCAGGCCGAAGTGAAGTTCACCAAGCCGGAGAATTTCAGCGACATCGGCGATAACGCCCGTGATCGCGAAACCGCGATGAATCAGCTGGCTGATCACATCAAGGCGGTGGCTGCGCGCGAGCTGCCCGGCAAGCAATTGACGATCGATGTGACCGATGTGGATCTTGCGGGTGAGCTTGAGCCGCGCGGTCCAACGGGTCAGCGTCTGCGGGTGCTGCGCACGGTGACGATTCCGCGCATGGACTTCAATTACACGCTGAGCGAGAACGGTCAGGTGCTGAAGTCCGGCAAGGCGAGCATCAAGGACATGAACTATCAGCTCTCGGCGACGAATCGCTATTTCGACAGCGAACCCCTGCGCTATGAGAAGAAGATGCTGGACGACTGGTTCGCCAAGGATCTGCTGGGCAAGCAAGGCGTTGAGCGGGCATCTCGCTGACGTGTCGATGTGGCGCGGAGCCGGGCAGGGCGAGGTTTGATTGCTGAGCCCGTTTCCCCAAAAGAAAAACCCGCCGAGCGGCGGGTTTGTTCTTTCAAGGGAGGGCGGATCTGAATCCGCCAACCGGCTGAATTACTTCAGCTTGGTTTCCTTGTACAGCACGTGCTTGCGTGCCTTAGGGTCGAACTTCATGAATTCCAGCTTTTCGGGCGTGGTCTTCTTGTTCTTGTTCGTGGTGTAGAAATGACCCGTGCCGGCAGTGGATTCCAGCTTGATCTTTTCGCGTCCGCCTTTGGATGCCATGGTGTCGCTCCTGGTTCAGTGATTAGGCTTGACCGCGGGCACGCAGGTCGGCCAGCACGGCGTCAATGCCCTTCTTGTCGATCAGTCGCAGCGCGGCGTTGCTGATGCGCAGACGGACCCAGCGGTTTTCGCTTTCGACCCAGAAACGGCGGTATTGCAGGTTCGGCAGGAACCGGCGCTTGGTTTTGTTGTTGGCGTGGGAAACGTTGTTTCCGACCATGGGCTTCTTGCCCGTGACTTCGCAGACGCGTGCCATGAGGACACTCCGATACTTGTCATCCGGCGACCAACCCATTCGATCCGGCCTCATGCCGGTCCGCGGGTGGCGGCCTCACCTCGCCATAGGGTGGCGGTATCCCATCTTCCCCGCGTCGAAATCCTTCACAGGTTGTCGGCGCAAGAAAGACCGCGAGTGTAGCAGAAATGAGCCGGCCCGCGCAAAGGCGGGCCGGTCAAAGCGGTGGCGCCCCGTCGGGTGCGCTGAGCGGGACGGGTCCCCGAAATGGATCAGGCGCCTTCCTGCTCCAGGAAGCGCTGGGCGTCGAGCGCGGCCATGCAGCCGGTGCCCGCCGAGGTAATGGCCTGGCGATAGACGTGGTCCTGCACGTCACCGGCCGCGAACACGCCGGGGACGCTGGTCATCGTGGCGAAGCCTTCCAAGCCGCTCTTGGTCCGGATGTAGCCGTCTTTCATGTCGATCTGGCCGGCGAAGATGTCGGTGTTGGGCTTGTGGCCGATGGCGATGAAGCAGCCTTGCAGCTTGACGTCGGTGGTCGTGCCGTCCTGCGTACTCTTGATGCGCACGCCGGTGACGCCGCTCGCGTCGCCCAGCACCTCGTCCAGCGTGTGGAAGACGTGCAGCTCGACCTTGCCGGCCTTGACCTTGTCCATCAGCTTGTCGACCAGGATGGGCTCGGCGCGGAATTTGTCGCGGCGGTGGATCAGGTGGACCTTGCTGGCGATGTTGGACAGGTACAGCGCTTCCTCGACCGCAGTGTTGCCGCCGCCGACGACGCAGACTTCCTGCTCGCGATAGAAGAAGCCGTCGCAGGTCGCGCAGGCGCTGACGCCGCGGCCCATGAAGGACTCCTCCGACGGGAGGCCCAGGTACTGCGCCGAGGCGCCGGTGGCCAGGATGACCGCGTCAGCCGTGTACACGGCGCTGTCGCCGGTCAGCGTGAAAGGACGCTTGGAGAAATCGACCGTGTTGATGTGGTCGAAGACGATCTCGGTCTGGAAGCGCTCGGCGTGTTCCTGGAAGCGCTGCATCAGCTCCGGACCTTGCACGCCCATCACGTCGGCCGGCCAGTTGTCGACTTCGGTGGTGGTCATCAGCTGGCCGCCTTGCGCCATGCCGGTGACCAGCAGCGGCTTGAGGTTGGCGCGGGCCGCATAGATGGCGGCGGTGTAGCCGGCGGGGCCGGACCCGAGAATCAGCAGTTGGGCGTGGCGAGTGGTTTGGCTCATGGCTCGGAGATGGGGAGTTCGGGGGCGAACGCAAGGGTCGGAAGGCTACGGCCTAAACCCTATGAACAACCGTGAACAAATTGGCACAATGCATCCATTCTAGGTGGCGGGTCCCTCTGCCATCCTGACGACTTTGATTGACCCTAACCCCCGACAGGAGTGACCGCTTCATGGCCATGTTGTCCAACTTGGATCTGATTCGCAGGGTCCCGCTTTTCTCCCTGCTGACCGCCGACCAGGCCCAGTCCATCGCCGACAGCGTCGTCAAGCGGCGCTTCAAACGCGGTGAGCTGATCGTCGAGCAGGGCACGAAATCCAACGCGCTGTTCATCCTGCTGAACGGCCGCGCCCGTGTGCTGACCGCCGACAGCCGCGGCCGCGAAGTGATCCTGGCGGTGTTGCAGCCGGGCGACTATGTCGGCGAAATGAGCCTCATCGACAACGAGCCGCATTCGGCCACGGTCCGCGCCGAGGTGCAGACCGACATGTTGGTGCTGGGTCGCGCCGACTTCGCACGCGGCCTGCCCGAGCCCTCGTCGCTGGCCTACGGCATCTTGCGCGGTCTCGTGGCGCGCCTGCGTAACGCGGACCGCCAGATCGAGTCGCTCGCGCTGCTCGACGTGTACGGCCGTGTGGCGCGCACGCTGCTGGACATGGCCGAGGAAGAGAAGGGCGTGAAGATCATCCGCGGCAAGGTGTCCCGCCAGGACATGGCCAAGGTGGTCGGCGCCTCGCGCGAAATGGTCAGCCGCGTCATGAAGGACCTCGAGGACAAGGGCGTCATCGAGACCCTCGAGAACGGCTCCGTCGTCATCAAGGAACGGCTGCAGCACGATTGAGCTCGGTCCTGATCGCGTTCAACGAATCTTCACCTTGCGGACCGGCCCCGCGCCTGAAGCGCGAGGCTTGTGCGTCACAATGACGGGATGAGTTTTCCCGGTTCCCTGCTGGGCGGCGACGAGGCCGCCACCGAGCGTCCCGCTCCTACGCGCAAGCCCAAGAAAGCGACCAAGTCGCCGGCGGCCGCGCCCACACCGGCGAGCCCGCTGCGCACGCCGCTGTGGCTGCTGGTCTGCGGTCTGGCGTGGTGCCTGGTCTTGCTCGCGCTGGTCAGCCACGACCGAGCGGACGCCGCCTTCAGTACCGCCGGCAGCAACCCGCTGACGCACAACCGGGTCGGCGCGCTGGGGGCCTGGATCTCCGACCTGCTGCTGTTCGGCTTCGGCTACTCCTGCTGGTGGCTGATGCTGGTGTCGCTGCGCTCCTGGCTCAGCGGCCTGGCGCGTCTGCTGCGCGCCGACGACAGCGTGAACCCGACCTTGAAGGACCGCCTGCCCACGCTCGGCGGCCTGGCGCTGCTGATGAGCGCGAGCTGCGCGCTCGAGTGGACCCGCCTGTACGGCTGGGAATCTCATCTCCCCGGCCATGCCGGCGGCGTGCTGGGCTATCTGCTGGGCCCGACCAGCATGAAGCTGCTGGGCTTCGCCGGCTCGGGCGTGGTGTGGATCGCCGCGCTGGTGACGGGCGTGTCGTTGGCGCTGAAGTTCTCGTGGCTGCGTCTGGCCGAGCAGATCGGCACCACCATCGAGAACCTGCGCGAGAAGCGTGAATCGCGCCGCGAGATCGCCGAGGACACGCGCGTCGGCAAGGAAGCCAAGCGCGAGCGCGAGGCCGTCGTCGAGGTCGAGCGTCACATCGAGGAGGAGCACCACATCCCGATCGTGATCGAGCCGCCGGTGGTGGAAGTCCCCAAATCCACGCGCGTCATCAAGGAACGCCAGCAGACGCTGTTCACCGATCCGAGCGACGCGAAGCTGCCGCAGGTTGACCTGCTGGACGCGCCGCCTCCCCGCATCGAGACCGTCACGCCCGAGTCGCTGGAAATGACCAGCCGCATGATCGAGAAGAAGTTGAAGGACTTCGGCGTCGAGGTGCGGGTGGTGGCGGCCTCGCCCGGTCCCGTGATCACGCGCTACGAGATCGAGCCGGCGACCGGCGTGAAGGGCTCGCAGATCCTGGGTCTGGCCAAGGATCTGGCGCGCTCGCTGAGCCTGACGTCCATCCGCGTCGTCGAGACGATTCCGGGCAAGAACTACATGGCGCTGGAACTGCCCAATGCGCGGCGCCAGACCATCCGGCTGTCGGAGATCCTGGGCTCACAGGTCTACGCGGATGCGTCGTCCGCGCTGACCATGGGTCTGGGCAAGGACATCGTGGGCCTGCCGGTGGTGGCGGACCTGGCGAAGATGCCGCACTGCCTGGTGGCCGGCACGACCGGCTCGGGCAAGTCGGTGGGCATCAACGCGATGATCCTGTCGCTGCTCTACAAGGCCGAGGCCCGCGACGTCCGCCTGATCCTGATCGATCCGAAGATGCTGGAAATGAGCGTCTATGAAGGCATCCCGCATCTGCTGGCCCCGGTGGTCACCGACATGAAGCAGGCGGGCAACGCGCTCAACTGGTGCGTCAACGAGATGGAGCGGCGCTACAAGCTGATGTCCAAGCTGGGCGTGCGCAACCTGGCCGGCTACAACAAGAAGATCGCCGACGCCGCCGAGCGCGAAGAGAAGATTCCCAACCCGTTCAGCCTCACGCCCGAGGAGCCGGAGCCGCTGGACCGGCTGCCCCACATCGTTGTCGTCATCGACGAGCTGGCCGATCTGATGATGGTGGTCGGCAAGAAGATCGAGGAGCTGATCGCGCGCTTGGCGCAGAAGGCCCGCGCCGCCGGCATCCACCTGATCCTGGCCACGCAGCGTCCGTCGGTCGACGTCATCACCGGCCTGATCAAGGCCAACATTCCGACGCGTCTGTCGTTCCAGGTCTCGAGCAAGATCGACTCGCGGACCATCCTGGACCAGATGGGCGCCGAAGCGCTGCTGGGCATGGGCGACATGCTCTACATGGCCTCGGGCACCGGCTTGCCGGTGCGCGTGCACGGCGCCTTCGTCAGTGACGACGAGGTGCACCGCGTCGTCCAGTACCTGAAGGAGCAGGGCGGCGAGCCCAACTACATCGAGGGCATCCTCGAGGGCGGCGTGCTCGATGGCGACGGCGGCGGCGACGGCCTGCCGGGACTGGCCGCCGGCGGTGATGGAGAGTCCGATCCGATGTACGACCAGGCGGTGGCCGTGGTGCTGCAGCAAAAGCGCGCGTCGATCTCGCTGGTGCAGCGCCATCTGCGCATCGGCTACAACCGGGCGGCCCGCTTGCTGGAGCAGATGGAGAAATCCGGCCTGGTGTCCTCGATGGCCACCAACGGCAACCGCGACCTCATCGTGCCCAAGCGCGACGAGTGATCCCGCCCATGACCTTCACACTCTCGACTGCGATGACCTCTTCGATCCGATCCTTCGCCGCGCGCGCGCTGGCCGGCCTGGCGCTCAGCGGCGCGGCCGCGATGGCCCACGCCGACGGCGTCAGCGCGCTGCAGAGCTTCGTCAGCGAGGTCAAGAGTGGCCGCGCGAGCTTCACCCAGACGGTGACATCGCCGGACGGCAAGCGCAAGAAGACCAGCACCGGCAGCTTCGAGTTCCAGCGTCCGAATCAGTTCCGCTTCAGCTATGGGAAGCCGTCGGACCAGGTCATCGTCGGCGATGGCAAGGAAGTCTGGGTCTACGACCCCGACCTGATGCAGGCCAGCGTCCGCAACATGGACCAGGCGCTGGGTGCGACGCCGGTGGCGCTGCTGGCCGGTGGTGACCTGTCCAAGGATTTCACGCTCAAGGCGCAACCGGCCGTCGGTGGCGTCGAATGGGTGCAGGCCACGCCCAAGCGCGACGGCGCCGGGCTGCAGAGCCTGCGTCTGGGCTTCAAGGGACGTGAGCTCTCCGCGCTGGAGATCGTCGACGGCTTCGGCCAGCATTCGGTGATGCAGTTCAGCGCGGTCGAGGTCAACGCCAAGGTGCCGGCCGAGCGCTTCCGCTTCACGCCGCCGGCCGGTGTCGACGTCGTGCGGCAACAGGCGCCGAAGCAGCCCTGATTCTTCGCGCTCCGCTCCCCACGTCCTTTCTTCCGCACGCCTGATCGTCCTGGCCTCACGTCGATGAGCAACGCCTCCCTGTTCCCGGACGAGTTCGCTCCCGTGCCGGTCCCCGGTGTCTCCGCCGCACCCAGTGCGCATGCGCCCTTGCCCGAGCGTTTGCGCCCGCGCAAGCTCGACGAGGTCGTCGGCCAGCGTCATCTGCTGGGCGAGGGCATGCCCTTGCGCGTCGCCCTGGAGAGCGGCCGGCCGCACTCGATGATCCTGTGGGGGCCGCCGGGCGTCGGCAAGACGACGCTGGCGCGCTTGATGGCCCAGTTCTTCGATGCGCAGTTCATCGCGATCTCCGCGGTGCTGGGCGGCGTCAAGGACATCCGCGAGGCGGTCGAGCGCGCGCAGGCCGCGGCCGGGCAGGGTCGACGCACCATCGTCTTCGTGGACGAGGTGCACCGCTTCAACAAGGCGCAGCAGGACGCGTTCCTTCCGCACGTGGAATCGGGGTTGTTCAGCTTCATCGGCGCAACCACCGAGAACCCGTCCTTCGAGGTCAACTCGGCGCTGCTCTCGCGCGCGACCGTGCATGTGCTCAAGGCGCTGGACGAGCAGGACATGCGCGAGCTGCTGGCGCGCGGCGCGCAGGCGTTGGGCAGTCCGCCGTTGAGCGAGGCGGCCGCGCTGCGCCTGATCGGCTACGCCGACGGCGATGCGCGTCGGCTGCTCAACACGCTGGAGACCGTCGCCCAGCTGACGCCCGCCGACACCACCGAGATTGACGAGGCGCTGCTCGAGCGCACCCTGGGCGAGCAACTGCGCCGCTACGACAAGGGCGGCGACCAGTTCTACGACGTGATCTCCGCGCTGCACAAGTCGGTGCGGGGCTCCAATCCCGATGCGGCCCTGTACTGGCTGGTGCGGATGCTCGATGGCGGCGTCGATGCGCGCTACATCACGCGGCGCCTGATCCGCATGGCCAGCGAAGACATCGGCAACGCGGATCCGCGGGCGTTGCGCCTCTGTCTGGACGCGGCCGAGACCTATGAGCGCCTGGGTTCGCCCGAGGGCGAGCTGACGCTGGCGCAGGCGGTGGTCTATCTGGCGATCGCCCCGAAGTCCAACGCGGTCTACAACGCCTACAACGAGGTGCGCGCGCTCATCAAGCAGGACCAGTCCCGGCCGGTGCCGGTGCACCTGCGCAATGCGCCGACGCGGCTCATGAAGGAGCTGGGCTACGGCAAGGCCTACCGCTACGCCCATGACTTCCCCGGCGCCTACGTGGCCGGCGAGCAATACCTGCCGGACGGACTCGAGGACCAGCGCTTCTATGAGCCGGTGCCGCGCGGTCTGGAGATCAAGATCGGCGCGCGGCTCGATGAGCTGCGGCGCCTGGATGCCGAGGCGCGCGGCGGCGGCGCCGATCAAGGTGGCGAGGGCTGAACGATGGGAGCGGCTTCGTGGCGGGCGTCCTGGTGGGTCATCGCGATGCTGGCGTTTCAGGGCCTGACCTCGTCGCCGGCCGGGGGCGCGCCCGTCTCGGCCCCCCTGCGCGGCGCCCGGACGACGCAGCCCGCCGAAGGGCCGACGCTGACGCGCATCCGTGAGACCGGCGTCATCGTCATCGGCTACCGGCCTGCCTCCGCGCCGTTCTCGTATCTGGACGCGCAGTTGCGGCCCACGGGCTACTCGGTCGAGCTCTGTGAGCGCGTCATCGCCTCGCTGCGCACGCGGCTCAAGCTGCCGGACCTGGAGGTGCGGCGCGTGGCGGTGGGCTCGGCGACGCGCATGCCCATGGTCACCAACGGCACGCTGGACATGGAGTGCGGCATCACGACCAACACGGCGGAGCGGGCGCGCAACCAGTCCTTCTCGGTGACCATCTTCGTCGCCGAGACGCGGCTGATGACGCGTCAGGGCGAGCGCGCCGAGACCCTGTCCGACCTGCGCGGCCGGCCGGTGGTCAGCACCATCGGCACGACCAGCATCCAATTCCTGGCCAAGGTCAACGAGCAGCAGGGGCTGGGCATCCGCATCGTCGCGGGGCTGGACGATCCGGACGCGTTCCAGCTGCTGCGCAGCGGTCGCGCCGACGCCTTCATGATGGACGACGTCATTATCCGCAGCCTGCTGGCGCAACAGGGCCACGGCGTGTCGCCGGGCGACTACGTGCTGTCCGAGCGGGCGCTGACGGTCGAGCCTTACGCGATTGGGCTGAACCGCGACGATCCGCTGTTCAAGTCCATGGTGGACGAGGTGCTGACCAGTCTGTACCGCAGCGGCGAGATCAACGCGATCTACCGCCGCTGGTTCGAGTCGCCGCTGCCCAACAGCGGCATCAACCTCAAGCTGCCGATGAGCGCTTCCTTCCGGCGCGTGATCGCGCAGCCGACGGATTCGCCCGATCCGGAGCGCTATCGCTGATCGCGGCTGCAGTCATCAGCTCGACGAAGCGACGCGCGGCCAGTCCCAGCGGCCGGTTCTGCGTCCAGGCTACATCGACGTAGAGTTGCAGCGCCGTCGTGAAGTTGCCTGCGGGGATCTGCGTGAGTTCGCCCGAGGCCAGCGCGCCCCGCACGAAGCCCGAGGGCAGCCAGGCCCAACCCAGTCCCGCCGACACCATGCGCAGCGCCGCCACCGGGCTGTCGGTGCGCCACTGCGCGCGGGAGACCGAGATCCGCTTGTCGACATCGCAGGCGTCGCGGCCGGCGACGAGGATCTGGCGCTCGCCGATGAGGTCCTCGTCCCGGAGTTTGTGGGTCGGCGGCCGCGCGAGCATCGGATGCGACGAGGCGACCACCGCGAGCAGCGTCTCCCGCGCGACCTCCTGAAAACGCTCGGACGGATCCAGCCCTTGGCGCTCGAAGACCAGCGCCAAATGGGCGCGGCCGGACTTCAGCATCGCGAGCGTATCGGCCTGCGGCGCGGTCAGCACCTCGACTTCCAGCAGCGGGAACTCGGTCGACAGTGTGGCGAGCGCCTCGCTCCAGGGCGAGGCGGCGACCAGCTCCGGCACGACGGCGATCACCAGCGAGGGTTCCAGTCCCTGCGTCATCGACAGCGCATGTCGGTTGAGCTGACCGAGCTGCTCGGCGATGCGCCGCGCCTGCGGCACGAGCGCCAGACCTTGCGGCGTGGGGACGGGCTCGCGACCGGAACGGTCAAATAGCGTCAGCGCGAGCTGCGCCTCCAGGTTGGCGATGGTCATGCTGACCGCCGACGGCACCCGTCCGAGCGCCCGCGCGGCGGCGGAGAAGGAGCCGTGGTCGATGGCCGCGAGGAAGACGCGGACGTTGTCGAGATCGAAGGCCATGGCGGGGACGGCGCGCTCGGCGACCTGTCAGAACTGCTGATGGGTTCTGACTTTATCCATCAGTCCGGGAAACATAAAGTCCCTCCCTTATCAAGACCTCTTCAAGACATCGAAACGATGAAGGAGCGAGCGATGGTGTGGGGAATCCTGTTTCTGGCCGGGCTGCTGGAGATCTGCTGGGCCGTCGGCCTGAAGTACACCGAGGGCTTCACGCGGCTGTGGCCGACGGTGGGCACGGTGACGGCGATGGCCGCCAGCGTGGTCCTGCTGGGTTTGGCGCTCAAGCATCTGCCGGTCGGGACGGCCTATGCGATCTGGACCGGCATCGGCGCGGTCGGCACCGCGATCGCGGGCATGGTGCTGCTGGGCGAGTCGGCCTCGCTGGCGCGGCTCGCGTGCATCGGGCTGATCGCGGTGGGCATCATCGGTCTGAAGATGGTCACGCCGCAGTGACCGTCACGATGATCGGCGCGGTCGGCGGACCTTGGCGGCCCGCCCGCCGCGTCCTTACTTCTTCTGCTCCAGCGAGCGCCGCACCGCCTCCATCGGATCCTCCGATTCCGGCGCCGAGGCGCTAGGCGCGGATGCTCCCGGAGCTGCTGGCGCGGCGGATGCCGCGGATGCCGCGCCCGGCAAGCCGAACAGCGCGTTGAGGTCCTCGTTGGGATCGCGGCCGCGGTCCTTTTGGCCGGCGTCCATGTCGAGCAGCTGCTGGGTCGCCTTGTCGGTGTCGATCTTGACTTCCTTGTCCAGGAACACGGTCACCGTCTGCGGGAAGAAGATGACGATGGCCACCAGCAGCAACTGCATGAACACCCAGGGGATCGCGCCCATGTAGATGTCGGTCGAGGACACGCGTCGCGGCAGCGAGCCGTTCTTGAACAGCGTGTCCGAGATGCCGCGCAGGTAGAACAGCGCGAAGCCGAAGGGCGGGTGCATGAAGCTGGTCTGCATGTTCACGCAGAGCATCACGCCGAACCACACCAGGTCGATGCCCATCTTCTGCGCCACCGGGCCCAGCAGCGGCAGGATGATGAAGGCGATCTCGAAGAAGTCCAGGAAGAACGCCAGGAAGAAGATGAACAGGTTGACGACGATCAGGAAGCCCACGACGCCGCCGGGCAGTCCCGACAGCATGTGCTCGATCCACTTGCCGCCTTCGACGCCCTGAAACACCAGCGAGAAGGTCCGCGACCCGATCAGGATGAACACCACCATCGCGGTGATGCGCATGGTGCTGATCATCGTGTCCTTGATCAGCGGCCAGTTCAGCCGGCGGTGCAGCGCGGCCAGCACGAAGGCGCCGATCGCGCCCATGGCGCCGGCCTCGGTGGGCGTGCAGACCGCCGAGTCCATGAAGGGCAGGCCGCCCATGGAGCCCAGCACCGCGAAGATCAGCACCGCCGACGGGACGATGCCGCGCAGGCACTTGGCCCACAGCGCCCAGCCGTTGAGCGTGCGCGCGGACCGCGGCACGCCGGGCACGTGGTCCGGCTTGAAGCGGCTGAGCAGGAAGGTGTAGGCCGCGAAGATCAGCGCCTGCAGGATGGAGGGGCCCCAGGCGCCCTTGTACATGTCGCCGACCGAGGGGCCGAGCTGATTCGCCAGCACCACCAGCACCAGGGACGGCGGCACCAGCTGCGTGATCGTCCCCGAGGCCGCCAGCACGCCCGTCGCGTAGCGCATGTTGTAGCCGTAGCGCATCATGACCGGCAGCGAGATCATCGCCATCGCGATCACCTGGCCGGCCACCGTGCCGGTGATCGCACCCAGGATGAAGCCCACGATGATCACCGAGTAGCCCAGCCCGCCGCGCACCGGCCCGAAGAGCTGACCCATCGAATCGAGCATGTCCTCGGCCAGCCCGCATTTCTCCAGCAACGCGCCCATCAGCGTGAAGAAGGGAATGGCCAACAGCAGCTCGTTGGACAGGATGCCCAAAACGTTGGACGGGAGCGCCTGCATGAAGGCCAGCGGCAGCCAGCCCTGATGCACCGCGAAGAAGCCGCAGGCCAAGCCCAGCGCCGCCAGCGAGAAGGCGACGGGGAAGCCGATCAGCATGACGAAGATCAGCCCCGCGAACATCAGCGGGGGGAACTGTTCCATCGCCATCATTGCAGCGGCCTCTCGTAATGCGTGTCCATCTCCAGGCGCCCGGCCAGGTAGCCGACGCGCTTGATCACCTCGGAGATCCCCTGCAGCGTCATCAACGCGAAGCCCAGCGGCAGCGTGGCCGTGGCGGGCCACAGGATCAGGCCGCCGGCGTTGCCGGAGTACTCGCCGCTGGTGAGCAGCTTCCACAGGTAGCCGCCCAGCCCGAGCGTCGCGACGCTGTCCTCGGGCCGCATGCCGGTGGTCAGCTTGACCATGAAGAAGTCCCAGGACAGCCAGCCCGCATAGGCCATCACGGGCAGCAGGAAGACGAGCAGCCCGAACAGGTCGACGAAGACCTTGCCGTGGCCGCGCAGCCGTGTGTAGACGATGTCCACCCGCACGTGCTCGTTCAGGCGCAGGACCTGCGCCGCGCCCAGCATCACGCAGGCGGCGAACAGATACCACTGGATTTCGAGGAAGGCGTTGGAGCTGATGTCCAGCGAGTAACGGATCAGCGCGTTCGTGGCGCTGATGAAGCACGACAGCAGGACGGCCCAGGCGGCAAAGCTGCCGAACCGGTCCGTCAGCCAATCGATGCCCTTGGCGAGTGCAAGCAGGGCGTTCATCGACGAGTCCAGGTCTCCATCCGAGCCTCTGACGGCGAGGCTCTTGTCTTGTGTAGACCCGCACTGTAGCCAGCGGGCGCTGACGGCAGGCTGATTCGGCGCGTGGCTGCGGGAAAGCACCGACGAGCGCGCAGCGCGACTGTGGCGCAAATGAAAACGCCCCGGCGCGCCAAGCGGCGGGGCGTGTGAGCGCTGTGTCGGACGGGCGTGAAGCCCGCCGGCGGATCAGAGCTGCGTTGCGGCGGCGAAGAGCTTGGTCGAGCGCGCGCCGGAGCGGCAGAAGGCCAGCACCGGCGCGGGTACTTCGTCCAGGATCGCGCGCATCGCGGCGATCTCTTCCGGCGACTGGTAGCCGCCTTGCACCGGCAGGTGGCGATAGACCAGGCCGGCCGCCTCGGCGGCGGCGCGGACCTGCTCGCTGGTCGGTTGATCCGGGCCGCCTTCGAAATCAGGGCGGTTGTTGATCACGCTCTTGAAGCCGGCCGCGGCCAGCGCGGCCATGGCGTCCGGCGTCAGCTGCGGCGCGACGCAGAACTCGGGCGTCAGTTGGTTGACGGTCAGTTCCATGATGAAAGCTCCCGAGGAGTGGTGGTCGACAGACCGGCTCAGCCCGCCAGCGCGGCCTTGACCGCGGCGGACACCAGGCCCATGTCGGCCTTGCCGGCCAGCTTGCCCTTGACCGCGCCCATGACCTTGCCCATGTCGGCGGGACCCTTGGCACCCAGCTCGGCCACGATCACGGCGACCTCGGCCTGGATCTCGGCTTCGCTCAGGCGCTGGGGCAGGTAGGCCTCGAGCACCTTGAGCTCCGCGTTCTCCTTGTCGGCCAGGTCCTGGCGACCGGCGGCGGTGAACTGGCTGATCGAATCCTTGCGCTGCTTGATGAGCTTGTCGACGATGGCGACCAGCATCACGTCGTCGACCTCGACGCGCTCGTCCACTTCCTTCTGCTTCACGGCGGCCAGCAGCAGGCGGATGGTGCCCAGCTTCTCGCTGTCCTTGGCGCGCATCGCTGTTTTCATGTCTTCGGTGATCTGTGCTTTGAGGCTCATGGGGACTCCTGGAAATCAAAAACAAAAAAGCCCGCGGCAGCGTCCTGCGCGGGCTTTCGTGCCGTTCGGGCGTTGGGAGCGATTCTGGATCGGCTCCCGGTGCCCAAGCATCCTGATGCGAGGATCAGTACAGCTTCTTGGGCAGCTGCATGCTGCGCACGCGCTTGTAGTGACGCTTCACGGCGGCAGCCTTCTTGCGCTTGCGCTCGGCAGTCGGCTTCTCGTAGAACTCGCGGGCGCGCAGCTCGGTGAGCAGGCCCAGCTTCTCGATCGTGCGCTTGAAGCGGCGCAGGGCGACGTCGAACGGCTCGTTTTCTTTGACGCGAATGGTGGTCATGAAGTTCCTTCAAATAGCGGTCGGTGTTCGCTGGAGATGTCCATGTCTCCATGGACTTCGAAGCGGATATCCGGATTCCACTTCCGAATCGACGCGCAGGGTTTGCCAGCAAAACGCGCATTCTAGCCTTAATTTCAAGCGTCGACCACAACATCGACCGATCGAAGTCATCGCCATTCGCGCCGATGAATTCGCGTAACTGGATGTGACATTTTCACGCCTTCTCCGAAGCGGGCGGTAAATGGGGCGACTGGTGGGCGGCGGGCAGCCGGCGTGCCGGTCGGGGGCGAGCTAGGATGCCTGGCCCCAAGCTTAGGGGGAGTGACCGCAGAACCTCTCTGACGGCACTTGCCCGGGCCCAGGTCCGCTTCTACATTCCCTCATCCACCTTTCGACCGCCAGGGGCATCCCTGGCTTGGCCAGCCACATGGAATTTCAAGCCGCCGCGTCCCCAGCGCCCGCCAGTTTCGATGCCTGGCTGGCATCGGTGGGACCGCAGCAGGCAGCCGTCGCGGTCGGCCTGCTCAGCCTGCTGGAGCCCACCGGCGCCTGCCTCGCGGTGAAATCCATGGCCACGGGTCGCTATGTCTATGCCAGCCAGGGCATGGGCGAGCTCTTCGGCCGCGCCGAGGCCGGCATCGTCGGTCAGGCCGACGCCGACCTGCTGCGCAGCGACGAGGTCCAGGCCATGCGCCGCTCGGAGCAGGCCGCATTGGCGCAGCGCGCGGTGGTGAGTTCGGAACATCGCCTGGAATTCGGCGGCCGCCGTCGCGAGTTCATGGTCACGCGCTTCCCGCTTGGCCAGGAGCACGTGATGGCCCTGTGGAGCGACAAGACCGAGGAGCGGCATCGCGAGACACACCTGCAGCGCGCGCTTCAGCAGCTGGAGCAGCAGCAGAAGTCGCTGGAGCAGATGCGCCGCGAGCTGCAGCAGGGCAGCGGTCGGGACGAGACCTCGGGCCTGTACATGCGCGCGCAGTTCGACGATCAGCTGCTGCGCGAGATCGATCTCTCGACCCGCGAGCACCGCGAGTTCACGCTGGTGCTGATCGCGCTGGACCCGTCGACGGCCGAAGCGACGCTGGGCGCGGAGGCGCGTCAGAGCCTCCTGGAAGGGCTGGGACGCATGCTGCGGGCCAACACCCGCGCGATGGACGCGGCCTGCCGCATCGGTGACGACCTCTTCGCGGTCCTGTTGTCGGGCGTGGGGTTGGCGACCGCGCATGCGCGGATGGAGCAGCTGCGCCGACAATGCCACTCGCAGATCGTGGTGCTGCATGGACAGGACCTGGGCCTGTCGTTGTCGATGGGCGTGGCCAGCTTCCCCCACACCGCCTCGCGCCAGGAAGAGCTGCTGGGCGCCGCCGAGATGGCGGTCAAGGAAGCCCAGCGTCGAGGCGGCAATCAGGTCGTGCTGGCGTCGATTCCCTTCGGCCTCGGCGGCTGAGGCCGCGCCTGAGGCGGAGGCGGGGGCCGGCAAGGCGGTGGCCGGTCCTCAGGTCTTCAGGCCTTCATGCCAACAGCTTCTGCAGATGGGCCCATTCCTCGGGCGTCACCGGCGTGATCGACAAGCGGTTGCCCGGCTGCAGCGTGCGCATCTGCGCGAGCGCGGGATCGCGCTTCATGTCCGCCAGGCTGAGCAGCCGGGTCTTGCGCACGAACTTCACGTCCACATGCAGCCAGCGCGGCTCCTCGCGCTTGGACTTGCCGTCGAAGTAAGGGCTGTCGGGATCGAACTGGGTTGCGTCCGGGTAGGCCGCGCTGCTGACCTCGGCCAGGCCGGCGATGCCGGGCTCCGGGCAGGACGAGTGATAGAACAGCACGCCGTCCCCGACGCGCATCGCGTCGCGCATGAAGTTGCGCGCCTGGTAGTTGCGCACGCCGGTCCAGGGGAGCTCGCCTGCAGCCTGCAAGTGATCGATGGAGGCCTCGTCCGGTTCGGACTTCATCAGCCAGTACTGGCGGGCGCCGCCGGGCGCGTCCTTGGAGGGGGTGGTGCTCAAGGCTGCTCCATGAAAAAACCGCGCATGAAGCGCGGTTTCGGGAAGAGGGTGTCCACGGCGAGCCGTGAGCCGCATTCCTGAACCCAAGGGGTACAGGTGGGCGAGGTCAACATGGCTTCGGGTTCATCTGACGCGAGACGCTCACACCAGCCAAGTAATGTTCCAAGCCCTTGCTCGCGAGAGCATCGGTTCAAGGAAATATAAAACTCACGCGAACGCAGTGGACGGGTTGGATTCTACGCGCCGCGCGAGAGCGATCACAGCAGTTGCCCGTCCTGAACAAGGGCTTCGTCGAGCCGCTTCATCAGCGTTTCAAGATCGGGTAGCGCTTCATCCGGCGTGCCCGACGCGCGGGTTTCACCAGACGTTGCATTCGTTGCATGGCCGTCCGCGCCGGCGCTGGAATCGCTCAGCGAGAACGCCAGATTCAGCGCGGCCAGCACCGCGATGCGCTCGCGGGCCTTGATGCGGCCGGCGTCGCGGATGGCGCACATTTCCTTGTCGACGCGGGCCACGGCCTTGGTCAGCGCGGCTTCGCCGCCTTCCGGGCAGCCGAGCAGATAGCTCTGGCCCATGATCGTGACTTCCATTTGCTTCATGCGCCTGTCTTTCGGGATTCGGGGGAGGAGGGGGGCGCGCCGCTGTCGGAAGAGGCAGCGGCGCCGGTGGATTCGGCGCTGTCGAGCAGGTCGTTGACTTCCGTCGGCAGGCGGTCCAGCAAGGCATCGATGCGCGAGCGCGCGGCGGACAGGCGCGACCGCAGACTGTCGCGCTCCAGGGTGAGCGCCTGGACCTGCTGCTCGAGCAGCGAGTTCGTGCGCTTGAGCTCCTCGTGGCGCACCAGCAGGCGCTCTACGCGGTCGACGAGGTCGTTGATGCTTGACATGACTTCCCTGACGGACGGAACGCCGGGATTGTAGGCGTGCGCCCTCCCGACCTTCGGTCGGCGAGTAGCGGAAAGTTGTCAGCGCGCGGCGGCCATCGGCGCGCTGTCGCACTGGGCGACCACGGCGCAGCGCTCGCACAGCGGTCGACGTGCCTGACACACGTAGCGGCCATGCAGGATGAGCCAGTGATGGGCGTCGACGAGGAATTCCTCGGGCACGCGCTTGAGCAGCTGCTGCTCAACCTCGATCACGTTCTTGCCCGGCGCGAGTCCGGTCCGGTTGCCGACGCGGAAGATGTGCGTGTCGACCGCCATCGTGGCCTCGCCGAAGGCCACGTTGAGCACCACGTTGGCGGTCTTGCGGCCGACGCCGGGCAACGACTCCAGCGCTTCGCGGCTGCGCGGCACCTGGCTGTCGTACTGCTCGACCAGGATGCGGCAGGTCGCATACAGGTTCTTGGCCTTGGTCTTGTACAGGCCGATGGTCTTGATGTAGTCGGCCAGCTTCTCCTCGCCGAGGTCGAGAATCTTCCGCGGCGTGTTGGCGACGACGAAGAGCCGCCGTGTCGCCTTGTTCACGCCCACGTCGGTGGCCTGTGCCGAGAGCAGCACCGCGGCCAGCAGCTCGAACACGCTGGCGTATTCGAGCTCGGTCTGCGGCGAGGGGTTGGCGGCGCGCAGGATCTCGAAGAACTCGCGGATCTGGGTCTTGTTCATGGCGGCGTTGGGTGACGTGTCGCGGGGCGGATCGCCGAAGTTCAAACGCCGCGCTTGGCGCGGGCGCGGGCCAGAGCGGCCTCGATGACCGCGCGCTTGCGGTCAAGCTGTGCGGGCTCGGTCAGCTTGGATTCCTGTTCGAGGTTCGCGAGCTTGTGCTCGGCCTTGGCTTCGAGGCGCTCCTCGTTCTCGCGCTGGTCGCGCGCGACGCGGATCTCGTGCCAGCGGTAGCGTGCCCGGGCGCGCTCGGCCTGTGGATCGCTCCACGCGGCCCAGCCGCTGCGGCCAGGCGTGACGTCGGTGAGGGAAATGCAGTCCACCGGGCACACCGGGATGCAGAGCTCGCAACCGGTGCAGTCGGCGTCGATGACGACGTGCATCTGCTTGTTGCCGCCGACGATCGCGTCCACCGGGCAAGCCTTGATGCACAGCGTGCAGCCGATGCACCAGCCCTCGTCGATGACGGCCAAACGGCGCGGGCCTTCGACGCCGTGCTCGGGGTTGAGCGGAAGCGGCGCGCGCGAGGTGATCGCGGCAAGCCGCGCGATGCCTTCGGCGCCGCCGGGCGGGCACTGGTTGATGGCCGCCTCGCCGCGCGCGATGGCGTGGGCGTAGGAGTGGCAGTCCGGGTAGCCGCAGCGCGTGCATTGCGTCTGCGGCAGCGCCAGATTCAGGCGTTCGACGAGGTCGTCGAAGGCCTGGGGCGAGGCGGCGGAGGTCGAGTCGGTCGGGGCGACGGAAGAGGGGTTCACTCGGTCGGCTTGCGCGTGCGACGCGCCGCCGGACGGGAACCAGAGGCGCGCTTGGCCGCGGCGGGCTTGTGCAACGGGGCCGCATCGTACTTGGCAATGAAGTCCCGGATCACCGGATAGACCTTCTCGCGCCAGCGACGGCCCGAGAAGATGCCGTAATGGCCCGCGCCGATCGCGTCGTAATGGACCTGGTCCTTGGCCGCGATGCCGCTGCACAGCTCGTGCGCGGCCTTGGTCTGGCCGGCGCCGGAGATGTCGTCCAGTTCGCCCTCGACGGTCAGCAGCGCGGTGCCGCTGATGTCCTGCGGACGCACCAGCTGGCCGCCCACTTCCCAGGTCCCGTTGACCAGCGCGAAATCCTGGAAGACCGTCTTGATCGTGTCCAGGTAGTACTCGGCCGGCATGTCCAGCACGGCGTTGTACTCGTCGTAGAAGCGGCGGTGGGACTCGACGTTGTCGTCGTCGCCGCGGATCAGGTCGAGGAAGTAGTCGTAATGCGAGCTCAGGTGGCGATCGGGGTTCATCGCCACGAAGCCGGTGTGCTGCAGGAAGCCGGGGTAGACCTCGCGGCCCGCGCCCGGATACGTGGTCGGGACGCGGTAGATGACATTGTTCTCGAACCAGCTGTAGCTCTTGTTCATCGCCAGGTTGTTGACCGCGGTCGGGCTCTTTCGCGCGTCAATCGGGCCGCCCATCATGGTCATCGAGCGCGGCGTGGTCTCGCCGTTGGAGGCCATCAGCGAGATCGCCGCCAGCACCGGCACCGTCGGCTGGCAGACCGAGATCACATGGCAGTCCTCGCCGACATGGCGGATGAAGTCCTGCACGTAATAGATGTAGTCGTCGAGGTGGAAGGCGCCGGCCTCGAGCGGCACCATGCGGGCGTCGGTCCAGTCGGTGATGTAGACCTTGTGGTCCTTGAGCAGCTGGCGCACGGTGTCGCGCAGCAGCGTGCTGTGGTGGCCGGACAGCGGCGCCACGACCAGCACGGTCGGCTGCGCCTTCATCTTCTCCAGGACCTTGGAATCGTCGGTATAGCGCTTGAAGCGCAGCAGGCGGCAGAAGGGCTGCTCCAGCGCCACCAGCTCCTGGACCGCGACGTCGACGCCGTCGACCTCGACGCTGGTGATCTCAAACTCCGGCTTCTCGTATTCCTTGGCCAGACGGTGCATCAGGTCCAGGCCGGCCGAGACGCGGTGCGACAGCGGCGTGTGGGCGAAGGGGGAGAGCGGGTGGCTGTACAGCTTGGCCGAGGCGCTGGCGAATTCGGCGAACGGGCTCAGCAGCGCGCGCTGCGTTTCATAAAGCTGATAGAGCATCTGGCGACCTCGTGAGGGGAGGGAGGCTGGCGAAAACCGGAAGAGGGACTGCGGGACCGCCGGTCGACGTGCACGTTGTGCAACGCAGCAATTCTAGGTCCCGACTTGCGGAAGTGTGTGTCGCCGGCGCGGCGTGCAAGGCCGGAAGAGGGGCTTGAACCCGGCCAATGCGCCATAAATGCGCAGGGCCGGCCCGCTTGCGGCGGGGCGGCCCCGAGAGCGAACGCGGATCGTGCGATCAGCGCATCTTCGGCGGATGTGCGAACGACGTCGGCACCCGAAGACGCCGGCGCCTCATGCGCCTCACGCCTTCTTGACAGCGGCGATCGCGGCGGCGACCGGCTTGAGGTTCTTGCTGTTGAGCGCGGCCACGCAGATGCGGCCCGAGTCCACGCCGTAGACGCCGAACTCTCCGCGCAGGCGCTGCATCTGCTCGGCGGACAGGCCGCTGTAGCTGAACATGCCCTTCTGGCGGGTGACGTAGCTCAGGTCGTCGGTGATGCCGGCGGCCTTCAGCTCGGCGACCAGCGCCTCGCGCATCTGCTTGATGCGCACGCGCATGCCGGCCAGCTCTTCCTCCCACTGGGCGCGCAGCGCGGGCGTGGACAGCACGGTGGCCACGACTTGCGCGCCGTGCGTCGGCGGGTTGGAGTAGTTGGTCCGGATGACGATCTTGAGCTGGCTCAAGACCTTGGTCGCCTCTTCCGCCGAGGCGCAGACCACGCTCAGCGCGCCGACGCGCTCCCCATAGAGCGAGAAGCTCTTGGAGAAGCTGGTCGAGACGAAGAAGTCCAGGCCGGCCGACAGGAACTGCTGGATCACGGCGCCGTCTTCGGCGATGCCTTCGCCGAAGCCTTGATAGGCCATGTCCAGGAACGGGACCAGGTTCTTGGCCTTCACTGCGGCGACGACCTGCGACCACTGCTCGGGCGTCAGGTCGTAGCCGGTCGGGTTGTGGCAGCAGGCGTGTAGCACGATGACCGTGCCGGCCGGGGCGGCGTTCAGCGCGGCCAGCATGGCGGCGAAGTCGATGCCGCGGTTGGCGGCGTCGTAGTAGGGATAGGTCTCGACCGGGAAGCCGGCGTTGGTGAACAGCGCGCGGTGGTTTTCCCAGGACGGGTCGGAGATCAGCACCTTGGCGTCCGGGTTCAGGCGCTTGAGGAAGTCGGCGCCGATCTTCAGGCCGCCGGTGCCGCCCAGGGCTTGGACCGTCGCCACGCGCTTGCTCTTGAGCACGTCGCTGTCGGCGCCGAAGACCAGGCCTTGCACGGCGGCGTCATAGGCGGCGATGCCGTCGATGGGCAGGTAGCCGCGCGGTTTGGGGGCGGCTTGCATCTGCGCTTCCGCGGCGGCGACGCAGGCCAGCAGCGGCAGCTTGCCGTTGTCGTCGTAATAGACGCCCACGCCCAGGTTGACCTTGTTGGGATTCGAGTCGGCGTTGAATTGCTCGTTCAGACCCAGGATGGGGTCGCGGGGGGCCATGGCGACGGCGGCGAACAGGGACATGAGAGGCTTTCCTGACAGTGCGTTGGCAAGAGCGGAGAGGGCCGGATCCGGAGAAACCCGTCCGGCTGCGCTACGCTGTCGCGTCCTGACGCCCGAGGCGCCTCCTGAGCGCCCAGCGAAGCCCGCCGATTGTAGGCAGGGAACACGCGTTGCCCCTGGGAAACCCTGATGAGCCGATCCTCCGCCGCCAAACCCGCAACCCCCGTCGCCAAAGGGAAAACCGCCTCTGACGCGGACGTGGCCACCCTGGTCCCGAGCGAGCCGCCGAAGGGCGAATTCGTTGCTTTCGAAGGCTCCCCGTTCCAGCTCTTCCAGCCTTATCCGCCGGCGGGCGACCAGCCGGCCGCCATCCAGCAGCTGGTCGAGGGCGTGAACGATGGGGAGAGCTTCCAGACCCTGCTGGGCGTGACGGGCTCGGGCAAGACCTTCACGATGGCCAACACGATTGCGCGGCTGGGGCGTCCGGCCATCGTGTTCGCGCCCAACAAGACGCTGGCGGCGCAGCTGTACAGCGAGTTCCGCGAGTTCTTCCCGAAGAACGCGGTCGAGTACTTCGTCAGCTATTACGACTACTACCAGCCCGAGGCCTACGTCCCCCAGCGCGATCTGTTCATCGAGAAGGACAGCGCGATCAACGAGCAGATCGAGCAGTTGCGGCTGTCCTGCACCAAGAGCCTGCTGGAGCGGCGGGATGTGGTGATCGTGGCCTCGGTGTCGGCGATCTACGGCATCGGCAACCCGAGCGACTATCACCAGATGGTGATGACGCTGCGGGTGGGTGACAAGGTCGGCCAGCGCGACGTGATTCAGCAGCTGGCGCGCATGCAGTACACGCGCAATGAGATGGAATTCACCCGCGGTCACTTCCGCGTGCGCGGCGACACCATCGACGTCTTCCCGGCCGAGCACTCGGAGCTGGCGCTGCGGATCGAGCTCTTCGATGACGAGGTGGAGGGGCTGACGCTCTTCGATCCGCTGACCGGGCAGATCCGCCAGAAGATCCCGCGCTTCACGGTCTATCCGTCGAGTCATTACGTGACGCCGCGTGATCGCGTGCTGGCCGCGATCGAGACGATCAAGGAGGAGTTGCGCGAGCGGGTCGCCTTCTTCATCAAGGAGGGCAAGCTGGTCGAGGCGCAGCGGCTGGAGCAGCGCACCCGTTTCGACCTGGAGATGCTCCAGGAGGTCGGTCACTGCAAGGGCATCGAGAACTACACGCGCCACCTGTCGGGTGCACAGCCGGGCGATCCGCCGCCCACGCTGGTTGACTATCTGCCGCCGGACGCGCTGATGTTTCTGGACGAGAGTCATGTGCTGATCGGCCAGTTCAGCGCCATGTACAACGGCGACAAGGCGCGCAAGAGCACGCTGGTGGAATTCGGTTTCCGGCTGCCCTCGGCGATGGACAACCGCCCGCTGAAGTTCGAGGAGTACGAGCGCAAGATGCGCCAGGCCATCTTCGTCAGCGCGACGCCGGGCGATTACGAGAAGCGCCAGGCCGGCGCGGTGGTCGAGCAGCTGGTGCGGCCGACGGGTCTGGTGGATCCGGTGGTGGAGGTGCGGCCGGCGGTGCATCAGGTCGACGACGTGCTGCAGGAGATCCGCGACCGCGTGCAGATCAATGAGCGGGTGCTGATCACGACGCTGACCAAGCGCATGGCGGAGCAGCTCACCGAGTACCTGAGCGACAACGGCGTGAAGGTGCGCTACCTGCACTCCGACGTGGACACGGTGGAGCGGGTGGAGATCCTGCGCGACCTGCGCTTGGGCACCTTCGACGTGCTGGTGGGCATCAACCTGTTGCGCGAGGGCTTGGACATTCCCGAGGTGTCGCTGGTGGCGATCCTGGACGCGGACAAGGAAGGCTTCCTGCGCGCCGAGCGCAGTCTGATCCAGACGATCGGGCGGGCGGCGCGGAACGTGAACGGCAAGGCCATCCTGTATGCGGACAGGATCACCGAGTCGATGAAGAAGGCGATCGGCGAGACCGAGCGTCGTCGCGCCAAGCAGATCCTGTTCAACGAAGAGAACGGCATCACGCCGCGCGGCGTGGTCAAGCGCATTCGCGACCTGATCGACGGCGTCTACAGCGACAAGCCGGGCCGCGACGATGCGAAGGTGATCGCGGAGACCGCCGAGGTCGAGGCGATGAGCGAGAAGGACCTGAGCAAGCGCATCACGCAGCTGGAGAAGCAGATGCTGGAGCACGCGCGCAATCTCGAGTTCGAGAAGGCCGCGCGGTTGCGGGACCAGCTGGCGCAGCTCAAGGAGCAAGCCTTCGGCGGATCGGCGCACGACAACATCGTGGCGATTTCGTCGGCGCGGGGCGGGCGGTAATCCCCACCCTGCGAGCCTCTCTCCTGGCGGCGCTGACTCGCCGCGGCGGGTTTGGCCCGCCGCGACGCATCACTCCTCGGCGACCCGGAAGAAGTGGGTGCCGTCGCGGTCCAGTTGCGCGAGCAGGCTGAACTCCCAATCGATGTAGGCCTGCATCGCCGCATGCGGGTGATCGATGCCCTCGTAGGGGCGGCGATAGCGGTCGTCGCGCGGGAAGGCCAGACGCGGATTGGCCGATTCGATCGGATGGCCCGCGTCGAACCAGGCCGTGGTGCCGCCCTCCAGGACCAACAGCTCTCGACCCTCCGTCGCCAGCTCGGCGGCGAGGTCCGCCGCCACGAAGCGCGGCAGCACGCCCAGGTTGCCCGTCAGCACCACTCGGCGCGACGGCGGGATCACCGTTCGCAGCGCTTCGGAGAGCCGAGCGCGCGGACTCCACCAGGCGCCGGGAATGTGACGAACCAGGTAAGTGATGCTCGGCGCGACGTCGATGACGACGGTCTCAGGACGCTCGCGGTCCGCGTCGGCGGCGCGCCATTCGGCGAGCTGTGCCGGCGTCACCGTCGCCACGGGAGGGGAGTCCGGCTGTGGCGCGACGTCAGGGCCGGTCGCCGTGTGGGCCGCTTCGTCGGGCGGCAGAACCGCGACCTCCCATCCCATCTGCGCCAGCCAGGCGGCTGCGAGCGGCGCGCGAATGCCGTCGTCGTCGCTGAGCACGAGTCGTGCGCCCCGCACCGGCGCGTGGTGATCGGTTTCCTGGACGAGTTGGCCACCCGGCGCGTGGCGGAATCCGGGCCGGTGGCCACGCGCGTACTCGCTCGCGCCACGGACGTCGAATCGATAGGTCGTGCGGCGCGTGTCGGCGAGCCACTCGTTCAGCGTCGCGTCGTTGATGCGGCGCACACGCGAGCGGGCGGCGAGGGCGCCGGCGCCTTCGCGGGCCGCGCTCAGGTCGCCGACTGGCGTGTCCTCATGCGAGCGCCCTTGGCCATGCGCCAACGCGAGTCCCGCCAGCGTCCAGCCGATGGTGCCGTTGCGCAGCGCGAAGACGGGATTCGGGATGCCGGCGTCGATCAGCGACTGCGCGCCGATCAGGCTGCGCGTGCGGCCGGCGCAGTGCACGACGATGGTCGTCGCCGGATTGGGCGCCAGATCGCGCGCGCGGCGCACCAGCTCGCCGCCCGGCACGCTGATGGCGCCGGGCAGGCTCATGGTCCGGTACTCGTCGAAGCGGCGCACGTCGAGCACGACCACATCGGCGCGCCGAACGATCAGCGCGCGCACCTCGTCGGCGGACAGCGAGGGCGTATGTCGGCGCGCCTCGACCAGCTCGCCGAAGGCCTTGCTCGGGACGTTGACGTCGCGGAAGAGCTCCAGACCCGCCTCGCACCAGGCGTCCAGTCCGCCGGAGAGCAGTGCCACGTCGGTGTAGCCCAGCGCCTGCAACTTGCGCGCGGACGGCGCGGCGACGCCTTCGCCGTCGTCGTAGACCACGATGGGCACGTCGCGCCGAGGCAGCCGGCCCCAGGCGTCCAGCTCGAGCCGGGAGGCGGCGAGATTTGCTGCCCAAAACGGGTGGCCGGTCGCATAGGCCGCTTCGCCGCGCACGTCGAGCAACGCGATCTCCACTCGCGCCAGCAGCGCGGCGCGCACGTCGGCGACGGTGCGCGTGGGCAGCGCCACCGGGTGCCGGGGTGCGGCCGGGCGCGGCAGCTCGGGCGTCGTGGTCGGGGAATCGGTGTTCAGGACGGACATGGCTTCGTTCTCGGGCGCGAGCGGGGATGGGGGAGGGCTTGAGGCTAGAGGGATGGGTCCGGACGAGAAACGAATCAAAGCGAGGAACCTTAGACGCGGGGCGTCGTGCTTGGCATCTCCGCATCAGGGGTTGGCCCACCTCGAGGCGGCGACAATCCCGCCCCATGCTCGCCAAGCCCGCCCTGTCAATCCTCTTCATCTGCACCGGCAACATCTGCCGCTCCCCGACCGCCGAAGGCGTGCTTCGCCACCGGCTCGCATCAATGGGCTTGGCGGATCGCGTGCTGATCGACTCGGCCGGTGTCCAGGGCTGGCATGCGGGCGAGGCGCCGGACGACCGCTCGCAAGACCACGCCCGGCGCAGGGGCTATGAACTCTGCGATCAACGGGCGCGCGCACTGCGCCCCGATGATGTCGAGCGCTTCGATTTGCTGGTCGCCATGGACCGCGGCCACCTGAAAGAGCTGCTCAAGCGCTGCCCCGCCGCGCTCCGGCACAAGATCTCCCTGCTTCCGGGTGAGATCGAGATCCCGGACCCCTATTACGGCGGTCCGGACGGCTTCCAGCATGTGCTCGATTTGATCGAGCAGGGCTGCCGGGGCCTAGCGCAAATCGCCGCCGCGCGCCTGCGCTGAGCCCAGCTCCGCAACCCGGTCGGGGGTAACCCGAGCAAGCTCCGCCTTAATTGAGTAAAATGCTCGGACATTGCAGGGGAAACCCTGCTCCGTGAGTCGACCCGGCACCCGCCGAGCCGCCGCCTCCATGTCCTGAAGCCCATAGGGCGCCAAGGAGAAGTTCGATGCGTCTCACCACCAAAGGTCGTTTTGCCGTCACCGCGATGATCGATCTGGCCCTGCGCGAAAACAGCGGCCCCGTCGCGTTGGCCGCGATCAGCCAGCGCCAGCAGATCTCGCTGTCCTATCTGGAACAGCTGTTCGGCAAGCTGCGTCGCCATCAGCTGGTCGAAAGCACCCGCGGTCCCGGCGGCGGCTATTCGCTGGGCCGTCGCTCCGATGAAATCACCGTTGCCGACATCATCGTCGCCGTCGACGAGCCCATCGACGCCACCGGCTGCGGCGGCAAGGAAAACTGCATGGGCGACGACAACGGCCGCTGCATCACGCACGACCTGTGGACGGCGCTCAATAACAAGATGATCGAGTTCCTGGACTCGGTGACGCTACGCAAACTGGTCGACGACCAGCTCGCCAAGGGCGTGACCGTCGAGGAGGCGCCCGTCAAGCGCGCCATCTCCAGCACCCCGGTCGTCAAGCCCATCCGCATCACCGCGCCGAATTCCGTGTTCGCGCTCGGCAACGCGATGAGCAAGTAAGCCAGGCCCAGGTCCTCTTTACCGGTCTGAATCAGTAGTCGACAAGAAGAACGTTCCCATGGACATGACCCCGCACTTCCCCATCTACATGGACTACGGCGCGACGACGCCGGTGGATCCGCGCGTCGTCGACGCGATGATCCCGTGGCTGCGCGAGCATTTCGGCAATCCGGCATCGCGCAGCCATGCCTGGGGATGGGAGGCGGAAGAGGCCGTCGAGAAGGCGCGCGTCGAAGTCGCCAAGCTGATCGGCGCCGACCCGCGCGAGATCGTCTGGACCTCCGGCGCCACCGAGTCCAACAACCTCGCCATCAAGGGCGCCGCCAACTTCTACCAGTCGCGCGGCAAGCACCTGATCACCGTCAAGACCGAGCACAAGGCCGTGCTGGACACGACGCGCGAGCTGGAGCGCCAGGGCTTCGAGGTCACCTATCTGGACGTCAAGGAAAACGGCCTGCTCGACCTGGACGTGCTCAAGGCGGCGATCCGCCCGGACACCATCCTGATCTCGGTCATGTTCGTGAACAACGAGATCGGCGTGATCCAGGACATCCCGGCCATCGGCGCGCTGTGCCGCGAGAAGGGCATCATCTTCCACGTCGACGCCGCGCAGGCCACCGGCAAGGTCGAGATCGACCTGAACACGCTGCCCGTCGACCTGATGAGCCTGGCCTCGCACAAGAGCTACGGCCCCAAGGGCATCGGCGCGCTGTACGTGCGCCGCAAGCCGCGCGTGCGCCTGGAGGCGCAGATGCACGGCGGCGGTCATGAGCGCGGCCTGCGCTCGGGCACGCTGCCCACGCACCAGATCGTCGGCATGGGCGAGGCCTTCCGCATCGCCCGCGAGGAAATGGCCACCGAACTGCCCCGCATCAAGGCGCTGCAGCAACGCCTGATGGACGGCCTGAAGGACATCGAGCAGGTCTTCATCAACGGCGACCTGGAACGCCGCGTCCCGCACAACGTGAACGCTTCGTTCAATTACGTCGAGGGCGAGTCGCTGATCATGGGCATCAAGGGCATCGCGGTGTCCTCGGGCTCGGCCTGCACCTCGGCCAGCCTGGAGCCCAGCTACGTGCTGCGCGCCTTGGGCCGCAGCGACGAGCTGGCGCATTCCTCGCTGCGCATGACCATCGGCCGTTTCACGACCGAGGAAGAGATCGATTACGCCGTCTCGCTGCTGAAGGACCGCGTCGCCAAGCTGCGCGAGCTGTCCCCGCTGTGGGACATGTACAAGGAAGGCGTCGACATCAGCACCATCCAATGGGCCGCGCATTGAGCGCCCCTCATTGAATGCACTTGATTGACCCCCTCTGATCCTCAAGAACAAGTTGTTGGAGAACTGACATGGCATACAGCGACAAGGTCATCGACCATTACGAGAACCCCCGCAACGTGGGCGGCTTCGACAAGGGCGACGAGTCCGTCGGCACCGGCATGGTGGGCGCGCCCGCCTGCGGCGACGTGATGAAGCTGCAGATCAAGGTCAATCCGTCGACCGGGCTGATCGAGGACGCGAAGTTCAAGACCTACGGCTGCGGCTCGGCGATCGCGTCGAGCTCGCTGGTCACCGAGTGGGTCAAGGGCAAGACCCTGGACCAGGCGCTGTCGATCAAGAACAACCAGATCGCGGAGGAGCTGGCTCTGCCCCCGGTGAAGATCCACTGCTCGATCCTGGCCGAGGACGCCATCAAGGCCGCCGTCGACGACTACCGCGCCAAGCACGGTCAGACCGCCGACGCGACCGCTGCCTGAGGTCCGCCCGATGTCCGTCACCCTGACCGAAGCCGCCGCCCGTCACGTCACGCGATACATCGCCAAGCGTGGCCGGGGTGTCGGCGTGCGCCTGGGCGTGAAGACCACCGGCTGCTCGGGCCTGGCCTACAAGCTGGAGTACGCCGATGAAGTGGCGCCCGAGGACGTGATCTTCGAGGGCCATGGCGTGAAGGTGCTGATCGACCCCAAGAGCCTCCCGTACCTGGACGGCACCGAGCTGGACTTCGTCCGCGAGGGCCTGAACGAGGGCTTCAAGTTCCGCAATCCTCGCGAGAAGGACCGCTGCGGCTGCGGCGAATCGTTCCGCATCTGAGGTCGGCGGCGAACGAGGGCGCGGCCGGGTGCCGCGCCTTTTCATTGGCGCGTCCGACGCCGTTGGAGCGACTGGGTTCATGAAACTCGACGACGACGATTTCAGTTTGTTCGGCTTGCCGCAGCGCTTCGCACAGGACGGCGCCGAGATCGCGCAGCGCTGGAAGGCGCTGGCGGCCAAGGTGCATCCGGACCGCTTCGCGGCGGACGGCGCGGCCTCGCAGCGTCTGGCCATGCAATGGGCGCTGCGCGTCAACGAGGCGCATCAGCGCCTGCGCGATCCGCTCAAGCGCGCCTCGTATCTGTGCGAGCTGCGCGGCGCGCCCATCCAGGCCAACGAGAACACCCGCATGCCGGCCGCGTTCCTGATGGAGCAGATGGAGTGGCGCGAGTCGCTTGACGAGGCCAAGACGCCCGACGCCATCCTGGCCATCGACCGGCAGGTCGCCGACCGCGAGCGCGCCTTGCTCGCGAAGGCGGGGCGTCAGCTCGACGACGAGAACGACGCCCGCGGCGCGGCCGAGTCCGTGCGCGCGCTGATGTTCCTGACCCGTTTCCGTGCCGACATCGATCGACGCCTGGAGGCGACCGAGCCCTCGTGAGTGCCGTCCGGTTCGCCCGGCCCCTGACGCTCAGATCCCTCGACCTCCCGATCTTCTGATCCGACATTCGAAGAACAAGACAAGACACCATGGCCCTGCTGCAAATCTCCGAGCCCGGCGCGTCGCCTGATCCGCATCAGCGTCGCATCGCCGTTGGCATCGACCTGGGCACGACCCACTCGCTGGTCGCCGCGATGCGCCATGGCGTCGCCGAATGCCTGCCTGACGACCAGGGTCGCGTGATCCTGCCGTCGGCGGTGCGCGTGATGCCCGAGGGGCGCCGCCAATTCGGCTTCGACGCGCTGGCCGCGCAGGCCGAGGATCCCGAAAACACCATCGTCTCGGTCAAGCGCTTCATGGGCCGCCGCGTCGACGACATCGCCAATCGCGACAAGCTGCCGTATCGCTTCGAGGACACGCCGGGCATGCTGAGCCTTTCCACGCGCGAGGGCCTGAAGTCTCCGGTGGAGATCTCCGCCGAGATCCTGGCGACGCTGCGCCAGCGCGCCGAGGACACCTTCAATGACGACCTGTTCGGCGCCGTCATCACGGTCCCGGCCTACTTCGACGACGCGCAGCGCCAAGCCACGAAGGATGCCGCGCAGCTCGCGGGCCTGAACGTGCTGCGCCTGATCAACGAGCCCACCGCCGCTGCGATCGCCTACGGGCTGGACAACGGCAGCGAGGGACTCTACGCCGTCTACGACCTGGGCGGCGGCACCTTCGACATTTCGCTGCTGCGCCTGACCCAGGGCGTCTTCGAGGTCGTCGCGACCGGCGGCGATGCGCAGCTCGGCGGTGATGACTTCGATCGACTGCTGGCCGATTGGGCCCTCGCGCAGGCGGGTCTGAGCATCAGCAGTGCCGCCGACAAGCGTCGCGTGCTGGTCGCTGCGCGCCAGGCCAAGGAAGGCCTGACCGACAACGAGCGCGTGACGCTGAGCGCCGCGCTCGATGCCGGCGCGCTGAACGTGGAGGTCTCGCGCGCGCAGTTCGACGAGCTGGCGCTGCCGCTGGTCAACAAGACGCTGACGGCGGTGCGCCGCGTGCTGCGCGACGCCAAGGTCGCCGCGGACGAGGTGCAGGGCACGGTGATGGTCGGCGGCTCCACCCGCATGCCCATCGTGCGCCGCGTCGTGGGCGAGCTCTTCGGCCGCGAGGTGCTGACGAATCTGAATCCCGACGAGGTCGTGGCGCTGGGCGCGTCGGTGCAGGCGAATCAGCTGGCCGGCAACAGCGCCGACGGCGAGATCCTGCTGCTGGACGTGATTCCGCTGTCCCTCGGGCTGGAGACCATGGGCGGCCTGGTCGAGCGCATCATCGAGCGCAACGCGACGATTCCCGTGGCCAAGGCCCAGGACTTCACCACGTTCAAGGACGGCCAGACCGCGCTCGCGGTCCACGTGCTGCAGGGCGAGCGCGAGCTGGTGAGCGAATGCCGCTCGCTGGCGCGCTTCGAGCTGCGCGGCATTCCGCCGATGGCTGCCGGTGCGGCGCGCATTCGCGTCAGCTTCCAGGTTGACGCCGACGGCCTGCTGAGCGTCTCCGCGCGCGAGCTGGGCTCGGGCGTCGAGGCCGCGGTGCAGGTCAAGCCCAGCTACGGCCTGTCCGACGACCAGATCGCCAACATGCTGCGCGAGGGCTTCGCCAGCGCTGAATCCGACATGGCCGCGCGCAAGCTGCGTGAGGCCCGCGTCGAGGCCGAGCGCATGATCCTCGCGACCCAGTCCGCGCTGCGCGCCGACGGCGATCTGCTCAGCGATGCCGAGCGCGCCGAGATCGCCGCTTTGCAATCCGACCTGCTGGCCAAGGCGCAAGCCGAGGACGCGGTCGCCGACGCCGATGCCATCGACGCCGCCGTCGAGGCGCTGGCCAAGGGCACCGAAGCCTTCGCCGCCGCGCGCATGAACCGCGGCATCCAGCAGGCCCTGACCGGCCGCAGCCTCGACCAGATCTGAACGCCAGCCGACGCCATCGCGCACCGCACGCCTCGCCGCCAGCTTCAAGGACACCCCATGCCTGTCATCAAGATCCTTCCTCATCCCGAGTACGCGCCCGAGGGCAAGAGCATCGAGGCGCCTCCCGGCACCACGATCTGCGAGGCGCTGCTCGACAACCACGTCGACATCGAACACGCCTGCGATCAGGTCTGCGCCTGCACCACCTGCCACGTGATCGTGCGCGAGGGCTTTGCGTCGCTCTCCGAGATGGAGGAGAACGAAGAGGACATGCTGGACCGCGCCTGGGGCCTGGAGCCCAACTCGCGCCTGTCCTGCCAGGCCATCCTCTCCAACAAGGACGTGACGGTCGAGATCCCCAAGTACTCGATCAACCACGCCAAAGAGAATCATTGACATGAATCCATCGCTGGCCTGTTCGTGGCGAGCGATCACAGCGGCTGCCGCGGCCCTTGGCTGGCGGGACTGAAGAAGCGAAATCCCTGACCCCATGCGCGTTCTCGGCATCGAATCCTCCTGCGACGAAACCGGCGTGGCCCTGGTCGACGCCTCCGGCGACGGCGTGCCGGTGCTGCTCGCGCACGCGCTGCACAGCCAGATCTCGATGCACCAGGCCTATGGCGGCGTGGTGCCCGAACTGGCCTCGCGCGACCACATTCGCCGCGTGCTGCCGCTGACGCGCGAGGTGCTGGAGAGCGCCGGTCTGTCGCTGGCCGATGTCGACGTCGTCGCCTATACGCAGGGGCCGGGTCTGGCCGGCGCGCTGCTGGTCGGCGCAGGCGTCGCGGCCTCGCTGGGCGCCGCACTGGATCGGCCCGTGATGGGCATCCATCACCTGGAGGGGCATCTGCTGTCGCCCTTCCTGTCGGCCGATCCGCCGGAGTTCCCCTTCGTCGCGCTGCTGGTGTCCGGCGGCCATACGCAGCTGATGCGGGTCGACGACGTCGGCAGCTATGAGCTGCTCGGCGAGACCATCGACGACGCCGCCGGCGAGGCCTTCGACAAGTCCGCCAAGCTGCTGGGCTTGCCGTACCCCGGCGGCCCGCATCTGTCCAAGCTCGCGGAGCAGGGTCATGCCGAGGCCTTCGCGCTGCCGCGCCCGCTGATGCACAGCGGCAAGCCGGATTTCAGCTTCGCCGGCCTGAAGACGGCGGTGCTGACGCAGGTCCGCAAGCTGGAGGCGCAGCCGGGAGGCATCGCCGAGCAGCAGCGCGCCGACCTGGCCGCGTCGACGCAGGCGGCCATCGTCGAGGTGCTGGTGAAGAAGGCGATGCTGGCGCTGAAGGAGACCGGCCTGAAGCGCTTGGTCGTGGCGGGCGGCGTCGGTGCCAACAAGCATCTGCGCGAGCAGTTGAACGCGGCCTGTGAGAAGCGCCGCGTGCGCGTCCACTATCCCGAGCTGCATCTGTGTACCGACAACGGCGCGATGATCGCGCTCGCCGCCGCGCTGCGTCTGCGGCGCGACATGGCGAATCTGACCCGAGGCGGCGGCTTCGAGGTCAAGCCGCGCTGGGACCTGTCGCAGATCGCCAGCCCCGCGCAGCTGTGAAGCGGACGGGGAGGGCGACGGCGCGGATCGCCGTGATGGCTGCGGCGGCTGTGACGAACGTGGCGGCCGGGATGGTTGCGACGGCTGCGATCGCCGTGGTCATCGGTGTTCTGGCGCTGACACCGATCGCGGATGTGATGGCCGCGCCTGTCGCCGATGCGGCCGCAAGGTCAACGGCGCCGATCCGGCTCGCGCTGATCGAGGGCCTCTCTGGTCCGCTCGGAAATGGCGGCGAGGCGGTCTTTCGCAATCTCGTCTGGGCGACCGAGCGCGTGAACGCGCGCGGCGGCGTGAACCTGCCCGGCGGCGCGCGCCGGCTGGAGCTGGTCCGCTTCGACAGCAAGGGCTCGGTCGAGGAGTCGCTGTCCCTGCTGCGCGCCGCGACGGATCAAGGCATCCACGTGGTCCTGCAGGGCAACAGCTCGGCGGTGGCAGGCGCGCTGGTGTCGGCGCTCGACAAGCACAACGCGCGCGACCCCTTGCGCCGCGCGCTGTTCCTGAACTACGCGGCGGTCGATCCCGCGCTGACCGGCGCGCAATGCAGCTACTGGCACTTCCGCTTCGATGCCAACACCGACATGCGGCTCGCCGCGCTGGTCGAGGTCATCGCGCAGGATTGGGCGCTCAAGCGCATCTATCTGATCGGTCAGGACTACAGCTTCGGCCAACACCTGCGTGAGCAGGCGAGGGCGATGCTCGCCAAGCGGCGGCCGGATCTGGAGATCGTCGGCGACGAGCTGCATCCGCTGGGGCGGGTCAAGGACTTCATGCCCTACGCGACCAAGATCCGCGCCAGCGGGGCGCAGGCGGTGCTCACCGGCAACTGGGGCAACGACCTGACGCTGCTGATCAAGGCGGCCAAGGACCTGGGGCTGCCGACGCGCTTCTATACCTTCTACGGGAACGCGCTGGGCGTGCCGGGCGTGCTCGGCGAGGCGGGCGTCGATCGGGTGCTGGCGGTCGCGGAGTGGCATCCCAACGCCGGCACCGCGGATTCGGAGCGTTTCTATGCCGCCTTCCGTCAGCGTTTCCCGCGTCCGCAGGACGATTACCTGCACGCGCGCATGCAGTTGATGGTCGAGATGCTGGTCGCCGCGATGGAGAAGGCCGGCGGCGACGATCCGGCGGCGGTGGCGCGGGCGCTCGAGGGGCTGCGGCTGGATGGCCGCGCGCTGGGCGTCGCGCACCAGGGCTGGATGCGGCCGTCCGATCATCAACTCCAGCAGCCGCTGTACGTCAGCATCATGCGCCGCGCGGGCGAGGCCGGCGCGCCCCACGACAACGAGGGTTCCGGCTACGGCTTCCGCACGCTGCGCTACCTCGATCCGGCCCAGGCCGAGCTGCCGTCGAGCTGTCGCATGGTCCGGCCCCTCTGAATCCGCTATACTGCGCGCTGTTTTTCGCCCTTACCTCCCCGGGAAAGGCCAGGAACAACTAGCACGGCACGGGTCGGTTTCACCTGTGACCGCAAGTCCAACCTCGGAAACCGTCTGCGCACTTGACGCCTCTTGGGCCATGCCGGCGGACCTTCCGAATCATTCCGGAACAAGGAACGCACATGTCCACCAATTTCGACCAAGCCAAGGCGGAGATCGTCAAGGCCAACGCCCGCAGCGCCAACGATACCGGCTCTCCGGAAGTCCAGGTCGCTCTGCTGACCGCTCGCATCAACGAGCTGACCCCCCACTTCAAGCTGCACGCCAAGGATCACCACGGCCGTCGCGGTCTGCTGAAGATGGTCAACCAGCGCAAGAGCCTGCTGGCCTACCTGAAGAAGAAGGACGCCGACCGCTACACCGCCCTGATCCAGAAGCTGGGTCTGCGCAAGTAATCGGCGCATGAAAGCAAAGAGCCTGTCTGGTCTGATTCCAACAGGCTCTTTGTCGTTTCTGCGCGGCCTCGCTTTTTGCTGAGCAAGGCCGTCGCGAAACGTTCTTGAACCGGTCGACTCGCCGGTTCTCAAACTCAACGGAGTCGGGCTGACGTGGCGCTGCTGTGTCATTCCAACGCGCTTGCCGGGTGTCCCGGCAGGGCAGGCGCACTGGAATGGCATCCCGCCAAACCCAGCTTCACTCCCGGTCCCGCGCCGCGCCGCAAGCGGCCGTTCAACTGAGGAGAACACGAATGAGCATGTTCAACAAAGTCGTCAAGACCTTCCAATGGGGTGAGCATCAAGTCGTGATGGAGACCGGCGAGATCGCCCGTCAATCGTCCGGTGCCGTGCTGGTGAACATCGAAGACACCGTGGTCCTGGCCACCGTCGTCGCCAAGTCCGCGCCCAAGGCCGGTCAGGACTTCTTCCCGCTGACCGTCGACTACATCGAGAAGACCTACGCCGCCGGCAAGATCCCCGGCAGCTTCTTCAAGCGTGAAGGCCGTCCCAGCGAGCTGGAGACCCTGACCTCGCGCCTGATCGACCGCCCGATCCGCCCGCTGTTCCCGGAAGGCTTCTTCAACGAAGTCCAGGTCGTCGTGCACACCGTGTCGCTGAACCCTGAAGTTCAAGCCGACATCGCCGCCCTGATCGCCACCAGCGCCGCGCTGGCCATCTCCGGCATCCCGTTCAACGGCCCCATCGGCGCCGCCCGCGTGGGCTACGTCAATGGCGAGTACGTGCTGAACCCGGGCAAGACCGCGCTGCTCGACTCCAAGCTGGACCTGGTCGTCGCCGGCACTGAAGCCGCCGTGCTGATGGTCGAGTCCGAAGCTGACCAACTGAGCGAGGATGTCATGCTCGGCGCCGTGACCTATGGTCATGAGCAGGGCAAGATTGCGATCGCCGCGATCAACGACCTGGTCCGCGAAGCCGGCAAGCCGTCCTGGAACTGGACCGCTCCTGCCAAGGATGAGGCCTTCATCGCCAAGGTCACCGCCCTGGCTGAAGAGAGCCTGCGCGCCGCTTACCAGATCCGTTCGAAGCAAGCCCGTACCGAGGCCTGCCGCACCGCCTACTCGAAGGTCAAGGAAGCCCTGACCGCCGAAGGCGTCGCGTTCGACGGCGTGGAAGTCGACGGTCTGCTGTTCGAGATCGAAGCCCGCATCGTGCGCGGCCAGATCCTCGCCGGCGAGCCCCGCATCGACGGCCGCGACACGCGCACCGTGCGCGCCATCGAAATCCGCAACAGCGTGCTGCCGCGCGCTCACGGCTCGGCCCTGTTCACCCGTGGTGAAACGCAGGCGCTGGTCGCCGCGACCCTGGGTACGGACCGTGACGCGCAAGTCATCGACGCGCTGGCCGGCGAGTACTCCGAGCGCTTCATGCTGCACTACAACATGCCGCCGTTCGCCACCGGCGAAACCGGTCGCGTGGGCAGCCCCAAGCGTCGCGAAATCGGCCACGGCCGCCTGGCCAAGCGCGCGCTGGTCGCCGTGCTGCCGACCAAGGAAGACTTCCCGTACTCGATCCGCGTGGTCTCGGAAATCACCGAGTCCAACGGCTCGTCGTCGATGGCCTCGGTCTGCGGCGGCTGCCTGTCGCTGCTGGATGCCGGCGTGCCCCTGAAGGCGCACGTCGCCGGCATCGCCATGGGCCTGATCAAGGACGCCAACCGCTTCGCCGTGCTGACCGACATCCTGGGCGATGAAGATCACCTGGGCGACATGGACTTCAAGGTGGCCGGCACGACCGCCGGCATCACCGCCCTGCAGATGGACATCAAGATCCAGGGCATCACCAAGGAAATCATGCAGGTCGCGCTGGCTCAGGCCAAGGAAGCGCGTCTGCACATCCTGGAGAAGATGGTCGACGCGATGGGCTCGGCCAACACCGAGATCTCGCAGTTCGCGCCGCGCCTGTACACGATGAAGATCAATCCGGAGAAGATCCGTGACGTGATCGGCAAGGGCGGCGCGACCATCCGCGCGCTGACCGAAGAGACCGGCACGCAGATCGACATCGGCGAAGACGGCACGATCACCATCGCCTCGACCGATGGCGACAAGGCTGAGCTGGCCAAGAAGCGCATCGAGCAGATCACGGCGGAAGCCGAGATCGGCAAGGTCTACGAAGGTCCGGTCACCAAGATCCTGGACTTCGGCGCGCTGATCAACATCCTGCCGGGCAAGGACGGTCTGCTGCACATCAGTCAGATCGCCCACCAGCGCGTGGAGAAGGTCACCGACTTCCTGAGCGAAGGTCAGATCGTCAAGGTCAAGGTGCTTGAGACCGACGAGAAGGGCCGCATCAAGCTGTCGATGAAGGCGCTTCTGGACCGCGACGCTCCGGCGCCGGCTCCTCGCCACGACGAAGGCTCGGCCGAGTGATCCGCCAGGTCGCACCGCGCGTCGCGTCATGAAGGCCATCGCCATCACCCAGCCCGGCGGACCGGAGGTCCTGCGGCTGATCGAGCGCGCCGACCCCGTCCATGGGGTTGGCGAATGCCTGATCCGCGTGCAGGCCTACGGCATCAACCGGCCGGACGTGCTGCAGCGCAAGGGCGCCTATCCGCCCCCGGCGGGTGCCAGCGATCTTCCAGGTTTGGAAGTCGCCGGCATCGTCGAGGCGGGTGACGCCCAGGCGCTTGCGTCCGCCGGTCTGAGGGTAGGCGACGCAGTCTGCGCGCTCGTCGCGGGTGGCGGCTATGCCGAGCTGTGCGTCGCGCCGGTGGTGCAATGCCTGCCGGTGCCGGATGGCTGGAGCATGGTCGAGGCGGCGAGCCTGCCCGAGACCTTCTTCACCGTCTGGAGCAATGTGTTCGAGCGCGCTCGCCTGCAACCAGGTGAGACGCTGCTGGTGCACGGTGGCAGCAGCGGCATCGGCGTCACGGCGATCCAGATCGCCAAGGCGCTGGGCTCGACGGTGCTGGTCACCGTCGGGAACGCGGACAAGGCCGAGGCCTGTCTGGCGCTGGGTGCGGATGTGGCGATCAACTATCGCGAGCAGGACTTCGTCGAAGCGGCGAAGTCGGCGACCGATGGGCGCGGTGTCGACGTGATCCTGGACATGGTCGCCGGCAGCTATGTCGCGCGCAATGTGCAGTGCCTGGCCGACGACGGTCGCGCCGTGATCATCGCGGTGCAGGGCGGCGTGAAGGCGGAGTTCGATGCGGGTCAGGTCTTGCGCCGCCGTCTGACGATCACCGGCTCCACGCTGCGTCCGCGTCCGATCGAGTTCAAGGCCGGCATCGCTCGCGCGCTGCGTGAGCGGGTGTGGCCGCTGTTGGCCTCGCGCGCGATCGCGCCGGTCATCTACAAGCAGCTGCCCGCGGCGGAGGCCGCCGCGGCGCACGCGCTGATGGAATCGGGCGAGCACGTCGGCAAGATCGTGCTGAGCTGGTGATCCTTCGGGATCGTCGGCGGGCTCGGGATTTTCGGAATCAAGGGAGTTGATCTGATGCGCAAGAAACTGGTGGTCGGCAACTGGAAGATGCACGGCAGCCGTGCGGCCAATGCCGTGCTGCTGGCGGGCCTGAAGGAGGCCGGTCCGTGGAACGCCCAGGTGGCGGTCTGCGTCCCGTTCCCCTACATCACCGAGACGGCGCTGGCGCTGACCGGCATGCAGGTCGCGTACGGCGCGCAGGATTGCTCGGCGCATGAGCAGGGCGCATTCACCGGCGAGGTCTCGTCGGCGATGCTGGCCGATCTCGGCTGCCGCTATGCGATCGTGGGGCATTCGGAGCGCCGCGCCTATCACGCCGAAGGCGACCAGCTGGTCGCCGACAAGGCCAAGGCCGCGCTGGCCCATGGCGTCACGCCAATCGTCTGCGTCGGCGAGACGCTGGCGGAGCGCGAGTCCGGCCGCACGGAAGAAGTGGTCAAGCGCCAGCTCGCCGCGGTCATCCACACGCTGACGCATTGCATCGGCGAGATCGTGGTGGCCTATGAACCGGTGTGGGCGATCGGCACCGGCCTGACGGCCACGCCCGAGCAGGCGCAGCATGTGCATGCACTGCTGCGTCAGCAGCTGCGCGCAGCCACGCAGAAGGCGGATCAGATGCAGATCCTCTACGGCGGCAGCGTCAAGCCTGACAACGCCGTTCAACTGTTCGCTCAGCCCGACATCGACGGCGGCCTCATCGGAGGCGCCGCGCTGAAGGCGGCAGATTTCGCGGCGATCTGCCGCGCCGCCGGCTAAGCGCCGGCGTTTGGGGTTCCTGGAGAAACAAGCAATGCAAGTGATGATGAATCTGGTGCTGGTGCTGCAACTGCTGGCCGCGCTGACGATGATCGGTCTGGTGCTGGTGCAGCACGGCAAGGGCGCCGACATGGGCGCGTCCTTCGGCAGCGGCGCCTCGGGCTCGCTGTTCGGTGCGACCGGCAGCGCCAACTTCCTGTCGCGTTCGACTGCGGTCGCGGCGACGATCTTCTTCGTCGCCACGCTGGCGCTGGCCTACATGGGCAGCCATCGCGAGGGTGGCATCGGTGGTGGTGTGTCGGCCGGCGAACAGCTGTTGCAGCGCGCGGCGGATGGCGCTTCGGCACCGGCGTCGACCGTGCTGCCGGGGGCTTCGATCGCTCCCGCGGCGCCTGCTTCCGCGGCGTCGAACTGACAGTCGTGGGCGGCTGGCGTAAGCTCATCGACAAAATCGTCTCGAATCTCTATTTGAGCTCAAAAAGCTGTATAGAATTCGAGGCTGTCTGAAACGCGAGCCGTCAAGACAAGGTCACTGCAAAGTGACGACAAGCCGACGTGGTGAAATTGGTAGACACGCTATCTTGAGGGGGTAGTGGCGAAAGCTGTGCGAGTTCGAGTCTCGCCGTCGGCACCAGAATAAATCGGCCTGCCATGGTCTTCGCGATCTAGCCGGAAAGCCGGATCGATCGAGATCAAGCAGGGCGAAGTACTCTGAGAACCGCATGCGCAACGCGTGTGCGATCTTCCGGAGAACTAGGCGGGCGCGGTCCGTGAGCGGTTTGATAATCGCTGGCGGCGCGCCCGTTGCTTTTGCCGAATCGTTGGTCGGCCTCGGCCAAAGTTCGGCGACACACCGGGAATCGTGTTTGTCACTGGAAAGCGGCAAACTCGGCTTCCTGGCATCCAACGAAAGCAAGTCGTGAGCCTGGAACAATACCTGCCCGTCATCCTTTTCATCCTTGTCGGTTGTGGAGTGGGTATCGCCCCGCAAGTGCTGGGCTTCCTGGCCGGCCCGCGTCGCCCTGACGCGGCGAAGAACAGCCCCTACGAGTGCGGCTTCGAGGCCTTCGAGGACGCCCGCATGAAGTTCGACGTGCGGTACTACCTCGTCGCCATCCTCTTCATCCTCTTCGACCTGGAAATCGCCTTCCTGTTCCCCTGGGCGGTCTCGCTGCGCGAGATTGGCCCGGCCGGCTTCTGGGCGATGATGATCTTCCTGGGCATCCTCGTCGTGGGCTTCGCCTACGAGTGGAAGAAGGGCGCGCTGGACTGGGAATGACAGGCCCGGCGGCCTGTGAAAGCTTCAGGACACGGCGCCCGATTCGGGCGCGTGTCCGTTAGGGAAGGGCGCTCGCGTCAACACCGCGTGAAGACCTGACCCCCGGATCTCGAAAGATTGGAATCGATATGGGTAACGAAGGCGTTTTGAAGGAAGGCTTCATGACCACCCAGCTGGACAAGCTGGTGAACTGGTCCAAGACCGGTTCGTTGTGGCCGATGACCTTCGGTCTCGCCTGCTGCGCGGTCGAGATGATGCACGCGGGCGCCGCCCGCTACGACATCGACCGCTTCGGCATGCTGTTCCGTCCCAGCCCGCGCCAGTCCGACCTCATGATCGTGGCCGGCACGCTGTGCAACAAGATGGCGCCCGCGCTGCGCAAGGTCTACGACCAGATGGCCGAGCCGCGCTGGGTGCTGTCGATGGGCAGCTGCGCCAATGGCGGCGGCTACTACCATTACAGCTACTCGGTCGTGCGGGGCTGTGACCGCATCGTCCCGGTCGACGTCTATGTCCCAGGCTGTCCGCCGACCGCCGAGGCGCTGCTCTACGGCATCCTGCAACTGCAGGCCAAGATCCGCCGCGAAAACACCATCGCGCGCTAAGCAGCGTCAGGCAGGAAGCTCATGACCATCAAACTCGACACCCTGCAGGCGGCGCTGGAATCCGTCCTGGGCGGCCAGATCGTCGCGCTCAAGCGCGAGCTGGGCGAAATCACCATCACCGTCGCGGCCAAGGACTACCTGGCCGTTGCCAAGCTGCTGCGCGACCACTCGGAACTGCGCTTCGAGCAGCTGATCGACCTGTGCGGCGTGGACTACTCGGCCTACAAGGACGGCGCCTATGAAGGCGCGCGTTTCGCCGTGGTCTCGCATCTGCTGTCGATCAACAAGAACTGGCGCCTGCGCCTGAAGGTCTTCGCGACCGACGACGACTTCCCGGCCGTGGCCGCGGTGACCCCGATCTGGAATGCCGCCAACTGGTTCGAGCGCGAAGCGTTCGACATGTACGGGATCATCTTCGAAGGTCATGAGGACCTGCGTCGCATCCTGACCGATTACGGCTTCATCGGCCATCCGATGCGCAAGGACTTCCCGGTGTCGGGTCATGTCGAGATGCGCTACGACCCCGAGCAGAAGCGCGTCATCTACCAGCCGGTGACCATCGAGCCGCGCGAGATCACCCCGCGCGTTATCCGCGAAGACAACTACGGCGGGCTGTAAGAAATGGCCGAAATCAAGAACTACACCCTGAACTTCGGCCCGCAGCATCCGGCCGCTCACGGCGTGCTGCGCCTGGTGCTCGAGCTGGACGGCGAAGTCATCCAGCGCGCCGACCCGCACATCGGCCTGCTGCACCGCGCGACCGAGAAGCTCGCCGAGACCAAGACCTTCATCCAGTCGCTCCCGTACATGGACCGCCTCGACTACGTGTCGATGATGTCCAACGAGCACGCGTACTGCCTGGCCATCGAGAAGATGCTGGGCATCGAGGTCCCGGAGCGCGCTCAGTACATCCGCGTGATGTTCGGCGAGCTGACCCGCATCCTGAACCACCTGCTCTGGCTGGGCGCGCACGGCATCGACTGCGGCGCGATGAACATCCTCATCTACTGCTTCCGCGAGCGTGAGGACATCTTCGACATGTACGAGGCGGTCTCGGGCGCGCGCATGCACGCGGCCTACTTCCGTCCGGGCGGCGTCTATCGCGACCTGCCGGACACGATGCCGCAGTACAAGGTCAGCAAGATCAAGAACCAGAAGGCGATCGACAAGCTCAACGAGAACCGTCAGGGCTCGCTGCTCGATTTCATCGAGGACTTCTGCAAGCGCTTCCCGGCCAACGTCGACGACTACGAGACGCTGCTGACCGACAACCGCATCTGGAAACAGCGCACCGTGGGCATCGGCGTCGTGACGCCGGAGCGTGCGCTGAACCTGGGCCTGACCGGCCCGATGTTGCGCGGCTCGGGCATCGCCTGGGACACCCGCAAGACCCAGCCCTACGACGTGTACGGCCGCATGGACTTCGACATCCCGGTCGGCACCAATGGCGACACCTACGACCGATACGTCGTGCGCGTGGAGGAGATGCGCCAGTCCTGCCGCATCGTCGAGCAGTGCGTGAAGTGGCTCAAGGCCAATCCGGGTCCGGTCATCACCGACAACCACAAGGTGGCCCCTCCGTCGCGCGTGGCGATGAAGAGCAGCATGGAAGAGCTGATCCACCACTTCAAGCTGTTCACCGAAGGCTTCCGCGTTCCCGAGGGCGAGGCCTACGCATCGGTCGAGCACCCGAAGGGGGAGTTCGGCATCTACATGATCAGCGACGGCGCCAACAAGCCGTACCGGCTGAAGATCCGCGCGCCCGGCTATTCGCATCTGGCGGCGCTGGACGAGATGGCGCGCGGTCACATGATCGCCGACGCCGTGGCCGTGATCGGCACGATGGACATCGTGTTCGGTGAGATTGACCGTTGAGTGGTGAAGCGATGAGCAGCACTGAATTCATCCTGAGCGAGGCCACTGCGGCCCGCTTCGCGCGCGAAGTCGCCAAGTACCCGGCGGAGCAGGCGCAATCGGCCGTGATGGCCTGTCTGTCGATCGTCCAGCAGGAGCAGGGCTTCGTGTCCCGCGAGGCGGAAGATGCGATCGCCGACTATCTGGGCATGCCGGCCATCGCCGTCTACGAGGTCACGACCTTCTACAACATGTACAACCAGCGCAAGCTGGGCGTGTTCAAGCTGAACGTCTGCACCAACCTCCCGTGCCAGCTGCGCGACGGCCAGAAGGCGCTGGACCACCTGTGCACGAAGCTGGGTGTCGAGGCCGGCGGCACGACGAGCGACGGTCTCTTCACCGTGCAGCAGAGCGAGTGCCTGGGTGCCTGCGCCGACTCGCCCGTGATGCTGGTCAACGACCGCCAGATGCTGAGCTTCATGAGCGCCGAGCGTCTGGATGAGCTGGTGGAGGCCTTGCGCGCCCACCATGCCGCCAACAAGAACTGAGGGAACGCGACGATGCAGCACATCGATCTCTCCAAGTGGCAGGCGACCGGCGTCGAAACCTGCTTCCACGACCGCAACATCACCCCGCAGATCTACGCGGGCCTCAACGGCAAGAACTGGTCGCTGAAGGACTATGAAGCGCGCGGCGGCTATCAGGCGCTGCGCAAGATCCTCGCCCAAGGCGAGGGGCAGGGCATGACCTCGGACCAGGTCATCGCCGAAGTGAAGGCCTCGGGCCTGCGCGGCCGCGGCGGCGCCGGTTTCCCGACCGGCCTGAAGTGGAGCTTCATGCCCCGCCAATTCCCGGGCGCGAAGTATCTCGTCTGCAACAGCGACGAGGGCGAGCCGGGCACCTGCAAGGACCGCGACATCCTCATGTACAACCCGCACATCGTCATCGAAGGGATGGCGATCGCGGCGTATGCCATGGGCATCAAGGTCGGCTACAACTACATTCACGGCGAGATCTTCGAGGTCTACGAGCGCTTCGAAGCGGCCCTGGAGGAAGCCCGCGCGGCCGGCCTGCTGGGCGAGAACATTCTGGGCAGCAACTTCAGCTTCCAGCTGCATGCGCACCACGGCTTCGGCGCCTACATCTGCGGCGAGGAGACCGCGCTACTGGAATCGCTGGAAGGCAAGAAGGGCCAGCCCCGCTTCAAGCCCCCGTTCCCGGCCTCCTTCGGCCTGTACGGCAAGCCCACGACGATCAACAACACCGAGACCTTCGCGGCGGTCCCCTGGATCATCCGCAACGGCGGCCAGGCCTATCTGGAAGTCGGCAAGCCCAACAACGGCGGCACCAAGATCTTCTCGATCTCGGGCGACGTCGAGCGTCCGGGCAACTACGAGATTCCGCTGGGCACCTCGTTCGAGAAGCTGCTGGAGCTGGCCGGCGGCGTGCGCGGCGGTCGCAAGCTCAAGGCGGTCATCCCCGGCGGCTCGTCGGCCCCGGTGCTGCCGGCCGACGTGATGATGCAGTGCACGATGGACTATGACTCCATCGCCAAGGCCGGCTCCATGCTGGGTTCGGGCGCGGTCATCGTGATGGACGAGACCCGCTGCATGGTGACCAGCCTGCTGCGCCTGTCGTATTTCTACGCGCACGAGTCCTGCGGCCAGTGCACCCCCTGCCGCGAAGGCACGGGCTGGATGCACCGCGTGATCGAGCGCATCGCCCATGGCAAGGGCCGCGTCGAGGACATCGACCTGCTGAACTCCGTGGCCGACAACATCCAGGGCCGCACCATCTGCGCCCTGGGCGATGCCGCGGCGATGCCGGTGCGCGCGATGCTCAAGCACTTCAAGGGCGAGTTCATCGCCATGATCGAGCAGGCGCAGAAGAGCAACTCCAAGTCGTCGACGGCGCAATCGCCGGCGCTGGCCTGATCCGGAGCCGCTGAGAAGAACTATGGTTGAAATCGAACTCGACGGCCAGAAGGTCGAAGTACCCGAAGGCAGCATGGTCATGCATGCCGCGGAGAAGGCCGGGACCTACATCCCCCACTTCTGCTACCACAAGAAGCTGAGCATCGCGGCCAACTGCCGCATGTGCCTGGTCGAAGTGGAGAAGGCTCCGAAGCCGCTGCCCGCCTGTGCGACCCCGGTCACGCAAGGCATGATCGTCCGCACCAAGAGCGAGAAAGCCATCAAGGCCCAGCAGGGCGTGATGGAGTTCCTGCTGATCAATCACCCGCTGGACTGCCCCATCTGCGACCAGGGCGGCGAATGCCAGCTGCAGGATCTGGCCGTCGGTTACGGCGCCGGCTCCTCGCGCTACTCGGAAGAGAAGCGCGTGGTGTTCCACAAGAACGTCGGCTCGCTGATCTCGATGGAAGAGATGAGCCGCTGCATCCACTGCACGCGCTGCGTCCGCTTCGGCCAGGAGATTGCTGGCCAGATGGAGCTGGGCATGGCGCATCGCGGCGAGCACAGCGAGATCCAGACCTTCGTCGGCCGCACCGTGGACTCGGAGCTGTCGGGCAACATGATCGACATCTGCCCGGTCGGTGCGCTGACCAGCAAGCCCTTCCGCTACAGCGCCCGCACGTGGGAACTGTCGCGTCGCAAGAGCGTCAGCCCGCATGACTCGACCGGCGCGAATCTGATCGTCCAGGTCAAGAACAACGAAGTGATGCGCGTCGTCCCGCTGGAGAACGAAGCCGTCAACGAATGCTGGATCGCCGACCGCGACCGCTTCTCGTATGAAGCGCTGAACGGCGACGAGCGCCTGACCACGCCCATGCTGAAGCAGGGCGGCGAGTGGAAGTCCGTCGACTGGACCACGGCGCTGGAATACGTCGCCAACGGCCTGAAGCAGGTCAAGGCGGAGAAGGGCGCTGCAGCGATCGCCGCGCTGGGCTCCGAGCACAGCACCGTCGAGGAACTGCATCTGCTGGCGCAGCTGGTCCGCGGCCTGGGCAGCGAGAACATCGACACGCGTCTGCGCGTGACCGACCCGGCGCTGCGCGCCGCGGACGGCAAGGCCTTCTGGCTGGGCATGCCGATCGCGTCGCTGTCGCAGGTCGACCGCGCCTTCGTCGTGGGCTCCTTCCTGCGCAAGGACCACCCGCTGTTCGCGCAACGCCTGCGTCAAGCCGCTCGTCGCGGCGCGCAAGTCCTGGCCCTGGGCGGCGCCGCCGATGACTGGCTGATGCCCGTCGCCGCGCGCATCACCACCGCGCCCTCGACCTGGGTCGCCGAGCTGGCCAACGTCGCCACGGCGATCGCCGCGTCCAAGGGCGTGAGCGCTCCGGCGCAAGGCCAGGCCACCGACGCCGCCAAGGCGGTCGCCGACGCGTTGCTGTCGGGCGAGCGCAAGGCTGTGCTGCTGGGCAATGCGGCGGTTCAACACCCGCAAGCCGCGACCCTGCTGTCGCTGGCCTCGTGGATCGCCGAGCAGACCGGCGCCAGCGTCGGCGTGCTGTCGGCCGCCGCGAACACGGTGGGCGCTCAGTTGGTCAAGGCGCTGCCGGGCGAGGGCGGCCGTTCCGCCGCTCAACTGCTGAACGACCAGCCCGCCAAGGCCCTGGTGCTGCTGAACACCGACCCGGTGCTGGACGGCGCCAACGCCGCTGCCGCCAAGAAGGCGATCAACGCGGCCGAGATGGTCGTCGTGCTGAGCCCCTTCAAGACCGGCCCGGTGGTCGAGTTCGCCGACGTGCTGCTGCCGATCGCTCCGTTCACGGAAACCTCGGGCAGCTTCGTCAACGCGGAGGGCCGGCTGCAGAGCTTCGTCGGTGTGGCCAAGGCCCGCGGCGAATCGCGTCCGGCCTGGAAGGTGCTGCGCGTGCTGGGCACGATGCTGGGCCTGCAAGGCTTCGAGTTCGACAGCTCCGAGCAGGTCCGCGCCGCGGCGCTGGGGGCCTCGCTGGATCTGGGTGCGCATCTGGGCAACGCGATCAACGCGCAGTCGGACGCCGTCGCTCCGGTGCAAGGCCTGGAGCGCCTGAGCTCGGTCCCGATCTACGCGACCGACGCGCTGGTGCGCCGCTCGACCTCGCTGCAGCTGACCCGCGACGGTCGCGACGCCTCGGCGGCCGCACTGCCGCAAGCCCTGTGGGATTCGCTCGGCCTGGCCGAGAAGGGCGCGCAGGTGCGCGTGACGCAGGATGGCGGCGAGGCCGTGCTGGCCGCGGTGCTGGACGCGTCGCTGCCCGCGACCGTGGTGCGCATTCCCGCCGGCGTGGTCGAGACCGCGTCGCTGGGCGCTCTGAGCGGCGCGATCGCCGTGACCAAGGCCTGAGGACGAGACGACGATGGATAACTTCTACAACGCCGGCGCCTCGGCGCTGGGCATGCTGTGGCCGGTGGTCTGGAGCCTGCTCAAGATCATCGCCGTGATGCTGCCCCTGCTGGGCTGCGTCGCCTATCTGACGCTCTGGGAGCGCAAGGCCATCGGCTGGTCGCAGATCCGTCCGGGCCCGAACCGTGTCGGTCCCTTCGGTCTGCTGACCCCCATCGCCGACGCGGTGAAGCTGATCTTCAAGGAGATCATCGTCCCTGCCGCCGCGAACAAGAGCCTGTTCTTCCTCGGCCCGATCATGACCATCATGCCGGCGCTGGCCGCCTGGGCGGTGGTTCCGTTCGGCCCCGGCGCCGCCATCGCGGACGTCAACGCCGGTCTGCTGTTCCTGATGGCGATCACCTCGCTCGAGGTCTACGGCGTGATCATCGCCGGCTGGGCGTCGAATTCGAAGTACGCCTTCCTGGGCGCGCTGCGCGCCTCGGCGCAGATGGTCTCGTACGAGATCGCGATGGGCTTCTGCCTGGTCGTCGTCCTGATGGTCACCGGCTCGATGAACATGAGCGCGATCGTGATGGGCCAGGAGCATGGCATGTTCGCGTCGCACGGCGTGAACTTCCTGTCCTGGAACTGGCTGCCGCTGTTCCCGATCTTCATCGTGTACTTCATCTCCGGTCTGGCCGAGACGAACCGCCACCCCTTCGACGTCGTCGAAGGTGAGTCGGAAATCGTGGCCGGTCACATGATCGAGTACTCGGGCATGTCCTTCGCGATGTTCTTCCTGGCCGAGTACGCCAACATGATCCTCGTGTCGGCGCTGGCCGTGGTCATGTTCCTGGGCGGCTGGTCGGCCCCGATCTCGTGGTCGCTGCTGGGCATGGACACCCCGTCGTTCATTCAACAGACGATGGCCTTCTGGAACTGGTTCTGGCTGTTCTTCAAGACCTTCTGCGTCGTGACCTGCTTCCTGTGGGTGCGCGCCACGTTCCCGCGCTACCGCTATGACCAGATCATGCGTCTGGGCTGGAAGATCTTCATCCCGATCACGCTGATCTGGCTGGTGATCGTGGGTCTGTGGATCCAGTCCCCGTTCAATATCTGGAAGTAATCCGAGGTGTCCGCTGTGAGCTCCATCAAGGACCTAATCAAGAGCTTCATGCTCACCGAGCTGTTCAAGGGCATGGCCCTGACCGGCCGGCATTTCCTCTCGAAGAACATCACGGTGCAGTTCCCGGAAGAGAAGACCCCGCTGTCTCCTCGCTTCCGCGGTCTGCACGCGCTGCGCCGCTATGAAAACGGCGAAGAGCGCTGCATCGCCTGCAAACTGTGCGAGGCCGTCTGCCCCGCCATGGCGATCACGATCGAATCGGACGTGCGCGCCGACGGCTCGCGCCGCACGACCCGCTACGACATCGACCTGACCAAGTGCATCTTCTGCGGCTTCTGCGAGGAAAGCTGCCCGGTGGACTCCATCGTCGAGACCGACATCTTCGAATACCACGGCGAGAAGCGTGGCGACCTCTACTTCACCAAGGACATGCTCCTGGCGGTGGGTGATCGCTATGAGAAGCAAATCGCAGCCACCAAGGAGGCCGACGCCAAGTACCGCTGACCGGTCAGCGGTCCGCTCGACTCGCGTCCGCGCGAGGGGAGGGGACCGCGACCGGCGGCCTGCTTGCAGGAACCCGCATGGATATCACTACCGCGCTGTTCTACGTTTTTTCGTTCGTGCTGCTGGCGTCGGCTTTCCGCGTCATCACGGCGAAGAGCACCGTCCACTCCGCTCTCTTCCTGATCCTGGCCTTCTTCAACGCGTCCTGCGTGTGGATGCTGCTGAAGGCGGAATTCCTGGCCATCACGCTGGTGCTGGTCTACATCGGCGCCGTCATGGTGCTGTTCCTGTTCGTGGTCATGATGCTGGACTTCGAGTCCACGCAGGTGCGTGAAAGCATCTGGAAGCACATGCCCGTGGCCGGCCTGATCGGCGCGTTGATCGCGCTGGAGATGGCCGCGATCCTGATGGGCGGCTTCCGCGTCAGCGACGCACCCGAGATCCCGGGCATGGCGCAACTGGGCAACACCAAGCTGCTGGGCGTCCAGATCTACACGAACTACCTGTTCCCGCTGCAGATCGCCGCGGTGCTGCTGCTGGTGGCCATCATCGCCGCCATCGCGCTGACGCTGCGCGGCCGCAAGGACTCGCGCCACCAGGACCCGTCGCAACAGGTCAAGGTCACCAAGGCCCAGCGCCTGAAGATCGTGAAGGTCGCGGCGACGGTCGAGCAACCGGCCGCGCCGGTCGAGAAGAACGAAGGGGCCGCATGATGGGCGCAGTCGCTACGAGCCTCACGCTGGGGCATTTCCTGACGCTGGGCGCGATCCTCTTCGCGCTGTCGGTGATCGGCATCTTCCTGAACCGCAAGAACCTGATCGTGCTGCTGATGGCCATCGAGCTGATGCTGCTGGCGGTCAACCTCAACTTCGTCGCGTTCTCTCATTATTTGGGCGACATGGCGGGGCAGGTCTTCGTGTTCTTCATCCTCACCGTGGCGGCCGCCGAATCGGCGATCGGCCTGGCGATCCTCGTCGTGCTGTTCCGCAATCGCAGCAGCATCAACGTCGAAGAGCTGGACACCCTGAAGGGCTGACGAGCGTCAGGAAGCGAGAAAAACAATGTCTGCAACACTCTCTCAGAACCTGCTGCTGGCGGTGCCGCTGGCCCCGCTCGCGGGCGCCATCGTGGCGGGCCTGTTCGGCAAGCAGGTGGGGCGCCGCGGCGCTCACACGGTGACCATCCTCGGCGTCCTGATTGCGTTCATCCTGTCGGCCATGACGCTCAGTGCCGTGCTCGACGGCGCGCGCTTCAACCAGACCGTCTACGAGTGGATGGTGCTGGGCGGCCTGAAGATGGAAGTCGGCTTCATGATCGACGGCCTGTCCGCGATGATGATGTGCGTGGTGACCTTCGTGTCGCTGATGGTGCATATCTACACCATCGGCTACATGGAAGAGGACCCGGGCTACCAGCGCTTCTTCAGCTACATCTCGTTGTTCACCTTCAGCATGCTGATGCTGGTGATGTCCAACAACATGTTGCAGCTGTTCTTCGGCTGGGAAGCGGTGGGCCTGGTGTCGTACCTGCTGATCGGCTTCTGGTACACCAAGCCGACGGCGATCTTCGCCAACATGAAGGCCTTCCTGGTCAACCGGGTCGGCGACTTCGGCTTCATCCTGGGCATCGGCCTGCTGGTCGCCTACGGCGGCTCGCTGAACTACACCGAGACCTTCGCGAAGTCCGCCGAGCTGGCCAAGATTGGCTTCGCCAATCCCTTCGGCGGCGACAGCTGGATGATGCTGAGCGTGGCCTGCATCTGCCTGTTCATCGGCGCGATGGGCAAGTCGGCGCAGTTCCCGCTGCACGTGTGGCTGCCGGACTCGATGGAAGGCCCGACCCCGATCTCGGCGCTGATCCACGCGGCCACGATGGTGACCGCCGGCATCTTCATGGTGTCGCGCTTCAGCCCGCTGTTCGAGCTGTCGGACACCGCGCTGAACTTCGTCATGATCATCGGCGCGATCACCGCGCTGTTCATGGGCTTCCTGGGCATCATCCAGAACGACATCAAGCGCGTGGTCGCGTATTCCACGCTCTCGCAGCTGGGCTACATGACGGTGGCGCTGGGCGCCTCGGCCTACTCGGTCGCGGTCTTCCACCTGATGACGCACGCGTTCTTCAAGGCGCTGCTGTTCCTGGGCGCGGGCTCGGTGATCATCGGCATGCACCATGACCAGGACATCCGCAACATGGGCGGCCTGCGCAAGTACATGCCCATCACCTGGATCACCTCGCTGCTGGGTTCGCTGGCGCTGATCGGCACGCCGTTCTTCTCGGGCTTCTACTCGAAGGACTCGATCATCGAGGCGGTGGCGGCGTCGCACCTGCCGGGCGCGGGCTTCGCCTACTTCGCGGTGGTGGCCGGCGTCTTCGTGACGGCGTTCTACAGCTTCCGGATGTACTTCCTGGTCTTCCACGGCAAGGAACACTTCCACCACAAGCCCTTCCCGGGCGAGCACGACCATCACGACGATCATGGCCACGGCCATGACCACACCCCGCATGAGTCCCCGTGGGTGGTGACGGTCCCGCTGGTCCTGCTGGCCGTCCCCTCGGTCCTCATCGGCTACTTCACCATCCAGCCGATGCTGCATGGCGAGTTCTTCAAGGACGCGATCTTCATCAACCACTCGGTCCATCACGCGATGACCGAACTGGGCGAGGAGTTCCATGGCCCGGTCGCGATGGCGATGCACAGCATCCAGACGCTGCCGCTGTGGCTGGCGATCGGCGGTGTCGTGGTCTCGTATCTGTTCTACATGGTCTACCCGGCGATCCCGGCGGCCTTCGCGCGGATCTTC